>NZ_JBAQKH010000015.1:0-11637 GCF_049300855.1 Pseudomonas sp. | reverse complement strand
CAAGCCAGCTCCCACAGGTTTTGTGAACGCCACAGATCACTGTGGGAGCTGGCTTGCCAGCGATGAGGCCCTCAGCATCACCACATAATCATCAGACTGCCGCGAAGCGCTTATCCAGATAATCAATAATCACCTTGGACTCATACATCCAGGTCGTCTGCCCATTCTCTTCAATGCGCAGGCAAGGCACCTTGATCCGGCCGCCCTGGTCCAGCAGCGTCTGACGATCCTGTTCATTGTTCTTCGCATCTTTCAACGCCACCGGCACGTTCAAACGGCGCAGCGTACGGCGGGTTTTCACGCAGAACGGGCAGGCGTGGAACTGATACAGCGTCAGGTCTTTTGCCGCTGCATCCACTTGAGCTTGAGCCGCTGCGGGACGTTTTTTCTTGCCCGGACGGGTGATGAAGTCGATGAAGATAACCAGTTGGCCGAGGCCGACACGAAGCGCTTTGACGAACACGTTTAAAGCCTCACGGTGCAAATTGAGAAAGGCGCGCAGCTTACCCGATTTTTCCCGGGCGAAAAAAACCGGCGATGAATGCCGGTTTTTTTCGTGTAACGAATTACTTGATCAGGCTGAGGAATTCGCTGCGGGTTGCGGCGTTTTCGCGGAACTCACCCAGCATCACCGAGGTGATCATCGACGAATTCTGCTTCTCGACACCGCGCATCATCATGCACATGTGCTTGGCCTCGATCACCACGGCTACGCCCAGCGCGCCGGTGACCTGCTGGACTGCATCGGCGATCTGGCGGCTGAGGTTTTCCTGAATCTGCAGACGACGTGCATACATGTCGACGATGCGCGCAACTTTCGACAGGCCCAGCACTTTGCCGCTCGGGATATAAGCGACGTGGGCCTTGCCGATGAACGGCAGCAGGTGGTGTTCGCACAACGAGTACAACTCGATGTCCTTGACCAGCACCATTTCGCTGTTGTCGGAGCTGAACAGGGCACCGTTGGTGACCTCTTCGAGCGTCTGTTCATAACCGCGGCAGAGGTACTGCATGGCTTTGGCGGCACGCTTTGGCGTGTCGAGCAGGCCCTCGCGGGAGACGTCCTCGCCCAATTGGCCGAGAATCGCGGTGTAGTTCTGTTCCAGTGTCACAGGGGCTGATTCCATAAGGGTTTCAGAGGGGTACTGTTTCTGTCTGTACCAATTTTGTACCAATCAAGCTGTTTTCGAGCTTACCGAGTTCAACCCAGTCAGAGCTGGGGTGGGTCCATCGGGCGTAAGTCGATAGCAACATCTGAACGCTATGACCGAGCTGAGTGGCAATAAACGCAGGGTTCATACCCGCCATGAGGCACATGGTAGCGTATGTGTGTCGGCAGTTGTATGGCCGGCGGGCGCGAATCCCCAATTCGATCAGCGCGGCCTGAAACGCTCACCGACACCCAGAGCGCCAGACCCGATCTCTCACTTCAGCGAATTTATCGAGTAAAATCGCCGGCCGCAGGTCACCTTGACCCTGTAAAGAACCCACAGAGCGGCTGCGTGTCGAGGCTGAGCCTTGGCATGTGGAAGGCAACAAACGTTGAGTGAAAGGTTCATTGAAACGACGGCCCGAAAGGGCCTTTTGCATTACCTGGATGCGATTTTCGCGCCTGTTAGCCAAAGGAAAATCATGAAAAGTACAATCAATGATATGGCGTTTACCGAGCGTCGCCGCGTGCCTGTGAGGGCTTTATTGGGCGGTGTTTTATTCTTGGTCATGGCCATCCAGGGGTTCCGTATGGAATCCAATGGAATCGCTGCGCTGCTGCTAGTGTGCTCGTTATGGTACTTGGGCATGGCGTGGCTGAATCGCAACGCGGGTTCGCAAACTTTGATGATCCTCAAGGACAAGGGCATCTGGTTTTTCAATGCTGATGGGTTAGTCCCTTACACATCGATTGAAGCCACAGAAGTCGAGTCGTACAGCGGGATAGCTCAGATGCAACTCAATACCGTACTTCATATCATTGCCGAAAGGGCTGACACCCTGCCGAACTTTAATGACAGCCGGTGGAAGATCTTTTTCAAGATGCCAAGTGCGCGCAAGGGTAAAGGCTTTCGTAAGCATCTTGTAGTGTTCAACTACGGTGGTCTGCGCGACGAAGACGGCAAAAACGTCGACTATGAAAACCTTGAAGAAGAACTGACGTACCGTATCGAAAAGGCTCACCACGAGGAACATGAACAGAGCAATTCGGTTTATGTGCCTTCATCGTCAGCAAACGATGCGCTGTCGCCTGTCACTCATTGAATCCCGCCTATCGCGACGGCCGCTGGCAGTGGGTGCATAGCCGACTGCCGAGAGCCGCCGTTCAGCACCGCCATTCGAACAGCTTCAGCAAAGTGAAAGCCTCGCATCGTGACTAACGATGCGGGCCTTCAAATGGGGCGGATTATTCGTCGCGACCTTCCATCATGGTGCGTTTAAGCATCACGTAAACCGCGCCGGCACCGCCGTGTCTGGCCTGGCACGAGCAGAAACCGAGCACTTGTGCATGCTGGCGTAACCAGGTGTTGACGTGGCTTTTGATCATCGGCCGCTTGCCGTCCAGACGCACAGCCTTGCCGTGAGTGACGCGCACGCAGCGGATTTCGAATTTGGTCGCTTCGGCAAGAAATGCCCAGAGGGTTTCGCGGGCCTTTTCCACGCTCATGCCGTGCAGGTCGAGGCTGCCTTCGAACGGGATCTGGCCGACCTTGAGCTTGCGCATCTGACTTTCCTGCACGCCGTCACGGGCCCACATCAATTCGTCTTCCGGGCCGACATCGATCACGAACTGATCGGACAGTCCATCAACCGTGGTGGCATCGGTGCGCACGGTGGCGGACTGGCGCAGCTTGGCGATCTGTGCGCGGTCAGCCTTGGGTTTGCCGGTGTCGGCGCGGTCGTGCTTGATCGGCTTGACGCCTTGGATCGCACTTTTGAACAGGGAAAAATCGTCGTCTTGCATGTCAGCCTCCGCGAAGGGCGGCCAGTTTACCCAAGTCGAAACAAAACGGCCCGGCAAAAAGCCAGGCCGGTGAGTCAGTCGTGTTTTTTCATCAGGTGCGGGGACATGTTCAGTTCCCGCGATTGCCGTGCGCGACGGCGGCAGCGACGCCACAGGGCGACACCGAAATACAGAAACAGCAAACCGACCGCCAGAATGATCGCCGAACCCGTTGGTGTGGCGTTCAAGTCACCAAGTGCCGGTGGGCGCCCGAGCAGGCTGGCGGCCCCGGCCATTGCCAACAGCACGCCGAACGTCGCCAGAATGGCGGCGATCGCTGCGCCGAATCGAAAACGCCAGTTGCTTTGGCCTTTGGGCCGCAAGCGGCGTGCGTCAAATCCATCGGATAACTTCATTCCGACCTTCCTCAATGGGTATCGGCCCTTCGACCGGGAGTTGACCGGGTTGTTCCTGAGGCTATGGCATTTGCGGCAAATGAGAGGATTTTGCAGATGAGCGGCGCCGTGAGCCGCTCATCAGAGCCGATCAGATCAGGTCTTGAGTCAGCGCGAGGGTGGCGAAGTTGTCCGCCATGATCGCCATTTCGGCTTCCTGCACGGCGGCGGCGCTGAGCACGCGGCCCTTGAATGGCAGGTCGCGGGTGGCGCAGGCGTCTTCCACCAGGGTGCAACGGAAGCCCAGGTTTTTCGCTGCACGCACCGTGGTGCTGACGCTGGAGTGGCTCATGAAACCGCAGACGATCAAGTCCAGCGAGCCAAGGTTTTGCAAACGGTCCAGCAACTCGGTGCCATGGAAGGCGCTCGGCAGCAGTTTGCCGATAATGGTTTCATCGCCTTGTGGCTCCAGGCCCGGGATGAATTCGCCGCGTTCGCCCTGCGGGTCGAACAGGCCACCGACGGTGCCGAGGTGACGCACGTGCACGATCGGCCGACCGGCTGCACGGGCTGCGGCAACCACTTGTTTGATGTTCGCGACGGCCGCGTCCATGCCGCTCAGGGCCAGCGGGCCACTGAGATACTCTTTCTGGGCATCGATGATGACCACGGTGGCATGGCTCAGTGTGGCCGCTGCGTAACCGCGACCGCTGAGTTGAAACATCGTTTTTGGAACGGACATTCTGGGGCTCCTTGGGGTGGGGCTTTTGCGACATTGTCCTCTGGCTGAGCGGTTCTGTGAATCGCTACCATCGTAGGCACCGTCGTTTCTGGCCTGCAGCCTTGTCAAGTTACACGTTCTGTTCAATAGCCGATGCAAAAAAAAGAAAACTCCTACCGTCGCCGCGATGTTTTTCCTGCGTCGTCGTCGCGCGTTTTGGCTGGTAGAATCGCCAGTCGTTTTTTCTGGAGTTCTGCCCCGTGATCACTTCCCGACTTCGTACCCTGCGCGACCACATTCGTTGGGCCGTCAGCCGCTTCCATGGGGAGGATCTGTTTTTCGGCCATGGCACCGACAATGCCTGGGACGAAGCCCGGCAGTTGGTGCTCGGCGCGTTGCACCTGCCATGGGAAATCGCCGACAGCTACCTCGATTGCGCGCTGGAAGACGACGAACTGGTCAACCTTCAGCGCCTGCTCAAGCGCCGTATCGAAGAGCGCATTCCCACCGCTTACCTGTTGGGTGAAGCGTGGTTCTGCGGCATGTCGTTCATCGTTGACGAGCGCGTGTTGATCCCGCGTTCGCCGATTGGCGAGCTGATCGAAAACCGCTTCGCCCCGTGGATCGGCACCGAGCCTGCGCGGATTCTCGACCTGTGCACCGGCTCCGGTTGCATTGGTATTGCCTGCGCCTACAAGTTCCAGAACGCCGAAGTGGTGCTGGCCGATCTGTCGTTCGAAGCGCTGGAAGTGGCCAATCAGAACATCGAGCGGCATGGCGTCGATGAGCGCGTGTACACCGTGCAGGGCGATGGTTTTGATGGGTTGCCGGGTCAGCGCTTCGACCTGATCGTGTCGAACCCGCCTTACGTGGATGCGGAAGATTTCGCCGACATGCCGGATGAGTATCAGCATGAACCGGAGCTGGGTCTGGCTTGCGGTGATGATGGTCTGAACCTGGTTCGTCGCATGCTCGCTGAAGCAGCGGATCACCTGACCGAGAAGGGTTTGCTGATTGTCGAAGTGGGCAACAGCCAGGTGCACGTTGACGCGCTGTACCCGGAAGTCGATTTCGCCTGGCTCGAATTCGAGCGCGGCGGGCATGGCGTGTTCATGCTGACGGCAGAGCAGTGCCGCGATCATCAGGCCCTGTTCGCTTCCCGCGTCTGACCCTTAAAAGCATCGCGGGCAAGCCCGCTCCCACAGGTTTTTGTGTGTACCGCAACATTCGGGTACGACGCAAAACCTGTGGGAGCGTGGCTTGCCCGCGATGGGACGGCCTCGGTCTTGAATCTTTACCGGTGCGTCGCAATCCAGATCAACAACCCCGCCTGAAACACCGCAAACGCCACCAGGCAAGTAATGGTAAAGCGCAGCCCTGCGTCTTCACGCTTGAACTTGCTGACCTTCTCGTCCTGTTTCTTCAGCTTCACTTCCTGCTCAGCCAGATTCTGCTCGGCTTGCTGCAGCATCTGCGCCGCTTCAAGAATCTCGACGATCTGCAGCTTCTCGCTGTTCCAGTCGCCGAGCAGATCCCCGACCAGCACATCCTTGATGCTGCCTTTCAAATGCTGGGCATCGGCGTACACCACATCAAAGCCGTGCACGCGCAGGAAATGATCGCGACGCAGGCGCGTGTCTTCGTTCAGCGCGTCCTTGTTGTTCAAGTCCATGCCGTCGACGGTGTAGGCGGGCCAGCGTTTTTTCGCCCAAGTGATGCCTTGTGCGGCCATGAAACGGCCGATCCCGCGATTCAGCGGTTCGATCTGCAAGCCGCTGTCCGGGCCGAAACTCACGCGCTTGGTGGCGTGATCGACCCACACATCAAGGTGATTCTGCTCTTTGCGAACGCGCTGGTTCGGCAGTTTGATCGCCATGCGCATCAGGCTTTTTTCTTTGCTGTTGCGCTCGGCGTAACCGAATTCGACGAAGCGCAACGGCCGCCCGCCGGTGTTGCGGTCGGTCTGCAGCGGGGCCAGGCGGAGCATCTTGTGGTGCTCGACGTGGACATCCGCCCACG
This sequence comes from Pseudomonas sp., assembly GCF_049300855.1. GTDB lineage: Bacteria > Pseudomonadota > Gammaproteobacteria > Pseudomonadales > Pseudomonadaceae > Aquipseudomonas. The sequence continues at coordinate 5,570 of NZ_JBAQKH010000015.1, read as the reverse complement.
GCAGCTCGACCGCTGGTGGTGCGTCTTTTTCAGCGGTGGTGTCGGGTGAAGTCTGGGTATCAGTCATAACGGCGAGATCCTGTCCAAGCCCTGCTTGTCGCCAGCAGTTGTGCTGGCGACAAAGGCTTATCGGCCGTTTCTTTCAGGACTAGAGGGTAAACGGCGCTTATCAGGTGCGAAGTCCGTCAATAAACTCGATGATTCTCGCGCCAAGTTCTGCCGCCAGCGGCAAATTCGGATCTTTGTACGAGGCCAATTGCCGCTTCATGTCGTTGTGCACGATGCGCATGACATGGTTCATGCCTTCAATCACCACCAGTTCGGCGTCCGGTTTGACGGCTTTGAGGCGTTTCGCGTCTTCGGTACCGACTTGAATGTCGTTGCTGCCCTGAACAATCAGCGCCGGCATCGTCAGTTGCGCGAAAGCCTTTGCCGGATCCTGACGGAACAGCGAAATCAGATACGGCTGCACGCTCGGGCGGAAAATCACCTGCAATGGCTGCGGGACGTTGTCATCGGTGTGACCGGACTTGAGGCTGTCGAGCAATTCATTGCTGCGCAGCATCAGCGGCGGGGGCAGGCTGCGCGCCAATTGCTCGCGAATCACCTGATCGACCGGCCGAGCGCTGCCCGACAGAGAAATCACCGCCGCCGCATCGACTTTCGGCGCGGCGAGACTGGCAATCAGCGCGCCTTCACTGTGGCCGAGCAGGATCAATTTGCCGAAACGCGGATCGGCCTTAAGCTTTTGCCCCCACGCTACCGCGTCCGCCGCATAGGCTTCGATCGACAAATTGCGCTCATCCGGCGTCGCCGCGAGGCTCGCCGCAACCCCGCGTTTGTCGTAACGCACGCTGGCGATGTTGTGTTTGGCCAACACCCACGCCAGCCGTTTCAGGCTGTCATTGCGTCCGCCGTCGGGGTTGTTTCCGTCACGGTCTGTAGGACCCGAGCCAGAAATGATCAAGACAACCGGCACAGGGTTGTCGGATTTCGGCAGCAGCAGCGAACCGAAAAGTTCACCAGTGCCGGTATCCAAAGTGACCGGGCGTTGTAGGACCGTCGCTTGGGCAAAGCCCGTAAACAGGGTAAGACTCAAGATCAAAACTCGCAGCATCATCACGCCATCATTCGCCAAGGTGCCGGTTGGACTCACCAACACCACTAAGGTTCGAGGATGAACTAGTCGGTTAGCCTGCGTATACTGGCGCGCATCACGAATTTGGGTTTGATTTCACGGAGCGTCCTGCATGTCCGGCAATACCTACGGCAAGTTGTTCACTGTCACCACCGCTGGCGAAAGCCATGGTCCGGCGTTGGTCGCCATTGTCGACGGCTGCCCGCCGGGCCTGGAGATCTCCCTCGAAGACCTGCAGCGCGACCTCGATCGCCGCAAGCCGGGCACCAGCCGCCACACCACCCAGCGTCAGGAAGCCGACGAAGTCGAAATCCTCTCCGGCGTGTTCGAAGGGCGCACCACCGGTTGCTCGATCGGCCTGCTGATCCGCAACACCGACCAGAAGTCCAAAGACTACTCGGCGATCAAGGATCTGTTCCGCCCGGCCCACGCCGACTACACCTACCACCACAAATACGGCGAGCGCGATTACCGTGGCGGTGGCCGCAGCTCGGCGCGCGAGACCGCAATGCGCGTGGCCGCGGGTGCAATCGCCAAGAAATACCTGGCCACCCAAGGCATTGTCATCCGTGGCTACATGAGCCAGCTCGGCCCGATCGAAATCCCGTTCAAGACCTGGGATTCGGTGGAAGACAACGCCTTCTTCAGCCCCGATCCAGACAAAGTCCCGGAGCTGGAAGCCTACATGGACCAGTTGCGCCGCGACCAAGACTCGGTCGGCGCAAAAATCACCGTGGTTGCCGAAGGCGTGATGCCGGGTCTGGGCGAGCCGATTTTCGATCGTCTCGACGCCGAACTGGCCCATGCGCTGATGAGCATCAACGCGGTCAAAGGCGTGGAAATCGGCGCCGGTTTCGCCTCGGTCGCGCAGCGCGGCACCGAACACCGCGATGAAATGACTCCGGAAGGTTTCCTCAGCAACAACGCCGGCGGCATCCTCGGCGGTATCTCCTCCGGTCAGCCGATCGTTGCCCATCTGGCGTTGAAGCCGACTTCCAGCATCACCACCCCGGGTCGTTCGATCGACATCCACGGCAATCCGGTGGACGTGATCACCAAGGGCCGTCACGACCCGTGCGTCGGCATCCGCGCCACGCCGATTGCCGAAGCGATGATGGCCATCGTGCTGATGGATCACCTGCTGCGTCACCGTGGGCAGAACGCCGATGTGCGCGTGAGCACGCCGGTGCTGGGTCAGCTTTGATGGCAGGCCTTGAAGCCGGCGCGGCATAACCGGCGTGGCGGCGCTTCCTTACTGGCGGTTGTCCAGTTTCTACCTGTTCTATTTCGCCTTGCTCGGGTCGACAGCGCCGTTTCTGGCGCTGTACTTCGATCACCTCGGCTTCAGTCCGGCGCGGATCGGTGAGCTGGTCGCCATTCCGATGCTGATGCGCTGCGTGGCGCCGAACATCTGGGGCTGGCTTGGCGATTACACCGGCAAACGCCTGGCCATCGTGCGCTTCGGCGCGGTGTGCACGCTGCTGACCTTCTCGTTGATTTTCGTCAGCAAAACCTACGCCTGGCTGGCGATGGTCATGGCCTTGCACGCGTTCTTCTGGCACGCGGTGCTGCCGCAGTTCGAAGTCATCACCTTGGCGCATTTGCAGGGGCAGACCTCACGTTACAGCCAGATCCGCCTGTGGGGCTCGATCGGTTTCATCATCACCGTGGTCGTACTGGGCCGGCTGTTCGAATGGCTGAGCCTCGACATCTACCCGGCGGCGCTGGTGTTGATCATGGCCGGCATCGTCCTCAGCAGTTTATGGGTGCCGAATGCGCAGCCGCCGCAAGGCAATCGGCCGAGCGGTGAGGGCTTTCTCACACAACTGCGTAATCCCGGCGTGCTGGCGTTCTACGGCTGCGTAGCGCTGATGCAAATGAGCCACGGCCCGTATTACACCTTTCTGACCCTGCACCTGGAACGACTCGGTTACACACGCGGCACCATCGGCATGCTCTGGGCCGTGGGTGTGGTCGCTGAAGTGTTGATGTTCCTGGCCATGAGCCGGATTCTCGCGCGGTTTTCCCTGCGCCGGGTGTTGATGGCAAGTTTTCTGCTGGCGGCGCTGCGCTGGTTGCTGCTAGGTTCGTTCGCCGAGTTTCTTTGGGTGTTGCTGTTCGCGCAGATTCTGCATGCGGCGACATTCGGCAGTTTTCACGCCGCTGCCATCGCTTTCGTGCAACGTAGCTTTGGCGCACGCCAGCAAGGGCAGGGCCAGGCGCTGTACGCCGCACTGGCCGGCACCGGCGGCGCCATGGGCGCGTTGTATTCCGGTTACAGCTGGAATGCCCTCGGCGCGACATTGACCTTTAGTATTGCCAGTCTCGCGGCGCTCGCTGCTGCCGTTATCATTGCCACACGTATGCAAGAGGACAGGCCATGAGCCTTACGCGTGAACAACTCGCCCAGCAAATCGTCGACGCCGGGCGTTTTCTTTATGGTCGCGGCTGGTCGCCGGCCACCAGCAGCAATTACTCGACACGCCTGTCGCCGAGCGAAGCGCTGCTGACCGTGTCGGGCAAGCACAAGGGTCAGTTGGGTCTGGACGATGTGCTCGCCACCGATCTTTCCGGCAACAGCCTGGAGCCGGGCAAAAAGCCGTCCGCCGAAACCCTGCTGCACACCCAGCTGTATAGCTGGCGGCCGGAGATCGGCGCGGTGCTGCACACCCATTCGGTCAACGCCACGGTGTTGTCGCGCCTGACCCCGGAAGACTTCATCGAGTTCGAAGACTATGAACTGCAAAAAGCCTTCAGCGGCATCTCGACCCATGAATCACGGGTGCGCGTGCCGATTTTCGACAACGATCAGGACATTGCGCGCCTCGCGGCCAAGGTGCAGCCTTGGCTCGACGCCCATCCCGATTGCGTCGGTTATCTGATTCGCGGCCACGGCCTCTATACCTGGGGCGCGCAGATGAACGACGCGCTGCGCCAGATCGAGGCCTTTGAATTTCTGTTTGAATGCGAGTTGAAAACCCGCAGCGTCATGAACCGCCAAGGCTGACTTCACCAAAAGTAGCCCATTTGCCTGATGAAATGCTGTGCCCGACCGGTCTGCAAGAACCGGACGGCAAGGCCGATACCGAGGAATTGCCCCAATGAGCAGCCTGTCCGTCTATCACGTCACAAGCCCCGACATTCCCAACAAAGTACTGACCCACTTTGAAGACATCGCCTCGACCCTGGCCGAGCAGGGCGTGCGCTTCGACCGCTGGCAAGCCGCCGCAAAAATCCAGCCCGGCGCCACCCAGGAAGAAGTGATCAGCGCTTATAAAGAGCAGATCGACCAACTGATGACCGAGCGCGGTTACATCACCGTCGATGTCATCAGCCTGAACAGCGATCACCCGCAAAAAGCCGAGCTGCGTGCCAAGTTCCTCGAAGAACACCGCCATGGCGAAGACGAAGTACGTTTTTTCGTCGCTGGTCGTGGGCTGTTCACTTTGCACATCGACGATTACGTCTACGCCGTACTCTGCGAGAAGAACGATCTGATCTCGGTACCGGCCGGCACCAAACACTGGTTCGATATGGGCGAGCATCCGCACTTTGTCGCGATCCGTTTGTTCAACAACCCTGAAGGCTGGGTTGCCAACTTCACTGGCGAAGACATCGCCGGGCGTTTCCCGCGTCTGGAGGACTGATTCGATGTCGATCAAAGCCATTGTCACTGACATCGAAGGCACCACCAGCGCGGTGAGTTTCGTGTTTGACGTGTTGTTTCCGTACGCGGCCAAACACCTTCCGGATTTCGTTCGGCAGAACGCCGAACGTGCCGATGTTGCCGAGCAACTCGATGCCGTGCGCCGTGACAGCAATGCACCGCAGGCGGATGTTGAACGGGTTGTAGAAATTCTCTTGAGCTGGATCGAGGAAGATCGCAAAGCCACGCCGCTCAAGGCCTTGCAAGGCATGGTCTGGGCCCAGGGTTATCACGCCGGGCAGTTGAAAGGGCATGTTTACCCGGATGCCGTTGAAGCGTTGCGCCGCTGGCACGCGGCCGGTTATCAACTGTTTGTGTATTCGTCGGGTTCGATTCAGGCGCAGAAGCTGATTTTTGGTTGTTCCGAGGCGGGGGATTTGACGCCGTTGTTCAGCGGGTATTTCGATACGACGTCGGGGCCCAAGCGTGAGGCGCAGTCTTACTCCAACATCCAGCAAGCCATCGGTGTTGAAGCGGGGGAGATTCTGTTCCTCTCGGACATCGTCGAAGAGCTCGACGCCGCACAATCGGCAGGCTTGCAAACCTGCGGCCTCGCCCGTGAAGGCGGGGAGCTGGGCAGCCACATCACCGTCGACACCTTCACCGGCATAGAACCCGAAGCCTTCTAACCACAAAAAACCAATGTGGGAGCGAGCTTGCTCGCGAAGGCGGAGTATCAGGCGAAAAATTTATCCCTGACACACCGCCTTCGCGAGCAAGCTCGCT
>NZ_JBAQKH010000014.1:0-171332 GCF_049300855.1 Pseudomonas sp. | reverse complement strand
GATCGATCCGGGCGCAGCGCCTACGGTTTGCTGCGCTGCACCTCCTCTCGCTGTGTTTGGCTGCGCCAAACGGTCGCTGCGCTCCCACGCCCGGATCAATCCCGCAACGAAGCCTTCCGATGTCGCCTTACAGATCAAGATCAAGAGCAGGCGAGCTGACACTCGGCCTATTGAGTGGTGAAAAGCACAGCGTGGCCGGCTTTGGATTGGTGGTGGATTTTTCCCTCACCCCAGCCCTCTCCCGAGGGAGAGGGAGCCGATCTGTGGGCTTTTCAAAACCTGAGTTCACCGCTGTATCGCACGTCGGCGTAGCTCTCCCAAACACTTCGGTCAGTCCCCTCACCCTCCGTGAGTAGAGGGAGATGGGCTGCTTTGTGTGCTTTTCAAAGCCTGAGTTCGACGCGGTATCGCATGTCGGCGTAGCTCTCCCAAACACCTCAATCAGTCCCCTCTCCCTCCGGGAGAGGGCTAGGGTGAGGGGCTCTTGATCTGGCTTTTGTTTTTGCTTTGGCTTCGGCTTTTGATTTTTTGCCCCATCGGCAGGCCGAGCGAAGGTGTTCATCCGGGGGTTAGGCGCGCAGCGCCATGCGGCGTAGCCGCATACATCGAGAGGAGGTGCAGCGAAGCCAACCGTAGGCGATGCCCCCGGATGGACACCGTAGCGAGGGAACACTGAGCCTCAGCGAAGTGCCGTACGCCAGGGGCAAAGCCTTTTGCTTACTTTTCGGCGTCTGGAAAAGTGAGTCGCTGTAAGAGCGAAACCGCCAGCGGCCGCACCCGAAAAAACGGATATGCCCCCAAACCCCAAACCCCAAAACGCAGACAAACAAAAACGCCCGGCATAAACCGGGCGTTCTGTATTGACTTGATTAACGAGCGCGGTAAGTAATGCGCCCTTTGCTCAAGTCATAGGGCGTCAGCTCGACGCGCACTTTGTCACCGGTAAGAATACGAATGTAGTTCTTGCGCATCTTGCCGGAAATATGCGCGGTTACGACGTGCCCATTTTCCAACTCCACACGAAACATGGTGTTGGGCAGGGTGTCGACGACAGTGCCTTCCATTTCGAAGCTGTCTTCTTTCGACATGCAGTAAAGCCCTCGGTATCCAATGAATGGCCCGGTGCAACTGCGCCAGGCAAAAGCGGCGTGCATTGTGCCCGAAAAATGGGGTTTACGCCAAGGGGTTTAGGGCTTGGGTTTAGTTGAGGATGACCCAGCGCTGATTAATCAGCAATTCGATGGGGCGATATTGCGTCTTGTAGTTCATCTTTTTGCAGTTTTTGATCCAGTAACCGAGGTACACCGCCTCAAGCCCCAACCGCTGGCTCTCGGCGATCTGCCAGAGGATGGCAAATCGGCCAAGGCTGCGGCGCTCTTCGGCCGGTTCGTAAAAGGTGTACACCGCCGACAAACCGTTAGGCAGCAAATCGGTCACCGCCACCGCGAGCAACCGTCCGTCGAGTCGGAACTCGTAAAAGCGCGAGAAGGGCAGATCGCGTACCAGAAACGTCGAGAATTGATCACGGCTCGGTGGGTACATGTCGCCGTCGGCGTGACGTTGTTCGATGTAGCGCTGGTACAGATCGAAATATTCTTCGCTGAACTGCGGTTTGGCCGGGCGCACCTGCAAATCGGTGTTGCGCTTGAAAATCCGCTTCTGCTGGCGATTGGGCAGGAACTGCGTCACCGGAATGCGCGCAGGCACGCACGCATTGCAGTTCTGGCAATGCGGCCGGTACAGATGATCGCCACTGCGACGAAAGCCCATTTCCGACAGGTCTGCGTAGACATGCACATCCATGGGCTGACTCGGATCGAGAAACAGGGTCGTGGCCTGCTCCTCGGGCAGATAACTGCACGAGTGAGGTTGAGTGGCATAGAACTTCAAACGCGCCAACTCGGTCATGATCAACCCTCGGGATAAGCTGGTGAATTAAGTGTAAGCCACGCGCGCAAAAGTCGCTCAGCAAACCCAGGTGGCACGATTGGGTTGATCCAGGTGGCGGGCCAGATAATCAGCGAATTCGAGGCGGGGAATCGCCCGGGCGCCGAGGCTGTGCAGATGATCGGTCGGCATCTGACAGTCGATCAGTACGAAACCCGAATCTTTCAGGTGGCGCACCAGCGTGGCAAAACCATATTTGGAGGCGTTGTCGGCGCGGCTGAACATCGATTCACCGAAGAACAGTTGGCCCATCGCCAGCCCGTAGAGGCCGCCGACCAGTTCACCCTGATCCCGGACCTCGACCGAATGGGCGAAGCCGCGGCGGTGCAGTTCAATGTAAGCGTTTTGCATCGCCTCGGTGATCCAGGTGCCGTCGGCATAGTCCCGAGGTGCCGCGCAGGCGCGGATCACTGCGTCGAAGTCCTGATCGAAGGTCACTTGATAACGCTTCTGGCGCAGCAGTTTGCCGAGGCTGCGCGAGACGTGCAGTTCGTCGGGAAACAGCACCGTGCGCGGATCCGGCGACCACCAGAGAATCGGCTGGCCCTCGGAAAACCACGGAAAGCAGCCATGGCGATAAGCCTGGATCAGACGGTCGGCCGACAGGTCGCCGCCCGCAGCGAGCAATCCATTTGGGTCGCGCATGGCCTTTTCCAGCGGCGGAAAAGTCAGGGAATTACGTTGTAACCAAGTCAGCATGGCATCCAGGCTTGCAGAAGGGGAGGGCAGTGCGGGCTGTCGGGCCCGCGATAAAGTGTGCCGTTAAATGAGCGGAATGTCGTCCAGATACTTCTCGGCATCGAGCGCGGCCATGCAGCCGGCCCCGGCCGACGTCACGGCCTGACGGTAGACGTGGTCGGCAACGTCGCCGGCGGCGAACACCCCGGGGATCTCGGTGGACGTGGCGTCGCCGTCGCTGCCACCCTTGACCCGCAGATAGCCGTCACGCATCGGCAACTGGCCCTGGAACAGATCGGTATTGGGTTTGTGGCCGATGGCAATGAACACGCCGGCCAACGGCAGATCGCGGGTTTCGCCAGTGTGGCTGTCGCGCAGGCGCGCGCCGGTGACGCCACTGGCATCGCCCAGAACCTCGTCCAGGTTCTGGTTCCAGTGCAGGCGCACGTTGCCGTTGGCGGCTTTTTCGAAGAGTTTGTCCTGGAGGATTTTCTCCGAGCGCAGTTTGTCGCGACGGTGGACCAGGTGCACTTCTTTGGCGATGTTCGACAAGTACAGCGCTTCCTCAACGGCGGTATTGCCGCCACCGACCACGGCGACCACCTGATTGCGATAGAAAAATCCGTCACAGGTCGCGCAGGCGGAAACACCTCTGCCGGCGAAGGCTTCTTCCGAGGGCAGGCCCAGGTACTGCGCCGAGGCGCCAGTTGCAATGATCAGGGCGTCGCAGGTGTAAGTGCCGCTGTCGCCGATGAGTTCGAACGGCCGCTGCTGCAACTTGGCGGTGTGGATGTGGTCGTAAACGATCTCTGTGGCAAAGCGTTCGGCGTGTTTCTGCATGCGTTCCATCAGCACCGGGCCGGTCAGGCCTTCGACGTCGCCGGGCCAGTTGTCGACTTCGACGGTGGTGGTGAGCTGGCCACCGGCCTGCAGACCGGAAATGACCACGGGTTTGAGGTTGGCGCGGGCAGCATAAACCGCGGCGCTGTAACCGGCCGGGCCGGAGCCAAGGATGATCAGGCGTGAATGCTTCGCTACGTTCATCAAATACACCTCATAAGCCTTTGTCACAAAAGGTAATGCATGCTCAAATTGAACCGCAGCTTCTGCGCGCTTGGCTATGCTAAACACTGGGTTGCGAAGCATGGCATCAGACGCACAAACCCGTACAATGCCGGGCTGTTACAGAATATTCGCTGTGCGCCGTGTTTATAAAAGCCGCAGCGCAGTGTTAAAAGTAGTCTCAGTTGTGCCCGTCAACTTTTTTACCTGCCTGGATTGGGCAGTTTTTTATCGTCATTCAATAGATGGACGCGCCTCGGGCGCAGGAAAAGTAGCGTTTTGAAGAAATCCACCGCAGCACCAAAAACAGTTGTTCCGCTCTGGCGCCAACAGTTGCACTACCGGCTCAAGGAAGGTGCATTGATCGCCATCGGCGCCTTGTGCCTGTTCCTGATGATGGCTTTGCTGACCTACGGCAAGGACGATCCGGGCTGGAGCCATAACAGCAAGATCGACGATGTGCAGAATTTCGGCGGCCCGGCGGGCTCCTACAGCGCCGACATTCTGTTCATGGTGCTCGGCTACTTCGCCTATATCTTCCCGCTGCTGCTGGCGATCAAGGCTTATCAAATCTTCCGTCAGCGCCACGAACCGTGGCAGTGGAGCGGCTGGCTGTTTTCCTGGCGCCTGATCGGTCTGGTGTTTCTGGTGCTGTCCGGCGCTGCGCTGGCGCATATCCATTTCCATGCCGCGACCGGTCTGCCGGCCGGCGCCGGTGGCGCGTTGGGCGAAAGCCTCGGCGACCTGGCGAAGAACGCGCTGAATATTCAGGGCAGCACTTTGCTGTTCATCGCACTGTTTCTGTTCGGTCTGACGGTGTTCACCGACCTGTCCTGGTTCAAGGTGATGGACGTCACCGGCAAGATCACCCTCGACCTGTTCGAGCTGTTTCAGGGCGCGCTCAATCGCTGGTGGTCGGCGCGTACCGAACGCAAACAACTGGTCGCGCAACTGCGTGAAGTCGATGATCGCGTGCATGACGTGGTCGCACCGACGGTCACTGACAAGCGTGAACAAGCCAAAGTCAAAGAACGCCTGATCGAACGCGAGCAAGCCCTGAGCAAGCACATGTCCGATCGCGAAAAACAGGTGCCACCGGTCATTGCTCCGGCGCCAGCCAAGGCCCCCGAGCCAAGCAAACGCGTACAGAAAGAGAAACAGGCGCCGCTGTTCGTCGACAGCGCGGTCGAAGGCACTTTGCCGCCGATCTCGATTCTCGACCCGGCAGAAAAGAAACAACTCAATTATTCGCCGGAATCCCTGGCAGCGGTCGGCCATTTGCTGGAGATCAAGCTCAAGGAGTTCGGTGTTGAGGTCACGGTGGATTCGATCCACCCGGGCCCGGTGATTACCCGTTACGAAATCCAACCGGCCGCCGGCGTAAAAGTCAGCCGTATCGCCAACCTGGCGAAAGACCTCGCGCGTTCGCTGGCGGTGACCAGTGTGCGGGTGGTTGAGGTGATTCCGGGCAAGACCACCGTCGGTATCGAGATCCCGAACGAAGACCGGCAGATCGTGCGCTTCTCCGAAGTGCTGTCGACGCCTGAGTACGACAACTTCAAATCGCCGGTCACCCTGGCGCTGGGGCATGATATCGGCGGCAAACCGGTGATCACTGACCTGGCGAAGATGCCGCACTTGCTGGTGGCCGGTACTACCGGTTCCGGTAAATCGGTGGGTGTCAATGCGATGATTCTGTCGATTCTGTTCAAGTCCGGCCCGGAAGACGCCAAGCTGATCATGATCGACCCGAAGATGTTGGAACTGTCGATCTACGAAGGCATTCCGCATCTGCTGTGCCCGGTTGTGACGGACATGAAGGACGCCGCCAACGCCCTGCGCTGGAGCGTGGCCGAGATGGAACGCCGCTACAAGCTGATGGCGAAGATGGGCGTGCGCAACCTGTCCGGCTTCAACGCCAAGGTCAAGGAAGCGCAGGATGCCGGCGAGCCGTTGAGCGATCCGCTGTACAAGCGCGAAAGCATTCACGACGAAGCACCGCTGTTGCAGAAGCTGCCAACCATCGTGGTGGTCGTCGACGAATTCGCCGACATGATGATGATCGTCGGCAAGAAGGTTGAAGAACTGATCGCCCGTATCGCCCAGAAGGCGCGTGCGGCGGGTATTCACTTGATCCTCGCCACTCAGCGACCATCGGTGGACGTGATCACCGGCCTGATCAAGGCCAACATTCCGACGCGTATGGCGTTCCAGGTGTCGAGCAAGATCGACTCGCGAACCATCATCGATCAGGGCGGCGCCGAACAACTGCTCGGTCACGGTGACATGCTCTACATGCCGCCCGGCACCAGCCTGCCGATCCGCGTTCACGGCGCCTTCGTTTCCGACGATGAAGTACACCGCGTGGTCGAAGCGTGGAAACTGCGCGGCGCCCCGGAATACAACGACGACATCCTCAACGGTGTCGAAGAAGCCGGCAGCGGTTTCGAAGGCAGCAGCGGTGGTGGCGACGGCGATGATCCGGAAGCCGACGCGCTGTATGACGAAGCCGTACAGTTCGTACTGGAAAGCCGTCGCGCCTCGATTTCCGCGGTACAGCGCAAGCTGAAAATCGGCTACAACCGCGCCGCACGGATGATCGAAGCCATGGAAATGGCCGGGGTCGTCACGTCGATGAACACCAACGGTTCGCGTGAAGTGCTGGCCCCGGGCCCGGTACGCGACTGATTGCAAACGCAAGAGGCGGGACAATGATGTGCCGCCGCTCTCCCAACGAGTATTCAAGAGGACTCCCATGCGTCTTATCCGCATGCTGCTGCCAGTATTGGCTCTGACCACACTCACGGCCCACGCCGATGACAAGGACGTGGCGCGTCTGACCCAACTGCTGGAAACTTCCAAGACCCTGAGCGCGAACTTCTCGCAGCTGACCCTCGACGGCAGCGGCACGCAGTTGCAGGAAACCACCGGCGACATGACCCTGCAGCGTCCGGGCCTGTTCTACTGGCACACCAATGCGCCGGCCGAACAGACCATGGTCTCCGATGGCAAGAAAGTCACCCTGTGGGACCCGGATCTGGAGCAGGCAACCATCAAGAAGCTCGACGAGCGTCTGACCCAGACCCCGGCACTGCTGCTGTCCGGTGATGTGTCGAAGATCAGCCAGAGCTTCGACATCAGCGCGAAAGAGGCGGGCGGCGTGATCGATTTCACCCTCAAGCCAAAAACCAAGGACACCCTGTTCGACAACCTGCGTCTGTCGTTCCGTAACGGTCTGCTGAACGATATGCAACTGATCGACAGCGTCGGCCAGCGCACCAACATCCTGTTCACCGGGGTCAAGGCCAACGAGCCGGTACCGGCATCGAAGTTCAAGTTCGACATCCCCAAGGGTGCCGACGTGATCCAGGAATAAACCCAAAACCCTGTGGGACAATGATCTGCTCCAGATCAAATAGAGGTTTCAACGCTACGTGATGGATCTGTTTCGCAGTGCACCGATTGCCCAGCCACTGGCCGCGCGTTTGCGCGCAACCAATCTGGATGAGTACGTCGGTCAGGAACACCTGCTCGCTCGCGGCAAGCCTCTGCGTGAGGCGCTGGAGCAGGGTGCCCTGCATTCGATGATCTTCTGGGGCCCGCCGGGCGTGGGTAAAACCACCCTGGCGCGATTGCTCGCGGAAGTCTCCGATGCGCATTTCGAAACGGTCTCGGCAGTACTCGCCGGGGTCAAGGAGATCCGTCAGGCCGTTGAAATCGCCAAGCAGCAGGCCGGCCAGTACGGCAAGCGCACGATTCTGTTTGTCGATGAAGTGCACCGTTTCAACAAATCCCAGCAGGATGCGTTCCTGCCGTACGTGGAAGACGGCACGCTGATTTTCATCGGCGCCACCACCGAAAACCCTTCGTTTGAACTCAACAACGCTCTGTTGTCGCGCGCCCGTGTCTACGTGCTGAAAAGCCTCGACGAAGCAGCGCTGCGCAAACTGGTGCACCGTGCGCTCACAGAAGAACGTGGCTTGGGCAAGCGCAATCTGACGCTTAACGACGAAGGCTTCCAGATGTTGCTGTCGGCTGCCGATGGCGATGGCCGGCGTCTGCTCAATCTGCTGGAAAACGCCTCGGATCTGGCCGAAGACAACAGTGAGATCGGCACTGAGTTGCTGCAAAGCCTGCTCGGCGATACCCGTCGGCGTTTCGACAAGGGCGGCGAAGCGTTCTACGACCAGATCTCGGCGCTGCACAAATCGGTACGCGGCTCCAACCCCGACGGCGCGCTGTACTGGTTTGCGCGAATGATCGACGGCGGTTGCGACCCGCTGTACCTGGCCCGGCGCGTGGTGCGCATGGCCAGCGAAGACATCGGCAACGCCGACCCGCGCGCGCTGAGCCTGTGCCTCGCGGCGTGGGAAGTGCAGGAGCGTCTCGGCAGCCCGGAAGGCGAGTTGGCCGTGGCCCAAGCCATCACCTATCTGGCCTGTGCGCCAAAAAGCAACGCGGTGTACATGGGCTTCAAAACCGCTTTGCGCGCCGCCGCTGAAAACGGCTCGCTGGAAGTGCCGCTGCACCTGCGCAACGCGCCGACCAAGCTGATGAAACAGTTGGGTTACGGCGACGAATACCGTTACGCCCATGATGAGCCGGACGCTTACGCCGCCGGTGAAGACTATTTCCCGGAAGAACTCGACCCCATCCCGTTCTATCAACCGGTGCCGCGCGGGCTGGAGTTGAAGATCGGCGAGAAGCTCAACCATCTCGCCCAACTCGATCGTTTAAGCCCTCGGCAACGGAGAAAATAGTGCTTCCATTGATCATTGCGGTCTCCGCCGGCGGCATGGCCGGCACCTTGTTGCGCTTCGCCACCGGCAATTGGATCAGCGCCAATTGGCCGCGGCACTTCTATACCGCGACGCTGGCCGTTAATATCGTGGGCTGTCTGTTGATTGGCGTGTTGTACGGCCTGTTTTTGATACGCCCGGAAGTACCGATTGAGGTGCGCGCCGGGTTGATGGTCGGCTTCCTCGGGGGGCTGACGACTTTTTCATCCTTTTCACTGGATACGGTGCGCCTGCTGGAAAGCGGGCAAGTGCCGCTGGCCTTGGGCTATGCGGCACTCAGCGTATTCGGCGGGCTGCTCGCGACGTGGGCTGGCCTGTCTTTGACCAAACTTTGATAACGAGAAACCGACATGCTCGATTCCAAACTGTTACGTAGCAACCTTCAGGACGTAGCGGACCGCCTGGCTTCCCGTGGCTTTGCCCTGGACACCGCGCGCATCGAAGCGCTGGAAGAACAGCGCAAGACCGTCCAGACCCGCACCGAAGCACTGCAGGCTGAGCGTAACGCGCGTTCCAAATCCATCGGGCAGGCCAAGCAGCGCGGCGAAGACATCGCGCCGTTGATGGCGGACGTCGAGCGCATGGCGGGCGAACTGAGCGCCGGTAAAGTCGAGCTGGACGCGATCCAGACCGAACTGGACTCGATCCTGCTCGGCATTCCGAACCTGCCGCACGAATCCGTGCCGGTCGGCAAAGACGAAGACGACAACGTTGAAGTGCGCCGCTGGGGCACGCCGACGGCTTTCGATTTCGAAGTGAAAGACCACGTTGCCCTGGGCGAGAAATTCGGCTGGCTGGATTTCGAAACCGCTGCCAAGTTGTCCGGCGCCCGTTTCGCTCTGCTGCGCGGCCCGATCGCTCGTCTGCACCGCGCACTGGCGCAGTTCATGATCAACCTGCACGTCAACGAGCACGGCTACGAAGAGGCGTACACGCCTTATCTGGTTCAGGCACCGGCACTGCAAGGCACCGGTCAACTGCCGAAGTTCGAAGAAGACCTGTTCAAGATCGCTCGCGAAGGCGAAGCCGATCTGTACCTGATCCCGACCGCTGAAGTGTCGCTGACTAACATCGTTGCCGGCGAAATCGTCGATTCGAAACTGCTGCCGATCAAGTTCGTCGCGCACACTCCGTGCTTCCGCAGTGAAGCCGGGGCATCGGGTCGCGATACGCGCGGCATGATCCGTCAGCACCAGTTCGACAAAGTTGAAATGGTCCAGATCGTTGAGCCTTCGACCTCGATGGAAGCGCTGGAAGGCCTGACCGCCAACGCCGAAAAAGTCCTGCAACTGCTCGGTCTGCCGTACCGCACCCTGGCGCTGTGCACCGGCGACATGGGCTTCAGCGCGGTCAAGACTTACGACCTCGAAGTGTGGATTCCGAGCCAGGACAAGTACCGCGAAATCTCCTCGTGCTCGAACTGCGGCGACTTCCAGGCCCGTCGCATGCAAGCGCGTTTCCGTAACCCGGAAACCGGCAAGCCTGAGCTGGTGCACACCTTGAACGGTTCCGGCCTCGCGGTCGGTCGTACCCTGGTGGCGGTGCTGGAAAACTACCAGCAGGCCGACGGCTCGATCCGTGTGCCGGACGTGCTGAAGCCGTACATGGGTGGCCTTGAGGTCATCGGCTAAATGAAATATCTGCCGCTGTTTCACAACCTGCGCGGCAGTCGTGTGTTGGTCGTCGGTGGGGGGGAAATTGCCTTGCGCAAATCCCGCCTGCTGGCCGATGCCGGTGCGCTGCTGCGGGTGGTCGCACCTGAAATCGAAGCGCAACTGCGTGAACTGGTCGTCGCCTCTGGCGGTGAATGCCTGTTGCGCGGTTACGTCGAGGCCGATCTGGACGGTTGCGGGCTGATCATCGCCGCCACCGACGATGAGACGCTCAATGCGCAAGTTTCCACCGATGCTCACAAGCGTTGCGTGCCGGTCAATGTGGTCGATGCGCCGGCCTTGTGCAGCGTGATCTTCCCGGCGATCGTCGATCGTTCGCCGCTGATCATCGCGGTGTCCAGCGGCGGCGATGCGCCGGTGCTGGCGCGCTTGATCCGGGCCAAGATCGAAACCTGGATTCCGTCGACTTACGGTCAGTTGGCCGGGCTGGCTGCGCGTTTCCGTAATCAGGTGAAGAGCCTGTTCCCGGATGTGCAGCAGCGTCGTGGCTTCTGGGAAGACGTGTTTCAGGGGCCGATTGCCGACCGCCAACTGGCCGGGCAGGGCGCTGAAGCCGAGCGTTTGCTGCAAGCCAAGATTGATGGCGAAGCCATGGTCACCACCGGCGAGGTGTATCTGGTTGGCGCAGGTCCGGGCGATCCGGATCTGCTGACCTTCAAGGCCTTGCGTCTGATGCAGCAAGCCGACGTGGTGTTGTACGACCGTTTGGTTGCGCCGGCGATTCTTGAACTGTGTCGTCGCGATGCCGAGCGGGTTTACGTCGGCAAGCGTCGCGCTGATCACGCCGTGCCGCAGGATCAGATCAACCAGCAACTGGTCGATCTGGCCAAGGCTGGCAAGCGTGTGGTGCGGTTGAAGGGCGGCGATCCATTCATCTTCGGCCGTGGCGGCGAAGAGATCGAAGAACTGGCCGCTCACGGCATTCCGTTTCAGGTGGTGCCAGGTATCACAGCGGCCAGCGGTTGCGCGGCGTATGCCGGGATTCCGCTGACCCATCGTGATCACGCGCAGTCGGTGCGCTTTGTCACCGGGCATTTGAAGGACGGTTCCACCGATCTGCCATGGGCCGACCTTGTCGCGCCGGCGCAGACGCTGGTGTTCTACATGGGCCTGGTCGGGCTGCCGGTTATTTGCGAACAACTGATCAAACACGGTCGTTCAGCGGACACCCCGGCGGCATTGATTCAGCAGGGCACCACGGTCAATCAGCGGGTTTTCACCGGCACGCTGGCCGATCTGCCGCGATTGGTGGCGGAGCATGAAGTGCATGCGCCGACACTGGTGATTGTCGGTGAAGTGGTGCAACTGCGCGAGAAACTGGCGTGGTTCGAAGGGGCTCAGGCGCAAGTCTGAAAAACCGAGTCGCCCCCAATCGCTGGCAAGCCAGCTCCCACAGGTTTTGTGTTGAAGCTACAATCTTCAGTACCACCAAAATCCCTGTGGG
Organism: Pseudomonas sp.; assembly: GCF_049300855.1. GTDB lineage: Bacteria > Pseudomonadota > Gammaproteobacteria > Pseudomonadales > Pseudomonadaceae > Aquipseudomonas. The sequence goes on along the minus strand of NZ_JBAQKH010000014.1, from coordinate 159,729 downwards.
AGCTGGCTTGCCAGCGATGGGGCCCTCAAAAACAATACAAATCTCAGCCCCGGCGCCAAACCCCTTTGCTGCTCAACCGCGCACGATCATGGGCCACGGTAAAGTCCTGCGCCGGCCCCTTCGGCACAACCCCTGTCGGGTTAATGGTCTTGTGACTGCCGTAGTAGTGATTCTTGATGTGCTGGAAGTCCACCGTCTCGGCAATCCCCGGCCACTGATACAGCTCACGCAACCAGTTCGACAGATTCGGGTAATCGGCGATCCGTCGCAGGTTGCACTTGAAGTGCCCGTGATAGACCGCGTCGAAACGAATCATCGTGGTGAACAGACGCACGTCCGCTTCGGTCAGGTATTCGCCGGTCAAATAGCGGTTGGCGCCTAACACGCGCTCCAGATGATCGAGTTCGGCAAACACCTCATCGAACGCTTCTTCATAAGCCTGTTGCGACGTTGCAAAGCCTGCGCGATACACGCCGTTGTTCACGGCTGGATAAATACGCTCGTTCAACGCATCAATTTCTTCGCGTAACGGCGCAGGGTAGAAATCGAGATCGTTGCCAGTCAAACCATCGAATGCGCCATTGAACATGCGGATGATTTCCGCCGATTCATTGCTGACGATACGCTTGAGCTTTTTGTCCCACAGCACGGGCACAGTGACGCGACCCGTGTAATCGGCAGTGTCGGCGGTGTACCGCTGATGCATGAAGTCGAAGCCGTCGAGTTTGTCGCCGGTCGAGCCGTGGGTCTTGTCGAAGGTCCAGCCGTTTTCCAGCATCAACCAACTGACCACCGAAACGTCGATCAGACTTTCCAGGCCCTTGAGCTTGCGCAGGATCAGCGTGCGATGCGCCCACGGGCAGGCGAGAGAAACATAGAGGTGATAGCGCCCGGCTTCAGCGGCAAAACCGCCTTCACCGCTCGGGCCGGGCTGGCCATCGGCGGTGACCCAGTTGCGGCGCTTGGCCTGTTCGCGCTGGAACGCGCCGTCCTTGCTGCTTTCGTACCACTTGTCCTGCCAGTGGCCATCGACGAGTAAACCCATGATCAAGACTCCGTAAACCAATAATCGTTGGAGTCGAGTCTATTCCGATGAGTTCGAACAAAAAGCGCAAAGATCGGGCGCGAATGATCGGTTAAATCGATTTGTTGCGCGCAGCCCAATATTGCTCCGCAGTGTCGAAGGCCTGCTCACGCGATTGGCCAAGGCCGCGCAGGGCCAGCGCCATCGTCGAGATCAGCGCCATTTGTGGGTAGCTGTCGACCACGTCACCGCGCCACACCGCTTTCAGGTGTTCCACGTCCAGAGTTGCCGGTTTGACGTGACGTTGCGCCGACAATTGCGGCCATTCCTCGTCCCAGCTATCGCCGCCGCTGGTGCCGTAGAGGTGGCTGTCGGCATCCGGGTTGATCTCGATTTCGCCGCCGTCACCCTTGACCACAATCGCCGTGTCGCCGAGCAAACCGCTGGCATCGCGGTGCACCGCCTGATAGCCCGGGTGGAAGATGCTTTGCAGGCCGCAACGCGCACGCAGTGGGTTGAGAATCCGTGCCAGCGAGTGGATCGGCGAGCGCAGGCCCATGGTGTTACGCAGGTCAATCATCTTTTGCAGCTGCGGCGCCCAGTCCATCAGCGGCATGAATGCCAGCTCGCCGTTATCCAGAGCGCTGCCCACCTGTTGCCAGGTGCGGCACAGGGGAATATTCAGCTCGCCGAGCAGTTGTTCGGTGTACAGCCGCCCAGCGGTGTGCGCGCCGCCGCCGTGCATGAAAATGCGCACGCCGTTCTGTGCCAGACACTTGGCCGCGAGCAGATACCACGGCAGATGGCGCTTCTTGCCGGCGTAAGTCGGCCAGTCCAGATCGACATTCAATGCCGGCGCCTGCAAGCGCTCGCGCAGGGCCTCGGTGAAACCGGCCATCTCCTCGGCGCTTTCTTCCTTGTGGCGCAGCAACATCAAGAATGCGCCGAGCTGGGTGTCCTCGACCTTGTCGTCGAGGACCATGCCCATGGCTTCGCGGGCTTCTGCACGGCTCAGGTCGCGCGCACCGCGCTTGCCCTTGCCGAGTATCCGCACGAACTGAGCGAACGGGTGCTCGGCAGGGGTTTCGAGGGTCAGTGCTGGAAAGTCGGTCATAAGCAATTCGTCGGTTTGGGCAGGCCCGCCAGTTTCGCGGCGAGTTTGGCGGGGGTGCCTTTGAACAGTCGGTTCAGGTGCAGGCTGTTGCCTTTGTCCGGGCCGAGTTTCAACGCGGTGTACTTGATCAGCGGCCGCGTGGCCGGAGACAACTGGAATTCTGCATAGAAGCTGCGCAGCAGTTCGAGGATTTCCCAGTGCTCCGGGGTCAACTCGATCTCTTCGGCAGCGGCGAGGGCGCTGGCGACATCAGCCGACCAGTCGCTGAGGTCGACGAGAAAGCCATCCTTGTCCAGTTCGATGGCGCGGGCGCCGACGGTCATGGAATTCATAGCCAGCTGTTGACCTTGTCGTGGTGAATCGACAGTTCGACGAAGGCCGGGTAATCGATGGCCTCGGCCCAGTCTGGAACCTCGATGGCGCGGGCCTGGGCATCCTCGGCAAGTACCAACAGTTTCAGCTGACGGCTTTGCAGTGCGCTGAATGGCGCGGTGCCCGGTTGCAACGCGTAGACCGCATCGCCGGACAACAACAAGGCATCCGTGCTACCGATCAAACGCAGGCAACTGTTCAGGCGATCGTCGCCAAACGGGGAATGAGACAACACGTGCAAGGTCGACATCAGAGGGTGATCACCTGGTCGTAACGGTCAATGAGGGCGGTGATGTGCTCGGCGGCGAGCGGTTGCGCCTCGTCCAGCGACAGGTCGCCGAGACCGCGCATGCTGGCGCTGTCGGCGCAGTAGAACAATTCTTCTACACCAAACATCGGCAGCGCCTGCAGGTTGGCGCTGAGATCTTTCTGTTGCAGCGCCTTGGCGTTCTGCCCGGCAGCCAGTTGCAACACGCCGTCATCGAGAAACAACAAACCGATCGGCAGATCGAACGCGCCACCGGCCAGCACGATGTCCAGCGCTTCGCGGGCGCCGGGGCCGGACCACGGCGACTGGCGGCTGATGATCAACAGCGATTTGGCCATCTCACGCACCTCCGAAGCAGATCAGGCGGTCAGCGTCTTGCACCGCATCATGCAATTGGCCGAGGCCGGACAATTCCCACGGCGCGCTGACCGAAACCGCTGCGCGCTGATAACGCTTGGCTTCTTCACCATTGAGCGCGCCACGGCGCAGGGCCGCGGCAATGCACACCACGCCGTCGAGCTTTTGCTCGCTGATGAACATGCGCCATTGTTTGGGCAGGTCCAGTTCGTCCTGCGGCGTGACCACCGCGTCGGAAGCGTTATAGACGCCGTCCTGATAGAAAAACAGCCGGACAATCTCATGCCCAGCGGCCAGCGCAGCCTGCGCAAACAGCAGGGCGCGGCGCGAGGAGGGCGCATGGGCGGCGGAAAACAGCGCAATGGCGAACTTCATGACGGACTCGATCAGCAAAACTGCGGCCATGATAAAGCTTTATCGAGGCCGCCGCGAAACCTTGTAGGCCCTCGCCTGCTCGCTCCAGAGATTTTGTTGTCCTCGGTTAGCGCGGCATATAGCCCAGTTGCCAGCGCCGCGGGATTTTCAGCGAGAGCAGCCCGATCATCGCCGCCAGCACACCGCTGACAAACATCGCTTTGAGCCCCAGATGATGTTCCAGCACAGCCCCCAGAATCGCGCCGATAAACATCCCGCTCCAGGGCACCAGTTGCACTCGCCAGCCGCTGCGCCGTTCGCCGAGCATCCAGCGGCCCAGTCCTCGTCCGAATCGCGACAGCGCGCCGGTGACATAGGTCAAACCGACCGGCAAGCCATTCACTTCTTCGACCGCCGCGTTGAGCATGCCCATCGCAATAATCGCCGCCAGCAACGCCGGCAGTTGTACATCGAATGGCCAGACCGCCGCCGCGCACAGCAGGGTGGCGATGCACAGCAGCAGGGGCAGCGCCCGACGTCCGCCGAGGCGCGCGACGACAACGCCCAAGGCATTACCGACAATAAAAGTCGCAACGAGGATCAGCAAACGCACGGTCAACCCGACATCGCCATCGCTGATCGCCACGGCGAGTCGGGTGGTATTGCCGCTCATGAACGAGACGAAGTCGCCGCTGGCCATAAAGCCGATGGCGTCGGTCATCCCGGCCAGTACCGAGAGGCTGGCAACCAGCGCCAGACCCACCCGTCCGCGCCACTTCTGTGTGTGCAGATGGCCGGGACTGGCGCGGTGAGTCGAGGCGGATGGCAGCATCGGTGGCGGGTATCCTTTTGCGACAATTACGGTTCTATGCCATACAAATCGCAATATTCCAGCCAATCCATTCCGGCCATCTCCGCGACTTCACGATGTACGTCCAAGCGCTGCGCCTGATACTCCTCAGGTGAATCAGCGGTCAGTTGCAAGGTCAACTCCCAGGCGAACAACCCAAGCTTTTCCGCTTCCTCTTCAAATGCTTCATGCAGTCGCTCTTCGCGATACTGCGCTTGCGTTTCGCCCTTGGCCTGGGCCAGCAACGGGTTGAGGTGATCGAGGGTTTCGCGCAGTTCGGGGCGCGCATCGAGAAACACTTTCAGAGCATGTTCATGTCGCTGGTCGGTAGGCGCCATGGGTTTTCCTTGTGGGGCTGATGACCTTAGGTTGCCGCAGCGGCTGGCGTGTGTCGCGCTATAAATGCAGTAAAGCAGAACGATTCCCGCTGCTGCGATGATACAGTCCGGTTTTTTCTGAATGAGCGAATGCAATGCGAATGCTGATGGTAGCGCTGGCCGCAACGGTATTGGCCGGTTGCGCGGGTTCGGTGATGGACGATGCTCGCACGAAAGCCCCGTACAAGGTGTTGACGTCGGACAAAGCCGAAAAAGACGTGGCGCGGTGCGTGCAGTTTGGCTGGCAGGACGAAGCTGTTTTTGACGTTGACGCGGCAGCGTACCTGGAGCCGCGCAAATCGGGCGGTACGACGGTATATACGCGTTCGGCAGAGTCGTTTGTCGACGTGATTACCGAAGCCTCGGGCACGACGCTGAATTACTACGCGCAGAAAGACGACTTTGTCGCCAAGCGCCGGTTGGCGGCGTTGGCGACCTGCCTCTGATCATGCGTTGAAACGGCTGCCACCTTCGTCGGAACGCTGCCCGGCGTTCCGACGAAGGGGCCGCAACATTCAACCGATCAATCGCTTCTGGAAAAAATGCCGTTTATGCCCCAGGGGGTAATCCAGAATCTCTCCGCATTCGCTGAATCCAAGCTTCTTGTAAAACTCCGGCGCCTGGAAGGAGAAGGTGTCGAGCCAGATGCCAACGCAGTCTTTTTCCCGTGCCAGATCTTCCGCCCTCTGCATCAACTGCGAGCCGATACCTTTGCCGCGACCCTGTTCCGGCACGGCCAGTAACTCAATGAACAGCCAACGATAAAACGTGTGGGCATACAAGCCGCCGAGGATCGCATCGTGTTCATCACGCACTAACAGAGCGATCGGCTCGAAGGTCGACGGTCCGGCTTTGGCTACGTTGTGCGCACGCAGCGGCGCGAGGATGGCTGTGCGTTCTTCTTCGGTCGGGTTTTGCGACAACTCGATACGCAAGTTCATGCAAGACTTCCTTGTGGTTTGAACCCGCAGACTATCCTGCCCGGCGCCTGTCTTCCAAGCCCTGCCTCAACCCGGTGGAACTGCCGCTTACACGCTGCGGTCTAGCCTTTACAGCGTCATTCCAGCACGCGGTTGATGAGGACACCCCATGAATATTTTCGAAGCCCTTCGCGAAAGCCATGACCGCCAGCGCAGCTACGCCAAAACCTTGATCGAGACCAGCGGCGATACGCCGGAACGGGTCGAAGCCTACAAGCAGCTCAAAGCCGAACTGCAAGCCCACGAAACCGCAGAAGAACGGCATTTCTACATCCCGTTGATGGAGTTCGACAACGGCGTCGATCTCAGTCGCCACGCGATTGCCGAGCACCATGAAATGGACGAGATGATGGAGGAACTCGACGAGACCGAGATGTCCAGCCCGGCGTGGCTTGCCACCGCGAAAAAGCTCTCCGACAAGGTTCACCACCATCTCAAGGAAGAAGAACAGAAGTTCTTCCAGATGGCCGGCAAGCTGCTCAACGAAAAACAGAAAGTACAGCTCGCCGGGCAGTACGAAAAGGAGTTCAAGGCGCAACTTCCGTGAGTCTCCAATGCAGGATTTCATGACCTCGACGTGTAGGCCTTTGGCTATAAGTCAGGTGCGAGGCTTCATAATGCACTGTGTTTATATACAGTGTTTTCGGTGTTTTACCGGGTGTGACCGATCAGCCTGCGACAAAACCGCCGATGGACAAAAAATCCGTCTCCGTTAGCTTGAAGGCCTCTCCTCGGAATGGAGAGTTCTTAAATCAACGGAGTGAAAAACATGAACCAACCACAAGCACACACCCAACTGCGACACGGTCGCGTGATCTCCCCGGCAAGCCGCGGTGCGGTGGCGATCGAGCAAGGATTGCTCGGCGCCTGGCAGGTCAACGAGATGGAAGGCGGGAAGAATTTTCCGGCACTGGCGGCGGGGCCATTTCCGGCGCCATACCAGAGCGACTCGGACAGCGTTACGCCACCGGCCGATGGCTACATTCTCAGTGGCGGCAAAACCGATGCCCGTGACTGCGTAAACTTCACCAGTGAAGAAATGAGCAATAAGCTCGGTCGCTCGTTCACCTGGCCGCTGCTCAACGTCACTCCCGGTCAAACCCTCGAGATCAAATGGGAATACACCGCGCCACACACCACGCGCGGCTATCGCTGGCTGATCACCAAGGACGGCTGGGATCCGAAACAACGCATTACTCGTGCGCAACTGGAGGCTCAACCTTTCCTGGAGGACTTCTACACTCAGGTGCCTTATTACAGCTACCCGAACGAGTTGAAGGCCAAGGTCAATCACGCGGTGAAACTGCCAGCTAACAAAAAAGGCCACCACGTCATCGTGCTGATGTGGATCGTTGCCAACACCGGCAACGCCTTCTATCAGGCGTTCGACGTCGACTTCAAATAAGCGGGCATTCGCCTCAATACACACGTTCTGAAGGATTAGAACATGTCAAAAATCGATTTCTCTTTAGTGCCAACCGCGGCGAGCGACGCCGCCTCGCTGATGCCGAGCATCGCCGGCAAGAAGATCCTCATGGGCTTCTGGCACAACTGGCCGGCGGGGCCGAGTGACGGTTATCGCCAGGGCCGCTTCGCCAGCCTCTCGCTGGAAGAAGTGCCGAAGGAATACAACGTGGTGGCGGTGGCCTTCATGAAGGGCAGCGGCATTCCGACCTTCAAGCCGTTCAACGTTTCCGATGCCGAGTTCCGCCGCCAGGTCGGCGTGCTCAACAGTCAGGGCCGGGCGGTACTGATTTCCCTCGGCGGCGCCGACGCGCACATCGAGTTGCACAGCGGCCAGGAACAGCCGCTGGCCAATGAAATCATCCGTCTGGTGGAAACCTACGGCTTCGACGGACTGGACATCGATCTTGAACAAAGCGCGATTGATTTCGCTGCCAACAAGACCGTCCTGCCGGCTGCGCTGAAACGGGTCAAGGACCACTACGCAGGTCAGGGCAAGCACTTCATCATCAGCATGGCCCCGGAGTTTCCGTACCTGACCAGCAGCGGTAAATATGTCGGTTACCTGCAGGCCCTCGAAGGCTATTACGACTTCATCGCGCCGCAGTTCTACAACCAGGGTGGTGACGGTGTCTGGGTGCCTGAGGCCAACAACGGCGCCGGTGCGTGGATCGCGCAGAACAACGATGTGCTGAAGGAGGACTTCCTCTATTACCTGACCGAAAGTCTGGTGACCGGTACTCGCGGCTTTACGCGGATCCCGGCAGACCAGTTCGTCATCGGCCTGCCGGCCAACAACGACGCGGCGGCTACCGGTTATGTGATCGACAAAACCGTGGTCGGCAATGTACTCAAACGTCTGGCGATCAAGGGGCTGCCGATCAAAGGCTTGATGACCTGGTCAGTGAACTGGGACAACGGCAGCAGCAAGGATGGCGTGCCGTACAACTGGGAATTCAGCCGGCGTTATGGACCGCTGATTCACGGGGCGGCGCTGTCTGATGAGGCTGCGGATACCGCAATGGCGCGATAGCGCTAGATGAACAAAGAGCCCGGTAGCGCTGCCGGGCTCTTTTTTTTTAAAAACCTTCGAGGCGGCCAGTCCCCGGCCGTTGCCCACCTTCCAGAACCAACAACCGCTCCTTGGCCTCAAGCCCACCGGCAAACCCGGTCAACTTCCCGGAGGCACCAATCACTCGATGACACGGCGCCACGATGGACAGCGGATTACGCCCGTTGGCGGCACCCACTGCGCGCACTGCCGAAGGATGACCGATCTGCTCGGCGATCTGGCTGTAGGTGCGAGTCTCGCCAAACGGGATGGTCAGTAACGCTGCCCAGACCTTTTTCTGAAATTCGGTGCCGACAAAATCCAGTTCCAGATCGAAGCCATTGCGCGTTCCGGCAAAATATTCTTCAAGTTGCCGGGCGGTTTTCATCAGCACCGGATTGTCCGGGGCCTCAACCATCGGCCCGAGGCGCACGCGATTCGGTTTGTCGTTTTCCCAGAGGATGGCCACCAGTCGTGAACCGTTCGCGACCAGCTTCAGTTCACCGACGGGTGAGGGCAGGGTGATGAACGTGCAGGACATGACGGCAGGCTCCGGAGCAAGGTGTGGACAGCGCTCAGCATACTGCCTGATGGGGGAGGCGCAATGCGCAAACCCGACCATACTGCTTGTTGCTCTTGAAGCGTTCCCCTCTGTTTTGCACAGACCCTAAAAACAAAAAAAGAGATCGACTCATGAAGTACGAACCTTTTGCCAAATCGCTGATAGCGACCTCGCTGGCGCTCAGCTGCCTCATGGCTCACGCCGCTTCGGTGGCGCCGGTCGCTGCGGAAAACGGCATGGTGGTCACCGCGCAACACCTGGCCACGCATGTCGGTGTCGACGTATTGAAAAGCGGCGGCAATGCGGTGGATGCCGCCGTTGCGGTGGGTTATGCGCTGGCGGTGGTGTACCCCGCAGCGGGCAACCTCGGCGGTGGCGGTTTCATGACCATTCAACTGGCGGACGGGCGCAAGACCTTCCTCGACTTCCGCGAAAAAGCCCCGCTGGCGGCGACAGCCAACATGTACCTGGACAAGGATGGCAATGTCATTCCTGATCTGAGTACCCGTGGCCACTTGGCCGTCGGCGTGCCGGGCACCGTCTCCGGTATGGAACTGGCCCTGAGCAAGTACGGCACCAAACCGCGCAAGGAGATGATCGCCCCGGCGATCAAACTGGCTGAAGACGGCTTTGCCCTTGAGCAGGGCGATGTCGAATTGCTGGAATACGCCACCGATGTGTTCAAGAAAGACATGCGCGATTCCGGCTCGATCTTCCTGCATAACGGCGAGCCGATGCAGGTCGGGCAGAAACTGGTGCAGAAAGACCTCGGCAAAACCCTGCGGAGCATTTCCGAGAAGGGCGCCGATGGTTTCTATAAAGGCTGGGTGGCCGATGCGATCGTCACCTCCAGTCAGGCCAACAAGGGCATCATCACCCAGGCCGACCTCGACAAATACAAGACCCGTGAACTCGCCCCGGTGGAGTGCGATTACCGCGGCTACCACGTGGTCTCGGCGCCGCCGCCAAGTTCCGGTGGTGTGGTGATCTGCCAGATCATGAACATCCTCGAAGGCTATCCGATGAAGGATCTGGGCTTCCATTCGGCCCAAGGCATGCACTACCAGATCGAAGCGATGCGCCACGCTTATGTCGATCGCAACAGCTACCTCGGCGATCCGGACTTCGTGAAAAACCCGATCGAACACCTGCTCGACAAAAACTACGCGACCAAACTGCGTGACGCGATCCAGCCACAGAAGGCCGGTGTCTCGGCTGAACTGAAGCCCGGCGTCGCGCCGCACGAGGGCAGCAACACCACCCACTATTCGATCGTCGACAAGTGGGGCAATGCGGTGTCGGTGACATACACCCTCAACGACTGGTTCGGTGCGGGCGTGATGGCGAGCAAGACCGGGGTGATCCTCAACGACGAGATGGACGACTTCACCTCCAAGGTCGGCGTGCCGAACATGTACGGTCTGGTGCAGGGTGAAGCCAACGCCATCGCCCCGGGCAAGGCGCCGCTGTCGTCGATGAGCCCGACCATCGTCACCAAGGACGGCAAAGTGGTCATGGTGGTCGGCACCCCGGGTGGTAGCCGGATCATCACCGCGACCTTGCTGACCATGCTCAACGTCATCGACTACGGCATGGGCTTGCAGGAAGCGGTCGATGCGCCACGCTTCCACCAGCAATGGATGCCGGAGGAAACCAACCTCGAAGACTTCGCCGCCAGCCCCGATACGAAGAAGATCCTCGAGAGCTGGGGCCACAAGTTTGCAGGTCCTCAGGATGCCAACCACATCGCCGCGATTCTGGTCGGCGCGCCGTCGCTGGGCGGCAAACCGGTCGGCAAAAACCGCTTCTATGGCGCCAACGATCCACGGCGCAATACCGGCTTGTCACTGGGTTACTGAGGGCGTAAAAAAGGGGCGGGCTTACGTCCGCCCCTGTCTCAAGGACTGATCAAGGAAGGCTCATCATGACCACCGCATTACTGATCATCGACGTCCAGCGCGCCCTCTGCTCGGGCGAATATCAGTGCCATGACATCCACCGCGTGATCGACACCCTCAACGGACTCAGCGCTCGCGCGCGCAAGGCGGGTGTGCCTGTTGTGTTGATCCAGCACGAAGAGAAGGACAGCCCGTTGGCCCATGGCGCTGAAGGCTGGCAATTGGCCGAAGGGCTTGAGACCTCAGCGAAAGATCTGCGCGTACGCAAGACCACCCCGGATGCGTTCTACCAGACCGACCTGGGCAAACTGCTGCCGAGTGAAGACTTCGAGCGCTTGGTCATCTGCGGTCTGCAAACCGATTACTGCGTCAACGCCACCGTGCGTCAGGCCCATCATCTGGGTTACGACGTGGTGCTCGCCGAAGACGCGCACTCCACCGTCGACAACGGCAACATGACTGCCGAAGACATCATCGCCGAACACAATAAGGACCTGGCCCACCTGACCGGCGCTACTGGCCGTATCGACGTCAAACCCGCAGCCGACATCACCTTCTGACAGCGCACACAAAGCCCTAAGGGTTTACGACATCAGGGATTTCCGGCAGCAGCGCTGGCATACTGCGCGCCGTCCGAAGAATGGAATCTCTCGATGTTCGCTACCTCCCTGCGTCACGCCTTGGTGCTGGCCGCTCTTGCGCTTGCCTGCACCGCCCACGCCAGCAGTTTCGATTGCGCCAGCGCCGCCAGCAAAACTGAAAAAGCCATTTGCGCCGAGGCGGATCTCTCGCAACTCGACGAGCAACTGGCAGAGCGCTGGCGCTCAACCCTGGCCAAGGTTCCCGATCCGCAAGCGCTGAAGACCGATCAGCGCCAATGGCTGAAAAGTCGTAACGCCTGTGGCGACCGGACGGCCTGCTTGCGCCGCCAGTATTTGATGCGTCTGAGCGAACTCGAACACGCGACCCAGCCCTTCAGTTGGGACGCGACCTGGCAACTGATCCCGCCAGGCACCTCCACGGCGGCGACCCTGACCACTCGGCGTCGTGATGCTGCCCACATCAGCTTTGACATTGAGGCGGCCGAGGGGGCCAACTCCGGAAATCTCGACGGCTTGGCCACGCTGAAAAACGGCGAAGCGCATTACGTGAAGGGTGAGTGCGCATTGAACTTCACCCCCATCAATGGCGTATTGAATATTTCGCAAGCTGGCGCGGATGCCGATTGCGGCGGCGGAATGGGCGTGTACTACTCCGGCACTTATGTCGCATCGCAGCAAGCGCTGACGCTGGATTACGACATGCTCAGCCTGGGCCTGGCGCGCACACCGGCGGAGAACCAGATGCTGCACACGTTACTCAAGGGCGATTATCAAACGCTGGTGGAAAAATCCGGCTCGTTGATGGCCGCTGAACCTTCAAACGACGTGCCGGGCAGTGAAGTTGCCGAGATGTGGATGCGCGGCCTGGGCGCCACCGGCGTTGTAATGAGAGCCAGCGACGCGCGTTTCTGGGTGCTGTTGGTGACTTACGACGAAACCGGGCACTCGCGCCTGCGCTACTACACCAACGCAGCGCCGTGGAAAACCCGCCTGCCTGAGGCCTTGCAAGCGTGGCATGAACGCATGAAAGATCATCTGCAACTGCCCGTGGACTTCATGCCCTGAGGCGCACTCACGTCGCAAACAAAACCCCGCGAATCTCGCCGGCCCGCGGCGCCATCACCACGCCCTCCAATACCATTCGGGTAATCGTGTCCGCCGCAGTCTGATAATCCTCATCCTGCGGCTCGGGCCGCCCGGTGATGCAGCCCATCTGCCAGCCAATGTTGGTGTAGGTGCGCGTCGCCGACCAAATGAACAGCATCAGATGCTCCGGATCCACCGGCGCCAGCAAGCCGCGCTCGATCCAGCTGCGTAAACACTCGACGTTGCGCCGTGCCTCGGCGTGCAGCAGGTCGCGACATTCGTCGGGCAACTGGCGGCCGCCCAGCAGCAATTCACCACTGAACACCTTGGCAATCGCCGGATGCTCACGGGCAATGCGAATCCGCGCGGCGACGTAGGCGCGCAAGCCAATCAGCGGGTCATCGCTTTCGCGCAACACCGCCGAGGCTTCCAGCAACGGTTCGACAAACCCCAGCAGCACTTTGCCGTAAAGGTTTTCCTTGGTCTGGAAGTAGTAATACAGATTGGCCTTGGGCACCCCGGCGCGGGCCGCGATGTCGCGGGTCTGGGTGGCGTCGAAGCCGTTGGCGGCGAATTCTTCGCTGGCGGCGGCAAGGATCAACTGCTCGTTGCGCACTCGTATGGCGCTCATGGAAACACGGAATAAATGGACGGCATGGCAAGGTTCTGACGATTTTGGTTTCGTAATATACAAAACTATATAGCGGTCGATCCAGCGAAGTCGACGGGCAGCGCTATGCTGGTTCGATCATTTAATGGCAAACGAGGCGCGGACATGAGTATTCAGGTACAGCGGGCGAGCTCGGCACAGCTGGAAGCTGTCGCGCAATTGTTCGATGCGTATCGGGGCTTCTATGAGCAACTGCCGAACCTTGAGCAATCACGCGCTTTCATCGCCGAGCGCATGGCCGGCAATGAATCTGCGATTTTTCTCGCCCTGGATGACAGGGGTGCCGCGTTGGGATTCGTCCAACTGTACCCGACGTTTTCCTCTATCGACGCCCATCGCACCTGGCTGCTCAGCGACCTGTTCACCGCTCCCGCCGCCCGAGGGCAGGGCGTCGGACGGTTGCTGATGAACACCGCGCGGGACTTTGCCCGGCAAACGGGGGCCAAAGGACTGGTGCTGGAAACCGCCACCGATAACGTCACCGCGCAAGGTTTGTATGAGTCATTGGGGTATGTGCGCGATACGGGCTATTACACCTATCTGCTCGACTTGCGTCAGGGTTGAGTCGCCTCGGTCAACAAGCGCTCGATCTGCGCCAGTTCCCAGGTGCTGAGCAAACTCACCGGATCGGTGCCGTAACGCTGCCAGGTATCGAGCGTGCCTTGCTGGCCAGCGCAACTGTGGGCAAATTCACAGTGATGTAACCGACCACCGGCAAAATCCAGCAGCAGGCGCCAACCCTCGATGTCGACCGTGACCATTGCGGTTTCGCCAGGTGCCTGGCAGACCTTGAACTGCAACACGCCCAACGCCGCGTCACGCAAACGCTGCGACACTTGGCGGGCAGTCAGAAAAGACGACATGTTTGCACTCAATGGCTGTTCCAGCGCGTCAGCATAAAGCGCAGATCGACAAGTGTCAGCGATCACTGGCCCGCTCCCCGACAATTCCGTAACATTCGCCACCCCTTTTTTGCGAACACTCGCGGTCGCGCTCGTCGGCCGCTCAGTCAGGTAAACCATGAAACCGATCCGTCTGCGCGCCGATGTCCTGGCCGGACTCACCACCTCGTTTGCCCTGTTGCCCGAATGCATTGCGTTTGCGCTGGTGGCTCACCTCAACCCGCTGATGGGCCTGTACGGCGCCTTCATCATTTGTACGTTGACGGCATTGTTCGGCGGCCGGCCGGGCATGGTCTCCGGTGCGGCGGGCTCGATGGCGGTGGTCATCGTCGCGCTGGTGGTGCAACACGGCGTGCAATACCTGCTGGCGACGGTGCTGCTGGGCGGTTTGATCATGATGGCCTTTGGGTTGCTGCGCCTGGGCAAACTGGTGCGCATGGTGCCGCACCCGGTGATGCTCGGCTTCGTCAACGGCCTGGCGATCATCATTGCGCTGGCGCAGCTGGAACATTTCAAGAACGGTGAAGCGTGGCTCAGTGGCACGCCGCTGTACCTGATGACCGGGCTGGTGCTGCTGACCATGGCCATCGTTTATATCCTGCCGCGCCTGACCCGTGCAGTGCCGCCGGCACTGGTGGCGATTCTTGGCGTCGGTCTGCTGGTCTACCTGTTCGGCCTGCCGACGCGCACCCTCGGCGACATGGCGCACATCGCCGGTGGCTTGCCGACCCTGGCGTTGCCGGACATTCCATGGACTTTTGAAACCCTGCGCATCATTGCGCCTTACGCAATCCTGATGGCGCTGGTCGGTCTGCTGGAAACCCTGCTGACCCTCAACCTCACCGATGAAATCACCGAAAGCCGTGGCTACCCGGATCGCGAGTGCGTGGCACTGGGCGCGGCGAACATGGTCAGTGGCGCGTTCGGAGGCATGGGCGGTTGCGCGATGATCGGCCAGACCGTGATCAACCTCAGCTCCGGCGGGCGCGGGCGTTTGTCGGGTGTGGTCGCTGGCGTGCTGATTCTGCTGTTCATCCTGTTTCTGTCGCCGCTGATCGAGCGAATCCCGCTGGCGGCGTTGGTCGGGGTGATGTTCGTGGTGGCGCAGCAGACCTTCGCCTGGGCCTCGTTGCGCGTGATCAACAAAGTGCCGCTCAACGATGTGCTGGTGATCATCGCGGTGACCACCATCACCGTGTTCACCGATCTGGCCACGGCGGTGCTGTGCGGCATCATCATCGCCGCGCTGAACTTTGCCTGGCAGCAGGCGCGCGAGTTGTATGCCGATGAACATCTGGAGGCCGACGGCAGCAAACTCTATCGCCTGCACGGCACGTTGTTTTTCGCCTCGACCACGCCGTTTCTCAATCAGTTCGACCCGGCCAATGATCCGGCCAAGGTGACGCTGGACTGCCGGCATTTGAGCTTTGTCGATTACTCGGCGATTGCCGCTTTGCAAACCCTGCGTGAGCGCTACGCCAAGGCGGGCAAGCATTTGCAGGTGTTTCATCTGTCCGAACGCTGCAAGAAACTGCTCAAGCGCGCGGGTGAAGTACACCAGTAATTAAGGGTGGGAACGAGCCTGCTCGCGAAGGCGGCCGGTCATTCAACATTGATGTTGGCTGATCCGACGCTTTCGCGAGCAGGCTCGCTTGGTTTGTGTATTTCAGATGCTGTTGTCGATGGCCGGGAAGTCGATGTCGGTCAGCGCCGCATTGTTCAGGTAGTTGGTCAGGCTCTGCACCGCGACCAGTGCGATCACTTCAATGATCTTCACGTCGTCGATACCGGCAGCGCGGGCCGCGGCTATCTGCTCGTCACTCAAATGGCCGCGGCCTTCGGTCAATTGACGGGCGAGGGCGGCGTAGGCGTTGAGTTCACCGTGACGCGCCGCAACAATATCGTCTGCCGACAAACCGGCCTTGCCGGCAAACAGCGTGTGCGCCGCCAGGCAATAATCGCAACCGTTGACCTGCGACGTGGCGAGGTACACCGCTTCTTTTTCCTTGGCGCTCAGCGAGGTTTTGCCGAGGATCGCCGAAGCCTGCACGTAGGTTTCCAGGGCCACCGGGGCCTTGGCCAGTGTGGTGAAGACGTTGGGCAGGAAACCGATTTTCTTCTTCACGCCTTCCAGCACAGGGCGGCTGGCGTCGGTGGCGGTGTCGAGGCTGATAGCGTGGATGCGGCTCATGGTGATGCTCCGAAAGTCCGGTGCGAAGTGCGCCGGGGATGGAGGCCATGTTATGGGTCGAAGCTGGCGCATTGGCGGCAAATCGTCGAGGATATGCGGCAGATCGTCCAGATATGTTTGTCGGAGTCACCCATGGATCGCCTGTCTACGTTACTCAGCCACTTCGGCGTCAATGCCGGCACTTTCCACAGCGGCACGTTGTGCGGCATCGCGGTTCATGAAGACGAGCCGGTCGGGCATGTACACCTGTTGCGGGCCGGTGAATTGCTGGTCAAACCCGGCCATGAACGCGAGATCAGGCTCAGCGAACCGTCGCTGATCTTCTTTCCCCGACCCTTTCCCCATCGGATGTTTGCCGACGAGGCCATGCACAGCGAAGTGGTCTGCGCGACGCTGACCTTTGACGGCGGTTCCGGCAATGCTTTAGCGGCGGCGCTGCCGGATTATCTGGTGCTGAAACTCACGGAAATTCCAGAGCTGACGGGCACCCTCGAATGGCTGTTCAAGGAGGCCTTCGAAGCCCATTGCGGGCGGGTGGCGGTGATGGATCGGCTGTTCGAATTGCTGGTGATTCTGCTGCTGCGCCACCTCATCGGCCGCAGCGAGCAATCGCCGGGGATGATGGCCGGGCTGGCCGACCCGCGCCTGTCGCGCGCCCTGAATGCGATGCACGAACAACCGGAAAAACCTTGGAGCGTGGCCGAACTGGCGGCCATGGCCAACTTGTCCCGCGCCGGTTTTGCCGAGCAGTTTCGCCGTGTTGTCGGGCAAACCCCGGCCGATTACCTGCTGAGCTGGCGGGTCAGCCTCGCGCAGAAACGTCTGCGCGAGGGCAGGCCGATGGCGTTGATCGCCGAAGAGGTCGGCTATGAAAACCCTTCGGCGCTGGCCCGGGCGTTTCGCCGCAAGACCGGGCTCAGCCCGCGAGAATGGAAGGCCGGTTCCTGAGGGATTATCTGGCGAATTTCTTCGCCCCGGCGACACAGCCGATGACGCCCAACGTCACGGCCAGCATGCCGGCGCTGACGTGTTCGTGCAGCAGCGTCGCGGCCAGCGCCAAACCGAAAAACGGTTGCAGCAACTGCAACTGACCGACCGCCGCGATACCGCCCTGAGCGAGGCCGCGATACCAGAACACAAAACCGATCAACATGCTGAACAGCGAGACGTAGCCCAGGCACAACCACGCGGACAGGCTGATAGCGCTGAACGAAGCGGGCGCCAGCCACAGACTCAGCAGCGCCATCGCCGGCAGCGACAACACCAGCGCCCAGCAGATCACCTGCCAGCCACCGAGGGTGCGCGACAGTTTTGCGCCTTCGGCATAGCCGAGGCCGCAGGCCAGAATCGCCGCGAGCATCAACAAATCACCGGTCGGCGAAGCACGCAAACCTTGCGACAGGGCGAAGCCAACCACCAGTGCGCTACCGAGAATCGAGAAGATCCAGAACACCGGACGCGGTCGTTCACCGCCACGCAGTACGCCGAAAATCGCCGTGGCCAGCGGCAGCAACCCGACAAACACAATCGAATGCGCCGACGTCACGTGTTGCAGCGCCAACGCGGTCAGCAACGGGAAACCGAGCACCACGCCGAGCGCGACGATCACCAACGACCACCACTGCTGACGCGCCGGGCGCCGTTCGCGAAACAGCCACAACAGCGCCACTGCGCACAGCCCGGCGATGGCTGCGCGCGCCACCGTGAGAAACACCGGGTCGAACTCTAGCACCGCCAGGCGCGTGGCCGGCAGTGAGCCGCTGAAGATCACCACACCGATAAAGCCATTGAGCCAGCCGCTGGTTTTTTCCATGGCCGGGTCGGTCAGATTCGAGGTTCGTTCCATACGCAGTTGTGCTCGGAAGTGGGGTTGCGTTGCAGGTATCTTGGGACCGAGAATCAGCACAATCAAAAAATTGTCATGGATACATCTCGACATGCCGCGCGCTCGCTACAAGACACTGGTAGATGCTTACGCAGCGGACATCCGCGCGGGGCGATTGGCACCGGGCACACGCTTGCCGACGCACCGTGAACTGGCGGCCAGCGCAGGCCTGGCGTTGGTCACCGCCTCGCGGGTGTACGCCGAGCTGGAGGCGATGGGCCTGGTCAGCGGTGAAACCGGACGCGGCACCTTCGTGCGCGAAACCGCGTTGTCACCGGCGCAGGGCATCGACCAGAAGGACGTGGCGGTCGGCATGGTCGACCTCAACTTCAACTACCCGTCGCTGCCCGGTCAGGCCGAACTGTTGCGCACCGCGTTGCGCCAGTTGGCTCTGTCCGGCGACCTTGAAGCGTTGTTGCGTTATCAGCCGCACGCCGGTCGCCAGCACGAACGCGCTTCGGTGGCGCGACACCTGCTGAGCCGCGGGGTGTGCGTCGACGCCGGGCAAGTGTTGATCGTCAACGGCGCGCAGCAGGGCCTGGCGGTAACGCTGATGGCCCTGCTCAAACCTGGCGATGTGATCGCAGCGGATGCGCTGACCTATTCCGGCTTCAAGGTGCTGGCCGAAGCGCTGCATCTGGAGGTGGTGGCGATCCCGGTCAATAACCACGGTCCGGACCTTGCCGCGCTGGAAAAGCTCTGCCGCAGCCGTTCGGTACGTGCCGTTTACAGCATGCCGACTCTGCACAATCCGCTGGGGTGGGTCATGCCCAGTGAACAGCGCGAGCAACTGGTGGCGATTGCCCGCCGGCATGACCTGACGATCATTGAAGACGCGGCCTACGCCTTTCTGGTGGACAACCCGCCGCGTACGCTGATCGACATGGCGCCGGAGCGCACGGTGTACGTTTCCGGGCTGTCGAAAAACATCGCTACCGGTTTGCGCGTCGGCTTCATTGCCGCGCCGATCGAAACCGTGCCGGCGCTGGAACGGATCATTCGCGCCACGACTTGGAACACCCCCGGGGTGATGACCGCAATGGCCTGCGGCTGGCTCGACGACGGCACGGTGATCCTGCTTGAAGAGCAAAAACGCAACGACGCCAGAGCCCGTCAGGCGTTGGCCGCCGAGTTATTGCAAGGCTTGCCGTGCATCGGCCACCCGTCCTCATACTTTCTATGGCTGCCGTTGCCGGAAGATGTGCGTGCCGATCAGATTGTCATGGAGTTGATGCACGAACAGATTTCGGTGACCACGGCCGAACCGTTTTCGGTGTCGGCGCATGTGCCGCATGCGATCCGTCTGGCACTCGGTTCGGTGGCGTTGGACGTGTTGCGCCAAGCACTGACCACGGTCAGAAAAGTCATTGCCGCTTACCTGTAAAAAGCCACCCCGGCGGCGCGAGCACAAGCGGCCCCGCCACAAATGGTAGCCTTGCCACCTTTGCACGACATTGTTTGGATTGCCCGATGAAAAACACCGTTGCTCTGACGCTTACCCTGATCTTCACCGCAGGCCTGTTCAGCACATCCGCCGACGCCGCCGGCGACCCGGAGGCCGGGGGAAAAATCTTCCCGCGCTTGTGCGGTGGCTGCCATCAGGTCGGCGAGTCCGCCCGTCCGGGATTCGGCCCGCAACTCAACGGCATCATTGGCCGCAAGGCTGGCACTTCGGCGAACTACGTGTATTCCGATGCGATGAAAAACTCCGGCCTGACCTGGGACCGGGAAACGCTGACGGCGTACCTCAAGGACCCGAAAGCTGTGGTGCCGGGCACGCGGATGATTTTCTGGGGGCTCAGCGACGAGGAAAAACTCGACAACCTGTTGGCGTATCTGCAGAGCTTTTCGCCGGCGGACGTGCAGCAGGTCCCATAATCCTCGCAAGCGCAGGCCGATCCTACTGGGGCAGGCTGGTGTTTTCCTGGCAAGCCACCTGGTTGCGACCTGCCGCTTTCGCCTGATACAGCAATTGATCGGCGCGCTTGATCAGGGCCGTGGGGCTGTTGTCCGCCGGGTCGGTCAGGGCCACGCCGATGCTCACGGTGACCCGTTCGACGACCGGGAAGTGCGCGCCGGCAATCGCCGCGCGAATCTTTTCCGCAACCACTTCTGGCGTGTCGGGTTGCGCGATTTCCGGCAGCAGCACGGCGAACTCTTCACCGCCATAACGCGCAACGAAATCGGTGGTGCGCAGGGTGCTGCCAATCAACGCGGCCAATTGCTTGAGTACGTCATCGCCCACCGCATGGCCGTGGTTGTCGTTGATGCGTTTGAAGTGGTCGGCGTCGATCAACAGCAGCGCGAACGGGCGCCCGGTGCGGCGTGACAGCAGGGTGTATTCGGTGAGTTTTTCGTCGAAGCGCCGACGGTTGTAAACGCCGGTCAGCGCGTCGTGCGTCGCCAGGCTGAGCAGTTCGGCATTGGCTTGCATCAGGTCGGCGGTGCGTTGCGCCACGGTGGCTTCCAGCGATGCATTGGCCTCTTGCAATTCGCGCTCCTTGCCGAGCAACGATTGCGTCATGGCGTCGATTGACTGGCCAAGTTGGGCAATCTCGCGCACCGGATGCTGCAACGGGAAGTGCGCGCCGGGCTGATTGTTCTGCACCTGCTTGGCCGAGCGCGCGAGTTGCTCGATCGGACGGCTCAAGTACAACGCCAGGTAATAGGCGACCAGACCGAACAGCACAGCGGCGAACACACCCAGCGAGAGCAATTTATACAGCAGCAGACGCGCCGGTTGCAGGGCGGTTTCCAGAGGCTGGCGTACCGCGATCGACCACGACAGCGCGGTGCCCGACGGTGTCGGCACGGTGACCATGCTGGTCAGATAACCATTGCCCACCGACCAGCCGGGCGCCCGTGAGTCAGTCACTGGCAACTGCTGGCCCATCAGTGCTTCGGGGTACAACACTTTACCGTCGTGATCGACGATCAGCGCTTCGATGTCCGGCGCGCTGTTTTTATGCGAGAGCGCTGCCGATTCGACAATGCGCGTCACCCAACTCCAGTGTGCATGCGCGCCCAGCACACCGATGACTTGCCCGTCAGCGTTACGGATCGGCGCGGCAAAATCGATGAAACGCAACGGTTCGCCGTTCGGCGTTCCCGGCAGCAATTTGGCCAACAGCACCGCTTCATGCGGGTCACCGGTGTATTCGCCACGCACACCGGCCTGAAACCATGGTCGCTGCGCCACCGATTGACCGACCAGCAAACCGTTCACCGCTTGATGCACGTTGCCGTCAGCGTCGGTGACACCCATCCATGCATACTCGGCGCGGGCCTGGGTGCGCAGTTGCATCGATTTGAGAATCGCCGGGTTATCCAGATCGCCGCGTTCCAGGTGCGGCGCGCGGCTGAGCAGATACACCTCCAGTTGCCGTTCGCGCAACTGTTCACCCAACAACGAGGCGGCCGAGCGCGCGGTATTGAGCAACGCATTGCCGCTGGCCTGCTTCATTTGTTCGGTGGCGATATGACCAACGTAAAAGCCCACGCTCAACAGCGTCAGCAAGGACAAACCGGCAAACCACAGGGTGAGATGGCTACGCAGACTGGCTTTGAGCATGGGCGAGGTCTGTTCTTATTAAAAAGTGCGGCCATGGTATGCGACATCGTCAACCGCCTGCCAGCCAACGGCTTGATGAAAACTCGCCAGCATTGATGTTAATGAGCCAGCATTTTCGGTAGAGTGTGCGCCGCTCGAGAGATGGATCCCGGGCGTTTTCCCATGGAGTTTTGCAGTGAAATACCTCAGCAAAGTAGTCGCCGCCGCACTGTTCGGTGTGGTTCTGGCAGGTTGCACCGGCACCCCGATGAACACCCAGCATTACGACAGCAGCCAATACACCGTGATTGGCCATAGCGAAGCGACCGCCACCGGCCTGCTGCTGTTCGGCGTGATCCCGATCCAGCAGAACAGCCGCTTCGTCCGCGCACAGAATGCCGCGATCAAAGCCAAGGGCGGCGACGCAATGATCAACACTCAGGTTCAGGAAAACTGGTTCTGGGCATGGGTTCTGACCGGTTACACCACCAAGATCTCCGGTGACGTGGTCAAGCTGAAAACCGTGCAATAAGCACCGTTTGAACGCAAAAAAGCCCGGCTGATCAGGCCGGGCTTTTTATTGGGATTGCGCTTGAAACAGTGATTCAAGCGACGCGACGTTCGAGCAGACGATCCGAACCACCTTCAGCAACGCGGCGTTCCAGCAGACGATCCGAGCCACCTTCGGCAACGCGGCGTTCCAGCAAGCGATCCGAGCCACCTTCAGCGACGCGGCGTTCGATCAGACGATCCGAGCCACCCTCGGCAACACGACTTTCAATCAACTTGTCCGAGCCGCCTTCAGCGACCATGGTATGAGCCGGGGTTGCGGCAAATGCGTTAACTGCGAAAACCGAGAATGCGATGCCGAGAAGGGTTTGGCGTTTCATGATCGTGTGCTCCAGGGTAGTTGTTTGTCTGGAGCCGATGTTACGCCGCGGATTTTTTATGAGAACTTCATTGCCGTGATGGTGAACATCGACAGCAATGATGGTTGCCCGAACCCGCGGCAAGCGCGTGCAGGAATGGCTTCAGGCTGTGGCTCAGGACGGCTTCACCGCTCGCACACACAACTCCCCCGTCGCACGCACCAGCGCCAACTCATGCAGCGCATCCCGTGTCAGGCCACGACGCGCCTCGGCCAGCCACACCGGGCATTGCGGATCATGCCGATACGGCGCGAAGTCAGCGTATTGCTGCAACAGCCGGGTTTGCAGCTCATCCAGCCGTGGGCGAATCTGTTTGCCGAGATCCGGGCGCTGTGTATCCGGCGCTGCGCCTGCTGCTTGCCATTGCGCCAACAGGCCGTATTGCACCAGTTTATTGGCCTCCATTTGCGCCGCGAGCAATGGCGCGACATCCTCGGGATCGAGCGCATGCTCGGCGGCGAGCGCGCGGGCATTGGCCAGCACTTGCGCCTCGCGCGGTGTGTCCTGAATCGGCTTGCCACTGTCCCACTTGGTCAACGCCACCAGGTCGCCGATGTTCAGGCGCTCGTTCAGCGTCGTCAGCAATGGCAGCAGCGACTGGGGCGCGGGGGCGGCATGAGCGGTGCTGGCGACCAGTGCGAGCAAGGCGCCGCTCAGCAGGCGTGACGGTTGCAACATGGGCAGGATCTCGATTGGCCTTCAAGGGCGTGTTGTTTATCACGGTTTCGCGGGTGAGGGCATCAACGTCTTTCCCTCAACTGATGGCGCCTGCGACCGATACAGACTTGTCACAACGCCACGATCGATGTTGATTTCTCCACAGAGCCAGGAAGCACAATGTCCCGAATACTCATGCTGTTGATGGTTGCGCTGTTCTGTTCCAGCGCTGTCGCGCAAGCCACCGCACCCGGAAGTCAGGCCTTCGATCAGTTCCAGACGGCGTTTTGGCAGTGGCAGGGCAACGTACAAACGCTGGTGGCCATGGCGGCGGAAAAAACACCCGACAAAGCCAAGGGACTGGCCCTGGTTGAACAGATCAAGCAGGACAAGATCGAGACCGATCGTTACTTGCAGCAAGCCATTGACGACGGCAGTGCGGCGGCTCTGTATACCAAGGCGCGCATGGTCCTGTTCGCTGATCCGGGCAACCTCGATCTGACCAAAAAGCGCGAAACCGCGTGTGGGCTGTATGGCGAAGCGGCGCAGAAAGGCCTGATCATCGGCGCCATCGCTTACGTGAACTGCAGCAACACGATCCCGAAGACCTCGCGCTACGACGAGAGTCGAACCTTGCTGCGCAAAGCGTTGAACGCCGGCGATGTTTATCAGGACGTTTATCCGTTTGCGATCAATCATGCGTACTGTTTCGAGCGAGTCATCGAACCGCTGAAGGAGGGCGAAGACGCTCTGGAAAAAATGAAGGTCTGGGCTCAGCCGACCCTGCTGGAAGCCGAAGAGGCGCGGGCGGAAGGTTTCTACTTGCTGGCCGCTGACTATTCCTCGCCGACCAGCCAACAGTCGCAGGAGGATCTGGACAATGCCTGGCGTGCCGGTTGCAAGACCGATGGTCTGCGCCTGAAACCGAAGCGTTGAAAGGGCAGCTGATCGGCCTGTGCGGGGTTTGAAAACCGGCCCTGATGCGCCGGCCCGTGATCGGCTGTCTTGCCATGTCAGCTTCACGCCGGGTTTATCAGGAAATATAAACGCCGCGCGGAAATGTTAATTGCACCGCGTCGGCATCTCACCGAAGCTATCCTCCAGTTAGCCCTTCAGCCGTCGAGATGGACCTCCATTCAAATGCAAATCCCCACCGCTGGCAAACCGCTCTGGCACACCTACCTGCTGTTTCTGGCGCCGATGGTGTTGTCCAACTTCCTGCAATCGATGTCGGGCACGGTCAACAGCATCTACATCGGCCAGATGCTCGGGACCCAGGCATTGGCGGCGGTGTCGGGCATGTTCCCGATCGTGTTCTTTTTCATTGCTCTGGTGATTGGCCTCGGCGCTGGCGCGGGTGTGTTGATCGGTCAGGCCTGGGGCGCGCGTGAAGCGCACACGGTGAAAGCGATCGCCGGGGCGACGTTGCTGCTCGGGGTGTTGATCGGTCTGCTGGCCGCGGTGCTCGGCAGTGTCTTCGCGCGACAGGCGTTGGCGGGGTTGGGGACGCCGGCCGATGTCCTCGACGATGCGGTGGCGTATGCGCATGTGATGATGTGGATTTTGCCGTCGATGCTGGTGTTCGTCCTGTTCACTCAACTGCTGCGCGGCGTCAGCGATACGCTGTCGCCGTTGCTGGCGCTGATCGTCTCGACGAGCGTCGGCCTGGCGCTGACGCCGGCGTTGATCCGTGGCTGGTTCGGCTTGCCGCAGATGGGCATTCAGAGCGCGGCGTATGCGGGGCTGGCGGGTAACCTGGCCGCGATGGCGTGGCTGGCGTGGCGCTTGATTCGCAAGGGCCATCCACTGGCGCCGGACCGCGAGTTCTTCGCCGCGTTGCGTCTGGATGGCGCAATCCTCGGCAAGGTGTTGCGCATCGGTTTGCCGACCGGCGTGCAGATGATCGTGCTGTCGTTGTCCGAACTGGTGATTCTGGCGCTGGTCAACCAGCACGGCTCGCAAGCGACAGCGGCTTATGGCGCGGTCACGCAAATCGTCAACTACGTGCAGTTCCCGGCGTTGTCGATCGCCATTACCGCGTCGATCCTCGGTGCACAGGCCATTGGCGCCGGGCGCCTGGAACGACTCGGACCGATCCTGCGCACCGGGCTGTTGATCAACGTGTGTCTGACCGGTGGTTTGATCGTGCTGGGCTATTTGCTCTCGCACTGGCTGCTGGGCCTGTTCCTCACCGAGGATTCGACGCGCGCAATGGCTGAGCATCTGCTGCACATCATGCTGTGGAGCCTGTTGGTATTTGGTTTCCAGGCGATCATCGGCGGGATCATGCGCGCCAGCGGCACCGTGCTGGTGCCGGTGGTCATCGCGATTATCTGTGTGGTCGGCGTGCAGTTGCCGGCTGCGTACTGGCTGGATGGGCAGTACGGTTTGCAGGGTGTGTGGATGGCGTTCCCAGTGGCGTACCTGGGCATGCTGGTGCTGCAGACCCTGTATTACAAACTGGTCTGGCAGCATCAGAAAATCGAACGTCTGGTTTGATCGACTTGCAGAGTGGGCTCGTGTCTGCGCGCGTTAAGGCTGTGGAAGTGGCATAACCGCACAATGTTTGCTTAAGTCAATCGAGACCCCCGACGACCAAGCGCTGCCCGGAGAACCCCATGTCGATCCGCATGCTGCTGGCAGTCGCGTTAACCCTGTGCGTTATCCCCGCCGCGCAGGCCGTCGAATACACCCGGGTCAACACTAACGCCAGTCAGATCAGTTTCACTTACAACCAGATGGGCTCGCGGATGTACGGGACATTCGGCAAGTTTGAGGCGACGCTGGACTTCGACACCGACAACCTCGCCAGTGCCCACACCAGCTTGCACATCGATCTCACCAGCATTGACGCCGGCAGTGAAGACGCCAATACCGAGTTGGTAAAACCGGCGTGGTTCGACACGGAAAAATTTCCCGTGGCGGTGTTCGAGTCGAGCCGTTTCACACAGCTTGCCGAGCACCGTTATCTGATCGCCGGCCAGCTCACCCTCAAGGGCATTACCCGCGAAGTGCAGGTGCCGGTGGAGTTGAAGCCGGACAGCAACATCGGCATTTTCGACGGTGAACTGCTGCTCAAACGCGACGAGTTCGGTCTGGGCGCGGGGGAGTGGGCGGACAGCGTGGTGTCCAAGGACATCGCCATCAAGTTCAAGGTGGTGGCGCCACAGCAGTGACGCCACCTGCCCGATCAATATGCGTCGCGAGCCGATCGAATCATCAACGCACCCAATGCCCTTCAACCCAGAACCAGTTCGGCCCGCGTGCCTGCCAGTGCCCCGGCTTCCAGCGCGCGCCATATCTCACCGGCTGCCAATGCCCGGGCATCCACACATAACCGCGTCCTTGCCAGCGCCAATGGCCCTGGTCCCAGACATAACCGGGACGCGCGCCGGGCATCACTTCCATGCGCATGGGCGGCGGGGCCTGCTGCACGATCACCACCGGTTGCGCAAACACCGGCGCGCTGGCCAGCGTCGCCAGGGTCAGCGGCACCCACAGCAAGGTTTTTCGCCATTTGGACAGGGAACGCAAAACGCTCATGACAACTCCTCAAGGCCTGCGTCGCAAAAGTGAACGCAGCTGAACAGTTGGACGCCGAATCGGCAAAAGATCCTGCCGGCCGCGGATGAAATTTTTGTCAGGCGCCACGACAACCCCAGTGGGAGCGAGCCAGCTCGCTCCCACCTTCGATTTGTCGTTGCCAATGCGGGCTGGCTCAGCCCACAGGGTATGATGTCGCGGTTTTCCGCCGGAGTTCAGCTGTCATGCCACGCATCACCCATTACCAATCCCCATGCCCCGAAGGCGTCAACAGCCAGATTCTGCAGATGGTCGTCGACTACCTGACCGACATCAGCGCGGTCGGCCTCGGCCCGAGCAACCTGCTGTACAACGTCTATCAGTACGCGGTTGGCTATGAGGTGCATCTGTATCTGGAAGCGTTGAATGGCGAGAAGGGCACCGAGGTGCAATTGCTGGTGGCGACTGCTGATGACGATCCCGAGCAAGTGACTGGTTTTCTGCTGTACCTGCCGGTGCAGGGTGATTGGGAGGCGTGCAGCGTGGCCTATATGGCAGTGCGCGAAGGGCATCGTCGCCAAGGCGTGGCGCGGGCGCTGATTGCTGAAATGGTCGCGCGTTTTCCCCATGTCGAACTGGCCTGTACGGTTGGCAAAGTGCCGTACTTCGAAGCGCTGGGTTTTCAAGTGATCGGCCAGCGCGAGACGCAAGTGCTGATGAGTACCCGCCATTACCGCAGCAACGGCTTGCGTGGATTTATCGATACCACGCCGATCTACCGCTCGTTGGAAGTGCAGCAGATCCACACGTATCTCCTGCAGAAAAACGGCAAGCGCGCGATGCTCGACGCCGAGAAACAGCGCGACCGCCACCTCGATCAAACCACCCGTCACACCGAAGAATTCGTGCGTCAGCGCCTCACCGTGCACTGATTGCTTATGCCTCAAAAAGCTGATTTGCGCAGACAAAAAAACAGCCTCAAAGCTCTTTGATGGGAGGAAGTGGAGAGCGTGAGGCTCAAGTACCGCCAGTCGCATGGTTCGCGGCACGCCGACGCGCCGGATGTTCACATGATTCCTTGTGGGAGCAAGCTTGCTCCCACAAGGAAATGTGGTGTTAGCGAGCGCCGGGCCAGCCGGACTTGGCGAGGGCGGCGAGCAGGGTTTGGGCATCGAGTCCCGGCACCGAATGGCCATTGCCCTCGGCGCTGTCGCTGGCGAGCAGGGCGTTGATGATTGCTTCTTCAACCGCCTCGGTCGCGGCGAGGAACAACTCGCTGATGTGGTCGTTGTTGACCATGCGCAAGCCGTCGCAGGTCGGTGCACCTTTACCTTCGTAGGCCGCCGGCGGCACGTGATCATTACCGATGGCGAAAGCGATAAAGATGTCGCCGCTGTGGTCTTCATTGCCACCGCCGGTACGCGCCAACCCCAGGCTGGCCCGTTGCGCCAGACGCGTGCATTGATGCGGCAACAGCGGCGCATCGGTCGCCAGACAGACGACGATCGAGCCCATGCCCGGATGCGGCAGCGCGGCGCGCAGGAACGGCGAATCCTTCTGTTCCATATAACGCCCGACCGGGTAACCGTCGACGCGCAATTCACTGCGAATGCCGTGGTTGGCCTGGACGATGGCGCCGACTGTCCAGCCCCCCTGAGCCTCGCTTAAACGGCGCGAGGCAGTGCCGATGCCGCCCTTGAATTCATGGCAGATCATCCCGCTGCCACCGCCGACGGCACCTTCCTCGACCGGGCCGTCGACAGCGGCGCCCAACGCTTCGGCGACGTGTTCAGGCTGGACGTGAAAGCCGTTGATGTCGTTGAGCAAACCGTCAAAGGTTTCCAGCACCACCGGCATGTTCCAGTAGAGCCGACCGTCATCGGGTTGCTGCTGGCGATCCAGGGCAATCAACGCATCGCGCACCACACCGAGGCTGTGGGTGTTGGTGAAGGCGATCGGACTGGTCAGCAAACCAGCCTCGCGAATCCACTCAAGCCCGGTGGCATCACCGTTGCCGTTGAGCACATGCACACCGGCGAAACACGGTTGCTGGTTGGTCGAACCCCGGCGCGGTTCGATCAGCGTGACGCCGCTACAAATGTCGCGGCCGGCGCTGCTGCGCCCGCGCACATTGCTGTGGCCGACGCGCACGCCGGGAACATCGGTGATCGCATTGAGCGGGCCGGGTGGCAGTTGACCGATGCGAATGTTGAGGTCGCGGGCACGAGGTTTCATCGATTTCTATCTCTCTAAAAGAAGTGGGTTGTTCACCGACTCTGTGGGAGCGAGCTTGCTCGCGAATGCGGCCGCGCAGTCGACATCCATGTTGAATGCCAGATTGCTTTCGCAAGCAAGCTCGCTCCCACAGGGGGAAATGCGTTGTTCTACTGGCCGTTCTTGACCTTGCTCCACACTCGCGTACGCACGCGTTCCGTGGCTTTGGGCAAAGGTTCGAGGGTGTACAACGTGGCCATCGCCGCCGCCGAGGGATAAACCGCCGGGTTGTCGCGAGTCGCTTCGGCCACCAGCGGCGTGGCCGCGCGATTGCCGTTGGGGTAGGACAGATGATCACTGACCGGCGCGATCACTTCCGGGCGCAACAGGTAATCAATGAATGCCAGGCCCTGAGTGCGATTCGGCGCGTCCTTGAGCAACACCAGCGTGTCGAACCACACCGGCGCGCCTTCCTTCGGCAGGCTGTAGGCGATCTTCACGCCGTTGCCGGCCTGCTCGGCATTGGTCTTGGCTTCGAGCATCGCGCCTGACCAGCCGACCGCCACGCAGATGTTGCCGTTGGACAGGTCACTGATGAATTTCGAGGAGTTGAAGTAGGCGATGTGCGGGCGCAGTTTGAGCAGCAGCGCCTCGGCTTTCTTGTAGTCCTCGGGGTCGGTGCTGTTCGGCGGCAAGCCCAGATAGTGCAGGGCCACGGGGAGCATTTCCGAGGGCGAGTCGAGCATCGCCACGCCGCACTGGCCAAGCTTGGCGAGGTTGTCTTCGTTGAACACCAGGTCCCAGGAATCCACCGGCGCCTTGTCGCCCAGCGCCGCGCGGACCTTGTCGACGTTGTAGCCGATGCCGTTGGTGCCCCACAGATAAGGCACCGCGTATTGGTTACCGGGATCGTTGTTGGCGAGTTTTTTCAGCAGGTCGCTGTCGAGGTTCTTCCAGCCCGGCAACTGCTCGCGGGGCAGCGGGGCGAGGGCGCCAGCCTTGATCAGCGTCGGCAGGCTGAAGTTGCTCGCCACCACCACGTCGTAACCGCTGCGGCTGGTCATCAATTTGCCTTCGAGCACTTCGGCGCTGTCGAAGGTGTCGTACACCGGCTCGATACCGCTGTCGCGCTTGAAGTCGGTCAGCGTGTTCGGGCCGATGTAGTCGTACCAGTTGTAGACATGCACGCTCGGCGCATCCGCGGCCATGACGGACGCCGAGGCGCCCAGACAGGCGAGCAAGCTCAAGTTGATATAGCCACGGTGACGACGCATGATGCGGCACTCCTGGCCTGTGCAGGCCGGTGATGAACAGGAGTGCTCAGCCTATCGGGGCGGTCACGTCTGACCCATTCCCATCATGGGTTACTCAAAAGGGGTAGTGCGTGGACGCGTTGTTGCAGGAATTGCCGGTGCATCAAAGCCTGGCGCGGATGTTCAGCTGCGTCGGCCAGGACGGCTTCTGGCGCGCGCTGGTCGATACGTTGCGCTTGCTGGTGCCGTTCGACAATGCGCTGGTGGCCGTGATGCAGGCCGGTCAGCCACCGCAATTGCTGATCGACTTCGACAGCAAAGGCGGCACCGACGAGCAGGCCGAACTGGCCGGCTACAGCGCCGGGATGTACTTGCTCGATCCGTTTTACCAAGCCGCCTCGACCGGCATTGGCGATGGTTTGCACAGCCTGGCCTCGGTGGCGCCGGACCAGTTTCTGCACAGCGAGTATTACCTGAGCTATTTCCGTTCGGTGGTCGGCGAGGATGAGTTGCAGTTCATGCTCAACGTCGAGGCCGGCGTGCTGGGTTTGTCATTGGGCCGGGCGACGACCTTCGAACTGGCCGAGCAGGGCCGGCTGCTGTGTCTGCGCGATTGGGTGTTGGCGGCGATGCGCCGGCATGTGCAACTGCTGCCGCCGCAGGGCCCCAGCGCCGAAGCGCCGGTGGGCGATCTGGCGACCTTGCTCGATCGCTTTGACGCGCGCCTGACGGTGCGCGAGATCGACACGGCGCGCCTGATCCTGCAGGGCTTCTCCAGCAAAGCGATGGCCCAGCAAATGGGCATTTCCCCGGAGACGGTCAAAGTGCATCGGCGCAATCTGTATCACAAGCTCAATGTCACCGGGCATGGTGAGCTGTTTGCGCTGGTGTTGCGCCCTCACTAAAGATCATCGGTCGTACACATAAATCTGTGGGAGCGTGTTGTTCAGGGGATCTTCGGGGTGTCAGGGAGTGCGTTGGAAGACCAGGGCCTTGAGGCCGCTTTGCGGGTCGATGTCGGGGAACTCCGGCGGATTGTCCAGACGCTGCTCAAAGCGCAAAGTCGGCGCTTCCTGCGTCACGCCATCAATCAAGAAGTCCGCGCCAAACGCCGGATCATTCATGCACGCCAGCACCGTGCCTTGCGCTGTCAGCAATTCCGGCAGCCGCCGCAGCACCCGCTGATAATCCTTGGTCAGCAGAAAACTGCCTTTCTGAAACGACGGCGGATCGATGATCACCAGATCGTATGGACCACTGTTGATCACCTTGCCCCACGACTTGAACAGGTCGTGGCCGAGGAAACTGACTTTGCTCAGGTCATGGCCGTTCAAACGGTGATTGTCACGGCCACGGCTCAGCGCCGCGCGCGACATGTCGAGGTTGACCACATGGCTGGCGCCACCCTCGATGGCGGCCACGGAAAAACCGCAGGTGTAGGCGAACAGGTTCAGCACGCGTTTGCCGTTGGCCTCTTCGCGCACCCAGTTGCGCCCGTAACGCATGTCGAGAAACAGCCCGGCGTTCTGCTTGCGACCGAGATCGACGCGATACTGCAAGCCGCCCTCGACGACGGTCATTTCGTCGATCTCATCCCCCAGCAACCATTCGGCGGTGCTTTGCGGCAGGTAGCGATGCTGGATCAGCAGAGTATGCGCGCCCGATTGCTTCCATTCGTCGCCGGCGCTGATGTCCAGCAGCAACCCTTTGAGATGATCCAGTTGATCAGGAGCAGGCTCTTTGAACAGCGAGACCAGCACCACGCCTTGCAGCCAATCGACGGTCAACTGCTCCAGCCCCGGCCAGCAACGTCCGCGCCCGTGGAACAGGCGGCGGGTTTCGCTCGGTGCGGCCGCGAGTGCCGGCAGCAGATGGGCGTGGAGGGTGGCGAGGGCTTCAGGGTTCATCGGTCACGGTCGGCAAGCAAAAGGGCCGGCATTTTAACCACAATTACGCCGCCGCGAACGATTGCCGCTGACGGGCAAAAATACGGTTTCGCAAAAGACCTGTATCAAAAATGAATTTCTGCAGAGCCCGCCGCTCATACCAGATAAGCAGCGGATTCAAGCCGCTAAATCGTTAATGCAATTCAGGGAGTGCAGTTCCATGTGCCCAACACCGACGGCGGACGCGCACCTTCCTGACGGATTGATTCTGGTGGTTGAGGATGATCCGTTGATTCTGGAGTTTCTCTGCGAAATTCTTCAGGAGGAAGGTTTCAAGGTCGAGCCGCAGACCAGCGCGGACGCGGCTTCGCAATATCTTGAGGAGCACGCGCCGGAAGTGGCGCTGTTGCTGACCGACATCACCATGCCCGGCACGCTCAACGGAGCTGATCTGGCCAATCTGGTCGGCGATCGCTGGCCGGAAAAACCAGTGATGGTGATGTCCGGTTATGAAACGCCGGAGACCTCCGGGGTCAAGCATTCGGTGGCGTTCATCAAGAAGCCCTGGGCCATCGGCCAGTTGCTCGACTGCGTGGACAGTGCGTTCAAGTCCAAGGCACCGCGCCTGCACTGACAAGTGCTACATTGCCGGGCACATTTGCCCGGTCCCTTGCCAGAGGAAGCGAACTTTTGCCTGCACACGACACCGTTTTCAATCGCCCATTCGCCGCGTTTCTGTTCGACATGGACGGCACTGTCCTTAATTCCATCGCCGCCGCCGAGCGCATCTGGTCCGCCTGGGCCGTGCGCCACGGCGTGGATGTCGAGACGTTTCTGCCGACCATTCATGGTGCGCGCGCCATCGACACGATCAATCGCCTGAACCTGCCGGGTGTCGATGCCGAGGCGCAAGCGGCGTTCATTACCACAGCGGAAATTGCAGACGTTGAAGGGATTGTCGAGATTCCCGGGGCGGCGGCGTTTCTCAAGTGTCTGCCGGCGGATCGTTGGGCCATGGTGACGTCGGCGCCAAGGGATCTGGCGTTGCGGCGGATGGCGGCGGCGGGGATTACGGAACCGGCGGTGATGATTACCGCCGAAGATGTGAAGGCGGGCAAACCAGATCCGGCGGGCTATTTACTGGCGGCCAAACGCCTTGGCGTGGAACCGCGTGATTGCCTGATCTTTGAAGATGCTGCCGTGGGTATTCAGGCTGCCGAAGCGGCTGACGCGACGCTGATGATCATCACGACGACGCATCAGCATCCGCTGCAAACGGCCCATGCGACGTTGGCCAGTTATGCTGCGGTGCAGGTCAAGGTCGACAGCGACGGCAAACTTCACCTGCAAAAAAACTGACACAACACTTAACCCTGTGGTCAGTAAATCCCCGGCACCAAACGCCAACTCCGCGCGCAGTAAGCATCGTACTCCGCCCCAAACTGCCCCCGCAGCAGCGCTTCTTCGGAATG
Source organism: Pseudomonas sp. (assembly GCF_049300855.1). Classification (GTDB taxonomy): domain Bacteria; phylum Pseudomonadota; class Gammaproteobacteria; order Pseudomonadales; family Pseudomonadaceae; genus Aquipseudomonas. Next base: position 126,239 of record NZ_JBAQKH010000014.1, on the reverse strand, counting down.
AATCCGCGCGATCAACGGGATCAGCGTCAGCGCTGCCAGCATCAAGCCCACCACCGAACGAAACGCCAACGCCCAGCCCACGGCATTGATCACCAGCCCTAGATAACTCGGATTACGCAGCCGCTGGTAAATCCCGTCGGTGACCAACCGATGCCCCGGCTGAATCGCCACCAGCCCGCTGAAGCGCCGCCCCAGGACAAACACCGGCCACAACCGCAGCGCGCCGCCGACAATAAACAACAAGGCGCCAAGCCAACGCATGCCTTCACCGCCCACCGTCCAGAAATTCACCCGGTCGCAATACGCCGGCAAAAAACCACTGGCCAGGCCAATTACCCCGAATGCCGGAAGCACCCAGCGATTGGCGCGATCCTCACGCTCGCCGGAACTGAGGTTGACCTCGCTGAACAGCGAGACGATCACCATCGCCACCGTTGCCAATGCCACGATCACCAGCGACCCGTGGGAAAAGAACAGCGCCACACCGCCAATGCCCCACACCGCCAGGCCCAGATAGGCGAGGGTGGCGAGGACTGCGACGACGGTCATTTGCGCAGACATTTTCATGGCGATCTCTCGGCAGATGGCTGATCCTTTGAGTGTAGAACGCTCGAGGGCAATGGTTGTGGCTGCTGGCCTCATCGCGGACAAGCCCGCTCCCACAGGGATTTGCGGCGTATACAAAGTTCAGGCTCACCCAAGAACCTGTGGGAGCGGGCTTGCCCGCGATGAGGCCCTTTCAGTCAGCGGAAATCTCATTACCCGTCAAAACGGTGCGGAAGGTCTCGACCAGCGGCCGCAAATTGATCCGGTGCCACGCCGCCCACAACGGGGTGGTCAATGTCAGCCACGGCAATTCACGCAACACCACACCCGGCGGCGCATTGTGGCTCAAGCCTTTCTGAATCATCGCAATCCCCAACCCCGACGCCACCAGCCCCAATGCGGTAAACGGCTCGGTCGCCTGCATGCGCACGTCCGGGGTGAAACCTGCACGGATGCAGGCGCTGACGAATTCATCGCTGGCATCCTGCCGCGGCTGCACACCGATCCATTCCTGCTCGGCCAGATCCTCAGGGTTTAACGCGGCTTGCTGTGCCAGCGGATGTCGTTCGGGCAGCGCCAGCAGCATCGGGTCATCGAGCACCTGGAAGCCCAGCAGGTCCGGATCGTCATCGGTCGGCGGCTCACTCACCAAGGCGATATCGAGACTACGCTGTCGCAAGCCTTCCAATTGCTCGACCGAACTGAGGTTGTACAGCGCGACATGCACATTCGGCCGATCCACGCGCAGTACGCGCAAGGCATTGGGCAGGACGCCGGCGTGCATGGCGTTCTCGATATAGCCGATGCACAGGCCGCCTTCTTCACCGCGACCGAGGCGTTTGCCAAGGGATTCCAGGCGATTGGCATGGGTGAGCAGGGCGCGGGTTTCGGCGAGAAAGGTCTGCCCATCACGGGTCAGACGGATGCGTTGCTGGCTGCGCTCGAACAGCGTCAGGCCCAGACGTTCTTCGAGCTGGGCGATCTGCCGGCTCAGCGGCGACTGGGAAATGTGCAGCCGTTCGGCGGCACGGCCGACGTGTTCTTCCTCGGCGACTACAACGAAGTAGCGCAATTGGCGGATGTCGATCATGTCAGACCTATAGGGACTCAAGTGCTGCGCATTATGTCTTGGACGGTCTCGGTGTCGCAATCTAGGATCTGCTCAACGGTCACACAGACCCAGAACCTATCGAGGAAAAACCAATGAGCTTGAAAGACAAACTGCCCGGCCAACTGGGCTTCGGCACCGCACCACTGGGCAACATGTTCCGCGCCATTCCCGAAGAAGAAGCACAGGCCACCGTGCATGCCGCGTGGGATGCCGGCGTGCGCTACTTCGACACCGCGCCGTTCTACGGCTCGGGCCTGTCGGAGATCCGCCTCGGCGAAGCGCTGAAGCAATACAAGCGCGACGACTACGTGCTCAGCAGCAAGGTCGGCCGGGTGATTCTCGATGAGGTCGAAGACGCCGCCGCCCGCGATCTCGGTGAAAAAAGTGGCGTATTCGAACACGGTCGCCCGAACAAGATCGTCAACGACTACAGCGCCGACGCCACCCTGCGCTCGATTGAAGACAGCCTCAAACGCCTGCAAACCGATCGTCTCGACATCGTCTGGGTGCACGACATCGCTCAGGATTTCTACGGTGATCAATGGCTGGAATACTTCAACCAGGCCCGCACCGGCGCGTTCAAAGTGCTGACCCGCTTGCGCGAAGAAGGCGTGATCAAGGGCTGGGGCCTGGGCGTGAACAAAGTCGAGCCGTGTGAACTGACCCTCGACCTCACTGAAGCGCAACCGGATGGCTTTCTATTGGCTGGCCGCTACACGCTGCTCGACCACGAACGTCCGTTGCAACGGCTGATGGATTCGGCCCTGGCGCAAAACGTTGAAATCGTCGTCGGCGGCCCTTACAGCTCGGGCATTCTCGCCGGCGGTTCGCACTTCGAATACCAGCAGGCCAGCCCTGAAGTCATCGCCAAAGTGGAGCAGATCAAACGCATCGCCGCTGCTTACAACGTTGATATCAAAGCCGCTGCGCTACAGTTCTCGCTGGCCAATCCTGCGGTTGCGGCGGTGATTCCCGGCGCCAGCAAACCCGGCCGAATTGCTGAAGACGTCGCCGCACTGTCAGCCGTTATTCCTGCCGGTTTCTGGCAGGCGATGCGCGACGCCCAACTGGTTTCTGAACGTGCACCATTGCCAATCGATGAGGTGAAAGCATGAAGATTGATCTGAGTGGAAAACTGGCCATTGTCAGCGGCAGCACTGCTGGTATCGGCTTGGGCATCAGCCAGTCGCTGGCCGAAGCGGGCGCCACGGTGGTGGTGATCGGCCGCGACACTGGCAAAGTTGAACAGGCGTTGGCGAGTATTCGCGAGAAGGTGCCGGGTGCGCAGTTGCGTGGTCTGGCTGGCGATCTGGGCACAGCGGAGGGCGCGCAAAAGCTGTTCGCCGCTGAACCGCGCGCGGACATTCTGGTGAACAACCTCGGCATCTTCGACGCCGTCGATTTCTTCGAAGCGCCGGACAGCGAGTGGACGCGTTTCTATGAGGTCAACGTGATTTCCGGCGTGCGCCTGGCACGGCATTATGTGCCGGCGATGGTCGAGCAAGGCTGGGGCCGGGTGATCTTCCTGTCTTCGGAATCCGGCGTGGCGACACCGGCTGACATGATCAACTATGGCGTGACCAAAAGTGCCAATCTGGCGGTGTCCCACGGTTTGGCCAAACGTCTGGCTGGCACTGGTGTGACGGTCAATGCGATCCTGCCGGGGCCGACCTTCACCGATGGTCTGCAAGACATGCTCAAGGATGCCGCCGCCGAATCCGGGCGCAACCTGCGCGATGAAGCCGACGCCTTTGTGCTCAAGGCCCGCCCGACCTCGATCATCCAGCGTGTGGCGGATGTTGAAGAGGTCGCGCATCTGGTGACCTACATTGCTTCGCCGCTGTCCTCGGCCACCACCGGCGCCGCATTGCGCGTCGATGGCGGCGTGGTCGACAGCCTGACCATCTGAATTCTGGAGAGACGTTTATTTATGCCAACAGCATCCGCAACCATCGACATTCCGGCCTCGGCCGATCAGGTCTGGCAATTGATCGGCGGCTTCAACACGCTGCCGGACTGGCTGCCGTTCATTCCCAACAGTGAGCTGAGCGACGGTGGCCGTGTGCGCACCTTGCAAACGGCCGACGGCGCTGTGGTGATCGAGCGTCTGCAAGCGTTCGACAACACAGCGAAGACCTACAGCTATTCGATCGAACAGGCGCCGTTCCCGGCCACTGATTACCTGGCGACGATCAAGGTCGAAGCCCAGGGGCAGGGCGCACGGGTGACGTGGTCGGGGCGCTTCAACGCCAAAGGCGTGAGTGATGAGGAAGTGGTGGCGCTGTTTCGCGGCATCTATCAGGGTGGACTTGAGGCACTGCGAGCCAATTACCCAACCTGAGTTGATGATCGTTCCCACGCTCTGCGTGGGAATGCAGCCCGGGACGCTCCGCGTCCCTTTCGCAAGCTGGAACGCGGAGCGTCCCTTGAGGCATTCCCACGCAGAGCGTGGGAACGATCATGTCGGGAATCAGGAATTCTCGATCAGGCTCTGCCGGCAATCGAGCGCCAGTTTCGCCCCGCCCAGATCACTGCTGCCGACTTCAAGACTGAAGCCATGCAAGCTGACAATCGCCGCGACAATCGACAGTCCCAAACCAAAACCACCCTGCGGTTGCCCGCCCTCAGCGCGATAGAACCGCTGGAACACCGCCTCACGCTCCGCCTCGGGAATGCCTGGCCCGGAGTCGTGCACTTCAATCCGCGTCTGCCCGCCCGCATTCACCCCACGCAACAGCACCGTGCCACCGACCGGGGTGAACTTGATCGAGTTGCTCAGCAGATTCGCCAGCGCCTCGAATAACAATGCCCGATCGCCATTGAGCGGCGGCAACGTCTCCGGCATGTTCAGTTCAAAACGCAGCTCGCCTTCTTCAGCCAGCGGCAGGTAAAACTCATGCAATTCTTCCAGCAATTGCACCGGATCCAGTTCGACAAAACCCGAGCGCCGCTGCCGATCCTCCAGCTCGGAAATTCGCAACAAGCCGCGAAACCGCGCCATCAGCGTGTCCGCTTCAGCCAGCACCAGATCCAGTTGCGCCGCTTCCTGCGAGCCTTCGCCGGCCTGCTGCTGCATGCGATACAACTGCGCGCGCAGGCGCGTCAGCGGGGTGCGCAAGTCATGGGCGATGTTGTCGCAGACGCCTTTGACTTCGTTCATCAAGCGTTCGATGCGCTCAAGCATGGCGTTGACGATGGCGGCGAGCATGTCCAGTTCGTCACGGCGATTGGACAGCGGCAAACGATGGGTCAGGTCGCCGGCGACAATCGCCTGGGCGCTGGCCTGAATCGCGCGGATGCGCCGCAACGGCCGGCGCCGCAGCAAGTGCCAGCCGGCAATCCCCGGCAGAATCGTCAGCGACACGCCCCAGAACAACGCATGCAAAATGATCCGCGTAACGGCGAACAACGAGCCATTGTCACGCAGCAACACCAGCCAGCGGCCGTCGCGGGTTTGCGTGGCGACCGCATCGCAACTGTCATTGGGCAGGGTCGGGTCATCGGAGTCGGCGCATTCGGCGAGCATGTGGATCTTGCCGTCCAGCGGCAGGCCTTCGGGGATCTGCTGGAGCGCGCCGCCGAGGTACACGCCGTCGGCGTCGAACAGGCCATAGGCGTCGATGCCGCGAATGTCGAAGGTCATGCTGGCGGCGAGCGCTTCTTCCAGTTGCTCACCGCGAAAGTGCGAAAACAGATGCTGACGTTGCATCAGCGAATGTTTGGCGAGGTTGTCGAGGTAGCCGGACACCTCGTAATACATGACCCCCATGAGGATCGCGCTCCAGGCCACGAACAGCGAACTGTACAGCGCCAGCAAGCGGCTGCTGGAGGAACGCCAGCCGTCAGACGGGTTCGGCAATGACATAACCCGAGCCCCGTACCGTGCGGATCAGCGGCACATTGCCGGCCGCGTCGATCTTCTTGCGCAGACGGCCGATGTGCACGTCGATCAGGTTGGTGCCGGGGTCGAAGTGATAACCCCAGACCTCTTCGAAAATCATCATTCGCGAGAGGATCTGGCCGCTGTTGCGCATGAGGAATTCGAGCAGTTTGTATTCGGTCGGCAGCAGCGTCAGCACTTGCTCGGCGCGGCGCGCTTCGTGGCTGATCAAATCCAGCTCAAGGTCGGCCACTTGCAAGGTCGTCGCCTGAGTCGCGCCGCTGTTCTGCCGACGCAACAACACTTCGACCCGCGCGGCCATTTCGTCGGTGGCGAAGGGTTTGGTCAGGTAATCATCGCCGCCGGCACGCAAGCCGCGCACGCGCTCGTCGACATCGGAGAGGGCGCTGATCATCAGAATTGGCGTGGCCACGCCCATGGTGCGCAGGGTAGTGACGATGGCCAGGCCATCGAGTTCGGGCAGCATGCGGTCGAGGGTGATCAGGTCGTAATTGCCGCTGACGGCGCGGTCGAGGCCTTCGCGGCCATTGTCGACCCAGTCGACGTCGAGCCCGTGGCTGCTCAGTTCGGCGACGATCTCCCGGGCGGTCACGGCGTCGTCTTCGATGGTCAAGATACGAGTCATAGGCAGGCCTGCTGATCGGTTCAAACGGAATGGCTGCATTTTGCCAAGAAAATCCGCTGACGCTTTAAATTAACTTTCATGTTGACCTGTCACAAACGCAAATTTCGCGCGCTAACGATAGAGGAGGCTAATGCATAAAACCCGCTGTTATCGGGCAGTTGTTGCAATTTGCATGGTCCTGGGAAGTTCATTCTTTGTAACTGATTGAAATCAAACGACTTATTTTATTTCTACGACTGGCACGGTCGCTGCAATTCCTCTCATGACGAGTTGTAACACCATTTTTCATGCCTGGAGCAGAACAACAATGAATAGATCCCCTGATGGGTTTTATCCCGCCGTTGAAGAGTCGAGCAGCGTTTCGGGCGTGTCCTGGGGCGCGATTTTCGCCGGTGCTGCGGCTGCCGCTGCCCTGTCGATGATTTTGGTCCTGCTCGGGTTCGGTTTGGGTTTCTCTGCCGTTTCACCGTGGGCCGGAGAGGGCGTCAGCGCCAAGGGCCTGGGCATTTCAACGATTGTCTGGCTGGCATTGACGCAAATCATCGCTTCCGGCATGGGCGGTTACATCGCCGGTCGTCTGCGGGTGAAGTGGGCGAACATGCACGGTGACGAAGTGTATTTCCGCGATACCGCGCACGGCTTCCTGGCCTGGTGTGTGGCGACGCTGGTCACCGCCGTTCTGGTGGTCGGCTCGGTCAGCAGCGTGATCAGTGGTGGTGTGCAGGCCGGTGCCAGCGTTGCTGGCGGTGCTGCCAGTGCCATGACTCAGGCGGCCGGCACTGCCGCGGCCAACACCGACAGCAACCAGTACGGTTACTACATCGACAGCCTGTTCCGCGATGACCGTCCGGCGTCCGTCAGTGACGATGCTGCACATGGCGCCGTGGCCCGTATCTTCGCGCAAAGCCTGGCCAACGGTCAGTTGAGTGCCGAAGACCGTACCTACCTTGCGCAACTGGTCGCACAACGGACCAACCTGACTCAGGCCGACGCTGAACGTCGTGTTGATGAGATCTACGCTCGCACCCAGAAAGCCCTGGCCGACGCCAAGCTGAAAGCTCAACAAGCGGCTGACACCGCTGCGAAAGTCGCTGCCTTGACCTCGCTGTGGATGTTCGTCTCGCTGTTGGCCGGTGCGTTCTTCGCCAGCTTCGCGGCCACCTTCGGCGGTCGTCGCCGGGATGCGGTCGAGTACGTTGAAGTCGACACCTACACCACGACCACTCCGGTCCGTTAAACAAGGAGAACCACCATGCGCTCACTTCTGCTGTTTTTCCTCGGCGTACCGATCCCGATCATCATCCTGATCGCCCTGTTCGTGCACTGATTGCTCCATTGAGGCCCATGCCTCGGCCGCTTCCACCTTCGGGTGGAAGCGGCTTTTTGCTTTCTGCGGGGCCAACGGCGAGAATCGCCGCCGGAAGTGGATTGGCCGCTTTTATCTCTCTTTAAGGATGAACACGTTGGACAAGAAGGAAATCAAACGCCAGTTGGTGGAAATGCTCGAAGCCGGTCGGTCGAAAACCGAAACGTTCAAAGCGTTATCGGGCGGTGCGGTCAAAGATCGCGTGTTGGCAGCCTGGATTGGGGGGCGTCCCGATCCGGCCCTCAGAGCAAAGCATTCACTCAAAGTCACTCTGCTGGTCGTGTTGACCTGTATCCAGGCATTGATCGGTGCAGCCATCGTTTTCTTCATGTTCAATGACGCAGGCGCCGGTTGGGCACTGACCATGTTGCTGATCGCGGGTGGCATTCCGTTGTTGTTTGCATGGGGTTTCTACAAGAACGTTGCGGCGGCTTACACCGTTTACGTCATCCTGACCATCAGTCAGATTTCACGCATGTTCAAGGGCTATGAGGAAGATCCACTGTCGACGGTGATTGCCGTCGGTATCACTCTGGCCATTGTGTTCTACGCCGCCTGGATCAAATCCCTGCTGTTCCCGGACCTGGGTTTCATCGGTGCGAAAAAGATCAAGGGGCAGTTCGTCTTTTCCAACTGATCGTTGGACAATCCAACCGCTTTCACTGGCCTGGATCAATATTTGCTGCGGCGAGATCGCCTAACGTAAATGATCCCGGCCTTTGCTGAGGTATGAACTACAGTGCTTCACGCGCACCTTGTTGCGCTGACGAAGTCCCCGCGTCGACGCCGCAATCACAGCAACAATAAAGGCGTCGACACGCTGTAGTGCAGCAAGGAGCTGACATCACCTCAACCGAACCTTCACGGATGAACATCGCAATGCACTGCCAACAAAGAACCTTCGATATCCAGCCCTTGGCGCAGGCGGATATGACCGTGCACATCAACGGTCAAGCGGTCACCGCTGCTATCGGCGAAACCGTACTCAGCGTCATTCAATCCCTCGGCGTACGCCAGATTGCCCGCAACGATCATGATCAGATCACTGGCGCCTACTGCGGCATGGGCGTGTGCCAATGCTGCCTGGTGAAAATCAACGGCCGGCACAAGCGCCGCGCCTGTCAGACCGTGGTGCGTGACGGCATGCGCATCGAAACCCAGGTCAACCGCATCACCGCGCAGGAGGTCGTATGAACCTGCAACCGGTGATTGTCGGCGGCGGCCCGGCGGGAATGGCAGCGGCCATCGAACTGGCCCGTCATGGCGTGCGATGCACCTTGCTGGAAGAGGCTTCGCGCCTCGGCGGGGTGGTCTATCGCGGGCCGCTGCGTGACGGCGTGCAACTGGATTATCTGGGGCCGCGCTACTCCGAGGCACTGGGCAAACTGCACGGTGATTTTCAGGAACAGGCCGGGTTGATCGACGTGCGCCTCAACCATCGTGTGGTCGGCGCCGAAGGCACTCGCGCCTTGGTCGTGCTCGATGGCGACGAGCGACTGCACGAGATCGAGTATCCGCAGTTGTTGCTGGCCGCCGGTTGCCACGAACGCAGCGTGCCGTTTCCCGGCTGGACCTTGCCGGGCGTGATCATGCTCGGCGGTCTGCAACTGCAAATCAAAAGTGGCGTGGTCAAGCCGCAAGGGCCGGTGATCATCGCCGGCACCGGGCCGTTGCTGCCGCTGGTGGCGACCCAGCTGCATGCTGCTGGCGTCACTGTCGCGGGCGTGTATGAAGCCTGTGCGTTCGGCAAGATCGCCCGCGAAAGTCTGGCGCTGCTGAACAAGCCGCAACTGTTTCTAGATGGCTTGAGCATGCTCGCCTATCTGAAGTTGCACGGCATCCCGATGAACTACGGTTGGGGCGTGGTCGAGGCCCATGGCGAAGGCGAGCTGAAAAGCGTCAGCGTCGCGCCATACTCGGCGACGTGGGAGCCGGATATGAGCCGCGTCGAGCGCTTCGAAGCCAAGACCTTGGCGGTCGGTTACGGCTTTATTCCGCGCACGCAACTGAGCCAGCAAATGGGCCTGGATCACGGTTTCAGCGACGACGGTTACCTGCGTGCCAATGCCAACATCTGGCAGCAAAGCAACGAACCTCATGTGCACATGGCCGGTGACATGGGCGGGATTCGTGGCGGTGAAGCAGCGATGCTCGCCGGCAAGATCGCCGCGACCTCGATCCTGTTGCAGCGTGGCGTGCTTGAAGAAGAACTGGCGCGGGTGCGTCGCGACCGCTACTTGAGCAAACTCAAAGCCATCGTGCGTTTCCGCGCCGCCGTGGATCGCTACACCGAACGCGGCGTCGGCCAGACCGCACTGCCTGCCGCCGACACGGTGATCTGCCGCTGCGAACACGCGACTCGCGCCGACATCGATCTGGCCCTGGAGCAGGGCGTGCAAGACATCGCCAGCCTGAAAATGCGCACCCGCGTGAGCATGGGCGATTGTCAGGGGCGCATGTGCGTCGGCTACTGCAGCGACCGCTTGCGCCAGGCCACCGGACGCAAGGATGTCGGTTGGCTGCGCCCGCGTTTCCCGATCGATCCGATTCCCTTTTCCGCATTCCAGTCCATCGGCACGGAGGCCGCTGCCCATGAGTAAGTTCTATGACGTGATCATCGCCGGCGGCGGCGTGATCGGGGCGTCCTGCGCCTATCAATTGTCCAAGCGCAAAAACCTCAAGGTTGCGGTCATCGATGCCAAACGCCCGGGCAACGCGACCCGCGCCTCGGCCGGTGGTTTGTGGGCGATCGGTGAGTCGGTCGGGCTTGGCTGCGGGGTGATTTTCTTCCGCATGATGTCGGCCAACCGCAAGCGTGAAACCCAGGGCGCGGCGGTGGCGGTGGATGCGAGTACGCCGCACATTCTGCCGGAGTCGTTTTTCGATTTCGCCTTGCAGTCCAACGCGCTGTACCCGGCGTTGCACCGCGAGCTGAAAGACCACCACGGGATGGATTTCAAGTTCGAAAAGACCGGGCTGAAGTTCGTCATTTATGACGACGAAGACCGGCTCTATGCCGAGCACATCGTCAGCTGCATTCCGCACCTCGCCGACCAGGTACGCTGGCTCGATCAGGCGGCGTTGCGCGAGGCCGAGCCGAGCGTCAGCCATGAGGCGCGCGGGGCGCTGGAATTTCTCTGCGACCATCAGGTCAGCCCGTTCCGCCTCGCCGATGCCTATGCCGAAGGCGCGCGACAAAATGGCGTCGACTTTTACGTCAATACCAACGTCACCGGCGTGTTGCATCACGGCACGCGCGTGACCGGCGTGCAAACGGCCGAGGAGGGCGTGTTCCACTGCAAGACGCTGATCAACGCCGGCGGTGCCTGGGCGGCTGATCTGAGCGAATGGGCGACGGGCATTCGCATCCCGGTGAAACCGGTGAAGGGCCAGATTCTGCTCACCGAGCGCATGCCGAAGATTCTCAACGGCTGCCTGACCACCAGCGATTGCTACGTGGCGCAAAAGGACAACGGCGAGATCCTGATCGGCAGCACCACCGAAGACAAAGGCTTCGATGTCACCACCACCTACCCGGAAATCGCCGGGCTGGTGCAGGGCGCGGTGCGCTGCCTGCCGGAACTCAAAGACGTCAATCTGAAACGCACCTGGGCCGGGCTGCGGCCGGGCTCGCCGGATGAGTTGCCGATCCTCGGGCCGATGCGTGGCGTGGAAGGCTATCTGAATGCCTGCGGACACTTCCGCACCGGCATTCTGACCTCGGCGATTACCGGTGTGCTGCTGGACAAACTGGTCAACGATGAGCCGTTGCCGCTGGATATCACACCGTTTCTGGCGGACCGCTTTGAAGTGGCATCGGTCAAACCGACACCCGAACTCGAACTGGCCTGACATAAGTCCCTTGTGGGAGCGAGCTTGCTCGCGAATGCAATCTGTCAGTCATTTAGATGTTGACTGACACACTGCCTTCGCGAGCAAGCTCGCTCCCACACGGGGTTTTGTGTGTGGCTCAGGTGTTGCGGGATTCTTCTTCCAGTTGATCCGATTCAAACAACCGCGCCAATTCCGCCCGGGCTTCCTGGGCGGTTTGCAGGACTTTGGCGGCGTCGTCGTAAACCGCGTGCTGTGCCTCCAGCACCTGTTCGTCGTGGTGCTTGAAGCGCTTGATTCGCGCATCGGCCTGGGCCTGGGTCAGACCGAGGCCGACCAGCGTGCGTCGGCTCATTTCCAGGCTTGAATAGTAGGTCTCACGAATCGCCTCCGCGCCAACGTCCACCAAGCGATGCACGTGCTGACGGTTGCGGGCGCGGGCGATGATCTTCATGTGCGGATAGAGCTTGCGCACCACCTCGGCGGTCTTGATGTTGGTCTCCGGATCATCCGTGGCAATCACGAAGTACTCCGCCTCACCGACCTTGGCCGCATTGAGGATTTCCGGGCGCATCGGGTCGCCGTAAAACACCGGCACACCGCCAAAACTGCGCGACAGTTCGATGGTTTCCACCGACGTATCCAGCGCGACGAACTTGATGTTCTGCGCACGCAGAATCCGCGCGACGATCTGGCCCATCCGGCCCATGCCGGCGATCACCACGCGTGGGGTTTCAGTGTCGATCTGACGGAAATTCTCCGGCACTTCCACCGGCTGCACTTTCGGGCTGACCAGCCGCGCGCAGATCAACAGCAGCAGCGGCGTCACCGCCATCGACAAGGTAATCGTCAGCACCAGCAGGTCGTACAGACGCGGTTCGAACAGACCCTGATCACGCCCGATCTTGAACACCACAAAGGCAAATTCACCACCCGCCGCCAAGACGATACCGAGGCGAATCGCACTGACCTTGTTCAAGCCACCGGCCAGACGCCCGACGACGAACAGCAGCGGCAATTTCAGACCGATCAACAGCAGCGTCAGCCCCAGCACGGTGACCGGCGCACTGAGCAGCAAACTGAGGTTGGCGCCCATGCCGACGCTGATGAAAAATAGCCCGAGCAGCAGACCTTTGAACGGCTCAATCTGCGCTTCCAGTTCATGGCGATATTCCGAATCCGCCAACAGCAAACCGGCAAGAAACGCCCCCAGCGCCATCGACACACCGACCAGATCCATCAACCACGCCGTGCCGATCACCACCAACAACGCCGTGGCGGTGGACACTTCCGGCAAACCGGTTTTCGCCACCACGCGGAACACCGGGCGCAACAGATAACGGCCACCGACCACCACCACGGCGATACCGCCGAGGACCTGCAAACCGTGATTCAGACTGCCGGCGTTGCTGGTGTCGTGAGCACCACCGGCAAGCATCGGCACCAGCGCGATCAACGGGATCGCCGCGATGTCCTGGAACAGCAAAATCGCAAACGCCAGACGTCCGTGCGGGCTGGTCAGTTCTTTGCGCTCGGCAAGGCTTTGCAACCCGAATGCCGTCGAGGACAGCGCCAGGCCGAGACCCAACACAATCGCGCTGTTCAGCGGCTGGCCAAACACCGAAAGGGCCAGCACGCCAATCACCGACGCCGTCAGCAGCACCTGCGCCAGACCGACGCCGAACACCGATTTGCGCATCACCCACAAACGTCGCGGCGATAACTCCAGGCCGATGATGAACAGCAGCAACACCACGCCCAGCTCGGAGATGTGCGCCACGCTCTGCGGGTTGCCGATCAGGCCCAGCACCGACGGGCCGATGATCACCCCGGCAAACAGATAACCGAGCACCGCGCCCAGTTGCAGACGTTTGGCCAAAGGCACGGTTAGCACGGCCGCGAACAGAAAGACGACGGCGGCTTGCAACAGATTGCCTTCATGGGGCATGGGGGGTTACTCCTGACAACGGTACGGCGGGGGTGACAAGGATAAGGGTTACAAAGACCTATAGGCCACTGGAGATCCAATGTGGGAGCGAGCTTGCTCGCGAAAGCGGAGCGTCAGCCAATAGTGTTTTCACTGACAGATTGCATTCGCGAGCAAGCTCGCTCCCACAGGGGATTTGATGTCGAGTCTGTAATAATTTGCATCAATTGGTTACATTCATAACCTCTACGTATCAATCTCCCGAGTCTCGCCATGGCCATCAACTTCGACCTCAACGACCTGCAAGCCTTTCGCGCCGTGGTCGAGCAGGGCAGTTTCCGCAAGGCCGCCGACACCGTGCGCCTGTCGCAACCGGCGCTGAGCCGGCGCATTGAAAAACTCGAAGACGCCCTCGGCGTCAAACTCTTCGAACGCACCACGCGCAAGGTCAGCCTGACCCAGGCCGGGCGCGGTTTCATGCCCAGCGTCGAACGTTTGCTCGATGATCTCGACGTGGCGCTGTTGGGCATCAGCGAAGTCGGCTCGACGCGTTTGGGCCACGTCACCGTCGCCTGCGTGCCCTCGGCGGCGTACTACTTCATGCCCCGGGTGGTCGCGCGCTATCACCAGCAATTCCCGCGCATCAAAGTCAAAGTGCTCGACTCCAGCGCCCATGACGTGTTGAGCGCAGTGGTCAACGGCGAGGCGGATTTCGGCTTGAGTTTCTTGGGCACGCAGGATGCCAAGGTTGATTTCGAAGCGCTTGTGCAGGAGTGCTACGTGGTCGCCTGTCGTCGCGATCACCCGTTGGCCGGGCGCAGCAGCGTGACGTGGGACGAGTTTTACCAGCAGGATTACATCTCGCTGGACAAGACCTCCGGCAACCGCTTTCTGCTCGATCAGGCGTTGAGCAGCGTGACGCCGCAGCGCCAGAGCATCTGCGAAACGCGGCATGTGACGACGATGATTGGTTTGGTGGAGGCGGGGTTGGGTGTGGCGGCGGTGCCGCTGATGGCGATGCCCGGGCCGGATCATCCGATCCTGACGCGGGTGCCACTGACCGATCCGCAAGTGATGCGCAGCGTTGGCATCATCAAGCGCCGGGGTCGTACGTTGACCCCGGCGGCACTGGAGCTGGAGCGGCTGGTGGTGGAGATGAAAGTCCAGCCGCCAACGATCAGCGCTTGACCGAGTCCAGCCCGGTGGCCTGCACGTCCGCTTGTGCGGCGGGCGCGGCGAGGTAGGCGAGCAAGGCTTTGGCTTCTTGTGGATGTTGCGCGCCGACCGGAATGCCGGCGGCAAAGCGCGTTACCGACTGCACCGATTCCGGAATCTTCGCGACGAAACTCACCCCCGGCACCGGCAGCAATTCGCTGACCTGCTGGAAGCCCAATTGGTAGTCGCCAGTGGCAACCACCGAGCCGACCGGGATTTTCGCGATCATCTTGGCCTTCGGTTTCAGCTGATCTTCGATGCCCAGTTTTTTGAACAACTGCTGCTCGATGTAGACGCCGCTGGCGCTGTCGGAGTAAGCCACCGACTGTGCGTCGAGCAGGGTTTTCTTCAAGCCGTCGACGCTGCTGATGTCCGGTTTCGGTGCGCCTTCACGCACCACCAGACCGATCCGCGAATCGGCCAGTTCAACACGCGAGGCCGGGTCGACCTTGCCTTGTTTGATCAGGTCATCGAGGGCGTAGCCGACCATGATCACCACGTCGGCGTGCTCGCCGCGCGCGAGGCGATTGGGGATCGCCTCCGGCGCCTTGCCCATCGACGGGCCGAGGCTGGTGGTCAGCGTGTTGCCGCTGGCGGCGGCGAATTTCGGGCCGAGAATCTTGTAGGCAGCGGTGAAGCCGCCGGAGGTCATCACGCTCAATTCTTCGGCCTGGGCCGCGAGGTTGAACGCGAGACCGGCGAGCAGGGCGGTGACAGTCAACAGTTTTTTCATGGCGAGTTTTCCTCAGGCCGCGACAGGTTGCAGACGACCACCGGCACGGCGGTACAGGTAAAGAGTGGCGCACAACGCGCACAGCGCGCCGATGCTCATCCAGTAACCCGGCGCGGCTTTGTCGCCGGTGTACTGAATCAGGAAAGTCGACATCGCCGGAGTAAACCCGCCGAAAATCGCCGTGGCCAGGCTGTAGGCGAGGGAGAAACCGGCAACCCGCACTTCCACCGGCATGATCTCGGTCAGCGCCGGAATCATCGCGCCGTTGTACAAACCGTAGATAAACGACAGCCACAACAGCGACAGCAGCATGTGGCTGAAACTCGGCGCCTGCACCAGATACGACAGCGCCGGATAGGTGGTGGCCAGGGCCAGCAACGACATCGCGATCAGCACCGGACGACGGCCGATACGGTCGGACAACATGCCGCCAATCGGCAACCAGAAAAAGTTCGACACACCGACCAGCAAGGTCACCAGCAGCGCATCGGACGTGCTCAGGTGCAGCACGGTTTTACCGAAGGTCGGCGCGTACACGGTGATCAGGTAAAACGCGGTGGTGGTCAGCGCGACCATCAACATCCCGCCGAGTACCACGCCCCAGTTTTGGCCAAGGGTGCGGAACACTTCGCCCATGCTCGGACGGTGTTTGCGTGCGGCGAACTCTTCGGTTTCCGCCAGGTTACGGCGCAGGAAAAAGATGAACGGCACGATCATGCAGCCGACGAAAAACGGAATCCGCCAGCCCCAATCGGCAATCACGTCCGGCGCCATCCACGCGTTCAAGGCGTAGCCCAACGCGGCGGCGACAATGATCGCCACTTGCTGACTGGCCGACTGCCAAGCGGTGAAGAAACCCTTGCGACCCGGTGTGGCGATCTCGGCGAGGTACACCGACACACCGCCCAATTCCGCGCCGGCGGAGAAGCCTTGCAGCAGGCGCCCGATCAACACCAGCGCCGGTGCGAACAGGCCAATGCTTTCGTATCCGGGCACCAGCACAATCAGGATCGTGCCGCTGGCCATGATCGACAGCGTGACGATCAGACCTTTACGCCGCCCGACATCATCGATGTACGCACCGAGCACGATGGCGCCCAGCGGACGCATCAGAAAGCCTGCGCCGAACACCGCAAACGTCATCATCAGGGAAGCGAACTCACTGCTCGCCGGAAAGAACACCGCCGCGATCTGCGTGGCGTAGAAACCGAACAGAAAGAAGTCGAACTGTTCGAGGAAGTTACCCGAGGTCACCCGGAAAATGGCGCCGGCCCGCGAGCCGCCGTGTGGGATTGAGGCTGTCATAGCAAAGGACTCCACCGCTTTTATGACGTGCGCCACGGAGAGGCAGCGCACGGTTCTTATTGAGGCGGATGGTGGCCTAGGTGTAACTGGATGTTAATTGCATTATTGGCATGGATTGATGTGCGAAGCGGATCAATCCCTTGGATCTGCGCAACACCGGTTCCCCTGTGGGAGCCAACCTGCTGGCGATAGCGGCTTGTCAGCCAATGAAAATGTTGCCTGTACCGACGCCATCGCTGGCAAGCCAGCTCCCACATTGTCTGCGGTGTGCCTTCTATTCTTGGCAATACGACAAAACCCTGTGGGAGCCAGCCAGCCAGCCAACCTGCTGGCGATAGCGGCTTGTCAGCCAATGAAAATGTTGCCTGTACCGACGCTATCGCTGGCAAGCCAGCTCCCACACTGTCTGCGGTGTGCCTTCCCATTCTTGTCAACCCCACAAAACCCTGTGGGAGCTGGCTTGCCAGCGATGGCGGCCCGACTGACGACTACAATCCCTCCAGCCATCCAAGGCAAAAAATCAAGGAATGATTTCCGAACCCGGCAGTCCGAGTTCAGGTATCACACATCAATGGAGGTTCACCGATGAACAGCAAAACCCTAATCGCCAGCCTGGCCCTCGTCGCCGGCATTGCCGGGATCAGCCCACTTGTTCAAGCGGCGCAAACCTCAAACGACCAGGCCGTCCAGTCCCCGACCAGCGACCGCGAACTAAAGGTCAATGACCGCGCCCCGGACATTTATCAACGCAGCGAAAAAGCCATCGACTGGAAAACCAAAGGCCTGAAAAAACCGGTCGATCAGGCACAGTGGGTGCAAATCAATGACCAGTACGTCATGGTGATGATCACCAACGGCACCATTGTCGAGATGAAACCGGTTCCGCGTTAAGCCCAGGGTTTCAAAAGCCCTGCGCGTTCAGACGCGCGGGGTTGTCTCCCCCCAACCGATACTGATTATTGCCACTGCGCTTGGCCTCATACATCGCCAGATCGGCAATGTGCAGCAGCCGGTCCATCGCGGTCGCATGATCCGGGTACACCGCGACCCCAAGGCTGGTGCCGATGTGGCGTTGTTCGTTGCCGATGCTGATCGGCGGGGACAGTTCGACGAAAATTTTCTGACAGATGCGCCGGGCCTCGTCCTGCAGATCGAGGCCCGGGGCCAGGCCTTGCAGGATCACCACGAACTCGTCGCCACCGATGCGCGCGACGGTGTCGGTGCTGCGCAGCACGCGTTTCAGGCGGGTGGCCATGGTGATCAGCACGCGGTCGCCGGCGGCGTGGCCGAAGTGATCGTTGATGGTTTTGAAACCGTTGAGGTCGACGAATACCAGTGCCGCCCGGGTATTGGTCTGGCGAGCGTGCTCCAGTGCGTCGGCCAGGCGCTCTTCCAGCACCAGCCGATTGGGCAACCCAGTCAATGGATCGAAGTGAGCGAGGTGCTGGAGATAACTGGCCGAGGCTTTTTCTTCAGTGATGTCGCGCACCACGCCCATCATCTTGATCACCGCGTCGTGATCGTTGCGCACCACGTTGCCGGTTTCCCGTAGCCAGCGAATCGTGCCGTCGGGCCAGACCACGCGGTATTCCTCGTCATGGTTCTCGCCAGTTTCCAGACAACGCAATTCACCGTCGCGCACCCTGACGCGGTCATCCGGGTGTACGCAGGAGCAGAAGAGGGCGTAGGACGGCGTGACCTCACCGATCTTGAAACCGAACATGCCGTAGATCGCGTCCGACCAGTACAGCCGATCCGTGTCGACCTCCCAGTCCCACGTGCCGATGCGGGCAAAGTACTGGCTACGCTTGAAGCGTTCGGCGTCGGCGTCCTGATGAATATTCCGACCCTCGGCCGCACGGCTGAGCAGGTCACGGTATTCGGCGAGTTGCCGACGTAAACCACGCTCGCGACGGATCAGTACGGCAATCACGGTCAACATCGCCGCGCCCACGACAAGGCCGATCCAGAGTTGAATCATCGAGAAGCTGCCGGCATTGCGAATCGATCCGTGGAGTGGTGGCGGTTGGCTATGTTAATGCTTCATCACTCAGTGCGGATACAGGGTTGATCTGCGCGTGCGGGTTGCCAATGACCGGCAATTCTGGGAAAACGGCGGCCTGCTGAACAATAGAGTGAATGTTATGAATGATGAACTGCAGGTAATCGATATTCAGGTGGGCGAAGGCAAAGCCGCGGTCAAAGGCGCGCTGATCACCACCCAATACACCGGCTGGCTGGAAGACGGCAGCGAGTTCGATTCTTCCTACAGCCGTGGCAAACCTTTTCAGTGCGTGATTGGCACCGGCCGGGTCATCAAAGGTTGGGATCAAGGGCTGATGGGCATGCAGGTGGGCGGCAAACGTAAATTGCGGGTGCCGGCGCATCTGGGCTATGGCGAGCGGACGATGGGCAAGATTCCACCGAATTCGAATTTGCTGTTCGAGATTGAGTTGCTGGAAGTGCTGACGCGGGAGGATTGATCAACAGGACATCGTTCGGGAGACGGATAAATGGATGTTGATCAGATTATTTACAAGGCAGTCGCGTGGCTGAGTCAGGGGCATGAAGGGCGGCGAGGTCCGATTCACAACATCGAAATCGTGTTGATTGTGGCGGCGTGCATTTTCGCATGGGTCGTATCGAAAAATGCCTTGGCACAACGCAAAGCTTTTACGGCCAGCACTGAGCAGATCTTGAAAGTGGCAACCCTGAAGGCGACGTCCTTTACCGAGAAAAGTGGACAGCGGGTCAAAATTTCAGGCGAGTTGCTTGAGGAGAATGACGCCTACATCGTCAAGGTGTCGCACGACGATGAAGAGGGTAAAACCGAATCCAGTGATTTACTCCCTTCGCTGGAAGATGTCGAAGCTTATCTCAGGGCCCATACGCCGTTCATCCTGGCGGATTTTCGGCGGTGAATGCGCCGATATCGTCAAGTGTGTCCTCGATAGACCCGATCAGAGAGGGAAATTTCCCCTTGGTTATTTCGAGCGCTTGGTTAACCGCCATGCCGATTTTTTGAGCTTGATCGGGTGTCAGCAACCACTCGCCGTCGGGACTTTCACCTAGGGTTTTCCAGCCCATTGCAGCCAGGACTGCGGATTCAAATTCCAGCCCAACTGTCAGTTCGTATTTTAAGGCGTCGCCTTCGTCGTCACCTTTCAAGAAACCGCTAATCCATAAAAACATATGAAGACTCCTGTTTAAGAACGCTTTCGCGAGCAAGCTCGCTCCCACATTGGAGCGACGGTGTACTCAAATGCTGTGAGCCACCGAGAAACTGTGGGAGCGAGCTTGCTCGCGAAGAACGATTACGCGGTCAATCAGGCTGCGTGCGCCATCTCGGCCAGTGTGTCGGCCACGGTTTTTTGCAGTGAGGGGAACCGGCGGGTCACGCGGCGCAGTGCGGGTAGCACGGCGTCGATTTCCAGTTCATCGAGTTGGGGAAGGACGGTGACGGCGGAGACGACGATGGATTCGCGTTCGCTTTCGAAGAGCACCAAGCAGGCGTTCTGTGCCCAGCGTCCGTCCCGCTCGTTGAAACCCATGGCCACCAGTGCCGCGACGACT
The DNA here is from genome assembly GCF_049300855.1 of Pseudomonas sp. Taxonomy (GTDB): domain Bacteria; phylum Pseudomonadota; class Gammaproteobacteria; order Pseudomonadales; family Pseudomonadaceae; genus Aquipseudomonas. The sequence continues at coordinate 106,106 of NZ_JBAQKH010000014.1, read as the reverse complement.
TGTGCATCTGTTTTGTGGGTCATGGTTATTGCCTCAGGGCGGGGTCGATTTTGTCGAGGGCGCGGTTGACCGCGAGTTCGCCGAGCATGACCACTTGCTGGATGCCGAGCACGGTGTTGCGGTAGGGCGAGTCGAGCAGGGCGGCGAAGTCGCTGAGCATGACGCTGGCCGAAGCCATTGATTCGCAGGCATGGGCCATGAGGTCTTCGGCGCCGGTGTTGGGGTCGACGAGGAACATGGTGCTGGGTCTGCGCGGTGGTGAAGGCGGTGTGGGTTTCAGGTAGTGGTCGAGGGCGCGTTCGGCGGCTTCGTGGAGTTTTCTGGAGCCCGGTGTGGAATAGGGGGACGTTGGATTTGGATCGATTTCCGCGTCTGTTTCGGGCGGATTTGGCGTTATCTTGAACATATGCTGGGAACCTCAATGAGGCTGACACCGTTCTGCGACTAAACATTAGGTGGCAGCTATACGCAGGTTAGTCGACCGGCATCCCAAGCATTACCGGCGCGCTCGAAAGCGCCCTGCGCACAGCCGCCATTGAGTGCAGGCATCGAAATGCCAGACTGAATAACAGCTTGCGAACTTGAGAAAACACCGAGCGACTAAACCCGATCACTGAACATTCAGTGACGCGAACCAAGTTACCGGCGACCCCCAAGCCGCACAAGCGGCGGATTCTGGCTTAGTTGTAGGCAAAGGCGCAAGGCGCTGTAGCCTGCTGGATGATGCCGAAATGATGCTGCGTTTTTCCGCTCGCCAGCGCCGAGCACATAGCTTCAGACACCACAAAAACCTGTGGGAGCGGGCTTGCCCGCGAAGGGGCCGGCACATCCAGCATTTATAGCGTCAGACCCACCGCTTTCGCGGGCAAGCCCGCTCCCACAGGGATTGAAGTCGTTCACAACGTCCCGTTCCTGACCCGAACTTCTCGTCGATCTTGCGATGGATGCTGCAATTGACGATCATCCTTGCCATATCAGGGGTAGCGTTCAGGCGATCGAGAAGGCGCTGGAGGGCAAGGCCTTGAGGAGTCGCTGCGAGCAATCCTTCGTTTCTCCAAATAGAGCGCAAACATCATGACATTGACTCCCAAGGCTGACCGCTTCAGCCACGATCACCAGTTTCTCGGCGCCTCGCACGATGAAAACGCCCGCCGCACGCTGTGGGTGGTGGTGCTGACTTTTGTGATGATGATTGCCGAGATCGCCGCCGGTTACATCACCGGTTCCATGGCCTTGCTGGCCGACGGTTTTCACATGGCAACCCACGCTGGCGCCTTGGGGATCGCGGCGGCGGCTTATGGTTTCGCCCGACGCCACGCCAACAATCGGCGCTACAGTTTCGGCACCGGTAAAGTCGGCGATCTGGCCGGTTTTGCCTCGGCGATGATTCTCGGGCTGGTGTCGCTGGGCATCGCCGGTGAATCCGTTTTGCGTCTGTTCCAGCCAACCACGGTGGCGTTTGGCGAGGCGACGGTGATTGCGATCGTGGGCCTGGCGGTAAACCTGATCAGCGCTTTTCTGCTGATGGGCCAGCATGGCCACGACCATGGACACTTGCATGATCACGGCCACGATCATCACCATCATCACGACAACAATCTGCGTTCGGCCTATGTCCATGTGCTCGCCGATGCCTTGACCTCGGTGCTGGCGATTGCCGCACTGTTGGCCGGGCGTTATCTGGGCTGGGTCTGGCTGGACCCGGTGATGGGCATTGTCGGCGCCATCGTCATTGCCAAGTGGGCGTACAACCTGATGCGCGACAGTGCGGCCGTGCTGCTCGACGCCACCGATGAGCCGGTCGCGGCGCAGATCCGCGAGCTGCTGGAAACCTCGAATGATGTGCGCATCAGCGACCTGCACGTGTGGCAAGTCGGCCCGCAGGCGCGGGCGGCGATCGTCAGTGTGGTCGCGGCAGCAGGTGTCACGGCGGAGGTGATTCGCGAACGGCTGGCGCCGGTGCATGAGCTGTCGCACCTGACCATCGAGCTGCGCAGCGCTTAAGCCGTTGCCTCGCTGAACATCGGGATGCGGCCGTTGAGTGACGGGCGGTAATGCCAGTTCAGCCGGTTCAAGTCGACCCCGTGGGCGAGGATTTCACTCACCGTGGCGCTGGCGATGCTCATTGCCAGCGCCTGCCCCGGACACTGATGCCGGGCACTGCCAAAACTGAAACTGCGCCGGTTCGGCCGCTCCAGCAAAAACTCATCGGGACGTTCATTGAGGGCCGGATCGCGATTGGCCGAGGCCAGCAGCACGAGTATCACGTCCCCCGCTTCGACGCGCACACCGTCAATTTCGCAAGGCTGAACGACAAAGCGCCGGGTGTTCTGCACCGATGGATCGAAGCGCTGAACTTCAGCCAACAGAGCATGCATTGGGGCCGTGCCCAACGCCGGTTGCCGCCGCAGCGCCACCAGCGTATTGCCGATCAACCCGGCCGTGGCTTCATGGGTCTGCGAACACAGGCCAATCAGATTGGCGATCAGCGTGTCCTCGTCGCCCTCAAATCGCTGCTCAATAGCCGTCAACAAATCGCTGTTCGATTCGGCGAGCAACTCGATGAAATACCCGCGCAATTGCTCTGCCGCTGCATGCGCCGCTGCCAGTTGCACATCGTTGCTCAGCGGCGACAGGCACGCGACGAAGTCCGCCGTCAGCTCACTGATCGCCCGGCCCTGCGCCGGCGTGAAACCAAGCAGCGCCGCCACCACGCAGACCGGCCCGCGAAACATGGCTTTATAGAGGCCGTCGGCGTCTTCGGTGAGCAGGCGCGCCGCCACCAGTGCGCGAATCTGCGCCGGATCAATCAAGCCCAGCGCGGGCTCGATCGCCGAGCGTGGGCAGCGCTGACGTTCGCCATCATTCATCCGCATCAACTGCCCAAAGACCTTGCCGGCCATGCCCGAGGTGATCGCCTTGGGCACCGGCTCCTGAGGCGGACGCACCCTGCACTCGGCACTGGCCAGCACGGCACACACCGAGCGGGCGCTGCTGGCGACCCACAATTTAAGGTCGTGATGAAAGGACAGTCCGCCCTGAGCACGCAGTTCCGCGTAATAAGGATAAGGGTCGGCATGAGTCGCAGCGATGATCGGGTCCATGGTTCGCAGCCTTGTCGTCGGGAAAGTGATGCGAGTATCTTCAGTGGGCAACAACGACGATTCGTCCGGGAGCGAAATATGCACGCAGAACATCAAGACATCGGCGTCTCGCAAGTGGCGGCGGCCATCGCGGAGCCGGCGCGAACCAAAATCCTCTGCTCGCTGATGGACGGTCACGCTCGCACCAGCACCGAATTGGCGGCCATCGCCGAAGTCAGCGCCTCCACTGCCAGCGCGCATTTGGCCAAACTCAAGGACCTGGCGCTGGTGCGCCTGCACGTGCAGGGCCGCCATCGTTATTACAGCCTCGCCGATAAACGCGTGGCTCAGGCCCTCGAAGCCCTGATGGTGATCGGCCAGAGCGCCGCGCCGACCTTCAAGCCGCACACGCCGGATCGACTGCAATTCGCCCGCACCTGTTACGACCATATGGCCGGCACCCTCGCGGTGTTGCTGCATGATCGGTTGATTGAGGCGGGGTGGTTGCTGGAGACGGACGAGCAGGTGTATCGCTCGAGTGAGAGGGGCGAGGCGTTGTTTGAAGGGCTGGGTATTGAAGTGCAGGATTTGAGTACGTTGCGGCGCAAGTTTGCCTGCCCGTGCCTGGACTGGAGCATGCGCCGGCCGCATCTGGGTGGGTCGCTGGGTGCGGCGCTGTTGCAAGCGGCGTTGAAGCGCAAATGGCTGACGCAGGATCTGGACAGTCGGGCGTTGGCATTGACGGCGCTGGGCAGAAAGGAAATCGGCGCGCGGTTTGGTTTGGCGTTGCCTGCGGCTGACGCGCTGAGGGTGTCGGGCAGTCGGACGTCCGTTGCTGCAACGATCAACGTTAGGTAGATAAAATCGCCTGACCGACGAAGGGCAAAATTTGCCCTTGAACCCTGCACGCGGGCTCTATACTGTATATGCACACAGTATAGAGCCCGCGCCATGCAAATCATCGACAAGCTGAGCATCCTCGCCGACGCCGCCAAGTACGACGCCTCTTGCGCCAGCAGTGGCGCGCCCAAGCGCAGTTCCGAGGGCAAGAGCGGGCTGGGCTCGACCGATGGCATGGGCATCTGCCACAGCTACACGCCGGACGGGCGTTGCGTCTCGCTGCTGAAGATCTTGCTGACCAACTTCTGCCTCTACGATTGCCAATACTGCGTCAACCGCCGGTCCAGCGATGTGCCGCGCGCCCGTTTCACCCCTGAAGAAGTCGTGGCGCTGACCATGGATTTCTACCGCCGCAACTGCGTCAGCGGGCTGTTCCTCAGTTCCGGGATCATCCGCTCGGCGGACTACACCATGGAGCAATTGGTGCGGGTCGCCAAGCTGTTGCGCGAAGAGCATGAGTTTCGTGGCTACATCCACCTCAAGACCATCCCCGAAGCGGATCCGGCGTTGATCGAGGAGGCGGGGCGCTACGCCGATCGTCTGAGCGTCAACATCGAATTGCCCACCGACGCCAGCCTGCAAGTGTTGGCGCCGGAGAAGGACATCGCTTCGATCAAACAAGCGATGAACACCATCTACACCGGCGTGCAGACCGTGTTGAACGAGCCGCGCTCGGCGAAATTCGCCCCGGCCGGGCAGAGCACGCAGTTGATCGTCGGTGCCGATGACACCGACGACAGCACGATCTTGCACAGTGCCCAGTCGCTGTACGGCAATTTCCGTCTACGCCGGGTCTACTATTCGGCCTTCAGCCCGATCCCCGACAGCCCGAAAAGCGTGCCGCTGGCCGCACCACCGCTGATGCGCGAGCACCGTTTGTATCAGGCCGATTTTCTCTTGCGCAGCTACGGTTACAGCGCCGATGAATTGCTCAAGGGGCCGGGTAATCTGGCCTTGGACATTGACCCGAAACTGGCCTGGGCGCTGCAGAATCGCGAGGTGTTCCCGCTGGATCTCAACCGCGCCGACGCGTCGTTGATCGCGCGTATTCCCGGCATCGGCTTGCGCACCACCGAACGCTTGGTCGAGCTACGCCGACAGCGGCGGATCCGCTACGAAGATGTCGCGCGTATGCGCTGCGTACTGGCCAAAGCCAAGCCGTTCATCATCACCAGCGATTACCACCCGCAGCAGGCCGAGGTCACCAGCCATTTGCTCTATCAGCAATTGCGCGACCGGCCGATGCCGCAGCAGATGGGGCTGTGGGGATGATCAACCTCGATTGCGACGACCTGTTCGACACCTGGCGGCAACAGGCGCGCTGGCTGCTCAGCCATGAAGTCGACCCCAGTCTGGTCAGTTGGGCCTCGGAAGGCGTGGGTGATTTGTTCGCCAGTGATGACCCGCTGCCTGAAGGGCAGGGGCCGTTTATGGCGCGCATTCCGCGCGTGCTGCTCGACACGCTGGCACAAGCCGCGCAATACCGAGGCGAGCAACGCTGGAGTTTGCTTTACGAGGTGTTGTGGCGCGTCAGCCACGGAGACCGCACGGCGATGATGGCCGGCGACAAACTGGGCAGCGAATTGCAGCGGCGAATTAAACAGGTGAATCGGGAAGCGCACCACTTGCATGCGTTTGTGCGCTTCATCGAACGCCCGTCATCCAGCGCAGGCCCGCAATATGTGGCTTGGCACGAGCCGGCCCATGACATCCTGCGCAGTGCCAGTGAGCATTTTGTCGGGCGCATGGGCCGCCACCGTTGGTTGATCGCCACGCCGCGCGACGGGGTTTATTACGATGGCGAGCAACTGATCCATCAGCGGCAATGCCCACTGGAATGGCAGCAACTGGCGCAGAACGTCGACGATCCCCATGGTGATCTGTGGCTGACCTATTACAGCCACATCTTTAACCCGGCGCGGTTGAACGAGAAGGTCATGCAGGGGCATCTGCCGGCGCGGTTCTGGAAGAATCTGCCGGAGGGGGAGTTGATTCCCGGGTTGATTACGCAGGCGCGGATGGGCAAACAGCAGAATGGGCAGGCGAGCGGGATTGCTGATCGGCTTGGTAAACGGATTGCCTTGAAGAGCGAAAAGCCTACCCTCACCCCAGCCCTCTCCCGGAGGGAGAGGGAGCTGACCGAGGTGTTCTCCCGCCCTACATCGACCTGAAGGTTCGCGTCGAACTTCTGTCTGGAGAACAACCGAGATCGGCCCCCTTTCCCCTCGCCCCCTTGGGGGAGAGGGCTGGGGTGAGGGGGAAAAAATCTCCAGCCTTACCCAAATAAAACCAACAACCACCATCAAAAAAGCCCCCCACCAATCACTCGGTGGAGGGCCTTTCTACATCAACCGCCGTCAGATCAAACCTTGACGATCCAACCCGCTGGCGCTTCGATGTCGCCGGTCTGCACGCCCGTCAGCTCTTTATAGAGCTTCTGAGTCACCGGACCCACTTCAGTTTCACTGTGGAACACATGCAGATGGTCGTTGTAGCTGATGCCGCCAATCGGCGTAATCACCGCTGCGGTACCGCAAGCGCCGGCTTCTTTGAAGTCCGACAGCTTGTCGATCAGCACGTCGCCTTCAACCACTTCCAGGCCCAGACGCGATTTCGCCAGTTCGATCAGCGACAGGCGGGTGATGCCTGGCAGAACGGACGGCGAGTTCGGGGTGATGAACTTGTTGTCGTGGGTGATCCCGAAGAAGTTGGCCGAGCCGACTTCTTCGATCTTGGTGTGGGTCATCGGGTCCAGGTAGATCGCGTCAGCGAAGTTGGCTTTCTTCGCTTTCGAGCCCGGCATCAGGCTGGCCGCGTAGTTGCCACCGACCTTGGCCGCGCCGGTGCCTTGTGGGGCGGCGCGGTCGTAGCTGGAGATCTGGAAGTTGTGCGGGGTCAGGCCGCCCTTGAAGTAGGCGCCGACCGGGATGCAGAAGATCGAGAAGATGAACTCGGGTGCGGTGCGCACGCCGATGTTGTCACCCACGCCGATCACGAACGGGCGCAGGTACAGCGCGCCGCCAGTGCCGTAAGGCGGGATGAAGCGCTCGTTGGCACGCACCACTTCTTTACAGGCTTCGATGAACTGCTCGGTGTCGACCGTCGGCATCAGCAGACGCGCGCAGCTGCGTTGCATACGCAGGGCGTTCTGGTCCGGGCGGAACAGGTTGATCGAGCCGTCCTTGCAACGATAGGCCTTCATGCCTTCGAAGCACTGCTGGCCATAGTGAAGGGCCGTCGAGCCTTCGCTTATGTGCAGCACGTTATCTTCGGTCAGGGTGCCTTTGTCCCACTCGCCATCGCGAAAGTACGACAGATAGCGTTTGTCGGTCTTGATGTAGTCAAAACCCAGCTTGTCCCAATTGATGCTTTCGTTACCCATGACACCCTCTATCACTGAACAACCGCCGAAACGGTTCAAGGCTTCTGACGTTTTTTGGATGGGCACAACAATACTTCATTCTTGAGCGGTTTCGCAGCCCGGACTATCGGATGACACACAGATAAATCGTGTTGCCCTCAGGAATTCGCGAGCAAGCTCGCTCCCACAGGGGAATGCATTCCAAATGTGGGAGCGAGCTTGCTCGCGAAGGGGCCTACAGGTGCAATGCATGCCCGAGGGCCCGCAACGCCGCTTCCTGCACCGCTTCACCCAAGGTCGGATGCGCATGAATGGTGCCGCCGATGTCTTCCAGCCGCGCGCCCATTTCCAGGCTTTGCGCAAACGCCGTCGACAACTCCGAAACACCTACACCCACTGCTTGCCAGCCGACAATTACATGGTTATCCCGACGAGCGACCACGCGCACGAAGCCGCTTTTCGACTCCAGCGTCATCGCCCGGCCATTGGCGGCGAACGGGAAACTGGAGACGATGCAATCCAGCCCCGCAGCCTTGGCCTCGTCCGGGGTCTTGCCGACTACCACCAGTTCCGGGTCGGTGAAGCACACGGCGGCAATGGCAGTCGGGTTGAATTCACGGGTTTTACCGCTGATCAACTCGGCGACCATTTCGCCCTGCGCCATGGCACGGTGAGCGAGCATCGGCTCGCCGCTCAAGTCACCAATGGCGTAAACGTTGCGCATGCTGGTCTGGCAGCGGGTGTCGATCTTGATTGCCGAACCGTTCATGTCCAGATTCAGCGCTTCGAGGTTCCAGCCCTGGGTATTCGGTTTGCGACCGACCGCGACCAGTACCTGATCGGTTTCCAGATTGAGGGTTTCGCCTTCCGGATCGCGCACCTGTAAGGTGCCGTCGAAACCCAGCACGCTGTGTTTCAGATACAGCTTCACACCCAGTTGCTTCAACGCGTCATGCACCGGTTGCGTCAGTTCAGCGTCGTACGCCGGCAGAATGCGATCCTGTGCCTCGACCACACTGACTTCAGCGCCGAGCTTGCGATAAGCAATGCCCAGCTCCAGACCAATGTAACCACCGCCGACCACGACCAGACGTTTCGGCACGGATGTCGGCGCCAGCGCTTCGGTGGAGGAGATGACCGGCCCGCCAATCGGCAGAATCGGTAGATTGACGCTGGTCGAACCGGTGGCCAGCACCAGGTGCTCGCACTGGATGCGCGTATCGCCGACGTCGACGGTTTTGCCGTCGATGACTTTGGCCCAGCCATTGATGACCTGAACCTTGTTCTTCTTCAGCAGCGCAGCCACGCCGGTGGTCAGGCGATCAACGATGCCGTCCTTCCACTCGACGCTTTTAGTGATGTCGAGCGTCGGCGCGGAAACGCTGATGCCCAGTGCCGAATGCTGACTGTGATGTTGCGTCTGGTGAAACTGCTCAGCCACATGGATCAGCGCTTTCGACGGAATGCAGCCGATATTCAGGCAGGTGCCGCCCAACGATTGGCCTTCGACCAGAATCGTCGGGATGCCCAGTTGCCCGGCGCGGATCGCCGTCACATAACCGCCGGGGCCGCCGCCGATGATCAGCAGCGTAGTGTTCAGAGATTGCATGCGCGCCTTACTCCACAAACAAAGTGGCAGGTTGTTCGATCAAGCCGCGAATGGCCTGGATGAAGAGTGCCGCGTCCATGCCATCGACCACGCGGTGATCGAAGGAGCTGGAGAGGTTCATCATCTTGCGAATCACCACCTGGCCTTTGACGACCATTGGCCGTTCGACGATTTTGTTGACGCCGACGATCGCCACTTCCGGCAGGTTCAGCACTGGCGTGCTGACGATGCCGCCCAGCGCACCGAGGCTGGTCAGGGTGATGGTCGAGCCGGACAGCTCATCGCGACTGGCTTTGCCATTGCGTGCGGCGTTGGCCAAACGCGAGATTTCCGCAGCGCTGTCCCACAGGCTGCGCGCCTCGGCGTGACGCACCACCGGCACCATCAGACCGACATCGCTTTGCGTGGCGACACCGACATGCACGGCGCCGAGGCGGGTGATGACTTGGGCTTCGTCATCGTAACGGGCGTTCATCTGCGGAAATTCGCGCAGGGCGACGACCAGAGCGCGGACGAGGAACGGCAGCAAGGTCAACTTGCCACGGCTCGCGCCGTGTTTTTCATTCAGGTGTGCACGCAGTTCTTCAATCGCAGTGACGTCGATTTCTTCGACATAGCTGAAGTGTGCGGCACGCTGAGTGGCGTCCTGCATACGCTGGGCGATCTTGCGGCGCATGCCGATCACTTGAATCTGTTTTTCGTCATCACGCTGTGCGTAAGCAGCGGCAACCGGCGCCGAAGCGTTCGACTGACCTTGTGCGAGATAAGCCTCAAGGTCTTCGTGCAACACACGGCCGGCCGGGCCGGAACCGCGCACCAGGCGCAATTGAATCCCCAGATCCAGCGCATGTTTGCGCACGGCTGGCGAAGCGAGTGGGCGTTCGTCCGCTTCGCGAGCAACCATCGGGCCTTGGCAAGCAGCAGCCGGACGCGGGGCGGCTGGAGCAGGTTTGTTCTCAACGACTGCTTCAACTTTCGGCGCAACCGGCGCTTCTTTGGCTGGAGCAGGCGCGGCCGATTCTTTCAGATTGCCGGCACCCTCAACCTCGATGCTGATCAGCACACTGCCAACCGCCATCACTTCACCCGGCTGACCGCCGAGGGCAATCACCTTGCCGTGCACTGGCGACGGAATATCGACCATGGCCTTGTCGGTCATCACGTCCGCCAGCACCTGGTCTTCAACCACCAGATCGCCAACCTTGACGTGCCACTGCGACAGTTCTACTTCTGCGATGCCTTCGCCGATGTCCGGCATCTTGATAACGTGCGTGCCCATTCAGACCTCCATAACCCGTTTCAACGCCGCGCCCACTCGGGACGGCCCAGGGAAATACGCCCACTCTTGCGCGTGCGGGTAGGGGGTGTCCCAACCGGTGACGCGTTCGATCGGCGCTTCCAGATGATGGAAGCAATGCTCTTGCACCAGCGACACCAGTTCGGCGCCGAAACCGCAGGTGCGGGTGGCTTCGTGAACCACCACGCAGCGGCCGGTTTTCTTCACCGACTTGACGATGGTGTCCAGGTCCAGCGGCCACAGGCTGCGCAGGTCGATGACTTCGGCATCCACGCCGGATTCTTCGGCAGCGACTTGTGACACGTAAACGGTGGTGCCGTAAGTCAGCACCGTCACGTCCTTGCCCGGACGGGTGATGGCGGCAACGTCCAGCGGTACGGTGTAGTAACCGTCCGGAACCTGCGCTTGCGGGTGTTTCGACCACGGGGTTACCGGGCGGTCGTGGTGGCCATCGAACGGGCCGTTGTACAGGCGTTTTGGCTCAAGAAAGATCACCGGGTCATCGTTTTCGATGGAGGCGATCAGCAGGCCTTTGGCGTCATACGGGTTGGATGGCATGACCGTGCGCAAGCCGCAAACCTGAGTGAACATCGCCTCGATGCTCTGGCTGTGGGTCTGGCCGCCGTAGATGCCGCCGCCGCAGGGCATGCGCAGAGTCATCGGCGCGGTGAACTCGCCGGCCGAGCGATAACGCAGGCGCGCGGCTTCGGAAATGATCTGGTCGGAGGCCGGGTAGACGTAGTCGGCGAACTGAATTTCGGCGACCGGACGCAGACCGTAAGCCCCCATGCCGACGGCGACGCCGACGATGCCACTTTCCGAGATCGGCGCATCGAACACGCGCGAGGTGCCGTACTTGGTTTGCAGGCCTTCGGTGCAACGGAACACGCCGCCGAAGTAGCCGACGTCCTGACCGAACACGACGACGTTGTCATCACGCTCAAGCATCACATCCATGGCCGAGCGCAGGGCCTGGATCATGGTCATGGTGGTCGTGGTCATGGCGGTTTCCAACTGAATATTGTTGTTGTGATCGTTCATGTCAGATCCCCAACTGCTGACGCTGGCGCTTCAAGTGCTCCGGCATCTCTTTGTAGACGTCTTCGAACATGGTTGCGGCGCTTGGAATCTGGCCGCCGGCGAGGGTGCCGTACTGTTCGGCCTGTTTCTGCGCGGCAATCACTTCGGCTTCGAGCTCGGCGCTGACGGCAGCGTGCTCTTCGTCCGACCAGTGACCGACCTTGATCAGGTGCTGTTTCAGACGCGCGATCGGGTCGCCGAGCGGGAAGTGGCTCCAGTCATCGGCAGGGCGGTATTTCGATGGATCGTCGGAGGTCGAGTGCGGGCCGGCGCGGTAGGTGACCCATTCGATCATGGTCGGGCCGAGGTTGCGGCGGGCGCGTTCGGCGGCCCAGGCAGAGGCGGCGTAGACCGCGTAGAAGTCGTTGCCGTCCACGCGCAGCGAGGCGATGCCGCAACCGACGCCGCGTCCGGCGAAAGTCGTGGCTTCACCACCGGCGATGGCCTGGAAGGTGGAAATCGCCCATTGGTTGTTGACGACGTTGAGGATCACCGGCGCCCGATAAACGTGAGCGAAGGTGAGGGCGGTGTGGAAGTCCGATTCGGCGGTAGCGCCGTCGCCGATCCACGCCGAGGCGATTTTGGTGTCGCCCTTGATCGCTGAAGCCATGCCCCAGCCCACGCCCTGAATGAACTGCGTGGCGAGGTTGCCGGAAATAGTGAAGAAACCCGCGTCCTTGACCGAGTACATGATTGGCAACTGCCGGCCCTTGAGCGGATCGCGCTCGTTGGACAGCAGTTGGCAGATCAGGTCGACCAGCGGCACATCGCGGGCCATCAGAATGCTTTGCTGGCGATAGGTCGGGAAGCACATGTCGTCGATGTTCAAGGCCAGCGCCTGAGCACTGCCGATGGCTTCTTCGCCAAGGCTCTGCATGTAGAACGACATTTTTTTCTGCCGCTGGGCGACGACCATGCGGTTGTCGTAGATGCGCGTCTTGAGCATGGCGCGCATGCCTTTACGCAGGATCTCGACCGGCACGTTTTCAGCCCAAGGGCCGAGGGCGTTGCCCTGATCGTCGAGCACACGAATCAGCCCACGCGCCAGGTCGGCGGTGTCGGCTGGTTCTACATCGACAGGAGGTTTGCGCACCGTACCGGCATCGGTCAGATGCAGGTAGGAGAAGTCGGTTTTGCAGCCGGGACGGCCCGAGGGTTCAGGGACGTGCAGGCGCAGCGGTTCGTACGCTTGGGTCATGGCTTCTACGCTCGATCTTGTGAATTTCTTGTAGTGAGCTGGCAGTCATTCTTCGGTAGAAGAAATCTTGTCCTACAACAATCATAGGCCCGGGCAAGAAGAATATTTATCTCTGTTTCGTTGCGCTGGAGATGATTTGCAGATAGAAATTCTGCATAAACATAAAAAACAGGTGGTTTTGTCTCATGCGCAAACTGGACCGTACCGACATCGGCATTCTCAACAGCCTTCAGGAGAACGCGCGCATCACCAACGCCGACCTCGCGCGCTCGGTGAATCTGTCGCCGACGCCGTGCTTCAATCGGGTCAAGGCGATGGAAGAATTAGGCCTGATTCGCGAGCAGGTGACGCTGCTTGATGCCGACCTGCTGGGGCTGCACGTGAACGTGTTCATTCACGTCAGCCTGGAAAAACAGGTGGAGGAAGCGCTGCAGCATTTCGAGGAGGCGATTTCCGATCGCCCCGAGGTGATGGAGTGCTACCTCATGGCCGGAGACCCGGACTACCTCATCCGGGTCCTGGTGCCGACGATTCAGTCGCTCGAACGCTTCATGATGGATTTCCTGACCAAAGTGCCGGGCGTGGCGAACATTCGTTCGAGCTTTGCGCTGAAGCAGGTGCGCTACAAGACGGCACTGCCGTTGCCGGCGAATGGCTTGACCTTGGGCAGTTGAGCGTCAGACCTCGTCGTAATGGTAGTCGAGCTCAGTGGTGTAGAGGGTTTGTTGAACGGTGTAGGTCTGTGCCCAGGGCGGCGGTTCATTGACCGGGTGGAAGACCAGCAGCGTGTCGCTCATGTCCGGCAAGCCCGCCGCGCTGGCAAACCCCGGTGTGGTGGGATGTTGATGTTTCCAGCGCTCCCACAGCAGATCGAGATAACAGTGGTGCAGGAAGAATATCGGGTCGTTGGGAGAGGTCGCTTGCGCCATGCTGCCACCCATCCAGGCATGAACCGGATTGTGCAGTTCGCTTTCCGAAAAGTTCTCCCAACCCGGCCAGTAAGGCGTCCTGTTAAGCGCGGCGATGACCTGCAGCGGCGTGGGCAGCGCGCCGGCCGCCCCAAGGTTGCGCAGAATGCCTGAATTACCGATGCCTTCGTCCCAGACATTTACGACGAACTGAGACTGCTCCCTGGAAAACGGGCCACTGGTGACGCGCTGTTCTTGCAGGCTGTCGCCGTTTGAACCCATGAAGTTCGAGGTGAAGGGGTTGTCGGCCCCGCTCAGTTGCCAGTTCCAGTAGGGCAGCGTGATGTTCCGATCATTGGCCGCGGATTGCAGGGCCAGTTCGAATTGGCGGATCAGAATTCGGTGCCACGGATAGAACAGGGGACTTTGATGGGGGTTGGGGACCAGCGGATTGCCGCGGCCCATCGAATTTTTGTGGATCTGCACAAAATCATCGTAGCGGCTTTGCTGTCCCGGTCGCAGCACGCTGTCGACGTTGTTTTTCAGGATCAGGATGGCCTCGATGAACGAAGACTTCTGTTGCGGGGTCATGTCACGGTGATTACGACGGATATCCATATTGCGAAAACTCCATTGAATGTTTGCCCAATGGAGTCTGATCGCTGTGCGGATTTTCACCAGTTCATCGCTATCGCCAGCGTTCGTAGGAAAAATAAACGGGCAGCCGCGCGAGTGGTTTTTTCCTATAGGGAATTGAGCGGAATCTTCAGGTAAACCACGCCATTGTCTTCCGCCGCCGGCAAATTCCCCGCCCGCACATTGACTTGAATCGCTGGCAGCAACAGCGTCGGCATGCCGAGCCCGGCGTCACGCTTTGTGCGCATCTCGACGAACGCCGCCTCATCGATCCCGTCATGTACATGAATATTGCTTTTGCGCTGTTCGCCAACCGTGGTCTGGCACTGCGATTCGCGGCCTTCTGGCGGGTAATCGTGGCAAACGTAGAGCTTCACACTGGCCGGGAAGGCCAGCAGTTTGTGGATCGAGGCGTACAGTTGATGGGCGTTGCCGCCGGGAAAGTCGCAGCGCGCGGTGCCGACATCGGGCATGAACAGCGTGTCGCCGACCAGAATCTGCTCGCCGTCGATCAAATAAGCCATGTCCGCCGGCGTATGCCCGGGCACATGCAGGGCGGTGGCTTTGAGGTTGCCGATGCGGAAAGACGCGTTCGGCGCAAACAGATGATCGAACTGCGAGCCATCGACGCAAAACTCCGGCTCGAGATTGAATAGCGCCTTGAACACGTTCTGCACTTTGCTGATCGACTCGCCAATGGCGATTTTGCCGCCCAGTTCCCGGCGCAGGTACGGCGCGGCGGACAGGTGATCGGCGTGGGCGTGGGTTTCCAGCAGCCATTGCACTTGCAGGTTGTGTGCGCGGACGAAGGCGATGATTTTGTCGGCCTGCGCGGTGCAGGTGCGGCCGGCGGCGCCGTCGTAATCGAGCACCGGGTCGACGATTGCGCACTGTCCGCCATCGTCTTCATAGACCACGTAGCTGTAGGTCGAGGAGGCGGGGTCGAGGAAAGCTTCAATCTGTGCGGGCATGGACACCAACCTGAACAAGGAAAATGGGTTGCAACACTTTATCTAAAAACATAATGTTCGCAGCTTAAGTGACCTTGAAGGCCTCGTGCAAATGCAATCCAGTCTGACCGAATGTGAAGTCGCCCAACTGCGCGCCTCGGCCTCCAAGGCCTGCGCATTGCTCAAGGCCCTGGCCAATGAGGATCGCTTGTTGATCCTCTGTCAATTGACCCAGGGCGAACGCAATGTCGGCGAACTGGAAAAAATGACCGGCGTGCGCCAGCCGACCCTGTCTCAGCAACTGGGCATTTTGCGTGACGAAGGGCTGGTCGCGACCCGGCGCGAAGGCAAGTACATTTTTTACGGCCTGGCCAGTCATGAAGTGATTCAGGTGATGAAGACTCTTTCAGGGCTGTATTGCGGCGCTGTTCTCAAGAGCTGGGAACTGCAATAAAAAGTCAGCCAGATCACATTTCCACTGTGGGAGCGATGTATTGGCTGAGAAATCCTTGCGTGCAGCAAAAGGAACAAGCAATGAACAACGATCAACACTGGGGCCCATCCATCAGTGCAGACATCGTGGTCATCGGCGGCGGTACGGCCGGCATCGGTTTCGTCGCCAGCCTGCTCAAGCGTGACCCGAGCCTCAACATCACGGTGATCGAGCCGAGTACCCACCATTACTACCAACCGGCGTGGACGCTGGTCGGCGGTGGCGCCTATGACGTGAAAAACACCGCCAGACCAATGAGCAAGGTCATGCCCCGGCACGCGAACTGGCTGCAAGCGGCGGTCACCGCGATCGACCCGGACAAACGCCAACTGACCCTCAACGATCAACGCACGGTCAGCTATCAGAACCTGATCGTCTGCTCCGGCCTGCGCCTGGCCTGGGAGAAGATCGAAGGCCTGCAGGAGAGCCTCGGTCAGCACGGCGTCACCTCCAACTACAGCTATCAGCACGCACAATACACCTGGGATCAGGTGCAGAAACTGCGTGGTGGCAAGGCGCTGTTCACCCAACCGGCGATGCCGATCAAATGCGCCGGCGCACCACAAAAGGCGCTGTACCTGTCCTGTGATCACTGGCGCAAAACCGCCGTGTTGAACAACATCAATGTCGAATTCAATCTGGCCGGCGCTGCGCTGTTCGGGGTGGCGACGTTCGTGCCGCCGTTGATGAAGTACATCGAAAAGTACAACGCGCAACTGGCGTTCAATTCGAATCTGGTCAAGGTCGACGGCCCGGCGAAAACCGCCTGGTTCGAGATCAAGGACGCCGACGGCAACGTCAGCCGCCTAGCAAAAACCTTCGATCTGTTGCACGTGGTGCCGCCGCAGGTTTCGCCGGATTTCATCGCGCAAAGCGCATTGGCCGATGCGGCCGGCTGGTGCGAAGTCAATCCGCACAGCCTGCAGCACCCGCGTTATCCCGAGGTGTTCGCGCTGGGTGATATCTGCGGCACCAGCAATGCGAAAACCGCCGCAGCCGTGCGCAAACAAGTTGTGGTGGTCGCGGAAAACCTGCTCGCCCTGCGCAAACACCAACCGCTGCCGCTGAAGTACGACGGTTACGGCTCCTGCCCGCTGACGGTTGCGAACGGCAAGGTGATCCTCGCCGAGTTCGGTTATGCCGGCAAGTTGCTGCCGACCCTTCCCGATGGACCCGACCGTGGCCCGGCGTTCGGCGTGGTTTCTCAAGGCAACCTTGCTGCCGTGGTTCTACTGGAACGGCATGCTCAAGGGTCGCGAGTGGCTGACAAGCCTGTCCAAGGTCGACTGAGAAAACCCTATGTTGCTGGCAAGTCTGTTTGGCGTGGTGATGGGGTTGGTGCTCGGCTTGACCGGCGCCGGCGGCGGCATTCTCGCGGTGCCGGCGCTGGTGCTCGGGCTGGGCTGGACGATGACCCAGGCCGCGCCGGTGGCGTTGTTCGCGGTGGGCAGTGCGGCGGCGGTCGGTGCCATCGACGGCCTGCGCCATGGCCTGGTGCGCTATCGCGCGGCGCTGCTGATTGCCGCGTTGGGCGCAGTGTTTTCGCCGCTGGGGATCTACTTTGCGCATCAGTTGCCGGAGAAAATCCTGATGATTCTGTTCAGCCTGCTGATGGTCATGGTCGCCTGGCGCATGCTGCGGCGCGAGCGTCAGCAGGAGGGGCCGAGCGATCACGGGCATGCCAGTTGGGGCCAGAAGAATTGCATGCTCAATGCCGAAACCGGGCGCTTCGACTGGACCGCCAAATGCACCGCGACCTTGGCTGCTTTGGGTGCGATAACTGGCGTGGTCTCCGGATTGCTCGGCGTCGGTGGCGGTTTTCTGATCGTGCCGGCGTTCAAGCAACTGACCGACGTGCAGATGCGCGGGATTGTCGCGACGTCGTTGATGGTGATCAGTCTGATTTCGGTGATTGGCGTGATCGGCTCGTTTCACGCCGGTGTACGGATTGACGGGCAGGGGGCGGCGTTTATCGTTGCCAGCATCGTCGGCATGATCATCGGCCGCAAGCTGTGCGCACGGGTGCCGGCGCGGGCGTTGCAGGTGGGATTTGCCAGTGTCTGTCTGGTGGTGGCGGGGTATATGTTGTTGCGGGCTTGAGTCTCAAAAGAAACCGCAGCCCATCAAAGGCTGCGGTTTTTTATTGGCTTACAACACCAGATGCGGCAACCACAGCGAAATCGCCGGCACGTAGGTCACCAGCATCAACACCAGAAACAGCACCGCGTAAAACGGCAGCAGCGCCTTCACCGTGCTTTCAATGCTGACCTTGCCCACCGCCGAACCGACAAACAACACCGCGCCCACCGGCGGCGTTATCAAGCCGATGCCCAGGTTGACCAGCATGATCATGCCGAACTGCACCGGATCGACACCGATGCCGAGAATCACCGGCATCAGGATCGGCGTGAGGATCAGGATCAGCGGCGCCATGTCCATCACGGTGCCGAGCAACAGCAGCATGACGTTGATGCACATCAGGATCACGTAGCGGTTGTCCGACAGGGTCAGGAACAGCGTGGTGATCTTCGCCGGGATCTGCATCAGCGTCATGATGTAGCCGAAGCTCGCCGCGAAGCCGATCAGGATCATCACGATCGAAATCGTCCGCACGGTGCGGTGCATCAGTTTCGGCAGTTCGCTCCACTTGTAGTCGCGGTAGATGAACATGGTGACGAAGAACGCCCAGAGCACGGCGATCGCTGCCGACTCGGTCGCGGTGAAGATCCCGGACAGAATCCCGCCGAGGATGATCACCATGGCCATCATGCCCCACAGCGCTTCGCCGACGATTTTCAACGCCTGGCGCATCGGGATCACTTCACCCTTGGGGTAGTTGCGTTTTTTCGCGAAGATCAGGCACAGCACCATCAGGCAGGCGCTCATCATCAGTCCGGGGACGATGCCGGCCATGAACAGCGAGGCAATCGAGACCGTGCCGCCGGCGGCCAGCGAGTAAAGCACCGAGTTGTGGCTTGGCGGGGTCAGCAGCGCTTGCACCGAACCGCTTACAGTCACGGCGGTGGAGAAATCCCGTGGATAGCCCTTGCGTTCCATTTCCGGAATCAGCACCGAACCCACCGATGCGGTGTCGGCCACCGATGAACCGGAGATCGCGCCGAAAAAGGTCGAGGCGACAATGTTGACCAGTGACAGACCGCCGCGGACAAAACCCACCAGCACCCCGGCACACGCCACCAATCGACGGGACATGCCGCCCTCGGCCATGATCGCCCCGGCCAGCACGAAGAACGGAATGGCCAGCAGCGAGAATTTGTTCACCCCCGACGCGACCTGAATCATTACCGCCTGGAACGGAATGTCGATCCACCATGCACCGATCAGCGCCGCCGCGCCGAGCGCGTAGGCGACCGGCATGCCGACCAGGATCAATACGATAAAACTGCCCAGCAGAATCAGAGCGTCCATTAAGCGGCACCTTCACTTTCTTCAACCAGATCGAACTGCACGACCCGCCGTTTGCTCTGGTCACCGAGCAAGAGTTTTTCCAACACAAAAACCAGCGTCAGCAAGCCGCCCACGGGAATCGGCAAGTAGGTCACGCCAACACGCAGATCGGGCAGGGACGCCATGAACTGGTTCCAGGTGGACATGCACAGCTTGGCGCCCCAGATCGTCATGAAGATGCAGATCGCCGCCATGAGCAGCTGTGAAAATATCGCCGCTGCAGATCTCAGTTGTGCAGGCATGCGATCGGTGAGCATGGCCACGGCCATGTGCGCGCCGGCGCGGTAACTGGCGGCGGCGCCGATGAAGGTAAACACCATCATCAGCAGGATCGCCGTGGGCTCGGGCCAGCTCGAACCGGTGCCCAGCACGTAGCGGGCGAACACGCCCCAGGGAATCATCAGGGAAATCGCCAGGACGGAAAGGCCGGCGACCCAGATGCACGTCATGTAGATCTTGTCGTTGATACGCAGCAGTAGATTCTTCATCGGGTTCCACCGTAACCGGGTGCGCCGCAGTCATCGGGCGCACCGGGCCTTGTTCATGAGGACGGAGCGGGAGGCGTTACTGAACGGCTTCGATTTTCTTGATCAGGTCGGCATACTTCGCGCCGTACTTTTCCCGCACCGGTGCGGTGGCGTCGTAGAAGGGTTTTTTGTCGACCTCGATGAACTCGACGCCGGCGGCCTTGAGTTTTTCTTCACTGGCAGCGGACTTCTTGTCCCACAGCACGCGCTCTTCGGCCTGGGCAGCCTTGGCGGCTGTTTTGACCAGCGCCTGTTGATCCGGCGTCAGTTTTTCCCAGGTGATTTTCGACATCACGATCGGCTCTGGCAGGATCAGGTGACCGGTCAGGCTGTAGTACTTCGCATTCTGGAAGTGGTTGTGTTCGAGCAAGGTTGGCGGGTTGTTTTCCGCGCCGTCGATCACGCCGGTCTGCAGGGCACTGAAGATCTCGCCGGTGTCCATGGCAATACCGTTACCGCCCATGGCGTTCATCATGTCGATGAACATCGGGTTGCCTTGCACGCGGATTTTCATACCCTTGAGGTCTTCGAGCTTGCGTACCGGTTTTTTGGTGTAGATGTTGCGCGTGCCGCCGTCCATCCAGGCCAGGGCCACCAGGCCGAACTCAGAGTTGGTGATTTTGTCGAGGATCTCGTCGCCCACTGCGCCGTCGATGACGTTACGCATGTGTTGGTGATCGCGGAAGATGAACGGCATGTTGAACACGTTCACGTCCGGAACCACCGGGCCGACGATCCCCAGGCTGACGCGAGACAGCTGTACGGCGCCGACTTGCATCTGCTCGATGACTTCTTTTTCGGAGCCCAGCACACCGCCGGGGAAGTATTGGAAGGTCAGTTCGCCGTTGGTCTCCTTGGTCAGTGTCTTGCCCATGTTTTCTTCGGCCACCACGGTTGGATAACCGGCGGGGTGAATGTCGGCGAATTTGAGTTGCAGTGCCTGAGCGGCGCCAGTGAAGGTAAACATCAGCGGAAGTGCAGCGGCCAGCAAGGTGCGTTTGAAGTCCATTGGGGGTGTCTCCAGTCTTGTTATTGTTGTGTTCAAGGCGCAGCGGTGCAGCAGAGGCGGGTGTTACAGCAAAGCGTCGAACATCGGCTCCGGCAGGCCTTTGACGTTAGGGTTCAGGGCGAACACGCCACCGGCCAGGGATTGCGGATCGTGGTCGTCGCCGGGGCGAATCGAGGTCACGAAGAGGGTGTCCATGCGGCTGCCGCCGAAGGCACACATGGTCGGTTTTTTCACCGGCACGGCCAGCGAGAAGTCGAGTCGACCGTCCGGCGCGAAGCGGTGTATCAGGCCGGCGTCGTTGGCGCAGATCCAGTAGAAACCTTCGGCGTCCACGGCGGCGCCATCGGGCCGACCGGGGAAGTGGTTCATGTCGACGAAGACGCGACGGTTCGACGGCGTGCCGCTATCGGTGTCGTAATCGAACGCCCAGATCAGTTGTACGTCGGGGTGCGAATCGGACAGGTACATCGTCTTGCCGTCAGGGCTGAAGCCGAGGCCGTTGGGCACGATGAAACCGTCGAGCTGTGCTTCGATCACGCCAGACTGCCCGGCGCCGTAGCGGTAGAGGCGGCCTTCGGGCGCATTCAGTCCCATGTTCAAGACCATGCTGCCGGCCCAGAACCGGCCCTGACGGTCGCAGCGACCATCGTTGAGACGCATGTCTTCGCGGCTGTGTGCAACGCGGGCGAGTTGCTCACTGTCGAGGCTGCCGTCGCTGTGCGGCTGTAGATGAAAGAAGCCGCTCTCCATGCCGGCCACCCAGCCTCCACCACTATGGCGGGTGATACAGGCGAGCATTTGCGGGGTTTTCCAGGCATGTACGTGGCCGCTGTCAGCGCTCCAGCGTTGCAGGCCGCCGTTAGGTATGTCGACCCAGTAAAGTGCGTTTTCCTCTGCTACCCAGACCGGGCTTTCGCCCACGGCGTTGCGCGCATCGACGATCAATTCGGCTTGCATACTCATTCCTTTGCGTCGTTGTCAGAGTGATCAGTCGCCAAACGGACCGGCCGCGACAAACGCGCCGCCCTGATAGATCCGCGCCGGGTCATCGGTCGCCGGCATCGGCTGCGCCTCGACTTTTTCGCGGAACACTTCGGAGCTGTCCTTCGCCTCGAAGCCGAGGTGGCTGGCGAATGTGTTGTCCCACCAGACGTCCTTGTTGGCGGACATGCCGTAGACCACGGTGTGGCCGACGTTCTCGGTGTACAGCGCGCGCTCGAGCAATTGCGTGAGGTCGTCGAAGCTCAGCCAGGTGTGCATCATTCGGCGGTTTTGCGGCTCGGGGAACGAGGAGCCGATGCGAATGCTGACGGACTCGATGCCGTAGCGATCGAAATAGAAACTGGCCATGTCTTCGCCGTAGGACTTGGACAAACCGTAGTAGCCGTCAGGTCGGCGCGCCGAGCTGGCGTCGAGTTGTTCGTCCTGTTTGTAGAAGCCGATAACGTGGTTGGAACTGGCGAAGATCACTCGCTTGACGCCATGGCGGCGCGCCGCTTCGTAGATGTGAAACACGCCACAGATGTTGGCGCCGAGGATTTCTTCGAATGGCCGCTCGACGGAGACACCGCCAAAATGCAGGATCGCGTCGACGCCTTCGACCAGTTGGTGCACGGCGTGTTTGTCGGCCAGATCGCAGACGACAATTTCTTCGCGATCATCGACGGCCGGGGCGAGGGTGGCAATGTCTGACAGACGCAGGACATTGGCGTAAGGGCGCATACGTTCGCGCAGGACTTGGCCCAGGCCACCGGCAGCGCCGGTCAGCAGCAGGCGATTGAATGGAGCGCGGGGAGTAGAGGTAGACGTCATGGCAATCCCTGGACACATTGTTATTAGGTTTGTTGTAGGTTGTCGTATGACTGCGCTGAAGTATCGGTAGGGTTTCCGGAACTTGTCAACGCGACTTTCGGTGTAAATGACGGAAGGCCTAGCCCAGTCTTCAATCACCACAATTGCCTGTTTGGTAATGCAACTCCACTGTGGGAGCGAGCTTGCTCGCGAAAGCGGTGCGTCATTGAAAGATGAATTGACTGACTCAACGCATTCGCGAGCAAGCTCGCTCCCACAGGGAAACCCGGTGTGGCGACTGGCTTTACAACAACGAAATCGGATAACTGATAAAGATCCGGTTCTCGTCAAACTCGTTGGTGCTGAAGTCACGGCGCATGGTCGCGTTGCGCCATTTCACGTTGAGGTTCTTCAGTGGCCCGCTCTGCACCGTGTAGGCCAGTTCCGATTCGCGGCCCCATTCCTTGCCGTCAGTGATAGTGCCGGTGTGCACGTTGTCGCCGCTGATGTAGCGGTTCATCAAGGTCAGGCCGGGGATGCCGAGGGCGACGAAGTTGTAATCGTGGCGCAACTGCCAGGAGCGTTCCTTGGCGTTGTCGTAACTGGCGTTGTAACTGTCGTTGGCGAGGGTGCCGCCGCTGGTGCCGTTGACCCGCATCCAGGCATCGTCGCCGCTGAGTTTTTGCAGGCCGACGTAGAAGGTGTTGCCACCGTATTTGGCCGAAAGCAGGGCGAATGCGGTCTTGTTGTCGAGATCGCCGGCCTGGGCGCTGCCGTCCTCCTTGCCGGTGAAGAAACCGAGGTTGGCGCCCAGGGTCCAGTCGCCCAGCGGCTGGCTGTGGCTGAGGTTGAAATACTGCTGTTGGTAGATGTCGCTGAGTTCGGCATACCACACGCCGACCAGGGTGCGCTTGTCGTTGAAGCTGTATTCACCGCCGCCGAAGTTGAAGCGATCCGAAGTGAACGCACCGCGGCCGTTCATCGACATGTCTTCCATGCTCGCGTCGTTGCGCGGGCTGTTGCCACGGAACTGGCCGCCGTAGACGGTCAGGCCGTTGATCTCGGTGGAGGTGATCTGGCCGCCGCGAAAGGTCTGCGGCAGGGAGCGGCCATCGTCGGAGCGCAGGATCGGCAGCACCGGCATCCATTCGCCGACCTTCAGTTCAGTCTTCGACACCTTGGCTTTCAGCGCCACACCGAGGCGGCCGAAGTTGTCCGCCGGACGTCCGTCATCGTGGATCGGCAATAGCTGCGTGCCGCCCGTGCCTTTGCCGCCATCGAGCTTTTGCGAATACAGCCCCAGTACATCGAGGCCGAAACCGACGGTGCCCTGAGTGAAACCGGACTTGGCGTCGAGGATAAAGTTTTGCGTCCACTCCTCAGCCTTGCCCTGCGGGTTGGCCGGGTTGACGAAGTTACGGTTGAAGTAGGCGTTGCGCAGGTTCAGCGTGGCTTTGCTGTCTTCGAGAAAGCCTTCGGCATCGGCGCTCATCGGCAAGGCCAGAGCCAGGCTGCTGCAGCCGATCAGACTTAGCGTGGAACGCGGACGAAGTGTGCAAAAGCGGGAAGGGCGGACGGAATTGCGGACGAGTGTGCTCACTGTGACGTTCCCTGTTTCGTTTGTTGTTTTTATTATTTGTCATACGTCGTCGTACAACATGGTTGCGGATATTTCCTAGGTTTTACGGGAATGTCAACAGCAAGTTATACGATGACTCCCAGTCATCACACCGAACCCTTGTGGGAGCGAGCTTGCTCGCGAATGCGGACTTTCATCCGCCGATGTTGTCGACTGACACACCGCTTTCGCGAGCAAGCTCGCTCCCACAGGGGGAAAAGTGTTTTAGCAATGAATTTGCGGCAAACTTCACCCACCTACCGCACAAGGCCTTTCAATGGACCAATACGCCCCGCGCAACTGGCAGCCGCACGAGAAGCCCAGTCTGCCCGGTTCCCCCTCGACACCGTTGCACTCCACCCCCAAGCGCCTGGCCTATGCGCTGGTCGGCGTGCTGGTGGCGGTGACCGGTGGCTTGGGCAACTCGCTGGTGGTGGCCAACCTGCCTTATCTGCAAGGCGCGCTCGGCGCGACCACGGCGGAAATGGCCTGGCTGCCGGCGGCGTACGTGATGACCAACGTGTCGATGAACCTGCTGCTGGTGAAGTTTCGCCAGCAGTTCGGTTTGCGCGCGTTCACCGAGGTGTTCCTGGTGTTGTATGCGCTGGTGACCTTCGGCCATCTGTTCGTCAACGACCTGAATTCAGCGGTGGCGGTGCGGGCGGCCCATGGCATGGTCGGCGCGGCGCTGAGTTCTCTGGGGTTGTATTACATGGTCCAGGCGTTCCCGGCGAAGTGGCGGCTGAAGGCGCTGGTGCTCGGCCTCGGCACTTCACAACTGGCGCTGCCCTTGGCGCGATTATTTTCCGAAGACTTGCTGCAGATCGCCGAATGGCGCGGCTTGTATCTGTTTGAATTGGGCATGGCGCTGCTGTCGCTGGGTTGCGTATTGATGCTCAAGTTACCGCCCGGTGACCGCTTCAAAACCTTCGAAAAACTCGATTTCCTGACCTTTGCCATTCTCGCGACCGGCGTGGCGTTGTTGTGTGCGGTGTTGTCGCTCGGGCGCATCGACTGGTGGCTGGAGGCCGACTGGATTGGCGTCGCGCTGGCCGCGTCCATCGCGCTGATCCTCGCCGGTCTGGCCATCGAACATAACCGCAGCAACCCGCTGCTGATGACCCGTTGGCTGGGTAGCGGCACGATGATCCGTCTGGCGCTGGCGGTGACCCTGATTCGCATGGTCACCTCGGAGCAATCCACCGGTGCAGTCGGCTTCATGCAGAACCTGAACATGGGCTATGAGCAGTTGCACAGCCTGTACGTGGTGATGCTGATCGGCAGCATCGCGGGGCTGTTGACCAGCGCACTGACGATCGACCCCAAACACCTGCTGATGCCGTTGATCATCTCGCTGGGTCTGATGGCCACCGGGTCGGTGATGGACAGTTTTTCCAACAACCTGACGCGCCCGGAAAACCTCTACTTCAGTCAGTTTCTGCTGGCCTTCGGCAGCACGTTTTTCCTCGGCCCGACCATGGTTTTCGGCACGCGCAACGTGCTGACCAATCCACGCAATCTGGTGAGTTTTTCCGTGCTGTTCGGGATCTGCAATAACCTCGGCGGCCTGCTCGGTGCGGCGCTTCTGGGCACCTTCCAGATCGTCCGGGAAAAATTTCATTCCAGTCACATCGTTGAGCACCTGACGTTGTCTGACCCCTTGGTGGCTGCGCGCGTGCAGAGCGGCGGCTCGGCGTACGGCTCGCTGTTGGCCGACCCGAGTCTGCGCAACCTTGCGGGGATTCGCAGCCTGGCCAACGCCGCCACCCGTGAGGCTAACGTGCTGGCCTATAACGATGTGTTCATGCTGATCGCCGTGATTGCGCTGCTGACCATGATCTGGCTGTCCATTCGTGCGCTGTGGCTGATGAGCACCACCAAAGCCGTCGCCCCAGCGCCATCCACACCTTCGAGCGGTGCCCCTTCTTCATGACCGAACCGACCACCACAACCACCAATGCCATCGCTGCCACGCCCGAGGGTGTGGCGCCGCCGTCATCGCCGAACACCGAGCCACGCTCGCTGCGGGTGCGGATCATCTCTTCGCTGGGCTTCGCGGCGATTGCCATCGTCGGTGTGTTGATCGTGCTGTATGCCTGGCAATTGCCGCCGTTCAGCAGTGCGGTTGAAACCACCGAAAACGCGCTGATTCGTGGGCAAGTGACGATCATCGGCCCGCAGCTCGCCGGTTATGTCTATGAGGTGCCGGTGCAGGATTTTCAGTACGTGAAGGCCGGGGATTTGTTGGTGCGTCTGGACGACCGCATCTATCAGCAGCGCCTCGATCAGGCGCTGGCGCAACTGGCGGTACAAAAAGCGTCTTTGGCCAATGTGGTGCAGCAGCGCAACAGCGCCGAGGCGACGATTAAATTGCGTCAGGCGGTGCAGGCTGACAGCGAAGCGCAGTTGCGTAAAAGCGAGGCCGATCTGCGCCGGAATCAGGAGTTGGTGCGCGACGGCTCGGTGTCGAAACGCGAGATGGATGTGGCGCTGGCAGCCAATGCGCAAAGCGTTGCGGCAGTGGCGCAGGCCAAGGCCAATCTGGAAATCGCCCGCCAGGACCTGCAAACGGTGATCGTCAATCGTGGCTCGCTGGAGGCGGCAGTGGCCAGCGCCGAAGCGGCGGTGCAACTGGCGCGGATCGACCTGTCGAACACCCGCATCCTCGCGCCGCGTGACGGTCAGCTCGGGCAGATCGGCGTGCGCCTCGGCGCCTACGTCAATTCCGGCGCGCAGTTGATGGCGCTGGTGCCGAACCAGAAATGGGTGATCGCCAACATGAAGGAAACCCAGATGGACAACGTGCGCGTCGGGCAACCGGTGCGCTTCACCGTCGATGCGTTGAACCACCGCAAATTCACCGGGCATGTGCAGCATATTTCGCCGGGGACGGGGGCTGAATTTGCGCTGTTGCAGGCGGACAATGCGACCGGCAACTTCGTCAAAATCGCCCAGCGCGTGCCGGTGCGGATCACCATCGATGCGGATCAGCAGGAAGAGGAGCGCTTGCGGCCGGGGATGTCGGTAGTCGTCAGCATCGACACCGCAGCAGGCGACACCCAGCCTCACTGATCAACAGATAACCCTGTGGGAGCGAGCTTGCTCGCGAAAGCGATGTATCAGTGACATTTCTTTATCTGACACACCGCCTTCGCGAGCAAGCTCGCTCCCACATTTGAACTGTGTTTATCCCGCGATCATCGGGGGCAGGGTGCCCAGCAGCGAAACGGCCGCCACCGCGCCAATGCCGAGCAGCCATTCGAGCATCACACTGCACCTGAGCGTGCCCATGCGCTGTTCGCAATCATCAATCCGCAAGCGATTGAACAGCGCCAATCCGAGCATGGCCAACACCAGCATTGCCTTGATCAACAGAATCAAGGCAAATCCGCTGAACAACGGCGTCGGCCACCACTGGCCGGTCAGCACGCGGACGTTGATCAAACCCGTAATCAGCAGCCCCGCGACCAGCGCATAACCGACTCCGCTGAAACGCCGCAACACTTCACGCATCGGTTCCGTCGGCTGAAGCAGAATCAGCACCAGCACCAACAACCCGCCAAGCCACGCCGCCACGCAGGTCAGATGAACGATCTGATTGAGGATCAGCAATTGCCCGCTCAGACCATCGAGCATCGCGCCATGCCCGACCGGTGCCAACGTCGCCAGCAGCAAGCCACTCAAGCCCAGCCGCAACGGCATGCTTGAACGCCAGGGCGTGAACAGTAGCGCCAACAACAATGCGTTGATCAGCAGATGCCAGCGCCACACCTGACCGAAAAACGTGCTGCCCAACACCAGTGCAATAGTCTCCGGGTCAAACGCCGCAGCCGTCGAACCGGCCATGCTCGCGGTGATCAACAGCGCCCAGGCAATGCCACTGACCAGCGCCACAGCGGCCAGCCCACGCGCCAGTCGCGCCAGGCGCCGATCCACTTGCGGCGCTTCATCCTTGAGCAGCAACGGCCTGAAGAGCCAGGCCCCGAACAGCATCAACACCACGATGAAATGCACGAAGCGGCACAGCACCAGCGCTTCACTCATGAATTACTGGCCCACCTTGAACTGATAGGCGCCTTCGCTTTTGTGCGTATCGACCGACACTGCGTGCCATTCGACTTTGTAGTCGCCAGCCGTCAGCGGTGCAGCGGGGGTGACGATCAGGGTTTTCTTGTCGCCTTCGGTGGTCAGCGGCTTGATCGCGACTGCTGCGCCATCCTTGGTCACGGTGACTTTGGTGAAACTGGCCTCGACACCTTCGGAAAAGGTCAGGCGCAAATCGGCCGGGGCGGCGACGGTGCTGTCGGCGGCCGGGGTCTGGCTTTTCAGGTGGGCGTGGGCAAATACGGAAGATGCGGCGAACAGCGAAGCGAGCAGGGCAGTGGTGGTCAGGACGTTCTTGAACAGCATCGCAAATACCTCTGAGGCAGGATCAAAGAACCGTCAGTTTAGCCATCCGCTCGCCGCTGTACGAAGTTTTGTTTGCAGCGGTCGCCCGCGCACCAGAGCGGATGCTAGTCTTGGGCAACGCTGTTGTCAGGGAGCCCTCATGGGCAATCACAAGATCGAGATTCGTCGCAGTAACGTCGAGAAAATCCTCCTGGCGGCGGAAAAGGTTTTCGCCGAAAAAGGCTTCGGCGGCACGGCCATGGCCGACATCGCGGCTGAAGTGCAACTGCCGCGTTCCAACCTGCATTACTACTTCAGCACCAAGAGCGAGCTGTACAGCGCGGTGCTGTTCGATCTGCTGGAAGTGTGGAAGCAGGATGCGTTGTGCTTTGAGATGTTCGACGATCCGCGCGTGGTGCTGAGCAGCTATATTCGCGCCAAGATGAACCACTCGCGCAGCCGGCCGTACGGTTCGAAAGTCTGGGCCAACGAAATCATCCACGGCGCGCCGACCTTGGGCGAGGCGCTGGATGTCAGCCTGTATGACTGGGCGAAGATGAAGGAAGCGAAGATTCGCCAGTGGGTCGAAGACAAGCGGATCTTGCCGGTGGAGCCGTCGAGTTTGCTGTACATGATCTGGGCGTCGACGCAGCACTACGCTGACTTTGATCATCAGGTGAATATTCTGAATGAACATCAGCCGTTGTCGGACATGCAGTTTGAGCGGGCGGTGCAGACGGTGACGAGTGTGATCTTGCGTGGGATCGGGCTGGAGCCTTGAAGAGCAAGATCAAAGGCTGACCCTCACCCCAGCCCTCTCCCGGGGGGAGAGGGGGCCGACCGAGGTGTCTCTCGGGTTACATCGACCTGAAAGATCCAGTCGATTATGGATTTAAAACCTTCCGAGTTTGTGCCCTGTATCGATTATGGATTCAAAGCAAATCGTTCACGTCGGTGGATTTCTGCAGCATCCCCCAATCAGTCCCCTCTCCCTTTGGGAGAGGGTTAGGGTGAGGGGGCTGTTGGATCAGTCGGCGATCTAGACCGCAACGTGATACGGATTCCTCGGATCATGATTCCAGTCCAGAAACGGTTTCCCCGTCTCCATCGGCACCATCTCGATGCAATCCGCCACCGGACAAGTGATCTGGCACAAGTTACAACCCACACACTCCTCATCAATCACTTCATATTTATGCGTGCCGTCCGCCTGCTTCAGACTGCCAATCGCCTGATGTGAAGTGTCCTCGCAAGCAATGTGGCAACGCCCGCAACCAATGCACGCGTCCTGATCAATCTTCGCGATCACCTGATAGTTGATGTCGAGGTACTTCCAGTCGGTGGTATTGCCCACCGCACGCCCGGCAAACTCACTGATGCTGGCGTAACCCTGACTGTCCATCCACCGCGACAACCCATCCTTCATCTCTTCGACAATGCGGAACCCATGCAGCATCGCCGCCGTGCACACCTGCACCGCGCCGCTGCCCAGCGCCATGAATTCTGCCGCATCACGCCAACTGCCAATGCCGCCAATCCCGCAGATCGGCAAGCCCTGGGTCTGCGGATCGCGGGCGATTTCGGCGACCATGTTCAGCGCAATCGGCTTCACCGCCGAGCCGCAATAACCGCCGTGGGTGCTTTTGCTGCCGACGGTGGGCAGGGCGACCATGTGCTCGAGATCGACGCTGGTGATCGAGTTGATCGTATTGATCAGCGACACCGCATCGGCACCACCACGGTGGGCCGCGCGGGCGGCGACGCGGATGTCGGTGATGTTCGGCGTCAGTTTGACGATCACCGGCAGCGAGCAATAGGTCTTGCACCAGCGCGTGACCTGCTCGACGTACTCCGGCACCTGACCGACCGCCGCGCCCATGCCGCGCTCAGGCATGCCGTGCGGGCAACCGAAATTCAGCTCGATACCGTCAGCGCCGGTGGCTTCCACCAGCGGCAGGATGTGTTTCCACGATTCCTCCACGCACGGCACCATCAGCGAAACGATCAGCGCGCGATCCGGCCAGTCCTTCTTCACCTGAGTGATTTCGCGCAGGTTGATCTCCAGCGAACGGTCGGTGATCAGCTCAATGTTGTTGATGCCCAGCACTTCGCGGTTATTGCCGTAATGCGCCGAGTAACGCGACGAGACGTTGACCGCCGCCGGATCCTCACCGAGGGTTTTCCAGACCACGCCACCCCAGCCGGCTTCAAAGGCGCGGACCACGTTGTAGGCTTTGTCGGTCGGCGGCGCGGAGGCCAGCCAGAACGGATTTGGCGCTTTGATGCCAGCGAAGACTATCGACAGATCGGCCATTTACGCAGCCTCCACGTTGAGCATCAGTTGAGCGTTGATCGCCTCGGCGGCGCGTTTGCCATGTTGCACGGCTTGCACGGTGAGGTCTTGATCGAGGCTGGTGCAGTCGCCGCCGGCATACACGCCGGGGATGCTGGTGCGCAGGTGTTCATCGACCTGAATGCGTTCGCCCTGACGCTTGAGTTCGCGGGCCAGCGGGTCGGCGAGGGCGCTGCCATCGAAGGCCTGGCCGATGGCTTTGAAGATCGCATCGGCGGCCAATTCGAAGGTCTCGCCGGTGGTTTGCAGGCGACCGTCGACCAGATCGGTGCGGGCGAAACGCATGCCGCGCACGTGGCCCTGATCGTCGAGCAGGATTTCTTCCGGTTGCGCCCAGGTCAGCAGGCGCACCTGATTGGCTTTGGCGATGTCTTGCTCATGACCGGTAGCGCCCATGTCGGCGGCGCCGCGGCGATACACCAGATTGACGTCGCGGGCGCCGAGGCGGGCCATTTGCACGGCCATGTCGATCGCGGTGTTGCCGGCGCCGAGGACGATGCAGCGTTCGGCCAGCGGCAGTTGCGTGAGGTCATCGGCCTGGCGCAGTTCGCGAATGTAATCGGTGGCAGCGAGCAGACCGGGTGCATCTTCGTGGGCCAGACCGAGTTGTTTGCTGGCATTGAGGCCGAGTCCGAGGAACACCGCGTCGAACTGTTGATGCAGTTCGCTGAGGCTCAGGTTTTCTCCGAGTTTGTGCCCGTGACGAATTTCGATGCCGCCGATCTGCAGGAGGAAATCCAGTTCCTTCTGCGCGTAGTCGTCGACCAGTTTGTATTTGGCGATCCCGTACTCATTGAGGCCGCCAGCCTTTTCCCGAGCTTCGAAAATCACCACGTCGTGACCGTGCATGGCACTGCGATGGGCGCAGGACAAACCGGCCGGGCCGGCACCGACCACGGCAATGCGTTTGCCGGTGGCGGCAGCGCGCTGGAACGGGTGTTCGCTGAAGTGTGCGTTGTCCACAGCGTAGCGTTGCAACAGGCCGATCAACACCGGCGCGCATTCGTGGGCGTTGTTGCGCACGCAGGCTTGCTGGCAGAGGATTTCTGTCGGACAGACGCGGGCGCAACTGCCACCGAGGATGTTCGCCGAAAGGATTTTCTGCGCCGCACCCGGAACGTTGTCCTGATGGATATTACGGATGAACGACGGGATGTCGATCTCGCTCGGGCACGCATTCACGCACGGCGCGTCGTAGCAGTACAGGCAGCGCGAGGCTTCCAGATGCGCCTGCCGGTCGTTGAGCGGCGGCGCCAGATCGGTGAAATGCCCGGCGAGGGCGGCCGCGCTTTCGTGCGGGTGGGGGAGATGGTTCAGGGTCTCGATCACGGTTTTGTGCCTCACGGTTATTGAGGTTCTCTGCCTCTGTCGGGCAGTGGTTGATCGTTCCCACGCTCTGCGTGGGAATGCCTCTAGGGACGCTCTGCGTCCAGTGACGCGGAGCGTCACGGGCTGCATTCCCACGCAGAGCGTGGGAACGATCATTTATGAGGCCGAAGGCCTGGATTTCAGCGTTTCACAGCAACTGGCTTGTGCAACTCAGCCCGCTTGCTCAACAAATCAAACACCGCCGGATACGCCGGCCGTTCGATGTACCGCCCGGCACCGCGCTCGGCGCGCAGGTCGCCATCGGCCCAGACCACCCGGCCCTGGCTGACGGTATGGCTCGGCACGCCGCGCACGGTCTTGCCTTCGAAGATGTTGAAGTCGACCTGCTGATGGTGGGTCTTGGCGGAAATGGTGCGGGTGCCTTGCGGGTCCCACAGCACCAGATCGGCATCGGCGCCGACGCGAACCGCACCTTTGCGCGGATAGAGGTTGAAGATCTTCGCGGTGTTGGTAGAGGTGAGGGCGACGAAGTCTTGCATCGACAAACGCCCGCTGTTGACGCCTTCATCCCACAACACCGCCATGCGATCTTCGATTCCGGCGGTGCCGTTGGGAATCTTGCTGAAGTCATCACGGCCGGCGGCTTTTTGCTCGGCGCAGAAGCAACAGTGGTCAGTCGCGGTGGTGTGCAGGTTGCCGTTTTGTAGCCCGTGCCACAGCGCCTCTTGATGACCACGCGGACGGAACGGCGGGCTCATCACATAACCGGCAGCGGTCTGCCAGTCCGGGTGTTGATAAACGCTGTCGTCGAGCAGCAAATGCCCGGCGAGCACTTCGCCGTACACCGGTTGGCCCTTGCTGCGCGCATAGGTGATTTCGTCGAGGGCTTCCTTGGTCGAAACGTGTACCAGGTACAGCGGCGTGCCGATGGTTTCGGCAATGCGAATCGCCCGGCTCGCCGCTTCACCTTCAACCTGCGACGGCCGCGACAGCGGATGCGCCTCCGGCCCGGTGATGCCTTGGGCCATCAACTTGCGTTGCAGGTGATAGACCAACTCGCCGTTTTCCGCGTGCACGGTCGGCACGGCACCGAGCTCAAGGCAACGCTCGAAGCTCGCCACCAGCGTGTCGTCAGCCGCCATGATCGCGTTCTTGTAAGCCATGAAATGCTTGAAGCTGTTGATGCCGTGATGGCTGACCAGTTCGGCCATTTCCTCGCGCACCTGCTCGCTCCACCAGGTGATTGCAACGTGGAAGCCATAGTCGGACGCGGACTTTTCCGCCCAGCCGCGCCACTGATGAAACGCTTCCATCAGCGACTGCTGCGGATTGGGAATCACAAAGTCGATGATTGATGTGGTGCCGCCGGCAAGTCCAGCCGCCGTGCCACTGTAGAAATCCTCACTGGCCACGGTGCCCATGAACGGCAGTTGCATGTGGGTGTGCGGATCAATGCCGCCGGGCATCAGGTATTGGCCACTGCCGTCGAGGACTTCGGCGCCGGCGGGAATATCAAGGTTTTCACCGATGGCTTTGATCACGCCGTCGGCGCAATAGACGTCGGCGCGATAACTTTCATCATGGGTAACAACGGTGGCGCCACGGATCAACAGAGACATTCCGAGTTCCTCGCAGGCATTGACCGACTTGTGTCGGTTCTAGATGTTTTATTGATGTACGGCGTTGCAAGGTGTATTCCTGTCAGCGCTGTCAGGAATAGAAACTAGTCGCAGATTTGCAATAGATCAAGATTATTTTTTATAAGCTTATGACTGTTTTAAGTGTTTGAAAAATAACGATAAAAAAAGAAAAACACCAAAATGGTGAGGCCGTTCACCATTTTGACGCACTTGACAGGATGGAAATATGAGCAAGATTTCCTATGTGAAATCAGCCGCTTGAAGTTGAGCTGCGGCTGCTCGCTCACGATGAAAATAAATGCAGTGCACCAGTTTGAGTCCTGTCTGTTCGGACAACTTGCCAAGTGTTTAGCCTGAGCACCCAGACAAGTTTCCGCGAACTCCTCCGGTGAATAATTAAAACTGATGAATATCAGAAAGTTGCAAAGCGTTTAACCCTCGGCCCGATGCGTAAGCGGGGCACCCGGCACGTTTATTGATGCCGCCGCTGACACCATGGCCGGTGCACGAAAGTTGTCAGTTCCTCCGGCCATCGTCCGGTTCGTACCCTCGGGTGCAGCCGCCTGATGAGCAAAAAATAATCAGAAGAACAATGGAGCGGCCATGCAACAGAACAGATCGCAAGTGACCGAGCGCGACGGCTTGTACGAGCTTGAAGCCGGCAGCGACGTCCTCGACAGTCCCCGTTACAACCACGACATGGCACCGACCAAGGTGCGCGAACGCACCTGGAACAAATGGCACATCACCGCGCTGTGGGTCGGCATGTCGATCTGTGTGCCGACTTATACCCTCGGCGGGGTGCTGACGGCTTACTTCGGTCTGACCGTCGGCGAAGCGCTGCTGGCGATTCTGTTCGCCAACGTCATTGTCCTGATTCCGCTGACGCTGAATGCGTTTCCCGGCACCAAGTACGGCATTCCCTTTCCCGTGTTGCTGCGCTCGTCGTTCGGCATTCTCGGTTCCAACGTGCCGTGCCTGATCCGCGCACTGGTGGCGTGTGGCTGGTTCGGTATTCAGACTATGTTTGGCGGGCTGGCGATTCACCTGTTTCTCGGCTCGGTGTTCGAGGGCTGGAAATCCCTCGGCGGCACGGGGGAGGTGATTGGCTTCATGATCTTCTGGGCGCTGAACCTGTGGGTGGTGATTCGTGGCGCCGAGTCGATCAAGTGGCTGGAGACGTTGTCGGCGCCGCTGTTGGTGGCGGTCGGCATCGGCTTGCTGGTGTGGGCGATGCCCAATGTGTCGATGACCGAACTGCTGGCGATTCCGGCCAAGCGTCCGGAGGGTGCCAGCGTGGTCAGTTACTTCGCCGCCGGGCTGACCGCGATGGTCGGTTTCTGGGCGACGTTGTCGCTGAACATTCCCGACTTCAGCCGTTACGCCAAGAGCCAGAAAGACCAGATTCTCGGGCAGATTTTTGGCTTGCCGCTGACGATGTTTCTGTTCGCCTCCCTCGGCGTGATCATGACGGCCGCGTCGGTGAAACTGGTCGGTGTGACCGTCTCCGATCCGGTCAGTCTGATCGGGCATATCCAGAGCCCGGTGTGGGTCGCGGTGGCGATGGCGTTGATCATCATCGCCACGCTGTCGACCAACACCGCCGCCAACATTGTTTCGCCGACCAATGACTTCCAGAACATCGCACCCAAAGTCATCAACCGCACCAAAGCGGTGTTGCTGACCGGGTTTGTCGGACTGTTATTGATGGGCCATGAACTGCTGAAAAAACTCGGTCTGATCGTTTCCGATGTCAGCCTGGAAACCGTGTATTCCAACTGGCTGTTGGGCTATTCGAGCCTGCTCGGGCCGATCGCCGGGATCATGGTGGTGGACTATTTCCTGATCAAGAAACAGCAACTGGACCTGGCCGGGTTGTACCGCGACGACGTCTACCCGGCGTGGAACTGGGCCGGGTTTCTCGCCTTTGGGGTGCCGGTGGTGCTGACGTTGCTGTCACTGGGTAGCGATGCGTTCAGCTGGTTCTACAGCTATGGCTGGTTCACCGGCTCGGCGCTGGGCGGGATTATTTATTACGGGTTGTGCGTGATGCGTGCGCAACCCTCGGTCGTTAAATCAGCGGTGTAACTCATGATCGTTCCCACGCTCTGCGTGGGAATGCAGCCCGGGACGCTCCGCGTCCCAACAGCGGACGCGGAGCGTCCATGGATAATTTCCCACGCAGAGCGTGGGAACTATCGGTATCAGCACTGAGGAGATCCCCATGAACGCAGCCGTAGACGTTCTGCAATCGACCCATCAGCACATCAACCGCGACCGCCTGTGGGCTTCGCTCATGGAACTGGCCAAACTCGGCGCGACGGTCAAGGGCGGGGTCTGTCGCCTGGCCCTGACCGATCTCGACCGCCAGGCCCGCGACCTGTTCGTGCAGTGGTGCAAGGACGCCGGATGCAGCGTCACGGTCGATGCCGTCGGCAACATTTTCGCCCGTCGCCCGGGGCGCAATCCCGACCTGCCGCCAGTGATGACCGGCAGCCACATCGACACCCAACCGACCGGCGGCAAGTTCGACGGCTGCTTTGGCGTACTCGCTGGCGTCGAAGTTCTGCGCACCCTCAATGACCTGAAAGTAGAAACCGAAGCGCCGCTGGAAGTGGTGGTCTGGACCAACGAAGAAGGCTCGCGCTTCGCCCCGTGCATGATGGGCTCCGGTGTGTTTGCGGAGAAATTCACCCTCGAAGAAACCCTCGCCAAAGTCGATGCCGACGGCGTCACCGTTGGCGAAGCGCTGAACGCCATCGGCTACGCGGGTCCGCGTAAAGTCAGCGGGCACAAGGTCGGCGCCTATTTCGAAGCTCACATCGAACAAGGCCCGATCCTCGAAGACGAGCAGAAAACCATCGGCGTGGTGCTGGGCGCGCTGGGGCAGAAGTGGTTCGACCTCAAGCTGCGCGGCGTCGAGGCGCATGCAGGCCCGACGCCGATGCACCTGCGTAAAGACGCCTTGGTCGGCGCCTCGGTCATCGTCGGTGCGGTCAACCGCGCCGCCCTCGGTCATCAACCACACGCCTGTGGCACCGTCGGCTGCCTGCAAGCCTATCCCGGCTCGCGTAACGTCATCCCCGGCGAAGTGCGCATGACTCTCGACTTCCGGCATCTGGAACCGGCGCGCCTCGATTCGATGATCGCTGAAGTGAAGCAAATCATCGACGCCACCTGCGAAGAACACGGCCTGACCTACGAGCTGACCCCGACCGCCGACTTTCCGCCGCTGTATTTCGAAAAAGGCTGCGTGGAAGCCGTGCGCGGCGCGGCGAAAGGGCTTGGTTTGTCGAATATGGACATCGTCAGCGGCGCCGGACATGACGCGATTTTCCTCGCCGAACTCGGCCCGGCCGGGATGATCTTCGTGCCGTGCGAAGGCGGCATCAGCCACAACGAAATCGAGAACGCCGCGCCGGATGATCTGGCGGCCGGCTGCGCGGTGTTGTTGCGGGCGATGCTGGCCGCTTCGGCGATGGTCGCGGCCGGTAAAGCCGCCGCATAAAGACAAAGGATCGCAGCGCTGCAGGCGCTACCGCAGGCTGCGATCTTTTCCTGTCACCCAAACGTCATAAACCTGTGCGATGTTGCCGGCCCATGAAAATCATCACCTCCGGCGCGTCCTACCTGGACATCGACGCCTACGCCTGTTGCATCGCCTACGCCGAACTGTTCAATCGGCAAGGCATTGCCGCCCGCGCCGTCAGCAGCGCGCCAGCCAATGCCAGCGTTTCACCAAGCGTGCTTGGCTGGGCTTCAGCTTTTCACGAGTACGTGCCGACATCCGACGATGAATTCGTGTTGGTCGATGTCTCGGACTATCACCATTTCGACCCGTTGGTGGTGCTCGAACGGGTGGTAGAAGTCATCGATCATCATCCGGGGTATGAGCATTACTGGGCGCAGAAGCTTGGGACTGGCGCCGATATTCGTCCGATCGGCGCTGCGGCAACCCAAATCTTTCAGCGCTGGGAAGGCGCAGGTTTGCTATCCGCCATCAGCTCGCACAGTGCGGCATTGCTGGCCACCGCGATTCTCGACAATACGCTGAACTTCACCGGACAGATGACCACTCCTGCCGACATCAAGGCCTACGCCGACCTCGCTTCACGGGCAAAACTGCCGGCAGACTGGCCCCGGCAGTATTTTCTCGAATGCCAGGCCAGCATCGAATCGGACCTGGCCGCTGCGTTGGCGGCCGACTCGAAACGAATGAAGCCCGACAGCAACCTGCCGGGCTTCTTCGCACAAATGACCGTGTGGGATGCTGACGCTCTGCTGCAAAACCACCGGCCGATGATCAAACGCTGGATGGCCGAGCAGGGCGACGACTGGCTGCTCAATGTGATCAGTATCCGCGACCGCAAAAGCTGCTTTCTGGCGCCAGCCGAGGTCAGCCAACAAAAGCTCAATCATTTATTGCCACTCGACTGGCAGGCCGGGCAGGCCGTTCGCGCGCCGTCAATGCTGCGCAAGGAACTGTTGAAATTGGCACTGGACGCTGCCCTTCACTGCGCACCAAACACCATCGTCCAGTAAACCCCTTCAGCACTGCGCGCCTCACTGGCAAACCCGGCACCGACCTGAGTGAACATCGGGTTCATCAAATTGGCGCAATGTCCGGGGCTGGCCAGCCATCCGGCCATGGCCTTGCCCGGCGAACTCTGCCCGGCGGCGATGTTTTCGCCGATTTGCCGGCCACGATAACCCGCCGCGCGGGCGCGATCGGCGGGCAGGTCACCGTCCGGATCCTGATGGGCGAAATAGTTGCCGTAAGCCATGGCTTTGCTGTGCCCTTGGGCAGCGGCGCCCAATGCGGCATTCCAGCTCAATGGTCGGGCGGCGGCGAATCGCTGACGTCCGCACATCTGTGGTCGCGCACGTGCGGCATTGACCTCGGCGAGCAGGGCCTTGCCGACGCTGCGGTTATCGCCAACGCGGCTGTCGAACACCGGTTGCGCCAACACCACTTGCCACTCATTGCGCGACCGGCTGACGCCGATGTCGGCGTAGCTCGCATCCAGCAGCGCGGCGCAGTGGTCGTTTTGCAGCAGGTCGAAGGCCTCTTCGGCATCCTCGGCGCCAACCACGCGAATACTGCGCACCGCGACGGCGGAATACCCGGACGATTTCAGCGCTTCTCGCATGCCACCGGCGTAGCGATAACCGATCGGCAAGGCCAGATTCGACTTCAACGCCAACGGCGCCAGCCGTTGCGCCGGGCGCCGATCGCAGCGTTGCGGATGGGCGCGATAGTCGTTGATGGCAGCTACCAATTGTCGCTCCGCACCGGCATGGGCGGTTGCCGCGAACAAGGGTGAAAGGATCAGCAGGCACAACGAAACCAAGCGAGACGAACGAACGGCGTGGCGCATGAGACGGGCAGCTCTGAAGAGGACAGCGCAAAGGAGTGAACCGCAGAACGCGGCGCGGGTAGGACTGAGGAATCGGGACTTGGTTCACCGATTCAACACATTCCCCATCCACTGCAAATACTGCGCACGGTCGGAAATCGAGTTATGCCCCGAATCCGGCACCACCCTCAACGTCGCCACGCCTTGCGGGAAACTCTCCAGCAAACGCTGCGTGCTGGCGCGGGGAATCACCTCGTCGTCACTGGCCGCGAGCAACAACGTCGGCACGCGGATATGCGCGGCGTACTTGCCTGATTCAAAGCGATCCTTGAGCAACCACTTCACCGGCACCCACGGATACTGCCGCGCCGCAATTTCTTCGAGGCTGTTGTAAGGCGTCACCAGAATCAGCTGTTGCACCGGCCGCTGACTGGCCAGGCGCACCGCGACGCCGGAACCAAGACTGCGCCCGACCACGGCCACCTGCGGATGACTGGCATAGACCTGATCGAACAGCGCCAGCGCATCCTCGGCAATCGCCTCCTCGGACGGTGAGCCGCCGCTGCCACCGAAGCCACGATAGTTGAGCAGATACACCGCGTATTCAGGAAGCGCCTCGGCAAACTCCGGCAGATTGCGCGAGACGTCCTCGGCATTGCCGCCGAAATAGATCAGCGCCCGCGATCCGGCGCGCTCGCGAGTGACCACCGAAACCTGCGCATCCGGCATCGCCAGTGTCATCCGTGAA
Source organism: Pseudomonas sp. (assembly GCF_049300855.1). Taxonomy (GTDB): domain Bacteria; phylum Pseudomonadota; class Gammaproteobacteria; order Pseudomonadales; family Pseudomonadaceae; genus Aquipseudomonas. The sequence continues at coordinate 66,362 of NZ_JBAQKH010000014.1, read as the reverse complement.
TCGGCGCCGTTGACCGAGTTGGGTTGCGGAAAATAGATCAGCGAACGCTGAAAAAAGAACAGCGCCGCGCACAGCACCAGATACACGGCAACGATCAATACGACGAGTGACATCAGGGTTCGGGACATTCGGCTACTTTTAACGGTGTGTGAAAGTTGGCTGTCGCAGTGTAGTCCAGCCCTGCCACCGGGCCGCTCGCACACACAACATGCAACAGATCCACGCAGCAGGGGAACCAGCATGAGCCACACTGAGGGTTACTCCCGTCGCCGATTGCTCACGCTGGCTGCCGGGGTTTCGGCGGTCTTCACCTTTGATCGGGCGTTGGCCACTGCCACGACACCCGCGACCACCGGAGGCCACGCCATGCAGACCCGCGCCATCCCGTCCAGCTCCGAGTCGTTGCCCATGGTGGGTCTTGGTACTTATCGCGGTTTCGACGTCGCCCCGGGTGATCCGGCCTACCGGCAATTGCCGGCTGTGCTTGATGAGCTGTTTGCCAAGGGCGGTACGCTGATCGACAGCTCACCGATGTATGGCCGCGCCGAACAGACCACCGGCGAATTGCTGTCCATCCACGAGCCGCGTTCACCGGCGTTCCTGGCGACCAAGGTGTGGACGCGCGGGCGCGCGGAGGGCGTCGCGCAGATGGAGCAGTCGTTCAGCCTGCTGCGTACCGAACGCATCGACCTGATGCAGATCCACAACCTGCTCGACTGGCAAACTCATCTGCCAACCCTGCGCGAATGGAAAGCGCAGGGGCGCATTCGTTACATCGGCATCAGCCATTACACCGCGTCCGCCTACGAAGAAGTCGAAGCGGTGCTGAAGGCTGAACAATTGGACTTCCTGCAAATCAACTACGCCCTCGATGACCGCGGCGTCGAAAAACGCATTCTGCCGTTGTGCCGCGAGCGCGGCGTGGCGGTGATCTGTAATCGGCCGTTCGGGGGCGGGGGATTGCTGGCGCGGCTCAAGGGCAAACCGCTGCCGGCGTGGGTGTCGGATGTGCAGGTCAACAGTTGGCCGCAACTGGCGCTGAAATTTCTGCTTTCGCATTCGGCGGTGACCTGCGTGATCCCCGGCACGGGCAATCCACGCTACATGGCCGATAACGCCAGGGCCGGGTTCGGGCCGATGCTCACCGATGCGCAGCGGCATCAGTTGATTGCGTTGGTGGGCTGACGATCTCGCCGGCGACCGCGACTTGGCGTTGGTTCCTCAACACTTTAATTTCCAAATGGTCTGAAGGACTGTCATATCTGACAGTTGGAAGGCTTTTGCTGGCGAGCAATCATGGAGACTCCTGTTTCGCCGAAGAAGAACAATCATGGACGTGCACAGCCGCAGATGTGCTTATTTCACTGGGGTTTGCCTCGCATTGATTGTGTTCGCGGCCTACGCCTTCGACGAACAGTATGTGTGCATGGGCATGCAACGCGGACAGATTGCGACGGTATCTGCCAGCTCGGTGGAGGTGGCAGTCAAAATTGCCAAGGCGTGCTGGGGCGCTGCGGGTTGTTATAAAAAGTGACTAGCCCTCAACCGCGATAGCGCAGCGCCTCCAGCAACAACGCAAACGCCGGCGCAGCCTGACGTCGGCTCGGGTAATACAGGTGATACCCGGCAAACGTCGGGCACCAATCTTCAAGCACCTGCAGCAGACGGCCGTCGGCCAGATACGGCGCGACGATGTTTTCCGGAATGTAGCTCAGGCCGAAACCGTCCACTGCAGCGTCGCGCAGCGGGTAGACGCCATTCAAGGTGACCTGCCCGGAAACCCGCACTTTCAGGCTTTCGCCAGCCTTCTCGAACTCCCACGTGTACAACCCGCCATTGGTCGGCAGGCGCAGGTTGTTGCAGGCATGCTCGGTCAGATCGCGTGGGGTTTGTGGCCGGGGGCGATGGGCGAAATAGGCGGGTGAACCGACCACGGCCATGCGCATGTCGGGGCCGATACGGGTGGCGATCATGCCTTGCGCGACGTCCTCGCCGAGGCGCACGCCGGCGTCGAAACCCTGACCTGCGATGTCAACGAAGCCGTAATCGCTACAGACCTCGACGGCGATGTCCGGGTACTGCGGCAGAAATTCCTTGAGCACCGGGCGCAGCAGCCAGTCCAGCGAGTGGTCGGTGGCGCTGAGGCGAATCTTGCCGGCAGGGGTGTCGCGCAGGTTGCTCAGCGCCGTCAGTTCCCGTTCGATTTCTTCGAAGCGCGGGCCGATGGTTTGCAGCAGATGTTCACCGGCCTCCGTGGGCGAGACGCTGCGGGTGGTGCGCGTCAGCAGGCGCAGGCCCAAACGGGCTTCAAGGGCACGGATGGTATGGCTCAGTGCCGATTGCGAAACGCCGAGTTTGGCCGCCGCTTTGGTGAAACTGCGCTCGCGGGCCACGGCGAGGAAGGCGAGCAGGTCGGTGGCATTTTCACGCAGCATTGATGAGTTTCCTGCATAAGTTTTTTCGAATTTTAGTCGATTATCTGAACAGTGGGCGTCGTTAGAGTGGTGGCATTGTTTATCTGGAGGAATTGCCATGAACCCGATTGCCGCTTCTGCGCTGAGCCTTTCCCTGCTGGCGGGTGAGGTGCAGGCCAATGAGCCCCCGCGAGTGACGGTCACACCCAATGGTTCGCAACCGTCGGCCAAAGGCCCGGCGGACTGGTTCACCGGCACGGTCCGCGTCGATGCGCCGTTCAAGGGCACCGATGAGGCGCGGGTCAGTGGTGCGACGGTGACGTTTGAACCGGGCGCGCGTACCGCTTGGCATACACATCCTTTGGGACAGACCTTGATCGTCACGGCCGGTTCCGGGTTTGTGCAGGAGTGGGGGCAGCCGGTGCGTGAGATTCGTCCTGGCGATACGGTGTGGATTGCGCCGGGGGCCAAGCATTGGCATGGGGCGGCCGCGACCACGGCGATGACGCATATCGCGATTGCCGAAGTGCTCGATGGCAAAGTGGTGGAGTGGATGGAGCAGGTGAGTGCTGAGCAATATCCGCGATCCGAGTGAAGCGCTTCCCTCACCCCAGCCCTCTCCCGGAGGGAGAGGCGGTCGACCGCTGTGTCTTGCGTCTTACATCGACCTGAGAGACCGAGTCGATTATGGATTTACAGCAAAACGCTATCCGTCGACCTGAAAGTGCTGTGTCGATTATGGATTCACAGCAAGACTTTCAGGTCGGTGAAATTCTCCAATATCCCCGGATCAGTCCCCTCTCCCTCTGGGAGAGGGCTAGGGTGAGGGCTCTATTCAGGCGTTCAGATCATCTCCGGCAGTGAAGAGAGGATTTTATCGAGGGTGATCGGATAGTCCCGCACCCGCGCCCCCGTGGCGTTGTAAATCGCATTCGCCACCGCCGCACTGACCCCGCAAATCCCCAACTCACCGACACCCTTGGCCTTCATCGGCGAAGAAATCGGATCAGTCTCATCGAGGAAGATCACCTCCTGATGCGGAATGTCGGCATGCACCGGCACTTCATAGCCCGCCAGATCATGATTGACGAAAAACCCCAGCTTCTTGTCCACCGCCAACTCTTCCATCAACGCCGCACCGACGCCCATGGTCATCGCGCCGATCACCTGACTGCGCGCCGCTTGCGGGTTGAGAATGCGTCCGGCCGCGCACACCGCCAACATCCGGCGCACCCGCACTTCACCGGTTGCGGCATCCACCGCCACCTCGACGAAGTGCGCACCAAAGGTCGACTGCTGATACTGCTTGGCGAGGTCGCCAAACTCGATGCTGTCCTCAGCCTCCACCACGCCGTTTTGCGCAGCATTGCGCAGCGGCACGTGCTTGTCGCCAACCCGCACCTGACCGTCGACAAACTCCGCCTGATCCGCCGCCATGCCCAGCTTGCCCGCCACTGCCTCACGCAGTTTCATGCACGCGGCATACACCCCGGCAGTCGAGCAGTTGGCGCCGAATTGCCCGCCGGAACCTGCCGACACCGGAAAGTTCGAATCGCCCAGATGCACACTCACATCCTTCAAACCAACGCCCATCATCTCAGCGGCGGTCTGCGCGATGATCGTGTAACTGCCGGTGCCGATATCGGTCATGTCGGTTTCCACCGTGACCTTGCCATCGCGCTCCAACCGCACCCGCGCGCCAGACTTGACCAGCAAGTTGTTGCGAATCGCCGCGGCCACGCCCATGCCGATCAGCCAGCGGCCCTCGCGTTGTGAGCCCGGTTGCGGATTGCGCTTATTCCAGCCGAATTTCTCCGCACCGGTTTGCAGGCATTCGATCAAGCGCCGCTGCGAAAACGGCCGCTCGGTTTTCACCGGGTCGACCTGAGTGTCATTGAGAATGCGGAACTGGATCGGATCGAGTTTGAGCTGTTCGGCCATCTCGTCCATGGCAATTTCCAGCACCATCAATCCCGGGGTTTCGCCGGGCGCGCGCATGGCGTTGCCTTCGGGCAAATCAAGCGGAGACAAACGCATGCTGACCTGCCGATTTTCCGCCGCGTACAACAACTGACTCGGTTGCGCAGCGACTTCGACTTTGCCTTCCGCCAGATTGCCCGACCAGCCTTCGTGAGCGATCGCCGTGAGTTTGCCGTCCGCCGTCGCGCCCATGCGAATGCGCTGAATGGTCGCCGGGCGGTGAGTGGTGTTGTTGGCGATCTGCGGGCGGGCGAGGGCGACTTTCACCGGTCTGCCAGCCATGCGCGCACCGAGGGCGGCAAGGATCGCATCGGCGCGCACGAACAGTTTGCCGCCGAAGCCGCCACCGATGTACGGCGAGATCAGCCGGACTTTTTCCTTGGGCAAACCGAGGGTGGCGGCGATGTCGTCGACGCTCCAGGCGATCATCTGGTTCGACGTCCACAAGGTCAGTTGATCGCCTTTCCACGCCGCCAGTGTGGCATGCGGTTCCATCATCGCGTGGGACTGATCCGGCGTGGTGTAGGTCTGGTCGAACTGCACTGGCGCTGCGGCGAACGCTTTGGCGAAATCACCGTGAGTGACATCGGGCAATTCCTCTTTTGGCTCGACACCTTTATCGCGCACGCTGGCCAGATCGAATTCGCCCTTAGCGGCGACATAATCGACCTTGACCATTTGCGCAGCGGCGCGCGCCTGTTCAAAGGTCTCGGCGACCACCAGCGCAACGGCCTGGTGATAGTGCTGAATCTGCGGCCCGGCCAACAAATGCGCGGCATTGTATTTGCCCTTGCCGAGTTTGCCGGCGTTGGCGGCGGTGACGATGGCGAGCACGCCGGGCGCGGCTTTGGCGGCCTCAAGATCGATGTTATTGATCCGCCCCTTGGCGATGGCCGAGCCGACCATGACGCCGTAAGCCTGATGGGCCACCGCCTCATGCTGCTCATAGGCGTATGGCGCCTGACCGCTGGTTTTCAGTGGGCCTTCGATGCGCTCGGTGGGATGGCCGATGACCTTCAACTGGTCGATCGGGTTGGTGGTGGCGGGCGTGTCGAATTTCATGCTGGCTCCCTCGCTTGCGCCAACACCGCACCGAGCGTGCGCTCGACCAGGGTCAGTTTGAATTGGTTGTCGTGGGTCGGTGTAGCGCCGTCGAGCAGGCGCTCGCTGACGGCTTTGGCGCCTTTCGGTAGCAACGCTTCGGCGGCTTCGACCCGCCATGGTTTCGGCGCGATACCGCCGACGGCAACGCGACCGCTGCCGTCCTGTTGCAGGATCAGACCGACCGACACCAGCGCGAACGCATAGGACGAGCGATCGCGCACCTTGTGATAGATGTGCGTGCCGCCGAGCGGTGCGGGCAGTGTCACCGAGGTGATGAACTCGCCGGGCGTCAGGCTGGTTTCGATGTTCGGCGTGGTGCCGGGCAATTGATGAAAATCAGCCATGGCGATACTGCGGGTGCTGCCGTCGGGTTTCACCGTTTCAATCTGCGCATCGAGGGCACGCATGGCGATGGCCATGTCGCTCGGGTGCGTGGCGATGCACGCGTCGCTGACGCCGATGATGCCCAACTGCCGACTGACCCCGCCAATTGCCGCGCAGCCGCTGCCGGGTTGGCGTTTGTTGCAGGCCTGATTGGTGTCGTAGAAGTACGGGCAGCGCGTGCGTTGCAGCAGGTTGCCAGCGGTGCTCGCCATGTTGCGCAACTGCCCGGAAGCCCCGGCGAGCAGGGCGCGAGAGAGCAGAGCGTAGTCTTTTCTGATCCGCGCGTCGGCCGCCAGATCGGTGTTGCGCACCAGTGCGCCGATGCGCAAGCCGCCTTCGGGCGTGGCTTCGATCTGGTCCAGACCGAGGTGATTGACGTCGATCAGTTGCAGCGGCGTTTCGATGTCGAGTTTCATCAGGTCGAGCAGGTTGGTACCGCCGGCGATGAACCGCGCGCCTTCAAATTGCGCGGCTTGTGCGGCGGCAGCGGCGGGGGAGTCGGCGCGGCTGTAATTGAACGGTCTCATGCCGGCACCTCCGCGACTTCAGTGATCGCTTCGATGATGTTCGAGTAGGCGCCGCAGCGGCAGATGTTGCCGCTCATGCGCTCTTGAAGCTCGCTGGCAATCAACTGCGGCGCCTCGGTGAGGCGTTCACTGACGTGGCTGGGAATGCCATCGCGGATCTCTTTGATGACCGCCACCGCCGAGCAGATCTGCCCGGGTGTGCAATAGCCGCACTGATAGCCGTCATGTTTGATGAACGCGGCTTGCATCGGGTGCAGATTGTCGGGCATGCCGAGGCCTTCGATGGTGGTGATTTCACGGCCTTCGTGCATCACCGCCAACGTCAGGCAAGAATTGATCCGTCGGCCATCGGCGATCACCGTGCAGGCGCCGCACTGGCCGTGGTCGCAGCCTTTTTTACTGCCGGTCAGGTGCAGGTGCTCGCGCAGGGCATCGAGCAGGGTGGTGCGGTTGTCGACGTCAAGCGCACGCGGCTTGCCATTGACGTTGATGGTCACTTTACTCATGGCCGGTTTCTCCAGATTGGCGGCGTAGGCCTTGAGGCTGATAAACGGAGGCATTGCGAACGCCGTCGCGGTGACGGCGCCGAGGATCAGAAATCTGCGTCGGGAAATCGTCATGGTTCGATTCCTTTTCTCTCTTCATCAGGGCAGCAGGGTCATGGATGGCCCAAGCGGGCAGCCAGCGTCATCGCCGGTCTCGTTAAGGAGTGACTGCCGGGAAGAGGAAAAGGTTTTGTCGGATTTGCGCTATAGAGTTATGTGCACAGTTCATCAATCCAGGGAGCAACACAAACTACTGTGGGAGTGAGCTTGCACGCGATAGCGTCTAGTCAGTCAACATGAGTGTTGAATGACAGGGCCTCATCGCTGGCAAGCCAGCTCCCACAGGTTTCCATGGGGTGAATGGACTCGTGTTTACAGCATGAATCCCTGTGGGAGCTGGCTTGCCAGCGATGGGGCCAGATCATCCAGCCTCAATGCCCGCCAACCACCATGTGTGTAAACGGCGCCACATACGCCTGCAACGTCACCAGCCCACCCACCAGAATCGCCAGCACAATCGAGTGGAAGAACACATAACGCAGAATCTCGCCCTCATGCCCATACCAGCGAGTCGCGGTGGAGGCGACCACGATCGACTGCGCATCGACCATTTTGCCCATCACCCCGCCAGAGCTGTTCGCCGCCGCCATCAGGATCGGGCTGATCCCCAATTGTTCCGAGGTAACCCGTTGCAAGCCGCCAAACAACACGTTCGACGCCGTATCGGAACCGGTCAACGCCACCCCCAGCCAACCGAGCAGCGTGCCGAACATCGGGTAGAAAATCCCCGTCGCCGCAAACGCCAGCCCCATGGTTGCGTCGAGTCCCGAATAGCGCGTGAGAAACCCCAGCGCCAGCATCGCCGCAATGGTGATCAGCGAAAACCGCACCACCCACAACGTGCGCAGGTATTGCTTGATCAGTTGCGGGATCGAATAGCCCATCAGCAAACCACCGACGATCGCCGCCAGCAGAATCCCGCTGCCGGTGGCGGTGAACCAGGTGAATTTGTACACCGCTTCTTCCGCTTTCGGCGCGGCAACCACGGGCGGGACTTTTTCGATCTGTAGGTGCAGGGTGGTGAAGGTCACCGCCGGCGCGAAGATCGGATTGGCTTCATTCAGCGGTTTACCTGTGAGGTCGAGTTTGGCCGAGTGCGTAACCGGATCGATCGCCGGGCGCACATCGAACATATTCTTGAAGCCCTGCGTGCCCCAGGCAAACACGAACACGGTGAGGATGATCCACGGCATCCACGCACGCATGACCGCCGGGCGCGCCTGATCGCTGAACGCGGCGCTGGCGGTGACTTTTTCTTCTTCGACTTTGGAGTTGTCGACGCGCCCTGACAGCGCTGCCGAGGTGTGAATGGTCGCCGGTTTCCACACCTTCAAAAACAACGTCAGACAGGCCATGGAAATCAGCGCGGCAATCACGTCCACCAGCATCGGCCCGTGGTAGTTCGACACCAGAAACTGCGGCACGGCGAAACTCACCCCGGCCACCAGAATCGCCGGCCAGATCTCCAGCATCTTGCGCCACCCGGCGAACGCCCAGATCAACCAGAACGGCACCAGCACCGAGAAGAACGGCAACTGCCGACCGACCATCATTGACAGTTCCATTTCATCCAGGCCGGTAACCTTGGCCAGCGTGATAATCGGTGTGCCCAACGCGCCGAACGCCACCGGTGCCGTGTTGGCAATCAGCGCCAGACCGGACGCGGCCAACGGCGAGAAGCCGAGACCAATCAGAATTGCCCCGGTCACCGCTACCGGCGTGCCGAATCCCGCCGCACCCTCGAAAAACGCACCGAAGCAGAAGGCGATCAGCAGCAACTGCAAGCGGCGGTCATCGGTGATCCGCGCGAGAGAATCCTGCAGCACTTTGAACGAGCCGTTCTCGGTAGTCAGGCGATGCAGAAAGATGATGTTGAGGACGATCCAGCCGATCGGCAGCAAGCCGTTCGCCGCCCCGAACAATGCCGCGGAACCGGCCATGCTCGCCGGCATGCCGAAGGCGAAGATCGAGATCAGCAGGGCGGAAGCCAGCGCCAGCAACGCCGCCAGATGCGCCTTGACGTGGAAGAACGCCAGCGTCGCGAGCATCACCACCACCGGCACGGCGGCCATGAGCGTGGAGATTACCGGGTTGCCGAACGGGTCATAGATTTGCTGCCAGACCATGGTCCACCTCTGCTTGTTGTTATTGAGGGCGCAGATCCATTGCGTGGGGCTTGGTTGCAAGGAGTATAGGTGGCATTTCGCCGCTGCTCGGGTGGGGCGGGCAGGGTGACCAACGGTCGGTAGTGCAGACGCGGGGGGAGTGGACGCAATGATGGCAATTCAGTAGCATCGCCGTTTTTTTGCCCCGTCTCCCCAAGGATGATCATGTCTGTCGCTTTGCTGTTGCGCCGTTCACCCGTTGTTATCGGTGCCGTTCTGTCGGGCCTCCTGGCGTCGGGATGTACCCAGATGGGCACTTATCAGGATTCGGCCGCACCTGATGCCGCCAAGCTGCGCTTTGTCGCCAGCACCGATAACGCTTCGGTGGATTACTACGATGCAGAGCATTGCGATGGCCAGACCACCGGCTTGCTCAACAACCTGTTCATCGTCGACAGCACGCGCCGAGTCGGCATGAGTGTGGCGCCACCGGAAAAGGCCAAGAGCTACCTGGAAATCAAACTGCCGCCCGACAAGGACATGTACCTGAAGGTCAACACCCAGACCGGTTATGCCGTGTGCGGGTCGGGTTTCAGCTTCAAACCTCAGCGCGATACAGAATACGAGCTGACCTTCGACCTCAAGGGGCGCCAGTGTTCGACACTGATGCAGCGTGTGCAGCGCATCGATGGCAAGGACGTGCGCACACCGATCCTGATGAAACGCGAGGGCCTGGCGGCCTGTGCCGGGCGCAACCCGATCTTTCCCAAACCGCCAGTGCTGCTGCCGGATACGCCGGAACGTACGGTGATGATCGATCGCATCGTCAATGGCAGTCTCTTCGTGGTGATGAAATCCGAAGCGAAGAAGCCGGTCTCGACGACGTTTACGCCGCAAAAGCTCGATGCCCTGGTCAGCGAACGCAAGGCGAAAATGGGCTTTGAACTGCCAGACGATTACTGGGCGCTGTACCGCCAGAATCTGGCCGAATTCAACAATGAGAGTTCGGCGATTGCCGACGAGGCGATCACCCGTTCCAGCGACGAGTATCGCAAGCGCCTGCGCAGTATCGACGACAAGCGCCTGAAAGAATGGTCTGCCGTCGACGGTACTTCCGGCAAGCGTAGCAACGCGGCGCCGACCGACATGGAAACCGACATGATCATGTACTACTTCCAGTCGTCCAAGGAAATCATGGCCGAATCCGTCATGCGCCATCTCGACCGCATGGCCAAAATGGATGCGCAGTACAACGTCTGCTCGCGTTATGCCGAGTGCTGGAAGCGCTGAACGGCGCAACCCTGATGTGAAAAAGCCCACTGCGCCGAAATGGCCAGTGGGCTTTTTAGTGCGTGCTGCAATTAAAAACGAGCGCTCGCCCGGACGCTGGATCGCGCAGGCACAGCGGCCTCGATGTCCAGCAAATGGGTGGCGAGAATGTCGCTCAGAAAACGGAACTGATCGTTGATGCCGACCACTTCATTGCTGAAGTGATTGATGGCGGCGGGCATCAGCAGATCTTCGAAAGCTTCGTTGAATACCAGTGCCTGCGCTTTGTGCGACACGACGTGCTGGTCGTAATAGTTGCTGCCGAACACCGGGAAACTCACGGAGAGTGTGACGTGGGTGTGAATCATGCTGTGAACTCCTCGTTGTGTCTCGGATGGCTTAATCGTGCCTTTGATGGGCGGTGGGCGGAAGGCAATCGTCGCGATGGTGAATATCGATGGCATTGATGGTGGGGTTTTTGGGGGTGTTGCTGATGGCCTCATCGCTGGCAAGCCAGCTCCCACAGGTTCTGAGGTGATCACAAAATCTGCGGCCGCTGGAAATCCTTGTGGGAGCTGGCTTGCCAGCGATGAGGCCAGTACATCCAGCATCAGGCTCAATTGACCCACCTATACTCAAATCTGCCTCCCACTCATCTCAAGGAAACCGCCACCGTGAACCCGCGTGCGCTGCTCGTCGCCGCACTGTTGTTGCTGGCCGGCTGCGCCACCCCGGCGCGGGCCCCGGTGTCAGCGCCGCAGGCCGTGGTGGTGTCGCCGGCAACCTGGCAGCAGATCGACCGGGAAATCGTCAGCGCTTCGCAGCAGTCCACCGAGCAAGTCAAAGTCTTTGCCCGGGGTTCGATGGAACATTGGCGCACTCGCGTCTATCAGCAAACTGAAGAAAATTTCATCCCGTGGTTCAGTAGCTACTGGACCCAGGAATGGCTGTCGATGAAGGTCAGTTGGTACACGATCGATGCCGGTGGCGAACAGGACGCCTCGGCCAAGCGGCTGGCGGCGTATCTGCTTGAGCAATATCAGGAAAGGGTGCTGGCGCCGGTCGCGGTGGAGATCGATCCGGATGCGATTCTCGGCCAGGCCACAGCGTTCTACGCGCAACTGATGGCGCAGCAGATGTCGCTCATCGCCCAGCGCCACGGTGTGCCTGTTGCGCAACTCAATGGGCGTTTGCAGAAGATCCCGGCCATCGCTCTCGGCCCGCCACCGGCGCGGGATGCTTCGTTGTATCAGGTCATCAGCACCGAGCCGTTGAATACGCTGCCGGCCTACGCCGCGCTGATCGACAAGATCCACACCGAGGGAGGCGCCAAGGGTATTGCCTCGACCGATGCCGGCATGGCGCCGGTGGCCAAGCGCGCCAGCCAACGCATGGAAGCGGAAATGGCCCCGCGCGGTGCCGCCAGTGCGGTCGCTGCCGCCGCAGGGAAACTGGCGGGAGGTTTGATTTCGATCGGTGTGGCGGGCATTCGCGCGATCATCCAGGCCAATGACCGGCCTGACAGTGAAGCGTTGATTCGTAACAGTCTGGGCAGCACCTTCGACAAGGCCTGGCTGAAACTGGTGCAGAACCCGACGACTGGCGTAATGGCCGGCACGTTGCACATGGCCGGGCAGGTTGAGCGCAATTTGGCCGTCGAGGATGAACCGCCGGTCGGCTTGGGCGTGAATCCTGTCGAATGGCAGCCGCCGCAATCGACTAACCAGCAGATCGAACCCAACGTGCAAGGAGAGTGACATGGCTTATATCGATATTTTCGTAGCGCCGGTGCCGACTGCCAATCATGAGCAGTACAAAAAGCACTGCGCAATCGCGGCGAAACTGTTCAAGGAATACGGTGCACAGGATGTGATTCAGTGCTGGGGTGATGACGTGCCGGATGGCAAGGTCACCTCATTTCCGATGGCAGTAAAACTCAAGGAAGGCGAAACGGTGTCGGCCGGCTGGCTGATCTGGCCCGACAAAGCCACCCGTGATGCCGGCATGGCCAAAATGATGGACGACCCGCGCATGCAACCGGACGTCAACCCGATGGGGTTTGATGGCCAGCGGATGATCTTTGGTGGCTTCAAGAACATCCTTGAACCCTGAAGCCAGCGCAAATATCTTGTAGGAGTGTTCACTCCGAGGGGGTGATGCGGCAGCTTTTGCGATCGCGAATCTGCTCGTCCGTCGGGCGTTCGCGGACGAATTCGAAACGCGGCTCACCCTCGCTGTAATGCACCAGCCAGCCCCATTCCAGTTCCTTCTCATCCTGCCCGGGATTCGGGGGGCGCGCCCACCAGGGTTCTTTGCTGAGGATCTCGCGCATGGCGGCCTCCGGTTGATGGCAATCCTTGAACTATAGCTTCCTGTCACGAGTCGTCTGATCAGGCTGTGTAGAATCCGGCGGATCACGATGAACAGGGGAGCAGGGCCATGACCGATGAAGCGAAGCGACTGTTTTTCGCCCTCGATTGCCCTCCGGCGCTACGTAAGGCGATCGCTCAGTGGCGCGGGGAGTTGGGTTTGCGCACTGGTAAGCCGGTGCCTGCGGACAACTTTCACCTGACGCTGCTGTTTCTTGGCGCGGTGCCGTTGGCGCAGATCAATGAAGTCTGCGAGGCGGCCGGGCAAGTGCGCACACCGGGTGAGGCGTTGAAGATTTCGCTGGATCGTCTGCAGGTCTGGCATCGCGCCGGGGTGTTGTCGCTGGCGCCAGAGCAGGCGCCGCAGGCGTTGTTGCGACTGGTCTATGCGCTGGAGCAGGCGATGTTGCCGTTTGGCTTTGAAGAGACGCCACGCGAGTTTCGCCCGCACCTGACGCTGGCCCGTGAGTACCGTGCGCCGGAGCCGGAATCCGCCACGCCGCCGGAGTTCTTCCTGCGCGCCGAACGTTTTGCGTTGTTCGAATCGCACAAGGGGCGCTATCGGATTCTGCAAGATTGGTCGTTGATCTGAGCGCACAAAAAAAGGCGCCCGAAGGCGCCTGAGAATTCACCTGAACCGAGGAAGCCAGGTGAGGCCGTTCATAGCAGGGTGCAGCGGTGGTAAGGCGCTGCGTGAACGGGAAATCAATGAATTATTTAAGCTAAGAAAATCCTGGGCCTGGCACTGTCTGAATGTGATCTCAAAACCCTGTGGGAGCTGGCTTGCCAGCGATGGGGTCAGCACATCCGAAATACCTTTGCCTGACCCTCCGTCATCGCTGGCAAGCCAGCTCCCACAGGTTCATCGTGTTGTTGGAATTCCAACTCCGTAGTCTTACTTACCGAGTTTCACCCGGGTCCAGCCACGGGTCATGATTCGTTGCGTGGCAATCGGCTGATCCGGCACCGCATACAGTGTCGCCATCACCGCTTGCGACGGGTACGAACCCGGGTCGTTGCGGATCGCTTCATCCACCAGTGGCGTCGCCGCCGCGTTGGCGTTGCTGTAGCCGTTGCTGTTGGTGATCTCGGCGATGATGTCCGGACGCATCAGAAAATCCATGAACAGGTAAGCGTTCTCGACGTTCGCCGCATCGCGCGGGATGGCGACCATGTCGTAGAAGCTGCCGGCGCCTTCCTTGGGAATGCTGTAATCGATCACCACGTTGTTGCCCGATTCCACCGCGCGGGCCTTGGCCTGCAGCACGTCGCCGGAGTAACCGACCGCCACGCAGATGTTGCCGTTGGCCAGATCGGAGATGTATTTCGAGGAATGGAAATACGCCACGTTCGGGCGGATCTTCATGAACAGCGCCTCGGCTTCCTTGATGTGCGCGGTGTCCCTGTCGTTCACCGGGTAACCCAGGTAGTGCAGGGCAGCCGGGATCATTTCCGTCGGCGAATCGAGGAAACTGATGCCGCAGGCTTTGAGTTTTTCAGCGTTTTCCGGTTTGAACAACAAGTCCCAGGAATTGGTCGGGGCGTTGGCGCCGAGCACTTCCTTGACCTTGGCCGGGTTGAAACCGATGCCGATCGAGCCCCACATGTACGGGAACGCGTGGGCGTTGTCCGGATCACTGGCGGCGGCGTTTTTCAGCAGCACCGGGTTGAGATTCTTCCAGTTCGGCAGCTTCGATTTGTCCAGCGTCTGATAGACGCCAGCCTTGATCTGCTTGGCCAGGAAACTGTTCGACGGCACGACCAGGTCGTAGCCGGATTTGCCCGCCAGCAAGCGCGCCTCAAGGGTCTCGTTGCTGTCGAAGACGTCGTAGGTCACGCGGATGCCGGTCTCGTCTTCGAACTTCTTGACGGTGTCCGGCGCGATGTAATCGGACCAGTTGTAAACACGCAGCACCTTGTCGTTGGCCTGGGCGCCCATGACCATTGCGCCCATTAAGGACAGTGTCAGCAGAGTCCTGCCAAACATTTTCATCGGTACAACTCCATTCTTTTTATTCACGTTACGCAAAGCCCCCTAGCCCTAGCCCTCTCCCGAGGGAGAGGGCTAGGGATACAGGTTAAGCAGTGGCTGCGGATTGCTGAGGTTGCCACGACTCGTTCGCCGTCTGATCCATCGCTTCCTGAATCGCTTTTTTGCGGTTGGCTTCTGCCTTGCGGCCGAAGTACCAGACCAGGAAGGTCACCAGCGACACCGCCAGCAGAATCAGGCTGGCCACGGCGTTGATCTCAGGCTTCACGCCCAGTCGCACCGCCGAGAACACTTCCATCGGCAGCGTGGTCGAACCCGGCCCGGAGACGAAGCTGGCCAACACCAAGTCATCCAGCGACAAGGCGAACGACATCATCCCGCCCGCCGCCAGCGACGGCGCGATCATTGGAATGGTGATCAGGAAAAACACCTTGAACGGCTTCGCACCGAGATCCATCGCCGCTTCTTCGATCGACAAATCCAGCTCACGCAGGCGCGCGGAGACTACCACCGCCACATAGGCTGCACAAAACGTGGTGTGGGCGATCCAGATCGTGACGATGCCACGTTCCTGCGGCCAGCCGATCAGTTGCGCCATGGCCACGAACAGCAGCAACAGCGACAGACCGGTGATCACCTCAGGCATCACCAACGGCGCAGTGACCAGACCACCAAACAGCGTGCGACCCTTGAAGCGCGTGACGCGGGTCAGTACGAAAGCGGCGAGGGTGCCCAACGCTACAGCGGCGATCGCGGTGTAGCAGGCGATTTCCAGCGAGCGCACCACCGAGCCCATCAGTTGCGTGTTGTCGAGCAAACCGACGTACCACTTCACCGACCAGCCGCCCCACACCGTCACCAGTTTGGATGCGTTGAACGAGTAGATCACCAGAATCAGCATCGGCAGATAAATGAACATCAGACCGAAGATCAGCATGAACTTGGAAAAACCGAAGCGTTTCATCCCCGTGCCTCCATCTCTTTGGCCTGGCTGCGGTTGAACAGCAGAATCGGCACAATCAGGATCAACAGCATCACCACCGCCAAGGCAGACGCCACCGGCCAGTCGCGGTTATTGAAGAACTCTTGCCACAGCACGCGACCGATCATCAGCGTCTCCGGGCCACCCAACAGTTCCGGGATCACGAACTCGCCGACCACCGGAATGAACACCAGCATGCAGCCGGCAATAATTCCGTTCTTGGCCAGCGGCACGGTGATTTTCCAGAAGTTGTTGAAGTTGCTCGAGCCCAGATCCTGCGCGGCTTCCAGCAGGCTGCCATCGTGCTTGACGAGGTTGGCGTACAGCGGCAGCACCATGAACGGCAAATACGCGTACACGACCCCTATATAGACCGCCGTGTTGGTGTTGAGGATCTCGATCGGGTGATCGGTCAGTCCCGTCCACATCAGAAACGCGTTGAGCAAACCGTTGTTGCTGAGGATGCCCATCCACGCATATACGCGGATCAGGATCGCGGTCCAGGTCGGCATCATGATCAACAGCAGCAGGACGTTTTGCGTTTCCTTGCCGGTCTTGGTGATCGCGTAAGCCATCGGGAAACCGATCAGCAGGCACATCATCGTGCTCAGCGCCGCGACCTTCAGCGAACCGAGGTAGGCCGACAGGTACAGCTCGTCTTCGCCGAGCATGGTGTAGTTGCCGATGTTCAGCATCAGCTGGAATTTCTGTTCGGCGTAGGTGTAGATCTCCGAGTACGGCGGGATCGACAGCGCGGCTTCCGAGAAGCTGATCTTCATCACCAGGAAGAACGGCAGCATGAAGAACAGGAACAGCCAGATGAACGGAATACCGATCACCAGTTTTCGCCCGCTGGGCACCAGGCGCAGGAATTGCTGATTGAAGGTTCTCATGAGCGCAGTACCACGCCGCTGTCATCTTCCCACCACACGTAGACTTTGTCGTCCCAGGTCGGACGTGCGCCACGGCGTTCGGCGTTGGCCATGAACGACTGGACGATTTTGCCGCCGGGCAGTTCGACGTAGAACACCGAGTGGCCGCCGAGGTAGGCGATGTCATGTACCTTGCCTTCGGACCAGTTGTAGCGGAACTCAGGTTTGGTGGTGCTGACGAGCATTTTTTCCGGACGGATCGCGTAGGTGACCGACTTGTCCTGCACCGAGGTGCTGACGCCGTGGCCGACGTAGATCTTCTGTTCCAGGTCCGGGCTGTGGATGATCGCGTGACCTTCAAGGTCTTCCACCACGGTGCCGTCGAAGGCGTTCACGTTGCCGATGAATTCGCAGACCATGCGGCTGACCGGCGCTTCATAGATGTCGATCGGGCTGCCGATCTGCGCGATCCAGCCCAGGTGCATGATCGCGATGCGCTCGGCCATGGTCATGGCCTCTTCCTGGTCGTGGGTCACCATCACGCACGTCACGCCGACGCGTTCGATGATCTGCACCAGTTCCAGTTGCATCTGCGAACGCAGCTTTTTATCCAGCGCGCCCATCGGCTCGTCGAGCAGCAACAGCTTCGGACGCTTGGCCAGCGAGCGGGCGAGGGCGACGCGCTGACGCTGGCCGCCAGACAACTGATGCGGACGGCGTTTGGCGTATTGGGTCATGTGCACCAGACGCAGCATTTCATCGACACGGGCATCGATTTCACTGGCCGGCAAACGGTCCTGCTTGAGGCCGAAGGCGATGTTTTGCGCGACGGTCATGTGTGGGAACAGCGCGTAGGACTGGAACATCATGTTGATCGGCCGCTCGTACGGCGGCATGTCGGTGATGTCCACGCCGTCGAGCAGAATCCGCCCTTCAGTCGGACGCTCGAAACCGGCGAGCATGCGCAGCAGGGTCGATTTGCCCGAACCGGAGCCGCCGAGCAAGGCGAAAATTTCGCCCTGATGGATCTCCAGGGACACATCGTCCACGGCCACGGTTTCGTCGAACTTCTTGGTGACACGGTCGACTTTCACCAGAACCTTTTTCGGTTGCTGATGACCTTCAAGTGCCTTCCTGTAAGTGCTGGAGGCGTTTGCCATGTGAAACTCCCAACAGGTTTC
This sequence comes from Pseudomonas sp., assembly GCF_049300855.1. Taxonomy (GTDB): domain Bacteria; phylum Pseudomonadota; class Gammaproteobacteria; order Pseudomonadales; family Pseudomonadaceae; genus Aquipseudomonas. Next base: position 48,580 of record NZ_JBAQKH010000014.1, on the reverse strand, counting down.
GTTCGCCGGGCCAATGTGGCCGGGCTTAAGTGGATTGCAAGCCTGCAAGCGCAGCCCCGGTCGAATCGCCGCAATACCCTGTGGGAGCTGGCTTGCCAGCGATGGCGGTGGGTCAGTCACCCCTAATGTTGAAGGTGACGGCCTCATCGCTGGCAAGCCAGCTCCCACAGGGTTTTGCATTGTTCCGACAGGTATTGCACTTACCGATCCGGCTTGGTCGGCGCCGCCGTCCTGGCTGCCTGGGTCGTACTTGTTGTTATTACGGGTGTTGCTGTTCACGAATGACGGATGCGCAAAGGCACACCCGACATCCATGGGGGCAGTAAATCGTTGTGATCTTTGGGTTGTGTCAGCGCTGGTTGCGTCGCGCCGCCCGTTGCCGGCAAGCCGCGCCGAATGCCTGGAAAATCTTCAGGTAGTTCGGGTTGTCGAGCACTTGCCATTCCGGGTGCCATTGCACGCCGAGGGCGAAGGTCGGGCTGTGTTCGACCGAGACCGCCTCGATCAGACCGTCCGGCGCCAGCGCTTCGGCACGCAGGCCGGGGGCGAGGCGGTTGATGCCCTGGCTGTGAATCGAGTTGACCTGGAACTCGCCCGGCAGCTCCAACGCCTCAAACACGCCGCCGCCCAATACCGTTACGGCGTGAGCCGGTGCGTATTGCACGGCCACATCAGGGCTGTCGGCTTCGCGGTGATCGAGCATGCCCGGCAACTCATGCACCTTCTGATGCAGGCTGCCGCCGAACGCCACGTTCATTTCCTGGAAGCCGCGGCAAATGCCGAGCACCGGAACGCCCGCCGCGATGGCTGCACGCAATAAAGGAAGGGTGGTGGCATCCCGCGCGGGATCGTGATCCGTGCCGGGGGCGCTGGCCGGGCCTTGATAGTGGAAAGGTTCCACGTTGGAAGGCGAGCCGGTCAGCAGCAGACCGTCGAGTTGACCGAGCAGGTCTTCGATTTCAGTCAGGTTGCCAAGGGAAGGAATGACCACTGGCAACCCGTTAGCGCCAACGCTGACAGCACGTACGTACTTGTCGCCGCTGATGTGATAGGGGTGCAGGCCAATCTGTTTGACGCACGCAGTAACGCCGATCAATGGCTTGAATGCCATTTTTATTCACCTCGAAGTTTGACACTTGAACGAGCTTTTCCGGAGCTTAGCCTCGTTGATTTTAATTAACAACTGCCATGTAAAAAATTCTAAACGCCGTTCATCATATCTTCATGATTCTCGGGGCTCTGGCGCCTGTATTGGCACGCAAGTGTTAAAAAAAGCCCGAAAAATAAACCCTGAGCGGTCATCTGTTCGCTATTGACTTCACTTTGCCGTTCGGGTTGACTGGCTCGGCGAAACAGTAGTGAACATAATAATTAACAGCTAAATAGGTGCATCATGTCGGTCCCTCTGCGTACCGTTCAACTCAACGAAGCAAACGCATTCCTTAAGAAATATCCTGAGGTTTTGTACGTCGACCTTCTGATTGCGGATATGAACGGTGTGGTGCGCGGCAAGCGCATCGAACGCACCAGTCTTCATAAGGTTTACGAGAAAGGCATCAACCTGCCGGCCTCGCTTTTCGCGCTCGACATCAATGGCTCCACGGTGGAAAGCACCGGCCTGGGTCTGGACATCGGCGACGCTGACCGTATTTGCTACCCCATCCCCGGCACCCTGAGCATCGAGCCGTGGCAGAAGCGCCCCACCGCACAACTTCTAATGACCATGCACGAGATCGAAGGCCAGCCGTTCTTCGCTGACCCGCGTGAAGTGCTGGCTAACGTTGTGCGCAAATTCGACGACCTCGGCCTGACCATCTGCGCGGCGTTCGAACTCGAGTTTTATCTGATCGACCAGGACAACGTGAACGGCCGTCCGCAATCGCCACGTTCGCCAGTCTCCGGCAAGCGTCCGGTGTCGACTCAGGTGTACCTGATCGACGATCTCGACGAATACGTCGACTGCCTGCAAGACATCCTCGAAGGCGCGAAAGAGCAGGGCATCCCGGCTGACGCGATCGTCAAGGAAAGCGCCCCGGCGCAGTTCGAAGTCAACCTGCATCACGTCTCCGACCCGATCAAGGCGTGCGACTACGCCGTCCTGCTCAAGCGTCTGGTGAAGAACATCGCCTACGACCACGAGATGGACACCACCTTCATGGCCAAGCCGTACCCGGGCCAGGCGGGCAACGGACTGCACGTACACATTTCGATCCTGGACAAAGAAGGCAACAACATCTTCGCCAGCGAGGATCCCGAGCAGAACGCCGCACTGCGTCACGCGATCGGCGGTGTGCTGGAGACCCTGCCTGCGCAAATGGCGTTCCTCTGCCCGAACGTCAACTCGTACCGTCGCTTTGGCGCACAGTTCTACGTACCGAACTCGCCGAGCTGGGGCATCGACAACCGCACCGTTGCGGTCCGTGTGCCAACCGGTTCGGCCGACGCTGTGCGTATCGAGCATCGCGTTGCTGGCGCTGACGCCAACCCGTACCTGCTGATGGCTTCGGTGCTGGCTGGTATTCACCACGGTCTGACCAATCAGATCGAGCCGGGCGCCCCGGTGGAAGGCAACAGCTACGAGCAGAACGAACAAAGCCTGCCGAACAACCTGCGCGACGCACTGCGCGAGCTGGACGACAGCGAAGTCATGGCCCGCTATATCGACCCGATGTACATCGACGTGTTTGTCGCTTGTAAGGAGAGCGAGCTGGCCGAGTTTGAGAACTCGATCTCGGACCTTGAGTACAACTGGTATCTGCATACGGTGTGATTGGCTGAGGCCCTCAAAAGCTGAAGAGCCCCTCACCCTAACCCTCTCCCGGAGGGAGAGGGGACTGACCGAGTTGTCTTGAGATATTCAGCGACCTGAACGATCCAGCCGATTATGGATTCGGCAAAGATTTTTCAGGTCGGCGGAGATTCTGAGCATCCCCCGATCGGTCCCCTCTACCCCTGGGAGAGGGCTAGGGTGAGGGCAGCCATCTCAAACCAGACACAGCAACCTGACACCCCCAATTCCCCCCTTGTCGAGCCACAACAATGACAACGACCCGCAACGACTGGGAACAACGCTTCCAGTCCCTGACCATCGAAGCCCGCGCGTTCATCAACGGTGAATACCGCCCGGCCATCAGTGGCGACACCTTCGAATGCCTGAGTCCCGTCGACGGCCGTTTCCTCGCCTCCGTGGCCAGCACCGATGAAGCCGACGCCAACCTCGCCGTTGAGGTCGCGCGCCAGTCTTTTGAATCTGGCGTGTGGGCAAAAAAAGCCCCGGCCGAGCGCAAGCGCATCCTGATTCGCTTCGCCGATCTGATCCTGCAGAACCAGGAAGAACTGGCGCTGCTGGAAACCCTCGACATGGGTAAACCGATCAGCGATTCGATGAGCATCGACATCCCGGCGACCGCCAACGCGATCCGCTGGAGCGCCGAAGCCATCGACAAGATCTACGACGAAGTCGCCGCCACCCCGCACGATCAACTCGGTCTCGTCACTCGCGAGCCGTCGGGCGTCGTTGCGGCCATCGTGCCGTGGAACTTCCCGCTGATCATGGCCAGCTGGAAATTCGCCCCGGCGCTGGCAGCGGGCAATTCGTTCATTCTCAAACCTTCGGAAAAATCGCCGCTGACGGCGATCCGCATCGCGCAGTTGGCGCTGGATGCCGGCATTCCGAAAGGCGTGTTCAACGTCTTGCCAGGCTTCGGCCACACCGTCGGCAAGGCGTTGGCGTTGCACATGGACGTCGACGTGCTGGCCTTCACCGGCTCCACGGCGATTGCCAAGCAGCTGATGATTTATGCCGGCCAAAGCAACATGAAACGCGTCTGGCTCGAAGCAGGGGGCAAGAGCCCGAACGTGGTGTTTGCCGACGCACCGGACTTGCGCGCGGCAGCACAAGCAGCGGCCGGCGCCATTGCCTTCAACCAGGGCGAAGTGTGCACCGCCGGTTCGCGCTTGCTGGTCGAGCGTTCGATCCGCGAGCAGTTCATTCCGCTGCTGGTGGAAGCGCTGCAAGCGTGGAAACCGGGTCATTCACTGGATCCGGCAACCACCGTCGGCGCCGTGGTCGATCAGCGTCAACTCGACAACGTGCTGCGCTACATCAGCATCGGTCGCGAGCAGGGCGCCGAGCTGATCGCCGGCGGCCAACGCACCCTCGAAGAAACCGGTGGCCTCTATGTGCAGCCGGCGCTGTTCGACGGCGTGACCAATGCGATGACCATCGCCCAGGAAGAAATCTTCGGCCCGGTGCTGTCGCTGATCACCTTCGACACCGCCGAAGAAGCGCTGCAGATTGCCAACGACAGCATCTTCGGCCTCGCCGCCGGCGTCTGGACCAGCAACCTCAGCAAGGCGCACACCTTCGCCCGTGGCCTGCGTGCCGGCAGCGTCTGGGTCAACCAGTACGACGGCGGCGACATGACCGCACCGTTCGGTGGTTTCAAACAGTCGGGCAACGGCCGCGATAAATCGCTGCACGCGTTCGACAAGTACACCGAGCTGAAAGCGACCTGGATCAAGCTCTGACTCTATTACAGCGGTGGTCGCCGTTTATTGGCGACCCTCGGAGAAACGTATGAAACAGCAACACGTAAACAGCTACTACGCCGCCACTCGCAACGAAGTCATCGACTTCCCGGTTCTGGAAGAGTCGGTCGAGTGCGATGTCTGCATTATCGGCGCCGGTTACACCGGCCTGTCCTCGGCGCTGTTCCTCACCGAAGCGGGCTACAAAGTGACGGTGCTGGAAGCGGCGAAAGTCGGCTACGGCGCCAGCGGTCGCAACGGCGGTCAACTGGTCAACTCCTACAGCCGCGACGTCGACGTGATCGAAGAGCGTTACGGCGACAAGACTGCAGAAATTCTCGGCAGCATGATCTTCGAAGGCGCCGACATCATCCGTTCGCGCATCAAGGAATACGACATCCAATGCGACTACCGCCCGGGCGGTATCTTCGCAGCGATGAACAAGAAACAACTCAACGGTCTGGCTGAGCAGAAGCGTGGCTGGGAACGTTACGGCAACCGCAATCTGAAGATGCTCGACGCGGCTGAGATTCGTCGTGAGGTCGGCTCCGACGCTTATGTTGGCGGTCTGCTCGATATGCAGGGCGGCCACGTTCATCCGTTGAACCTGGCGCTCGGTGAAGCTGCGGCGATTACGCGTTTGGGTGGCAAAATCTACGAGCAGTCGGCTGCCGTGGAAATCAAATACGGCGAACCCAACGTCGTGCGCACCGCCAAAGGTCAGGTACGCGCCAAGTACCTGCTGATCGCTGGTAACGCTTATCTGCCGCAAGGCCTCGACAACCGCGTGACCGCGAAAAGCATGCCGTGCGGCTCGCAGATCGTCGTCACCGAACCGTTGACCGAGAAACAGGCGCGCAGCCTGATCACCAACAACTACTGCGTCGAAGACTGCAACTACCTGCTGGATTACTACCGCCTGACCGCCGATAACCGTTTGCTCTACGGCGGCGGTGTGGTCTACGGCGCACGTGAACCGGACGACATCGAACAACTGATCCGGCCGAAGATCCTCAAGACCTTCCCGCAGCTCAAAGACGTGAAAATCGACTACCGCTGGACCGGCAACTTCCTGCTGACCATGTCCCGCATGCCGCAATTCGGCCGCATCGAGAAAAACGCCTACTACATGCAAGGCTACAGCGGCCACGGCGTCACCTGCTCGCACCTCGCCGGCAAACTGATCTCGGAAATGATCCGCGGCGACGCTGAGCGTTTCGATGCGTTCGCCTCGCTGCCACACATGCCAATGATCGGCGGCCGCACCTTCTCGGCGCCACTGACCGCCCTCGGCGCCGTCTATTACTCACTGCGCGACCGCTTCGGCCTCTAAGTTACCTCCCCGGCGGCGGCCCCCAAGACCCCGCCGGTTTTTCTTATCGCAACACCGCAGATATCCAGATGTGGGAGCTGGCTTGCCAGCGATAGCGGCCGATCAGCAAAAGGGATGTTGAATGTGCCACCCAATCGCTGGCAAGCCAGCTCCCACAGGTTTTGTATTCAACCCAGAATTACCACCGGCAGGTCCATTTCACCCGCCGTCCATCGAACCTGCTGAGCAACACCGGCAAACGTGATTTAATAGCCGCCTTTCACGGTTCCGGGACACGGGAGCAACGTGATCCGCGCCCCTCGCGCGGCACCCGCCACCCACCCCCATTACCCGTGGGTCTGCGCGAGAACCGCCGAGCGGCGATCAGGCAAGGCAAAAACAGGCGAGGAAGCGGAGTGTAGGGCCCTACATGAGCATTCCGAGCCTGTTTTTAACGCAGCATGATCGTCGCGCAGGCAGTTTTCGCGCAGAGCCTAAGTACTTCTCACATAAGGCAGTCATGGATACGGGTTCTCGACTCAAACTAGTACGCGAAAGCTACAAACTCTCCCAGCGTGAGCTGGCCCGGCGTAGCGGCGTGACCAATGCCACCATCTCCCTGATCGAACAGAATCGCGTCAGCCCTTCCGTCAGCTCCCTGAAAAAGCTGCTCGAAGGCATCCCGATGTCCCTGGCCGACTTTTTCACCTTCGACCAACCCCCGCGCGAACACCAATACGTCTTCCGCGCCAACGAACAACCCGACCTCGGCCGCCACGGCCTGCGCCTTCTGCTGATCGGCGCCTCCGTGCCCAGCCGGCAGATGCGTCTGCTGCGCGAGCAATACGCCCCTGGCGCGAGTTCCGGGGAGGAGCCGATTGTGCATGCTGAGGGCGAGGAGTGTGGGTTGGTGACGCGGGGCACGGTGGAGTTGACTGTGGATGGGTCGGTGAGTGTGTTGAATGCGGGGGATGGGTATTACTTTCCGACTACGCTGCCGCATAAGTTTCGGAATATCGGGGCGGATGAGGCGGAGATTATTAGTGCGAATACGCCGGCTAACTTCTGATCACTGTTCAGATTAAGCGTACGTTGTAAATAAATCCGACACCTTTTATTGGGTGTCGGATTTTTTTTGCGTGGATGAAATGTTTGTAGGGTGCAGGGTTTTGATTTGTAGGAATGTTCTGGATGGGTGCGGGAAGGTGCAGGATCGATGATGTTGTGGCCTTTCTGGCATGTTTACATTGCGTGGTGGTTGATCGGAAGCCGTTTTTGATTGTTCGTAGGGCTTGGGTTTTTTTGTTGTTATAGCTATATGAGGGAGCGGGCTGTGCAATTAAATGACCTTCGGTGTTTGTCCCGTGTTTATTGTCTAATCCTTGCTTCTTCAGTTTTCTGGAGTGTAATGGTCTTAAATTGTATTGGTCAGTTTATAGAGCTTGAGGGGGACTTTGTATGGTTTTATATTTTCCGCTCCATCGCTTCGCAATATATTCGCTGGAAAAGTGATTGAAGAAAAGCACTGCGATTTACGATGGGTGTTAATCGAAATGGTCTTTTTGTCTATGATATCGGCTATTGCTTTTGTTCCTTTTATGATGGGGTTCGATTTTTTTAATGGCTTTTCGTACTGGATTATAGCGTTTTTTTTTGTATTATTTTTTGGATTGTTTTGCTATTTAAGCTTTTTTCAACGTTCGTTTCGCTCTCACCGTTGACGGAATAGTTTTTAATTTTTGGTCTTTTAGCTAATTGGGAGTGTGAGTGGTAATATGTTAATTCGAGAGTTTGGAGTTGTTGTTGGTCTTTTTATTGTCACTCTCCTTCTCAGTGCGCTGTATAGCGCGTTACTGGTGCATAATTTGGAGAAGGTCGTTCCTCTGAGTGGTGTTGTTAGAAAAGTTATTTTAGGTGTTATTTTTTTTGGAATGTTGTTTATTAATTTCCGTTATTTTTTTTGTTGGGGAGCTTGCGGAGTGGCTTGGTCGAGATGCAGGGGCAGAAGGAACTCCAGTAATTGTCGGATATATTTACATTTTTGTTTCCGCGTTGTTTTGCGCTGAGGTTGTTGTTCAATTCATCGTTCAATTTATTGGTGATGGCTTCGATTTTAGCGATCTTCATCGTGGCGTCATAGGTGTAGGGGCGTTTGTAATAATTTTTATTTGGCTCTGGTTGCGCACGATAGATTTGTGATGGTGCTAGTTTGTTGTTGGTGTGTTTGTGTCATGAAGGTGCGGGGTCAGTGATGTTATGGATTTTTTTGGCGTGCTTACATTGTGTTGCGGTTCAATTTTTCGAGGCTGAGAATTGGTCTTGAGGTTTTAGGGTGAATTAATGAAGCTGGATGAACTTCGGTGTTATGTTAGTACCTTCTGTCTTGTTGCGGGTTCCGCTGGTTTCTGGGCAGTAATGATTGTGAGTGGTATCCGTCAGTTCATTGATCTGGAGGGAGGGTTGCTTTGGGGGATATTCTGGGGTGTTTATGTGTTTCTTATGGTGTTTGATTGTATTTATAATTTACCGCGACTTCGTAATGTGCTCCGTGGCGAAATGATTGAGGAAAAGCATTATAGTTTACGAGTTGCATGGATTCAGATAGTTGTTGTATCTATAGCTGCGACTTTTATTTTTACTCCTTTTTTGATGGGGTTTGATTTTTTTGTTGATGTCTCTTGTTGGGTTATGGCTGGAGGACTGTTTTTTTTGTTTCTTGGGTTGTTTTGTTATTTGAGTTTTTTTCGGCGTTAATTTCATTCTCGTCGTTGATAAAACCGTCACTTGATAATTTTTCAGGAATTGATTCCTTTATAATCGTAGTCAGTGTGATGCTGTCTGCAAGTGCTTCGAGGGCTAGTGCGAGCGCTCCCATTTGTTTGTATCCGCGCTCGTAGTTTATCGGGTCTCTATTGAAAAGCTGTACCGAGTCAGGTTTTCGAACAAAACTCATCATTCCGTGAATAGATAGGTATAAATCGAAACTGTAATAGGCCAAGTTGCCATTTTTAGGACCGAAAGTTTTCTGATAAGCCATCCTTATAGGCCCCAAAACACTTGGTTTTTCAGGGCCGACGTAGATGTTTCCTACCCCCTCGTAAATGTTGTTGATGCCATGAGCCACTAGGGCGGCGCCCTTGACGCCGTCCCTCCCTCGGCTAGCTGAAATTACTAAGGCGCCCGCCTGAAGTTGCATGCTTCCCGCAGCGATAGTCACCCCATTCTGAAAATAAAACATGGATTTGGCAGAAAGCTCTGAATACTCCTCCCTCAGTTTCTGCAACCCTTGCTTCGCACTAATAACACCTTCATCCACCGCCCGAATAATCTCATTCGCATAAGCCGACACGATCTCGCCAAACTTGAGTTGGCTGAAACTGTCGTACAACTGCGTGGCGCCAATCTGACAGCCGAAAGCGACCAGGTCCGACGCGGCGCGGGTAACGTCGTTAATGTCGCATGAGTCCTCATTCATCGTTATTTCCCCAAGTGCTGTGGCCGCACGTGCCCGCTTGAATATGTGTCCAACTGATTTCGCGATAAGTGAATGACACCAATTCTTGTGGCTGCGCATCGTTTAGATGAATGGCGTGGGGGACCTGAAGATTGATATGAGCGATTTTTGCGCCGGTTATGTGGATTTTGAAGTATTTATCCTGAGTGCCGGCGGGCGAGGTTCGGTAGAAGAAGATTGTGCATTCCAGCACTTCGCGCTCGTGAAGTGCTGCGGACAGGAGCGGGGACGATTTGTCTATGTTCTTGGTGATCATGATAGGCAGGTGTTTGCCTCGGTCGGCACCCACGCTGCCGTTATTGCCGGCGGTCATGTTGTGTGAGTAGGCCAGCACCATGATTTCATCCAGGTGGCCCAACTGGCATTTGTTGCCGATTGAACTAGTGTCGGAACACCCGGCGGAGATCAGTCCTTGACGATTTCCGGTAATACTCATGTAGCTGTGATTGGCCATGGTTGCTCTGCTTTATTGGCAAGTTAGTCTTGTCTGCAGAGTAACCGCCAACTAAAGCCAGGGCCGAGAGGCAGAGTTTCGCTGTTTTTGAAACTCAGATGCGTCTTACAGGGGCGGCAGACGTCAGGAAGTGAATGTTCTGAAGTGCGGTGAGGTCATGGCCGGTTTTTGGGGTCGCTTCGCAGCCCAGCGGGAGCAAGCTCCCTCGCCACGTGGGGTGTTTTCCTACGAAGTTTTCAGATATCGAAATTAACTATTCGTCTGGCGCACCGCGACGTTCGTCGCACACCTTCTTCCAATGCTCGCCACGCAGAGGAAGAGCCACCACGCTGAAGCATAAAATCGCGGTGTTTACCCTCGCGGCGTTCCTTTGAACCGGGCTTTTCTTCGCGTAACGCCAGCGCAGATATAGAACGATTACTTCGCCTTCCAGTGCCCGCCACCATTCTCACAATCAATCCGCGCCTGCGCCAAATGCTCCACGTCGTAGTAATACGTGGTCACTTGCGCGTTGTCGGGGATGTTCAGCGCCTTGGCATTCTTGTCCTTACTGGTGGAGTGCGGATTAGCCAAGGATTCCTGGGTGATCGTCGCGATACACGTAGCCTGGTAGTGGTCGGCGCAGTGTTCGACCTTGGTTTTGGTGCTGCTGAGCATGTCTTTGCTTTCGTTGCTGCACGACCAGTCGATGGAGTTGACCGGCATGCCTTCGTATTCATAACAACTGTGGCTTTCGACCGACGGCACTGAGACGCTGGAGGATTGGGTCTGGACGTCGCAGCCTTCGGCCATGACGCAAGTGGGGATGATGGCGAAGGTGGCGATCAGAAGCAGGAGGCGAATGTTCATCGGGGTTTCCTCTTCAAAGGCGCCGTGTCTGATCGATGATTTGGCGCTGATACAGTTTCGAGATTGTGCGGAGGAGGGAGGTTCCATCGGGTTTTTGATTTGCTCCTGTCGCGTACACTGCGAAACAATCGGAAACATCAGCGCCCAAGGAATGGAATATTGCCCATGATCGAAATCGGCAGCCGCAACAATGCGCTCCCCTCACAACATCCGTTTCACGACATCTACCTGTTTCACATTGACCCTGCCAAGCCAGACACGCCTTTTTGTTTCGAACAGTCGATGTCCGGCGGGCATATGGAACATGGCGGCGCCCGCTGGTTGGCGCGGGATGAGCTGGATGCCTGGCCCGGCGAGTGGCGCGAGCATCTGAAAAAGGCCGATTGCGCGTGGGTTGCCGAGTTGATCGATGCCCATCCAAAAGCCGATCAGGCCAAATTGGTGACGCTGATTCTTCAGCGACATTGCGGGCCAGCGAAGCCAGTCAGTCGCCTGAAGGCGATCGGCAACTGGCTCAAACGCAACATCCATGTCGGCGGCCGCTACGGCGTTTAACCCTCGGAGATTCCCATGACCCAGACCCTCGAACGCGCTATCGCCATCGCCGCCACGGCCCATGCCGGGCAGGTCGACAAGGGCGGTGCGCCGTACATTCTGCATCCGCTGAAAGTCATGTTGCGCATGACCACACTGGAACAACGCATCGTCGCCGTGCTGCATGACGTGGTCGAGGATTGCGGCGTCAGCCTCGATGACCTGCGCAAGGAAGGCTTCAGCGAAGAAGTTTTGAGCGCTATCGAATCGGTAACTAAAGTGCCGGGCGAATCCTATGAAGACTTCGTCGACCGCGCCGCACAGAACCCGATCGGTCGGGTGGTGAAGCTGGCGGATCTGGAAGAGAACAGCGACCTGTCGCGGATTGCCTCGCCGAGTTGGGAGGATCTGGAGCGAATCGAAAAGTATCGGCAGGCAATTGGACGGTTACGCTGATAAAGAAAAGTTAACGCTGATTTTTTTGGTGCATTTGTGAAAAAAACAATTGAAAAATTACCCTTTGAATTGCTTCGGTCGAATAAATGGGAGAAACCATGGGATAGTCATGTCGCAGAGCAGATAAAGCTTACCGGGAATTTTGACGATATCATAAAAGGTCATCCGGATTTGGCGGATATGCCGAAAGTGGCTGCGAGGAAAGAAGTTGCGAAAAGTATTTATGCTGCCGGTAAGCAGCCAGATTTGTTAGCTCAGCGATTCGATCCAAAGACTGTAATGGGCTCTGTCGGAGAGGCATTAACAGAGTTGTTGTTACCAGGTGAAGAGGTACCTGTAAATAATCCGGGGCATGATGTCAGCTATAACGGCAATTATATTGAGGTGAAAAGCACAGTTGGATCTCGTGTGAAGCTAAGTAATGTGCAGTATCAACAAGCTCATTTTTTGATAATGCATCGGTTTCATCGAGAACTTGGGACTTATTATAATTCTTATCTCATCCCTGTTGATATTATACGTTGGCACAAGCCTGACAGAGCAACCAATGTTACTGTTGATATTAAAAAGGATGTTTGGGCGCGAGAATTGACTATTACGCCTGATAGAATAGTAGGTTTTTTTGAGTTAATAAATAAATATACTGTCGAGGGCAGAGGCTTTAAGTCCTGTGAAGGATGCTCCAATAAGATTCTAACTGCCGAAGGAATAAATTTTTCTGCGATTACAGACCCTTGCAAAAAATGTACATGGGATAAATGGGAGAAGCGCTATGCTTATTACTCCATTGATATACCAGTAAGAGCGAAAGCAAAAGGTTCGGTGACTGTTCCAAGTACTTTTCGCTTTATGCTGGAGCGTAGAGAGAAATTTGATGAAGATTGGAGTTTTTCTTTTAAGCGAAAAATAAAGGACGGAATGCGGTTTACGGGTAGTGCACCTGCTAGAATGCACGTGGGAAGTGAGGGTGCAGCTATTCATTTTTCCCCGGCTCTATACCCAAGTTCCAGCGTTCAAGTAAAACCTGTCGATTTTGATTTTTGCGATTTTTACAGAGAAATGCAGAGCTACTATGGAAGTGAAGTTGTCCTGCGAGAGTTTTATTTTGGTTATACGGCGACTGAAATTCAGGTGATGGTGAAGGTTGGAATGGCTCAAAATCATGGAGATGGGATGTACAATAAAATTTCCCGACTTGACGTGCATGGGCTTCATCCAAGTTTGATTAAGTTGTTGAATAAGCTGGATGCTTTCAAATTGTCGATCGAAACAGTGGGGCAGTCTGCTTCGCAGGTGACTGGCTGATTTAGTTTGAGTCAGCCGTTGTACAGTATTCCAGAAAGTTACTGCTTGACCAATATTGGACGACTACCCTTTGATAGCCAGGAAGGCGACTATGAAATCCATTCTCTGTTTGTTGATTGCCGCCGGTTTCGGCGCACTCTTGCAGTTCCAAGGCGTGCCCCATGGCCTGCTGTTGGGCTCGATTGTGGTTACCGCATTGTTCGCCAGCAAAACCGGCATCGCCCCGGCAACCCCTTTTGGACTCGGCTACATCCAGGTCACGCTGGGCATCGCCACCGGACTGATGTTTGAAGCGTGGGACAGCGAGACGGCTTCGACGATGTTGCCGAGCCTCGGCGTGTTATTGATCTGCCTGACGGTGCAGATCGCACTCGCCGGTTGGTGGCTGACACGCGGCGCAGGCTGGAATCGCACCGATGCACTGTTGGCGGTTTATCCCGGTGCGCTGGCGGCGGTGTTTGATTTGCTCGAATCGGAAAAGGCATCGAGCAAGGTCATTATCGTGCACCTGATGCGCTTGCTGTTGATAACCGTGCTGGTGAGTTTCCTGATTCCCGGCCAGGTCGCTGCGGTGGCGGTTGCCGACGGCGATCCTTTGACGACAGGCATGGCACTGACCGCGTTTTCAGTGATCGCGCTGAGCGTGCTGCTTGGACGCTTGCTGCTGGTGATCGGCGTCCCGGCGCCGTTCATGCTTACGGCGATCATCATCACTGCGGTGTTTGTGAAGTCTGGATGGCTGCACGGTTTTCACATGCCGGACTGGAGTTTGAATCTCGCGGCGCTGATTCTCGGTGTGCGGATCGGTTCACGGTTTCAGGGGCTTGGCGTCGCGGAATTGGGGCGTCACGGCCGCACGGCGTTGGTCTCGGTCGGATTGATGATCGTGGTCGCGGCGGTATTTGCTGAAGTGGCGGCGCGCTGGTTGGGCAGTGATCCGCTGTCGTTGTGGCTGGCGTATATGCCGGGGGCGATTGAGACGATTGCGATTGTCGCGTTTGGTGGGGGGCTGAATGTGGTGTTTATTCTGACTCATCATTTGAGCCGGATGGTGTTGCTGCATTTTGCCCCGGCGTTGTTGGTGCAGGTGCGGCGGGCGCGCGAAGAGGCCTGACTAGAGCTGCGGTGTGTCAGTTAGATCCGTCCCCCTCACCCCAGCCCTCTCCCCCAAGGGGGCGAGGGGGAAAGGGAGCCGATTGTGGGCTGTTCGAAACTTGCGTTCGGCTCGATATTCCAGGTCGGCGTAGCTCGAAAAAACAACTCGGTCAGTCCCCTCTCCCTCTGGGAGAGGGTTAGGGTGAGGGGCTTTTGCTCTACGTGGTTGATGCGGCACTAGCGGATGTGTGCGTCGAAGCCTTCGCTATCCGGCGCGATATCGCTCTTCAACGTCAAAGCAGGAATCTCATACTCCCCCCCATTCTGCTGCCGAAACCCAATCGGCCGTGCGCTCCACAACTCATCCAGCCGCCGCCCCAATTCCTCACAAGTCTCGGCATACCGCGCCGCATCCATCCGACTCGTCCGATACACCACAAACGGTGGCACCACCTCAAAACCGGGGTAATACAAAATCCCGTGCTGAATCGGAAACAGCAAATCATCCATTGGCCCGTTGATCCCACGCGCCGTGTAATGCGACTCCCAGCCACCGGTGGTGACCATCAGCATCGCCCGTTTGCCTTTCATTTTCCCTTCGCCATAGCGCTCGCCCCAACGGCTGTCGGAATGCTCGCCGACGCCATAGGCAAAACCGTATGCATACACCCGATCAACCCAACCTTTGAGAATCGCGGGCATGGTGAACCACCACAGCGGAAACTGCAGAATCAGCGCGTCGGCCCACAACAGTTTTTCCTGCTCGCGAGCGATGTCGGCGGCCTGGCTGCCTTCGGTGTAAGCGATTTTCGAGTCGAGCGAAGCATGGAACGGTTTATTCGTATCGCGCTGCGGGGCGTCGTCGGCGTCGAGGGTGGCTTTCCAGTTCATTGCGTAGAGGTCGGAGACCTGCACGGTGTGGCCGGCGGCTTGCAGGCGCTGGACGCTGAAGTCGCGCAGCGAACCGTTGAGGGAAGTCGGTTCCGGGTGGGCATAAACCAGTAGTACTTTCATGTTGAAGCTCCGTTTGCTGAGTGACAGCAGAATCGGTGTTCAACAGGTATATTGGAAATGAATGTCTGATATGTCTGGTATAGCCATGAATAATTTGAGACGGCTGGATATCAATCTGCTGCTGACCCTCGATGTGTTGCTCTCCGAGCACAACGTCACCCGCGCGGCGCAGCGGCTGAACCTGTCGCAGCCTTCGGTGAGTGTGCATCTGGCCAAGCTGCGCGACATCTTTGGCGATCCGTTGCTGTTGCCCGGCCCTCGGGGCATGCGCCCGACGGCGCGCGCCGATGAGTTGCGTGAGCCATTGCGCGAGGCGCTGGAAGCCTTGGAGAGGGCGGTGGCGCCGGCCAGTGCGTTCGACCCGGCGCAGGCAACGCACACCTGGAAAATTGCGGCGACCGATTACGGCGAGTCGACGGTGGTGTTGCCGGCGCTGAGCAGCTTGCGCGAACAGGCGCCGGGCACGCGGCTGGCGGTGCTCGATCTGACGCCGGCACATTTGGTCAAACAGGCCGAGCAGGGCGTGTTCGATCTGGCACTGCACATCAGTGAAGACGCGCCGCCGGAGCTGCATCGACGGCCGCTGTTTACCGAGCGTTATGTGCTGGCCGGTCGAGTCGGGCATCCGGGATTGAAGTCTGCACCCACACGCAAACAATTCTGCGCGCTGGAACACGTGATGGTGTCGCGCGAGGGCGGGGGCTTTTTCGGCGTGACCGATCGGGCGTTGGCCGATGTCGGGCTGATGCGCAAAGTGGTGTTGTCGGTGCCGCACTTTCTGATGGCGATGTCGGTGCTGGCCAGCACCGATCTGGTGGCGATGCTGCCGTCACGGCTGGTGCGCGGCAACCCGGCGTTGCAAGTGGTCGGCGCGCCGCTCGAAGTGCCCGGTTACGAAATGGCGATGTTCTGGGGTGAACGCTCGCATCGCGATCCGGCGCACAAATGGCTGCGTGAGCATCTGTTGGCGTCGGTGTGAGACCTTAGGCGTGGCCCAAGGCAATCGCAAACGACACGACGATCATGCACGCGAACGCAAAATTGAGATTCATGAGGTGTTCATCCTGAGCCTTTTAGAAGTGAGGCCATTCTGAACAGGCTGAAAGCAAAGAAAAAATTCGCCGTGTTGATTCCAAAGATCGAAACAATTGATATCCCGCCAGTTTGTGTTTACTCAGGGCTTTCGCTAATCTCGCAGAAACCTGCAACTACAAGCACAAACGGGCACCACCATGCGCGATCACTCAGCGGCTGAACTGCCGTCCCTGCGTCGACAGAAAATCCTTTTGCTCCTCGAACGTGACGGTAAAGTCATGGCGTCCGACTTGAGCCAGCACTTCGCAGTCTCCGAAGACACCATCCGCCGCGATCTAGCCGAACTGGACAACGCCGGACTGGTACAGCGTGTCCACGGTGGGGCGCTGCCGCGTCCGAAGGACTCCGGCAAGGATTACTTCACGCGGCTGGACGAGACCGATGAGGTGAAAATTCGCTTGGCGCAACGGGCGGCGCAGGAGATCGAGGACGGGCAGATTGTGCTGTTCGACTCCGGCTCGACCACGTTGCAGGTGGCGCGCTCGTTGCGTGCAGATATCAGCATCACGGCGGTGACCGCTTCGCCGATGACGGCGATTGCCTTGTCGGAATTCAAGGGTGTGAAAGTTATTCTTGCTGGCGGCCAGTTGAACCCGCGAACGATGGCGGCGGGTGGGCATGAGGCGCTGCGGTTGCTGGCCGGGATCAGGGCGGATCTGGCGATTACCGGGGTGTGTGCGATTCATCCGGAGGTGGGGATTACCTCGCTGCATTTCGATGAAGTGCCGGTGAAGCAGGCGATGCTGGAGGGCGCGGCGCGGGTGATTGCGGTGACCACGGCGGACAAGCTCGGGGCGGTGGAGCCGTTTGTGGTGGCGTCGTGTACGCGCCTGCATACGCTGATTACCGAGCGGCATGTGGCGTCGGGGAGTGTCGAGGATTATCGGCGGTTGGGGATTGTGGTCGAGCAGTTGGCGGATTGAGGTTTTGTGGTTGTTTTGATGGCCCCTTCGCGAGCAAGCTCGCTCCCACATTCGAACGCGTTTCTGAGATAGAACTCGGTCAACTGTGGGAGCGAGCTTGCTCGCGAAGGGGTCGGTACATTCACCCCATCTTTCAGCGCAGGCGCTCAAGCATTTGGTAGTACCACATCCCGGCGGCCAGTAGCGGATTACCGAGCAAATCCCCCATCGGCACACGAATGTGCTGACACGCGGCAAACGTATCGAACTGCTCCATCTGCCCGGTGATCGCCCGGCTCATGATTTCGCCCATGATGTGCGTCGTCGCGATACCGTGTCCCGAGTAGCCCTGGCAATACCAGACGTTGTCCGAGAGCTTGCCCAGTTGCGGGATGCGGTTGATCACGATGCCCATCGCGCAGCTCCACTGGTAATCGATCTGCACACCTTTGAGCGCCGGGAAGGTTTGTTCGATGCACGGGCGCAGCTCGGCGGCGATGTCGCGTGAATCCTTGCCGCTGTAGTTGGCGCCGCCACCGAACAGCAAGCGGCCATCGGCGGTGAGGCGGTAGTAATCGAGGACGAAACGGCAGTCGTACACCGCGAGGTCTTCGGGGTTGATCTGTTTTGCCAGATCGCCAAGGGGCGCCGTGGTAACAATGCCGCCCATGGCCGGGAAAATCTTGCCCTTGAGCTGACCCGGTTCGAGCTTGTGATAGACGTCGCCGGCGAGCATCACCTGCTTGGCGTCGATCTGGCCGTGGGCGGTTCTTACGCCAGGCGAAGCGCCGTGAATGATCTCCAGCACTTCACTGTTCTCGAAGATCAGCGCCCCGAGACTTTCCGCCGCCCGCGCCTCACCGATGCACAGATTGAGCGGGTGCAGATGCATGTTGCGGGTGTTCTTGATTGCGCCGTGGTAGAGCTCGCTTTGCAGCAGATCGCGCACCTGGCTGCGGTCGAGCAGGCTGACCTCATCACCTAATCCGCGCCGTACGGCCTCTTCATAATCCTTGCGCAGGTCGGTCATGTGACTGGGCTTGTACGCGGCGTGCAAATGGCCGTGTTTGAGATCGCATTGAATGGCGTATTTCTCGACGCGTTGCTGGATGATTTCGTGCCCGCGCCAGCGCAGGTGCCAGATGAAATCATCGACATCGTCGCCGAGTTTCGCGCGCATCTGTTTGCGCATTGCGCCGTCGCCGGAAAGGCTGCCGGTGGTCCAGCTTATCCGACCCAGGCGATGTTGACTTGCAGAATAGTCAACAGATGCTGAGCCGTGTTCAGGCCTGTATTTTTTGGGACTCAAGGAAATTTTGGGGCGACGATAGTCAGTCGTTGAGCGTTTCATCGAAATGCGTCGGGTTATTGAAGTGTCACGAGCGACGGTGTCATCGACTGCTAAGGGATATCGGGTGATGGCTTTTTGATGGTGCGGGGCGGAGCCTCTACGTTACAGTGGTCCTGACTTTTTTAGCCTCTCAAACAGGATGTGTTTTAAGCATGCATGCCGCTCTTTCTGCCGATGTCATGATTAGCTTCAATAATGTTCAGACACAGCTACGCATTGTCGTTGATCAAATGTCTTTCAGTCTGAAGGAGGCCAAGGCAGCACAAAGCCAACTGACTCGATTGCCGCGAACGACGGAGGAAAATGAGCTAAAAACCGACTTGCGGTCGCCTATCGAGGAATTGCAAAAGGCCCGACAACAATTGCGTGAACTAGAGAGTGAAGGCCGGTTAGGACGGCTGATTAAAGGGTTCTCCGCCCGAAAGTTGGTTGCGACAGCAGAGCAGGTATTGGCTGACCAAAAGGGCAAAGCTAGTGGTCCTAATGAATCAGCGCGTCGCAAGGAACAGGTCGCCGCACACAACCGCCAGGTTGAGGATGTGGCCCGGCAGTTTCAGGAACTAAGCCAGAAGATGGAACGAGCCAAGGCATGGCTAATCGCTGGAAAAAAACTGCAAGAGCAGTTGCACCCGTTGGAGCAGGCGTTGTTGCGCCAGGGTTGGGTCAACGGGGACAGCGCTGCTCTACTAGACGAAATTCAGCAGCATTTAACCCGAAGCGACATATCGGCAGCACTACAAGTAGCCGGCAATTTACTCTTTCAAACGATGCCGACTACGGTGCAGATCGAAAAATGGATTGAAGAGACTGTGCGCCTCCGTACGGTGGCGTGTAGTGAGGGCGGAGTTGGGTTCACCGCGTTGGGTTCCTTCACATCGGTCGTGAGCGGTTCCACAGAATTGATGCTGGCAAGTTGCACCCGTCCGGTCCAACAAGCGGTGCATGAAGATCTAGAACCGGCAGATCGCTGGTATCACCTGGCTCACCAGTTGACCCGGCCAGAACACGTCATGCACTGGGTGCAATGGGCTTTGTATTGGGCCGGCTTTCAAACCGCACAGCGATTTTCCAAAGAGTTGTCTTTGGCCGATGCGCACGAAGAGCATTCCACGGGGGCTTTCCTGAGCAGTTTTCGCGCTGAGCTAGAGCGCTGGGCAGGGCCGAAAATCGATAGCATGGGGTTCCCCAAAGTGACGTCTTTCATGGGCACGTTGGCATTAGGCGGAACCACAGCTGAAGCACATCTGGGGGCGGATTTCGGCATCATTGTAGACGTCAACGTGGGCGGGCTGGTGGTGCGTAAGGTTGCGTTGGTACAGGGCAAGGTGAGTAAAAATGGTAAGGCTGACATCGGAAGTAAGCCTAGCGGGCCGCATAAATTGACCCAGCTGGAAAAGCTGAATGACCCGCAACGGGATTTTTACGCTTTTTATCACTGTGGATTACGGCAGGCGAGTGTTCCATGGCCAACGGTTGATCGAGCGTGTGCATTGGTCAAACCTGATACAGACGTGCAAGCCGGGTCGATCATCGTCTCAACGCGGGAAAACGGCTGGGATTGGGCCTCTTTTTTCGCTTTTGGGTTGTGCAGCGAAAGCAGTGGGGTCGGGCGGATGTTGGAGGAGCACGAGGATGCGCTGGCCGTTCTGGGCGGTGAACATCGCGAGCTTCTACCCAGTCGACTGATTGTGGTTGCAGCTGGGGGAAGTGACTACAGCTTCGAACTTCAACGTCGCGTGCAGCAACACTATTCCACCATCGGCACCGGGTATAAGCGAGCCATGGACAAAAGAGATGGTCCCAAAATGCAGGGGCCGGGCTGGGGCCGATAGCCTAGCGATAAATCAGAATTAAAAACGTTATCTGCCCAAGCAAAAAGGGACACGGTTAAATGGATATGGAACAGGATATGGATTGGCTCTTCGGCAACATTGGCGGCGGACCAGCCAAGCAAGTTGAGTCGGTTCCAGAAAGCTATGAGTCTATACAAGCAGCGTTGACTGCCATCGTTAACGCTGGCCCAATCGGTCGGTCCGAAGCACGAGGTCTGGTCAACTGGGATGCTGTGGAACAATTATTTTCTGCTGAGCTCGAAACCCTCGCCCTCAGCGATGAGATGTTTTCGAACGTATACATGGCGCTAAAAGCACATGGTTTTGCGGCCAATACCACGCGAAGCCAAATTGTGCAATACGGAAACTTTCGCTGGAGCGAGTTTTCTTCAGCCGTTAGGCGCTTGGCGTTGGAGTCGTTCGCGGCCAAAAATTTTTTGATGTTCAGCACAGCATTTCGAGAAATCATCGGGGACTTCCCGGCACTAGCCAGCGATGAGGTGATCGCTGATGAGGTTATCGACTTCATCAGGTACAACCGCACGGACTTGGAGGTTACTCTTCTTCAGCTACGGGCTCTGAGCGGTAACGAAAGACAACTCAGGCGGGTCCTGCGCGCGATCGGCGCTGCAGGACATCAATCGGCCCCTCATCAGTTTTCACTCTTGTGTGCTGAGTGGGCAGCCGCGAGTACGTTCGGTAACTTGCAATATGCGTTGTGGTACGCCCCTTCGAAGAAGCAATGTGACGAAGCTCCCATTCACCTGGAAATTTCAGGCCAGATGAGAAAGGTGGCTGACCTGCTCGTTGAGTTCGGTATTGGCGTGAATGCAGACCCAATGCATTACGCGTTGTCCAACTTAGGCGCTGCGGCTATGAGCTCTTGGAAGGAGGAGCTTGTAGCAGTGATCGTCGGGGACCGGGAGTTGGAGGAGGCCACGATCGAGACCTTATTGGTCATGGGCGCCATCGGACGAGATGAACAACTGTTGCTAACCATTATCGAACTTGCCAAGTATGCTGAAGAGACTGTGGCTGCTCACATCGACCCTGATACAACACTGGCCAACCGACGAGGCCGTGCTTGTATAAGTATGCTTCGGGGAGCTCCGGACGTGATGGACTTGATGGTTGAAGCACAGCGTGGCGTCGCTGTGCCATTAGCTGACACCGCAGTTTCTCAACCTAGAACCTGGTTGAATGATGCTCGAGTAGAACTACTTTTTGAGTTGAGTGTGAATGAGCTGGCTAAGCGGGTGGGCGGAGAAATCTTTGATAACCTCCACGCTGGTGAAGAAACGCATCTAGCTGAGCTGTTCATACAGTTGAAGCATTGCCTTGAGCAGTTATCCAACCGTCTCGTCTCTGCAGCCAAAGCGTTGGACTCACGTGAAAGATTTGAATTCAGCCTTTCGCAGAGAATCATTGGAAAACCAGAGGAAGGGGGCTCTGGCGTCGACCATCCGCGTTTCTCAACAGACATTTGCCTGATTTTTAAGGCAACGGATGAAGGTGTCTGTCTTAGCCAACGAGCAACATTAATTCAAGCTAAAAGGCTGCAGGTTAGTACCAAGAAATCGTATGCGTATTTTCTCAAACGCGATCAGCTCAACGACATTGCACAGCAGACGCTGGCCAGCTTCTTGCTGCTACTTGGTCCGGCCTATGCGAGCAGCTGTTTGCCAGTGATGCCCGCAAGGCTGATGGTCGACCTGATGAAGCAGAACGCCTCCATGTCACTTTCTATGCCTCGTGCCGCTAATCTGGGCAAAAGCCTGGGTACCTGGCTGCTCGAAGATATCATTGGGCTTTGGACCGGCGACGATTCTCATAAGCTTGTAGATAAGGCGTTAGGCGTGGGCAATGGCCGGCCACGGCTCATATACGAACTTGTCGTGCGGCGGCATTTGAAAGGATCTGACGGTTGGTAGGTTCAGTGGCAGTGTGTGCTAACGGATAGGTTCATCGCGGCTGATCGACTGCTCTGGCGCAATTAACAGTATTATTTTCTCACCCAATCTCCCAGAAGGCACCGGAACAGCTACCCAGCCCTGGTAGGGGAGAGCATACCGGTAGCTTTGACTAGATAGTATCAACAAGCCGTTCCTGACCTGAATTCAGAGTAGTCACATTTTAATCTCTTTTTGCTGATGTCGGCGCTGGCCCTCGAGTAGGGCCTGGTTTACGCAGAAGAGGCCTACACAGGAGTATTTCAGGATGAGTGCGTCACCCGTTGCGGACTGCCAGAGCGGTCGATGAAAGTCGACCGGCTCGAGGATTAGGTTTTACGGAGTCGACCCGGCGCGACTCCTCGCCAGCGTTTGAACATTGCCACAAATGCACTGGTGGTTTCATAACCTAACTCCAGTGCAATAGTGGTTACAGGGAGTTCGCTAGCAAGCAACTCAAGTGCACGCAATACTCTTGCCTGCTGCCGCCACTGGCCGAATGTCATACCCGTTTCATCAATGAAATGCCGTGAAAGGGTTTTCGAGGAGGATCCGGTCCAACGCGCCCATTCAGCAATACTTCTGTTATCCGACAGGTTAAAAGCTAGGGCATTTGCCACACGTAATGCTCTGCTGTCCTTGGGCATCGGTAACCCGATTGCATCGTGACGTAGTGAGTAGATTTCATCCAAAATCACCAGAGCGATTCGCTTCTGCGCTTCAGTGATGTCGCCGGCCTCCCAACGTGCGGCCCTGCATGCGGCTTCGTTGAGAAGGGAGGTCGTTTGCATCGTTCCCGGATCCGCGGGTAGACGCTGGCAGGCTTCTTCATCGAGGTAAATGCTCCAACTTTGAAGGGGGCCGTAGGATTGCAACGAATGGGTACAATTGGCAGGAATCCAAACCAAACGCCCAGCTGGAACGATCCAGTGATGCTCGCCCACTACTACTGCGACTAAACCACGCATAGTACCGAACAATTGACCGCAGTGATGCTGATGGGGCTGGGTGTTCTTAATCACCTGCTCGTCTATCGCGCGTACCGCTAGAACGGGACTGAATATTGATGGAGGGATGTCGATTGTTGCCGTCTTGACTGAGCTCATGACCATTCACACGTATAAGTTGACCGTTCTCAACGAGCGGCATAGATGTCTTACGCGCTAATTTGAGTCTCCCAAACTTCACGGATCCACCCAATTATGCGTGCACACGATTTACTACCCGATCATATCGACTCGATGCAGACCAATGGAATCCAAGTCCGAAAGGGCACAGTGGGTGCGTTTTTGGTAAATGCCCGCTCTTGGTTGTCAGCCGATGCCGAAAGTGAAGCCAAATTAATGGCCCAACTAGATATTCTTGATGCTTTGCCAGCATTGCAAGCCTTGGGGCTGTTCGACCTCATGACCATCAATGACATCCGATTGCGGCTGCTTGTCGACAATCACATTGAGGTTGCTGAGCGGCGATAATCATCTTGGGGCGACCATTTTCACCTCGCCATTGGAGATGGACATACTCGCCGGAGTGAGTACCTGGCAACGTCGGGATTGGTGCTTACAATTCTGCTGTGCGATAAATATCACAAGGCAAAAGTGCCTCAGGTGGTTGCCGCGTATGTTGTCGCAGCCTACTGGTTTACTTCCTCTACGAGCTTTGCAAATCCGGCGGTGACGATTGCTCGCGGGTTCACTGATACGTTCTCGGGGATACGGATATCAGACGTAGCGCCGTTCATCATTGCGCAGTTTTTCGGTGGGCTAACGGCGCTGTTCCTGGCGAAGGTTCTCGGTGGTAAAGACGTCGTCGTATATATCCCGCAGCCTGGTCTCCACGAGCAGAAGCTCCAAATTCAGTAAACGGTGCTCTCTGCGGTACGTGGATGCGGTGATCCCGTTTGAAGGAAAGTTCACGGTTCACCCGCTGATACCTCTGCCATCTAGGCTATCTACGCGCCAATGGTTTTGGACACGGTCATCTCGTTCGAGCTGATACCACCGACTGTTGATGAGATGGCCGCACGAATAGCCGCAACACTGCCGACGTATCCCTATCTGGTAGCCGAGGTGGAAGGCAAGGTCGTTGGATACGCTTACGCAAGCCAGCATCGAGCGAGAGAAGCCTATCGTTGGTCGGTGGATGTCACCGTGTACATCGATCCGGCTGTGCACCGAAAAGAGGTTGGTCGTGCGCTTATCAGCAGCTTTTACCAGTCCTAGAGAAGTAGGGGGTTCATGCCGCCTATGCCGGTATCGCCTTACCCAACGCGGGGAGCATCGGTATCCATGAGGCGCTCGGGTTCACACACATCGGCACCTATCCGGAGGTTGGGTTCAAGCACGGCCAATGGCATAGCGTGGGTTATTGGCGCAAACCACTTCGTCCTGGTACTCCGCCAATAGAAATCATTCCGTTCAGTAACTTGAAGGACGGCGTAATTGTCTGAGCTTGGCCGTCCATCAACCCGCTAGGTAGTTAGTGCCGAAGACGACGTCCTCTAAAGTGCTCACGCGAAGCCCACTGCACTAGCCCCCGTGATTGGGAGCAAACGTTGCTACTCGGATCCAATCCGCATTGGCTTACGATCTGCAGCGTTTTGTAGGTGACAGTCTTTACACACGGCCTGTAGTGTCGCGCTTTGATGTGCCTTAAGCGTGAAAGCGAGAGCGGGGTTGTCTGCAGGTAAGATGAACGGGTTCTCGCTCCACCAATCAAAACCACGAAACGCTTTATGGAACTCAGAAGTCGTCATTAGATGCATAGCCTGATGAACTATTGCTCGAAATTCGGGATTAACGTGATCCACCTCGGTAGAGGGAGAAATGCCACAACGTTCACAAATGGGGAACGCGCGCCTTCGAGCGGTTAAGAATGGCGCGGATGCCAAGCGCAGGGCAGATTGAATCCAGTCGTTTTGATCCCTTGGATCTAAGCACTGAGACCAAGACACTTTATGCCATCTATTTGAATCAAACAGACCATAAAAGTCATAGCCGCCTCCAGGTCGGTTGAGCATGCGGAATTGGCTTGGACGCAGGTCGTGAACAGCGCAATAGTAGTGTTTTTCAGCGATAAGATCGGAAATCAATTCATCCTGAAAGGCCACCTCTAACTCTCGCACTTTCAGCCGCAATCGGATACAGGCGCGCAACTGAGCCCTGGTCATTCCTGCAAAAAAAACTGCACCTCGTGCCATGCTCTTGTCTCCCTCTACGTTGATCCATCTTCAGTCCCCATGCCACTTTGACGGCCGTATCTCACCTTATTGAAGATCTTTATCCCGTTACTTACTCGCGGTACAGATGTGTGTGAATGCAAGCGCGCTCAGAAATGCATTTGCCTCATTCCGCAGTTCGCTGAGGAGGTCTACAGTCATGGGTGGTGAACCTGCCACATTTGTCGAGTTCGCCAAGTCGGCGTATACCTCGCGCCCCTATGCCACCTATTGCGGCGGATCAAAATGGACGATTACTTTACCTTTGCTCGATTTTGGCGCTGTGCTCTACAAGTCAATCCCTTTAGTTATCAAGGTACCTACCGAGGCTCTGATCACGGCTTTGATGAGGATCAGTACAACCACGCATTGCTTGAAAAGTGCTTGGCACATGACATCAAGGTTGTTGGGATTGCTGACCATGGCAGCGTAGTCAGTGTGCATAGCTTGAGAAAGGTGCTTGAACCGAATGGGATCGTTGTGTTTCCGGGTTTCGAGATCGCCGCAAATGACAAAACCCACTACGTATGCTTGTTCCCTGAAGATACGGGTACACAGCAGCTTGAACGTTACCTCGGCAATCTCGACTTGCTTGATCCTGCGGACGGCGTTCGACCTTCTGGCTTGAGCTCTGAACAGTTGATTGACAAAGTAGATCAACTTGGAGGGTTTATTTACGCCGCGCATTGCACTCAGGATAGCGGTTTGTTGAAAAACCGACTTAACCATGTGTGGAAGCTTCCAAAACTTCGGGCGGCCCAGATACCGGGGGCTTTGGAGGATTTGGAAGGAGTCGAAAGTGATTTCTACAGCCGAGTGCTAAAAAATAAAGACGATGCCTACAAAAGAAAGCGTCTGGTCGCCTTGATCAATGCCAAGGACATCTCCAAACCATCAGATTTGGAACATGCTGGGGCGACATGTCTGATCAAGATGACACGTCCCACATTCGCGGCTTTTAAGGTGGCGTTCCTCGATCCCGCCTCCAGGATTCGGCTAAATTCTAAGTTGGCCAAGAGCCCAGTCGGCAGGGTTCTTAGCATGGTGGTCGCCGGTGGCTATCTGGATGGTTTGAAGGTCAATTTTTCTGACCATCTCAATACTGTCATTGGTGGACGCGGCACTGGTAAATCCACCCTCTTGGAATGTCTTCGTTTCGCATTGGACCTTGCGCCGAAAGGTAAGCAAGCTCAAAAACTGCATCAAGAAATTATCAAAGAAAATTTAGGAAGGGCGGCCGGTCGAGTGGAATTGGTCGTGGTCTCATCAGCGCAAAATGGTAAGCAATACACTGTGTCTCGCCGGTACGGTGAGCTGCCGGTGGTGCGAGACGTGAATGGTGACGTATCTACCATGCTGCCCAGAGAACTCCTACCTGGCTTGGATATATATGGACAGAACGAAATCTACGAGTTGGCCCAGGATGAAGCCAGCCGATTGCAACTGCTCGACCGATTTCTGCCGCAGGACGATGATTATGAGAAAAAGCGATTTGATGCGCAGAAGCGTTTAAAGGAAAACCACCTCAAATTTGTGGATTCCCTGTCTGGGCTGGACGACATTGAGTTCGAACTCAACCGGCTCCCTAATCTTGAAGAACAATTGCGTGACTACGAGACGTTGGGTGTTGCTGAAAAGTTGGCCACGACGTCTTTGCTAGCAAGGGAGCGAGTGCTAGTCGGTACCGCTAAAGAAAGTTTGAAAAGCTACGAAAATGCGCTGGTTTGCCTGAGACAAGCCTTTCCGGATCTGTCTTTTATGAATGACGAGGCGGTCAACGGGGTGCCCGATAGGGACGTGCTTGTGGCAATGCGCAGAGTTTTAGAATCACTCAAGATGGATTTCGAAACCCATTTGACCGTAATGGAGGAGCTTGTTTCCAACGGTCAAACGCAGTTTTCGACTGAACACGATGCCTGGCTGCTCGCGGTCCAAGAACATGACAAGGACTTGGAAAAAGAACTCCGCAAGCTTCCTGAGACTGCCGGTAAGTCAGGGCAGGAAATTGGTGTTGCTTATCAAAAGTTGCAAGGAGATATCGAGCACATAAGGCCATTAGGGGCAAAGCTACCTTTATATCAAAAGCAATGCGAAACGCAGGAGCTGGAGCGAAGAAATATATTGGCGGAGCTTTCAGGTTTGAGAAGTCTTCGCCTTGATGCCTTACAGAAGGGGGCTAAGAAGCTAACGCGTAAGCTGGATGGAAAATTAAGAATTGAAGTTGTGCCTGAAGCTGACCGTTCACCACTGATGGCGTACCTATTGAGTTGCAAGCTGGAAGGGATTGCTGAAAAGAGATTGGCGTGGATCGAAGAGGTAGAAACGATCAGTCCATCCCTGCTGGTAGCATCGATCCGGCAAGGGAGCATGATGCTGCAACTGGAGTGGGGTTTGACACCTTTGGTCGCTGACGCATTGGCCAAGCTCCAACCGTCGCAGATAATGGAGCTTGAGGCGCTGGAATTGGAGCATCGCGTGGACATTTCTCTGAACGTTGCTCATGGAGATGCTGAGCCATTATTCCGTCCTTTGAATAAGCTTTCGACTGGTCAACAGTGCACGGCGATTCTGCACATGCTGCTTCTGGACAACATTGATCCGCTATTTATGGATCAACCGGAAGACAACCTTGATAACGCATTCATCGCTGAGAGAATTGTAACCGAGTTGAGGGACGCCAAAACTAATCGGCAATTTCTCTTCGCCACTCACAATGCGAACATCCCTGTATTCGGCGACGCAGAGTGGATCGGGGTGTTCACTACTGAAGAGAACCGCGGTTGCCTTCCACCTGATGCGCAGGGTTCCATCGACGTCACCCTAATCCGAGACCAGGTGGCGAGAATCTTGGAGGGAGGCCGAGATGCCTTCATCCAGCGCATGGAAAAGTATGAGTTTTAGCAGTCTGGTTCCATCGCAGCCACCACCTCCAGTGTTCGTCCACTGAGGTGATACTTCTTCAAAAATACATCGAAGCTGCCCAGCTCGCCCTCATGGGTCATCTCAACGCCGGGAATTTTCGTAGCGCGTAGCGTTTTTCTCTGCCGCCAAATGCATCACGTCTCTGCTGGGCACGTATAGAAACTCGGTCTGCGGATCGATATAGCGAGCCTTCGCTCCGTCCTAGAGCCTGTATGCTGAAAGTAAGAATCAAAGCCGTCGAAGGAGTCATCGATGAAAATAACCGGGAGAGTCGAAGTCGAGACTGTCACTGACGTCTTATGCGATGTGTGTCGTTGCTCCACCCGCCTGGATACTGGTGGGCACCAGTTCGGCACCCTACAAGCACACTGGGGGTGTGGCACTACCCATGAAGGGGAGCGCTATGAACTGCACCTGTGTGAAGAATGTTTCTTCCTGTCGTTGGCTCACCTTAAGCAGGAACGGCGAATTCAAAATCTATTCAGTGAGGACGGCCGAGATTTCACCGATAACTTCGGTCTTGTCGCGAAGGATGACTATTTTGGTGACGTTGGGAGCCGATAGATAATCTCCGACTGACTGGTTCAAAGTCGCAAGATAGAGGGGAGCGCCCAATTTGGGGGTATGAGGGCGCTGCTAACAAACAGGAGCTTGTCATAGCATAATCTGATGGCACTAATGGGATGAAGAATTTACAAAATCAAACGCCCTGACGGTCGGGGCGCTTAATCGAGCTTCATCAGGGTGGTGCACTGCTGTTGTCCGTGGGTGGAGACTCTCGCCTGCGTTTCCCTCGGCTAGCAATTCAATATAAAAATATGCGCTCTTGATGTCAACGCTCAGCACGTTACCCCGCTAGCTATGTTGCGGGAGCGTTTACGATGAATTGCAGCTCCCTGTTTATGCGTGCAAGGAAGGTCTCAACGTCAGTTTCGCCCTCCTTTCGCATGTAGCACGCCGATAATAGGCTGACGGGGTGAACATCAAGCACTTGGCAAAGCTCGGCTAGCTTCTCTAGGGTCGGATTGGTGGCTCCACGTTCCAACAAACTGATGTTGGTGCGGCTGCTCACAATCGAGAAGTCTTCCTGCGTGAGGCCTTTTTGATGGCGTACGTGTCTCAAGGATGCTCCAAACGCGTCTTTCAGTTCCATTTTGCGATCTCACAAAAGGAACGATGGAGCGATATTGCACAATATATGACTACAACATATATTGGTCATTCGTGATTCAGGGGGGAGGTATCGATGAGTAGAGACCGCGAAGCGTCGGAAATTCTTACCGGCCTTTTTGATACCGACTTTCTCGCTCAACCCTTCATCCGTCAGGCAATGGCGTGCCCCTGGTTTTATCTAGAAGCACAGATCCGTGAGGGTGAAAATTTCGTCGGCGAAATGCTAATGATCTCTTCATTTGAGTCATTGAAATCTATTCTCTCACTCCGACATGAGTCCTTTCGGGTCCAGTCAATAAAATTCGTCACTCCCAGTTTCGTAAATCAAACTGGAGACTGGAAAATGGAGCCTCTTTTGGAGGCGATTGAGGCAACAGACCAAAACGGGGAGCTCATTTCTCTCTTCAGGGTTTCCGGCCAAACCTACTCGAACTTAGGAGATACCCCGGAAACGAATCTGCAAAATGTCAAAGTCTTATTCCCGCTACAGCATGAGGTTTGACCACCAGTGGCTAGGCTGTCTCATCGGCGCAATCGACTCAACTTGGATGATTTTTTGGGCGCACATTGAGCTGCCTCGGAAGAACATCCATCCACTGGAGTGAGCATGACGTTGGCAGATAAACGTAAAAGATCTCTCATTCATGCCAGGGATTTTTTGATTGATCTTTCCGGTGACCACTCGGTTGCTGAACCCTTGCGCCTAAGGGCTTTTCATCTATTAAGGCACTATCCTGATCCGACTGAAATTCTGTCAGCCGTGTTTTCTGATGATCAATCACATTGCGTTGATTCACCCGCCCCTTAAGCGCCGTTACTTGCGTTCTGTTCGCCAATAAGCTGACAATTGTGAAGTGCGCGAGTCGACCCGGTTCAGCCCTTCGCCCCCAGTGGAAATTGCCGTTGCTGACTGATCGCAATGGAGCGATTCTGCTGAGCTTTAGGTCGGTGTTTACAGCGGAAAATTAAGCGTCTGATATTCAGATCCAACGGTGGCGCAGAAGTGAGCAGGTGTACCACCACCGCACCCCGTCACTTCGCGGATCGAATCTGGTAAAGAAGATAGACTTTCAGTAGAGAAATTCGATCGAGTTGACGTCATTGTATAACCGCTTGCTGTCCTGACATCGTAGTAGTATTAGCTGGCAGCGCGAAATCGTCGTTCTACCAGGCACTCCGCCTCGCCTCGTAACTCTCGTGTCATGCTGATCGCATCACGTCAGATTCGAGGGCAAAGGTACCTGTGAATGATCTTATGTCTGACGAGCATGAGCGACCTGGCTTGGCGCGGATTGGAGTAACAATGCAGCATGAGCTACGACTTCAGAAATCTCTCATCAGCGGACTTTGAGGATCTAGTCCGTGACCTCATCGGAAAAGAAGAGGGGGTTCGCTTTGAGGCATTCTGTGCAGGCCCAGATGGTGGTATTGACGGTCGGCACGCGCACGCCAGCGGGAACGTTGTTCTACAGGCGAAGCATTATGAAGGTTCGCCGTTCAGCAAGTTAACCGCGGCCATGAAGCGTGAACGTTCTTCAATCGATAGACTGGCCCCCGGCCGCTACATACTCGCGACTTCTTGTAGGTTCACGCCGCTTGGCAAAAACAGGCTCTCCCCACTCATAGGGCCAAGTTTGAAATCAGAGGCGGATATTTTCGGTCCGGAGGATCTCAATGGTCTTCTCCGGAAGTACCCAGAAATTCTCAAGTCGCACATCAAACTCTGGCTCTCGGGTGTGGGGGTTCTGGAGCGCGTAGTACATGCGGCGGCCCACACCTTTGCAGCGCTAACCCTCGAAGATATTGAACAAAAAGTTCGTGTCTACGCCGCAAACCCTAGCTTCGACGAATCACTGGTCACGCTAGAAAAGCATCGGCTTCTGATCATATCCGGGCCGCCGGGCGTCGGAAAAACCACATTGGCCGAGATGCTTTGTTACACATTTTTAAGCGAGGAGTGGGAGCTTATTCCTATACGAAGCCTTGAAGACGGTTTCGCGGCCATTAAAGACAGCAAGAAGCAAATTTTTCTTTTCGATGACTTCCTTGGAAAAGTCGCCCTCGATCGACAAGCTTTGGCGCATAAAGACTCTGATCTTGCGCGCTTTATGAGCCGCATACGTCGCTCACCGAATGCCCGTTTCATTCTGACAACAAGGGGTTATATATTTGAAGAAGCCCGTAGAGTCTCTGAACATCTTGGTGATCAGCGCCTCGATGTGACGAAATATGTGCTTGATGTTGGCATTTACACTCGTCGAATCAAGGCGCGGATTCTCTACAATCATCTTTTCGTGTCAGAGACGCCGCAGTCGCATATCCGGGCGTTACTGGAGAGTAAGAGTCTCCCAGAAATCGTTGATCACAAAAATTATAACCCACGTGTCATCGAGGCAATGACCGATGCATTTCGCGTCGGTGACATTGAACCCATCAACTATCCCGCTGCCTTTATCGGCGCCCTGAACAATCCGAGCCAGATTTGGGACACCGCGTTCCGAACGCACATTGACCATCGTTGTAGGCATCTACTGATGGCGATGTTTTTCCTCTCAGAATACGGTGTCTCAATTACGACTCTTCGCTCATCTTTCGATATCCTGCATACCTCGATGAGCATGACCTATGGTCTGCCGCACGGTCCTAAAGATTTCGAAGAAGTCCTTCGTATTCTGGAAGGTAGTTTCGTCAATGTCGTCATCTTCGATAGGCCAACGGTTTCTTTTCTTAACCCTTCGCTCAAAGACTATCTATCAACCTACCTGTTGGACACAGAACTCCTTATTCGCCTCGTTCCCACGGCGGTTTCAATCGACTGGCTGTCGAGCCTTTGGGACTTCGTGCATACGTCTGGGCTTAGCGAGGCCGACCAAGCAAAGATCGCTAGAGCCTGCGCAGATAAGGTCGAGATGATCGAAGAGCGCCCAAACTGGCGGCCGCGAGCCGGTGACGCTCGCTCGCTCGAATACAATGATGCCGCAAACTCCCGGCGACTCCGGATGCTGATGGATTGGTGGGAGATCACTGACGATCAACGGTTTGCAGATAGCATAATCAGGGTCGCGCGCAATCCACAGCAGGGCTTCAGTCCATGGTCAGATGGGGAGGCTCTGATCGAGTTCTTTTCCCTGCGAGGCGGGAGTGGTTATGACCGGCCGTTCATTTATGAAGCCGAATTTCTAGAGCTCATCGAAAAGGCACTCACCGACGTCATACGCTGGAGTTCAAGTGACATGCTCTCCACCCTTGTCGATGCAGTGGATGCTGCGAATGGACTGCCCGATAGCATCACCTGTGCCTTGCAGACGGCTGTGCTAGAGGAGTTCGAGGATAACGCTAGCCGCATTCGCGAGGACGATAGCGAGTCCTCCCTATCGGACCGGATCGATGCCTTAAAAAAGTTCGCGCCGCGGTTTGGTGTGCCGGAAACTGAGTTGAATAGCGCCGTCTCAGCCATCGAGGATCGAATGGGCGAGATTGAAGACCGAAGCAGTCGCGCACCCTCTCCGAATATCCCCTTATCGAGCAAGCGAGACGGGGAAAAATTTGACGACCGCGCTCTTCGAGACCTGTTTACCCCTCTCCTTGATCGCTAGGCCAGCTTCGCGGAATGGGTGCGTCTCCCTTCGTAACGTATTGGAACTGTCTCTTGTCGTGTTCTCTGCATCCCGACCGTCTGGTATTGATCCAGGCTGTGTGGAAACTTAAGCGTCCGGCCAAGTCACCTTCCAAAGTCCAGCATTAATGGCGAGTGGCCGCGTATTTTAAGCGGGCGCGATGACCCTTATCTCCCAACGCCTGATTGCCCACAGTCGCCCCTTAGTCGCAAGCGTCCGGTGATCTCACCTTGAAATTACATGATCCCAGGCCAGCTGTAGGATTTAGAAATTAATGCGACATTTTGGGAGTTAATGCGACAAAAGACACTGCAAGAATAACCATGAGGGTTAGTTCTCCGCTGGTTGCAAAGTGAAAACGCAATCGCAGGCCGCGGGAGGTTCATTCATTCAAGCGGCATCAAGATGTATCAAAATTAAGGAGTTTATCTTCCGGACATAAACTCACTAATTTCGATACATATGCACTGACTGAGGAGGTCAACCTGAATCGCGATGAGCGTGTTTGAGTGATCACATCCCTACACCGGCGCTTGGCCGACCAAAGACGGCCCTATCAGATCGTTCTTGATCACGTTCGGAAGAATCGCGCACTCGAACTGCTTAGTAACTCACACTCGACAATTGAAGAATTGTGACTTATGAAGTGAGATTCATCGAAATTCACAACTTCCGCAGAGCGCTCAAGAGATGCACCGGACACGGACCACGGCAGTAAATCCAACGCGTCTTGCGCAAATTCGGCGGAATCAGCTCGAGAAATCAGTGTAAAGTCAGTACCGTTTCCAATGGGTTCTCAAATCAAAAGGATTTTGTTAAATGAAAAGTAATGCACTGTATTTCCCATCGATTGATTTACCTCAGGATGCGTGGAGCGCCAGAGCTCTATTGTATTGGGACGGTTTAGCTACCATCATTCCCATGGCTCACCTAGAGGGTCCTGAAGAAGTGAGCTATTTCATGCAAGGCCTGTTGTCAGAAGGACTTGTACGGCCCGTCATACCTGCACAGCACTTATACGAATGCCGGAGTTTTTCGGAGAATTTTATTTCTTACCTGGACGAGAAATTGCGCTTGGGTACGCTGCCGGGCCGGGATGCCCCTAATCTGGGTTTCAAACGAATTCACGCTGAAAAACTTGAAGATGTGCCCCAATTTCTTTCAAGACAGAGGCTCGCTTACGAGATAACCAATGGCTGATATGATGTTAGGGAGGATGTAGCTGATCAGTTCATGTTTTATCTCGCCGCCTGCCTGGGAGCAATGGAACGAGTTGACGCAATACCTGTGACTGATGGCAAAGCGTTTTCAAAACGCCCATTTACCCCACCTTCATCCAGTCGTTCGCGTCACGTGGACAAAGCGCGACAAGTGGTACTGAATAACATACTTCCAGCCCCAGCTGGGGGGGTAACGGTTGATCAGTTACTGTTTTTCAAAGAGAAACATGGCCACCTTTTACCGAGGTTTCGTCAGAGTGTAGAAGAGCATTGCGTTCTGATAGCGGGCATTCTGGACGCAGAATTGCGGCTGGAAAGTACTAATAACTTCATCATGCGTTGCAAACAAGAAGTGAAGCAAATCGAGGATGCAATGAGGCCCACTTTCGGGAGCATCATGTTTACCTCGCTGTTACCTCTATTAGGTTCCGGTATAGGCTTTGATGTGAATGGGGGAGCGCGAAACTATGCGGCAGGAGCTATTACTCTCGCTACAGCCATTTACGACACGGTCTCTCTTGTTCGGGAGCATCGCGACATTGAGGTGAACCATCCGCTTGCTTATGTTGCTCGTGCTAGTGGGTTCAACTTTAATAGTTTTTACGTGCCGGAATGATTCCGCTCTAGCATTCCGGGAGTGAGGTAGCATACACGGTCTGGCTAGCGGACGAGCATCAGCGCCGAAAATGTCGGCCCTGATGCTGCTATTTCAGCCTCTTTTGACCATTTTCTGTTATGGCGAATATCAATCGCAGTTTGTGTCACTTTCACCTAGTTGGTCCTCGCATAGAAGGCGAACGATATCCCCATCCTCTGCGATAGAGTTTTTCCACCAAAGCGATATCTCCTAGTGCCTCCTCTCGAGAGCTTTTCCAATCAGTGAAGGCTACTTCTGCTTGATAAGCGGCGATTGATTTTATGAGACAGTCTGTAAAAGCGACATGTCCTTTCGCCTATGTTATTCACCAATACCAAATACTTAAGCGTTTCGGGATTTTTAGAGGCGGCAATCGGAGACCTTCCTTTGTACAGGCGGGCAAAAGGGGGGGGGTACCTTGGTTTTTGGTTACGAATACGCGTATGGGGTTGATAGAGCCACCTCTAGGCGATTAAACAACTCAGCAGTGTACTTCGTCTTGTTGAGCAGAAAGCTCGTTTCACGACCACAAGACATCTGGAGACTACATAATGAACCCATGCAGTGCTACGCCTTTGGACCTGATTGGTATTGGCTTTGGTCCCTCTAACTTGGCCTTGGCGATCGCTTTGCAGGAGCAAGCGGGTCTGCTAAATCGTGGTTACAGTGCGCTTTTTTTGGATAAACAAATCGACTACCGCTGGCACGGTAATACGTTGGTTAGTCAGAGTGAATTGCAAATTTCCTTCCTGAAGGACTTAGTTACATTGCGCAATCCCACTAGTCCATACACCTTCGTCAATTATTTACTTCAGCAAGGCCGTTTGGTTGATTTTATTAATCTGGGTACTTTTTACCCCTGCCGGCTCGAGTATAACGATTATCTACGTTGGGTTGCTGAGAGCTTCAATCGGCAGTCTGCCTACGGCCAGACGGTGACGGCCGTCGAACCTGTTAACAATCAAGGCAAGGTGGAATTGTTGCAGGTTTGCAGCCATGATGCGCAAGGGCGCGAGCACAAGCGCTTAGCGCGTTCGATCGTCCTCTCCACGGGAGGTACACCCCGTATTCCTAGGCAGTTTTTGCGCCTGCGTGGGGACCGCCGAGTATTTCATCACTCCCAATATTTGGAGCGGATGGCAGAGCAGCAATGTGCTCGTCATGAACCGATGCGAATCGCCGTAATTGGTGGAGGTCAGAGTGCCGCAGAGGCCTTCATTGATCTCAATGACAGCTACCCGTCCGTGCAGGTTGATATGATTACGCGGGCGGCGGTGCTCAAACCTGCCGACGACAGTCCTTTCGTCAATGCCATTTTTTCACCCGAGTACACTGAGCTTGTATTTAATGAGCCCGAGCAAGAGCGGGAAAAACTGATTGCTGAGTTTCAAAATACGAACTACTCGGTTGTCGATCTGAACCTGATCGAACGCATATACGGCATATTCTATCGACAAAAAGTTGCGCAGCAGTTTCGTCACGGTTTCCTCTGTCATCGTCAGGTAGAGTGCGCGGAAGCTACGGCCGAAGGTATCGACTTGACGCTGCGTGATACTGCTACGGGCGAGACTCGAACCCATCGCTATGACGCGATTATCCTTGCAACCGGCTATGAGCGTGTCTCGCACCATCAAATTCTGGAACCGTTACATGAGTATGTGGGCAACATGGCAGTGAGTCGCGATTATCGTGTTAAGACCGATCCGCGAATGACGGCGGGTGTTTATTTGCAGGGGTTCAGTCAGTCAAGTCACGGGCTGAGTGACACCTTGCTTTCGGTTCTTCCGGCGCGAGCCCATGAAATCGCGGTCTCTTTGTTCGATCATTGGACAGATTCCGCATCAATTGACGAAACTACTTTTCAGCGCAGGGCGTGAGACATGAATCAGACCTTGCCTTGGCCAGATGGCCGCACTTTGAGCATTGATGTAGAAACAGGATCATTCAGCCTGGATGGGCAACTCTTATTACGAGCTCATCTCGACAATCAACGCTGGTATTTAGAGTCCAGCGAAGATCTGTTTTGGGCATATTGGGCCTTAGGATATTGGCATTTTTCAAATGATCCTGAATGTCAGGTGTTGAAGCTGGGTCAGGGCCAGTTCTCCGCGGCGTTACTTTGCCAAGGCTTAATACAGTCTGATGGTCAAGATGGCTGGCAGATTGAGCGCAGTACATTTTGGCAATTGCCTTGGCCGTGTTTGCGCGGTCCTTCCAGCGCCGGCTATCCACTGCGATATGTAACGAGTGAAAGGGCGCGCCATCCATCGCGTCCACCTAAGCCTGAAGGAGAGGTGTACCGCCGATTTGATCCAGCGCTGGGCAGTTGGATTTCGTTTCGCGCACTCGACCCCTTAGCTGATCTCGCTCTGTTCCATCGCTGGCAGAACGATCCGCGAGTAAATGCGTTTTGGAATGAAGCTGGCTCCATCGAGCAGCATCGTGAATACCTTCGGAGGCAAGCTGAAGACCCACACATTTATAGTCTTATCGGTTCATTTGATGATCAACCGTTTGGCTACTTTGAAGTGTATTGGGCCAAAGAGGACCGGATTGCACCATTTTGTGATGCGGGCGACTACGATCGAGGTATGCATGTGCTTGTGGGAGAGGCTGCGCATAGAGGGGCGCACAAGGTGCATAGTTGGTTCCCAGCACTGACCCACTATTTGTTTCTAGATGAGTGTCGAACCCAGCGCATCGTGACTGAGCCTCGTGCTGACAATACGACGATTATCACTCATATGCTTCAGATGGGTTATTGGCATGAAAAAAACTTTGATTTTCCTCATAAGCGGGCTGCGCTAGTGGTGCTGAGTCGAGAGCGCTTCTTTGATCGGTGTGCGTTACGCTGATGGGTGTGTTGTAGGGAGATCCAGTGGGCGGTTTACCGCCCGCTGGGCTTGGAGATTGGAGGTTGGAGGTTGGATTTTGCCCATAAAAACTTTGAGGGTTATTGGGATATTAGGCAGCCTCAGGTGGGGCCTAACGCCCCTTTAGCTTATTGACTACGCTGGTAACTACCTGGTGTTCGTGCTGGTTGATGAAGAAATGATTTCCTTCAAACCAATCAAGTGTGAATTCACCGCCTGCTTCCTTCCGCCATGCCTCAATGCGCTCGGCTGCAATATCGTCTGCCTTGCCCCCGAAAACGTGCAGCGGCATGGAGTAAGGTTCAGAAAATTGGTATTGGAAACTCTCACAGATTCGGTAGTCTGCCCCTAGTGTGTCCAGAGTCATTCTCAGTAACTCATCATTCCCGAAGATCGCTTCCGGCGTACCGCCCAGCCTGCGCAAATCCTTAATCAGCGCTGCGTCATTGTTTTTATCGACAAACCGCTCTCGGAAAAAGCGCGATGGGGCAGGGCTGGCTGATGCGAAAACGGTATTAGGTTCGACATTGCCGAGCTGTCGTTGGCGCTGCACTATTGCATGTGCCAGTAAAGCGCCCATGCTGTGCCCAAACAGTGCATACCTTTCTCGCATTTTCGGCGCTTGCTCTTCACAAATTTGTTCGACGAGTCGGTCGAAGTTCTTTATGAAGGGTTCGCTCAGTCGACTTCCTCGGCCCGGCAGCTCGACTGGTACCAGGCTAATCCAATCAGGTAGTAGTCGACGCCAGCGCAGATACATGTTGGCGCTAGCACCTGCGCAAGGCAGGGCTAGCAGATTGACGTGTTGGATTTTCCTGCTATGCATTCTTTTACCGTTGCGTCGACGGTAGGAGGGTGGTGGTTTGCTCATCCATCCAGGTGCGTAGTGAAAGTGGGCGCATGTCGGTCCAGACTCGCTCGACATATTCCAATAGGGTCTTTTTATCTCCTTTGATGTTATCAACCGCTTTCCAGCCACCAGGAATTGCTTTCCAGTGTGGCCATAGTGAGTACTGTTCCTCATGGTTGATCAGAACAATGAAAGTTTCGTCTTCGCGATCGAAGCAACTCGTAGTCATGTGTAATCTCGCACGGCTATTAGGGGAGGGGCTGCCAACGAGTGGCTTGCCTTAGCATCTAGACGAAACCAACCTAAAATTTGTTTAGATGCCCAACTCTCGCATCTGGCCTTTGGCGTTTTTATCCGCTTGTCAACGTGTGCTTAAAGCTGTGGAAAGGGGTTGCATACCATATTAGGTTGTGTTCAGTGTTACTTAGCGACCTTCCATCATGTCGTTGAAGGGGGCAACGACAACTGCAGCATCCTTGAGCATAAAGTTAACCAGTGTTGCCGAGCATCCTAGCTTTAGTGCTATCTCGCGTTGAGTGAAACCTGCCAGTCGATGCATCTCAAAGGCTGTTCTTGTTCTTTTTGGTAGCACCTTGAGCGCATTATCAATTGCTTCAAGTATTCGGCGATCATGCAAAATTTGTTCGGGTGGAGTTTCATCATAAGGATGCGGAAGTTCGATATTTTCAACGTGAACGCGGTATGTCGACTCCACGGTATAGCGACGGTAGTAATCGAGGGCGAGATTTCGTACGACCTGGCAGCAATATGAGTAAGGTTTATCGATCAGGGTTGCACGTAATCCCACGGTCACCTTCAAGTAGGCTTCTTGAATAACCTCATCAGCTAATTCAAATTTTCCGACAATTTTTATTGCGATACTGCGCAATTTTGCGCGGTGTGCAATGAAGACGTCGCCGAGTGAATTTGTAGATAGGTCTAGCGTCACGTGTAGCGCTTCCTTTCGCTGAGTAGCCTGCTTGGCAGGGGTAGGCGGCGGAATTGTTGCCACACTTTTGATCGAAATCAAGCTTTTCTGTAACTAATTGTTACGTGGCTAACTGCTACTATTTATGTGTTTTGTGACCAATAGCTAATTTCAGGTCACATTTTGAGCGGAAGGGGTGGGGCCAGCGAAGCCCAATAATGGGGCACTAAACAAATTTTGAGCTGGATCGTCTTGGTTAGCTACTGGCGTTATATGAACGGTTTTCGCTTGGATTTGCGATTTTTTCTTTCAAGAGGGGGGCGCTTCGTTGATCTATTTTCGGCTCCATTAGAACGATCAAGGAGCTTTCACTGGTGAGATCAATCGGTCAGTGAGCCTTATTTTGACTCATTTTAGGCAGGGGCATCTTCTCTGAGAGGAAAGCTGGAGCAGGCCTGATCAGCCTCGCCACAAAATAAAA
This sequence comes from Pseudomonas sp., assembly GCF_049300855.1. GTDB lineage: Bacteria > Pseudomonadota > Gammaproteobacteria > Pseudomonadales > Pseudomonadaceae > Aquipseudomonas. Next base: position 8,470 of record NZ_JBAQKH010000014.1, on the reverse strand, counting down.
AATTGACTTTTGTTTGTTTTTAATATTCGTGATTTTTTTTCGCTTTTTTCGGTATGTACATCGTTTGGAATTTCTCTCGAAATTTAGGCTGCTACCGAAAGGCTAAGAATTGCTCGACGGTTTCGGGCGGGATGCTATTTAGCGAAAACGGATAGCTGAGTTTTAGTGATAACTCGTAAAAATGACAAGTATAGAATCCCGACAGTAATTATTTTTTAGCGCCACTTGCGTGGAATAAGGGTATCCATGAAGACATCAGTAGATAACGGTAAAGACACTTTCTTCGACATTGCACGGGCTCGAGCTCTGAAATCGAATGGTCACGCGTCTCGGCCAGTCTTCACGTATCTGAATGATGGAGAAAATGTCAGTGGGGAACTGACGTTTGCACAGTTAGATCATCAGGCAAAGAAACTAGCCGCACATCTTCAAAAGATAACCAAGCCTGGCGATCGTGTCCTTCTCGTTTATCCGCCCAGCCTTGACTATATTATCTCGTTTTATGGGTGTCTTTATGCTGGAGTGATTGCTGTTCCAGCTTTGTCGCCGGCGAATGCGAATGCGTTACGGCGTTTGTCGGCCATCGCCGACGATTGTAAGCCTGTGGTTGCCCTAACGCATGCTGGAATTGCTGAAAATGTAGCGAAAATGGAGTTTTCGGATAATAACAAGCAGCTAGAGAGTTTGATCTGGTTTGCAACAGATGATCTCGAGGATCTTTCAGAGTATTGGATACCTCCTACACTATGTGGTTCCGATATTATATTTTTGCAGTACACATCAGGCTCCACGTCTTCTCCCAAAGGAGTGATGGTGAGTCATGATAATTTGCTCGCCAATCTCGCGCTTATTACTGAATCTTGCAATGCGTCAGCGGGCGACAAGGTGGTTTTTTGGTTGCCGCCCTATCATGACTTTGGCCTAGTGTGTGGCATCGCATGGCCTATCTTCTTCGCTGGGCATTGTATTCAGTTCCCGCCCTCTGTTTTCCTGATGCGACCTATTAGATGGCTTAAGCTGGTATCTCGTTATCGAGCTCGGGTAACGGGTGCGCCCAACTTTGCGTACCAGTTGTGTGCTGAACAAATATCTGAGGCTCAAAAAAGCGAACTCGATCTAAGTTGCCTGGATCTTGCGCTAAACGGTGCGGAGCGGGTGCGAGTTTCGACGTTACGACATTTTTGTGAAGCGTTTGCTGGCCAAGGGTTCCGGCCTGAGGCGATCGCGCCTGCTTATGGTCTCGCTGAGTCGGTGCTGCTGGTTGCTATGCGTTCGCGAGCGGCGTCCGGTTTTCCCGCTGTAGAGAACATAAGCAAGGCAGCACTTGCAGTCGGTTGGATTGCGACCAGTAATGATTCACTGGATACAACACCGGTTATCTGTCTAGGGGAAACGAGGCGCGGGAATCATCACGTTGCAGTTGTCGACCCCAAAGCACTGAGGGAGTTGCCGGAAGTTAGCGTGGGCGAAATTTGGGTGAGTGGCGGGTCGGTTGCTCAAGGCTATTGGGGGCAACCCACATCTGTTTGCGACGAAACGTTCGGTGCCCGCATTGAAGGTAGTGATCGTGGCTGGTTGCGCACCGGAGACACTGGGTTTATCCGTAACGGCGAGCTATACGTAATTGGTCGCATCAAAGAGATGATGATAATTAATGGGCGTAATGTTTATCCGCAAGATGTTGAAGTAACCATTGAAGGGATTGACCCCGCTTTCCGGGCCAATGGTTGCGCCGTCTTCGCGTTAGAGGATGAGGCCAACTCTCCAGTTGTAATCGTCCAGGAAGTTAACAGTCGACAGAAGGTTGCGCATGAAACATTGATTGGAAAAGTACGGAAGGAGCTTGCTCAACAGCATGGGATTTTTGATCTCGCCGCTGTGCTGCTGGTAAAACCTGGGCGGCTTCCTCGTACGTCAAGCGGCAAGATCCAGCGAATCCAATGCAAGCAGATGTACATCACACAGACTATCGATGCTAACTGGTCTTGGCGCGCCAGTTTTGAGCAAGATGCAATATCTCTGTCGCCATACGAGGCACCGCAGGGGGAAATTGAGCAAACACTGGCGCGTTTTTGGTCGGAGCTTCTGGATGTAGAAAGGGTCGGTCGAAATAATAATTTTTTCGAGCTGGGTGGTGATTCGCTGCTAGCAGCTCGTTTGCTCGCGCGCGTACATAGCAAATGGAGTGTCTCCGTCCCGCTGGCTACGTTATTTTCAGAATCGTCATTGGGTGCGCTGGCAGTTGTGGTGAGCTCGTTACCGCCGACTAAGCACTCGGCAATCCAGCCTGCGGATCGTAGTCGACCTCTCCCGCTATCTTTATCGCAACAGCGGCTTTGGTTCTTGAACCAACTGGATGCGTCGCTTCTTGCTGCCTATCACATGCCTGTCGTTTTGGATCTACAAGGCCCGGTGAGATTTGATGTCGTACAGAAAACGCTCGCTGATATCGTCACGCGGCACGAGTCCCTGCGTACGACTTTTGTCGCAAGTGGAGAGGAGGTGTTCCAAGTCGTTGCGCAGTCAGTTCAGGATTTCGTCCTTGCGCAAAATGACCTTAGTGAGATGACTCAGTGTGCGCAACACGAATCAGTTACTGACTGGGCTAATTACGAAGCATCCAAGCCGTTTGATCTATCGGGCGGGCGGTTGATTCGTGCCCGGTTATTACGCTTGGCACACGATAAACATGTCTTACTAGTGACATTTCACCACATGGTGGCAGATGGCTGGTCTGTCGGTGTATTCGTGAGAGAGTTCAGTGCGCTATATGCTGCCTGTAATGAAGGCCGTTCGGCACCATTACCTCCTATGACCATCCAGTACCCCGATTATGCAGTTTGGCAGCGTAAATGGTTGCAGCAGGAACACCTGCAACAACAGGCTGAGTATTGGAAAGAACAATTAGCTGATGCGCCCGCATTGTTGGCTTTGCCGACGGACCGTGCTCGTCCGACCCGCCAATCGGTAGCGGGCGCCAGCGTAGAAGTTGTTCTTGATAAAGAGCTTACACATGCTTTGAAGCAACTGAGCCAACATGATGGCGTGACGCTCTTTATGACATTGCTCGCAGGCTGGTCGGCTGTCCTATCTCGTTTGGCAGGACAAGAAGATGTCATTATCGGCACGCCGACGGCGTATAGGCCACGCCAAGAGCTGGAAGCGCTCATCGGCTTTTTTGTCAACAGTTTGGCGCTGCGCATTAATGTGTCGGGTGCGACTCGACTAGATGAATTAATTTCACAGGTTCGTCGGGTCACACTGCAGGCGCAGGAGAATCAGGATCTGCCGTTTGAAAAAGTGGTAGAGATCGTGCAGCCCGCTAGAAACCTTGGGCATACCCCATTATTTCAGGTAATGCTCACTTGGCAAAACAATGATCTGAAAGCACCCGATATTCCTGGTGTGCACTTGAATCTTCGCGGCAGTCCAATCAATGCAGTTAAGTGTGATTTAGAGTTGATACTGGCAGAGTCTAACGACACGATTGTTGGGGAGTTTGCCTACTCGACTGCATTGTTTGACGCGGAAACAATTGAGCGGCATCGCGACGCGCTGATTTGTATGTTGCGAGCAATGATCAGTGATCCAACGCAGGTCGTTTCAAGTGTAGAAATAATATCGTCGACTGAACGGGCTCTTTTGCTAGAAACGTGGAACCAGACAGACGCCTCATATTCTTCGGAATCTTGCCTGCATCAGCTTTTTGAAGCCCAAGTGAACAGGACACCCGATGCAGTTGCATTAGTGCAAGACGGATGTGAGCTGACGTATTCACAGTTGAATGTTCAGGCTAACCGACTGGCTCATTACCTGATTGCTCAAGGAGTACGTCCTGACAGTCGCGTGGGAGTGTGTGCGGAGCGACGGCCTCATATGGTTGTAGCTTTGTTGGCTACCTTGAAGGCTGGTGGCGCCTATGTACCTCTAGACCCCGATTATCCAACTGAGCGTTTGCTGGATCTGTTGTTGGATGCCAATCCCACAGTGCTTTTGATGGATGAATCAGGAGATAAGGCGTTGGGGGAAAGCGTTGAGAGGCTTTTGCCCTCTCTTTGCGTGCAACATTTGCCCAGCGCTTTAGCTAACTTGTCCGAATGTGATTCCAATCCAGACTCCGGAGTTTCGGGCGTTAACTCAAGGCACCTTGCCTACGTAATCTATACCTCCGGTTCCACCGGTAAGCCTAAGGGAGTGATGGTGGAGCATCGCAGTATCGTTAACCGTTTGGAATGGATGCAGGACGCCTTTTCACTGACCGAGAAGGATGTCGTTCTGCAGAAAACACCTTTTAGTTTCGACGTCTCTGTATGGGAGTTTTTCTGGACACTTCTCTATGGTGCGAAGCTGGTGCTCGCTGTACCGGGCGCTCATAAAGATCCGCGCGCACTCATTGATTTAATTCAGCAGCAGAACGTCACGATCTTGCATTTCGTGCCCTCAATGTTGAGTGCGTTTGTGAGTGATGATTTTGCAATGGATTGCCGTTCGCTTAGGTATGTCTTTGCCAGCGGTGAGGCATTACCCTCTTATATGGTTCGCAAGCATCAAGAATTACTGCCGGATGCTCGAATTGTTAACTTATATGGCCCTACGGAAGCGTCCGTAGACGTCACCGCATGGATCTGCCCAGAAGGGTTCAACGATATTGCGGTGCCAATGGGGCGTCCGATTTCTAACACCCGTCTTTATGTGCTGGACGGGCATTATCAACTTGTTCCAATTGGGTCAGTCGGTGAATTGTTTATTGGTGGCGTAGGCGTAGCGCGAGGTTATTTAAACCGTCCTGAACTGACTGCCGAGCGTTTCTTGAATGATCCTTTCTCTCAGAAAGAGGGCGCGCTCCTGTACCGCACGGGTGATCTGGTGCGCTATCAGGCAGATGGCAATCTGGAGTTCCTGGGACGCAATGATTATCAAGTCAAGGTTCGAGGTTTCCGTATTGAGTTGGGAGAGATAGAGGCCCAGCTGATTCAGCATGCGTCTGTCCAAGAGGCCGTTGTGATCGCGCGCGGTGAAAACGATTTCCAGCAGTTAGTCGCATACGTTGTGTTAAATCCGGAAGCTTCGGTCGAAACGCCAGCTTTGCGTGATTATTTGAGTCGGCAGTTACCGGACTACATGGTTCCTTCCGCATTTGTACAAATGCCCCAGCTACCTTTGACACCGAACGGCAAGCTCAACAGAAAAGCATTACCTGCACCGGGCGTAGAAGCAGTAGTGACCCGAGTTTATGAAGCACCGCTCGATGAGCTCGAACATACACTTGCCACCATTTGGGCAGAGCTATTGGGGGTAGTCGATGTCGGTCGGCGCGATAATTTCTTTGAATTGGGTGGCCATTCACTGTTGGCCATTCAGGTGACCACTCGACTGAGGTCAAGCCTAGGTCGAGATGTACCGCTTACAACACTTTTCAATGCGCCAGTTCTGTGCGAGTTCGCGCGGGAAATCAAATGCACCCAACGCTATGCCGATGATCAGCAATTGCTCGATCTTGATGCATTCATGAGTTCGATCGAGGAGAAAGCCTGATGAATGCGCCATTGGCTCGCCGTTTGGCGGAGCGTTTTCTTGAGTTGGCACCCTTTCAGCGTAGAGCGTTCTACGAAAAGCTGCGCAATGACGGGCAATCTTTTCAGCAATTTCCAATAGTGCCCCGTCTGAAGTCGCAAAAGCTGGCTCTCTCCTATGCACAGGCCCGTCAATGGTTTCTGTGGAGCTTGGAACCCGGTGGCTCCGCCTATCACATGACTGGGGCGATGAAGCTAACTGGAGCTCTTGATGTTGAGACCCTCAAAGCCAGCTTCGATGCGGTTATAGGACGTCACGAAGCTTTGCGCACACAATTTCGATTGGGGATGGATGGACAGGTTCAGCAGTTCATCCAGACCGACCTGCAGACTGAATGTGAAGAACTTGACCTGAGAGATATTTGCTCGCTGGAGCTTGAGGCGCGTGTTCGCGATGCTGTGGACCGGATGCATCAGCGCCCATTTGATCTAGAGGCGGGCCCACTACTGCGATTGGGGCTGATTCGACAAGCCGACGATGTACATATTCTCGTCGTGATGATGCATCACATCATCTCGGACGGTTGGTCGGTAAAGGTCATTGTCGATGAATTCGTAGCGCAGTACAGCGCGCGTGTTCAAGGCCATACGCCAGACTTGGCCCCCTTGCCGATCCAGTACGCCGATTACGGCATGTGGCAACGAATTTGGCTTGAGGCGGGAGAGAAAGAGCGGCAACTGGCCTACTGGAAGGTGCAGTTAGGTGATGAACACCCAGTTTTGCAATTGCCGACGGATAACCCTCGCCAAGTGGATGGGCGTTACCGTGCCGGTCGTCATAGCTTCGAACTACCAGAAGCGTTGATTCAGGGGTTGCATAAACAAGCTCAACGCCAAGGTGCTACCTTGTTCATGGCTCTGCTGACTGGGGTCCAGACGCTTTTGTATCGCTACAGCGGCCAGCAGGATATTCGCGTCGGTGTGCCTATCGCGAACCGCCACCGGGTGGAAACCGAAGGGGTGGTAGGTCTGTTCGTTAACACCCAAGTGCTGCGCAACGTCCTACACGGACGCCTTAGTCTGACGCAGGCACTCGAGCAAGCGAAAGCGGCCACTCTAGGCGCGCAGGCACATCAGGATCTGCCATTTGAACAACTGGTCGAAGCGCTGCAACCGGAGCGTAACCTCGGCATTAATCCGTTGTTTCAGGTAATGGTCAATCACCAACAGCAAGATCTTAGGGCGTTGCAACATTTGCCCGGAATCAACCTGGAAGATTATTCACTCGGCGAGCAAACCGCGCAGTTCGAGTTGACAATCGATACTTGCGAAGATGCAGAAGGGCGGGTGAAAGCCAGTTTTATATATGCTCAGGAGTTGTATGAAGCTTCGACCATTAAGCGCATGTCGCAGCATTATATTAGGATGCTGCAAGCGTTGGTCGATCAGCCGCAGACGGCGCTGAGTGATGTGCAACTACTGGGTGAACTGGAGCGACAGGAGCTTAAGCTCTGGAGTGAAAATGAAACACGCTCTCCCAATATGCTGCCGGTCCATTACCTGTTCGAACAAGAGGTCCGCAGGAGTGGTCATGCGACGGCGGCGGTTTTTGGCGGCGATAGCCTAACTTACGCCGAGTTAAACAAACGGGCCAACCAACTGGCGCACTACTTGATCAAACAGGGTGTGCAGCCGGAAGTGAAAGTCGGGATAGCGGTCGAGCGCTCGCTGGATATGGTGATTGGCTTGTTGGGGATTTTGAAGGCAGGGGGCGCATATGTGCCACTCGACCCTGAACTTCCTGCCGAACGTTTGACTTACATGGTGATAGACAGCGGCATTGAGTTGTTGTTGACGCAAAGCACGATAAATAAAGATTTTCCACACCCGGCCAGCCTTAAGGTGTTGGCGCTAGATACGCAGGATCTGAGCACTCAACTTCCTACGAACCCGAGCGTCGCCTTACACGGCGAAAACTTAGCCTATGTCATCTACACCTCGGGTTCCACCGGTAACCCTAAAGGCGCAGAGATTCGTCATCGTGCACTCACGAGTTGCCTGACGTGGATGCAGCAGACGTATGGGCTGACAAAGGCTGATGGGGTATTGCACAAGGCACCGTTCAGCTTTGACGTCTCGGTATGGGAAACTTTCCTGCCACTGATCGTCGGTGCACGACTGGTGGTGGCTTTTCCTGGAGATCACCGTGATCCGGAAAGGATCGTCCAGCTCATTCGTCAGCATCAAGTGACGATTCTTAGCTTTGTACCTTCGATGCTAAAAGCTTTCCTGGCCCACATCGGCAAAGATGTGCAATTACCGTTGCGTCATGTGATGTGGGGGGGAGAAGCCGTTTCTGAGAACACCCAGAGCGAGGCGTTGCGTCTTCTCAAAGGAGTCAATCTCCAAAACTTGTATGGCCCGACTGAAACCACCATCCACGTGACCCATTGGACTTGTCGTGATGATGGACGCAGTTCTGTTCCAATAGGCCAACCTGTCTCGGAAACGCAGACCTATGTACTGGATGAATATTTGAGCGAGGTGCCACCAGGTATAGCGGGTGAGCTCTATATCGGCGGCGAACTGTTGGCTCGAGGTTATCTCGGGCGGGCAGCTTTGAGTGCTGAACGCTTTGTGGCGAGCCCGTTCGCCAGGGCGGGTGAGCGTCTGTATCGCACCGGCGATCTGGTGCGCTGGAACCATGAAGGACAGTTGGAGTATCTCGGCCGGATCGACCATCAGGTCAAAATCCGCGGTTTCCGGATTGAGTTGGGTGAGGTCGAGGCGCAACTGCTGGCGCAGCCTGAAGTGACAGCGGCGGTGGTGATGGCCAAAGAAGGGCCAAGTGGGGCGCGACTGATCGGTTATGTGGTGGCGCAAGCTATCGACTCCCCGACATTACGCGAGCGCTTGAGCCAGACACTGCCGGACTACATGGTGCCTGGTGTAGTCGT
>NZ_JBAQKH010000013.1:0-83860 GCF_049300855.1 Pseudomonas sp. | reverse complement strand
GGCGTTACCGGCGAAGTTGAGGTTGTTGCTGCCCAGCAGCACGCCGTCCTCGACGTTGGCCGAGAGGGTGTAGCTGACGGAGGAACGCACTACGTCGTGACCTTCGCCGACAGCTTCGATGATTTTGTCGCTCTGACTGTCGACGTAGTAGATGTCATCGCCATCGCCACCGACCATGGTGTCAGCACCGGCACCACCGTCGAGAATGTTGTTGCCGACGTTACCGGTGATGTTGTTGTCAAGAGCGTTGCCGGTGCCGTTCAGATTAGCGTCACCCAGCAGTATCAGGTTCTCCAGGTTTGCACCGAGCGTCCAGTGGAGAGTCGCCTGTACAGTATCGATGCCACTGTTAGCAGTAGCTGTTTCGATGATGACGTCTTGGGTGTTGTCAACACGGTAAGTGTCATTACCATCACCGCCGGCTAGCGTGTCGATGCCCATGCCCCCGTCAAGCAGGTTGTCACCGCTATTGCCGTTGAGGGTGTTATCCAGGGTGTTGCCGGTGATGTTGAGGTTGGCGTTGCCTAGCAGCACACCGTCCTCGACGTTGGCCGACAGGGTGTAGCTGACAGATGTGCGGATTGTGTCACGACCTTCACCGGCCACTTCGATAACCACATCGTTTTGGCTATCAACGATGTAAATGTCGTTGCCGGTGCCGCCGATAAGCGTGTCGATTCCAGCGCCGCCATCAAGCGTGTCATTGCCGGCGCCACCATTGAGGGTGTTGTTGCCAGCATTGCCAGTGAGGCTGTTGTTAAGCCCGTTACCAGTACCGTTCAGGTTGTCGCTGCCGCGTAATACCAGATTTTCCAGATTGGCGCCCAGGGTCCAGTCCAGCGAGGCGTAAACCGTGTCGATCTCGCTGAGCGACGCACTGGTTTCGACAATCACATCGCCGATGTTGTCGACGTAGTAGGTGTCATTGCCAGCGCCACCGATCATGGTGTCGGCGCCCGCGAAGCCGTCGAAGATGTTGTTGCCGGCGTTACCGGTCAGGGTATTGTCGAGGGCGTTGCCGGCGAAGTTGAGGTTGCTGCTGCCAAGCAGCACACCGTCCTCGACGTTGGCGGAGAGGGTGTAGCTGACTGAGGTGCGGACCACGTCGTGGCCCTCGCCGGCGAGCTCGGTGACGACGTCACTCTGGCTGTCGACGTAGTAGATGTCGTCGCCGTTACCGCCGATAAGGGTATCGGCTCCGGCACCACCGTCGAGCGTGTCATTGCCAGCGTAGCCTGCAAGAATATTGTTGCCAGCGTTGCCGGTCAGGACATTATCAAGGGCGTTGCCGGCGAAGTTGAGGTTGGCGTTGCCGAGCAGCATCCCGTCCTCGACGTTGGCCGAAAGGGTGTAGCTGACAGAGGAGCGAATCACATCGTGGCCTTCTGCGGCCGCTTCGACGACCTTGTCGCTCTGGCTATCAACGACATAGGTATCGTCGCCCGTACCACCAATAAGTGTGTCGGTGCCTGCTCCCCCATCCAGAGTGTCCGAACCGGCCCCGCCGGTTAAAACGTTGTCCAGTTCATTACCCGTCAGGACATCGTCAAACGCTGAGCCAATAGCGTTTTCGATTTTGGTCCCGTACGAAATTGCCAAGCCGTCGTTGATGTCGGTGTTGCTGTTCAGATCCGTGAAGGCTTTGCCGATATGGCTGTAGTTGCCTTCATTCAGGTTGATATTGACGGCCGCCAACTGATTGCTGCCATCAATGGTGTCGTTACCGCCTGCATCCCAGATAGTCTCGAAGATTGACTGGTTGGCATCCCACTTATAAACGGTGTCGCCTGTCTGCCAGAGCATATTGGCGCCATACAGGCTTTGAATCGCAAGGATGTCCAGCACCATCGGTGTCGTTGGCTGATAAGAGTAGTTACTGTTGTAGCTCATTACCGTGAAGTGGACATCGTCCAGAAGTGGATTCAGCACGGTATTGTTAGTGGCGCTGGTATCGAAGGGATGTTTGAGTCCCAGCGCATGGCCAATTTCATGAACAAATGTCATGTAATCGTAGGTGCCCTTGACCGGATCCGGATTGCTGGTTTGCGGACCGATCCATACGTCGCCGGAAACAGGCAGGTTGTCAGGAAAGTAAGCCCAGGCCGCAGTTTTGTTGTCCATCCACCGATAGCCACCAAAACGTAGGTCGCCGACGTTGTCCCGGTCGTCGGTGGTCAGCGTGAAGTTGAGAGAGGCAACCGCACTCCATGCTCCCAAGGCGCTGATGACCGTAGTTTTCTGCGCATCCGTCAACTCATACAGCGCGTTGTATTCACGTTCCGGGCTATAGAACGGGGCGAACTTCGCGGTTCCCGGTACCATGAAACTGTAGCTGAGTTCGGTCGCACCCCCGAATGGCCAGTTGGACCCGAGCCAATAGTTTCCGGAAATAAGGCTGTCAACAATGGCGTTTCCAGTAAGAGAGGCAGGTAGTGCGAAAGTGAATGTCTTGGGCGTTGGCATGCGGAATTTCCTGAGTACTATGCGGCCCTTCCTGAATGCGACCGCTACAAAAAATGCGATTTTGCACCAGAATTTGTGCGCTTGATATCATTGAGCCATTATTTTCTGATTGATGGCGCCAAATATCTGACCTGGCGTTCTTTATCGGCCCTTACAGTAAAATCCTGAGAAACGTTAATTGCCGTTTGCCGAGGATGTTCATGTCTGCTCCAACTTCTACGCTGATTCGCGAAACCTTCCCTGTCGGCCCGCTCCAGTGCAACTGCACCATCATCGGCGACCCGATCAGCAAAAAAGCCATCGTTGTCGACCCCGGAGGAAATCCTGACCTGATCATGGCGCGCCTCGATGCGCATGGCTTGAAAGTCGTCAGCATCATTCACACCCACGCGCATCTCGATCACTTCCTCGCTTCCGGGCAGATGAAAGAAAAAACCGGCGCGACCCTGCACTTGCACAAGGAAGACCAGTTCCTTTGGGACAATCTTGAAATGCAATGTCAGATGTTTGGTGTGCCGTATACGCCCGTACCGTCGCCAGATCGCTGGCTGAGCGATGACGAAGAGCTGGCCTGCGGTTGCGGCGTCGCACTGCATACGCCCGGACATACACCCGGTTCCATGAGCTTTTGGTTTTCCGAGGCTAAGCTGTTGATTGCCGGCGACACGCTGTTTCGTCGCGGAGTAGGGCGCACGGATTTGTGGGGCGGTGATCAGGCGACCATCGTGCGTTCGATCAAGCAGCGGCTGTACACCTTGGACGAAGACGCCACGGTGGTCACCGGGCATGGTCCCGATACACGGTTGGGCGATGAAATGCGTGAGAACCCGTTCGTCAGGGCTTAAATATTTTGTCACGAGTGCCCGGCGGAATTTTTGTGCATTGTCAGGATCCAACGCCCGCACAGGTCCATTGTCAAAAGGGCCGCCATAGAATGCATAACCAGGAGCTCTCCATGTTCACCAAGCGTCGTTTGATTATTGTCGCTACTGCCGTGGCCTTGCTGTCCGGCTGCGCCTCGCCCAACCCGTATGACAATCAGGGCCAGGCCGACGGTGGCTCGCAAGGCATGAGCAAAACCGCCAAATACGGTGGCCTCGGTGCACTCGCCGGCGCACTGGCCGGTGCCGCCATCGGTCACGACAACCGCGGCAAAGGCGCATTGATCGGCGCCGCTGTGGTCGGTGCTTCCGCTGCCGGTTACGGTTATTACGCCGACCAGCAAGAAAAGAAACTGCGCGCGAGCATGGCCAACACTGGCGTTGAAGTGCAGCGCCAGGGCGATCAGATCAAGTTGATCATGCCGGGCAACATCACCTTCGCCACCGATTCGGCGAACATCGCTTCGAGCTTCTACCAGCCGCTGAATAACCTCGCGGGCTCGTTGAAAGAGTTCAGTCAGAACCAGATCGAAATCGTCGGCTACACCGACAGCACCGGCAGCCGCCAGCACAACATGGACCTGTCCCAGCGTCGTGCGCAGAGTGTGGCGACCTACCTGACCTCGCAAGGTGTCAGCGGTGCCAACCTGTCGGCGCGTGGTGCCGGTCCGGATAACCCGATTGCCAGCAACGGCGATGTGAATGGCCGGGCGCAGAACCGTCGGGTCGAGGTCAACCTGAAGGCAATTCCGGGCCAGCAGTATGGTGCTCCGCAGCAACAGCAGCCGGGTACGGTTCAGCAGTATCCGTAAGTGAATACCTGAATGAAGAATGCCCGGTCCTGGTGATCGGGCATTTTTGTGTGTGGACTGTGCTGGCCCCTTCGCGAGCAAGCTCGCTCCCACAGGGTTTGATGGTGTACACAAAATTTGTGTTCCACACATACAAAAAAGCCCCCGGACAACCGAATTGTCCGGGGGCTTTTTGTTTGTCAGCGAAGACCGATTACTTCTTCAAACCGTAGTGCTCATCGAGCATGCCCGGCGAGTTTGGGGTCTTCGGTGCGTAGTCGCGCGGAGGCTCCTGATCACGCGGTGGCGTCAGGCGTTCACGTGGCGCGACTGCCGCGTCAGCGTGCAGGGCGGCGATCAGGCGCTGGCGGGTCTGCTCGTCCAGGGCCAGACGATTGGCGCCCTCGGCGAGATGATCCTGCACTTCCTGATAGCTCTGGGTCAGTTTCTTGACCAGCATCGCGGTGCTGTTGAAGTGGGTGACCACCTCGTTTTGATAACTGTCGAAACGCTCCTGGATATCATCCAGTTGACGCTGCGTACGGCTTGGCGCGGCGTTCGGCGCAACGCGCGCGATCAGGAATCCAATGGCGACACCCACAACCAGGGCAAGAGTCGGTAACAACCAAACTAAGAGCGAGTGTTCCACGAGTCCTTCCTCTATAAACGGCTTTGCTTTACGTTAACGGCTCGAACCTGCGCTGTATACCGCGATTCACTCGCAATAGATTGGCACAGACAATTTGCTAGACGAGTCGACCCGATTCGAGGTCACGGAGTTCCTTCCTTGCTGATGCGTGAAACCCCAGTTGTGATTGACGGCCCGGTGGGTCAATTAGAGAGCTTGTACCTGGACAACGAGCAGCCGCGCGGCATCGCGCTGATCTGCCATCCGAACCCGGTGCAGGGCGGCACCATGCTCAACAAGGTCGTCTCGACCCTGCAGCGCACAGCGCGCGACGCCGGTCTGATCACCTTGCGCTTCAACTATCGCGGCGTCGGTGCCAGCGAAGGTTCGCACGACATGGGCACCGGTGAAGTCGACGACGCCCAGGCGGCCGCCGCATGGTTGCGCGAGAAACACCCGGATCTGCCACTGACTCTGTTCGGTTTCTCCTTCGGTGGATTTGTTGCAGCAAGTCTCGGCGGCCATCTTGAAGCGCAAGGCGTGCAGCTCAAGCACCTGTTCATGGTCGCCCCGGCGGTCATGCGTCTGGGCGAAGAGGATCAACTGCCACAACAGGGCGAACTCACCGTGATCCAGCCAGAAACCGACGAAGTCATCGATCCGCAGCTGGTTTACGACTGGTCGGAAAAACTCCAGCGCCCCCATGAGCTGCTGAAAGTGGCAGAATGCGGACACTTTTTTCATGGCAAGCTGACCGATCTCAAGGATCTGATCCTGCCGCGTCTCTCGAATTGATTGCAGTCTGACAAGCGATTACCCATGACGAACCGTACCCGTATCCTCACCGGCATCACCACCACCGGCACGCCGCACTTGGGCAACTATGCCGGCGCTATCCGCCCGGCGATTCTCGCCAGCCGCGACAGCAATGCCGATTCGTTCTACTTTCTGGCCGACTACCACGCCCTGATCAAATGCGATGACCCGCTGCGCATCCAGCGCTCGCGTCTGGAAATCGCCGCGACCTGGCTGGCCGGCGGCCTCGATGTCGACCGCGTGACCTTCTACCGCCAGTCCGACATCCCGGAAATCCCTGAGCTGACCTGGCTGCTGACCTGCGTCGCCGCCAAAGGCCTGCTCAACCGCGCGCACGCTTACAAGGCCTCGGTGGACAAGAACGTCGAAACCGGTGAAGACCCGGACGCCGGCATCACCATGGGCCTCTACAGCTACCCGGTGCTGATGGCGGCGGACATCCTGATGTTCAACGCGCACAAAGTGCCGGTCGGTCGTGACCAGATCCAGCACGTGGAAATGGCCCGCGATATCGGTCAGCGTTTCAACCACCTGTTCGGTCAGGGCAAAGAATTCTTCACCATGCCCGAAGCACTGATTGAAGAAAGCGTGGCGACGTTGCCGGGCCTCGACGGTCGCAAGATGTCGAAGAGCTACGACAACACTATTCCGTTGTTCTCCAGCGCCAAGGAAATGAAGGACGCGATCTCGCGGATCGTCACCGACTCCAAAGCGCCCGGCGAAGCGAAAGACCCGGACAACTCGCACCTGTTCACCCTGTTCCAGGCCTTCGCCACGCCAGCGCAGGCCGACGAATTCCGCAGTGAACTGCTCGGTGGTCTGGGTTGGGGCGAGGCGAAAAATCGTCTGTTCCAGTTGCTCGACAATGATCTTGGCGAAGCGCGCGACAAGTATCACCAGTTGATCGAGCGCCCGGCGGATCTGGAAGACATCCTGCAAATCGGCGCCAAGAAGGCCCGTGCTGTGGCAACGCCGTTCCTCAATGAATTGCGTGAAGCGGTTGGCCTGCGTTCTTTCGTCAATCAGGTGCAAGTCGCTGCAACCACCAAGAAGAAAGCCGCGAAAGCCGCGCGTTTCGTCAGCTTTCGTGAAGACGACGGCAGCTTCCGTTTCCGTCTGCTGGCGGCCGATGGCGAGCAATTGCTGTTGTCGCGTAACTTCGCCGACGGCAAAGCCGCAGGCCAGGTGACCAAACAGCTGCAATCCGGCCAGCCGCTGGACGTGCGCAGCGAAGCCCTGAGCTTCAGCGTCTGGCTGCAAGGCGAGTGCGTTGGCGACAGCCCGGCATTCGCCGATGTGGCGGCGCGGGACGCGGCCATCGAGGCTCTGCGCGTTGCGCTGACCCCGGTTCAGGACTAATCGGCGGCACGGTCCGACCAAGGGCCGATTGCCATTCCCACGGGCCGTCGCTACAGTGACGGCCCGTTTTTGTTGCCTTGCTAACGAATTATGACGCCCCTAGAACGATACCAAGCTGATCTGAAACGCCCGGACTTCTTCCATGATGCCGCGCAGGAAACTGCTGTGCGTCATTTGCAGCGCCTGTACGACGATCTGATCGCCGCCGATCAGAACAAGCCGGGCCTGCTGAGCAAACTGTTTGGCAAAAAGGATCAGACGCCGGTCAAGGGCCTGTATTTCTGGGGCGGCGTAGGTCGCGGCAAAACTTACCTGGTCGACACCTTCTTCGAAGCGCTGCCGTTCAAGGAAAAGACCCGCACCCACTTCCACCGCTTCATGAAGCGTGTGCACGAAGAAATGAAAACCCTCGGCGGCGAGAAAAACCCGCTGACCATCATCGCCAAGCGTTTTTCCGACGAGTCGCGAGTGATCTGCTTCGATGAATTCTTCGTTTCCGACATCACCGACGCGATGATCCTCGGCACGTTGATGGAGGAGTTGTTCAAGAACGGCGTGACCCTGGTTGCGACCTCGAACATCGTCCCGGACGGTCTGTACAAGGACGGCCTGCAACGTGCGCGTTTTCTGCCGGCCATCGCGCTGATCAAACAGAACACCGAGATCGTCAACGTCGACAGCGGTGTCGACTATCGTCTGCGTCACCTCGAACAAGCGGAGCTGTTCCACTATCCGCTCGACGAAGCCGCTCACGAAAGCCTGCGCAAGAGCTTCAAGGCGCTGACACCGGAATGCACTGCTGCGGTCGAAAACGACGTGCTGATGATCGAGAACCGCGAGATCCGTGCTCTGCGCACTTGTGATGACGTGGCGTGGTTCGACTTCCGCGAATTGTGCGACGGCCCGCGTAGCCAGAACGACTACATCGAACTGGGCAAGATCTTTCACGCCGTGTTGCTCAGCGGTGTCGAGCAGATGAGCGTCACCACCGACGACATCGCTCGCCGCTTCATCAACATGGTCGACGAGTTCTACGACCGCAACGTCAAGCTGATCATTTCGGCTGAAGTCGAGTTGAAGGATCTGTACACCGGTGGCCGGTTGAACTTCGAATTCCAGCGTACGCTGAGCCGTTTGCTGGAGATGCAATCGCACGAATTCCTGTCGCGGGCACACAAGCCTTAAGCGGATTTTCGGCAACGAAAAAGGGCCTGCAATTGCAGGCCCTTTTTTATGCGCCGGAGAAAACCTCGAACGCATTGAGATCCCTGTGGGAGCTGGCTTGCCAGCGATAGCGGTTCGTCAGAGAAATAAGTATCACCTGACACGACGCCATCGCTGGCAAGCCAGCTCCCACAGGGTTTGTGTGTGGACAGAAAGCTACGCAGCCTGCTGGAACTGCTGCCGATACTGGTTCGGTGACAGCTCCGTGTGCTGGCGGAACAGCCGCGCAAAGAAACTCGCGTCGTCGTAGCCGACCTCGTAACTGATGGTCTTGATGCTCTTGCGGCTGCCGGACAGCAAGCCTTTCGCCGTCTCGATGCGCAGCCGTTGCAGGTAATGCAACGGCTTGTCACCGGTGGCGGTCTGGAAGCGCCGCATGAAATTGCGGATGCTCATGCCATGCTCACGGGCGACGTCTTCGAAGCGGAACTTGTCGGCGAAATGCTCTTCGAGCCAGTGCTGGATCTGCAGGATGATCACGTCCTGATGCAGCTTCTGCCCGCCGAAACCGATACGGCCTGGCGCATAGCTGCGCTGCACTTCGTAGAGAATGTCGCGGGCCACGGCCTGTGCGACGTTGGCGCCACAGAAGCGCTCGATCAAATAAATGTAGAGGTCGCAGGCCGAGGTGGTACCGCCGGCGCAGTACAGGTTATCGGCATCGGTCAGGTGCTTGTCCTGATTGAGGTAGACCCTGGGGAACCGCTCGGCAAACGCATTGAAGAAACGCCAGTAAGTGGTCGCTTCCTTGCCGTTGAGCAGGCCGGCCTCGGCCAGCCAGAACACCCCGGTGGCTTCGCCGCACAATACCGCGCCACGCGCGTGCTGTTCACGCAGCCAAGGCAACACTTGGGGATAACGGGCGCACAGCGTGTCGAAATCGTCCCAGAACGCCGGGAGGATAATGACGTCGGCGTTTTCCAGACCGCCGTCGACCGGCATCACCACGTCACTGAAACTGTTCACCGGTTTGCCGTCGGGGCTGACCAGGCGCGTTTCGAACGCCGGTGTCAGGCCGTGGCCCAGTTGTTTGCCATAACGCAGGCTGGCCAGATGGAAGAAATCCTTGGCTTGCATGAGAGTGGAAGCGAAAACCCGGTCGATTGCCAGGATGCTGACGCGCCGCAAGGGCGTGGAGACGTGCTTGGACATAATTCAACTTTTGTTTTGTTTTTATAAGGGAAAGTGGTCACCAGACGGCTGGATCGTCTTATTTTTTGTCGGATGTGTCCAGTGTCCTGTGTGGGAGGGGAGGCTTAGTCTCTGAAGGTCATCTCCCCCCAACAACAAAGAAAGGTGCCGCATGATCCCCAGAACCTTGTTCAGCTCCGAGCACGAATTGTTTCGCGACAGCGTACGAACCTTCCTCGAAAAGGAGGCCGTGCCGTTCCACGCGCAATGGGAGAAACAAGGCCACATCGACCGAAAACTCTGGAACAAGGCCGGGGAGGCGGGGATGCTCTGCTCGCACCTGCCGGAAGAGTACGGCGGGCTGGGGGCGGACTTTCTCTACAGTGCAGTGGTGATCGAGGAGGTCGGGCGACTGGGCCTGACCGGTATCGGGTTCTCGCTGCATTCGGACATTGTCGCGCCGTACATCCTGCATTACGGCAGTGAGGCGTTGAAGCAAAAATATCTGCCGAAACTGGTCTCGGGCGAGATGGTCACGGCCATCGCCATGACCGAGCCGGGTGCGGGGTCCGACTTGCAAGGCGTGAAGACCACCGCTGTGCTGGACGGCGACGAATATGTGATCAATGGCTCGAAAACGTTCATTACCAACGGCTTTCTCGCGGACCTGGTGATCGTGGTCGCCAAGACCGATCCGAAGGCGGGCGCCAAGGGCACCAGCCTGTTTCTGGTGGAAGCGAATACCCCGGGTTTCGAAAAGGGCAAGCGCCTGGAGAAAGTCGGCATGAAGGCGCAGGACACCTCGGAATTGTTCTTCCAGGACGTTCGCGTGCCGAAGGAAAATCTGTTGGGCCAGGCCGGCGCAGGGTTCGCTTATCTGATGCAGGAATTGCCGCAGGAGCGTCTGACCGTGGCCATCGGTGGTCTGGCATCGGCCGAAGCCGCGCTGCAATGGACGCTTGATTACACCCGTGATCGCAAGGCCTTTGGCAAAGCGATTGCCGACTTCCAGAACACGCGCTTCAAGCTGGCGGAGATGGCCACCGAGATTCAGATCGGCCGGGTCTTCGTCGATAAATGTCTCGAATTACATCTGCAAGGCAAGCTGGATGTGCCGACGGCCGCAATGGCGAAATACTGGGGCACCGACCTGCAATGCAAGGTCCTCGACGAGTGCGTGCAGTTGCATGGCGGTTACGGCTTCATGTGGGAATACCCGGTGGCCCGGGCGTGGGCGGATGCGCGGGTGCAGCGGATTTATGCCGGCACCAATGAAATCATGAAGGAGATTATTGCGCGCTCGCTTTGATGATCGTTCCCACGCTCTGCGTGGGAACGCCGCCGGGGACGCTCCGCGTTCCGTTGTGGATGTGACGCGGAGCGTCACGGGATGCATTCCCACGCGGAGCGTGGGAACCATCAGGCGGGAAGGGAGGGATCAAGGCGCAGGGTTCGGGTGATCCTTGTGAATCGCCTCGATCCCTGCCAGCACTTCATCGGAAAGTTTCAGATCGAAACTGGCGATGTTGCTGTCCAGTTGCTCAAGCGTCGTCGCCCCGATGATGTTGCTGGTGACGAACGGTTGCTGCGTCACAAAAGCCAAGGCCATCTGCGCCGGATCCAGACCGTGCTCACGGGCCAGCGCCACGTATCGGCTGCACGCTGCTTCCGATTGTGCGTTGAAATAGCGGCTGAAGCGGCTATAGAGGCTCAGACGGCCCTTCGGCGGACGGGCGCCACCTTCGTACTTGCCTGACAGGAAACCAAACGCCAGCGGCGAATAGGCGAGCAAGCCGCATTGTTCGCGGATGGCGATTTCCGCCAGACCCACCTCGAAACTGCGGTTGAGCAGGTTGTACGGGTTCTGGATCGACACCGCGCGCGGCCAGCCACGGGCTTCGGCCAGGGCGAGGAAACGCATGGTGCCCCACGGGGTTTCGTTGGACAGGCCGATATGGCGGATCTTGCCGGCCTTCACTTGTTCGTCGAGTGCTTCGAGGGTGTCTTCGAGCGGGGTCAGGTTGGCTTCGATCTTGTGCTTGTAGCCCAGCTGTCCGAAAAAGTTGGTGCTGCGCTCCGGCCAGTGCAGTTGGTACAGGTCGATGTAATCGGTTTGCAGGCGCTCAAGGCTGGCATCCACCGCGGCGGTGATGTGCTGGCGGTTGTGGCGCAGGTTCTTGTCGCGGATGTAGTCGATGGTGTTGCCGGGGCCGGCGATCTTGCTGGCGAGGATCCAGTCGGCGCGATCGCCGCGACTTTTGAAGTAATTGCCGATGTAGCGCTCGGTGGTGGCGTAGGTTTCGGCTTTCGGCGGCACCGGGTACATCTCGGCGGTGTCGATGAAATTGATCCCGGCCTCTTTGGCCCTTTCGATCTGGGCGAAGGCTTCAGCTTCAGTGTTTTGCTCGCCCCAGGTCATGGTGCCGAGGCAGATTGCACTCACGTTCAGGTCGGTACGGCCTAGCTGGCGATAGTCCATCGGGTGCTCCTTGGGCAAAACAATCATAAAAGCAGGTTGAAATATTTTTCGCAATCTGCATAATTGCCGACCTCTTTCTGCAGTGGAAGTGATGCGCCGCCGCCGAAGAATCTTGCCGTTGAACGGACGCGCCGACCCGAGCCCCCGAAAGCGTCTGTATCCGGCTGCCTTTGACTTGTCAAAGTACGCACTATTCAGTAAGATCCGCCGTCTAATTTACAGGGCGGCCCCTGAGGCTATAAAGAATGAAAACTTTTACTGCTAAACCGGAAACAGTAAAGCGCGACTGGTTTGTCGTCGACGCTGCTGGTCAGACCCTGGGTCGTCTGGCCACCGAAATCGCGAGCCGTCTGCGTGGCAAGCACAAGCCTGAGTACACTCCTCACGTTGACACCGGCGACTACATCGTCGTAATCAACGCTGAGCAGATTCGTGTTACCGGTGCTAAAACCACTGACAAAATGTACTACTCCCACTCCGGTTTCCCGGGCGGCATCAAGTCGATCAACTTTGAAAAGCTGATCGCCAAAGCCCCTGAGCGCGTGATCGAGACCGCGGTTAAAGGCATGCTGCCTAAAAACCCACTGGGTCGCGACATGTACCGTAAGCTGAAAGTCTATGCGGGCGCTGCACACCCACATACTGCTCAGCAGCCCCAAGAACTGAAGTTTTAACGGAATAGTACATTATGTCGGCGACTCAAAATTACGGCACTGGCCGTCGCAAGACCGCAACCGCACGCGTTTTCCTGCGTCCGGGTACTGGTAACATCTCCATCAACAACCGTTCGCTGGAAAACTTCTTCGGCCGCGAAACTGCCCGCATGGTAGTTCGCCAGCCGCTGGAGCTGACTGAGACTGTCGAGAAGTTCGACATCTACGTCACCGTGATCGGCGGTGGTGTAAGTGGTCAAGCTGGCGCAATCCGCCACGGCATCACTCGCGCTCTGATGGACTACGACGAAACCCTGCGTGGCGCTCTGCGCAAAGCTGGCTTCGTTACTCGCGACGCCCGTGAAGTTGAACGTAAGAAAGTTGGTCTGCGTAAAGCGCGTAAGCGTCCGCAGTACTCGAAGCGTTAATTCCGCTTCCACGTTCAAAAAGAACGCCCGCCTCCTCACGGAAGCGGGCGTTTTTTTATGCCTGTGATTTATCAAAGAATTGCGCTGCGACAACTTGCCACTTCCGTAGACCCCCTATACTGCAAGGCTTGAGGGTAAGAGCTCCGGGTAATTCCCTTGTCAGAATTGGGGCTTTTCATTACCATTCGGCAAAATTTTTATAAGTAACATTGATTTATTTAGTAGATGCCTGATTTAACAGGCCACAAAAGCTGATGGGAGAGGACTGAATGAGCAATGACGGCGTGAATGCAGGCCGGCGTCGCTTCTTGGTAGCAGCCACATCCGTGGTGGGTGCTGCAGGAGCGGTGGGGGCTGCGGTCCCGTTCGTGGGGTCATGGTTTCCCAGTGCCAAGGCGAAAGCCGCCGGTGCACCGGTGAAAGTGAATGTCAGCAAAATCGAGCCAGGACAGCAGATGATTGCTGAGTGGCGCGGCCAGCCGGTGTTCATTGTCCGCCGTACTGCGGAAATCCTGGGGAATCTCAAGAAGATCGAGGGCCAGCTCTCCGATCCAACCTCCAAAAACTCCACGCAACCTACCTATGTCGACCCTGAAGTGCGTTCGATCAAGCCGGAAATTCTGCTGCTGATCGGAATCTGCACGCACCTGGGTTGCTCACCAACCTTCCGTCCCGAAGTGGCACCTGCGGATCTGGGTAAAGACTGGGTCGGTGGCTATTTCTGCCCTTGCCACGGTTCCCACTACGATCTGGCTGGTCGCGTCTACAAGTCGCAACCTGCGCCTTTGAACCTGCCAGTTCCCCCGCATTCCTATGAGACCGATGACCTGATTGTCATTGGCGTCGATACGGAGAAAGCGTGATGAGCAAGTTCATGGATTGGGTTGATGCGCGCTTTCCTGCGACCAAAATGTGGGAAGACCATCTCAGCAAGTATTACGCTCCAAAAAACTTCAACTTCTTCTACTTCTTCGGCTCCCTGGCGCTGCTGGTTCTGGTGAATCAGATCGTCACGGGTGTCTGGCTGACGATGAGCTACACGCCGTCGGCAGAAGAGGCCTTTGCTTCCGTTGAATACATCATGCGCGACGTCGAGTACGGCTCGATCCTGCGTCTGTTGCACTCGACCGGCGCTTCGGCGTTCTTCATCGTGGTTTATCTGCACATGTTCCGTGGTCTGCTCTACGGTTCGTACCAGAAGCCGCGTGAGCTGGTCTGGGTCTTCGGCATGCTGATTTATCTGGCGCTGATGGCCGAGGCGTTCATGGGTTACCTGCTGCCATGGGGCCAGATGTCGTACTGGGGCGCCCAGGTGATCATCTCGCTGTTCGGTGCGATACCCGTCATCGGCAACGACCTGACGCAGTGGATTCGTGGTGACTACCTGATCTCCGGAATCACCCTCAACCGCTTCTTCGCCTTGCACGTTGTCGCGCTGCCG
The DNA here is from genome assembly GCF_049300855.1 of Pseudomonas sp. Taxonomy (GTDB): domain Bacteria; phylum Pseudomonadota; class Gammaproteobacteria; order Pseudomonadales; family Pseudomonadaceae; genus Aquipseudomonas. The sequence continues at coordinate 69,566 of NZ_JBAQKH010000013.1, read as the reverse complement.
ATCGTGATTCTCGGTCTGGTGGTGCTGCATATTCTGGCGTTGCACGAAGTCGGTTCGAACAACCCTGACGGCGTCGACATCAAGAAGCACAAAGACGAAAACGGCATCCCGCTGGATGGCATCGCCTTCCACCCGTACTACACCGTGAAGGACATTGTCGGTGTTGTAGTGTTCCTGTTTATCTTCTGCTTTATTGTGTTCTTCTTCCCGGAAATGGGCGGCTACTTCCTCGAAAAACCAAACTTCGAGCAGGCTAACCCGTTCAAGACGCCAGAGCACATTGCGCCGGTTTGGTACTTCACACCGTTCTACGCAATCTTGCGCGCTATCCCGGACAAACTCATGGGCGTTATCGCCATGGGTGCGGCGATTGCGGTGCTGTTCGTGCTGCCATGGCTCGATCGCAGCCCGGTCAAATCGATGCGCTACAAAGGCTGGATGAGCAAAATCTGGCTGCTGGTGTTCTGCATTTCGTTCGTGATTCTCGGCATTCTCGGTGTGCTTGCGCCGACGCCGGAGCGAACCTTGCTGTCGCAGGTCTGCACCTTCCTGTACTTCGCCTACTTCATTCTGATGCCGTTCTACACCAGGCTCGAGAAGACCAAACCGGTTCCGGAAAGGGTGACTGGCTGATGAAAAAGTTATTTTTTGCTCTGATTTTTGCTGCGTTGCCTGTCCTGTCTTTCGCCGCTGAACATGGTGGTCCGGAGCTGGAAAAAGTCGACATCGACGTTTCCGACAAGGCCGCTCTGCAGGATGGCGCACGCACCTTTGCCAACTATTGCATGGGTTGCCACAGTGCCAAGTTCCAGCGTTACGAGCGGGTTGCCGATGACCTGGGCGTTCCTCATGAAATGATGCTGGAGAAGTTGGTGTTCACCGGTGCCAAAATTGGCGATCACATGAACATCGGCATGCAGCCGGCTGACGCCAAGACCTGGTTCGGTGCCGCGCCACCGGATCTGACGCTGGTGGCTCGTGTGCGTGGCACGGATTGGCTCTACGGTTACCTGCGCTCGTTCTACGAGGATCCTGCGCGTCCATGGGGCGTGAACAACAAGGTCTTCCCGAACGTCGGCATGCCTAACGTGCTGGTCGGCCTGCAAGGTCGTCAGGTCGTGGGTTGCAAGCAGGTGCAGATCGTCGAAGACGGCAAGAAGCAATATGATCCGCTGACCGGCACGCCTTTGACTCATGAAGCGTGTGATCAGCTGACCATCGTGCCGAAGTCCGGTGCTCTGAACGAAGAGCAGTTCGATGAGAAGGTCAAGAATCTGGTAACCTTCCTGGCTTACTCGGCTAACCCGGTTAAGCTGCAACATCAGCGCATCGGTACTTATGTCTTGCTGTACCTGGCGTTCTTCTTTGTGTTCGCCTATCTGCTCAAGCGTGAATACTGGAAAGACGTGCACTGATACGCTTCAAGCATTGCTGTTAATCGCGCGCGCCCAAGGGCGCCTCCGATAGCGTAACTCTGGTCAGCCAGACGTTGCGGGAGGCGCCCTCTGGGCGCGCGCGTTTTTCCGGTTCCGACAAATTCAACAAGCGAGGAGGATCGCCATGGGCGTGACCAATCGGTTGGCCTGTTACTCCGACCCCGCCGACCACTATTCCCACCGAGTGCGCATTGTGCTTGCAGAGAAGGGTGTCAGCGCCGAGATCATTTATGTGGAAGCAGGTCGTCAGCCGCCTAAACTGATTGAGGTAAACCCTTACGGCAGTCTGCCGACGCTGGTCGATCGTGACCTGGCGTTGTGGGAGTCGACCGTGGTGATGGAATATCTGGATGAGCGTTACCCGCACCCGCCGTTGATGCCGGTTTATCCGGTGGCGCGTGCCAACAGCCGCCTGCTGATTCACCGTATTCAGCGCGACTGGTGTGGTCTGGTGGATCTGATTCTGGATCCCAAGTCCAAGGAAGCCGCGCGTGTCGTGGCGCGCAAGGAATTGCGTGAAAGCCTGACGGGCGTGTCGCCGCTGTTTGCCGACAAGCCGTTTTTCCTCAGTGAGGAACAAAGTCTGGTGGATTGCTGCCTATTGCCAATACTCTGGCGTTTGCCGATTCTGGGTATTGAACTGCCGCGGCCAGCCAAGCCGCTGCTTGATTATATGGAGCGCTCGTTTGCGCGTGAGGCTTTCCAGGCGAGTCTGTCTGGTGTCGAACGCGATATGCGCTAAGGCTTAAGGAGCCGCTATGAACTCCAGTCGACCTTATCTGGTCCGCGCGCTCTATGAGTGGATTGTTGATAACGATTGCACCCCGCACATGCTGGTCAATTCCGAATACCCGGCAGTGCAGGTGCCGCAGGGTTTTGCCAGTGACGGGCAGATTGTCCTGAACATCTCGCCGAGTGCCGTGCGTCATTTGCACATGGACAACGACGTGGTGACCTTCGAAGGTCGCTTCGGTGGCGTTCCGCACAGCTTGTACGTGCCGATCAGCGCGATCCTGGGTATCTACGCCCGGGAGAACGGTCAGGGCATGGTGTTTGATCTCGAGTCGCCGATGGATGACGAAGAAGAGATCGAGGCGGATGACGACATGCCGCCACCGGACAGCGAGCCGCCGCGCCCTAGCGGCCGGCCAAGCCTGAAAGTGGTGAAGTAATAAAAAAGGCGATCCGGATGGATCGCCTTTTTTGTGCGCGGGTTTCGGCGGTCAGTCGATGTATTCGAAGAGCTTGACGATCTTCTGTACGCCGGAAACGCCTTGAACCAGATTGGTTGCCTGGGTGGCTTCCTGTTTGGTCAACAGGCCCAGCAGATAGACGATGCCGTTCTCGGTCACGACCTTGATGCGCGAGCCAGGGATACTGGCGTCGGTGAGCATCTGGGTCTTGATCTTGGAGGTTAGCCAAGTGTCGTTCTGGCGCGCCAGGAAACCGGACGGCGGGATGACCTGCAGTTCGTTATGAACCGTTTTTACCCGTTGGACGGCGGCTGCCGCTTGCTCAGCCTTGGCTTTCAAGTCTGCGCGAGGCGTTTGACCGGCCAGCAAGACAACACCGTTGAAACTGGTGACGACGATGTGCGAATCGTTGTCCAGGGCCGGGTCGGCCTTGGCCACGTTCACACCGACTTTGGTTTCGATCAACGAGTCGTCGATCTTGCTGCCGAAGGTGCGCGTGCCGCGGTCGTCATCGATCGGTGCTTCACGGCTGGCGTTCACCACCGAGGTGCAGCCGCTGATGCCGAGGCACAGGGTCAAGGCCAGAAGGCCAAGGCGATTAGGGGTCATTCTTCACTCCCGAACAGTTGGCTGTCGATCAGATCGCAAAGGCAATGGATCGCCAGCAAGTGGACTTCTTGAATACGTGCAGTGACATTGGCCGGTACGCGAATCTCGACGTCCTCGGGCAACAGCAGCGAAGCCATGCCGCCGCCATCGCGTCCGGTCAAAGCTACGACAATCATTTCGCGATCATGTGCGGCCTGGATCGCTTGAATAATGTTCGCCGAGTTACCGCTGGTCGAAATCGCCAGCAGGACATCGCCCGGTTGACCGAGCGCACGGATCTGTTTGGAGAACACTTCGTTGTAGCTGTAGTCGTTGGCGATCGAGGTGATCGTCGACGTGTCGGTGGTCAGGGCAATGGCCGGCAGGCTCGGGCGCTCGCGCTCGAAACGGTTGAGCAGCTCGGAAGAGAAGTGCTGGGCATCGCCGGCCGAGCCGCCATTGCCGCACGAAAGCATTTTGCCTTCGTTGAGCAGGGCGTTGACCATGATCTGGCTGGCTTGCTCGATGTGCGGTGCAAGTACGTCCATCGCCTGTTGCTTGGTGTCGATACTGGCCTGGAAAAGCTGGCGAATTCGGGATTGCATGTCCATCTGTGTGACCTTAAGTAGCGCGGCTGTACGGCACATGAATGTGCAGCCCGCAAAGCAAAGAGCAAAATTTGTCGGTGGAATTGTCCGGGTCGCAACGCAGGCGATCAACTGTCGAAAGCATTCTGCAACCAGTTCAGCTGACTCGGGTGGCTGTCGATGGCCACCACGTCGAAGCGGCAAGGGGAATTCGCCCAGCGCGACTCGCGCTGAAGAAAATACTGTGCAGCGAAAATCAGTTTCTGCTGCTTGCGCCCATCGATGCTAGCGAGCGCGCCACCCCATTGAGTGTTTTTTCTGTAGCGAACTTCAACGAATACTACTGTATCGCCATCAAGCATGACCAGATCAAGCTCACCGCGTTTGCATAACCAGTTCTGCGCCAACAGGCGCAGACCGTGTTGTTGCAGATGTTCGAGCGCCTGGCGCTCGGCATCTTTACCGCATTGCGAGCTTGACCTGTCAGGCATCAGCGCGGGGTGTCCGGCAGGCGTTGAACCTGACCGCTGACGAACTGTGCCCAAGGCAACTGGCGCACCACGCGTTGGGTCTGGGTCATGCCGAGGCTGCCCGACTCACCGTCGATGCGGCTGTCCGGCAGGGCTTTGAGTTGACCCAGGCGCGGCGCCAGGCGATAGGCATCGACGCCCATTGCGTACAGGCGGCCGAGGCTGCCGGCGGCTTGTGGCCACTGCGCAACCACTTGCTGGCGCAGTGGATCGCTGTTGTCCAACAGCCATGGGGTTTCACAGAAGCGAATGCCGTTCATGTCGTTGTACTGATTCACGTCGCCGCTGGCGCTGTAAACGTGCGAGGTCGCGTAAACCGGAACATCGCCTGCGTATTGGAAGTTCAGGGTCGGCTTGATCTGCTGCGCCTGTTGCGGCGTGGCGGCCAGGAAGATGAATTCGATGTCCTGACGACGCGACGGTTGCGCGGCGACGTTGGTGCCGGCGGCATTCTGCAGGCTCTTGGCGCGGGCTTCGCTTTGGCGCAACTGGAACATGTCGGCAATCTGCTGGGCCAGTTGCACCGGCTGATCGACGCGCTCGGTCGCTACGATGCTGCCACCGTTGGCCTGCCAGTCCTGGCTGAATGCGCGCAGAACGCGGTCGCCCCATTCGCCTTTCGGCACCATGATCGCGGCACGGTGCAGGCCGTCGGCACGGGCGCGGCGCGAGACTTCGCGGGCTTCGTCTTCAGCGGCCAGACCAAACTGGAACAATTGCGCCGGGCCTTGATCACCTTCGCTGTAGTTCAGCGCGAGGGTGGTGATCGGCAGTTGCGGGCGAGTACTCAATTGTTTGACCAGTGGTTTTTCCAGTGGGCCAACGACCAGTTGCACACCGTCAGCCTGAGCCTTGCGGTAGAACTCGTCCATCGAGGTCAGTTTCGAGCTGTCGTAGAACTCGATCGCTGGCGGCTTTTGTCCGGCCTGTTGCGCCTGATAGTGCGCAGCCATGAAGCCTTCACGTAGTGCCTTGCCGACAGCGGCCAGTGGGCCGTCCTGCGGTAGCAGCAGGGCGATCTTGCTCAGCGGTTGGCTGGCCAGTTCTTTTAGTTTGGTCAACGGCAGCGGCAGGTTGATCGCGGCGGGGTGCTTTGGATTCTGCGCGCGCCAGGTGTCGATCGCGGCTTGCTGTTGTTCGAGGGTGCCGGCAGATTTCACTGCCATCGCCAGGGCCATCCAGCCGCCGAGGTCGTCGGTGGTGTTGGGTTGCAACTGGTCAGTCGGCAGCGAGCCGATCAGGGTCCAGATCGCTTCATGGTTCTTGCTTGCGGCTTCGCCTTGCAGCATCGGTGCGATGAACACGCGTTCGCGAGCGGCAGCCAGGGTCTGGCCGTCGGCCTCAAGGGCACGGGCGTGAACGGTGCCGGTGCGCACTTGTTGCTCTTCAGGCATTTCGCCTAGGTGCTGCAGGCTTGGATGGCTCAGGGCGGTCAGCGCGGCTTTCGGCTGATTGCGGGTCATGGCCAGTTCGGCATTCAGCGTGCTGGCGAAAATCTGCTGGCCTGGCTTCAGTTGCTCCATCGGCACTTGTTGCAGGATTTGCGCGGACTGCCCGGCGTTACCCTGGCGGTAAGCGAGGTCTGCTGCGCTGAGGCGCAACAGGGCAGCTTTTTCCGGGGTTTTAGCCTGGGTCGCCTGTTCGAGCAGTTGCTCGATGCTGGCATCCGGGGTCCGTGGAAGTTCGCCAAGGCTGGAGGAAGGGGAGCTGGCGCAAGCCGCCAACAAGGCAGCGAGGCAGAGGGCAGTGAACAGCCGCAGGCAAGCGATCATGTAAGTGTTCCTGATACTCGATCAAATTAGCGTCGAATTGTACCCAAGCACTGGCCGGGGCGCGATGTTAGTGGCGTGAAACGTACGATTTAGCTGTAGTAAATGTTGCGGTGGTGCGTAACCAAGGGGAAAACCGTGGTGGCTCGAAGCGCGTCGCAAGCCTCGTGTCGCGCTACAATGGCCGCTTTTACCGATCACGAGGTGTGCGCTTTGACTGCTCCAGGTTCCCTGAATTCCGCTGCTGGCTCGCTTTATGTGGTGGCGACGCCCATCGGCAACCTGGACGACATCAGCGCCCGGGCACTGAAGATCCTTCGCGAAGTGGCATTGATTGCCGCCGAAGACACCCGCCACTCGGCGCGCCTGATGCAGCACTTCGGTATCGGCACGCCGCTGGCCGCGTGTCACGAACACAATGAAAGAGATGAAGGTAGCCGCTTTATTACCCGCTTGCTGGCCGGTGACAACGTGGCGCTGATTTCCGATGCGGGGACGCCGCTGATTTCCGATCCGGGTTATCACCTGGTGCGTCAGGCGCGCGCGGCCGGAATCAATGTGGTGCCAGTGCCGGGTGCCTGTGCGCTGATTGCGGCGCTGTCGGCGGCGGGGTTGCCATCGGATCGTTTCATCTTCGAAGGTTTTCTGCCGGCCAAGTCGGTGGGGCGCAAGGCGCGACTGGAAGCGGTTAAAGAAGAGCCGCGCACGCTGATCTTTTATGAAGCTCCGCATCGCATTCTTGAATGCCTGCAGGATATGGAAGAAGTGTTCGGCGGTGAGCGTCAGGCATTGCTCGCCCGCGAAATCACCAAGACGTTCGAAACCCTCAAGGGCTTGCCGCTGGCCGAGTTGCGCGCGTTCGTCGAATCCGACAGCAATCAGCAGCGCGGCGAATGCGTAGTGCTGGTGGCGGGCTGGACGCCGCCGGAGTCCGAAGACGCGGTCAGCAGCGAAGCGATGCGCATCCTCGATCTGCTGCTTGAAGAAATGCCGCTCAAGCGTGCCGCCGCGCTGGCAGCGCAGATCACTGGCGAACGCAAAAACGTGCTGTATCAGGTTGCGCTGGATAAACAGAAAGGCGTGTAAGCCGTCGCCCATAGCGGTCTTGAGGCTTTTAGCGCTTGTTCTTCGGCCGCTCTGCCGTTAACCTTCGCGGCGGAGAGTCGATCGGACAGTCGCTGCCCTCTATGAAAATTAGGGGGGGGAGGAAAGTCCGGGCTCCATAGGGCGAAGTGCCAGGTAATGCCTGGGAGGCGTGAGCCTACGGAAAGTGCCACAGAAAATAACCGCCTAAGCGCGCAAGCGCCGGTAAGGGTGAAAAGGTGCGGTAAGAGCGCACCGCACGTCTGGCAACAGTTCGTGGCTAGGTAAACCCCACTTGGAGCAAGACCAAATAGGGTCCCAAGGCGTGGCCCGCGCTGGGACCGGGTAGGTTGCTAAAGATGTCCAGTGATGGCCATCGTAGACGAATGACTGTTCAAGACAGAACCCGGCTTACAGATCGACTCTCCACCTTTTTCTTTCCCTGCTTGAATCATTGGCAACAGGGCTGTGTAATATCAGCAGGCCTGCTCTGAAAGTTCGGCAGCGGCAAACGCAGTAATAGCCATTTCCCACCTTGCTTCAATCAACAGCAGAAGCGCTTTTGTAATACCGAAAAAATCTTACTCTTAACAAATTACTTTAACTTCCGAGCGCAGCTTTCAGTGCTGCATCAAGTTATGGGTCAAAAGTCTGCGCCAGATTCTCGTTGCTCCTCCTTTTATGCTCCTAAATCTCCGTTCTGTAAGGGTTTTCCTTTAATCCGCGCCTTGACGGTGTGGTGGGCGCATTCCTATAGTGTGCGCAAGTGGCGGAAAGTGGCATGAAGTGGGTTTTTTGAGCTCAAAACGATAAAAATTGGAGAAACGCAGACGTGTTTCGCGGAGCTAACGCTATCAGTCTCGATGCAAAGGGCCGTCTCGCCATGCCGAGCCGGTACCGTGACGAGCTCGATTCGCGTAGTTCCGGCCAATTGATCGTCACCATTGATGCCGTTGATCCGTGTCTGTGTGTCTACCCGCTCGACGAGTGGGAAATTATTGAAACCAAGTTGCGCGCGCTGCCTTCGCTACGCGAAGAGAACCGTCGCCTGCAACGTTTGCTGATTGGTAATGCCGTCGACCTCGAGCTCGATGGCAGTGGTCGTTTTCTGGTTCCACCGCGTTTGCGCGAATACGCCAAGCTGGATAAGCGCGCGATGCTGGTAGGCCAACTGAACAAGTTCCAATTGTGGGACGAGGATGCATGGAACGCGGTATCTGCCGCTGACCTTGCTGCCATTCAACAACCGGGCGCGATGCCTGATGAACTGCGTGATTTGATCCTGTGACTATTGATAGCGGCTTTAACCACATCACCGTACTGCTTGACGAAGCCGTCGAGGCTCTCGCCGTACGTCCTGATGGCTGCTATCTGGACGGTACGTTCGGGCGCGGTGGCCACAGCCGGCTGATCCTCAGCCAGCTCGGCACGGACGGTCGGCTCATCGGATTCGACAAAGATCCACAAGCGATTGCCACCGGGCAAACGCTAGCGGCCGAAGACGGCCGCTTTGTCGTTGTGCAGCGCAGCTTTGCCGAGCTCGGTTCGGTGGTTGCCGAGCAGGGCCTGAGCGGCAAGGTCAGCGGCATTCTGCTCGACCTCGGCGTGTCTTCGCCGCAGCTCGACGACGCTGAGCGCGGCTTCAGTTTCCTCAACGACGGCCCGCTGGACATGCGCATGGATCCGTCCCGTGGCATCAGCGCTGCCGAATTCGTCAACACCGCGCCGGCTGAGGAAATCGCCCGGGTGTTCAAGGAATACGGCGAAGAACGTTTCTCCGGTCGCATGGCTCGCGCTGTCGCCGAGCGTCGCGACATCAAGCCGTTCGAGCGCACTGCCGATCTGGCTGAAGTATTGAAAGTCGCCAACCCGGCATGGGAAAAGGGCAAGAACCCGGCCACCCGTGCATTCCAGGGTTTGCGCATTCACGTCAACAACGAACTGGGCGATCTGGAAGCCGGTCTCGAAGCCGCGCTGGACGCTCTGGAAATCGGCGGCCGTCTGGTGGTGATCAGCTTCCACTCGCTGGAAGACCGCATCGTCAAACTGTTCATGCGCAAGCTGGTGAAAGGCGAAGCCGACAACCTGCCGCGCAACCTGCCGGTTCGCCACGTGGCGTTCGAACCGAAAATCAAAGTCCATGGCAAAGCGCAGACGGCCTCCGATGCCGAACTCAAAGCCAACCCACGTTCCCGTAGCGCCGTCATGCGCGTCGCGGAGAAGCTGCGGTGAGCAAGCTTTTCGCCAAGCCACTGCCCGGCGGCAGCTTTCTGATGCTGCTGCTGTTCATCGGCGTGCTCGTCTCGGCCATCGCCGTGTCGTACAGCGCGCACTGGAACCGGCAGTTGCTCAACACCCTTTACAACGAACTCAGCGTGCGCGACAAGGCGCAGGCCGAGTGGGGCCGTCTGATTCTCGAGCAGAGCACCTGGACCGCGCACAGCCGCATCGAAGTGCTGGCCACCGAACAACTGAAAATGCACATCCCCGGCGCGGCTGACGTGAAGATGGTGGCGCCATGATGAAACTCGAAGGCGCACTGTTTCCATGGCGCTTCCGCCTGATGGTGGCGCTGCTCGGCGTGATGGTCGCGGCGATCTGCTGGCGCATCATCGACTTGCAAGTAGTTGACCGTGACTTCCTCAAAGGTCAGGGCGACGCGCGCAGTCTGCGGCACATCCCGATTCCCGCTCACCGTGGTCTGATCACTGACCGTAACGGCGAGCCTTTGGCCGTGAGTACCCCGGTGACCACGCTGTGGGCCAACGCCAAGGAAATGCAGACGGCCAAAGAGAAGTGGCCCGCATTGGCCGCCGCGCTGGGTCAGGATCCGAAAGCCCTGACCGAACGCCTCGAAGCCCAGGCCAACAAAGAATTCATTTATCTGGTGCGCGGGCTGACCCCCGAGCAGGGCCAGGCTGTGCTCGACCTGAAAGTGCCGGGCGTTTATGGCATCGAAGAATTCCGCCGGTTCTACCCGGCCGGTGAAGTCACTGCGCACATGGTCGGGTTCACCGATATCGACGACCACGGTCGCGAAGGTGTCGAACTGGCTTATGACGAGTGGCTCGCCGGGGTGCCGGGCAAACGACAGGTCATCAAGGATCGGCGCGGTCGGCTGATCAAGGATGTCCAGGTCACCAAAAACGCCAAGGCCGGCAAGCCCTTGGCGTTGTCCATTGACCTGCGTCTGCAATACCTGGCCAACCGCGAACTGCGTAACGCGATCATCGAGAACGGCGCCAAGGCCGGCAGTCTGGTGATCATGGACGTGAAGACCGGCGAAATTCTCGCCATGGTCAACCAGCCGACTTACAACCCGAACAACCGTCGCAACCTGCAACCGGCGATGATGCGTAACCGCGCGATGATCGACGTGTTCGAACCGGGTTCGACCATGAAAGCCATCTCGATGAGCGCCGCAATCGAGTCCGGTCGCTGGAAACCGAGCGACACCGTCGAGGTGTATCCGGGCACGCTGCAGATCGGCAAATACACGATCAAGGACGTTTCCAAGAGTGAAGGCCCGGTGCTGGACATGACCGGTATTCTGATCAATTCCAGTAACGTCGGCATGAGTAAGGTCGCGTTCGATATCGGCGGTGAAACGATTTACCGGCTGGCGCAGAAAGTTGGCTTGGGTCAGGACACCGGTCTCGGTTTTCCGGGTGAGCGCGTCGGTAATCTCCCAAATTACCGGGATTGGCGTAAAGCCGAGACTGCGACGCTGTCGTACGGCTACGGTATTTCCGTGACCGCGATCCAGCTGGTTCACGCGTTCTCGGCATTGGCCAACAATGGTCGCCTCGCACCGCTGACCCTGATCAAAACCGACAAGCCGCCGCAGACCACGCAAGTGCTCCCGGAAGCCGTCGCGAAAACCATGCAAGGCATGTTGACCCAGGTTATCGAGGCGCCGCGCGGCGTGTTCCGTGCGCAGGTGCCGGCCTATCACGTGGCCGGCAAGTCGGGTACGGCGCGTAAGACCTCGGTGGGCACCAAGGGCTACGCCGAAAACTCCTACCGCTCGCTGTTCGCCGGTTTCGGCCCGATGAGCGATCCGCGTTACGCCATCGTTGTGGTGATCGACGAACCAAGCAAGGCCGGCTACTTCGGTGGTCTGGTATCGGCGCCGGTGTTCAGTCGCGTGATGTCCGGCACCCTGCGTTTGATGAACGTAACCCCGGACAACCTGCCGACGACGCAACAAGCCAACGCCACCCCGGTCATACCGCTGAAAGCCAATGGAGGGCGCGGCTGATGTCATTAAGTCTGAACAAGATATTCCCCCACGCCGGCCACGATCTGTTGATCCGTGAATTGGCGCTGGACAGCCGCAACGTGCGCGCAGGCGATCTGTTCCTCGCCGTGCCTGGCGGCAAATTCGATGGTCGTGCGCACATTGCCGATGCCCTGCAACGTGGCGCGGCTGCGGTTGCTTATGAAGTCGAAGGCGCCACCGTGCTGCCGATCACTGACGTGCCGTTGATTCCGGTCAAAGGTCTGGCCGCGCAGCTGTCGGACATTGCCGGGCGCTTCTACGGTGAGCCCAGTCATCACCTGAACCTGATCGGCGTCACTGGCACCAACGGCAAGACCAGCGTGACCCAATTGGTCGCGCAGGCACTCGATCTACTTGGTCAGCATTGCGGCATCGTCGGCACCTTGGGTTCCGGCTTCTATGGCGCGCTGGAGAGCGGTCTGCACACCACGCCAAACCCGATCGCCGTGCAAGCGACGTTGGGCGACCTGAAAAAGGCCGGGGCCAAAGCCGTGGCCATGGAAGTCTCGTCCCACGGTCTGGATCAGGGCCGCGTGACCGCACTGGCATTCGACGTCGCGGTGATGACCAACCTGTCCCGCGATCATCTGGATTATCACGGCACCATGCAGGCGTACGCCGAGGCCAAGGCCAAGCTGTTCGCCTGGAATGATCTGAAGTGCCGCGTGGTCAACCTCGACGACGATTTCGGCCGGCAACTGGCCGCTGAAAAACGTGAGTCGCGCTTGATTACCTATAGCCTGCTCGACAGCAGCGCCTACCTGTATTGCCGCGAAGCGCAGTTCGACGACCACGGCGTACGCGCCACACTGGTGACGCCGCAAGGCGAACATCATCTGCGCAGCACACTGCTCGGCCGTTTCAACCTGAGCAACGTACTGGCGGCGGTCGGCGCCTTGCTCGGTCTGGATTACGCGCTCGACGAAATTCTCAAAGTACTGCCAAAACTCGAGGGCCCGGCCGGGCGCATGCAGCGTCTTGGCGGTGGCACGCAGCCGTTGGTGGTGGTCGATTACGCCCACACCCCGGACGCGCTGGAAAAAGTCCTGAGCGCGCTGCGCCCGCACGTCAAAGGTCAGCTGCTGTGCCTGTTCGGCTGCGGCGGCGACCGTGATCGCGGCAAGCGTCCACTGATGGCCGAAGTGGTCGAGCGTCTGGCCGATCAGGTAGTGGTCACCGACGACAACCCGCGCACCGAAGATCCAGCGGTGATTTTCGACGACATCCGCGCCGGTTTTACGGCTGTGGATAAAGTCACCTTCGTCGCCGGCCGTGGCCAGGCGATTGCGCAGCTGATCGCCGCTGCCTCGGCGGATGACGTGATTGTTCTGGCCGGTAAAGGTCACGAGGACTATCAGGAAATCAACGGTGAGCGCCACGCTTTCTCCGATCTGGTCGAGGCTGATCATGCCCTGACCGCTTGGGAGGTGGCCCATGCTTAAGGCCCTGAAACTCAGCGAACTGACCAACGCGCTCGACGCCCGTTTGATCGCCGCCGATGCCAGCTTCGACGGCGTCAGCATCGACAGCCGGGCAATCCAGCCCGGCCAACTGTTTATCGCCCTGACCGGCCCGCGTTTCGATGGTCATGACTATCTGAATGATGTCGCTGGCAAAGGCGCGGTGGCTGCGCTGGTCGAGCGTGAAGTCGCCGACAGCACGCTGCCGCAACTGCTGGTCAAGGACACCCGTCAGGCCCTCGGCCAGTTGGGCGCGCTGAACCGTGCCGCCTTCACTCAGCCAGTCGCCGCGATCACCGGTTCCAGCGGCAAGACCACCGTCAAGGAAATGCTCGCGAGCATCCTGCGCACGCGCGGACCGGTGCTGGCGACCCGTGGCAATCTGAACAACGACCTCGGCGCGCCGCTGACCCTGCTCGAACTGGCCCCGGAACACACTTCGGCGGTGATCGAACTGGGCGCCTCGCGTCTGGGCGAAATCGCTTACACCGTTGGTTTGACCAAGCCACACGTGGCGATCCTGAACAATGCCGGCACCGCGCACGTTGGTGAGTTTGGCGGTCCGGAAAAAATCGTCGAAGCCAAAGGCGAAATCATCGACGGGCTGGCGGCGGATGGCGTCGCCGTGCTCAACCTCGATGACAAGGCCTTCGGCATCTGGAAGACCCGTGCCGGCGCGCGCAAAGTGCTGACGTTCGCCCTGAGCAACACTCAGGCGGATTTCCATGCCAGCGACCTGAGCACCGATGCCCGTGGTTGCCCGGCCTTCAATCTGCACACACCTGAAGGTGTCGAGCGCGTTCAACTGAACCTGCTCGGCACGCACAACGTCGCCAATTCCATGGCCGCCGCCGCTGCCGCTCACGCCTTGGGCGTGTCGTTGTTCGGCATCGCCACCGGGCTTGGCGCCGTGCAACCGGTCAAGGGGCGCACCGTCGCGCAACTGGCGAAAAACGGTATGCGCGTGATCGATGACACTTACAACGCAAACCCCACCTCGATGTGCGCAGCCGTTGATATACTCGCCGGCTTTTCCGGCCGCACCGTCCTGGTGCTCGGAGATATCGGCGAGTTGGGCGATTGGGCGGAGCAGGGGCACCGCGACGTGGGTGAGTACGCCCGGGGCAAGGTTTCCGCGCTTTATGCCGTTGGGCCAAACATGGTTCACGCCGTAAACGCTTTCGGTGAACAGGCACATCACTTCGGCAGCCAAGCCGAACTGATTCAGGCCCTCGACGCCGAGCAGGACACAAACACCACCATTTTGATCAAGGGTTCGCGCAGTGCAGCGATGGAAAACATCGTTGCGGCTCTGTGCGGGTCCAGTCTGGAGAAACATTAATGCTGCTGCTGCTAGCGGAGTATCTGCAACAGTTCTACAAAGGCTTCGCGGTCTTTCAGTACCTGACCCTGCGCGGGATTCTCGGTGTACTGACCGCGCTGGTTTTGTCGCTGTGCTATGGCCCGTGGATGATCCGCACCCTGCAGAACCGTCAGATCGGTCAATCCGTGCGAAACGACGGTCCGCAATCGCACCTGTCCAAATCCGGTACGCCGACCATGGGCGGCGCACTGATTCTGTCGTCGATCGGCGTCAGCACGTTGCTCTGGGCTGACCTGAGCAACCGTTACGTCTGGACCGTTTTGCTGGTGACCCTGTTGTTCGGCGCCATTGGCTGGGTCGACGATTACCGCAAGGTCATCGAGAAGAACTCGCGTGGTCTGCCGAGCCGCTGGAAGTATTTCTGGCAATCGGTGTTCGGCCTCGGCGCGGCGATCTTCCTTTATATGACCGCTTCCACCCCGGTGGAAACCACGCTGATTTTGCCGATGCTCAAGGACTACAGCATTCCGCTGGGCCTCGGTTTCATCGTGCTGACCTATTTCGTGATCGTCGGTTCGAGCAACGCGGTTAACCTGACTGACGGCCTCGACGGTCTGGCGATCATGCCTACCGTGATGGTCGGTGGTGGCCTCGGCATTTTCTGCTACCTGTCGGGTAACGTGAAATTCGCGGAATACCTGCTGATCCCTTACGTGCCGGGCGCGGGCGAGCTGATCGTGTTCTGCGGTGCGCTGATCGGCGCCGGTCTGGGCTTCCTCTGGTTCAACACCTATCCGGCGCAAGTGTTCATGGGCGACGTCGGTGCACTGGCACTCGGCGCGGCACTGGGCACCATCGCGGTGATCGTCCGGCAGGAAATCGTCCTGTTCATCATGGGCGGCGTGTTCGTGATGGAAACCCTGTCAGTCGTCATTCAGGTTGCGTCCTTTAAGCTGACCGGTCGCCGTGTGTTCCGCATGGCACCGATCCACCACCATTTTGAACTCAAGGGCTGGCCCGAGCCGCGCGTGATCGTCCGTTTCTGGATCATCACCGTGATTCTCGTGCTGATCGGCCTTGCCACCCTGAAGCTGAGGTAGAACGAGTGTCTCTGATCGCTTCTGACCACTTCCGCATCGTTGTCGGCCTCGGCAAGAGCGGCATGTCCCTGGTTCGCTTCCTGGCGAACCGGGGCACGTCGTTTGCCGTGGCGGACACGCGGGAAAATCCACCGGAACTGGCCACGCTCAAGCGTGACTATCCGCACGTGGAAGTGCGTTGTGGCGAGCTGGACGTCGAATTCCTGTGCCGTGCCGACGAGCTCTACGTGAGCCCCGGCCTGGCGCTGGCGACCCCGGCCCTGCAAGCCGCTGCGGCCCGTGGCGTGAAACTGTCCGGCGACATCGAGCTGTTCGCGCGTAACGCGCAGGCGCCGATCGTGGCCATCAGCGGTTCCAACGCGAAAAGCACCGTCACCACCCTGGTCGGCGAGATGGCGGCTGCGGCGGGCAAACGCGTCGCCGTCGGCGGCAACCTCGGTACTCCGGCGCTGGACCTGCTCAGCGACGACGTCGAGCTGTACGTGATGGAACTGTCGAGTTTCCAGCTGGAAACCACCGACCAGCTCAATGCTGAAGTGGCCACCGTGCTGAACATCAGCGAAGACCACATGGATCGCTACAGCGGTCTGCCGGCGTACCATTTGGCCAAGCACCGGATCTTCCGGGGGGCGAAGCAGTTCGTGGTCAACCGTCAGGATGCGCTGAGTCGTCCGTTGATGGGCGAGGGTCAGCCATGCTGGACCTTCGGCCTGACCAAGCCGGATTTCAAGGCATTCGGTATCCGCGAAGAAGATGGCGAGAAATACCTGGCCTTCGAATTCCAGAACCTGCTGCCGGTGCGTGAGCTGAAGATTCGCGGCGCACACAACCAGTCCAACGCCCTTGCGGCGCTGGCGCTGGGTCATGCCGTGGGCCTGCCGTTCGATGCGATGCTCGCGGCGCTGCGCAACTTCGCCGGTCTCGAACACCGTTGCCAGTGGGTGCGTGATCTCGACGGCGTCGCTTACTACAACGATTCCAAAGCGACCAACGTTGGCGCCGCACTGGCCGCCATCGAAGGCTTGGGCGCGGACATCAACGGCAAGGTCATCCTGATCGCCGGCGGCGATGGCAAGGGTGCCGAATTCAACGATCTGCGTGATCCGGTGGCAGCGAATTGCCGCGCCGTGATCCTGTTGGGCCGCGACTCCGACAAGATCGGCGAAGCCATCGGTGATGCCGTGCCGCTGATTCGCGCGACCTCGCTGGTCGACGCCGTCGCGCAATGCCGCGCCGCCGCCCAACCGGGTGACGTGGTGTTGCTGTCGCCGGCCTGCGCCAGTTTCGACATGTTCAAGAATTACGAAGACCGTGGTCACCAGTTCGTCCGCGCTGTGGAGGAATTGGCATGAGCCTGCGCAATATCATCAAACCGTATCCGTCGCCGATCATCACCGGGCGCGGCATCGACCTCGACTTCCCGATGCTCGCCGGTTGCCTGGCGTTGCTCGGTCTCGGTTTGATCATGATCGCCTCGGCGTCCACTGAAGTGGCAGCCGCGCAGTCGGGCAGCCCGCTGTATTACATGATTCGCCACCTTATTTATGTGGTGCTGGGCCTGGGCGCGTGCATCGTCACCATGATGATTCCGATCGCCACCTGGCAACGTCTTGGCTGGTTGATGCTGATCGGTGCGTTCGGTTTGCTGGTGATGGTGATCATCCCGGGCATCGGGCGCGAAGTGAACGGTTCGATGCGCTGGATCGGTTTCAGCTTCTTCAACGTGCAGCCGTCGGAAATCGCCAAGGTGTTCGTGGTGATCTACCTCGCCGGTTATCTGGTGCGCCGCCAGAAAGAAGTGCGCGAGAGCTGGATGGGCTTCTTCAAGCCGTTCATCGTGCTGCTGCCGATGGCGGGTCTGTTGCTGATGGAGCCGGACTTCGGTGCCACCGTGGTGATGATGGGCGCAGCGGCGGCGATGCTGTTCCTCGGCGGAGTCGGGCTGTTCCGTTTCTCGCTGATGGTGGTGTTGGCGGTTGGGGCCGTGGTCCTGTTGATTCAGATGCAGCCGTATCGCATGGCGCGTCTGACCAACTTCGCTGACCCGTGGGCTGACCAGTTCGGCGCCGGTTATCAATTGTCGCAAGCCTTGATCGCCTTCGGTCGCGGTGAGTGGCTGGGCGTGGGTCTGGGCAACAGCGTGCAGAAGCAGTTCTACCTGCCGGAAGCGCACACCGACTTCGTGTTCTCGGTACTGGCTGAAGAGCTCGGCGCCGTTGGTTCGCTGTGCACCGTCGCACTGTTCGTGTTCGTGTGTATTCGCGGCATGTACATCGGCCTGTGGGCAGAGAAAGCCAAACAGTTCTTCGCCGCTTATGTGGCTTACGGTCTGTCGTTCCTGTGGATTGGTCAGTTCCTGATCAACATCGGGGTGAACGTCGGCCTGCTGCCAACCAAGGGTCTGACCTTGCCGTTCCTCAGTTACGGCGGCAGTTCGTTGGTGATCTGCTGCGCCTGCCTCGGCTTGTTGCTGAGGATCGAGTGGGAGAGTCGAACCCACCTGGGCAGTGAAGAGATGGAATTCCATGAGAGCGACTTCGCCGAGGAGCCGAATCATGGGCGCTAACGTATTGATCATGGCCGGCGGCACCGGCGGCCACGTGTTCCCGGCGCTGGCCTGTGCCCGCGAGTTTCAGGCGCGCGGCTACACCGTGCACTGGCTCGGCACACCACGCGGGATCGAGAACGAACTGGTCCCGGCCGCAGGGCTGGAACTGCACCGGATCAACGCTACCGGCCTGCGCGGCAAGGGCAAGCTCTCGCTGCTCAAGGCGCCGTTCATGCTGCTCAAATCGGTGTGGCAGGCACGGGCGATCATTCGTCGCTTGAAGCCGGTGTGCGTGGTTGGCTTCGGTGGTTATGTGACTGGCCCCGGTGGCCTCGCCGCAAAACTGGCCGGTGTGCCGGTGATCGTTCACGAGCAGAACGCCGTGGCCGGCACCGCCAATCGGTTGCTGGTGCCGTTCGCCGCCCGGGTGTGTGAAGCGTTCCCCGACACCTTTACTCTGTCGGACACCCGCCGTACCACCGGCAACCCGGTGCGCAGCGAGCTGTTCCTCGACACATCGCGACCTGCTCTGGCAGGGCGCAAAGCGCGTTTGCTGATCCTTGGCGGAAGCCTGGGCGCAGAACCGTTGAACAAATTGCTGCCTGAAGCCCTGGCCCAAGTCGCTGCCGACTTGCGTCCGGAAGTGTTTCATCAGGCCGGCAAAAACCACGATGAAGTGACTGCAGAGCGCTACCGCGCCGCCGGCGTCGATGCGCAGGTGCAGCCGTTCATCAAAGACATGGCCCAGGCCTATGGCTGGGCTGACCTGGTGGTGTGCCGTGCAGGTGCGTTGACCATCAGTGAGCTGGCTGCCGCCGGTCTGCCCTCGATGCTGGTGCCTTTGCCCCACGCAATCGACGATCACCAGACCCGCAACGCCGATTATTTGGCCCGCGAAGGCGCTGCCTTCCTGATGCCGCAAAGAACGACTGGTGCCGCGGACCTTGCCGCGCGCCTGACAGAGGTCTTGATGCAACCGCAACGACTCGAAGATATGGCCCAAGCGGCCCGCCGTCTGGCGAAACCCGATGCCACCCGTAGCGTGGTCGATACCTGTCTGGAGGTGGCCCATGGTTGAGAATCAGAAAGCCATGCCACAACCGGAAATGCGCCGCATCCGTCGCATCCACTTCGTCGGTATCGGCGGCGTGGGCATGTGCGGAATTGCCGAAGTGTTGTTGAACCTGGGCTATGAAGTGTCCGGTTCCGACCTGAAAGCTTCGCCGGTCACCGAACGTCTGGAATCGTTCGGCGCGCACATTTTTATCGGCCACCGTGCCGAGAACGCCGCTGCTGCCGATGTGCTGGTGGTGTCGAGCGCTGTAAACACCTCGAACCCGGAAGTGGCGAACGCGCTTGAGCGTCGTATCCCGGTGGTGCCGCGTGCCGAAATGCTCGCCGAGCTGATGCGCTATCGCCACGGCATTGCCGTCGCCGGTACCCACGGCAAAACCACCACCACCAGCCTGATCGCTTCGGTGTTCGCTGCCGGTGGTCTGGACCCGACGTTCGTTATCGGTGGTCGTCTGAATGCCGCGGGCACCAATGCCCAGCTCGGCACCAGCCGTTACCTGATCGCCGAAGCCGATGAAAGCGATGCGAGTTTCCTGCACCTGCAACCGCTGGTGGCCGTGGTCACCAACATCGACGCCGACCACATGGCGACCTACGACGGCGACTTCAACAAACTGAAGAAAACCTTCGTCGAGTTCCTGCACAACCTGCCGTTCTACGGTTTGGCGGTGATGTGCCTGGACGATCCGGTGGTGCGTGAAATTCTGCCGCTGGTGAAACGTCCGACCGTGACCTACGGCTTCAGCGAAGACGCTGACGTGCGCGCGATCAATATTCGCCAGCAGGGCATGCAGACGTTCTTCACCGTGCTGCGCCCGGACCGTGAACCGCTGGACGTGTCGGTGAACATGCCCGGCAATCACAACGTGCTCAATTCGCTGGCGACCATTTGCATCGCCACCGACGAAGGCGTCAGCGATGAAGCCATCGTTCAGGGCCTGTCGGGTTTCCAGGGTGTCGGTCGACGCTTCCAGGTCTACGGGGAACTGCCGGTGGACGGCGGCAATGTGATGCTGGTCGATGACTACGGTCACCACCCGACCGAAGTCGCCGCAGTGATCAAAGCCGTACGCGGTGGCTGGCCGGAGCGTCGTCTGGTGATGGTCTACCAGCCGCATCGCTACAGCCGCACCCGCGATCTGTACGACGACTTCGTCAATGTATTGGCCGATGCCAACGTGCTGCTGCTGATGGAAGTCTATCCGGCCGGCGAAGAGCCGATCCCGGGCGCCGACAGCCGCAAGCTGTGCAACAGCATCCGCCAGCGCGGTCAGCTCGACCCGATCTACATCGAGCGTGGCGTTGATCTGGCACCGCTGGTCAAGCCGCTGTTGCGCGCCGGCGACATCCTGCTGTGCCAGGGCGCCGGTGATATCGGCGGTCTCGCGCCGAAGCTGTTGAAAAGTGAATTGTTCGCTGGCGCCGTGGCGGCGTCGGTCGAGGGGAAGTTGAAATGACTGCTGCCTACGCCAAGCTGTTTTCCACGATCGCGCCGAAAGACTTCGGCCGCGTTGCCGTGCTCTTTGGCGGCCTGAGTGCCGAGCGTGAGGTGTCGCTGAAATCCGGTAACGCCGTGCTCGACGCCCTGCAAAGCGCTGGCGTGGACGCGTTCGGCATCGACGTTGGCGACGACATTCTGCAACGTCTGCTCAGCGAAAAGATCGACCGCGCCTTCATCATTCTTCACGGCCGTGGCGGTGAAGACGGCTCCATGCAGGGCCTGCTCGAAGTGGCGGGTATTCCGTACACCGGCAGCGGCATTCTGGCTTCGGCACTGGCGATGGACAAATTGCGCACCAAGCAGGTCTGGCACAGCCTCGGGATTCCGACGCCGCGTCATGCCGTGCTGTGCAGCGAAGCCGATTGTATTTCGGCAGCGACGGAACTGGGCTTCCCTTTGATCGTCAAACCGGCGCATGAAGGTTCAAGTATCGGGATGGCCAAAGTGAGTTCTGCGTCCGAGTTGATCGACGCATGGAAAGCGGCCAGTACCTACGATTCGCAAGTCTTGGTTGAGCAATGGATTCAAGGTCCGGAGTTCACCATCGCCACCCTGCGTGACCAGGTGTTGCCGCCAATTGCCCTGGGTACACCGCACACGTTCTACGACTACGACGCCAAGTACATCGCCAACGATACCCAGTACCGCATTCCGTGCGGGCTGGATGCCGCCAAGGAACAAGAACTCATGGATCTCACGGCCAAGGCCAGTGAGGCGCTGGGTATTGCCGGTTGGGGCCGGGCGGACGTGATGCAGGACGCCGACGGGCAGTTCTGGTTCCTCGAAGTGAACACCGCACCGGGCATGACCGATCACAGTCTGGTACCGATGGCCGCGCGTGCGGCCGGTCTGGATTTCCAGCAACTGGTTCTGGCCATTCTGGCCGCCAGTGTTGAAGACGCTAGAGGTTAAGACGATGCAAGGCGCTCAGCTCAGACATCAGCCTCCCGCACCCGGCCGCAAGCCGGTGCCGCGGGGTGCCAGCCGCATGGTGGCGAAAGAGCCGATGTCCGCGCGCCTGCCGAAAGCCAATTTCAGCTTTCTGAAAAGTCTGTTCTGGCCAGTGCTGTTGGTCGCGCTGGGCTTTGGTACGTACGAAGGCGCGCAGCGTTTGCTGCCGTACGCCGACCGGCCGATCACCAAGATCGCCGTGCAGGGCGACCTGAGCTACATCAGCCAGCAAGCGGTGCAGCAGCGGATCGCTCCGTACGTGGCGTCGAGCTTCTTCACCATCGACTTGGCCGGCATGCGCACCGAGCTTGAGCAGATGCCGTGGATCGCCCACGCCGAAGTACGTCGGGTGTGGCCGGACCAGGTGGTGATCCGCCTCGAAGAGCAACTGCCGGTGGCGCGTTGGGGTGACGAGTCGTTGCTCAATAACCAGGGCCAGGCGTTTACGCCCAAGGAGCTGGCGAACTACGAACATCTGCCACAGCTGTTCGGCCCACAACGGGCCCAGCAGCAAGTGATGCAGCAGTATCAGGTGCTGAGCCAGATGCTGCGGCCGTTGGGCTTCTCGATTGCACGCCTGGAATTGCGTGAACGCGGGAGTTGGTTCCTGACCACCGGTGCCGGCAGTTCCGGCCCCGGCATCGAGTTGCTGCTGGGACGCGGCAACCTGGTGGAAAAGATGCGCCGCTTTATCGCCATCTATGACAAGACGCTTAAAGACCAGATTACGAACATTGCGCGCATCGATCTGCGCTACGCCAACGGCCTCGCTGTTGGCTGGCGGGAACCAGTAGCGCCGACGACAGCCCAACCCGCTGTCGCAAAGAATTAAGAAGAGGCAGGACCCATGGCAAACGTGCAAAGCGGCAAAATGATCGTCGGTCTCGATATCGGCACCTCCAAAGTGGTGGCGCTGGTCGGCGAGGTCTCCGACGACGGCACGCTGGAAATCGTCGGGATCGGTACCCATCCGTCCCGTGGCCTGAAGAAGGGCGTGGTGGTCAACATCGAGTCCACCGTGCAATCGATCCAGCGCGCGATCGAAGAAGCCCAACTGATGGCGGGCTGCCGCATTCACTCGGCGTTCGTCGGCGTGGCCGGCAATCACATCCGCAGCCTGAACTCCCACGGCATCGTCGCGATCCGCGATCGTGAAGTCAGCTCGGCTGACCTTGAGCGCGTGCTCGACGCTGCTCAGGCTGTGGCGATCCCGGCTGACCAGCGTGTGCTGCACACCCTGCCGCAGGATTACGTGATCGATAACCAGGAAGGCGTTCGCGAGCCACTGGGCATGTCCGGCGTGCGTCTGGAAGCCAAGGTTCACGTGGTCACCTGCGCCGTCAACGCCGCACAGAACATTGAAAAATGCGTGCGTCGCTGCGGTCTGGAAATCGACGACATCATTCTCGAGCAACTGGCTTCGGCCTACTCGGTGCTGACCGACGACGAGAAAGAGCTGGGCGTGTGCCTGGTCGACATCGGCGGCGGCACCACCGACATCGCGATCTTCACCGAAGGCGCGATCCGTCACACCGCAGTGATCCCGATTGCCGGTGACCAGGTGACCAACGACATCGCCATGGCGTTGCGCACCCCGACCCAGTACGCCGAAGAAATCAAGATTCGCTACGCCTGCGCCCTGGCGAAACTGGCCGGCGCCGGTGAAACCATCAAGGTGCCAAGCGTTGGCGACCGTCCACCGCGCGAACTGTCGCGTCAGGCCCTGGCCGAAGTAGTCGAGCCGCGTTACGACGAGCTGTTCACGCTGATTCAGGCCGAGCTGCGTCGCAGCGGCTACGAAGACCTGATCCCGGCCGGCATCGTCCTCACCGGTGGTACTTCGAAGATGGAAGGCGCCACTGAACTGGCCGAAGAAATCTTCCACATGCCGGTACGCCTCGGTGTGCCGCACGGTGTGAAAGGCCTGGATGACGTGGTGCGCAACCCGATTTATTCCACTGGCGTTGGCTTGTTGATGTACGGCCTGCAAAAGCAGTCCGACGGGGTTTCGTTCTCCGGCATCGGCAGTCGCGACAGCTACAGCAACGAGGAGCCACAGGCGCCGTTGCTGGACCGATTGAAGAAGTGGGTTCAAGGCAACTTCTAAAGCTTTACCGCAACACCGCAACAAAAAAGCAGTAGGCGAAAAAACTAGAGAATGTAAGGAGAGGGAAAATGTTCGAACTCGTAGACAACATCCCCGCAAGCCCGGTAATCAAAGTTATCGGTGTTGGCGGTGGCGGCGGCAACGCTGTCAATCACATGGTCAAGAGCAACATCGAAGGCGTTGAATTCATCTGCGCCAACACTGATGCTCAAGCGCTGAAAAACATCGGCGCGCGCACCATTCTGCAACTGGGCACCGGCGTGACCAAAGGTCTGGGCGCTGGCGCCAACCCTGAAGTAGGTCGTCAGGCCGCTCTCGAAGACCGTGAGCGCATTGCCGAAGTCCTGCAGGGCACCAACATGGTGTTCATCACCACTGGCATGGGCGGCGGTACCGGTACCGGTGCTGCGCCGATCATCGCCGAAGTGGCCAAGGAAATGGGCATTCTGACCGTTGCAGTCGTAACGCGTCCGTTCCCGTTCGAAGGCCGCAAGCGTATGCAGATCGCCGATGAAGGCATCCGCATGCTCTCCGAAAGCGTCGACTCGTTGATCACCATTCCCAACGAGAAGCTGCTGACCATCCTCGGTAAAGACGCCAGCCTCCTGTCGGCTTTCGCCAAGGCAGACGATGTACTGGCCGGTGCCGTTCGCGGTATCTCCGACATCATCAAGCGTCCGGGCATGATCAACGTCGACTTCGCCGACGTACGTACCGTGATGAGCGAAATGGGCATGGCGATGATGGGCACTGGCTGCGCCAGCGGTCCGAACCGTGCACGTGAAGCCACTGAAGCGGCGATCCGCAACCCGCTGCTGGAAGACGTGAACCTGCAAGGCGCACGCGGCATCCTGGTGAACATCACTGCCGGTCCTGACCTGTCCCTGGGTGAGTACTCCGACGTGGGTAGCATCATCGAGGCCTTCGCTTCCGAGCACGCGATGGTCAAGGTCGGTACCGTTATCGATCCGGACATGCGCGACGAGCTGCATGTAACTGTGGTTGCCACTGGTCTG
The DNA here is from genome assembly GCF_049300855.1 of Pseudomonas sp. GTDB lineage: Bacteria > Pseudomonadota > Gammaproteobacteria > Pseudomonadales > Pseudomonadaceae > Aquipseudomonas. Next base: position 45,017 of record NZ_JBAQKH010000013.1, on the reverse strand, counting down.
GGCGCGAAAATCGAGAAGCCTGTCAAGGTCATCGACAACACCGTTCACACCTCCATGGCTTCCGCCCAGGTGCAACAACCGGCTGCGGCCCGTCAGGAAGCGCCAGCGGTCAACTACCGTGATCTGGACCGTCCGACCGTCATGCGCAACCAGGCTCAGGCCGGTGCTGCGGCTGCCGCGAAGATGAATCCGCAAGATGATCTGGACTACCTGGACATCCCGGCTTTCCTGCGTCGTCAGGCCGATTGATGGAATGTATCAGGGCTATGAAGGTGATTGGTGTTCAGCAAAGGCATGGTCTGCTATCATCGCCAGCCTTTGTTGATACCAGTTCGCAATTTGCGCTGAAGCGGCCCAAGCCATGATTAAACAACGCACACTGAAAAATATTATCCGTGCCACAGGTGTAGGCCTGCACTCCGGTGAGAAGGTCTATCTGACCCTCAAGCCTGCGCCTGTCGACACTGGCATTGTGTTTTGTCGCGCTGACCTCGACCCTGTGGTGCAGATTCCTGCCCGCGCGGAAAACGTCGGTGAAACCACTATGTCGACGACGCTGATTAACGGCGACGTGAAAGTGGACACGGTAGAGCACTTGCTCTCGGCCATGGCTGGCCTGGGCATCGATAACGCCTACGTCGAGCTCTCCGCGTCCGAAGTCCCGATCATGGATGGCAGCGCTGGACCTTTCGTATTCCTGATTCAATCGGCAGGCCTGGAAGAACAGGACGCCGCCAAGAAATTCATCCGCATCCTGCGTGAAGTGACAGTGGAAGACGGCGACAAGCGCGCCACTTTCGTCCCTTTCGAAGGGTTCAAGGTGAGCTTCGAGATCGATTTCGATCACCCGGTATTCCGGGACCGCACCCAAAGTGCAAGCGTGGATTTTTCCAGCACTTCGTTCGTAAAAGAAGTCAGCCGCGCCCGCACCTTTGGTTTCATGAGTGATATCGAGTACCTGCGCAAGCACAACCTCGCACTCGGCGGCAGCGTTGAAAACGCAATCGTGGTCGATGCTGATGGCGTGTTGAACGAAGACGGCCTTCGCTATGAAGACGAATTCGTGAAGCACAAGATCCTCGATGCCATTGGCGACCTGTACCTGCTGGGTAACAGCCTGATTGGTGAGTTCAAAGGCTTCAAGTCCGGTCATGCACTGAACAACCAGCTGTTGCGCAAGTTGATTGAGCAAACAGATGCTTGGGAAGTAGTGACGTTCGAAGACGCCAGTACCGCACCCATCTCTTACATGCGCCCGGTTGCGGCGGTGTAAGTAAAAAACCTCTCTAGTTTTTTGAAGGCCATCCTCGGATGGCCTTTTTTTATGCCTGTGGTTTCTCTAGTGCCTGATCCGGCCCTATCGCTGGCAAGCCAGCTCCCACAGTTTCCGGGGTGAGACACAGGATTCCAATCCACCAAATATACCTGTGGGAGCTGGCTTGCCAGCGATAGGGCCAGTCCAGGCAACACACTTATCAGGCAGCCACCACCACCCGATTGCGCCCCCTTTCCTTGGCCTGATACAACGCCTTGTCCGCCACAAACAGCAACTGCTCAAGGGTCATTTCACTCGCCGCTGTCCACGTCGCAATGCCAATACTCACCGTCATTGGCCGCTCAGCCCCGTCGACCAACGGTAACTGTTCCACCGCCAGACGAATGTGCTCGGCAATCTGCTGCGCACCGTGGCTATCAGTCTCGGCGAGAATCACCGAGAACTCCTCGCCGCCATAACGCGCGACCAGATCCGCCGGTCGCCGGACATTTTCAGTGATGACACGGGCCAGCGTCTTCAGTGCCTGATCCCCAGCCTGATGCCCATGCCGGTCATTGAATGCCTTGAAGTGATCGGCATCGATCATCATCACCGACATCGGCTTGCCCGAGCGCTGGGCGCGGAACCACTCGTGACGCAATGCTTGATCGAGCATCCGACGATTGGCTACACCGGTCAGCGCATCAGTGGCGGCCAGTTGCGCCAGTTCCCGTTCGGCCCGTTGGCGCAAACGCAATTCGCGCGCCAGCAGCCAGGTCAGCCACAACAACCCCGCGCACAGTACCCCCGTGGCGCCGCTGATCAACATCGCGGTGCGCCGCCAAGTGCCGAACACTTCATCGCTGGACAGCGCGACCATCACCGTCAGCGGCAGATTGCCGACCCGTGAGTAGGTATAGAGACGCTGTTGATGATCGATGCTCGAAACACTGTTGAAACTGCCATTGCCGTCCTTGTCGCGCAGGATCCTGATCACATTAGGCCGGTTGCCGAAGCTCTTGCCGATGGAGTCGCTTTGCAGGTAGGGCTTCTGCGCCAGCAGAACACCGTCATTGTCGATAATGTTCAGCGTGCTGCCCTTGCCGATGTCGAGGCTGTTGAACAATTGGTCGAAGTAGTCGAGTTTCATCGACGCCACGGCCACACCGGCAAACTCGCCGGTTTGCGTGGAGATCCGTCGACTGAAGCTGATCCGCCACTGGTTGGCCTCATCGCAGTCGCAACGGGTCTTGAACGGGCGGCTGATAAACATGCCGGTGTCGCGGTTGAACGCGTGGGCGAGGAAGTAATCGCGGTCGGCGAAGTTGCCCGGTTTTGGCTCGACCCGCGAAGAGTCGGCAATCACATTTCCGTGCTGGTCGAGCAGCAGAATGTCGCCCTTGAAGCGTGCCGTGGTGGAGCGGTCGAACAGCGCCAGATGACGGATCTGCGGTGAGACAGTTTGCAGATCATCGCGTTGGGCGGCAGCGATCAGGCCCTGCAAGGTCAGGTCGTACAGCTCAACCGTGCGCAGCACATCGGCGTCGATCAGTTGCGCGATGGTGGTAGCGCTGCGGGTGGCCGATTCCTGAGCATTGGCGTGCTCACGAATCAGCAGGAACGTGACGATGCACAAAATCGCGATCACGGTCAGCGAACTGCCGCAGATCAGCAGCAGCTCGGGGCGTCCGGTCTTGCCCGCAACGGGTGGGGTACGGCTCGCGATCATGATTGGGTTGTCGGTTGGGAGAGTCTTATAAGCGTAGTTGCACAACACCACCGAAGCGCTTGACACAAAATACCTGTGGGAGCGAGCTCGCTCCCACAGGTTGGGTCATTGCTTGAGCTATCGGAGTCAGTCTGCAGTCAGCTTAGCGCCGATCTTAGAAAACGTTGATCGGGTAGTCGATGATGACGCGGTACTCATCTGTATCCGAATCGATCACACCGTAGCCGTTGCCGCCGCGGTTGGTTGCCCATTGCAGGTGCACTGCCAGATCTTTGGCCTGACCGCTCTGCACCACGTACTTCAAGTCGAGGTCGCGCTCCCAGTGTTTGGCGTTGCGGCCATCGGCGCTGTACCAGTTGGAATAGCCTTTGCTGTCGGGGTCGACCTTGGTCAAGTCTACTGTTCCGCGCGAGTAGGAGACCGACGAGGTCAGTCCCGGCATGCCGACACCGGCGAAGTCATAAGCGTATTTGAGCTTCCACGAGCGCTCGTTCGGGCCGTTGAAATCGGAGTACTGCTGGGAGTTGTCGAGGTAAACGCTGTCGCCCTGGCTGATGTAATCGAAAGGCGTGTTGCCGTTGACTCGCTGATACGCGGCGGTAACGCTGTGGCTACCCACGCCGACGGTGAAGTGCAAGCTGTAGGTGTTGTTGTCGATGTTGCCGAGCAGCGCATCGCCGGTGTCTTGCGTGTGATAGAAATGCAGGCCCGGGTTGAGGCTGACCAGATCGTTCAACTGCCAGGTGTAGTCGAGGTCGTAGTAGTACTGGTTCCAGATGTCCTTGAGCTCAGAGGCATACAGGCTGCTGGTCAGGCCCTCGACACCGCTCCACGCCACGCCGGCCCAGTTCAGGTGCTGACTCTCATCACCATCAGCCAGTGTTCCATACGAAGTGCCAATGCGTGTGTGACCGCTTTGGTTGTACGGTTTGGTGAAACTGGCCTGGCCACCTTCGATCAACCAGCCGTCGAAGCTGTGGTTGCTCAGGCTCACACCACGGAAAGTCTGCGGCAGCATGCGCGTTTCACCGCCAGCGATGACCGGGTTGGTGAGGAACAGGTCACCGGCCTTCAATTCGGTATCGAACGCACGCATTTTCAGCGTGCCGCCCGCCGTGGAAAACGCCCCCGGCGCTTTGCCGCCATTCTCTCGGACCGGCAAGATGCTCGACCCGTCCGTGCCGCCGCCACCGTCGAGCTTCAGCCCGAGCATGGCGTGAGCATCGATGCCGAAACCGAGCGTGCCTTCGGTGTAACCCGACTGGAAGACCCCGAGAAACCCTTGGCCCCACTCAATGTTGTCGTCCGCTTTCTGCAAGCGGTTGCGATTCATGTAGTAGTTGCGGGCGTTGAGGTTGAGGCTCGAACCTTCGACGAAACCTTCTTTCGCAGGTTCTTCAGCGTGAGCGGCGGGGGCAATCGTTGCGGCAATTGCAATGAACAACGGGGTGAAGCGGACTGGGTAACGCACGTGCAATGGAGCTCCTTGGGTCAACTGGCGCCTCTATATCTTGAGGCGCTCGATGTTTCTTGTTGTTACAGACGAACCAAACGGCTTTCAGACCACAACGAAAAAAGGCCGCTGAAGGCAGCGGCCTGGAATGACGACGGTTGAACGGGAAGAGCCAAACAACCGCGTCGAGGGAAACGGTGCGGTGCGCGACTCAGCTGTCTTTTTCCAGCGATTGAGCCTGGGAAGTTGCAGCCTGAGGGGCCTGCGTGGCGTCTTTGGCCTTGGCCATCATTTCTGCCTGATGCTGGTCATACGCCTGAGCGCGGGCAGAATTCTGCGCCACGAACGCGTGGGATTCTTCAGCCATCGCCATCGGCGACAGGATCAATGAGGACAAAACGAAAACGCTGGCAATACCCATACTGTTGGACATCTTGAAAACCTTCTCGCTTGGCGAGTGCTGTTTGGTGCGGGCAAAGATAAGGTTGCCGGGCGTTGGGAAACAGCGTGATTTTCATAAATGACTGTTGCGCAGGAGGTAAAAGTCGAAGATCGCGGTGCGGCCAAGAGCAACCCCCTCACCCCAGCCCTCTCCCCCAGGGGGGCGAGGGGGAAAGGGAGCAGATCGGGGGCTTCCGATCGTTCCCACGCTCTGCGTGGGAATGCCTCATCGGACGCTCCGCGTTCGGCTTTGGAAGGGACGCGGAGCGTCCCGGGCTGCATTCCCACGCGGAGCGTGGGAATGATCAGTGGAGGAGGATCAGACCGGCAAATAAATCCCGAAGGTATTCATCCCCCGATCACTGCGCACAAACACATCCCCGCCATGCATCAGAGCAATCGCCTTGACGATCGCCAGTCCCAACCCATGGTTATTGCCGCTGTTACTGCGCGATGCATCGACCCGATAAAAGCGCTCGAACAAGCGTGGCAAATGCTCGCTGGCAATTGGCGAACCGGGGTTGGCCACACCGATACTCACCTGATGCTCTTCAACCTCAATGCGCACCTCTATCACCTGACCCGCCCCGGTGTGCTGCACCGCGTTGCTCAGCAAATTGATCAACGCCCGGCGCAAATGCGCGACCTCGATCTGCACCAACGCATCACCGCTGACATGCACTTCAACCTGCGCGTCTTCAAGGATGAAATCCAGATATTCCAATGTCGTCGCCACCTCGTCCGCGAGCGAAGTGGACGTGAGTTTGGTCGCCTTGTTGCCCTGATCGGCACTGGCGAGAAACAGCATGTCATTGATGATCGAGCGCAGCCGCTCCAGCTCTTCGAGATTGGATTGCAGCACTTCGAAATAGTGTTCGGCAGAGCGCCCACGGGTCAGCGCCACTTGGGTCTGGCCGATCAGATTGGTCAGCGGCGAACGCAGCTCGTGGGCGACGTCGGCGTTGAACGATTCCAGCCGCGAGTAGGCCTGCTCGACCCGTTCCAGCGTCGAGTTGAACGAATCGACAAATTGCTCAAGTTCCGGTGGCAGCGGTGACAAACGCAAGCGCCCGGCCCGCAGCGGTGGTGCCAGGCGTTGCGCTTCGTGGGACAGTTTGATCAGTGGCTTGAGGCCGATCCGCGCCACCCAATAACCCAGCGCCGACGCCATCAGCACACCAACAATCGCCAGTCCGATCAGTGCGATCAGCAGATTGTGCTGAGTCTCATGAAACGTCTCGGTATCAATGCCGATCATGAAGCGCAGCGGTGGGCGCTGATCCTTGGCCGGCAACTCGGTGAGCAACACTTTCAGCGGATAAGGATGGTCGGGCAACTGCAGGTCATGCATGCCCAGCGGGCCTTGGGCGAACGCGCGAATCGTCGCATCTGGCTGACCGTATTCATAACCCGGATCGCCGCTGACCACCCAGAAACGAATGCGTTTGTCCTCTTCGCCAAGCAGTTTCAACTTGGCGTTGATCTTCACCCAGTGCTCCGGAGTACCGAAGCGATTGAGCGCCGATTCGAGCACGCTGTAACGCGCATCCAGCTCGGCTTCCGGGAGCAATCCCAGGCCTTTGTCGACCTGTTGATACAACGCGCCGCCGATCAACAGAAACACCACTAACGCCACCAGCGTGAACATCCCGCTCAAGCGCAGCGCGATCGAGTTACTGGACACCACGGCTCTCCAGCACATAACCCATGCCGCGAATGGTGTGCAGCAGTTTCTCGTCGAACGGCCCGTCGAGCTTGGCGCGCAGGCGTTTGATCGCCACTTCGACGACGTTGGCGTCACTGTCGAAATTGATGTCCCAGACCATCTCGGCGATGGCGGTTTTCGAAAGGATTTCACCTTGCCGGCGAGCCAGCACGCTGAGCAGCGAAAACTCTTTGGCGGTCAGATCAAGCCGCGTGCCGGCGCGGGTCGCCTTGCGGCTGATCAAATCTATCCACAGGTCGGCGATGCTAACTTGCACCGGTTCATGGCCGCCACTGCGTCGGGTCAGCGCTTGCAGGCGCGCGACGAGTTCAAGGAAGGAAAACGGTTTGCCGAGGTAATCGTCGGCACCGTCGCGCAGGCCTTTGATGCGGTCTTCGACGCGCTCGCGGGCGGTGAGCATGATCACCGGGGTCTGCTTGCGCGCACGCAATGCGCGCAGTACGCCGAAGCCATCGAGGCCCGGCAACATGACGTCGAGGACGATCACCGCGTAGTCGCTTTCCAGCGCCAGATGCAGGCCTTCGACGCCGTCGCGAGCCAGATCCACGGTGTATCCCTGTTCCGTCAGACCGCGGTGCAGATAGTCCGCGGTTTTTTCCTCGTCTTCGATAATCAGAACGCGCATGACCCGCCTCAGTCTGTGGTTGCTAGCGCTGGTAAAGGCGCGGGCTTAGGCCGATGGAACAGCCGCTCAAGCCACAAGTATATGACTGGAGTGGTAAACAACGTCAGCATCTGGCTGACCAGCAAACCGCCGACTACGGCGATGCCCAGCGGCTGGCGCAGTTCGGCGCCGGTGCCGTAGCCGAGCATCAGCGGCAGGGCGCCGAGCAGGGCGGCGAGGGTGGTCATGATGATCGGCCGGAACCGCGTGATGCACGCCTCGAAAATCGCCTCCTGTGGCGACAAGCCTCGATGGCGCTGCGCTTCGAGCGCGAAGTCGATCATCAGGATGCCGTTCTTCTTGACGATACCGATCAGCAACACCAGGCCGATCAACGCCATGATCGAAAAGTCCTGGCCGCAGATCCACAGCATGATCACCGCACCCAAACCTGCCGCCGGCAATGTCGAAATGATCGTCAGCGGATGCACGAAGCTTTCATAAAGCACACCGAGAATGATGTACACCGCCACCAGCGCCGCGAGAATCAGCCATGGCTGACTGGCCAGCGAACTCTGGAACGCCTGCGCCGCGCCCTGGAAATTGCCACTGATCGCCGTCGGCATGCCGATCTCGGCCTTGGCCTGATTGAGCAGAATCACCGCGTCGCCCAACGCCACGCCGGGCGCGAGGTTGAACGACAGGTTGGCGGCGGGGAACATGCCGTCATGGGCAATCGACAACGGGCCGATGGTCGGCGCATCGAATTTGGCCAGCGCCGACAGCGGCACCATCTCGCCACTCAGCGGCGAGCGCAGGTAGAAATAATTCAGGCTTTCCGCTTTGCCGCGCTGCTTGGTATCCAGTTCCAGAATCACGTTGTACTGGTTGACCTGAGTCTGGAATTCGTTGATCTGGCGTTGGCCGAAGGCGTCGTACAGCGCCTCGTCGACGTCGCTCGCGGTCAGGCCGAAACGGGCCGCGGCGCTGCGGTCGATGCTGATGTGGGTGATGCTGCCGCCCAGTTGCAGGTCGTTGGAAATGTCGCGGAACGCCGGGTTGCTGCGCAGTTTTTCGGTGAGGCGCTGCGTCCATGTGGCGAGGGTCGCGCCGTCATTACTCTTGAGCACGTATTGATATTGCGCGCGGCTCGGGCCGGAACTGAGGTTGATGTCCTGGCCGGCGCGCAGGTACAGCACGATGCCGGGGACTTTCATCAGTTGCGGACGGATGCGGTCGATAAACTGGCTGGCGCTGACGTCACGGTCGCCGCGTTTCTTCAAAGCGATCCAGAAGCGGCCGTTGGCGATGGTCTGGTTGCTGCCGGACACGCCGACCGAGTGGGAAAACGCCTGCACGGCCGGATCGGCGGCGACGATTTCGGCCATCGCCAGGTGTTTTTTCACCATGTCGCCGTAGGAGATATCCGCAGCCGCTTCGGTGGTGCCGAGGACGAAACCGGTGTCCTGCACCGGGAAGAAACCTTTGGGGATAAAGATGTAACCACCGATGGCCATGGCCAGCGATAAACCGAACACGCCGATCATCAATTTCTGATGGGCGAGGGCGCGACGCAGGCCTTTCTCGTACCAGCCGAGCAAGCGTTCGCTGAAGCCCGGTTTGGCGTGGGCGTGATGCACCGGTTTGCGCATGAACAGCGCCGCCAGCGTCGGCGCCAGAGTCAGCGAGACCACCACGGAAATCATGATGGTCGAGGTCGCAGTCAGGGCGAATTCCTTGAACAGTCGCCCGACCACACCGCCCATGAACAGCAGCGGAATAAACGCCGCCACCAGCGAGAAACTGATCGAGACCACGGTGAAACCGATCTCGCCTGCACCCTTGATGGCCGCTTCGCGCATGTCGTCGCCGGCCTCCAGATGCCGGTGGATGTTCTCCACCACGACGATGGCATCGTCGACCACAAACCCCACGGCCACCACGATCGCCACCAGCGTCAGGTTGTTCAGGCTGAAACCGAGGATATACATCAGGGCGAAACTGGCGATCAGCGATACGCCGAGCACCGCCGAGACAATCAGGGTCGCCGACAACTGACGCAGGAACAGCGCCATCACCGCGACTACCAACATGATCGCAATCAACAGGGTGATCTCGACTTCATGCAGGGATGCGCGAATGGTCTGGGTACGGTCGATCAGGGTTTTCACTTGCACCGAGGCCGGCAACATCGCTTCGAGGCCGGGCAGGGCGGCTTGAATGCGGTCGACGGTTTCGACGATGTTGGCGCCGGGCTGGCGCGAGATCACCAGGTTCACCCCGGGTTGATCACCGGCCCACGCTTGCACGTAGGCATCTTCCGAACCGTTGACGACTTTGGCGACATCGCGCAGGTGAACCGGCGCGCCATCCTTGTAGGAAACGATGAGTTGGCTGTAGTCCTCGGGGTGGAACAACTGGTCGTTGGTCGACAGCGTCGAAATGCTCGATTCGCCGTACAGCGCACCTTTGGCCAGGTTGAGGCTGGTCTGCTGGATCGCCAGACGAATGTCGGCGAGGGTCAGGCCGATCGCCGCGAGTTTGTCCGCCGAGGCTTGCACGCGAATCGCCGGACGTTGCTGACCGGTGATGTTGATTTGTCCTACGCCGTCGATCTGACTGATCTGACGCGAGAGCAGGGTTTCCACCAGATCGCTGAGTTCGGTGCCGGGCATTTGCGTCGAGCTGACACTGAGGATCAGCACCGGGCTGTCGGCCGGGTTGACCTTCTTCCAGGTTGGCAGCGTCGGCATGTCCTTGGGCAGTTTGCCGGCGGCGGTGTTGATCGCCGCTTGGACTTCTTGCGCAGCAGTGTCGATGCTTTTATCGAGGGTGAATTGCAGGGTCAGCAGGCTTGAGCCCAGTGCGCTGCTCGACGTCATCTGGGTCATGCCGGGGATGGCGCTGAATTGCACCTCCAGCGGCGTGGCCACGGACGAGGCCATGGTGTCGGGGCTGGCGCCGGGCAACTGCGCGGAGACCTGGATTGTAGGGAACTCCGCTTCCGGCAGTGGGGCGATTGGCAGGCGCGGGAAGGCAATGGCGCCGACCAGCACCAGGGCGATGGTCAGCAGAATGGTTGCGACCGGGTGATCGATGCACCACGTGGAGACGCCTTTGTGCGCCTTCATGGTTTCGGCTCCGCTTGCACCACCTGCGCCGGTTCGGTCATGACTTGCACCGTGGAACCCGGTTTAAGGCGTGATTGGCCGTCGGTGACCAGTACATCGCCGGCCTTCACGCCTTTGATGATGTCCTGGCCGCTGCCTTGGTAAACCATCTGCACTTGCACGGCTTCAACCTTGTCGCCATTGACTCGGTAAACGAAGTGTTGGTCGAGACCACGTTGTACGACGGTGGGCGGAACCACCAGCGCATCTTTGTCGAGGGCTGTCTGAATTTTTACCGTGACCAGGAAGCCGGGCCAGAGCTTCTGGCTGGCGTTGTCGAATTCGGCCTTGGCGCGGATGGTGCCGGTGTTGGCGTTGATCTGGTTGTCGATCAGGGTCAGGTGACCTTCGCCGAGCAGGTTGCCGGTTTCGCCATCGGTGTCGGCGCCGATGTAGGCCTTGACCTGGGCGCGTTGCGGATCGCTGATCAGGCCTTGCAGGGTCGGCAGCATTTGCTGCGGCAGCGAAAACTCGACGGCGATCGGGTCGATCTGGGTGACGGTGAACAGGCCGGCGGTGTCGGTCATGCGCAGGAAGTTGCCTTCGTCGACGGTACGAATACCGACGCGACCGGTAACCGGGGAGCGGATCTGCGTGTAGGAAAGTTGTACTTGTGCCGCATCAATAGAGGCCTGGTTGCCTTGGGCGGTGGCCTTCAACTGGTTGACCAAGGCTTGTTGCTGGTCGTAGGTCTGTTTCGAGATGCCGTCGTCGACGGTGAGCAACTTGTAGCGCTTGAGGTTGACCAGGGCGACTTGCAGTTGCGCCTGGCTTTCGCCCAGTTGGGCGCGGGCCTGGTCGAGGCTGGCGCGGATGGAGCGGTCGTCGATGGTGGCTAGCAGGTCGCCTGCTTTGACGAGTTGGCCTTCTTTGACGAGGATTCTGGTGAGGATGCCGTCTATTTGTGGGCGCACTACGACGCTGTGTAATGAGAGTACGGAGCCGATGCCACTGGTGTAGCGGGGGACGTCTTTTTCGCTGACCGCTATGACTCGCACGGGGATTGCTGTGGGGGTGGCGAGTTTGGTGGGGGCGGGTTTCAGGGCGTACCACAGACCTGCGCCTGCGAGGACGATCAATAGGGTGGCGAGCAGGGCTTTGTTCTTTTGGATTCGCATGCGGGGTGGGCGCCGGACGGATTTTGGGCAGGGTTAGGGTCTTTATAAACTTGTTTGGGGGTCAGGAGGGTGACGGCTAGCTGTCGGCGCTGTCAGTTTTCTCTGTGTATATCCGTTGCTGCGGGTGTGGCTGATTACGGTTCCGCCCTTACGGCGGGTCACTTTTTCCAGACGCCGAAAAAGTAACCAAAAAGGCTTGCTCCTACGTGCGGCCCGCTCGCTGGGGCTCGGGGTTCCTTCGCTGCGGGATCGATCCGGGCGCAGCGCCTACGGTTTGCTGCGCTGCACCTCCTCTCGCTGTGTTTGGCTGCGCCAAACGGTCGCTACGCTCCCACGCCCGGATCAATCCCTCCACTCAGCCTTCCGACGTCGCCCGTGGATCAAGATCAAGATCAAGAGCAGGCGAGCTGACACTCGGCCTATTGAGTGGTGAAGAGCGGGTGTTCGGCTTTGGTTAGGTGTTGGATTTGCCCCTCACCCCAGCCCTCTCCCGAGGGAGAGGGAGCCGATTTGTGTGTTTTTCAAAGTCTGAGTTCAACGCGGTATTGCACGTCGGCGTATCTCTTCCAGTCCACGCGGTCAGTTCCCTCTCCCTACGGGCGGTCCGACGTTTCGGGAGGGCTAGGGTGAGGGGCTTTTGATCTGTTTCATAATCTGAGTTCAACACGGTATCGCACGTCGACGTAGCTATCCCAAACAACTCGGTCAGTCCCCTCTCCCTCCGGGAGAGGGCTAGGGTGAGGGTTGGCTTTTGGCTGTTTAAATTTGTGTCAAATAACCAGAACCTTCCCACAAGGTTTTCAGGTTGTCCGTCGGACGCGCGCTCTCTAGTCTCTGGTTGTCGCCGAAAACTCGGTGATCGGGTGTGAGAACCCTGAAAAATTAGTGATTCAGTCCATCAGTCCGCATAATTGCCGGCGGCTTGTCCGCTGCTTGCAAGTGCTTCATGGCGGCTATGTGCGGGCAGACTTCGGTCTGGCCGGTTTCCTATTTTTCCGGTTTCTCACCCCGCACATAGCTGCCACCCACTTCGCCGCGTGAGAAACGGACGTCTGATTGGGCACCGCGTCTCTAACGGCCATTTTTTGTTAAGCAGTCCCAAAAAGGGACCGATCAGTCCCAATCAGGGACTTATTTGCCCACTAAGCTTCTCAAGATCCGTCCCAGCACGCGGATAAACATTGTGTAGCCCGGGTTCTCTGGGCCGCTCATCCCGGGAGTGTCTTGAAATGAAGCTGAAAACCGCTCTGCCGTCTGTGCTTCTCTTGCTTCCACTCGCAGCCTTCGCTGCGCCTGCCAGTCAATCCGGCGAGATCCGCTTCACCGGGCAAATCGTTGACTCGGGCTGTCAGGTCGGACCGGTCGGGGCGTTTGCGTCTCGTGAGTCTCGCCAGATTGAAATCAAGCCCGGCGTGAAAGTCGATGTCGACACTGAGCGCAACGCCTGCAGTCATCAGGCGCTGCCGATTTCCATGCGCTACGAAGCGCTGAAGACCTCGACCGACAAAGGCATCGTCATCATCAGTTACCTGTAAACCGTTCGGCGTGCGCTGCAAATCTTCAGGTGCCGAGCCATGGCGCACAGGTATACTGCGCGCCTTCGCGGCTCACTGATCGGGCCCGACTTTTTGCTTTCCGGAGCTTTTATGACTTCCCCGACCCTGCCGCCGGTTGACGACGCCGTGAGCGATGTCTCGGCTGAACTGGCCGATACCAGCGACAACAAAGCCGATATCCCGGCGTTCAAATTTCCTTTCAAACCGGGCGAACTGGCTTCTGCCAAAGGCTCGAACCAGCCGTGGTACAAAAACGGCGCCAAGAACGGCCACACCAAGACCCCGGGCATGGCGCCGCCGGGCACCCGTCGTTCGATGGGCAAGCGCTGAGTTTTAATCCCGCCTGCGCTCAACGCGGCGATTGATACTGCCTGTGCCGGCCCTTTCGCTGGCAAGCCAGCTCCCAAAGGGTTCTCTGTCGTACACAAATTATGTGAACGCCCGAGATACCTCTGGGAGCTGGCTTGCCAGCGATGAGGCCCGGGCGGACGCTAAAGAATCTGGATCAAGCCGCACGCAGCGAAATGAACGCATACGTCTGCGCTGGTTCAGTCACCACCTGTGCCCCGGCTGCCAACACTTGCCCGGCCACATCATCCCCGGACACATGAAACGCCCACTCACTCGGCGCAGTCGTCAGTGGCTGCGCGCGCACCTGATTGATCACGGCCGCAAACGCATCCATATTCGGCAAATACGCGGTAAACCCGTCACCCTTCAGCGCCGTGGTGCGAATCCCGAGCATCGCGCAGATCGCCTCCTTGATGCCGATGTCATCACGATCCGCCTGGCGAGAGCGTTGAATCAACTCCACCAGTTCCTGATCAACCAACTCGCCCCCGGCAATCAACACCGGTCCCTGTTGCCACGACTCCGGTGGACAATCCTTGGCGTCGGGGTTAAGCGGGATATGCGGATTGATTTCTGCCGGATAAATGCGGCACACCAATGGCCGCCGCTCGTAGATCCGGCACAGCTTGTCCTCGTCAAGATTCCGACAGGGGCCGACGTTGTACGCGGCGAAGGTGATTGCCACATGGGCGTCTGTCGCGCCGCTGCGAACGACCGCTGAGCGACGTTCGGCGTGTTCCCGCTGCTGCGCCGGCAAACCCAGGCCATTACCAAGAAAAGCCTCGACCAGCACGATCACCTGACCGCCATCCGCCGCCCACATGCGGGCTTCGGCCAGAGTCAACGGGACATGGTGGTCGGTGCAGCATTTGCCGCAGCCTACGCAGGAAAACGTCGTATTCATTGAGCGATCTGTCTTCAATCAGGGTGTTAAACGGTGGCGGAAAACCACCGCACAGAACTGGATCGAAGCAAGTTATGCGCCATTCACTGGGTTTTAACGGGCGGGCGGATCGAGTCCCACTCCGTGACGAAGGCGGTTTTCGACTGTTTGTTGTACAGACACAGTTCGGTGCCTTGCTGACCTTTCATGTGTTTTTGCGGGTATTGGCCTTGCAGCAGAACGGCGGTGTAGCCGACGCGGTCGTCGAATTGGGCGGGGGTGCCGACCGGTTTGGCGTTTTTCAGGCCGCTGGCCTTGGTGCAACTGGCGAGCACGGTTTTGTCGTAGGCAGCCCAGGCGTCGGGGCTGGAGGCGTGGGCTTGAGAGGCGAGGGCGGTGAGGCAGAGCAGGCTTGCAGTGATGGCTTTCATGGTGGGCATCCTTGGTCGTGGGTGGCCAAGGTTGGAGTGTGCTTGAGGGGGAAAGTTGTCTTTGAGGCCGCCATCGCTGGCAAGCCAGCTCCCACAGGTTTTGTGAACGCCGCCAATCTCTGTAGGGCGATAACGGACTTTCAGTCCGGCACCAGCTCGCGGCGGACCACATACATCCCGGCACTTTCATACAAGCGCTGCGCCCGCAGGTTGTCTTCCAGCACTTTCAAATCGACAAAACCTTCGCGCCGTTGCTGAAACACCTTGAATGCATTGAGCAGCAGTGTGCGGCCCAGCCCCCGTCCCTGAGCGCGCGGATGCACCACCAGATTCTTGATGTAGGCACTGGTCCAGCACTGCGCCACGCCAATCACGCCGTCGGCATCGTGGGCGATGACACACAGCGTCGGATCGTATTCGGGATCGGACTCAAACCGCCGCTGCCAGTCTTCCAGCGGCGGTACGCGACCACCGCCATCGCGGTATCCGAGTTGCATCAACTGATGCACCGCTGGCGCCAGTTCTGCGCGGTAGACGCAGCATTCGATGCCTGACGGCCATTGCGCCTGCGGCACGACTTCACTCAAGTCGCGCCGCATCAAAAGACAATATCTTTCAGCCAAGACTCAGTGCCCTTGGGCGGCGACGTGTTTGGCCGCTTCGATCAGGCAGTGGGTCAGTTCCGGCGAGGAGAACTTGGTCAGCACGCCGTTCGCCCCGGCCAGCCGCGCTTTCTCGCTGTTCATCGCGCTGTCGAGCGAGGTGTGCAGCAGCACGTACAAGTGGGCGAAGTCCGGCGTCTCGCGCAGGGTGCGGGTGAAGGCGTAGCCGTCCATTTCGGACATTTCGATGTCGGAGACGATCAGGTTGATCTGCTGCGCGGTGCCTTGCAGGTCGAGCAGGCAGTCGATGGCTTCCTTGGCGCTACGTGCGGTGTGGCATTGCAGGCCGAGGTTGCGCAGGGTGTGCACCGATTGCTGCAGCGCCACCTGGCTGTCGTCGACCACCAGAATCCGCGCGTTGCCGAGTACGTCGGCGTCTTCCATGCTCAGGTCGGTCGGGGCCATTTCGATCTGCGCCGGGGCGATGCTGTGGATAACCTTTTCGATGTCCAGCACCTGCACCAGCGTGCCGTCCACCGAGGTCACGCCGGTGATGTAGGCGCGCGAGCCACCGGAGCCGAATGGCGGCGGTTTGATGTCGGTGGTCAGGCAGTGAACGATTTTGCTCACCGCTTGTACGTGCAGGCCCTGCTTCGAACGGCTGACGTCGGTGACGATCAGGCAGCCACCGTTCGGGTCTTCCAGCGGCCGCTCGCCGATGGCACGGCTGAGGTCGATGACCGACAGCGAGGCGCCGCGCAGGGTGGCGATGCCTTTGACGTGCGGGTGCGACTCCGGCAGTTTGGTCAGCGGCGGGCAGGGGATGATTTCACTGACTTTCAGCAGGTTGATCGCCATCAACTTGCCGCTGCGCAAGGTAAACAGCAGAAGCGAAAGTGAGTCTGCGCGGGCTTTGGTGGAGGACATATGAACCTTCTGTGGAAAGGTGGTGGGCGAGGGTGTAAATCGCCAGAAACTATTGATGCCGGGTTATCGGCGTTAAAGGTGTGGGCTTTAGGTTAGTTGTCGGGTGGCGTTTCGATCAAAAGCCAAAGCCAAAGCCCCTCATCGGAACGCCGCCCGCCCAGCCCTCTCCCGGAGGGAGAGGGGGCCGACCGAGTTGTTCGATGTTATGCATCGACCTGAGAAACCGAGTTGATTATGGATTCGGCAAAGCAGGGTCACGTCGGCGGAACTCTTCAATATCCCCCAATCAGTCCCCTCTCCCTCCGGGAGAGGGCTAGGGTGAGGGTGTGCTTTTAGCTCTTCATGCCCAGACGTTTAGCCATGCGCCCCAGATTCGCCCGATCCAGCCCCAACTCCCGCGCCGCGCTCGCCCAATTATCCTGATTGCGTTCCAGCGCCGCACTGATCAACCGCCGCTGATACTGCTCGGTCGCACTGCGCAAATCCCCGCTGACCAGCGGCATCTCAGCCACCGCACCGGCAACCGCCTCAACCGAGTTATCCACAACCTCGCGCGGCAAATCCAGATCCGCCGCACTCAAACTGAGAATCTTCGGCCGCACCTTGCAGTTGCCCAGAGCCTTCAACGCACTGCGGCCGATCAAGTGTTCCAGCTCACGCACATTGCCCGGCCACGTGTAGGCGAGCAGCGCTTCCTGAGCGTCGCTGTTCAGGCGCAGGCTGTTGAGGCCCATGCGCGAGCGGTTCTGCTCGAGGAAGAAACCACTGAGCAACAACACATCGCGGCCGCGATCACGCAGCGCCGGTACGCGCAAAGGGTAGACGCTGAGGCGATGGTAGAAGTCAGCGCGATAGCGACCGCTGCGCACCTCTTCGGCGAGGTCGCGGTTAGTCGCGGCAATCAGGCGCACATCGACCTGATGCTCCTTGTCCGACCCCAACCGTTGCAACTGGCCGCTTTGCAAAACGCGGAGCAATTTCGCCTGCACGGTCAGCGACAACTCGCCGACCTCATCGAGAAACAGCGTGCCGCCATTGGCCAGTTCGAACTTGCCGCGACGGTCGCTGGTGGCGCCGGTGAAGGCGCCGCGCACGTGGCCGAACAATTCGCTTTCGACCAGGGTGTCGGGGAGGGCGGCGCAGTTGAGGCTGATGATCGGTTGGTCGGCCCTTGGCGAGGCGGCGTGAATCGCTTGCGCGACCAGCTCTTTGCCAACCCCGGTTTCGCCGGTGATCAACACGGTCAGATCACTGCCGCCGACCAGTTTGATTTCCTCGACCAGTTTTTTCAGTGCCTTGCTCTGACCGATCATTTCGCGGTTCTGCTGACCGCTGGCCTGGCGATACACCTCGGCGCGCTGGTGTTCGTCTTCAGCGCGATTGGCCAGGCGTTGAATGCGTTCGGCAGCGTTGACCGTGGCTGAGGCGAGGCTGGCGAAAGCTTGCAGGGCGTCGAGCTCGATCGGCTCGAAACGTTCAGGATCGAGGGCGTCGAGGGTAATCAGGCCCCAGAGTTTTTCATCGACAAACAAAGGACAGCCGAGGCAATCGTGGACTTCGAGGTGTTCGTCGAGGCCATCGACCAGACCGTCATATGGATCGGGCAAGTCGCTGTCGGCGGCGAAGCGCGTGGGTCCGGCGCCGCTCAGCAAAATTTCAAAGCGCGGATGCTCGCTGACTTTAAAGCGTCGGCCGAGGGTGTCAGTGCTCAAACCGTCCACCGCCAGCGGCACCAGCGCTTCGCCGTCGAGGCGCAACAACGCCGCCGCATCGCAGGGCAGCAGGGCGCGCATGGCTTCGAGCAGGCGTCGGTAACGTTCGCCTTCCGGAAGTTCGCGGGACAGGTCGGAGACTAGAGGAAGCAGCGCAGTGAGCAGGGATTTGGCGGTCATGGGCTCGTAGTCAAAGAGACAAGATGTAGTCGGGATGACTATAAAGGTCGTTGAGTCTTTATGACTACTTAGTTTTCAACCTATTGATTTATATAGATAAAAAAGTTGGCATGGAATCTGATAAGCCTAAGGTAACTTTTCAACGAAGCTCAGGAGTCAACCTTATGCTTAGCGTCCAGGATCGTGCCATCGTCAAGTCCACCGTGCCTCTGCTGGAAAGCGGCGGTGAAGCGCTGATCACTCACTTCTATCGCATGATGCTCTCTGAATACCCGGAAGTCCGGCCGCTGTTTAACCAGGCGCATCAGGCCAGCGGTGACCAGCCGCGCGCGCTGGCCAACGGCGTGTTGATGTATGCCCGGCACATCGATCAGCTCGACCAGTTGGGCGATCTGGTGGCGAAGATCATCAACAAGCACGTCGCCTTGCAGATCCTCCCGGAGCATTACCCGATTGTCGGCACTTGCTTGCTGCGCGCCATCTGCGAAGTGCTCGGCGAAGAGATCGCCACGCCGCAAGTGATGAGCGCCTGGGGCGCGGCATACGGGCAATTGGCGGACATTCTGATCGGCGCCGAAACCGCCATTTACGACGAAAAAGAACAGGCCGTCGGTGGCTGGCGCGGGGCGCGGGAGTTCATCGTCGCGGCCAAGGTCGAGGAGAGCGCAGAAATCATTTCGTTCTACTTCGAACCGGCAGATAAAGGCCCTATCCTCTCGGCCGAGCCGGGTCAGTACATCGGCATGAAACTGATCCTCGACGGTGAAGAAATCCGCCGCAACTACTCGTTGTCGGCATTGGCCAACAACGGTCAGTACCGCATTAGCGTCAAGCGCGAACCGGGTGGCCGTGCGTCCAATCACTTGCACGATCAACTGCATGTCGGCGCGAGCATTCAACTGTTCCCGCCATCGGGTGAGTTCACCTTGACCGCGAGCGACAAGCCGTTGGTGCTGATCAGCGGCGGTGTCGGCATCACGCCGACTCTGGCGATGCTGGAAGCGGCGCTGGAAACCGAGCGGCCGGTGCACTTTATCCACTGCGCGCGCAACGGCAGCGTGCATGCGTTCCGTGACTGGATTGATGACTTGGCTGAGCGTCACCCGCAACTCAAGCGCTTCTACTGCTACGCCGAAGATGACGGCGTGAGCCCGGCGGCGGACCAGGTCGGGATGTTGAGTCAGGACTTGTTGGGTGAATGGCTGCCGCAGCAGCGTGATATCGACGCTTACTTCCTTGGGCCGAAGGGTTTCATGGGCGCGATCAAGCGGCATCTGAAAGCGTTGGGTGTGCCGGAGAAGCAGAGCCGTTATGAGTTCTTCGGGCCGGCTTCAGCTTTGGAATGATCTAAGACCGAGTCGCCACCTTCGCGAGCAAGCTCGCTCCCACAGGATTTGTGTTTGACGCAAATTCAAAGTGGGAGCGAGCTTGCTCGCGAAGGCCGTTATGGGTCCTGAATTTGTGAACCGAGTTTAAGAGGTTAATCGTTTCTTAACCGCTTTATCGTTTATTCCCCCGGTGTAGACTTGCGACAACCTTCAGCCGCGAGCCGGTTGAACCATGGACATATAAAGGAAACGCGATGAGCGAGGAAACGATTCGATTGGGACGTGAGCGGCGCTTTCTGGTGCTGTTGGGCATCATCTGCCTGGCACTGATCGGTGGTGCGCTGTACATGCAGATCGTGCTTGGCGAGGCGCCATGCCCGCTGTGCATTCTGCAGCGCTATGCGTTGCTGCTGATCGCGTTGTTTGCGTTCATCGGCGCGGCCATGCGCACCCGTCGCAGCATCACCGTGTTTGAAGTACTGGTGGTGATTTGCGCGCTTGCCGGGGCGGCGGTGGCCGGGCATCACGTGTACACCCAGTTCTATCCGGCGGTGAGCTGTGGCATCGATGTGCTGCAGCCGATTGTCGATGATCTGCCGCTGGCGAAGATCTTCCCGCTGGGCTTCCAGGTCGACGGTTTCTGCTCGACGCCGTACCCGCCGATCCTCGGTCTGTCGCTGGCGCAATGGGCGCTCGTGGCGTTCGTGCTGGTGGTGATCCTGGTGCCGCTGCTGACCTCGCGTAACCGAAAAGCACTGCGCTGAATCAACTATTCGGCTGACTGGCCGATACAGAAAGCGCCCCGATTTGCGGATCAGCAAATCGGGGCGTTTTGCATTTTCAGAGTGTTGGTGAAAACACCGTGACGAACGGCAAGTGAGG
This sequence comes from Pseudomonas sp., assembly GCF_049300855.1. Taxonomy (GTDB): domain Bacteria; phylum Pseudomonadota; class Gammaproteobacteria; order Pseudomonadales; family Pseudomonadaceae; genus Aquipseudomonas. The sequence goes on along the minus strand of NZ_JBAQKH010000013.1, from coordinate 24,669 downwards.
GTGTGACAGGTGTGCGACATGTTGTCACACACGGCGTGTCCCAGGCCTCGTGAGCGGCACGGATTGCTGCGCTGTTACAAAAAAGGATTGGTCTGTTTCGGCGTTTTTCGGCTTTAGCACGAGAGTGCCAGAGCAGGCAGTTTTAACAAGCGCTGGCATATGGCCAAAAGCCTTGGGTTATCGGGCTTTGCGCTACATCAGTGATAGGAAAAAGCCTTCAGAGCTGTCTGAACTGAGGCAGGTACACCTACAATTTTTGGTGTTTTTGTTGAGAATCGATTTCGATAACATGCGGCACTTTTGCAAAAATGGCGATGGATTGTTGCTCGAATCGATAAAAATTATTTCGGGATAAGACATGGTGTATAGGGCGCTACCTATCTACAATCGCCCGCACTGAATTCCCGGCACTGTTCAGCCTTTATTAAGGAACGCTTTTTATTAAGGCGCTGCGCAGAAAGTCGGGTGTCGAGCGAGTCGCAAGGCTTTCAAGACACCCAGGTGTCGGTGCCTTCCAACTTTCCGCACCAAATGGAATTGGTCTGTAACAAGGCCTTTGACCACGAATTCGAATAAGAACTGACCGCTGTCCCAGGTTTTGTCGAGCGTCTGACGCGCGACGGGCGGCCCTTATTCAATCCAAAGAAAATGCCAACCCTTGGCAGGGTGAAGTGTTGGCGATCAAAACCCAACTGCATTGCGCAAGCTGCTTTAGAGGTCGTGAGATGAGTAAAAACAGGTACCCCAGATTACTAGGCCTAGTGCCGCTGCTCGGCACGTTGTTGCTGGGAGGCTGCAACATGACCTTGCTCAATCCAACGGGCCAGGTCGGCCTGGAACAGCGCAACCTGATCATCACCGCGACCCTGCTGATGCTGTTGGTCGTTGTGCCGGTCATCGTCATGACCTTCCTGTTCGCCTGGAAGTACCGCGCGTCGAACAAGAACGCCGTCTACACCCCGAAATGGTCGCACTCGACCAAAATCGAAGTGGCAGTCTGGACCATCCCGGTTCTGATCATCATTGCCCTGGGTTACATCACCTACATTTCGACCCACGAACTGGACCCGTATCGTCCGATCCAGTCCGACGTCAAGCCTGTGACCATCGAAGTGGTCGCGCTGGACTGGAAGTGGCTGTTCATCTACCCGGAACAAGGCATTGCCACGGTCAACAAGATCGTGTTCCCGGCGCACACGCCAATCAACTTCAAGATCACCTCTGACGCTGTGATGAACTCGTTCTTCATCCCGGGTCTGGGCGGCCAGATCTACGCGATGGCGGGTATGCAGACCAAGCTGCACCTGATCGCTGACCGTAACGCTGAAATGGACGGTATCTCCGCCAACTACAGCGGCGCGGGTTTCACCGGTATGAAATTCAAGGCTATCTCCACCACTCAGGAAGATTTCGACGCCTGGGTAAGTGAAGTCAAGAAGTCACCTAAACAGCTTGATCAAGCTGAATACGCGGCCCTTGCCAAACCGAGCCAGAACAACCCAGTCGAGCTCTACTCCTCGGTCACGCCGAACCAGTTCCAGATCATCGTCGACAAGTACGAAGGTATGAAGCCGGGCAAGCCGCTGAAGCACGAGAAGAAAGAGAAAGAAGTGGCGGCCACGGAAATTGACTCGAGTTCGCATTCAGCTGCCGGGGCAGAGGAGTAAACGATGTTTGGTAAATTAAGTTGGGAAGCGATCCCGTTCCACGAACCGATTGTGATGATTACCATCTCCATGATCGCGCTCGGTGGTCTGGCGTTGTTCGCTGCAATCACCTACTTCAAGAAGTGGACGTACTTGTGGACCGAGTGGTTGACCTCGGTTGACCACAAGAAAATCGGCGTGATGTACATCATCGTCGCCATGGTCATGCTGCTGCGCGGTTTTGCCGACGCCATCATGATGCGTACCCAGTTGGCCATGGCCACCGAGGGTTCGCCTGGCTACCTGCCACCTGAACACTATGACCAGATCTTCACCGCTCACGGTGTGATCATGATCATCTTCATGGCGATGCCATTCTTCACCGGCCTGATGAACCTTGCAGTGCCGCTGCAGATCGGCGCACGTGACGTTGCGTTCCCGTTCCTGAACTCCCTGAGCTTCTGGCTGCTGGTATCCGGCGTAGTACTGATCAACCTGTCGCTGGGCGTCGGCGAATTCGCCAAGACCGGTTGGGTTGCCTATCCACCACTGTCGGGTCTGCAATACAGCCCTGGCGTGGGCATGGACTACTACATCTGGGCGCTACAGTTATCCGGGTTAGGTACGACGCTAACGGGGGTCAACTTCCTCGCGACCGTGCTGAAAATGCGTACCCCTGGCATGAAACTGATGGACATGCCGATCTTCACCTGGACCTGCACCTGGGCAAACGTTCTGATCGTGGCTTCGTTCCCGATCCTGACCGCTACCCTGGCACTGCTGACCCTTGACCGTTACATGGATTTCCACATTTTCACCAATGAACTTGGTGGCAATCCAATGATGTACGTCAACCTGTTCTGGGCGTGGGGCCACCCTGAGGTTTACATCCTGATCCTGCCGGCATTCGGCATCTTCTCGGAAGTGATCTCGGCCTTCACCGGCAAAAAACTGTTCGGCCACCACTCGATGATCTACGCCTCGGGCGCGATCTCGGTACTGGGCTTCATGGTTTGGCTGCACCACTTCTTCACCATGGGTTCGGGTGCAAGCGTCAACGCCTTCTTCGGTCTGGCGACGATGCTGATTTCCATCCCGACGGGTGTGAAGCTATTTAACTGGCTGTTCACCATCTACCAGGGCCGTCTGCGCTTCACCAGCCAGGTTCTGTGGACCCTGGGCTTCATGGTGACTTTCGCCATCGGCGGCATGACCGGCGTACTGCTGGCCATCCCGGGTGCTGACTTCGTTCTGCACAACAGCCTGTTCGTGATCGCGCACTTCCACAACGTGATCATCGGCGGTGCGGTATTCGGTTACATCGCTGGTTTCGCGTTCTACTTCCCGAAAGCGTTCGGCTTCAAGCTGCACGAAGGCTGGGGTAAAGCAGCGTTCTGGTTCTGGATCTCGGGCTTCTTCGTCGCGTTCATGCCGCTCTATGCACTGGGCTTCATGGGCATGACCCGTCGTCTGAACGCCACCACCAACCCTGAGTGGGTACCGTACCTGTACGTTGCCATGTTCGGTGCGGTGATGATCGCGGTGGGTATTGCCTGCCAGCTGATCCAGCTCTATGTGAGTGTGCGTGACCGTAACAAGCCAGAGAACGTTTGCGATCACGGTGACCCGTGGAATGCACACACTCTGGAATGGTCGACCTCGTCGCCACCTCCGTTCTACAACTTTGCTGTGCTGCCTAAGGCTGACTGCATCGACCCGTTCACTGAAGCCAAGGAAAACGGTACTGCGTACCAGCAACCGGCCAAGTACGAGCCGATCCACATGCCGAACAACACCGCCACTGGCGTGGTGATGGGCGCACTGTTGACCGTCTTCGGTTTTGCGATGATCTGGCACATCTGGTGGTTGGCGATCGCCAGCCTGGCCGGCACCGTCATCTACTTCGTGATCCACGCTGCACGTGACGACCAGGGCTATATGGTTCCGGTTGAAACGATCGAGCGTATCGAAGCCGAGCAGCACAAGCGTCTGGTTGCGGCAGGGAAAATCCCGGCCGGTGCCACCCGTGTTGAAACCTCGTTGGAACAGGCTTAAACCATGTCGAACTTAGTGACCAATGTTGGACACGCCCATGGTGACCATGGGCACGATGACCATCACCACGATTCGGGCGAGATGACCGTATACGGTTTCTGGCTCTACCTGATGACCGACTGCATTCTGTTTGCGTCGATCTTCGCGGTGTACGCAGTACTGGTAAACAACGTAGCCGGTGGCCCAGCGGGCCACGACATCTTCGAACTGCCATACGTGCTGGGCGAAACCGCTCTGCTGTTGTTCAGTTCGATCACCTACGGCTTCGCCATGCTGGCGTTGTACAAAGGCAAGAAGCAGCAGGTTCTGGGTTGGTTGTTCATGACCTTCCTGCTGGGCGCAGGCTTTATCGCCATGGAGATCAACGAGTTCCACCTGCTGATCTCCGAGGGCTTCGGTCCTAGCCGTTCGGGCTTCCTGTCCGCGTTCTTCACCCTGGTCGGTACCCACGGTCTGCACGTTTCGGCGGGTCTGATCTGGATGGGCATCATGATGTACCAAGTGCAGAAAAACGGCCTGACGGCGACCAACAAGACCCGTCTGAGCTGCCTGAGCCTGTTCTGGCACTTCCTGGACGTGGTGTGGATCTGCGTATTCACCGTTGTTTACCTGATGGGGACTCTGTAATGGCTAATGCACACTCCCATGACAGCCACGACGACGCCAGCCACGGCAGCGTCAAGTCCTACGCGATCGGCTTCATCCTGTCGGTGATCCTGACAGCTATTCCGTTTGCACTGGTCATGTACCCGTCGCTGCCAAAGTCGATCACCTTGATGATCGTCCTGGCATTCGCCGTGATCCAGGTGGTTGTCCACCTGGTGTACTTCCTGCACCTGGATCGCTCGGCTGCGCAACGTAACAACGTGATTGCCTTCGTGTTCGCCGCGATCGTGATCGTGCTGCTGGTTGGCCTGTCGCTGTGGATCATGTTCAGCATCCACACCTACATGATGGCGAAGTGAGGTAAGACCCGATGTCGCTCAAGCACTTTATCCAAATCACCAAACCGGGGATCATTTTCGGTAACGTGCTTTCTGTGGCAGGCGGGTTCTTCCTGGCCTCGAAAGGGCATGTTGATCTGGCGGTGTTTCTCGCTGCCATGATCGGTACATCCCTGGTCGTCGCCTCCGGTTGCGTGTTCAACAACTGCATCGACCGCGACATCGACCTGAAGATGGAACGCACCAAAAACCGCGTGCTGGTACAGGGCTTGATCTCCCTGAAACTGGCACTGGTTTACGCGACCATCCTTGGTGTTCTCGGCGTTGCCTTGTTGTACAAGGTGGCCAACCCGTTGGCTGCCCTGTTCGCGGTAATCGGCTTTGTTATCTACGTCGGTTTCTACAGCCTGTACCTCAAGCGCAAGTCGGTTCACGGCACGCTGGTGGGCAGTCTGTCGGGCGCCATGCCGCCAGTGATCGGTTACGTTGCCGTAACCAACAGCTTCGACATGGCCGCGCTGACGTTGCTGGTGATGTTCAGCCTGTGGCAGATGCCGCATTCCTACGCCATCGCGATCTTCCGCTTCAACGATTACCTGGCTGCATCGATTCCGGTGTTGCCAGTGAAGCGCGGAATTCAAGTGGCCAAGAAGCACATCCTGCTCTACATCCTGGCGTTCCTCGTGGCGACCTTGATGCTGACCTTCAGCGGTTACGCCGGCATGAGCTACCTCGCCGTCGCCGCGGCCATGGGCATGTACTGGTTGTACATGGCCTGGACCGGCTACAAAGCAGTGGATGACACAGTCTGGGCACGCAAGCTGTTCGTGTTCTCGATCTTCACCATCACTGCGTTGAGCGTCATGATGTCCCTGGACTTCAAGGTGCCGGCAGAGCTGCTGCTGACGTACGCGCCGTAAGCCTCAAAGGCTTGAAGAAAAACCCCGCACATTGAGAGATGTGCGGGGTTTTTTGTTGCCTGGCGTAAAGCCCCTCATCGGAACGCCGCCCGCCCAGCCCTCTCCCAGAGGGAGAGGGGGTCGACCGAGTTGTCTTGAATCCGCCGTCGACCTGAAGAATCTTGGCGATTCTGGATTCGGTAGAGCGCTTTCAGGTCGGTGTATCTCGTCAATATCCCGCAATCAGTTCCCTCTCCCTCTGGGAGAGGGCTAGGGTGAGGGTTGCGAGTGGAGTTCAAAACCCCTAGATTTGGATCCAACCCCGACAGTGATAGCACCAAGCCATTTTTTCGGTGTTTTACTGCCGTGATTCGAGCTTCTTCATGCACTGATCATAAGGCTGGGCGAAATGACTGAGAGGATGACCTGCGACGAGCGTTTTATTGCCTTGGCCCAAGAGCTGAACTACGACATTTATGGTGAGAACACCGCTGGCGGCAATTATGCGCCGCTGATCCGTCATCATGATGAGCTGTACATCAGCGGCATGGTGCCGCGCACTAACGGCAAGATTCAGTACCCCGGTCGGGTTGGGCTGGAACTGAACCTCAAGGATGCGCAAGCCGCCGCGAGTATCAGTGCAATGCGTTGTCTGGCGCTGATCGTCGATGCGGTGGGTTCGCTGGACAAGATCAAGGCGTTGTTGCGGGTCACTGTTTACGTGAAGTCGACGCCGGACTTCGTTGACCTGAGTGAAGTGGCCAACGGTGCCTCGGACGTGTTCAGTCATGTGCTTGGTGATGCCGGTCGGCACACGCGCAGCACAGTCGGTGTGTATCAGTTGCCGAAGAATGCGGCGATTGAGGTCGACATGATTGTGGCGTTGCATCCTTCGGCTTGAGGGTTGTTTGGCGGCTTGCCCTCACCCTAGCCCTCTCCCTCGGGAGAGGGGACTGACCGAGGTGTCTTGCGCTAAACATCGACCTGAGAGATCGAGGCGATTGTGGATTCGGCACAGCACTTTCATTTCGGTGCATCTCTTGAATATCTCCCGATCGGCTCCCTCTCCCTCGGGAGAGGGCTGGGGTGAGGGGCCTCGGTTTAGGCCATCTCACCCATCCCAAGCCGAAAACCAAAAAGCCCCGCACTGAATCCCAGTGCGGGGCTTTTTCGTCAGCGCTGAAAATTACTGCGCGGCGATACTAAAGCCATCAAACGCAGTCTGCTGTTGCAGCGCGGTGATGATGTTCTTGCGGTTCACCGCCTGCTCGGTGCCGGCGTTGTCGACGAAGACTTCGCTTTCCAGTTCCGCTTCCTCGCCTTCACCAACGAAGGTGAAACCGAGGAACTCCAGCGCTGCACGGTCAACGTTCAGGCGCGAACGCGGCGTGCGCAGTGGCAGGGTCACGCTGCTGCCGTCTTTGCTGATGGTGAAGATTTCGACTTCTTTCTTCTTCGCAGCCTTGCTCTTGCCGCCGCTCGGATTGCTGATCGCCTGATGGGTCTGGTTCAGCACTTTCAGCGCCAGGCCGTAAACGATTTCCTGGAACGCCGGATCATCCTTGAAGCTGGACAGAATGCGGCCAATCGAAAACTTGCTGCTGAGGTCTTCAAGGGCGGCGAGGTCGGCAGCCTCGGCATCTTTCAGCGCCTTGAGTTCGCCCATCAGCTCGTAGGCCTTGTCGTCATCGAAGCTGTCGTGAGCCTGACGGATCGCCGCACGCAACTCGCGGATCTGGTCGCTTTCGCGGGTCGACTGGAATGCATCCAGGACCATCTCGCTGATGATTTTGGCTTGTGGCAGGTGTTGTGAAAGATTGATGGAGTTTTCGTATTCCGCTTTGGACGATTCGGTGACTACGGATTCAGCGGTGTTGAAATCGGACATTGAAATTTCACTACTTTTTAACTTGGGTTGAGATGAGAAAACCCGAGGGCTTTTTCAGGCCGACTAATTTAGGGGAGCGGGGCGGCGTTGTCACGGATCAACGGGCCGGCGGTCTCAACTATTTGCCAGGGCTGTGCAAATTCATTGAACGCATCATCCACTGTTCGGCGTTTTGCTGATCTGTTGATAGCGAGAAGCGGAACGTCGCGCCGCGCCCGCTCATGTCCAGTAACTGGATGTCGCGTCCGTGTAATTGCAGGATACGGTGCACGATACGCAGGCCCAGTCCCCCGTCCCGCCTTGCGCCACCGATATTGAACGGGCGCAGGAACAACCCTTCGCGCAACTCGGGAGCGATGCCGGGGCCGGTATCACTGACCGTCACATCGACCAAGGCCCCGTGATGTTTAAGATCGAATTCGATTTCGCCGCCTTGGGGGGTATGGCGCAATGCGTTGTCCACCAGGTTGGTCAGCACGCGTTCGATCAACCCGAGGTCGGCGCAGACCGTCGGCAGATTGGGGACGAAATGGGCTTTGAGTTCGACCTGCCGCGCCTCCGCCGTCAGTTCGAATTTCTGGAAGATGTCCTGCACCAAGTCGATCAGAGAGAAACGTTCCAGTATCGGTTGCACAAAACCGTGCTCAAGGCGTACCAGTTCCAGCAGTGATTGCGCCAGGCCGCCGACCTTGCGGCTTTGATCCAGGGCGATGCCGAGATAGCGTCGGCGTTCCTCGGCCGACAGCGTGGCGTCCTTCAGTTGCAGGGTTTCCAGATACCCATGTAACGAAGCCAGCGGCGTGCGCAAGTCGTGGGAAATATTCGCCACCAATTCGCGGCGCTCCTGATCCTGACGGGTCAGCGAGCGCCATTGTTCACCGAGGCGGTTCTGCATCTGCCGGAAGGCCGCGTCGAGGACTGCTATTTCATCCGGGTCGGCTGATTTATCCACAGGTGCCGGGACGGGTTGCGGCGCGCCATCGATGTCAAAACGGCTGACCGTTTCGGTGAGTCGCCGCAATGGCCGGGTGATCAGGTTGAATGCCGTCAGACCGGCGATCAGGCACAGCAACGCGACCAGTCCAATCGACAACAATGCGGTGTTGAGCGCAGCGCTGGTGGCACCGCGCTCGGCATAACGATCATGGGCTTCGCTGAGCAGCACCACATACAGATAACCGGCGGCTTTGCCGTTGACCTGCAGTGGGGCGGCACTGAACACCTTGCGGCCGTCGACACTGCGCGGGTCATCGCCGAGGATCGGCAGCGGCTGGTCATTGAGCAGTTGGCGGATCGGCGCCAGATCGACCTGTTGCCGACGCAGGCGGCCTTCGGGGGCGGCATTGCCGACGATGCGCCCCTCGGTGTCGAGCAGATACACCTCGACACTCGGGTTGACCAACATCAACTGGCTGAACAATTCACGCACCGCACCGGGCATCAGACCGTTGCTGTCCATCAGCACCGTGTCGTGGGCGATGTGTTGTGCCAGATCCCGTGACAAGCCCTGCACCACTTCCAGTTCATGCATCTGGCTGGAACGTACTTGCAGCCATGCCGATGTGCCGCAGCACACCAACAGCAGCACGGCGAAAACTACGGACAGGCGCTGCGTCAGGGTCAGTTTCATGGCTGCTCGGTACCGAATTTATAGCCGCGACCCCACACGGTGAGTATGCGAGAGGGCTGGGCCGGGTCTTTTTCGATCTTCGCCCGCAGGCGATTGATGTGGGTGTTGACCGTGTGTTCGTAACCTTCGTGGCTGTAACCCCAGACCGCGTTGAGCAGATCCATGCGCGAGAACACTTTGCCCGGCTGGCGGGCGAAAAAATACAGCAGGTCGAACTCCCGTGGCGTGAGGTCCAGACGCTGAGCGTCGAGGCTGACTTCGCGGGTGATCGGGTCGATGGTCAACCCGTCGAGACTCAAGCTACCGGCGTCCATTTTCAGATTGCGCGCCATGGCATCGACCCGGCGCAACAGCGCTTTGACCCGCGCCACCAGTTCCAGCATCGAAAACGGCTTGGCGAGGTAATCATCGGCGCCGAGTTCCAGGCCCAGAATGCGGTGCAATTCACTGGAGCGCGCGCTGGTGATGATGATCGGCGTGTAGCGCGCCATGGCGCGGGCGCGACGGCAGATTTCCAGGCCGTCGACCCCGGGCAGCATGAGGTCGAGGATCAGTGCATCCCAATGCCCTTGCTGTAGCAGGCGCATGCCTTCGTCACCGTCGGCACTGTGTGTCACCTCGAATTGTTCATCGCGCAAATGCAGGCAAATCAGATCGGCGATGTGTTGGTCATCCTCGACCACGAGGATGCGTTTGGTCTGTTCCATGAAGCTCAATCCTTCGGCGCAGTGAAGCGCATTGTGCGGGTTTTCCTGCGGGTGAGTTATCACGAATTCGTTAACTTCCCGTGAGGATTTGGCGATCAATCCAAGCCTAGGCTGTGTTCCATGAAAGGCATCTGCAATTTTCGGAGACGGCCATGTTTTCACGGCGACAGATTTTGTTAGCGGGCGGCGGGCTGGGGGTTGCAGCCCTGGTGGCGGGTGTATTGCCAAAATTGTCGACTGCCACGGCAGTGATCGGCGAGGCACACGCGGACGAGGCGTTCGAAGTGACGCACAGCGACAGTGAATGGCACTCGATCCTCAGCGACGAGCAGTATCAGATCCTGCGTGAGGAAGGCACCGAACGGGCCTATACCAGCGCGCTCAATAACGAACATCGCACTGGCACATTTGCCTGCGCCGGCTGTGATCTGGCGCTGTTTTCATCCGCGACCAAATTCGACAGCCGCACCGGTTGGCCGAGTTTCTGGGCACCGCTGGAACACGCGGTGGCAACGCGTCAGGACCGTTCGTTCGGCATGTCCCGCGACGAAGTTCACTGTCGCCGTTGCGGCGGCCATCTGGGCCATGTTTTCGACGACGGCCCGAAGCCGACCGGGTTGCGTTATTGCATGAACGGCCTGGCGATGACCTTCAAAGCCGTGGCGGCTTGAGTCATGACCCGCTCGCGATCTTCACTTCAGACAGGACGAATTTATGTGGCTCTTGGTGCTCGCTTATCTCGGTGGTGTGCTGACGATCGTCAGTCCGTGCATCCTGCCGGTTCTGCCTTTTGTCTTCGCTCGAACCGGTCAGCCGTTTATCAAAAGTGGCTTGCCGCTGCTGGCGGGGATGGCGGTGACCTTCGCGCTCGTCGCCTCGTTGGCGGCGGTGGGCGGCGGTTGGGTGGTGCAAGTCAATCAGTACGGGCGCTGGCTCGCGTTGCTGTTCGTTGCACTGTTCGGGCTGACCTTGCTGCTGCCGCGTGTGGCCGAGCGTCTGACCCGGCCGCTGGTGTCGGCCGGCAGTCGTCTGTCAGAGGCCGCCGGGCAGGACAATCGACCGCGTCCCGGCGCTTCGTTTCTGATCGGGGTAGCCACCGGGCTGCTCTGGGCGCCGTGCGCGGGGCCGATTCTCGGGCTGATTCTGACCGGCGCCGCCCTGCAAGGCGCAAGCATCGCCACCACGCTGTTGTTGCTCGCCTACGCGGCGGGTGCCGCCACCTCGCTGGCCGCGGCGCTGTTGCTGGGCGGTAAGGTGTTTGCGCTGATGAAGCGTTCGATTGGCACTGGTGAATGGATTCGTCGTGGTCTGGGCGTATTGATGTTGGCCGGCGTCGTGGCCATTTCGCTGGGACTCGATACCGGGGTTCTCGCACGGTTATCGACGGCGTCTACCGGTGGTCTGGAGCAGGCACTGGTCGGCAAGCTGTCAGGCAAATCTGCCAAGGCAAGCGGCACGATGATGGCGCAGATTCCTGCCGAGGAAGGCGCAGCGAACGGCAGCATGATGGCCGCTGGTGGTGCAATGAAAATGGCCGCGAAGGCTCCGGGCACTTTACCGGTCGAAGGTCAGTTGCCGCCGCTTGATGGCGCCGTCCAATGGCTCAACTCAGCGCCGCTGGATGCCCAGGCGTTGAAAGGCAAAGTGGTGTTGGTGGATTTCTGGACCTACTCCTGCATCAACTGCTTGCGCACGTTGCCGTATGTCAAAGCCTGGGCCGAAAAGTATCGTGATCAAGGTCTCGTGGTAATCGGTGTGCACGCACCGGAGTTCGCCTTCGAGCGTGATGTGGGCAACGTCACCAAAGCCATGAAGGAACTGGGTATCAACTACCCGGTCGCCATCGATAACGACTACAGGATCTGGCGTGCTTTCAACAACGAATATTGGCCAGCGCATTACTTTGCTGACGCCCAGGGACGCATTCGTTACCACCATTTTGGCGAAGGGGACTACGCCGAGTCGGAACGCGTCATCCAACAACTGCTGCGTGAGGCCGGCGCCAAAACCGTCGCTGATGGTTTGATCAATGCCGATGCCAAGGGTGTGCAACTGGCGCCGGACATGAACGAGGTGCTGTCGCCGGAAACCTATGTCGGTTATCAGCGCGCGGAACATTTCGTACCGGAAATCAGCCTGGTGCCTGACAAGGTCGCGGCCTACAACCCACCGGCCAATCTGGGCCTGAATGACTGGAGCCTCGGCGGTCAATGGTCGGTGGGTGCCGAGCGTGCCACGGCCAGTGCGCCGGCCAGTCGCATCGTTTATCGCTTCCATGCCCGCGACTTGCATCTGGTGCTCGGTCCGCCAGCGGACGGCAAACCCGTGCGCTTCAAGGTGATGATCGATGGCCAGGTTCCGGGCGATGCCCATGGCGTCGATGTCGCGCCTGACGGCACGGGCCATGTGACTGAACAACGCCTGTATCAGTTGGTGCGGCAAAACGACGGCGTGCAGGACCGAACCTTCACCATCGAATTTCTCGACCCGGGCGTATCGGCGTACGCCTTTACCTTCGGCTGATCAGGAGTCCTTGAAATGAAAATCACATGGCGTCGTATGTTGTTGGGTGTCGCAGTTGCAGGCGTCATTGGCCAGGTTTCGGCGTTCTCCTTTGGAGGCGAGGATGCTGTGCTGATTCCGCCCCCGACCCTTGATGAAGTGACCCAGGCGCACAGCGAAACCGCAGTGTTCGCCGGTGGTTGCTTCTGGGGTGTGCAGGGTGTTTTCCAGCACGTCAAAGGCGTGCAGAAAGCCGTCTCGGGTTACGCCGGCGGCGCGGCCAACTCGGCCGAATATGAACGAGTCAGCGAGGGCGATACTGGCCACGCCGAGTCAGTTCAGGTCACCTTCGATCCGACTCAGGTCAGCTACGGCAGCCTGTTGCAGATCTACTTTTCGGTAGCGCACAACCCAACTGAGCTTAATCGCCAAGGCCCGGACAGCGGCACTCAGTATCGTTCGGCACTGTTCCCGGTCAACGCCGATCAGCAGAAGGTCGCGCAGGCCTACATCGCCCAACTGGATGCGGCTCATGCCTACAGCAAACCCATCGTCACCAAACTGGAAAGCTATAACGGCTTTTATCCGGCAGAGGACTACCACCAGGATTTCCTGACCGAGCACCCGAGCTATCCGTACATCGTGATCAACGACATGCCGAAAGTGGCGAATCTGAAGCAGATGTTCGCGCAGCGTTATCAGGAAAAACCGGTGTTGGTGAAAAACGGGACTTGATCAAGGCTCGTTATTTGAGCCTCGGTCGCTCCATGGCAATCACTGACGTCTCGAAACCCAGGCTGGCAAAAAATGCCTCGGCGCCTTCTCGCCCGGCACGTAGCATCCAGGTGATGTCGGGGTTATCGCCCATGACATGTTTAACCAGTTTGCGGCCAATGCCTGTGCGGCGATGTTGGCTGTCGACCACGACCATCGAAAGATAGCCGTTGGACCAACCATCGCTGATGCCCCGGGCGAAGCCGACGATCCGGGTGCCGTGCAGGGCAATTGCCGTGCGTTGAGAGTGCTTGATAAGTTGCGCGAAATGCTCGCTGGAACCGGTTCGGTGACCCCAGCCGTTTTGGCCGAGGAACAGTCGCACCCACTCAACTTCGTCAGGCTGCAGGTCGCGTACGGTCAGGTTTGTGTTCATTAATGATTCGACTCCTTGTCAGCAGTTGTTCGCCATCAGGATCTGCCCCACGTCTGCATCGCAAACTCGACGAAGCGACGCAACTTCGGCAAGCGATAGCGATCCGGCGCATAAAGCAAATGCAGGGGACGGCTGGGCGGTTGGTAGTCGGGAACGACGGTCACCAGTTTGCCGTCGCGCAGATCCTGTTCCACCAGCGCATCGGGCAACATCACGATACCCATGCCGGTGCGTGCGGCCTGGTGCAAACCGGCGGAAGTGTTCATCAGCATCGGTCCGCTGACGTCGACGAGTATTTCCCCGTCCGGGCCGCTGAGGCGCCAGCGCTTTTCCACCGATTGCCAATCGTCGCCGGCAGGATAGGCAAACGACAGGCAGTCGTGTTGTTGCAGTTCTTCAGGTGTAAGCGGCATGCCACGACGGGCGACGTATTGCGGGGAGGCGCACATGGTCAGTGTGTAGTCGATCAGGGGGCGGGCGATCAGGTTTGATTCCTCGAAATGGCCCAGTCTGAACGCTACGTCGAGCCCGCTTTCCAGCAAATCCGGGCGGCTGTTGGTCAGCACTACATCCATTTTCACCTGAGGGTATTGCAGGGAAAACTCGCTGAGTGCCGGCGCCAGGCGTTCTACGCCAAAGGTCAGTGGCGCGGTGATGCGTAGCAGGCCGCGCGGTTCATCGAGTGCTTGTTCGGCCAGACGTTCGGAGTCGGCCACCAGTCCCAAGACATCCAGGCAGCGTTGGTAATAAACGCTGCCGAATTCGGTCAGTCGTTGGCGTCGGGTGGTGCGCTGCAACAGTTGCACACCCAATCGATGTTCGAGCGCGCGCAGGTGATTGCCCACCATGGTCGTCGACATGTCGCACTGCAACGCCGCCGCCGTCATGCTTCCGGCTTCGACGACTTTGACGTAAACGCTCATCGACTGGAACAGGTCCATTATCAAGCCCTGCTTTTAAATGAATGAAGTTTTCCCGAGTTTATCCAGTTTCGGTGGCTAACCATACTGCCAGCACACCGACCTTCACTGGAGTTTGAAGTCATGACCGCCGCCCTGATGAACACTTACCAACCGCTGGCCCTGAGTTTCACCAAAGGCCTCGGCACCCGCCTGTGGGATCAGGCCGGTCGCGAGTATCTGGATGCGGTTGCCGGTGTGGCGGTGACCAATGTCGGCCACTCGCACCCGCGGATCGTTTCGGCGATCAGTGAGCAGGCCGGATTGCTGCTGCACACGTCCAATCTGTACAGCATTGACTGGCAGCAACAGCTGGCCAAGCGGCTGACCGAGTTATCGGGGATGGCGAGTGCGTTCTTCAATAACTCTGGCGCCGAGGCCAATGAAACCGCGCTGAAGCTTGCGCGTTTGTACGGCTGGCGCAAGTGTATCGAACAGCCGCTGGTGGTGGTCATGGCCAACGCGTTCCATGGCCGTACGCTCGGTACCCTGTCGGCCAGCGATGGTCCGGCGGTACGCCTGGGATTCAACGAATTACCAGGCGATTTCCTCAAAGTGCCGTTCGGTGATCTTGCCGCACTGGAACAAGTACAGCACAAGCACGGCGAGCGAATCGTGGCGATTCTGGTCGAGCCGATCCAGGGCGAAAGTGGTGTGCAACTGGCGCCGGCCGGTTACCTCAAGGCCCTGCGTGAGTTGTGCGATCGTCATGCATGGCTCTTGATGCTCGATGAAATCCAGACCGGCATCGGTCGCACCGGCCGCTGGTTCGCGTTTCAACATGAAGGCATCGTGCCGGATGTCATGACATTGGCAAAAGGACTGGGCAATGGCGTGCCGATTGGTGCTTGTCTGGCGCGCGGACGGGCGGCTGATCTGTTCACGCCGGGCAGTCATGGCAGCACTTTCGGTGGCAATCCGCTGGCCTGCCGGGTGGCTTGCACCGTGTTGGATATCATCGAAGAACAGGGATTGTTGGAAAACGCCCGGGTTCAGGGTGAGCGTCTGTTGGTTCGTCTGCGTGCAGAGCTGGCGGACAATCCCAATGTGCTGGCGATTCGTGGCCAGGGCCTGATGATCGGTATCGAGCTGAAACAACCGGTGCGTGATCTGACCCTGATCGCGGCGCGGGATCATGGGCTGTTGATCAACGTCACGCGGGGCAAGACGATACGGTTGCTGCCACCGCTGACGATTGATGAGCGGGAGGTGGAGATGATTGTCAGAGGTGTGGGGCGAGCACTGATCGCGCATTGATGGCTGGCTCGCACATGTGCGGTGTAGGCCTTAGTCCGGATAATCCGCCAGATCCGGCGCGAGCATCCGTGTCTTCGCCTTGCCATTCGAGTTGTGCTGAATGATCTCCCGCGGCTGCCCCTGCTGATTGAAAAACACCTGGCCGATCCCCGCCGAATTCCACAAGCGTTCACCTGCCTCCGCGTGTTCAGGCGTATACGGCACGATGCGCATGCGGCGGCGTTTGGTAAACCAGTTCAACGGTGAGCGTGGCGAGTAGAGCCAGCGATTGAGGCGGTCGAACCACTCCAGCAGGGCTTTCGGGAATTCGTTCTTGATCCCGCTGCTGGTGATTTGCCAGATCCGCGGACCGGCCTTTCGGTGTCGGATAAGCACTTCGTAGACGAAGGAATAATGCACGTCGCCCGACAGAACTACGTAGTTACCCGGTGTGCGCGAGTGGCGGAAAATGTTCAGGATCACCTGTGCGGCGCCGCGATGGGCCATCCAGTTTTCCGCATCGACCAGTAGCGGAAAACCGCACCAACTGAATACCTTTTGCACGGTTTCAATCAGCTTCACGCCGAAGATCGGCGCCGGCGAAACGATGATGGCTGACGGGTGATCAAGCAACTCCTGTTGCAGTTCGCTCAGGGCTTCCCAATCAAGCAGGCCTGAAGGTTGTTTGAGTGCCATTTCACTGCGCCAACGCCGAGTGCGGGTGTCGATGACCACCAGCGCCGGGCTTGTCGGCAACACGAAATGCCAGTGCTGAAAGCGCAGCAATTCGTCGATCAGATCATCCTGCACCGGACTGTCGAGATAACGGTCATTGCCGCTGGCGCTCAGGCGTCGGGTTTTCTCCAGGACATCCTTGAATGCCTCGGGATTGTTACCCCAGCCTTGGCACAACATATAGGCGATCAAAGCGTTGCCGATGATGCGCTTGGAGAACGGATGGCCGTAGGCCGTTTCCTCCCATTGCGCGGACAGATTCCAGTCATCGGTGATGTCGTGATCGTCGAAAATCATCAGGCTCGGCAGATGCGCCAGTGCGCGGGCAACTTTGTTCAAGCCGCCCTTGAAGGCATCGATGCGAATCTGTTCGAGGGTATAGCGCTTGAGGCGTTCAGGCGTCAGTTCGGGGGCTTGCGGAGCAATCAGCGTCCAGGCCGTCGGCGACCATACCAGCAGGTACATCGCCATGACTTCGGCAAAGGTCACCAGATGATTGTCCGCGCTGCTGCTGGTGAAAATCGGCTTACGCGCGCCGCCGAAAAATCGCTCACGCAATGTTTCGTTGCTCTCCAGTGCCGGTAATAAATCCGCACGGTGGTAGTAGCTGGCCGGGTGTTCGTAGAGTTTGGCGCTGTCGCTGACCACGGCGCCTTCGAGGTGTTCGTCGAACAGGCCAAGGCGTGCGATCAGGGCATGAATGGCCCGCAACATCGGCCCGGCAACGTCGTCGGCGTAGACCTGATCGCCGCTCATCATTAATAGGGCGGGGCGTTGTTGCGGATCGGTTTCGCTCGCTAACAGTTGGTCGACACAGAGCAAGCCGTCTGCTGCCGGGTGATGGGGTTTGCGACAGGAGCCATGAAGCAACTGCTCGATTCGCGAACACACGACGAAGTTCGGGCGGGTGGCGTTGTCATACAGCAGATGCGGTGCCCAGTCGGCGATCCGCAGTTGGCCGTCAATTAACAGGTCGTAGTCGATGCAGGTATCGAAAGGCAGGGCGCTGTCGAGGGTGACATCGATGAGGTGAACGAACGCCCGAGTGCCTACGGGAATGACCGTGCATTTCTCAGCGTCGAGAGGAATGTTTCCTACGCCTTGCAAGTACAACGTCAGCGATAGATGTTGCGTTGCGACCAGCCACAGGACCAAGCGCTTCGGCTCCAGCCGTCGAAGTAACGGGCCGGCCAAAACCGCAGGCAGCGTAGTCAGGTCATCAAAAGTGGGAGACATCCGGGGTCAAAGCTCAAGGCGCACAGGCCGGCGATGATAGCGCAGCCGGCGCCTTGAACCCTTAAGCGAGGCTTAAGAGTCAGTTTTCTGCAGTTTCAGGTTCAGCAGACGCCACTCGGCGGATGCCGATTGTTCCTGCACAGAGCAATTGAAGCGGTAGCTGACATCGTCGCCGTTCATGTTTCGTGCGGTGAGGGTGTTACTGAAGGTGTAAACCTGATCCTTGAAGCGTTGGGTGGTGATCGTCTTGCTGTCCGCAAATCGTGCCGAAGCCGGGAAGCGCAGGGCGCTGGTGACAAACGGGCTGCACATGACGTAGGCGAGCATCGACTTGTCGCTGTCTGCATCGTGCCCCAGTTTTTTGCTTAGCGCAGTCAGGGCTTTGCGTCCCTGCTCATCACTCTGGTCGAGCACGGATTTTTCCGACATCGACTTCGGTGCCCGGTTGGCATAGTTCGGCAGCAATGCAGAGTCGGGAGGGGAGGGCGTGTTGTCCGGTTCGATAGCGGCAAAGCTCGGGGCGTTTTCGAGTGAGGCGGCCGGCGCTGATTCGGACTCTGGCAACAATGAAGTAGGCTCGGCGCTCTGTGTCGCCACCTCTTCTGTCTGCGCTCGTTCGGATCGATCTGTTGATGGGAACAATGACAGCATGATCGACAGCACCACCAGGCCGACAATAAAGCCACCCGCTGCGCCCACGATGTTGCCGTAGAAAATATGCCAGCTACCGCGGTTTTTCACCACCCAGCGCCACATCAAACCCCAGACCGCAATAAATGCCAGAAAACACAGAAACTCCATTCGACCCTTTCCTTACCTTCAAAAACCTCAAAGCAACGCTATATATAGAAGAGCGTTGACGACGGACTGCAAGATAGCAAAACAGGCGCGCCGCGCCACTGTCTTCATTCCGGTAAAGGACTGGGTATGGCCTCTGGCATTTCGGCCTCGCACCTGTTCCTGTAAACGCGCAAGTGAGCCTCGGAGATTGTTCTTCAATCGGAGCAGGGTTGATGATGGATTTCGACTGTTGTAATGGCTCGGCCGATCACAAGATGTCTTTCAAATAACCCTTGAGTGCGCGGAGCGGCGGATCCAGCTGCTCCATCGACCGCGCCTGACTGAAATCAGCAGACAATTTTTGCAGCTCGCGCCCTAGCGGTTTTTCGATACCGCCCAAGGCATCCATTGCCAATCCGAGGCATTGGTTCACTTTGAACTGAATGCTCTCGACATCCCCGTGCCGCACCAGCAACTCGAACACGTCTTTCTGATAGTCCCCCATGACCAGGTCATCGCGCAAAAGCGGGCTTAGGCCTTCTTCCTCATAAGCCAGTTTGAGGGAGAAAAGGGCGACTGTTTCCAGTGACGTTTCCATGGGTGGGTCCTTGAGTTTCTGTTGAGGTGCATTTTTACACAGTCCGGGCCAGTAGCTGCGTCCTGGCTCCTGCTATATATGCAGCCGCAGCGCGTGGAGATTTGCAGGGCAGTAACCTTTGGGAGAGGTAAGGGAAAAGAATTTCAGAAAGGGGGTTGACCGAGGTTTTGGATACTGTATTATTCGCCTCCCGCTAACGAGCAGTTCGAAGCTGCTCATTAGTTTAAGTGTTTGAATTTGTTGAAAAAATCAAAAACTTTAGGGGTTGCAAATTGAAAAGATGCGCTGTAAGATGCGCACCTCGGTTGAGACGAAAGGTCTTAACCAACCGCTCTTTAACAACTGAATCAAGCAATTCGTGTGGGTGCTTGTGGAGTCAGACTGATAGTCAACAAGATTATCAGCATCACAAGTTACTCCGCGAGAAATCAAAGATGTAACCAACGATTGCTGAGCCAAGTTTAGGGTTTCTTAAAAACCCAAAGATGTTTGAACTGAAGAGTTTGATCATGGCTCAGATTGAACGCTGGCGGCAGGCCTAACACATGCAAGTCGAGCGGATGAGAGGAGCTTGCTCCTGGATTCAGCGGCGGACGGGTGAGTAATGCCTAGGAATCTGCCTGGTAGTGGGGGACAACGTTTCGAAAGGAACGCTAATACCGCATACGTCCTACGGGAGAAAGCAGGGGACCTTCGGGCCTTGCGCTATCAGATGAGCCTAGGTCGGATTAGCTAGTTGGTGAGGTAATGGCTCACCAAGGCGACGATCCGTAACTGGTCTGAGAGGATGATCAGTCACACTGGAACTGAGACACGGTCCAGACTCCTACGGGAGGCAGCAGTGGGGAATATTGGACAATGGGCGAAAGCCTGATCCAGCCATGCCGCGTGTGTGAAGAAGGTCTTCGGATTGTAAAGCACTTTAAGTTGGGAGGAAGGGTTGTAGATTAATACTCTGCGATTTTGACGTTACCGACAGAATAAGCACCGGCTAACTCTGTGCCAGCAGCCGCGGTAATACAGAGGGTGCAAGCGTTAATCGGAATTACTGGGCGTAAAGCGCGCGTAGGTGGTTCGTTAAGTTGGATGTGAAATCCCCGGGCTCAACCTGGGAACTGCATTCAAAACTGTCGAGCTAGAGTATGGTAGAGGGTGGTGGAATTTCCTGTGTAGCGGTGAAATGCGTAGATATAGGAAGGAACACCAGTGGCGAAGGCGACCACCTGGACTGATACTGACACTGAGGTGCGAAAGCGTGGGGAGCAAACAGGATTAGATACCCTGGTAGTCCACGCCGTAAACGATGTCAACTAGCCGTTGGGAGCCTTGAGCTCTTAGTGGCGCAGCTAACGCATTAAGTTGACCGCCTGGGGAGTACGGCCGCAAGGTTAAAACTCAAATGAATTGACGGGGGCCCGCACAAGCGGTGGAGCATGTGGTTTAATTCGAAGCAACGCGAAGAACCTTACCAGGCCTTGACATCCAATGAACTTTCCAGAGATGGATTGGTGCCTTCGGGAACATTGAGACAGGTGCTGCATGGCTGTCGTCAGCTCGTGTCGTGAGATGTTGGGTTAAGTCCCGTAACGAGCGCAACCCTTGTCCTTAGTTACCAGCACGTAATGGTGGGCACTCTAAGGAGACTGCCGGTGACAAACCGGAGGAAGGTGGGGATGACGTCAAGTCATCATGGCCCTTACGGCCTGGGCTACACACGTGCTACAATGGTCGGTACAAAGGGTTGCCAAGCCGCGAGGTGGAGCTAATCCCATAAAACCGATCGTAGTCCGGATCGCAGTCTGCAACTCGACTGCGTGAAGTCGGAATCGCTAGTAATCGTGAATCAGAATGTCACGGTGAATACGTTCCCGGGCCTTGTACACACCGCCCGTCACACCATGGGAGTGGGTTGCACCAGAAGTAGCTAGTCTAACCTTCGGGAGGACGGTTACCACGGTGTGATTCATGACTGGGGTGAAGTCGTAACAAGGTAGCCGTAGGGGAACCTGCGGCTGGATCACCTCCTTAATCGACGACATCAGCTGCTCCATAAGTTCCCACACGAATTGCTTGATTCATTGAAGAAGACGATAGAAGCAGCCCGAAATTGGGTCTGTAGCTCAGTTGGTTAGAGCGCACCCCTGATAAGGGTGAGGTCGGCAGTTCGAATCTGCCCAGACCCACCAATTTTTGTGTGGGAAACGCCTGTAGAAATACGGGGCCATAGCTCAGCTGGGAGAGCGCCTGCCTTGCACGCAGGAGGTCAACGGTTCGATCCCGTTTGGCTCCACCACCACTGCTTCTGAAGTATGAAAGCTTAGAAATGAGCATTCCACCGTTGGGTGATGAATGTTGATTTCTAGTCTTTGATTAGATCGTTCTTTAAAAATTTGGGTATGTGATAGAAAGATAGACTGAACGTTACTTTCACTGGTAACGGATCAGGCTAAGGTAAAATTTGTGAGTTCTCTTAATTGAGAAATTCGAATTTTCGGCGAATGTCGTCTTCACAGTATAACCAGATTGCTTGGGGTTATATGGTCAAGTGAAGAAGCGCATACGGTGGATGCCTTGGCAGTCAGAGGCGATGAAAGACGTGGTAGCCTGCGAAAAGCTTCGGGGAGTCGGCAAACAGACTTTGATCCGGAGATGTCTGAATGGGGGAACCCAGCCATCATAAGATGGTTATCTTGTACTGAATACATAGGTGCAAGAGGCGAACCAGGGGAACTGAAACATCTAAGTACCCTGAGGAAAAGAAATCAACCGAGATTCCCTTAGTAGTGGCGAGCGAACGGGGACTAGCCCTTAAGTGGCTTTGAGATTAGCGGAACGCTCTGGAAAGTGCGGCCATAGTGGGTGATAGCCCTGTACGCGAAAATCTCTTAGTCATGAAATCGAGTAGGACGGAGCACGAGAAACTTTGTCTGAATATGGGGGGACCATCCTCCAAGGCTAAATACTACTGACTGACCGATAGTGAACTAGTACCGTGAGGGAAAGGCGAAAAGAACCCCGGAGAGGGGAGTGAAATAGATCCTGAAACCGTATGCGTACAAGCAGTGGGAGCCCACTTTGTTGGGTGACTGCGTACCTTTTGTATAATGGGTCAGCGACTTATTTTCAGTGGCGAGCTTAACCGAATAGGGGAGGCGTAGCGAAAGCGAGTCTTAATAGGGCGTCTAGTCGCTGGGAATAGACCCGAAACCGGGCGATCTATCCATGGGCAGGTTGAAGGTTGGGTAACACTAACTGGAGGACCGAACCGACTACCGTTGAAAAGTTAGCGGATGACCTGTGGATCGGAGTGAAAGGCTAATCAAGCTCGGAGATAGCTGGTTCTCCTCGAAAGCTATTTAGGTAGCGCCTCATGTATCACTGTAGGGGGTAGAGCACTGTTTCGGCTAGGGGGTCATCCCGACTTACCAAACCGATGCAAACTCCGAATACCTACAAGTGCCGAGCATGGGAGACACACGGCGGGTGCTAACGTCCGTCGTGAAAAGGGAAACAACCCAGACCGTCAGCTAAGGTCCCAAAGTTATGGTTAAGTGGGAAACGATGTGGGAAGGCTTAGACAGCTAGGAGGTTGGCTTAGAAGCAGCCACCCTTTAAAGAAAGCGTAATAGCTCACTAGTCGAGTCGGCCTGCGCGGAAGATGTAACGGGGCTCAAACCATACACCGAAGCTACGGGTATCATCTTCGGATGATGCGGTAGAGGAGCGTTCTGTAAGCCTGTGAAGGTGAGTTGAGAAGCTTGCTGGAGGTATCAGAAGTGCGAATGCTGACATGAGTAACGACAATGGGTGTGAAAAACACCCACGCCGAAAGACCAAGGTTTCCTGCGCAACGTTAATCGACGCAGGGTTAGTCGGTCCCTAAGGCGAGGCTGAAAAGCGTAGTCGATGGAAAACAGGTTAATATTCCTGTACTTCTGGTTATTGCGATGGAGGGACGGAGAAGGCTAGGCCAGCTTGGCGTTGGTTGTCCAAGTTTAAGGTGGTAGGCTGAGATCTTAGGTAAATCCGGGATCTTAAGGCCGAGAGCTGATGACGAGTGTTCTTTTAGAACACGAAGTGGTTGATGCCATGCTTCCAAGAAAAGCTTCTAAGCTTCAGGTAACCAGGAACCGTACCCCAAACCGACACAGGTGGTTGGGTAGAGAATACCAAGGCGCTTGAGAGAACTCGGGTGAAGGAACTAGGCAAAATGGCACCGTAACTTCGGGAGAAGGTGCGCCGGTGAGGGTGAAGGACTTGCTCCGTAAGCTCATGCCGGTCGAAGATACCAGGCCGCTGCGACTGTTTATTAAAAACACAGCACTCTGCAAACACGAAAGTGGACGTATAGGGTGTGACGCCTGCCCGGTGCCGGAAGGTTAATTGATGGGGTTAGCTAACGCGAAGCTCTTGATCGAAGCCCCGGTAAACGGCGGCCGTAACTATAACGGTCCTAAGGTAGCGAAATTCCTTGTCGGGTAAGTTCCGACCTGCACGAATGGCGTAACGATGGCGGCGCTGTCTCCACCCGAGACTCAGTGAAATTGAAATCGCTGTGAAGATGCAGTGTATCCGCGGCTAGACGGAAAGACCCCGTGAACCTTTACTATAGCTTTGCACTGGACTTTGAATTTGCTTGTGTAGGATAGGTGGGAGGCTTTGAAGCGTGGACGCCAGTTCGCGTGGAGCCATCCTTGAAATACCACCCTGGCAACTTTGAGGTTCTAACTCAGGTCCGTTATCCGGATCGAGGACAGTGTATGGTGGGTAGTTTGACTGGGGCGGTCTCCTCCTAAAGAGTAACGGAGGAGTACGAAGGTGCGCTCAGACCGGTCGGAAATCGGTCGTAGAGTATAAAGGCAAAAGCGCGCTTGACTGCGAGACAGACACGTCGAGCAGGTACGAAAGTAGGTCTTAGTGATCCGGTGGTTCTGTATGGAAGGGCCATCGCTCAACGGATAAAAGGTACTCCGGGGATAACAGGCTGATACCGCCCAAGAGTTCATATCGACGGCGGTGTTTGGCACCTCGATGTCGGCTCATCACATCCTGGGGCTGAAGCCGGTCCCAAGGGTATGGCTGTTCGCCATTTAAAGTGGTACGCGAGCTGGGTTTAGAACGTCGTGAGACAGTTCGGTCCCTATCTGCCGTGGACGTTTGAGATTTGAGAGGGGCTGCTCCTAGTACGAGAGGACCGGAGTGGACGAACCTCTGGTGTTCCGGTTGTCACGCCAGTGGCATTGCCGGGTAGCTATGTTCGGGAAAGATAACCGCTGAAAGCATCTAAGCGGGAAACTTGCCTCAAGATGAGATCTCACTGGAACCTTGAGTTCCCTGAAGGGCCGTCGAAGACTACGACGTTGATAGGTTGGGTGTGTAAGCGCTGTGAGGCGTTGAGCTAACCAATACTAATTGCCCGTGAGGCTTGACCATATAACACCCAAGCAATTTGCATGCTCCGAGCTGAAAAGCGAGAGAGACCAGATTGGGTGTGTGAAGACGAAACGAACCGAAAGTTCGAAAGATTCATAACGCACCTAGCTGTCACATACCCAATTTGCTGAAGCGAGGCCATCTGGCCACGACTCAGTACCCGAATTTCTTGACGACCATAGAGCGTTGGAACCACCTGATCCCATCCCGAACTCAGCAGTGAAACGATGCATCGCCGATGGTAGTGTGGGGTTTCCCCATGTGAGAGTAG
>NZ_JBAQKH010000012.1:0-143444 GCF_049300855.1 Pseudomonas sp. | reverse complement strand
GCGCGATGATTTTCGGCGCCGACATCTGCTGGTAGATGCGCTGGTTGGTGCGGTGATGCAGGTATTGCAGTTGCGGCACCATCGACACTTTGTAGCGGGTCAGGCGCTTGCCGGCATCGCCTTGGGCGACGCGGTAGATCTGGCCGTGGATGCCCGAGCCCTGCGGATCGAATGCGAGAAACGCTTGCTTGTGCAGCAGTTGTTCGAGGTCCAGATCAGGGTTTTCGCTGACCAGTTCGAGGTCGAAACGAAACGGCTGGCTGATGCCTTCGGTGCCGGTGAACGACAGCACTTGCAGGTCGCCGACGTAGTCTTCGACCTTGAGGCTGAAGTGGGTTTCGTTAGCGGGGTTGAACATCTCAGGCTCCTTGAGATTTGCGCCGGCCATCCACGGGCGTTTTGCATCGGTGTCTGCAGAGCGCAGACAGGAGCGGGATGTTAAAGGGAAAAAGTTGCGCAAAAAGTTGCGCACATGGGATTCGAGCCCCGGTTTATAAGGGGTAAAAGAAAGTGATTCGGGATGTTTCTTGGCGAAGTGCCATCAGAAACGCCCGAAAACAAGCGGTTTTCGGGCTCATTTTGCAGGGCCAGTCAGATCAGTTGCGGGGCAAATTCCACCACCGGCATCTGCCGCTTCATCAACACCTTGCCGCCGCGAATCGAATACAACGGCAAGCCCTGACTGCGAATCACCTCGTAATCGCTGTCCGCCGACAAAATCAGCAGGTTCGCCGGCCGCCCCTGTTCCAGACCATAACGCTCGCCCAAGTGCATCGCTTTGGCGCTGTTGTCGGTGACCAGATCCAGCGCACTTTGCAGGTTGCGGTAACCGAGCATGTGGCAGATGTGCAGCCCGGCTTCGAGCACCCGCAGGATGTTGCCGTTGCCCAACGGATACCACGGATCGACGATGGAGTCCTGGCCAAAGCACACGTTCATCCCGGCTTCGAGCAGCTCATTCACGCGGGTGACGCCACGGCGTTTGGGAAAGTTGTCGAAGCGTCCTTGCAGGTGAATGCTTTCGGTCGGGCAGGAGACAAAACTGATCCCGGAATGGCCGAGCAAACGGAACAGTTTCGCGCAGTAGGCGTTGTCGTAAGAACCCATCGCCGTGGTGTGACTGGCGGTGACGAGGGCGCCCATGTCGCGGCTGCGCGCCTCTTCGGCGAGCACTTCGAGAAAGCGCGAATGTGGGTCGTCGGTCTCATCGCAATGCACGTCGACCAGGCATCCGGTGCGCTCGGCCAGGTCCATCAGGAACTTCACCGAACTGACGCCCTGATCGCGGGTGTACTCGAAATGCGGAATCCCGCCGACCACGTCGGCGCCCATGCGGATCGATTCTTCCATCAACTCGCGGCCATTGCGGAATGACTCGATGCCTTCCTGCGGAAACGCGACGATTTGCAGGTCGATGAGGTGGCGGCTTTCCTCGCGCACTTCGAGCATGGCTTTGAGCGCGGTGAGTTGCGGGTCGGTGACGTCGACGTGAGTGCGCACGTGCTGGATGCCGTGGGCGGCCAGCGTCTGAATGGTTTTTTTCGCGCGGGTCTTGGTGTCTTCTTCGGTGATGGTGACCTTGCGTTCGCCCCAGCATTCGATGCCTTCGAACAGCGTGCCGCTCATGTTCCAGCGCGGCTCGCCGGCGGTGAGGGTGGCGTCGAGGTGAATGTGCGGTTCGACGAAGGGCGGCACCACCAGATTGCCGCCGGCGTCGAGGTCATCCGGGCCGAGTGTCGGCGCTTCGGTCTGGCGGGCGATGTTGCGGATCAGACCGTCTTCAAGGTGCAATTCGTGCAAACCTTCCTGGTTGCGCAAACGGGCGTTGATGATGTGCATCAGGCGAATCCTTTTTTATAGGTCTTGTAGTGGCGCGGTGGCGCTGCGAGCGCCGAGCACGCCGGTGACGATGACATACGTTAGCGCGGCAGCGGCGATGCCTACCAGCGGCGCAACCCATGGCGAGCTGAACGCGGCAACAGTACCGACCGCATAGGCCCCGAGCCCCGGCCAGTTGAACGCCGGCAACCGTGCGTCGGCCAGACGCGGATAGTGCCCGCGCCAGCGGTAGAAAAAGTCGGCCATGATCACTCCGCCAATCGGCGGGATCACCGTGCCGAGCAGAATCAGGTACGGCACCAGCATGTCGTACATGCCCAGCAAAGCGAGCAGGGTGCCGATCACCGCACCCGCGAGGGTCACGGTCTTGCGCCGACTGGTGCGCAGCAGGTTGCAGCCGGCGACGGCGAAGTTGTAGATGGTGTTGTCCTGGGTGCTCCAGATGTTCAGCAACAGCATGGCCATCGCGGCCATGGCGAAACCTTGCAACAGCAGCACTTCCACCACGTCCGGTTGTTGATAGACGATGGCGCCGTACGCGCCGATCAGCACCATCAAGCCGTTGCCGATGAAAAAACCGATCAGGCTGGCCAGCACCGCCACCCGCGCCGAACGCGAAAAGCGCGTCCAATTGGTCGCTTGCGTCGCGCCGCTGACGAAGGTGCCGAACACCAGGGTGATCGCGGTCGACCAGTCCAGCGAACCGCTCGGCACCACGCTGAGCAAGCCGTCGAAACCGCCGACTTTCACCGTCGCTACCCACATCGACAGCATCAGCAGCAACATCATCGCCGGCACCGCGATGTACGACAGAATCTCCAGCCCGCGATAACCGACGTATGCCGTGGCGCAGAACAGCAGGCCGAACAGCACCATCAGGCCGAGCACCGTGCCTTCATCGAGATCGAAGTATTTGCCGATGACTACGGCTGCCGTCGCCGTGCCCCAGGCGTACCAGCCGATCTGGGTGAAGCCGAGGATCAGGTCGCTGAGCTTGCTGCCGATTTCGCCGAAACAGAAACGGCCCATCAGTACCGAGTTGAGCCCGCTTTTGAAGGCGATGTAACCCAGGCCCGCCGCATACAAACCGAGTAACAAATTGCCGACGACGATCACCGCCATCATCTCGCCAAAACTGAACGCCACCCCGAGTTTGCCGCCGGCAAACATGGTCGCGGTGAAAAACGTGAAGCCCAGTAACACCATGGCCGTGGAGGCCAGGCCTTTGCGCGCATGCATCGGGACTTCGCTGAGGGGGTAATCGTTGCCGGGAGCGTTCTGCGTCATGGGGCGGTCCTTGCTGGAGTGGAGGAGACGCGGGGGAGGGTTGCAGTGGTCGTGCCAAATGCCGCTTGGCGCGGGTTATGTATAGACGAGTCGCGCGGATTGGCGCGAAAGCGGTGCACCTGAATACACCCAAGCCCAATGTGGGAGCGAGCCTGCTCGCGAAGGCGTTCTGGTAGATCGTTCCCACGCTCTGCGTGGGAATGCAGCCCGGGACGCTCCGCGTCCCACTCCAAAGCCGAACGCGGAGCGTCCGTTGAGGCATTCCCACGCAGAGCGTGGGAACGATCAAGGTGAGAGAAATCGCATCAGGGCAGCGACGATGGCTTCGGGGGCGTCTTCCTGGACGAGGTGGCCGGCGTTTGGGATGGCGTGGAATTGCGAGCCAGGGGTCATTTGGTGCAATGCGCGGCCACGCTCGATGGGAATCCACTGATCGTCTTCGCCCCAGAGAATCTGTACCGGACAGCGGATTGTCGGGTACAGCGGTTCGGCCTCGCGGGTGTAGCGTTCGTCCATCTGCGCGATCTGCCGATAGAACGCCGCTTGCCCCGGATCGCCCAACCACGGTTGCACGTAGGGTGCGAGTTCGTCATCGGGAATATCCCGATGAATCGCCCCGCGAATATAGGTCGGCACGATGGCGCGCTGGATGTAGTCGGGGATGCCACTGAACGCTGCTTCATGCTGGCGCACATGCTGCACGAACGGCGAACCCCATGGCGTCAGCGCCACCGGATCGATCAGCGTGAGGCTGCGGTAGTCCTTGCCGTTGAGCAAATGTGCGCGCAGCACGGTGGCGCCACCGAAGTCGTGAGCGACGACATCCGGGCCTTGCAGATTCCAATGATCGAGTAATTGCGCTAACAGCTGGTTTTGCACGCCGAGGGAGACATCCGCGTCGGGTTGCTCGGAGCGCCCGTAGCCGAGCAGGTCGAAGTAATGCACGCGGTGTGTAGCAAAAAAGTGCGGCGCAATCCGGTGCCACACATACGACGAAAACGGCGTGCCATGCACGAACACCAGCGGCGGGCCGTCGCCTTGTATGGCGTAACGCACCTGTCGGCCATTGAAGTCAAAGACCTGATCCAGCAGCCAGTCCGTCATGGGCCTGTCCTCTTGGCGGGTGGGAGCCAAAAAGCATAGGCGTAAAAAAACAGCCGTGAAGGCTGTTTATTCATTCACTGACACACCGCCTATCCCTGTGGGAGCGAGCTTGCTCGCGAAGACAATGTGTCAGTCAACATTTACGTCACTGGCTGACCGCATTCGTCGGAACGCCGCCCGGAGCAAGCTCGCTCCCACAGGGGGAAGCAGTGATTTCTGGAACAGGTTATTCACCGCGATAGATGCAACCGCTGGTGCACGTCTCGTGGATACGGATCGCGCTCAGTTCCGGCAGCAGTGGCTTCATTTCATTCCAGATGAATTTGGCCAGCACTTCGCTGGTCGGGTTTTCCAGACCGGGAATGTCGTTCAGATAGTTGTGATCGAGACGCTCGTAGAGCGGCTTGAAGATCGCCTTGATTTCGGAGAAATCGCGGATCCAGCCAGTGTGCGGATCGAGGTCGCCGCTGAGGTGAAGCGCCACTTTGAACGAGTGACCGTGCAGACGTCCGCACTTGTGGCCGTCCGGGACGTGCGGCAGGCGGTGGGCGGATTCGAAGGTAAATTCTTTGAAGATTTCCACGGTATTTTCAGCTCTGTTCAGATGGCGTTCGCCGCAGCGATTCGGGCAGGCGGCGAGTTTACCAGCTTGTCTTTGGCCGTGCTGACTAAAGGGTCAGCAAGCGCTCGGCGAGGCGACCATTGGCAGTCAGTTCAAGGAATTCATCACCCAGGCGGCGGCTTTCGTCCATCGCCGCGTGCCAGTATTTCTGTCGGCTCGCGGCATCACCCATAAAGCGCTTGAAGTCATTGCGGTCGGGCAGTTTGCCGTAGGGCAGGCGCGCCAGATACTCCTTGGACGGCGCGAGCAGCAGCACGTCCTGCAAACGCTCCACCGAAGCCTTGCGCCACGGCAGGGTCTTGTCGAACCAGCCGGGAATCACCCGATCAGTGAAGTGCGGATAGAGCACGATGCCGTCGCCGCTGTAGGGCAAATCGAGGTGATAGTCGAGCAGACCGCCATCGCGGAACGTACCGGCGCCGGCGCCCGGCAAGTCGCGCACACCTTCCATGACCATCGGGATCGAGCCCGAGGCCAGCAGCGCCTGACGCAGATTGCCGGCATTCAGTGCGACGAAGCGTGAAGGGAAATCGTTCAGCGCATTGACCGGTGGGGCGAGGCGCGGGTCGTGGATGATCAGGCGTTCGAAATGCCGCGACAGCCGCGCGCGGCCACGCAAGTTGTCGGCGATCACCGAGCCCAGGGCCAGACCCAAACGCCCGCGATGATCATCGGCCAGACGCCCCTGACTTTTCACCACCATGATGTTCAGGCGGTAATGCGCGTTGTCGAGGATGCTCGCGTCGCGGCCGTCGAGCAGGTCGTTGAGCATGCGCTGCGAGCTCTGACTGATCTCGGCCATGGTCACGCCTTTGTTGAAGTTCTGCTCGGCGTACAGATGGCCGAGGCGGCGGATGCCTTCGGCAGCGTCCGGCAGGCAGGCGCTGGCGAAGCGCCAGGAACCGACCGAGGCGCCGATCAGCGAGCGTTCGCGCGGTGCGCTCGGCAGCCATTCACCGAACAGCGCCAGATCCAGCCCCTGAATGCCCAACGCCTTCGGCCCACCGGCGGCGCCGGGCAGGGTGCCGACGTCGGCAGCGTTCAGGCCTTGCGCACGAATCCGCGCCATGGCCCGTGGGCCGGCCTTGAGGGTGAGGGCGGGGAATTTGATGTGGATGGCGGTCATACCGGTCTCGATCGTTAGCAAGCGAACAATTATAAGCACATGTTGCAAAACCTTGCAGGAGTGAACTGGAGCAATGATGGCAATTCAGTTTCAGTTAAGTTCATCCCGCTAAGGTGCCCACCGTAAGCAACACATAAAAATACGGAGACCCCATGAAAACCCTGACTGCCCTGTCCATCGCCGCGATCGTCGGCCTCACTGCCAGCTTCGCCCACGCCCGCGATCTGGGCCCTGATGAGGCCCTGCGCCTGCGCGACGCTGGTACTATCGTCTCCTTCGAGAAGCTCAATGCCACCGCGCTGAGCAAACATCCGGGCTCGACGATCACCGACACCGAGCTGGAAGAGCAGTACGGCAAGTACATCTATCAGATTGAAATGCGTGATCCGCAGGGGCTGGAGTGGGATCTGGAATTAGACGCGGTGACTGGGCAGGTTCTCAAGGATCATCAGGATACGTAATGAAGGTTAATGTTCGCGCCACACGCCGCACGGCGTTGGCGCTGGTGATGTGTTGCTCGACGGCGATGGCCCGCGACCTCGGTCCGGACGAAGCCCTGAATCTGCGCAAGCAGGGCGTGATCCTGCCGCTGGAGCAAGTGCTGCAACAGGCGATGGATCGTTATCCCGGCGCAAAATTGCTGGAGGTCGAGCTGGAAGAAAAACACGCCGTCTACATTTATGAAGTCGAGTTGCTCACCGTCGAAGGCGTCGCCCGTGAGCTGCATTTGAAGGCCGATACCGGCGAACTTGTGAAAGACAAGGAAGATTGATCGATGCGTTTGCTTTTGGTGGAAGACCACGTACCGCTGGCCGACGAATTGCTCACCGGCCTGCAACGCCAAGGCTACGCGGTGGATTGGCTGGCGGACGGCCGCGACGCGCTGTATCAGGGCAGCAGCGAGCCGTATGACCTGATCATTCTCGACCTCGGCCTGCCCGGTGTGCCGGGGCTCGAGGTGCTGGCGCAGTGGCGCGCCGGCGGGCTGGCGATCCCGGTGCTGATCCTCACCGCCCGCGATTCCTGGGCCGAGCGTATCGAAGGCCTGAAGGCTGGCGCCGACGATTACCTGACCAAACCGTTTCACCCTGAAGAGCTTTATCTGCGCATTCAGTCGTTGTTGCGCCGCTCCAAGGGCCAGGCCAATCAGCCGACCTTGCAGGCGGCCGGTCTGCATCTGGACGAGGGTCGGCAATGCGTGGTTCGCGACGGCGCCGACATTCAACTGACCGCTGCCGAATTCCGTCTGCTGCGCTATTTCATGCTGCACCCGGAACAGATCCTCTCCAAAAGCCACCTCGCCGAACACCTCTACGACGGTGAAACCGAGCGTGATTCCAACGTTCTCGAAGTGCACGTCAATCACCTGCGCCGCAAGCTCGGCAAAAGTGTGATCGAAACCCGTCGCGGCCAGGGTTACCTGTTCGGCGGGCAAGCTTCGTGAGGTCGATCCAGCGCCGCTTGAGCCTGGGTTTGATCAGCGTGATGGTGGTCGTCGGCGTAGTGGTAGCGCAGACCAGCCTGTGGTTGTTCGAAGTGGGTTTGCAGCGCTATCTCGAAGCCGGTCTGCGCAATGACAGCGAAAGTCTGTTGGTGGCGCTGGTGCGTGGTCCGCAGGGTTTGCAACTGGATGAGCGGCATTTGTCGCCGGCCTATCAGCGACCGTTTTCCGGACACTATTTCCGTATCGATTTTGCCGACAGCCATTGGCGTTCGCGCTCGCTGTGGGATCAGGATCTGCCGTTGCTTGACCATCCCGGTCTGCACAGCAATCTGCAACTGGGCCCGGACGGCCAGCAGTTGCTGGTGTTGCGCTCGGACTATCGACGCTTGGGCCAGGCGATTTCGATCAGCGTCGCGCAGGACTACACGCCGGTGCGCGAGAGCTTTCAGCGCATGCGCCAGATCGGCCTTGGTCTCGGTCTGGCAGCGTTGCTGCTGATTCTGTTCTTGCAGCGATTGACCGTACGCCGCGCGTTGAAACCACTGGAAAAGGCCCGCGAGCAGATCGCGCAATTGCAGCAGGGCCAGCGTTCGCAACTCGATGATCAGGTGCCGGTGGAGCTGGAGCCGCTGGTGGCGCAGATCAACCATTTGCTCGCGCACACCGAAGACAGCCTCAAGCGTTCACGCAATGCCCTGGGTAATCTCGGGCATGCGTTGAAAACGCCTTTGGCGGTGTTGTTGAGTCTGGCCTCCAGTGAAAAACTCGATGCTCATCCTGAGCTGCGCAAGGTCCTCACCGAACAGTTGGAGCAGGTGCAGCAGCGGCTCAATCGTGAACTCAATCGCGCGCGGCTATCCGGGGATGCGCTGCCCGGGGCGCTGTTTGATTGCGACGCGGAACTGCCGGGGTTGCTGGCGACGTTGAACATGATTCATGGCGAGCATCTGGCGCTGAGTTATGTCGCGCCGGCGGGGTTGCAATTGCCGTGGGATCGGGAGGATTTGCTCGAACTGCTCGGCAACTTGCTGGACAACGCCTGCAAGTGGGCGGATGCCGAAGTGCGCCTGAGTGTGATCGAGCGCACGGATGGCTATGCACTGAGCGTGGAAGATGATGGGCCGGGAATTCCCGAATTGCAGCGCGCTCAGGTCTTCAGCCGGGGGACGCGGCTGGATGAGCAGACCCACGGGCATGGCCTGGGATTGGGGATTGTCCGCGATATTGTCGAGACTTGGGGCGGGTTGCTGGTGTTGGGTGAAAGTGAGTGGGGCGGGTTGAGAGTGGTGATCGAGTTGCCTCGGCGGTGAGCCTTTAGAAGCCCCTCACCCTAACCCTCCCGAAACGTCGGACCGCCCGGAGGGAGAGGGGACTTGACCGAGGTGTTTGTTCGAGATACACCGACCTGCAATACCGAGTCGAACTCAGGTTTTGAAAGCCTTCCCGTGACCTGAAATACTGAGCCGAACTCAGGTTTTGAATGGCACGGAGATCGGCTCCCTTTCCCCCTCGCCCCCCTTGGGGGGAGAGGGCCGGGGTGAGGGGGGAATCCAACTGACACCCCACAACCTTCAAATCAAACGCGAAACTGATCCATCAAACTCTGCTGCTGATTCGCCAGGCTATTGAGCGACTGACTCACCCGCGCCGACTCATTCGCCTGCCCGGACAACGACTCCGTCACGTCACGAATCGTCGCCACGTTGTTATTGATCTCCTCGGCCACCGCACTCTGCTCCTCAGCGGCGCTGGCAATCTGCAGGTTCATGTCGCTGATCACCGTCACCGCCTCGCCGATCTGGCGCAGCGCAGTCACCGCCTGACCGACCTGTTCGACACTGCCCTGAGCCTGACGATGGCTGTTGCCCATCGAACCGACCACGTCCTGGGTGCCGGTCTGCAACTGTTCGATGACCTGACGGGTTTCTTCCACCGACTCTTGCGTGCGGCGGGCGAGGTTACGGACCTCGTCGGCGACCACGGCAAAACCACGTCCGGCTTCACCAGCACGCGCCGCTTCAATCGCGGCGTTGAGCGCGAGCAGGTTGGTCTGTTCGGCGATGGCGCGGATGGTTTCCAGCACCGTGCCGATTTTTTCACTGTTGGCGGCCAGCCCTTCAACCTGGACCATCGCAGCGCTCATGTCGGCGGCGAGGGTGTCGATGCTGGCGGTGGTGCGGTCGATCACGGTCAGGCCCTGGCGGGTCGCGCGATCAGCATCCTTGGCGGCTTCGGCAGCCTGCGCTGCGCTGCGCGCGACGTCTTGCGCGGTGGCGCTCATTTCGTGGGAGGCGGTGGCGACCTGATCGACCTGACGGTATTGCTGTTCCATGCCGGCGCTGGTCTGGGTGGCGATGGCCGAGGACTGGTCGGCCGTGTTACGGGCATCCTGCACCGAGCGTTTCACCTCGGCGATGATCGGCTGCAACTTGTCGAGGAACTTGTTGAACCAGCCGGCCAGTTGACCCAGTTCGTCCTGCTTGTCATAGGCCAGCCGGCGAGTCAGATCGCCTTCGCCGCTGGCGATGTCTTCGAGCATGTGCGCCACGCCGAGGATCGGCTTGGTCACGCTGCGCGCCATCAGCCACACCAGTAGCAGGCCGATCAGCGCGGCCAGCACGCCGAGGCTCAGTTCGATCAACGTGCCGGAATTATTGCTGGCGTCCAGTTGTTGCTTGAGCGCTTCGGCGCGGCTGACCAGAACCTGTTCCGGTACATCGAGCAGCACACCCCACGACGGACCACCCGGAATCGGCTGGAACGGCGACAGCACTTTCAACTGGCCGTTGCTGTGCAGGCTGCTCACATGAGTGCTGGAAGCGAGTTTTCTCAGCAGTTCGGCGCCGCTGATTTTGTCCACGGCGTCCAGGCGCTGGCTGAGTTTGCCGGCATCCGGGCTGTAACCGGCGAGAAGGCCGGCGGGGCTGATGATGCTCACGGCGGTCTGACCGTCGTAGAGTTTTTTGCTGGCGCCCTGACTGATCGCTTGCAGGCTGTTGAGGTTAATGTCGACCGACAGCGAGGCGATGACTTTGCCGTTGACCATCAACGGGAAGACGATGCTGGTCATCAGCACGTTCTGGCCGTCGATGACATAGAAGTACGGTTCTATCACGCACGGCTTGAGCGTGGTGCGCGGGCAGGTGAACCAGGCATTGGCCGCCTGACCGCTGGGGCCGGTGCTGGTGTCGGCCATGTCGCTTTCCGGCAGCGCCATCGAGGTGACTTTGCCAGGCGTCGGTTGCGACCAATACAGGGCGAAACGGCCCTTGTCGTTGCTGCCCAGTTCCGCCTGGCCGGCAAACAACTCGTCCTTGCCGTCCAGCGCGTTGGCTTCGAACACCAGCGACAGGCCGAGCAGGTCCGGGTTGGCTTGCAGCGCGGATTTGACCTGGCGGGTCATGTCTTCGCGCAGGTCGAAGGCGTCGAGGAAACGCTTTTCGGCCTGTTCGCGCAGGAACAGCACCTGCCGTGAGAAGCCATGGCCGTACTGATAGGCGTCCATGAACTGCTGGCGGATGCCGGCGGCCTGCACTTCACCTTGCGACTCGATGCGCGCCTGCGCCGACTCGGTGAGCATCTCCATGCTGGAGGCCTTCACCAGTTCGGAACTGTGCTCCATGCGATACAGCGAAAGACCCACCAACAGGGTCACGATACCGGCCAGGCAGAGGCCGGCGAGCAGGGTGATTTTCCATTGGATGGAAAGTTGTCTGAGCGACATGGAGACGTCCTTATTCGATAAATATCTGAGACTTTGCACTGTAACGGCCGCGTTTCGGCTTTCTTTATCCCTGAAACACAATATGACCAATTGCCGCACTGTCATGCTTTGTACGTGATCGTTCCCACGCAGAGCGTGGGAACGATCAATCACTGGAGGCGGCGTTGGCTTTGACAAGGGGAGTTCGCTGCGGCACAGTGCGCGCCCTTCTAATAAGACCCTCTTTGCAAATCCGCCGGTGAACCGTTGGCGGACTCATTCTGTCTGGCGGTCGGTTTTCCACCGCAGTGTTTTTCGAGGAAGTGAAATGAATGCAGTCATAGCGGCAGTCGGCGTCATGCTGATCCTCAGCCTGTCCCGCGTGCACGTGGTGATCGCTTTGATCGTCGGCGCGCTGGTCGGTGGCCTGACCGGTGGCCTGGGCATCGATGCCACGCTCAAGGCGTTCAACAGCGGCCTGGGCGGCGGGGCGACGGTGGCGTTGTCCTACGCCTTGCTCGGCGCTTTCGCCGTGGCAATTGCCAAGTCCGGCCTGGCCCATGCGCTGGCCGACAAGGCGCTGGCGATGGTTGACCGACAGCATTCGAGCGGCGGTGGCAGCGTCAAATGGCTGCTGATCGGCCTGCTGTGGGTGGTGGCGATCGCTTCGCAGAATATTCTGCCGATCCACATTGCGTTCATTCCGCTGCTGGTGCCGCCGCTTTTATATGTGCTGACCAAGCTGCAACTCGACCGCCGCTTGATCGCCTGCGTGATGACGTTCGGTCTGATCACGCCGTACATGTTCCTCCCGGTAGGCTTCGGTAACATTTTTCTCAATGAAATTCTGTTGGCAAATGTTGCGCGCAGCGGCGTCGACATCAGCGGCATCAATGTCACCCACGCCATGGGCATTCCCGCGATGGGCATGGTCTTCGGCCTGGCGATGGCGTTCATCACTTATCGCAAACGGCGCGTGTACGACCTGGCGAAAATCGAGCAGGTCGAGCAAGTGGCGGTGCAGTACAACCCGCTGAGCCTGATGATTGCCGGTGTGGCGATTGCTGCCGCGTTCATCGTGCAACTGCTGCTGGACTCGATGATTATCGGGGCGCTGGTCGGTTTTCTGATCTTCTCGGTGTCGGGCATCGTCAAGTGGCGCGACACTGATGACCTGTTCACCGAAGGCATGAAAATGATGGCGATGATCGGCTTCATCATGATTGCCGCCTCCGGTTTTGCCGAAGTGATGAAGGCCACCGGTGAAGTGCAGACGCTGGTTGAATCCTCAGCGTCGTGGATCAATCACAGCAAGGGCGTGGGGGCACTGTTGATGCTGCTGGTCGGGTTGCTGGTGACCATGGGCATCGGTTCGTCGTTTTCCACCGTGCCGATTCTGGCAGCGATCTTCGTGCCGCTGTGCGTGCAACTGGGCTTCAGCCCGATCGCGATCGTGTGCATCGTCGGCACCGCCGGCGCGCTGGGTGATGCCGGTTCGCCGGCCTCGGATTCGACCCTCGGGCCGACCTCCGGCCTGAACATTGATGGCCAGCACCACCACATCTGGGACACCGTGGTGCCGACGTTCCTGCACTACAACCTGCCGCTGCTGGCGTTCGGCTGGGTGGCCGCGATGGTTCTCTGAACCCTACAAATCCCCTGTGGGAGCGAGCTTGCTCGCGAAAGCGGTGTATCAGCGACTTAATGGTTGACTGACACGACGCCTTCGCGAGCAAGCTCGCTCCCACAGGGGAATGGGTAAACCCTTTGCTCAACTTTTGTAATGGTGTGCCGTTAAAGCCTTTAACCACGCCAATAAAATCAAAAGAGTGAGCTCCCACAATGCGCCTGAGCCTCAAGGCTAAAGTCCTCTCCCTCGCTGTTCTTCCGGTGTTGCTCTTTGCGCTGGTCATCAGTTTGACCACGCTGTTCATTCTCCAGGAACAAGCGCACAAAGAAGTCGAACAGACCCGCGAACGCCTGCTCGGCGATGCCAAAGCCACCCTGCAAAGTTACGTCGCCGTGGCCATGACCACGATCAAACCGCTGTACGACGCGGCCGCTGCGGGTGATAACGAGGCCCGCGCGCAGGCGATCAAACTGCTGTCGGGTATTCGCTACGGCAAGGACGGCTACTTCTTCGGCTACGACTCCGAAACCGTGCGCCTGTTCAAGGCCAACGACCCCGAAGGCGTGGGCAAAAGCTTCAAGGACAACCGCGACTCGAACGGCGTCTACGTCAATCGCGGCCTGGTCAGTGTGGCGAAGGACGGCACCCACTATCTGCAATACAGCTCGCCGCTGCCGGGTAACGCGCAGGTGCAGGTGCCGAAACTCGGTTACACCGAATACCTGGCGAAGTGGGACATGGCCGTTGGTACGTCGGTCAACCTCGACGGCATCGAAGCGCAAGTGGCGCTGGTCGAAACGCAGGTGCAGGAACGCATGCAAGGCGTGGTGCTGAGCATCGTCGGCGTGGCAGTGGTGGTGCTGCTGGTGATCGCGGCAGCGGGGATGCTGCTGGCCAATACCATTTTGCGTCCGCTGAATTTGATGAAGGCCAACCTCGATGACATCGCGGCGGGCGAGGGCGATTTGACCCGCCGTTTGAACATCACCAGCGAGGACGAACTCGGCGAACTGGCCGGGTCGTTCAACCGTTTCGTCGATAAGATCCATGGCCTGGTGCGGCAGATCACCGAGATGACCACGCAACTCACCGGGCTGGTGACGCAGGTGTCCGATCAGGCGCAGCGCTCGGATCAGGCGATGGAACGTCAGCGCCATGAGACTGATCAGGTCGCCACCGCCATCAATGAAATGTCCGCCGCCGCGCAGGAAGTGGCCAAGAGCGCGCAGAACGCTGCCGTCGCTGCCCAACAGACCGATGAAGAAGGCCAGAGCGCCAAGCGCGTGGTAGCCGGCAGCATCAAGCAGATTCATGCGCTGGTCGATGACATCCGCAGCAGCGGCGTGTCGCTCGACAGCCTGCAGCAGGACGTGACCTCGATTGTGGGTGTGCTCGGGGTGATTCGTTCGATCGCCGAGCAGACCAACCTGCTGGCATTGAACGCAGCAATTGAAGCGGCGCGTGCCGGTGAAGCCGGGCGCGGTTTTGCCGTGGTCGCGGATGAGGTGCGCGCATTGGCCAGTCGCACGCAGATCAGCACCCAGGAAATCCAGGGCATGATTGATCGCTTGCAGGCGGGTACGCAGCAAGCGGTCGAGGCGATGCGTCGTTCCAGCGAAGCGGGTGACGGCACTTCACAGCAGGCCAATCAGGCCGGGGCTTCGCTGGATGCGATGGCGGAGCTGATCGCGACGATCAACTCGATGAACGCGCAGATTGCCAGTGCGGCGGAAGAGCAGACGGCGGTGGCCGAAGAGATCAACCGCAGCGTGCATCAGATTGCGGTGGCGGTGGATAGCGTGGCCGATGAGACGCAGTTGGGGGCGCAGACGTCGCGTAGTCTGGCGGATCTGGGGCAGCGCCTGGGTAAACTGGTCGGGCAGTTCCGGATCTGACAGCCTGAAAAGCCCCTCATCGGAACGCCGCCCGCCTAGCCCTCTCCCAGAGGGAGAGGGGACTGATTGGGGGATGCTATGAAACTACGCCGACGTGAAACAGCTTTACCGAATCCATAATCGACTGAATCTTTCAGGTCGATGGATGACGTGAGACACCTCGGTCAGTCCCCTCTCCCTCCGGGAGAGGGCTAGGGTGAGGGGCTCTTGATCTTCAGCTTTCAGGGACGATCCCAGTAAGGCACTTCACCAAAGCATTCGACAAAAA
Organism: Pseudomonas sp.; assembly: GCF_049300855.1. Lineage (GTDB taxonomy): Bacteria > Pseudomonadota > Gammaproteobacteria > Pseudomonadales > Pseudomonadaceae > Aquipseudomonas. Next base: position 128,526 of record NZ_JBAQKH010000012.1, on the reverse strand, counting down.
AATCAATCACCGTCCGCACCTTCACCGACAACCTCCGGCTCCCCGGCCACAACACCGCAATCTGCTGCGGCTCCAGACTGTTCGACACCTGATATTCCCCCAGCACCGGCACCAGCGTGCCGTCACGCACCGCTTCACCAATCAGCCATGACGGAAACATCACCAGCCCCAAACCCTGTTCGGCGGCCTGGGTGAGGGTGTCGGCGTGGTTGCCGGTGATCGGGCCTTTCACCGAATACGGCGTCCAGTCCTCGCCATCGCGGCGGAAAAACCAGCGCTGCTGGCCGGTCGCGCCTTTGTAGGCCAGGCACTGATGTTGCGCGAGATCTTCAGGTTTCTGCGGGGAGCCATGACGCTCGAGATACGCGGGGCTCGCCGCCACCTGAAAACGATGCGGCGCCAGAATCCGCGCCTGCATGCTCGAATCGTGCAGCGGACCGATGCGGAACAGCAGATCGGCGCCTTCCTGCAACGGGTCGACGTAATGGTCGGTTTGCTGGATATCCAGTTGCAGCTTCGGATAACGCGCACACAACTTGCCCAGCCACGGCGTCAGATGGCGCTGGCCGAACACCACCGGGGCGTTGATCCGCACCAGGCCCGTGGGTTCGCTTTGCTGTTCCTGCAACGCCTGTTCGGCTTCTTCCAGTTGCACCAACACCAGCCGCGCATGATGACCGAGCATGCGCCCGGCTTCGGTGGGCGTGACGGCGCGGGTGTGGCGGTAGAGCAATTGCTGGTTCAGCGCTTGTTCCATTAATTGAATCTGCCGGGAGATCGACGAGGGCGCCACGCCTTCACGGCGGGCGACTTCGGAAAAGCTGCCATGGTCGAGCACGGCGACAAATAGCCTTAACGCTTTGAATCCCAGTTCATTAAGCCCGTGCATGGATCAGCCTGCTGTGCGAATTGCGCAAAAGTGTTGTCCGGATGCTCCCATTTATCGCACAGCTTCGCCAGCCGATAATCCGCGCCATCGTTTACTTGAGTGGAATGTTGTTTATGCAGACGTTGGATGAGGTCGCAGTCGCGGCGCCGGTGAAGAAGTCGGGGTTGCGCCTGTTGTTGCTGCCGCTGGTGATCCTGGCGGGGATGGGCTTGTCGGTGGAGGCGGGGTTGCTCGGACCATTGGGTGTGCAGGTCGGGCATTTGTGGGCAACGTTGAGCATCTTTGGTGTCGGTTCGGCGATTCTGTTTTTGCTGTTGTTGTTTGCCGGGCCACAGAAGGGGCCAGCACTGACCGACCTGCCGCGCTGGCAGTTGCTCGGCGGGTTTCTGGGGCCGATGTATGTGGTGGTGTTGACGCTGGCGACGCCGCATATCGGCATTGCCATGACGATGATTGCGATCTTGTCCGGGCAGGTTGGCAAGAGTGTGTTGATTGACCATTTCGGTTGGTTCGGGGCGACGCGCAAAAAGGTCAATGCCGAGCGCTGGCTGGCGTTGGGGTTGATTGTGGTGGCACTTGTTTTGATTGCGCGGGGGTGAGTGATGGGTCTGGTTATTTTGTTGGCGGTGGTGGTGTTGGCCGGTGCGGTGTTGAGTGTGCAGGCGGCGATCAATGGGCGTTTGGGCGAGACCGTCGGGGTGTTGCGCAGTAGTTTGCTGACGTTTGTTGTGGGTGCTGTGACGACCGGGTTGTTGATTTTGTTTTTTGAGCCGGCGCAGGCGGTGAGTCTTTTGCAGGTGCCGAAGTGGCAGTTGACCGGGGCGCTGTTTGGCGTGGTGTACATGATGGTAATGGTCGGGGCGGTGCCGGTGGTGGGGACGGCTGTGGCGACGGTGGCGGTGATTGTCGGGCAGTTGGGGATGGGGATGTTGATTGATAATTTTGGCTGGTTGGGGAATCCGGCGATTGAGCTTTCTTCGAGTCGGATTTTGGCGATGGTGTGTTTGGGGTTGGCGTTGGTGTTTATGTATAGGAGTTCGCGTCAGGCTGGGTGAGTTGAGTGCATATCCGTTGCTGCGGGTGTTGCTGATTAGGGTTCCGCCCTTACGGCGGGTCACTTTTTCCAGACGCCCGGAATGCCGGCCCAGAAAAAAGTAACCAAAAAGGCTTGCTCCTGCGTGCGGCCCGCTCGCTGGGGGCTCGGGGTTCCTTCGCTGCGGGATCGATCCGGGCGCAGCGCCTACGGTTTGCTTCGCTGCACCTCCTCTCGCTGTGTTTGGCTGCGCCAAACGGTCGCTGCGCTCCCACGCCCGGATCAATCCCTCCACTCAGCCTTCCGACGTCGCCCGTGGATCAAGATCAAGATCAAGATCAAGATCAAGAGCAGGCGAGCTGACACTCGGCCTATTGAGTGGTGAAGAGCACGGCGCGCTTGGCTTTGGTTTTTGTGGTGCTCTTGCCCCTCACCCCAGCCCTCTCCCGAGGGAGAGGGAGCCGATTTGTGGGCCTTTAACAATCTGAGTTCAACGCGGTATTGCACGTCGGCGTAGCTGTCCCAAACACCTCGGTCAGTCCCCTCTCCCTCCGGGAGAGGGCTAGGGTGAGGGGCTTTTGATCTGTTTCATAATCTGAGTTCGGCTCGGTATTTCACGTCGGCGTAACTCTCCCAAACAACACGGTCAGTCCCCTCTCCCTCTGGGAGAGGGCTAGGGTGAGGGTTGGCTTTTGACTGTTTAAATATGTGGCAAATATCCAGAACCTTCCCACAATGTTTTCAGGTTGTCCGTCGGACGTCGGCTCTCTAGGCTCTGGATGTCGCTGAAGACTCAGCGATCGGGAGGTGAGATTCCCGGTTATTGAATTTGGAAACCTGCACAAGCCCCTCCATAATCGCCGCCAGCTCATGCTGTCAGCAGTTTTTTATGGCGGCTATGTACGGGCGGACTTTTGTCCGGCCGGGTTGGTTTCCTTACCGGTAATCTCACTCCGTACATAGTTGCCACCTCATTTCTCGAGTGAGATCGGAAATGAATGGCGTCAGTTCATAAGGAAATTTTCCATTGATAAATTGATACCTGACCCACCCCTCGATACCCCACTCGAAGAAGCCATCCGCGCCGACGACCAGATCAAAACCCGCGAAGCCATCAAGCGCGCCCTGGATTTCTACCTCAGCCCCGACCCGGTCAAACCCCGGCAGCCCAGCACGATGTTCCTGATCCAGCCAAACATCGACACCGAAAGCCTGCTGGCGCATGCCTGTGAGTCACTGGCGTCGGCGAACACGTTAACCGGTAACTTTGCCGATCAGTTGGGCCGGCCTGAGCGTAATACGGCATTGGCGATTCAGCAGATCATCATGCTGGCCGAACTGGCGGTGAATCGGGCGCTGGATCGGGTTGATCCGCAGACCTGAAGACCGCGTTATCGTTCATCGCGGGCAAGCCCGCTCCCACAGGGTTGCAGGCAATTTTCAAAACCACTGCTGAACCTGTGGGAGCTGGCTTGCCAGCGATGGCGGCGGATCATTCATCCCAAAATTCGGACACAAAAAAACCGGCGATCATTCTCTGATCGCCGGTTTTTCATTCAGCCCACTTCAAATCACTGCATCAACACTTCAATCGAGCCATCAGCCGTCATGCTGACCTGGCTGGTGCCCGCTTCAACTTCCGGCGTAACCGGTGCCGAATCCATGGCGGCGGCTTTCATCATCATCGGTGCGCGCAGGTACGGCTGTGGATAACCGTTACTGTTGAGGTTCAGGTTGACGATTTTGTAACCCTTGCCGCCCAGTGCATCGGTGGCCAGTTGAGCGCGGGCCTTGAAGGCGCTCACGGCTTCTTTGAGCAACTGGTCTTCGCTGGTTTTGCGGGTCGGGTCGGCGATGGCGAAATCCATGCCGCCCATTTTCAGGTCGCCGAGCAGTTCGCCAGTGAGTTTGGACAGGGCGGCGAAGTCAGAGCTTTCCAGGCGCAGTTCGGCGCGTTCACGCCAGCCGGTGATTTTCTGGCCTTTGGTGTCGTAGATCGGGTAGCTGTTGCGGCTGCCTTGGCGCAGGGTGATGTCTTTGACTTGCTTGGCCTGGGCCAGGGCCTTGTTCATGGTGGTGCTGACGTCGGCGGCGAGTTTCGCCGGGTCGGTGTTTTGCTCTTCGGTGTAGAGGGTGACGATCATCAGGTCGCGGGCGACTTCCGTGCTGACTTCGGCGCGCAGGGAAATCTGGTTGTAGTGCAGCTCATCGGCGGCCAGGGCCGGAAGGCTGGCGACGCTGCCGACGGTCAGGGCGAGAAGGGCGGCGCTGCGGCGAAATGTGTGCATGAAAGCTCCTTGATGAGGGCGCAGGTGCTGGTTCGGGGGCCTGCGTGAAACCATCAGACTCTAGCTTTTATGATCCGGTTCGCCCAGTTACAACTTCTATACAGATGACCGGGACTGCTGCGCAGCCATTCGCGAGCAGGCCCGCTCCCACATTTGGAACGCTTCCCCTGTGGGTGCGAGCTTGCTCGCGAAGAGGCCCTCATAGCCGCCGAAGATGTTTTCGCCATGTGGTCGTTTGCCGCACTTTCGCCTCTGAAGGGCGCGGCTTGGTTATACTCCGTGCGATCCGCCTGGAGCGCTCATCAGGAGAGCTCATGCTCGCCCCCGTACAACTGACTTCCGCCACTCGCCAGAACCTCTGGCGACTGACTTTCATCCGCACGCTGGTGCTTGCCGCGCAGGCTGGTTCCGTAGGCCTTGCCTACTGGCTGCAATTGTTGCCGTTGCCGTGGGTGCAACTGGCGATGACCCTCGGCTGTTCGACGTTGCTCTGCGTGTTCACTGCCGTGCGCCTGCGCACTTCGTGGCCGGTGACCGAACTTGAATATGCGCTGCAACTGGCCTGTGATCTGGTGATCCACAGTGCGTTGCTGTACTTCTCCGGTGGTTCGACCAACCCGTTCGTTTCCTACTATCTGGTGCCGCTGACCATCGCTGCGGTGACGCTGCCGTGGCGCTATTCGGTGATCCTGTCGGGTATCGCGCTGGCGCTGTACACCTTGATGTTGACGCGTTTCTATCCGCTGGAGACCCTGCCTATCGCCCGCGAAAACCTGCAGGTTTACGGCATGTGGCTGAGCTTCGCCCTCGCCGCTGCGGTGATCACCTTCTTCGCTGCGCGCATGGCTGAAGAGTTGCGCCGTCAGGAAGAGCTACGCGCGATCCGTCGTGAAGAAGGCCTGCGCGATCAGCAATTGCTGGCCGTCGCCACCCAGGCCGCTGGCGCCGCTCATGAACTGGGCACACCGCTGGCGACCATGAGCGTGTTGCTCAAGGAGATGCAGCAGGATCATCCTGACCCGATGCTGCAGGATGATCTGAAGGTGCTGCAGGATCAGGTCAAACTCTGCAAAGAGACGCTGCAGCAACTGGTGCGCGCCGCCGAGGCCAACCGACGTCTGGCCATCGATATGCAAGACGTCACCGACTGGCTCGACGAAGCGCTGAACCGCTGGCACTTGATGCGTCCGGAAGCCAGTTATCGGTTCCATCGCCTGGGCCAGGGCACCGTGCCGCGCATGGCGCCGCCGCCAGACCTGACGCAGGCGTTGCTCAATCTGCTCAACAACGCAGCCGATGCCTGCCCGGAAAACCTCCAGGTCACGCTCGACTGGGACGCGGAAAACCTGACCATCAGTATTCGTGACCACGGTGCCGGTGTGCCGCTGGCCATCGCCGAACAGATCGGCAAACCGTTTTTTACCACCAAGGGCAAAGGTTTCGGCCTGGGCCTGTTTTTGAGCAAGGCCAGCGTGACACGCGCCGGCGGCTCAGTGAAACTCTATAGTCATGAGGAAGGCGGCACGCTCACCGAGCTGCGCCTGCCCCACGGCGCCCGAGGAGACCAACATGAGTGACGAAATCCAAGTCGAAGGCGAAGAACTGCCGCATTTGCTGCTGGTCGACGACGACGCAACGTTCACCCGAGTGATGGCCCGTGCCATGGCTCGTCGTGGCTTTCGCGTCAGCACTGCCGGCTCGGCCGAAGAAGGCCTGACCATCGCCCAGGCCGATCTGCCTGATTACGCTGCGCTCGACCTGAAAATGGACGGCGACTCCGGTCTGGTGCTGCTGCCCAAACTGCTGGAGCTGGACCCGGAAATGCGCGTGGTGATCCTCACCGGTTATTCGAGCATTGCCACCGCGGTCGAAGCGATCAAGCGCGGCGCCTGCAACTACCTGTGCAAACCCGCCGACGCCGACGACGTACTGGCTGCGCTGCTCTCCGAGCACGCTGACCTCGACAGTCTGGTGCCGGAAAACCCGATGTCGGTCGATCGCCTGCAGTGGGAGCACATTCAGCGTGTGCTCACCGAGCACGAAGGCAACATCTCCGCCACTGCCCGCGCCCTGGGCATGCATCGCCGCACCCTGCAGCGCAAACTGCAGAAGCGCCCGGTTCGTCGCTGAACCTGCGCTGAACGACTATCGCCAGCCCTCGCGATAAAACGCACCGATCTACTATGATCGGTGCGTGTCTGTTCTTTTCTATATCGAGCCTTATCCATGAATCAGAACGCTGAATATTCCGCGGTCAACGATGCTGTGCGCGGGCAGTTTTTTCGCAAGGTGTGGGCGATCATCACGCCGTATTGGCGCAGTGAAGAGAAGGGCAAGGCCTGGACGCTGCTGATTGCAGTGATCGCGCTGTCGTTGCTCAGTGTGGGCATCTCGGTGTGGTTCAACACCTGGTACAAGGACTTTTACAACGCCCTGCAAAAGAAGGACGAAGCGGCGTTCTGGCAATTGATTCTGTATTTCTGTGGCATTGCCGCGGTGGCGATTATCGGTGCGGTGTACAGGCTCTATCTGACCCAAATGCTGACGATTCGCTGGCGGGCCTGGCTCACGGAAAAGCATTTCTCGCGTTGGCTCGCCGACAAGAATTACTACCAGCTGGAGCAGGGCGGTTACACCGATAACCCGGACCAGCGGATTTCCGAAGACCTCAACAATTTCACCTCCAACACCCTTGAACTGGGTATCGGGCTGCTGCGCAATATCGTCAGTCTGGTGTCGTTCTCGATTATTTTGTGGGGCGTGTCAGGCAGCATCGAAGTCTATGGCGTCACCATTCCCGGGTACATGTTCTGGTGTGTACTGGTCTATGCAGTGGTGGGCAGTTGGCTGACGCATTTGATCGGTCGTCGCTTGATCGGTCTGAACAATCAGCAACAACGCTTCGAAGCCGACCTGCGTTTTTCCATGGTGCGGATTCGCGAAAATGCCGAGAGCATCGCGTTGTACAACGGCGAGCCGAACGAAAATCGTCGGCTGAGCGCCCGCTTCGGCAATGTCTGGCACAACTTCTGGGACATCATGAAAGTGTCCAAGCGCCTGACCTTCTTCACCGCCGGTTACAGCCAGGCGGCCATCATCTTTCCGTTCATCGTGGCTTCGCCGCGTTACCTCGCCGGCAAGATCGAGCTGGGTGAACTCATGCAGATCAGCTCGGCATTCGGCAACGTCCAGGAAAGCTTCAGCTGGTTTATCAGTGCTTACCAGAGCCTTGCTGCGTGGCGCGCCACCTGTGACCGTCTGCTGAGTTTCCGCCAGGCCATGACCGACAACGAAGAACGCACCCCGGCCATCGATGTGCAGAATCAGGGCAGCGAATTGAGGGTGCACGACCTTGGCCTGGACCTCGCCGACGGGCGTCATCTGCTGACCAGCGCCGACATGACCGTCGAGCCGGGTGAGCGTGTAATGGTCAGTGGGCGCTCCGGCAGCGGCAAGTCAACGTTGTTGCGGGCGATGGGGCATTTGTGGCCCGCCGGGCACGGTAATATTCGCTTGCCGGCGGCGCGGTATCTGTTCCTCCCGCAGAAACCCTATTTGCCTATCGGCACCTTGCGCGAGGCGTTGAGTTATCCACAAGCGGGCGACACCTACGCACCGGAACGTTATGCACAAGTGCTGGAGACTTGCCGCTTGCCGCATCTGGTCGCACGGCTGGACGAAGCCAATCACTGGCAGCGCATGCTCTCGCCGGGAGAACAACAGCGACTGGCCTTCGCCCGTGCGCTGCTTTATGCACCGCACTGGTTGTACATGGACGAAGCCACTTCGGCGATGGATGAGGAAGACGAAGCGACGTTGTATCAGGCGCTGATCGATCAGTTGCCGGGGCTGAGCATTGTCAGCGTCGGCCATCGCAGCAGTCTGAAACGCTTCCATCCTCGGCATGTGCGAATCGACAGCGGCCATCTGGTGGAGCAGCCCGTGACCGCCTGATCAACACACATCCCATGTGGGAGCTGGCTTGCCAGCGATGGCGTCGGTTCAGTCGACATCTTCATCGACAGGTATGGCCTCATCGCTGGCAAGCCAGCTCCCACAGGTTTTGTGTGGAAACGGAAAGTGATCGTACAACCCGCTTGAGCTATCATGCCCCCAAGCCGAATTTTCGAGACTAGATGCACGCCATGGAAAACCTGATCGACACCCCGCGCCTCCCACGCAAGCGCCGCAGCCTGGCCCAGGAACTGGTGACGGTGCTGAGCGAGCAGATCCGTGATGGCCTGCTCAAACGCGGTGACAAACTGCCCACCGAGTCGGCGATCATGGAAGCCCATGGCGTCAGCCGCACCGTGGTGCGCGAGGCGATTTCCCGTTTGCAGGCTGCAGGGCAAGTGGAAACCCGGCACGGCATCGGCACCTTCGTGCTCGACACGCCGAGCCCGAGTGGCTTCCGTATCGACCCGGCCACCGTCGTCACCCTGCGTGATGTGCTGGCCATTCTCGAATTGCGCATCAGCCTCGAAGTCGAATCTGCCGGCCTCGCTGCACAACGCCGCAGCGCCGAGCAACTGGCGACCATGCGCGCCGCCCTCGATGCGTTAAACGAAAGCGCCGCCCATGCCAGTGATGCGGTTGCGTCGGACTTTGCCTTCCACCTGGAAATCGCACTGTCCACCGGCAACCGCTACTTCACCGACATCATGACCCACCTGGGCACCAGCATCATTCCGCGTACGCGGCTGAATTCGGCGCGCCTGGCTCACGATGATCAACAGCACTACATGAGCCGCTTGAGCCGCGAGCACGAAGAAATCTACGAAGCGATTGCCCGTCAGGATTCCGATGCGGCCCGTGCGGCGATGCGCCTGCACCTGACCAACAGCCGTGAAAGACTGCGCCAGGCCCATGAAGAGGCACAGGCGCAGGGGTGATGGGCGTTACTTTTCCAGTTTGAGTTTCAAATGCGCGGACGTTTCTGAAGTCTGATCATGCTTTTTCCATTTGTAGAAAAGTTTAGCGGTGGCGTCTGGTGTGAGATTCCGCTCGAAGACGTCTTTAGGAATGCTGATAACCACAGGTCGTCCCAGCTCCGCCGCAGTCAGCGCATGCAATTGCTCGTTGGTGTTTCCGGTAGACGTCTCTACGACAAAAGTAATCGTGTCGCCGATAGCAAAATTTGGGTTGGGTGGTACATGACCGTGGGCATCGCCTTGCAGTTTGCCAATGTGAAGTACTCCCTCCACTGCTTCCTCCAGAGTGGGAGTGGCCAGATTTTTTACTTGTGCAGTCATGATCAAGTTCCTTCTATGTTTCAAATGGACCGTTAAATGAGCGCAAGCCAAAGCGCTGCGCTGTCGGAGCCGATTCGTTAGCTCCTGCGTCATTAACGCCAAATCTGCAATTGCCTGGCACCTGTAAGAAATACCAGTACCGATGAACGGTCGCCGCCCCCGCCTGACCGGATTCAGCCCTCGATCCGCAACCTCAACACCTCCGAAAACGGCTCCATACTCGACTCATCGACAAACTTGTAACGCAGTTCAACTTCCCTGTTCAGGTACGCGAACAGCGCCTCTTTGGGGATGTGCAACTCGATCCCCGTCAACTTCTCCATCTCGTCTTCGGCATCGTCCCAAGTGCCGGTGTCCACTTCTTCGCCTTGCCACTCGGGCTCTTCGGGGTCGTCGCCGAGAATCGCGTAAACGCTCCAGTTCGCCGGAAAATCGCTGGAGTCGGGGACTTGTACGATCAATAAATCCGGCAGCAGCGATAGCTGCAGGGTGAGGGGGGCGGATGGCAAAGAGGCAATGTGTGCCAGGGTCGGGGCCGCGTAATTCACAAACATTCTGGTTTCCTTCGCAGGGTTCGCCACGATCCTTCGTGGCAGTTGTCACACCTTACCCGGCGTTTCTCGCAGTGCTCATTAAACGAATCTTGACCAGACATTTCCGCAATCCATCCCGGTAAACCCGGGGCTTCGCGGCAAAAGCTCCGGCGTCATAAACGATCTTGTCCGACAAAAAACCACCCGCAACGATGAAATGCAGTTGACGGTTATCTTTTAAGTTGTACGATGACCTACAACTTCGGCGAAGGCTGAACGGTCCAATCACAAAAAACGTTGCTACCAGGGTGTTCGAATAATGAATCCACAAGAACTGAAGTCCATCCTCTCTGCCGGCCTGTTGTCTTTCCCGGTAACCGATTTCAACGCGCAGGGCGACTTCAACCGCGCCGGCTACATCAAACGTCTGGAATGGCTGGCCCCGTATGGCGCTTCAGCCTTGTTCGCCGCCGGCGGCACCGGTGAGTTCTTCTCCCTGGCCGCCAGCGAATACTCGGAAATCATCAAGACTGCTGTCGACACCTGTGAAACCAGCGTGCCGATTCTGGCCGGTGTCGGCGGTTCGACCCGTCAGGCCATCGAGTACGCTCAGGAAGCCGAGCGTCTGGGCGCCAAAGGCCTGTTGCTGCTCCCGCACTACCTGACCGAAGCCAGTCAGGACGGTGTTGCCGCTCACGTTGAAGCCGTGTGTAAATCGGTCAACATCGGTGTGGTCGTCTACAACCGCAACGTCTGCCGTCTGACCGCTCCGCTGCTGGAACGTCTGGCCGAGCGCTGCCCGAACCTGATCGGCTACAAGGATGGTCTGGGCGATATCGAGTTGATGGTGTCGATCCGTCGCCGCCTCGGTGATCGCTTCAGCTATCTGGGTGGTTTGCCGACCGCCGAAGTCTACGCCGCGGCCTACAAGGCGCTGGGTGTACCGGTTTACTCCTCGGCGGTGTTCAACTTCATCCCGAAAACCGCGATGGACTTCTACCACGCGATCGCCCGTGAAGATCACGCCACCGTCGGCAAGATCATCGACGACTTCTTCCTGCCATACCTCGACATCCGCAACCGCAAGGCCGGTTACGCCGTGAGCATCGTCAAGGCCGGCGCGAAGATCGCCGGCTACGACGCAGGTCCGGTGCGCGCACCGCTGACCGACCTGACCGGCGAAGAGTACGAAATGCTCGCCGCGCTGATCGACAAGCAAGGCGCGCAATAACCACCGAGCCAACCGAGGCCGCTGAGCAATCAGCGGCTTTTGCGTAGAGAGGAGAATTTCAGTGACTGATGCAAAGCGTTTCGACAACTACATCAACGGTGAGTGGGTTGCCGGTGCCGATTACTCGGCCAACATCAACCCGTCCGAACTGAGCGATAACATCGGCGACTACGCCAAGGCTGATCTGCACCAGGTTCACGCCGCCATCGATGCTGCCCGTGCGGCGTTCCCGGCCTGGTCGACCTCGGGCATTCAGGCCCGTCACGATTCGCTGGATAAAGTCGGCACTGAGATTCTGGCCCGTCGCGAAGAACTCGGCACCTTGCTGGCGCGCGAAGAGGGCAAGACCTTGCCCGAAGCCATCGGCGAAGTGACCCGCGCCGGTAACATTTTCAAATTCTTCGCCGGTGAATGCCTGCGTCTGTCCGGCGACTACGTGCCGTCGGTGCGTCCGGGCGTCAACGTTGAAGTGACCCGCGAAGCCCTCGGCGTGGTCGGTCTGATCACCCCGTGGAACTTCCCGATTGCGATTCCGGCGTGGAAGATTGCTCCGGCCCTGGCCTACGGCAACTGCGTGGTGTTGAAGCCGGCCGATCTGGTGCCGGGTTGCGCTTGGGCCCTGGCCGAAATCATCTCCCGCGCAGGCTTCCCGGCGGGTGTGTTCAACCTGGTCATGGGCAGCGGTCGCGTGGTTGGCGATGCGTTGGTGCAGAGCCCGAAAGTCGACGGCATCAGCTTCACCGGTTCGGTCGGCGTGGGCCGGCAGATCGCGGTCAGCTGCGTCTCGCGTCAGGCCAAGGTGCAGCTGGAAATGGGCGGCAAGAACCCGCAGATCATTCTCGACGACGCCGACCTCAAGCAAGCGGTCGAGCTGTCGGTGCAGAGCGCGTTCTACTCCACCGGCCAGCGTTGCACGGCCTCCAGCCGCTTGATCGTCACCGCCGGGATTCACGACAAATTCGTTGAGGCCATGGCCGAGCGCATGAAGTCGATCAAGGTCGGCCACGCCCTGAAATCCGGCACCGATATCGGCCCGGTGGTTTCACAGGCGCAGCTTGAACAGGACATGAAGTACATCGACATCGGCCAGTCCGAAGGTGCACGTCTGGTCAGCGGTGGCGGTCTGGTGACCTGTGACACCGAAGGTTACTTCCTCGCGCCAACGCTGTTTGCCGACAGCGAAGCGTCGATGCGCATCAGCCGTGAAGAGATCTTCGGCCCGGTGGCCAACATCGTTCGCGTGGCCGATTACGACGCGGCGCTGGCGATGGCCAACGACACCGAGTTCGGTCTGTCGGCGGGTATTGCGACGACCTCGCTGAAGTACGCCAACCACTTCAAGCGTCACTCGCAGGCCGGGATGGTGATGGTCAACTTGCCGACCGCTGGCGTCGATTATCACGTTCCGTTTGGTGGCCGAAAGGGTTCATCCTATGGCTCACGTGAGCAAGGCCGCTATGCGCAAGAGTTCTACACCGTGGTGAAGACCAGTTACATCGGTTCCTGATTGAGGCAATACCTGTGGGAGCTGGTCAGCCAGCTCCCACAACAGCTACACCAAAGAAGATTCACCCGCGCATAAAAATAATCAGTGGGAGTACATCTACATGCAATCCTCCAAGCCGACTCACGTCCGCTATTTGATCCTGCTCATGCTGTTTCTGGTGACCACGATCAACTACGCCGACCGTGCCACGATCGCCATCGCCGGCTCCAGCCTGCAAAAAGACCTCGGCATCGACGCAGTCACCCTCGGCTATATCTTCTCTGCATTCGGTTGGGCCTACGTGGCCGGGCAAATCCCCGGCGGCTGGCTGCTCGATCGCTTCGGCTCGAAAAAAGTCTATGCCCTGAGCATTTTCACCTGGTCGCTGTTCACCGTGCTGCAAGGCTTTGTCGGTGAGTTCGGCATGTCCACCGCCATCGTTGCGCTGTTCATGCTGCGCTTCCTGGTCGGTCTGGCTGAAGCGCCTTCGTTTCCCGGCAACGCGCGCATCGTTGCGGCGTGGTTCCCCACCGCTGAGCGCGGTACCGCTTCGGCGATCTTCAACTCGGCGCAATACTTTGCCACCGTGTTGTTCGCACCACTGATGGGCTGGATCGTTTACTCCTTCGGCTGGGAACACGTGTTCATTGTCATGGGCGTGTTCGGCATCGTCTTCTCTGGCATCTGGCTGAAGGTTATCCACAGCCCGCGCCAACACCCGATGGCCAACGAGGCCGAAGTGCAGTTCATCGCCGACAACGGTGGCATGGTCGACATGGACGTCAAGCAAGGCAAAAAAGCTGATGGCCCGAAGTGGGACTACATCCGTCAGTTGCTGACCAACCGCATGATGCTTGGCGTGTATCTGGGCCAGTACTGCATCAACGGCATTACTTACTTCTTCCTGACGTGGTTCCCGGTGTACCTGGTACAAGAGCGTGGCATGACCATTCTCAAAGCCGGTTTCATAGCCTCGTTGCCGGCGATCTGCGGCTTTATCGGCGGTGTGCTGGGCGGGGTGATTTCCGATTACCTGCTGCGCAAGGGCCACTCGCTGACCTTCGCCCGTAAAGCACCGATCATCGCTGGTCTGCTGGTTTCCAGCAGCATCGTCGCCTGCAACTATGTCGATGTGGAATGGATGGTCGTTGGCTTCATGGCTTTGGCCTTCTTCGGCAAAGGCGTTGGCGCACTGGGCTGGGCGGTGGTTTCCGACACCTCGCCAAAACAGATCGCCGGTCTGAGCGGTGGCCTGTTCAACACCTTCGGCAACATCGCTTCGATCACCACGCCGATCGTGATTGGCTACATCATCAGCTCCACCGGTTCGTTCAAATGGGCGCTGGTGTTCGTCGGTGCCAACGCACTGGTCGCAGTGTTCAGCTATCTGGTCATCGTTGGCCCGATCAAACGTGTGGTCCTCAAAGAGCCGCCAACCAACGGCGGTACTGAAGCCACCGGTAAATTGTCTCAAGCGCATTCCTGAGGAGCGGCGTCATGCAGTTGATTGAACATTCCGACTCGCCGCGCCACATCCGCCTGCACGAGCGGGACAATGTGGTGGTCGTGGTCAACGACCAGGGCGCCCCGGCCGGCACTGAATTTGCCGATGGCCTGGTGACGCTGGAATTTGTGCCGCAGAGCCACAAGGTCACTCTGGAAGACATTCCCGAGGGCGGCGAGGTGATTCGCTACGGTCAGGTGATTGGCTACGCATTGCAGCCGATTCGCCGTGGCAGTTGGGTCAAGGAAGATCAACTGCGCATGCCGACCGCGCCGCCGCTGGACAGCCTGCCGCTGTCCACCGAGGTGCCGGACGCGCAGGCTCCGCTGGAAGGCTTCACCTTCGAGGGTTATCGCAACGCTGACGGCACCGTCGGCACGCGCAATATTCTCGGCATCACCACCACGGTGCAGTGCGTCACTGGCGTGCTCGATCATGCGGTGAAACGCATCAAGGAAGAACTGCTGCCGAAGTACCCCCACGTCGATGACGTGGTGGCGCTGACTCACAGTTACGGCTGTGGCGTGGCGATTACCGCCACCGACGCCTACATCCCGATTCGTACCGTGCGCAATCTGGCGCGCAACCCGAACCTCGGCGGTGAGGCGTTGGTGATCAGTCTCGGCTGCGAGAAATTGCAGGCCGGGCAGGTGATGCACGAGGACGATGCCTCGGTGGATCTCAGCGATCCGTGGCTGTATCGCTTGCAGGATTCCAGTCACGGCTTCACCGAGATGATCGAGCAGATCATGGCGCTGGCCGAAGTCCGTTTGAAGAAACTCGACCAGCGCCGCCGCGAAACCGTGCCGGCGTCCGAGCTGATCCTCGGCATGCAGTGCGGCGGCAGCGATGCGTTTTCCGGGATCACCGCCAACCCGGCGCTGGGCTATGCCTCGGACTTGCTGCTGCGTGCCGGGGCGACGGTGATGTTTTCCGAAGTCACCGAAGTGCGTGATGCGATTTACCTGCTGACTTCCCGCGCGCAAACCAAGACCGTCGCCGAGGAACTGGTGCGCGAGATGGACTGGTACGACCGTTACCTGGCCAAGGGCGAGGCGGATCGCAGCGCCAACACCACGCCGGGCAACAAGAAGGGCGGGCTGTCGAACATTGTCGAGAAGTCGCTGGGCTCGATCGTCAAGTCCGGCAGCAGCGCGATCAATGGCGTGCTCGGCCCAGGCGAGCGCTTCAAGCAGAAGGGTTTGATTTTCTGTGCGACGCCGGCCAGTGATTTTGTCTGCGGGACGTTGCAGTTGGCGGCGGGGATGAACCTGCATGTGTTCACCACCGGGCGGGGTACGCCGTATGGTTTGGCGATGGCGCCAGTGGTGAAAGTCTCGACGCGGACGGAATTGGCGCAGCGTTGGCCGGATCTGATCGATATCGATGCCGGGCGGATTGCCACCGGGCGCGCGACCATTGAGGAATTGGGCTGGGAGTTGTTTCACTACTATCTGGATGTTGCGAGCGGCAAGCAGCAGACGTGGGCGGAGAAGCACAAGCTGCATAACGACATTACGTTGTTCAATCCGGCGCCGATTACCTGATGGTTTTTGGGGGGGGGCAAAAGCTACCCTCACCCCAGCCCTCTCCCAGAGGGAGAGGGGGCCGACCGAGTTGTCTTGCGCTGTACATCGACCTGAAAAATCGGGTCGATTATGGATTCAGCGATGTCATTTCAGGTCGGTGGATTTTTAGAATATCCCTCGATCGGTCCCCTCTCCCTCGGGGAGAGGGCTAGGGTGACGGGCCGACCGAGTTGTCTTGCGCAATACATCGACCTGAAATACCGAGTTGATTATGGACTCGACAAGCAGTTCTGGATTCAGTGGTGCCCTTTCAGGTCGATGGATTTTTAGAATATCCCCCGATCGGTTCCCTCTCCCTCGGGGAGAGGGCTAGGGTGAGGGGCTTTTGCTTTATCATTGCCCCCTAACGACGCTCACCCAAGGCTCCCCGGCATGCTGGCAATCTTCCTCGAAACCCTGAACATCACCGCGCCGGTGTTTGCCATGCTGTTTCTTGGTGTGTTGCTCAAGCGCATCGACTGGATCAACGACAACTTCATCCACACAGCCTCCTCGCTGGTGTTCAACGTCACCATGCCGGCGCTGCTGTTTCTCGGCATTCTGCATGCCGACCTGCACGCCGCACTGCAACCGGCGCTGCTGATCTATTTCGCGATTGCCACACTGGTGAGTTTTGCCCTGGCCTGGGGCTGGGCGATTTTCAAATGCCCGCGTGAAGATCGCGGCATCTACACCCAAGGCGCGTTTCGCGGCAACAACGGGGTGATTGGTCTGGCGCTGGCGGCGAGCATGTACGGCGATTACGGAATTTCCCTCGGCGCAATTCTCGCGGCGCTGGTGATCCTGTTTTACAACACGCTGTCGACCATTGTGCTGGCGGTGTACAGCCCGGTGATCAAGTCCGATCCGTGGAGCATCTGCAAAAGCGTGTTCAGCAATCCGTTGATCATCAGCGTGATCGCAGCGGCGCCGTTTGCCTATTTCAAGATCGGTTTGCCGGGCTGGCTGGAGACCTCAGGTCAGTATCTGGCGCAGACCACCTTGCCGCTGGCGTTGATCTGCATTGGCGGCACACTGTCGCTGGCGGCGTTACGCAAGAGCGGCAACATGGCGCTCAGTTCGAGCCTGGTGAAGATGGTCGGCTTGCCGGTGCTGGCGACGCTCGGCGCATGGTTGTGTGGATTTCGCGGGGCGGAGTTGGGGATTCTGTTTCTGTACTTCGGCAGCCCGACGGCAGCGGCGAGTTTCGTCATGGCCCGGGCGGCGCAGGGCAATCATGAACTGGCGGCGGCGATTATCGTGATGACCACGTTGATGGCGGCGATTACCACCAATGTCGGGATCTTTGTTTTGCAGTGGGGTGGGTGGATCTAGCCTGAATCTTGGGTTGCTCTCCCGGGCCTCTTCGCGAGCAAGCTCGCTCCCACATTTGAAATGCATTCCAATGTGGGAGCGAGCTTGCTCGCGAAGGCGTCAGTTCAATCACACAGGCTTTTGGTAGGTATCAATCACTTCCTGCGCCGCACGAAACGCATCAATCGCCGCCGGTACGCCGGCATACACCGCGCAATGCAGCAGCGCCTCGCGAATCTCGTCCACTGTGCAGCCATTGTTCAGCGCACCGCGCACGTGGCCCTTCAACTCTTGCGGGCACTTCAACGCCGTCAGCGCCGCGAGGGTGATCAGGCTGCGGGTCTTCAGCGGCAGACCCTCACGATTCCACACGCCACCCCAGGCATGTTCATTGACGAAATCCTGCAACGGTTGAGTGAACTCGGTGGCGTTGCCCAAGGCACGATCAACGAACGCGTCACCCATTACCTGGCGACGGACTTCTACCCCGGACTGCTTCGATTCGGTCATGGCGTATCACTCTTGTGGTGTTGGCGGCGCCAGGCGCGGATCGACGTGACCAGCAGAAACGTCAACAGCGTCGGCAAAACGTAAAACAGCATCAGCCGCTCCAGCTTACCGGCCAGCGGCATGCCGGTGGTGAACGACACCACGTGCAGCCCGTAAGCCAGGTACAAACCGAGCAGCAATAAACCTTCGGCGCGGGTCACGCGGTAGCCGGAATAGAACACCGGCAGGCACAACGCGGCGACGCCGAGCATCACCGGCAGGTCGAAATCCAGTGCATTGGGCGATACCGACAGCGGTGTCGGCGCGATCAGTGCGGTCAGGCCGAGCACCCCGAGCAGGTTGAACAGGTTGGCGCCGATCACGTTGCCGACAGCAATGTCGCGTTGCCCGCGCAAAGCCGCGATCAATGAGGTTGCCAGTTCGGGCAGCGAAGTGCCGACGGCAACGACTGTGAGCCCGATCACCCGCTCGGAGAAACCCAGGTCCGTGGCGACCACGACGGCGGCGCCCAACAAGAGATGCCCGGCGAACACGAGCATCGCCAGCCCGATAATGATCATCAGCAAACTGGTGATCCACGAGGCCTGTGCAGCTTGAGGCTGTTCCGAATGGGGGCGCGCCGAGTGCCGTGACTGGCGCAACAGCAAACCCAGATACAACGCCAGTGCGCCCAACAACAGAATGCCGTCGAAGCGCCCGATCTCTTCATTCCAGGCCAGGACGAACACCAGCAGACTGGCACCGATCATCAGCGGAATATCGAGCCGCACCAGTTGCCGCGAGACGCGCAGCGGAATGATCAGCGCCGACAGGCCGAGGGTCACAAGGATGTTGAAAATGCTGCTGCCGACCACGCTGCCGACCGCGATGTCAGGGTTGTGGGCCAACGCGGCCTGCAGACTGACGGCCATTTGCGGTGCGCTGCTGCCAAGGGCGACGATGGTCAGGCCGATGATCAACGGCCGCACATGCAGGCGCGCCGCCAGACGCACCGCCGCGCGCACCATCAGTTCGGCCCCGAAGATCAGCAGGCACAGGCCGGCGAGCAATTCGATCACGCTGATCAGCGGTAAATCGGTCAGTCCGAAAATGGTCAGCGCTCCATCAGTCGTCGAGGGCCTGCACGCGAACCCGCGCGGTGCCGCTGCGCAGCATGCCGAGTTGTTCGGCGGCTTCGCGGGACACGTCGATCAGGCGCCCACGGGTGTGCGGGCCGCGGTCGTTGATGCGGACCACGACGGATTCATCGTTTTTCAGGTTGGTGACCTTCACCCGTGTGCCAAAAGGCAGCTGGCGGTGGGCGGCGGTCAGGGAATTCTGGTTGAACGGCTCGCCACTGGCGGTGCGTTTACCGTGGTGCCTGGCACCGTAGTAAGAGGCGACGCCAGTCTGGTCGTAACCGTGCGGGTCGATGGTGTCGGTGCTGGCGCAACCGGCCAGCAAGGAGAGCAGGGCGCAGGCGCCGAGCAGACGTTTCATTCAGATACTCCAAAGTGATCGTTCCCACGCTCCAGCGTGGGAATGCATCCCGTGACGCTCTGCGTCACACCGCAATGGACGCGGAGCGTCCGGGGCGGCATTCCCACGCAGAGCGTGGGAACGATCCCCGAGCGCGGGGCCAGAATCAGCCTTCGAGCTTGCTTTTCAGCAGTTCGTTCACTTGCTGCGGGTTGGCTTTGCCTTTCGATGCTTTCATCGCCTGACCCACAAAGAAGCCGAACATCTTGCCGCGTTTGGCTTCATCAGCCGCACGGTATTGTTCAACCTGCTCGGCGTTGGCCGCGAGCATTTCGTCCAGTACGGCCGAGATCGCGCCGCTGTCGGTCACTTGCTTCAGGCCACGTTTTTCGATGATCTCGTCCGCGCTGCCTTCGCCGTTGGCCATCGCTTCGAACACCACTTTGGCGATTTTGCCGGAGATGGTGTTGTCCTTGATGCGCTGCAGCATGCCGCCCAACAGTTCAGCGGAAACCGGCGACTCGTCGATGTCCAGGCCTTGCTTGTTGAGCAGGCTGCCCAACTCGACCATCACCCAGTTCGCCGCCAGTTTGGCGTCGCCGCCGATGGCTGCAACTTTCTCGAAGTAGTCGGCTTGCTCGCGGCTGGTGGCCAGCACGCTGGCGTCATAGACCGACAAACCGAACTGCTCCTGGAAGCGCTCGCGTTTCTGCGGTGGCAGTTCCGGCAGGGTGGCGCGCACCTCGCCGAGGAACGACTCTTCGATGACCACCGGCAGCAGGTCCGGATCGGGGAAGTAACGGTAGTCGTTGGCTTCCTCTTTCGAACGCATCGGACGGGTCTCGTCCTTGTTCGGATCGTACAGACGGGTCTGCTGGATCACTTTGCCGCCGTCTTCGATCAGCTCGATCTGACGCTGGATCTCGGAGTTGATCGCCTTCTCGATGAAGCGGAACGAGTTGACGTTCTTGATCTCGCAGCGCGTGCCGAACTCAACCTGGCCTTTCGGACGGATCGACACGTTGCAGTCGCAACGCAGCGAGCCTTCGGCCATGTTGCCGTCGCAGATGCCCAGGTAACGCACCAGTGCGTGGATCGCCTTGACGTAAGCCACGGCTTCCTTGGCGCTGCGCATGTCCGGCTCGGAGACGATTTCCAGCAGCGGCGTGCCGGCACGGTTCAGGTCGATGCCGGTGGCACCGTTGAACTCTTCGTGCAGGCTCTTGCCGGCGTCTTCTTCCAGGTGCGCGCGGGTGATGCCGACACGTTTGACCGTACCGTCTTCCAGGGCGATATCCAGATGGCCCTTGCCAACGATCGGCAATTCCATCTGGCTGATCTGATAGCCCTTCGGCAGGTCCGGGTAGAAGTAGTTCTTACGGGCGAACACGTTGTGCTGACCGATCTCGGCGTCAATCGCCAGACCGAACATCACCGCCATGCGCACCGCTTCCTGGTTCAGCACCGGCAGAACGCCAGGCATGCCCAGGTCGATCAGGCTGGCCTGGGTGTTCGGCTCGGAACCGAACGTGGTGGAACTACCGGAAAAGATTTTCGACCGGGTAGTGAGCTGAGTGTGAATCTCCAGCCCGATCACGACTTCCCATTGCATGTGTGTCTCCTCAGAAGCCGGTTGGGGTGCGGGTGTGCCAGTCAGTGTTGAGCTGATACTGGTGGGCAACGTTCAACAGGCGACCTTCCTGGAAATACGGCGCGAGCAACTGCACGCCAACCGGCAGACCGTCGACAAAACCGGCCGGCATCGACAGGCCCGGCAGGCCCGCGAGGTTGGCGGTGATGGTGTAGACGTCTTCCAGATAGGCAGCGACCGGGTCGCTGTTCTTGGCGCCGAGCTTCCAGGCCGGGTTTGGCGTGGTCGGGCCGAGGATGATGTCGACTTCATTAAAGGCCGCCATGAAATCGTTCTTCACCAGACGACGGATCTTCTGCGCTTTCAGGTAGTAGGCGTCGTAGTAACCGGCGGACAGCGCGTAGGCACCGACCATGATCCGGCGCTGTACTTCCGCGCCGAAGCCTTCGCCACGGGAGCGTTTGTACAGGTCGATCAGGTCTTTCGGGTGCTCGCAGCGGTGGCCGAAACGCACGCCGTCGAAACGCGACAGGTTCGAAGAGGCTTCTGCCGGCGCGATCACGTAGTACGCCGGAATCGCGTGCTGCATGTTCGGCAGGCTGATTTCCTTGATTACGGCACCGAGCTTCTGCAGCTCTTTGATGCTGTTCTGGATCAGCTCGGCGATGCGTGGGTCGAGGCCGGCGCTGAAGTATTCCTTCGGCACGCCGATGCGCAGGCCTTGCAGCGAATCGCCCAGGCTTGCGGAGTAATCCGGAACCGGCTCATCGATGCTGGTCGAGTCGTTCTGATCGAATCCGGCCATACCTTGCAACAAAATCGCGCAGTCTTCGGCCGTGCGCGCCAACGGGCCGCCCTGATCGAGGCTGGAGGCGTAAGCGATCATGCCCCAGCGCGAAACGCGACCGTAGGTCGGTTTCAGGCCGGTGAGGTTGGTGAACGCCGCCGGCTGACGGATCGAACCGCCAGTGTCGGTGGCCGTCGCCGCCGGCAACAGACGAGCGGCAACTGCTGCCGCCGAACCGCCGGACGAACCGCCCGGGACGTGTTCCAGGTTCCACGGGTTTTTCACCGCGCCGTACCAGCTCGACTCGTTGGCCGAACCCATGGCGAATTCGTCCATGTTGGTCTTGCCCAGGGTCACGGCGCCGGCAGCGGCCAGTTTCGCGACCACGGTGGCGTCGTACGGGGCTTTAAAGTTGTCGAGCATCTTCGAGCCGCAGCTGGTGCGTATGCCCTGGGTGCAGAACAGGTCTTTATGAGCGATCGGCGCGCCAAGCAGGGCGCCGCTCTCACCGTTGGCGCGGCGTGCATCGGCGGCTTTCGCCTGTTCGATGGCCAGCTCTTCGGTGAGGCTGATGAAACTGTTGAGCTGCGGATCGAGCTGGGTGATACGCGCCAGCAGGACTTTGGTCAGCTCTTCGGAGGAAAACTTTTTATCGGCGAGACCGCGGGCGATCTCGGCCAGAGTCATTTGATGCATTGCAGGCTCTTTCCCTTTAGTCGATGACTTTCGGAACCAGATACAGGCCGTTTTCGACCGCTGGTGCGATGGACTGGTAGGCCTCGCGGTGATTGGTCTCGGTCACAACGTCGGCGCGCAGGCGCTGACTGGCTTCCAGCGGGTGGGCCAGGGGCTCGATTCCGTCGGTATTAACAGCCTGCATTTCGTCGACCAGACCGAGAATGCTGTTGAGGGCGGAAGTAATGTGTGGAAGATCGGCATCATTGAGGCCAAGGCAGGCCAGATGAGCGATTTTTTCCACGTCGGAGCGTTCTAGCGCCATCGGGATTCTCCTGTGGAAAACAGAACGGACGGCGTCCGTGTGTTAGATTGTCGGAACACTACCGCACTTCTACGGTCATAAGGCCGCGATTGTGGGGCTTGGTGCACAGAAAAGCGGCCAATTTAACATATTGGCGCCTTGCCCAAAATCCCTGTCGTTGTTAGAGTTTGCCGCACTTTTTTACCCACGCGTTGCCTAGGGTCCCTTTCCCATGTTCAAGAAACTGCGTGGCATGTTTTCCAGCGATCTTTCCATTGACCTGGGCACTGCCAACACCCTTATTTACGTGCGCGAGCGCGGTATCGTCCTGAATGAGCCATCGGTTGTGGCCATTCGGACACACGGTAACCAGAAAAGTGTCGTTGCTGTCGGCACCGAAGCCAAGCGCATGCTCGGCCGTACGCCGGGCAACATTGCTGCCATTCGTCCGATGAAGGACGGCGTGATCGCCGACTTCAGCGTCTGCGAAAAGATGCTGCAATACTTTATTAACAAGGTTCACGAAAACAGCTTTCTGCAGCCTAGCCCTCGTGTGCTGATCTGCGTTCCATGCAAGTCCACCCAGGTTGAGCGTCGTGCCATCCGTGAATCGGCCCTTGGTGCCGGTGCTCGTGAAGTGTTCCTGATCGAGGAGCCAATGGCTGCTGCGATCGGTGCCGGTCTGCCGGTAGAAGAAGCGCGCGGCTCGATGGTCGTGGATATCGGTGGTGGTACCACTGAAATCGCGCTGATCTCCCTGAACGGCGTGGTCTATGCCGAATCCGTACGCGTTGGCGGCGACCGCTTCGATGAAGCGATCATCACTTATGTACGTCGTAACTACGGCAGCCTGATCGGTGAATCCACCGCTGAGCGCATCAAGCAGGAAATCGGCACGGCCTACCCGGGCGGCGAAGTTCGCGAAGTCGACGTTCGCGGTCGCAACCTGGCCGAAGGCGTTCCACGCGCATTTACCCTGAACTCCAACGAAGTGCTGGAAGCTCTGCAAGAGTCGCTGGCCACTATCGTTCAGGCTGTGAAAAGCGCCCTGGAGCAGTCGCCGCCGGAACTGGCTTCCGACATCGCCGAGCGTGGCCTGGTGCTGACCGGTGGTGGCGCGCTGCTGCGTGACCTCGACAAGTTGCTGGCGCAGGAAACCGGTCTGCCGGTGATCGTTGCCGAAGATCCGCTGACCTGTGTGGCTCGCGGCGGTGGCCGTGCATTGGAAATGATGGATAAGCACACCATGGACCTGCTCTCCAGCGAGTAAGTGCTGGGTTGCAATACGTGGGTGAGCGCGCAGGCAGCACTTTGCAGTGCTGCCTGTTGGCGTTTATCTTCTGTCAGTCTTCATCCAGGCCGGTTTGATGCCGTATGAATAAACAGAACATTTGCCTGGGAGGAGCGGCTTATTAAACCGCTTTTCGCCAAGGGCCCTTCGTTGGGCGTGCGCCTGTTGGTGCTGGCCGTGCTGTCGGTCGCGCTGATGGTGGTCGATGCCCGCTTTGATCTGCTCAAGCCTGCGCGCAAACAAGCGTCGCTGGTGTTGATGGACGCCTACTGGATCACTGACCTGCCCGGACGTCTGTGGGAAGGGATTGCCAGCCAGTTTGGCAGCCGCACCGAGCTTGTCGCCGAAAACGAAAAACTCAAGACCGAAAACCTGCTGTTGCAGGGGCGCATGCAAAAGCTTGCTGCCCTCACCGAGCAGAACGTTCGGCTGCGCGAGTTGCTCAATTCTTCTGCGCTGGTCAATGAAAAGGTCGAAGTGGCCGAATTGATCGGCATGGACCCCAATCCTTTCACGCATCGCATCATCATCAATAAAGGTGAGCGTGACGGCGTGGTGCTTGGTCAACCGGTGCTCGATGCGCGCGGACTGATGGGGCAAGTGGTCGAGTTGATGCCTTACACCTCGCGTGTATTGCTGTTGACCGACACCACGCACAGTATTCCTGTACAGGTGAACCGTAACGGTCTGCGGGCGATTGCCAGCGGCACCGGCAACCCGGAGCGCCTCGAACTGCGTCACGTCGCCGACACGGCAGACATCAAGGAAGGCGATCTGCTGGTCAGCTCCGGCCTGGGCCAGCGCTTCCCGGCGGGCTATCCGGTAGCGACGGTCAAGGAAGTCATTCACGATTCCGGTCAGCCATTCGCTATCGTGCGCGCCGTACCGACCGCTGCACTCAACCGCAGCCGCTACCTGCTGTTGGTGTTCAGCGACAATCGCACCGCCGAAGAACGTGCCAACGATGCCGCGCAGGCGCAGGAAAATCTTGATGCCTTCGGCGGCGGCCCGATTATTCCGGCCACTGTGCCGAAAACCGTGACCCCGCCTGCCGCGACGGCGGCGACGGCGGCGCCAGCCACTGCCGCGCCGGCAGTACCCGCGGTGAATGCGGCGCCGGCCAAACCGGCTGCAAGCAAACCGCCAGCGGCTGCCAAGCCACCGGCAGCGACTGCGGCGGCAAGCAAACCTCCAGCTGCCCAGCCTGCTGCGCGACCAGCGGCCAAACCGCCTGTCAGTGCGCCGGCGACAACCGGGAGACAAGAATAATGGTCGGGGCAACTGCGTCGCGAAATGGCTGGATTGTCTGGCTGACGTTTCTGTTCGGCATACTCCTCAGCGTATCGCCATTGCCAATGTTCATGGAAATCCTGCGCCCGCTTTGGCTGGCCCTGCTGCTGACATTCTGGGCGTTGTATATGCCGCACACGGTCGGCATGGTCACGGCGTTCTGCCTGGGGCTTGCCGAAGACGTGCTGCAAGGCGATCTGCTCGGCCAGAACGCCTTGATCCTGACCCTGATCACGTTCCTGGTGTTGTCATTGCAGCAACGCCTGCGGATGTTTCCGATGTGGCAGCAATGCCTGGTGATTCTGGTGATCTTTGGCCTCGCGCAACTGGTGCAGTTGTGGCTCAGCGCCTTGACCGGCAACCGTCAGCCGACGCTGGCACTGGTACTTCCGGCACTGGTCAGTGCCTTGCTCTGGCCTTGGGTCAGCTTCGCTTTGCGTGGATTACGCCGCCGCTACAAAATCAATTGATCCGGTGAAGCAAGGCACTGAACAGGGAGATGTTTTGATGAAGCCGCTTTACCTCGCCTCCGGATCGCCACGTCGACGTGAATTGCTCACGCAGATAGGCGTTCCGTTCTCCGCCATCAGCGCGGATATCGATGAAACCCCATTACCCGAAGAATCACCTTCGGCCTATGTCGAACGCCTCGCGCGCGGCAAGGCCGAGGCCGGTCGGCGCGCGCTGGTGTCTGCTCAACCGTTGTGCGTGTTGGGTGCCGACACCGCCGTGGTGCTTGACGGCAAAATTCTTGGCAAACCGGTGGACGAAGCCGATGCATGCGCCATGCTGATGATGTTGTCCGGCAAGGAGCATGAAGTGCTGACCGCCATCGCCGTGCTTGAAGGCAAGCGCTGTGAGTCGCGGGTGGTGCGCAGCCTGGTGCGGTTTCGGCCGATCAGCGTTGAAGAAGCTGCTGCCTATTGGGCCAGTGGCGAGCCGCGCGACAAGGCCGGCGGTTATGGTATTCAAGGCCTTGGTGCGGTGTTTGTCGCCGGGCTCAATGGCAGTTATTCGGCAGTGGTCGGGCTGCCTGTTTGCGAAACCGCAGAACTGTTGGGCCATTTCGGCATACCCTGTTGGCAAAACCTGAACGCGCAATGAGCGTCGTACGAACCAGATGCGGCCATTATCGTGAACATGCCTGAACGAGATCCTGCCATGAGTGAAGAGATTCTGATCAACATCACGCCGATGGAGTCGCGCGTGGCGGTGGTCGAAAACGGTGTGCTGCAAGAAGTCCATGTCGAGCGCACGCAAAAGCGCGGGATCGTCGGCAACATCTATAAAGGCAAGATTGTTCGGGTACTGCCGGGCATGCAGGCAGCGTTCGTCGATATCGGCCTGGACCGCGCCGCGTTCATTCACGCAGCAGAAATCTCCCTGCGTGAAGGGCCAGCGGTGGAAAGCATCAGTTCGCTGGTGCACGAAGGCCAGAGTCTGGTGGTGCAGGTCACCAAGGACCCGATCGGCTCCAAGGGCGCGCGATTGACCACGCAGTTGTCGATCCCCTCGCGTTACCTGGTGTACATGCCGCGCACCGCCCACGTCGGTATTTCCCTGAAAATCGAAGACGAGGCCGAGCGCGAGCGCCTCAAGCAAGTAGTCAGCGATTGCGTGGCCAAGGAAGGGATCAAAGAAGCGGGCGGCTTCATCCTGCGTACCGCCGCCGAAGGCGCTGGCGCCGATGAAATCCTCATGGACATCCGTTACCTGCGCCGCTTGTGGGATCAAATCAACGAACAAATCAAAACCATCGGCGCGCCGAGCGTGATTTACGAAGACCTCGGTCTGGCGTTGCGCACCCTGCGCGATCTGGTCAACCCGAAGATCGAGAAAATCCGCATCGACTCCCGGGAAACCTTCCAGAAAACCACGCAGTTCGTCGCTGAATTGATGCCGGAAATCGCCGATCGTCTGGAACATTACCCGGGCGAACGACCGATTTTCGATCTGTATGGCGTCGAAGACGAAATCCAGAAAGCGCTGGAACGCAAAGTGCCGTTGAAATCTGGCGGTTATCTGGTGGTCGATCCGGCGGAAGCCATGACCACCATCGATGTGAATACCGGGGCGTTCGTCGGCCATCGTAATCTTGAAGAGACCATCTTCAAGACCAATCTGGAAGCCGCCACCGCGATTGCCCGGCAGATGCGCCTGCGCAATCTCGGCGGGATCATCATCATCGACTTCATCGACATGGAAGATGAAGAGCACCAGCGCCAGGTGCTGCGTACTCTGGAGAAACAGCTGGAGCGTGACCACGCCAAGACCAACATCATCGGCATCACCGAGTTGGGCCTGGTGCAGATGACCCGCAAGCGCACCCGCGAAAGTCTCGAGCAGGTGCTCTGCGAGCCGTGCAGCAGTTGCCAGGGGCGCGGCAAATTGAAGACAGCAGAAACCATCTGTTACGAGATCTTCCGCGAGATTCTCCGCGAAGCCCGCGCCTATCAGGCCGAGGGTTATCGGGTGCTGGCGAACCAGAAAGTGGTCGATCGCCTGCTTGACGAAGAATCCGGTAACGTTGCCGAGCTTGAAGGGTTCATCGGTCGGACCATACGCTTCCAGGTGGAAACCATGTATTCCCAGGAACAATACGACGTGGTGCTGCTCTGATCACCTGCTTCACATTTATTCCACCGCGGCTGGCCTCAGCTTTTCGCAGTATTTTTGCCATGGGAGCCATCTGACATGGAGCGTCTGACACGCATTCTGGCCGCAATCACCCGTTGGGGGCTGGGCCTGTGCGCGTTGGTTCTGGTGTTGATGGCGTTGTACGTCAGCCTTGGCCGTGAGCTGACCCCGCTGGTCGCGGAATACCGCACCGACATCGAAGACAAGGCCAGCGCCGCACTGGGTATGCCTTTGCAGATCGGCGAGCTGGAGGGCAACTGGAGCGGGTTTGCACCGATCCTGCTGGCGCACGATGTGATGGTCGGCAGCGGTGCCAACGCCTTGCGTCTGGATCGGGTCCGCGCCGTCCCGGATTTATGGGCCAGCCTGCTGGCCCGCGAAGTGCGCATTGCTCATCTGGAACTCAATGGTCTGAAAATCAGCCTGAAAGAGGCCGACGACGGCAGTTGGGCACTGGAAGGCTTGCCGGTGCAGAACGATCAGCCGCTCGATGCGCAGCAGTTGTTCAACCGCTCGCAAATGATCCAGCAACTGTCGGTGCTCGACAGTCAGGTGACCCTGCAACCGCTGGATCATGCGCCACTGACGCTCACCTACGTTGGCCTCAATCTGAAAACCGGTGCCAGCCGTCAGCGCCTCGATGCGCGTCTGACCTTGCCGGATGGCCAGCCTGTTGCGCTGAGTTTGCGCACACGTATTCGCCCAGACCAATGGCAGGACAGTGTCGTGGAGGGTTATGCCAGCCTGCCGCAAAGCGACTGGTCGAAGTGGCTGCCGGAACGCTTGACCCAACAATGGAATTTTTCCGAGATCAAGGCGGGCGGCGAACTTTGGGTCAGCTGGGCCGAGGGTACCCTGCAGAGTGCCGCTGTTCGCTTGAACGCACCGCAACTGACGGGTGCTTACGCGGACCGCAAGCCGATCCAGATCAACAATCTGGCGGTTAACGCCTACTACCAGAACAGCGCCGAGGGGGCGATCCTTACGCTCGATTCGCTGGCGATGAGTTTCGGCGAAAACCGTTGGGATTCACATATACAGCTGAAGCAGATGCGCGCGACCGACAAGGTCGAAGAACTCTGGCACTTGCAGGCGGATCGTCTCGATCTGACCCCGATCACTCCACTGCTGAATGCCTTGGGGCCGCTGCCGCAAGGATTCGCCACGGCCGTTGATCATTTGAAAGTCACCGGTGGTCTGCGCAACGTGCTGCTGGATTTTCGCCCCAACGCCACCGATGGCAACAAATTCAGTTTCGCGACCAATCTGGACAATGTCGGTTTCGACGCCTACCACGGTGCGCCGGCGGCACGAAATGTCAGCGGCAGCCTCAGCGGCAACCTCGACGGCGGCGAGCTGCGCATGGACAGCAAGGATTTCGTCCTGCACCTCGACCCGATCTTCGCCAAGCCATGGCAATACATTCAAGCCAACGCGCGCCTGACCTGGAAACTCGATAAGGACGGCTTCACCCTGATCGCGCCCTACCTGAAGGTGCTGGGCGAAGAGGGCAAGATTGCCGGCGACTTCCTGATTCGCCTGCACTTTGATCACAGCCAGGAAGACTACATGGACCTTCGGGTCGGTCTGGTCGATGGCGACGGTCGTTATACGGCCAAATACCTGCCAGAGGTCTTGAGTCCGGCGCTCGACGAGTGGCTGCGCACGGCAATTCTCAAAGGTGCGGTCGACCAGGGCTTCTTCCAGTATCAGGGCTCGCTGAACAAGAATGCCGGTGAGGCCGATCGCAGCATCAGTCTGTTCTTCAAGGTGCATGACGCTGAGCTCGCGTTCCAGCCTGGCTGGCCGCATGTGAGCAAGGTCAGTGGCGACGTGTTTATCGAAGACAGTGGTGTGCGGATCGTGGCCGACAAGGGTCAGTTGCTCGACACGCAGGTCAGCGATGTCTTCGTCAATATTCCCCACGTACCGGCCGGGCAACACACGCACATGTATCTCGATGGCGGCTTTGCTGGCGGTCTCGGCGATGGCCTGAAAATTCTTCAGGACGCCCCGATCGGTACCGGTGAAACCTTCGCCGGCTGGGAAGGTGCGGGCGACCTGCAGGGCAAGCTCAAACTGGACATCCCGCTGGACAAGGGCGGCGACCTGCCGAAGATTCTGGTCGATTTCAAAACCGCCAATGCACGCCTGAAACTCGCCGAGCCGAAGCTTGAGCTGACGCAACTCAAAGGTGATTTCCGCTTCGACAGTGCCAAAGGGCTAAGCGGCCAGAACATCGCGGCGCGCGCCTTCGACAAACCGGTCACGGCGCAGATTTTCGCCGACGGCAGCCCCAACAAACTCAAGACTCGGGTGGCGGCATCCGGGCAGGTCGAAGTGAAGAAACTCACCGACTGGCTGGGCGTGACGCAACCATTGCCGGTATCCGGAACCATTCCTTACCAGTTGCAGTTGAATCTGGACGGCGCCGACAGCCAGTTGATGGTCAGCTCCAACATGAAAGGCGTGGCGGTGGATCTGCCGGCGCCGTTCGGCATGGCGGCGGATGTCGGTCGCGATACGGTGTTCCGCATGACCCTGCAAGGGCAGGAGCGGCGCTACTGGGTCAATTACGATCAACTGGCGAATTTCACCTTTGCCGCACCACCGACAAATTTCGCCGATGGCCGTGGCGAGTTGTTCCTCGGTGCTGGCGAAGCGGTGCTGCCCGGCGCCAAAGGCTTGCGGATTCGCGGGGTGCTCTCGGAGCTGGACGTGGCGCCGTGGCAGGATCTGGTCAGCAAATACGCAGGGCAGGATCCGGGCGGCAGCGCCAAGCAACTGTTGAACAGTGCTGATTTCAAGGTCGGCAAACTCACGGCGCTCGGCACCACGCTGGATCAGGCCTCGGTTCAGGTCAATCGCAAACCGGGTGCGTGGAATCTGGCACTCGACAGCCAACAGGCCAAAGGCACCGCCAGCCTGCCGGACGCCAAAAGCACACCCATTGCAGTGAATCTGCAATACGTCAAACTGCCAGCCCCCGACCCGTCGGTGCAGGCGGACGAGAATTCGCCTGATCCATTGGTTTCGGTTGATCCAACGAAAATCCCGGCGCTGGATATCACCATCAATCAACTGTTCCTCGGCCCGGATCTGGTCGGCGGCTGGTCGCTCAAGGTCCGCCCGACGGCCAAAGGCATCGCCCTGAATAACCTCGACATGGGCCTCAAGGGCATCCTGTTGCAGGGCAATGGCGGTTGGGAAGGCGCGCCGGGCGCGACCAACAGTTGGTTCAAGGGGCGCATTGGCGGCAAGAACCTCGCGGATGTGCTCAAGGGCTGGGGCTTTGCGCCAAGCGTGACCAGTGAAGAATTCCATATGGACGTCGATGGCCGCTGGCCGGGTTCGCCGGCGTGGCTGGCGACCAAGCGCTTCTCCGGCACGCTCGATGCGTCGCTGAACAAAGGCCAGTTCGTTGAAGTGGAAGGCGGCGCGCAGGCGCTGCGGGTGTTTGGTCTGCTCAACTTCAATTCCATTGGCCGGCGTTTGCGTCTGGATTTCTCCGACCTGTTCGGCAAAGGCTTGAGCTATGACCGGGTCAAAGGTTTGCTGGTCGCCACCAACGGCGTCTACGTCACCCGTGAGCCGATCCGGTTGACGGGCCCCTCGAGCAATCTTGAGCTGAATGGCACGCTGGATCTGGTCGGCGATCAGGTCGACGCCAAGTTGCTGGTGACGTTGCCGGTGACCAACAACCTGCCGATCGCCGCGCTGATCGTCGGTGCGCCGGCAGTGGGTGGCGCACTGTTCCTGATCGACAAGCTCATCGGCGACCGTGTGGCGCGCTTTGCCAGTGTCAAATACACCGTCAAAGGCCCATGGAAAGAGCCGAAAATCACCTTCGACAAGCCTTTTTGACCAGCCAGCCCCTGAGCCGATGGAGTAGCATGGCCGCATACCTCTTGCGGAGTTCGCCATGTCTTTAGCGGTGATTCAAATGGTCAGCCAGAGCGACGTGCTGGCCAATCTGGCTCAGGCCCGGCGCCTGCTCGAGCAGGCTGCAACCGGCGGCGCGAAACTGGCGGTGCTGCCGGAAAACTTCGCCGCCATGGGCCGTCGGGACATCGCCGACATCGGCCGTGCCGAAGCGCTGGGCGAAGGGCCGATCCTGCCGTGGTTGAAACAGACCGCCCGCGACCTCAAGTTATGGATAGTGGCCGGCACTTTGCCGTTGCCGCCGGTGGATCAACCGACGGCCAAGGCCAATGCCTGTTCGCTACTGGTCAATGATCAGGGCGAAACCGTTGCCCGCTATGACAAGTTGCATCTGTTCGATGTCGATGTGGCGGACAATCGCGGGCGTTATCGTGAATCCGATGACTATGCTTATGGCAGTGGCGTCGTGGTTGCCGACACACCGGTAGGCAAACTCGGTCTGAGCGTGTGTTACGACTTGCGCTTTCCGGAGCTGTACAGCGAATTGCGCGCCGCCGGTGCCGAGTTGATTAGCGCCCCGTCGGCCTTTACCGCGGTGACCGGTGCCGCACATTGGGATGTGCTGATTCGGGCACGGGCCATCGAAACACAGTGTTATGTGCTGGCCGCAGCGCAGGGTGGAACCCACCCGGGACCGCGAGAAACCTTCGGTCATGCGGCGATTATCGATCCATGGGGCCGCGTGCTGGCGAGCCAGGATCAAGGCGAAGCGGTGTTGTTGGCCGAACGCGACAGTATTGAACAAGCGTCCATCAGGACGCGGATGCCGGTGGTGAGCCATCGGCGGTTTTTCTCGCAGGGCGCACAGCGGCCTGCTTCAGAACACGAATTTAAGGCGTAAACCTATGAGCGAGTTGTTGTCCTCAGTCAGTGATCACCTGTTGGCGCCCGGCGGCGTGACGATCGAGAGCCTGCAAGGCGTGCTCGGCGATCTGGCCGGTCCTGGCATCGATGCGGCCGACCTGTATTTCCAGGGCCAGATCTCCGAGTCGTGGGCGCTGGAAGACGGCATCGTCAAGGAAGGCAGCTTCAACCTCGACCAAGGTGTTGGCGTGCGTGCGCAGTCCGGTGAGAAAACCGGTTTTGCCTACAGCAACGCGATCACCCTCGAAGCCCTCGGTGCCGCCGCCCGTGCCGCGCGTTCGATTTCCCGAGCCGGGCAGAACGGCACGGTGCAGGCGTTCACCTCTCAGGATGTTGCGCAGTTGTACGCCCCGGATAACCCGTTGGAAGTGCTGAGTCGTGCCGAGAAAGTCGAACTGCTCAAGCGCATTGATGTGGCTACCCGTGCGCTCGACCCGCGCAT
The DNA here is from genome assembly GCF_049300855.1 of Pseudomonas sp. GTDB lineage: Bacteria > Pseudomonadota > Gammaproteobacteria > Pseudomonadales > Pseudomonadaceae > Aquipseudomonas. The sequence goes on along the minus strand of NZ_JBAQKH010000012.1, from coordinate 95,637 downwards.
TCAGCAGGTCAGCGTGAGCATGGCTGGCGTCTGGGAGCGGATTCTGGTGGCTTCGACCGACGGCGGGCTGGCGGCGGATGTGCGTCCGCTGGTGCGCTTTAACGTCAGTGTGATCGTCGAGCAGAATGGCCGTCGCGAGCGCGGCGGGCATGGCGGCGGCGGGCGTACCGACTATCGTTATTTCCTCGCCGAGGACCGCGCCATGGGCTATGCCCGTGAGGCGCTGCGTCAGGCGCTGGTGAATCTGGAAGCGATTCCGGCGCCGGCCGGTACGTTGCCGGTGGTGTTAGGTTCGGGTTGGTCCGGCGTGCTGTTGCACGAAGCGGTCGGCCACGGCCTGGAAGGCGATTTCAACCGCAAGGGCAGTTCGGCCTATAGCGGACGCATGGGCGAAATGGTTGCCTCCAAGCTGTGCACCATCGTCGATGACGGCACTTTGAGCGGCCGTCGCGGTTCGCTGAGCGTCGACGATGAAGGCACGCCGACCGAGTGCACCACGCTGATCGAAAACGGCGTACTCAAAGGCTACATGCAGGACAAGCTCAATGCGCGTCTGATGGGCGTGGCCCGCACCGGTAACGGTCGTCGTGAATCCTACGCGCATCTGCCGATGCCACGCATGACCAACACCTACATGCTCGGTGGCGAAAGCGATCCGGCAGAAATCATCGCCTCGGTGAAGAAGGGCATCTACTGCGCCAACCTCGGTGGCGGTCAGGTCGACATCACCAGCGGCAAGTTTGTGTTCTCCACCAGCGAAGCCTACTTGATCGAAGATGGCAAGATCACCGCGCCGGTCAAAGGCGCGACATTGATCGGCAACGGCCCTGAGGCGATGAGCCGGGTGTCGATGGTCGGTAACGATCTGGCGCTGGACAGCGGCGTGGGCACGTGCGGCAAGGATGGGCAATCGGTGCCGGTAGGCGTGGGTCAGCCGACGCTGAAAATCGATGCGATCACCGTGGGTGGCACGGGCGCTTAAGAAGAGGTGGAGCTTCGGGTGGCGCGCATGGCGGCCACCCGGTGGCGAATATCAACGCAGACCGCGTTGGGTATCGTCCAGCTCACGGATGTACTTGAAGATTTTACGGCTGGACGCAGGAGGTTTGTTTTGCGCAACCTCGTGCTGAGCCTGACGGATCAGGGAACGCAATTGCTGGCGATCGGCGTCCGGGTACTCGACGACGAATTTCTCCAGCACGGCATCATCGCCAGCGATCAGGCGATCACGCCAGCGTTCCAGGTTATGGAAGCGCTCGTTGTACTGACGAGTCGAGGCATCGAGTTGATCGAGCAGCGTCAGAATCGCGTCAGTGTCCTGATCGCGCATCAGCTTGCCGATGAACTGCAGGTGCCGTTTACGCGCGATGTTCGCGGTGTGCTTGGGCGCATCGGCCAGTGCCCGGCGCAAAGCGTCGGTCAACGGCAGTTTTGCCTGCAAGTCGGGCTTGAGTGTTGTAAGGCGCTCGCCAAGGTCAACCAGAGCATGCAGCTCGCGTTTGACCTGAGATTTGCTTTTTTCTCCCGTATCGAGGGAGTCGTCGTAAGAATCAACCATGGTGGCAGTCCGCAAAGAAACGCCGCCATGATAACCAGTCGGGGGCCGCTTGTCCGGCCCGGTCGCTCGATGACCTTAGCCGAAAGCAGAATTTGAGTGGAGATGAGCATGAGTGCAGTTCAAAGCGTCGGCCCGCAGGCATTGCCGGCACTGCAGGAACAAGTCGAGCAGATCATCGCCGAAGCCAAGCGTCAGGGCGCCAGTGCCTGCGAAGTTGCGGTGTCGCTGGAGCAGGGGCTGTCGACTTCGGTGCGCCAGCGCGAAGTCGAAACGGTCGAATTCAACCGCGATCAGGGTTTTGGTATCACGCTGTACGTCGGTCAGCGCAAAGGCTCGGCCAGCACCTCGGCGACCGGCCCGGATGCAATTCGCGAAACCGTCGCTGCGGCCCTGGCCATCGCTAAGCACACTTCAGAAGACGAGGCCTCGGGTCTGGCCGATGCGGCGTTGATGGCCAAGGAACAGCACGATTTTGACCTGTTCCACGAGTGGGACATTACACCGGAGCAAGCGATCGAGAAGGCCTTGCTCTGTGAAGCAGCGGCGTTCGACGCCGATGCGCGGATCAAGAACGCCGACGGCACCACCCTCAGCACCCATCAGGGCTGCCGGGTTTACGGCAACAGCCACGGTTTCATTGGTGGCTATGCATCGACCCGCCACAGCCTGAGCTGCGTGATGATCGCCGAGGCCGATGGCCAGATGCAGCGCGATTACTGGTACGACGTGAGCCGTCAGGGCGAATTGCTGGCCGATCCGGTGAGCATCGGTCAGCGTGCCGCGCAACGGGCGGCGAGCCGCTTGGGCGCGCGCCCGGTACCGACCTGCGAAGTACCGGTGCTGTTTTCGGCGGAACTGGCCGGCGGCTTGTTCGGCAGCTTCCTCTCGGCGGTCTCCGGCGGCAGCCTGTATCGCAAATCGTCGTTCCTCGAAGGCACTTTGGGGCAGAAGCTGTTCCCGGAATGGTTGACCATTGATGAGCGCCCACACCTGATGCGCGCGATGGGCAGTGCTTCGTATGACGGTGATGGTCTGGCAACGTATGCCAAACCGTTCGTCGAAAAGGGTGAGTTGGTGTCGTACATCCTTGGCACGTATTCCGGGCGCAAGCTCGGTATGCCGAGCACCGCGAACGCCGGCGGCGTGCACAACCTTTTCGTCACCCATGGCGATGAAGACCAGGCGGCACTGTTGAAGCGCATGGGCCGTGGCTTGTTGGTCACCGAATTGATGGGGCACGGCTTGAACATGGTCACTGGCGACTATTCGCGCGGGGCGGCAGGCTTCTGGGTCGAGAACGGTGAAATCCAGTTCGCGGTGCAGGAAGTGACCATCGCCGGCAACATGCGCGACATGTTCAAGCAGATCGTTGCCGTGGGTAACGATCTGGAACTGCGCAGCAACATTCGCACCGGTTCGGTGTTGATCGAGCGAATGACCGTCGCAGGCAGCTAAGGCCCGGTCGTCACAGAAAAAGGCGCGCCATCCTCCCGGATGGCGCGCCTTTTTCATGTCTGGCAAAAATTTCCTGTGGGAGCGAGCTTGCTCGCGAATGCGTTGCGTCAGTCAGAGATGTTGTTACTGAAAGTCCGTATTCGCGAGCAAGCTCGCTCCCACAGGGCGTGTGCATACCCTGGGCTTGTTTTAGTTCTCATTATCATCTAATAATAAATCTCATTATCGGATGAGCCCCGGATCATGAGTTCTGCCTTGCACGAGCAGCCCTACCTCGAAAGCTGGCGCTGGATGAGTCGTCAGATCCGTTGCGCGATGGATCCTGACGAACCGCGCCTGATCGAACATTACCTGGCCGAAGGCCGGTATCTGGCCTGTTGTACGGCAACCTCTCCCTGGACGATCGCCGAAACCTCCTTCCGTCTGCTGCTCGACACGGCCACCGACATCGCGCTGCCGTGGCACTGGCGCAGCTTGTGTCTCGATCAAGCCTGGCGCCCGCTGCGTGAAATGGAGCGCCTCTCTCTGTGTAATTGTCGGCTCAAACGCTGGCAGCGCTACACCTGGCAGCTCGCCACCTGCGACCTGCTTCCCTCGATTCCTCTTATTGAACTGGTGCAAGGATTTTCAGATGACCAAGACACGTATTGAGCGCGACAGCATGGGCGAACTGCAGGTGCCGGTGGACGCTCTCTACGGCGCGCAAACCCAGCGCGCAGTGGATAACTTCCCGATCAGTGGCAAACCGATGCCAACGCAATTCATTCGCGCCCTGATCCTCGCCAAAGCGGCGGCGGCTCGCGCCAACGTCGAACTCAACCAGATCAGCGCTGCGCAGGGCAAAGCCATCAGCGACGCCGCACAAGGGCTGCTCGAAGGCGACTTCATGCAGCATTTTCCGGTGGATATCTTCCAGACCGGTTCCGGCACCAGTTCCAACATGAACGCCAATGAAGTGATTGCCACTTTGGCCAGCCGTCTGCTCGGCGAAGCGGTCAACGCCAACGATCACGTCAACTGCGGCCAGAGCAGCAACGACATCATCCCGACCACCATTCACGTCAGCGCCGCGCTGGCCTTGCACGAGCACCTGTTGCCGGCGCTGTTGCACCTGGTGCAAGTGATCGAGCAAAAAGCTGCGCACGTGCATCACCACGTCAAAACCGGTCGCACGCATTTGATGGACGCGATGCCGGTGCGCATGAGCCAGGTGCTCAATGGCTGGGCGCAGCAGCTCAAGGCCAACATCAGTCATCTGCAGGACTTGCTGCCGAGCCTGCAAGCCCTCGCGCAGGGCGGCACGGCGGTCGGTACCGGGATCAACGCGCACCCTGAGTTCGCCGCACGATTCAGCCGCCAGTTGAGCCAACTGACCGACGTGCAGTTCACGCCGGGCAAGGATCTGTTCGCGCTGATCGGCTCGCAGGACACGGCCGTCGCCGTCTCTGGCCAGCTCAAAGCCACCGCTGTGTCGCTGATGAAAATCGCCAACGACTTGCGCTGGATGAACTCCGGTCCGCTCGCCGGCCTCGGCGAAATCGAACTGGAAGCCTTGCAACCGGGCTCGTCGATCATGCCGGGCAAGGTCAACCCGGTGATCCCGGAAGCCACCGCCATGGTGGCCGCGCAAGTGATCGGCAACGACTCGGTGATCACCATTGCCGGCCAGTCGGGCAACTTCGAACTGAACGTGATGCTGCCGATCATCGCGCAGAACCTGCTGAGCAGCATCGAGTTGCTGGCCAATTCCAGCCGCCTGCTCGGCGACAAAGCCATCGCCAGCTTCAAGGTCAACGAGTCGCGCCTGAAAGAAGCGTTGTCGCGCAACCCGATTCTGGTCACCGCACTCAACCCGATCATCGGTTACCAGAAAGCCGCCGAAATCGCCAAGCAGGCCTACAAGGAAGGCCGTGCGGTGATCGACGTCGCCCTGGAACACACCGAGCTGTCGCGCAGCCAACTGGAAGAGTTACTCAATCCCGAGAAACTCACCGCCGGCGGCGTGTAAACCCCGCAACCGCTTTGGAGGCTCACCATGGAGCACTGGAAACGCACGATCGAACGGGCCAATCGCTGCTTCATGCTCGGCGAATTGATCGACGCCCGTGAGGCTTACCTGCAAGCCCTGGCCTTGGCGCAAGTGTTGTACGAGCGCTGGGCAGATGCTGACGAAGCGGTGGCGGCCTGCGTCATCTCCCACCACAACCTCGCGGATTTGCACCTGCGCCTGAATCAGCCGGAGGAGAGCGCCGAATACCTTTGCGCGATCCACCAGCGGCTGTTGCAGACCATGCAGGACGAGCGCCTGCGCCCGGCGCTGCGGGAAGCGGCGCTGCGCCAGAGCAGCAAGACCTACGTCGAGCTGCTGAATTTCATCAGCGAACACGGCGAATACCCGCGCACTCAGCGTCTGCTGCACCCCGATACCGGCAATGCGCGCCGCGCGCCTGCCCCACATCACCATGGAGTCCATTGAAATGGCTTTTACCCTGCCTGCCTTGCCTTACGCCTACGATGCCCTGGAACCGCACATCGATGCGCAGACCATGGAGATTCACTACACCAAACATCACCAGACCTACATCAACAACCTCAACGCCGCCGTAGAAGGCACTGAGTACGCTGAATGGCCGGTGGAAAAACTCGTCGCCAGCGTCAAGGCGCTGCCGGAAAAGCTCCGCGCGGCGGTGATCAATCAGGGTGGCGGTCACGCCAACCACTCGCTGTTCTGGGAAGTGATGGTGCCAGGCGGTGGCGGCAAACCGGATGGCGCGCTGGCCAAGGCAATTGATGAGCAACTGGGCGGCCTCGACAGTTTCAAGGAAGCCTTCACCAAAGCCGCACTGACTCGCTTCGGCAGCGGCTGGGCCTGGCTCAGCGTGACCCCGCAGAAGAAGCTGATCGTGGAAAGCAGCGGCAACCAGGACAGCCCGTTGATGAACGGCAATACGCCGATTCTCGGTCTCGACGTCTGGGAGCACGCCTACTACCTGCGCTATCAGAACCGCCGCCCGGAATACATCAACGCGTTCTACAACGTGATCAATTGGCCTGAAGTTGCTGCGCGCTATCAGGCCGCACTGGTTTAAGTCTTCTATAAAAACAATCCAAGGCTGACTATGGGCACTGAAACACTGGCGATCGGAAGTGGGCGTATGTTTCGTTACGCAGTGGGATCGCTATTGCTGTTGGCGGGCATGACGTTGCTGGTTGCCCACGGACTGGAATGGCTGAATCTGCAACCGAGAATGTCGCGGGCGTTGCAGGGCGGCGCGATCTGCGCCCTCGGCACGGCGCTTGGCGCTGTCCCGGTGTTGGTGATTCGGCACATGCCGCAAGCGCTCAGCGATACGTTGCTGGGGTTTGGCGCGGGGGTGATGCTGGCGGCGACGGCGTTTTCGCTGATCGTGCCGGGCATCGCTGCCGCCGAAAGCCTGGGCCTGACAGCGTGGGCATCCAGTGGCCTGATTTGCTTCGGCATCATGCTCGGAGCATTCGGGCTGTATCTGGTCGATCGTCAGTTGTCCGCAGCCACGCCGGAAATGCTCGTGGGCACGCCCGAGCATCCGGTGATTGCGCCGCGAATCTGGCTGTTCGTCTTTGCCATCATTGCCCATAACATCCCGGAAGGCATGGCTGTCGGCGTGTCTGCCGGCGGTGGCATGCCGGATGCGGACAGTCTGGCCATGGGCATCGCACTGCAGGATGTGCCGGAAGGTCTGGTGATTGCCTTGGTATTGGCCGGGGCAGGGATGTCGCGGGTCAAGGCGTTCCTGATCGGTGCGGCATCAGGTCTGGTCGAGCCGGTGTTTGCGCTGGTGTGTGCCTGGCTGGTCAGTCTGGCGCAGGTATTGTTGCCATTGGGACTGGCACTGGCGGCGGGGGCGATGTTGCTGGTGGTGACTCACGAGGTCATCCCGGAATCACGACGTCACGGTCACGACAAGCTGGCCAGCCTTGGCCTGTTGATCGGGTTTTGTCTGATGATGGTGATGGATACAGCGTTGGGTTAAAGGGGGGAGGGAGCAAGCTCCCTCACCGGCGGATCAACCGCCCTCGTCGAAATAGTTGTTGATCAACGCCACCAGCGCATCCAGCGCTTCCTGTTCCTGATGCCCTTCAGTGCTCAGATAGATCTTGGTGCCCTTGCCTGCCGCGAGCATCATCATCGCCATGATGCTTTTGCCATCGACGGTAGTTTCCGGCGTGCGACCCACTCTGATCGTGCAATCCGGATACTGCCCGGCCACGCCAACGAACTTGGCCGACGCACGGGCATGCAGGCCCAGTTTGTTGATGATTTCGATTTCCAGAGCAGGCATCGCGGTGTGAATCCTTTAAGTGAGGTCGCGGTGGCGAACCTGGACGTTCTTCAGGGTTTTCTGCAGGGCCTGACCCAGACGTTCGGTCAGGTAGACGGAGCGGTGATGCCCGCCGGTGCAGCCAATGGCAATGGTGACGTAGGCACGGTTGCTGGCGGCGAAACGTGGCAGCCACTTGTGCAGGTAGGTGAAGATGTCCTGGAACATTTCTTCAACTTCCGGCTGTGCGGCCAGGTATTCGGCCACTGGCGCATCAAGACCCGATTGCGCGCGCAGCTCCGGTTTCCAGTACGGATTGGGCAGGCAGCGCACGTCGAACACCAGGTCCGCATCCACCGGCATACCACGCTTGAAGCCGAATGATTCGACCAGAAACGCCGTGCCCGGCTCTGGCTGATTCAGCAGGCGCAGCTTGATGGTATCGCGCAACTGGTACAGGTTCAGATTGGTGGTGTTGATCTTCAGGTCGGCGAGGTCGGCGATCGGGCCGAGCAGGGCGGTTTCATCCTCGATCGCCTCGGCCAGCGAGCGATTGGCGTTGCTCAGCGGGTGACGACGGCGGGTTTCGGAGAAACGCTTGAGCAGGGTTTCCTCGTCGGCATCCAGATACAGCACATCGCACTGGATGTGCTTGCTGCGGACGTCTTCAAGCAGTTCGGGAAACCGGGTCAGATGGCTTGGCAGGTTGCGCGCATCGATAGACACGGCCACCAGCGGCTGCGCCAGTTCCGTGTGAATCAGCGCGCGTTCGGCCAGTTCCGGCAGCAAGCCGGCCGGCAGGTTGTCGATGCAGTAGTAACCGTTGTCCTCAAGGACATCCAGAGCCGTACTTTTACCTGAGCCGGAACGGCCGCTGACGATGATCAAGCGCATGATTAGTGCCCGTTCTGCTCGTCCAGGACAACCTGATACAAGGCTTCGTTGCTCGCAGCGCTGCGCAGTTTTTCACGCACCTCCTTGCGGTCGAGCATGCTCGCGATCTGACGCAGCAACTCCAGGTGCGCATCGGTGGCGGCTTCCGGGACCAGCAGTACAAACAGCAGGTCAACAGGTGCGCCGTCGATGGCGTCGAAATCGATGGGGGCTTCAAGGTGCATCAGCGCGCTGATAGGGGCTTCGCAACCCTTGAGGCGGCAGTGAGGAATGGCGATGCCGTTGCCAAAACCGGTGGAACCGAGTTTTTCACGGGCAATCAATGCCTCGAAGACATCTTGCATCTCCAGATCCGGCACTTCGCGGGCGATCAGGTTGGCAATTTGTTCGAGGGCTTTCTTTTTACTGCCGCCCGGCACGTTCACCAGGGAACGGCCGGGGGTCAGGATGGTTTCAAGTCGGATCATGGGTTAGGGGTGTTAACGACCGGTAGCGCCCTGGAGGAGGCTCTGGGTCTTTTCCTTATGCTTTTTGAGTTGGCGATCCAGCTTGTCGGTGAGTGAGTCGATCGCAGCGTACATATCAGTATCTTCTGCGTTGGCGACCACTTCGCTGCCGGGAATATGCAAGGTGGCTTCGATTTTCTGCTTCAGCTTTTCGACGCACATCGTGACTTGCACGTTGGTGATCTTGTCGAAATGTCGCTCCAGTCGTTGGAGTTTTTCCTCGATATAGGAACGCAGAGGTTGGGTCACTTCCAGTTGGTGTCCACTGATGTTGACTTGCATACAGCTTCTCCTTCGTTGCCAGTGCATAAAGCGGCAGGCTGGATAGCCTGCCACTGGAACGCTGTAACGTGGCTTACATCAACCGCTTGCGTTCGCTCGAAGGCGCGATCCCGAGGGATTCGCGGTACTTGGCGACGGTGCGGCGAGCCACCTGAATGCCTTGTGCCTCCAGTAAACCAGCGATCTTGCTGTCACTCAACGGCTTTTTCTGATTTTCCGCGGCAACCAGTTTTTTGATGATCGCGCGGATCGCCGTGGACGAGCATTCGCCGCCTTCGGAGGTGCTGACGTGGCTGGAGAAAAAGTATTTCAGCTCATAAATACCGCGCGGGGTATGCATGAACTTCTGCGTGGTCACCCGCGAAATCGTCGATTCGTGCATGCCGACCGCTTCGGCGATGTCGTGCAGGACCAGCGGTTTCATTGCTTCGTCGCCGTACTCCAAAAAACCGCGCTGATGCTCGACGATCTGGGTGGCAACTTTCATCAGGGTTTCGTTGCGGCTCTGCAGGCTCTTGATGAACCAGCGGGCTTCCTGCAATTGATTGCGCATGAAGGTGTTGTCGGCGCTGGTATCGGCGCGACGGACGAAACCGGCGTACTGGGCGTTGACGCGCAGGCGCGGCACCGATTCCTGATTGAGCTCGACCAGCCAGCGTTCGTTGTCCTTGCGCACGATGACGTCGGGGACGACGTACTCGGCTTCAGTGGATTCGATCTGCGAACCCGGGCGCGGATTGAGGCTCTGCACCAGTTCGATGACCTGACGCAGCTCATCTTCCTTGAGCTTCATGCGGCGCATCAACTGGCTGTAGTCACGGCTGCCGAGCAGGTCGATGTAATCGCTGACCAGACGTTTGGCTTCCGCCAGCCAAGGCGTCTTGGCCGACAGCTGGCGTAATTGCAGCAACAGGCATTCGCTAAGATTGCGTGCGCCGATGCCGGCTGGTTCAAATTGCTGGATGCGGTGCAGGACGGCTTCGATTTCGTCCAGTTCGATGTCCAGTTCCGGGTCGAACGCTTCGAGGATTTCTTCGAGGCTTTCGTCCAGGTAGCCCTGATTGTTGATGCAATCGATCAGGGTCACGGCGATCAGGCGATCGGTGTCGGACATCGGTGCGAGGTTCAGTTGCCAGAGCAAATGGCTTTGCAGGCTTTCGCCAGCGGAGGTGCGGGTGGTGAAGTCCCATTCGTCGTCATCGCTGCTGGGCAGGCTGCTGGCGCTGGTCTGGTAGACGTCTTCCCACGCGGTATCGACTGGAAGTTCGTTGGGGATACGCTCGCTCCAGTCACCTTCCTCGAGGTTGTCCACCGTCGGCGCGGTTTCCTGATACGAGGGTTCCTGGATTTCGGTGTTGGGCTTCTGCTCGGCGTTGTCGGCCAAAGGGTCGGAATTGTCGAAGTCTTCGCCTTCTTCCTGGCGTTCGAGCATCGGATTGGATTCCAGAGCCTCCTGGATTTCCTGTTGCAGATCCAGGGTCGACAATTGGAGCAGGCGGATGGCCTGTTGCAGCTGCGGTGTCATCGTCAGCTGCTGGCCCATTCTCAAGACTAGCGATGGTTTCATGGCAGGGGCTTAACACCTTATTCGCCGGCGCTATGCGCCATCCACTACAGGGCGCCGAAGCGCCAAACTTAAGCAAATTATATGCCTGAAACTGAAGTGTTTGCCTAGAGCGCTGTAACAATTAAAGCGTATTAAATCCTGCTTGAATCGATACAGCGCCCTGGCGGCGCACCGGGCACTGTCGCGCTTACAGGCGGAATTCGTGGCCCAGATACACTTCCTTGACCAGATCGTTGGCCAGGATGGTCTCTGCATCGCCCTCGGCAATCAACTGACCGTCGTTGACGATGTAAGCGGTTTCGCAGATATCCAGCGTCTCGCGGACGTTGTGGTCGGTGATCAGCACACCGATGCCTTTGGCCTTGAGGTGGTGGATGATCTGCTTGATGTCGCCGACCGAGATCGGGTCGACACCGGCGAATGGTTCGTCGAGCAGGATGAATTTCGGTGCAGTCGCCAGAGCGCGAGCGATTTCCACCCGGCGGCGTTCACCACCGGACAGGCTCATGCCGAGGTTGTCGCGGATGTGGCTGATGTGGAATTCCTGCAGCAGGCTTTCCAGCTCCTTGCGACGGCCAGCCTTGTCGAGTTCCTGACGGGTCTCGAGGATGGCCATGATGTTGTCGGCCACCGACAGTTTGCGGAAGATCGACGCTTCTTGCGGCAGATAGCCGATACCGGCCTTGGCACGACCGTGCATCGGCTGGTGGCTGACGTCCAGATCGTCGATCAGCACGCGGCCCTGATCGGCCTGTACCAGGCCGACGATCATGTAGAAGCACGTGGTCTTGCCGGCACCGTTCGGGCCAAGCAGGCCGACGATCTGGCCGCTGTCGATCGACAGGCTGACGTCACGCACGACCTGGCGGCTTTTATAGGCCTTGGCCAGGTGCTGAGCTTTCAGAGTTGCCATTACTGGGTTTTCTCTTCGGTTTTCTTCTTCGGCTGGATCACCATGTCGATGCGCGGACGCGCCTCGGTGACCTTGCTGCCGGTAGCGCGACCGGCGCTGGCGAGTTTCTTCACGGTGTCATAGACGATTTTCTCGCCTTGAGTCGTGTTGTTGTCCTTGTCGACTACCTTGGCCTTGTCGATCAGCACAACGCGGTTTTGCGCGGCGTGGTACTGGATCGTCACGCCCCAGCCCTGTACAGGCTTGGTGTCACCTTGAGTTTGCAGTTGCTCGAAATAGGCAAGGTTGCCTACCGACGTCACCACGTCGATATCGCCGGCCGGGGTGCGGGTGATGGTCACCGTGTTGCCTTTAACGATCATCGAACCCTGGGTGATGATCACATCACCTTTATAGGTGGCGATGCCGTTCTTGTCGTCCAGTTGGGCGTCGTCGGCTTGAATGCGGATAGGTTGCTGCTGATCGTTCGGCAGAGCCCAGGCGCTCACGCTTCCCAGTGCTGCGCCCAGACTGAGCAAAATAGGGAGGGTTTTAACGAGCCTCATACTGTCCTCTTACGTTCGATAGCAGGTGTATCCTGCTTTCCTTCAGGTAGGCTTTCATGCCAACGCCAGTCGATACACCGCCAGCGCCGTCGATTCTAACGGGTTGCTCGGTCTGCGCATATTGCTCCTGCGGGAACACTGTCATGCGCGTGGAGGTGACCAGCAGATCGCGGTTCTTCTCATCGGTGCGCTTGATGCGTACCGAATCGATCAATTCGACTTGGGTACCACCGGAGTTCACTTCGCCGTGCTCGCTGGTCACGTGCCACGGGAAATCGGTTCCGCGGTACATGTTCAGGTCGGGTTTGGTCACCAGGGTGATATCGGTTGCCTTGACGTGCTCGGCCTTGTCGGAGGTCATTTCATATTGCACTTTGCCGTCCGGCAGGTATTGCAGGGTGTGCGTGTTGGTCGCATACCAGTCGATAGGGGTGTCAACGGACGAAACCGGAGGCTTGTCGAGGAAGCGTTCCGGGCTGATGTTCCAGTAGCCCACCGCGGCGAATATCGCCGCGATGCAGCCGAACAGCAGGAAGTTGCGAAATTTTTTGCTAAACATGGTTTCGCTCAAAGGTAAGCGGCATTGGCCGCATCGAGGCGGCCCTGGGCGCGCAGGATCAATTCGCAGAATTCGCGGGCGGCACCTTCGCCGCCACGGGCGCGGGTAACGCCATGGGCATGTTCGCGTACGAAGTCAGCCGCATTGGCCACCGCCATGCCCAGGCCGACGCGGCGAATCACCGGCAGGTCTGGCAAGTCGTCACCGAGGTAGGCGACTTCTTCGTAGCTTAGGCCCAGTTGCTCAAGTAGACCGTCGAGAACGACCAATTTGTCTTCACGACCCTGGAACAGGTGGGGAATCCCCAGGTTTTTCGCGCGACGTTCGACCACCGGTGTTTTTCGACCGCTGATGATAGCGGTCTGCACGCCAGCGTTCATCAGCATTTTGATGCCTTGGCCGTCGAGCGTGTTGAAGGTCTTGAATTCACTGCCGTCTTCAAGGAAGTACAGGCGACCGTCGGTGAGAACGCCGTCGACGTCGAAAACCGCCAGTTTGATCGCTTTGCCGCGTTGCAGCAGATCGTTGCTCATTACATCACTCCTGCGCGCAGCAGATCGGAGAGGTTGAAGGCGCCGACCGGGCGATCTTCTTCATCCACAACGACCAGTGCGTTGATTCGGTGGTCTTCCATGATTTTCAGCGCTTCGGCGGCGAGCATCTCGGGCCGGGCGGTTTTGCCGTGCGCGGTCATCACCTGATCGATGGTGGCGCTGCGGATGTCGATGCTGCGATCCAGCGTGCGGCGCAAGTCGCCGTCGGTGAAGATCCCGGCCAGTTTACCGTCAGTTTCAAGAATGACGGTCATGCCCAGACCTTTACGGGTCATTTCCATCAGCGCGTCCTTGAGCAACGTGCCGCGTTGTACTTGCGGCAACTCTTGCCCGGCGTGCATGACATTTTCCACTTTCAGCAGCAGGCGACGGCCCAGGGCACCGCCGGGGTGCGAGAACGCGAAGTCTTCAGCGGTAAAGCCGCGCGCCTCCAGCAGGGCGACCGCGAGAGCGTCGCCCATGACCAGCGCCGCCGTGGTCGAGGAGGTCGGCGCCAGGTTCAATGGGCAGGCCTCGTGCTCGACGTGAACGTTGAGATTGACCTCGGCGGCCTTGGCCAGCGGCGATTGCGGATTGCCGGTGACGCTGATCAGCTGGATGCCCAGACGCTTGATCAGGGGCAGCAGGGTGACGATTTCGTTGGTCGAGCCGGAGTTCGACAGGGCCAGAATCACGTCATCGCGGGTGATCATGCCCATGTCGCCATGGCTGGCCTCGGCCGGATGGACGAAAAAGGCCGGGGTGCCGGTGCTGGCCAGGGTCGCGGCAATCTTGTTGCCAATGTGCCCGGACTTCCCCATGCCGACTACGACCACACGGCCCTTGCTGGCCAGAATCATCTCGCAAGCGCGTACGAAATCGGCGTCGATATGGGGCAACAAGCCTTGGACGGCTTCCACTTCGAGTTGGATGGTGCGTTGTGCCGATTGAATCAGGTCGCTGGATTGGCTCATGTCAGAAATCGTATAGCCCGATGAAAAGGCGGCGATTATAGCGGTTATGTGGCAAAGCCTCACGCAAGTTCGTCGTGCTTTGTCATTACTCGTAACCAAAACCCTGAAAAACTCCCTGCAACCCAGTCAACTCGCTGAACACAGCCCGGTACAGGCCTTGGGCGCTTGGCCTTTGCAGTGATATAGTTCGCCGCCAGTTCGGCCTGCCTCCGAGGTATGTGCTTTCCAAGGAAAGCCAGGCGTCCGAGTGAGAGGCTGCATCGCAAGGAGTTTAGATGAGTGCCGATAACGCCTACGCGGTCGAGCTGAAGGGAGTCTCCTTCAAGCGCGGTGCGCGCAGCATTTTCAATAACGTCGATATCCGCATCCCGCGCGGCAAGGTCACCGGCATCATGGGGCCTTCCGGGTGTGGCAAGACCACACTGCTGAGGTTGATGGGCGCACAGTTGCGTCCCTCCAGCGGCGAAGTCTGGGTCAACGGTCAGAACCTGCCGAAGCTGTCACGCAGTGATCTGTTCGATGCGCGCAAGCACATGGGCGTGCTGTTTCAGAGCGGCGCGCTGTTCACCGATCTCGATGTCTTCGAGAACGTTGCTTTTCCCCTGCGCGTTCATACCGATCTGCCGGAAGAGATGATCCGCGACATCGTCCTGCTCAAATTGCAGGCCGTGGGTTTGCGCGGTGCCATCGAGCTGATGCCTGATGAACTGTCCGGTGGCATGAAGCGTCGCGTGGCCCTGGCCCGGGCCATTGCCCTCGATCCGCAGATCCTCATGTACGACGAACCGTTCGTCGGTCAGGACCCGATCGCCATGGGCGTCCTGGTGCGTCTGATCCGTCTGCTCAACGATGCGCTGGGCATTACCAGCATCGTGGTGTCCCACGACCTCGCCGAAACCGCGAGCATTGCCGACTACATCTATGTAGTGGGTGATGGTCAGGTGCTGGGGCAGGGCACGCCGGATGAGCTGATGAATTCGGACGAACCACGTATCCGTCAGTTCATGACCGGTAACCCCGATGGCCCGGTGCCGTACCATTTTCCAGCGACGGATTACCGCGCAGATCTTCTGGGGAAGCGCTGATGCGCAGAATTTCATTAATAGAACGCGTACGCCGGTTCGGCGAATCGGCGATCGACGCCGTGGCGGTGTTCGGTCGTGCGACGCTGTTCCTGTTTCACGCCTTGCTCGGGCGCGGTGGTATCAGTGGCGGTTTTGGCCTGTTGGTCAAGCAACTGCATTCGGTCGGCGTGATGTCGCTGGTGATCATCGTCGTTTCCGGGATCTTCATCGGCATGGTGCTGGCGCTGCAGGGCTTCAGCATTCTGTCGAGCTACGGTTCGGAGCAGGCGGTGGGGCAGATGGTTGCGCTGACCTTGCTGCGAGAGCTGGGGCCGGTGGTGACCGCACTGTTGTTCGCCGGGCGTGCCGGTTCGGCGCTGACCGCTGAAATCGGCAACATGAAATCCACCGAACAGCTGTCCAGCCTGGAAATGATCGGCGTCGATCCGCTCAAGTACATCATTGCTCCGCGCCTGTGGGCCGGTTTCATTTCCCTGCCGGTGCTGGCGATGATTTTCAGCGTGGTGGGCATCTGGGGCGGTTCGTGGGTGGCTGTCGACTGGCTGGGCGTGTATGAAGGTTCCTACTGGGCGAACATGCAGAACAGCGTGAACTTCACCAGTGATGTACTCAACGGTGTCATCAAAAGCATCGTTTTCGCCTTTGTCGTGACCTGGATCGCCGTATTCCAAGGCTATGACTGTGAGCCCACTTCCGAGGGCATCAGCCGAGCCACCACCAAGACTGTAGTGTTTGCCTCGCTGGCAGTGCTCGGCCTGGACTTTATTCTGACCGCTTTGATGTTTGGAGATTTCTGATGCAAAACCGCACCCTGGAAATCGGTGTCGGCCTGTTCCTGCTGGCAGGGATCCTGGCTTTGTTACTGCTTGCGTTGCGGGTCAGTGGCCTGTCTCCGACGTCGACCACCGACACTTATAAATTGTATGCCTACTTCGATAATATCGCCGGTTTGACGGTCAGAGCCAAAGTGACCATGGCCGGTGTGACCATCGGCAAGGTCACGGCGATCGATCTGGACCGCGACAGCTTCACCGGTCGGGTGACCCTGCAAGTGGATAAAAAAGTCGACAATCTGCCGACTGACTCCACAGCGTCTATCCTGACCGCTGGTCTGCTGGGCGAGAAGTACATCGGTATCAGCGTCGGCGGTGAAGACAAGCCGCTGAAGGATGGTGGAACCATTCACGACACGCAGTCGTCACTGGTACTGGAAGACCTGATCGGTAAATTCCTGCTCAATACCGTTAGCAAAGACGCCAAATGAGGAGCTTTTGAATGATCTCTACCTTGCGACGTGGCCTGTTGGTGTTGCTCGCGGCATTGCCACTGATGGGTAACGCTGTGGCGGCACAGTCTGCGCATGATCTGGTTCAGGACACCACGAACCGGATGCTTGCCGACCTGTCGGCCAACAAAGAGAAGTACAAGCAGGACCCGCAGGATTTCTACACCGCGCTGAACACCATCGTCGGTCCGGTGGTGGATGCCGAAGGCATTTCCAAGAGCATCATGACGGTCAAGTATTCGCGCAAGGCTACGCCGGCGCAGATGCAGACCTTCCAGGAAAACTTCAAGAAAGGCCTGTTCCAGTTCTACGGTAACGCCTTGCTCGAGTACAACAACCAGGGCATCACCGTTGATCCGGCCAAGGACGAGTCGGGCGATCGCACCAGCGTCGGCATGACCGTAAAAGGCAGCAACGGCGCGATCTACCCTGTGCAGTACACGCTTGAGAAGATCAACGGCGAGTGGAAGCTGCGCAACGTGATCATCAACGGCATCAACATCGGCAAGCTGTTCCGTGATCAGTTCGCCGACGCCATGCAGCGCAATGGCAATGACCTGGACAAGACCATCAACAATTGGGCTGGTGAAGTCGCCAAGGCCAAAGAAGAAACCGACAAAGCTGCCGCGAAGCCAGCGCAATGAGTGAGGCCGCAGTTCGTATGAGTGATGTCGACGAGCTCTTGCTCAGCGGAGTGCTGGACTATCGCACCGGTGCTGACCTGCGCAAGGAAGGTCAGACGCTGATCAAATCCAGCAAGGCTGCGTCGCTGGTGATTGATTGCTCGGCGGTGAAGAAGTCCAGCAGCGTCGGTTTGTCGTTGCTGCTGTGCTTCATGCGCGATGCCAATGCGGCCGGCAAGGCCGTAAGCATCCGTGCGATGCCCGAAGATATGCGCGAAATCGCTCAGGTCAGTGAACTGACCGAACTGTTGGCGCAACCCTGAACCCGCATCAATAAAGAAGCCCCCCGTCAGAGTCCTGCCATGCGGGGTTCGCAGGCGCGGGGCTTTTTTGTATGATGTCCGACCCGTGCGCACAGGGCGCCGATTGAGGTTGAGCATGCAGGCCGTAGAAGTGAAGAGCTTCCTTGAAGGAAAGCTGCCCGGAACGTTGGTAGAAGTTGAGGGCGAAGGCTGCAATTTCCAGCTGAACGTGATTAGCGATGAACTGGCGGCGTTGAGCCCGGTGAAGCGTCAGCAGCAGATCTATGCCCATTTGAACCCATGGATCACCGATGGCAGCATCCATGCGGTCACTATGAAATTTTTCAGCAGCGCGGCCTGGGCCGAGCGCACCTGAGCCTAAGGGCGTCGAGATTCTTATGGATAAATTGATTATTACCGGTGGCGCTCGTCTTGATGGCGAGATCCGCATTTCCGGCGCAAAAAACTCCGCCCTGCCGATCCTGGCGGCCACGCTGCTGTGCGATGGCCCGGTGACCGTTGGCAACCTGCCGCACCTGCACGACATCACCACCATGATCGAGCTGTTCGGTCGCATGGGCATTGAGCCTGTGATCGACGAAAAACTCAGCGTCGAAATCGACCCACGCACCATCAAGACCCTGATCGCCCCGTACGAACTGGTGAAAACCATGCGTGCGTCGATCCTGGTGCTGGGCCCGATGGTTGCCCGTTTCGGTGAAGCCGAAGTGGCGCTGCCTGGCGGTTGCGCCATTGGTTCGCGTCCGGTTGACCTGCACATCCGTGGTCTCGAAGCCATGGGTGCGGTGATTGACGTCGAAGGCGGTTACATCAAGGCCAAGGCGCCTGAAGGTGGCCTTCGCGGTGCAAGCTTCTTCTTCGATACCGTCAGTGTGACCGGTACCGAAAACATCATGATGGCCGCTGCTCTGGCCAAGGGCCGCAGCGTGCTGCAGAACGCCGCCCGCGAGCCTGAAGTGGTTGACCTGGCGAACTTCCTCAACGCCATGGGCGCCAAGGTTTCCGGCGCCGGTACCGACACCATCACCATCGATGGCGTCGAGCGTCTGGGTTCGGCTTTCTATAAGGTCATGCCTGACCGTATCGAAACCGGCACCTACCTGGTCGCTGCTGCCGTGACCGGTGGCCGCGTCAAGGTCAAGGACACCGATCCGACCATCCTCGAAGCGGTTCTGGAAAAGCTCCGTGAAGCCGGCGCAGAAATCACCTGTGGTGAAGACTGGATCGAGCTGAACATGCACGGCAAGCGTCCGAAAGCGGTCAACGTGCGCACTGCGCCGTACCCGGCTTTCCCGACTGACATGCAAGCGCAGTTCATCTCGCTCAATGCCATTGCCGAAGGCACCGGTGCGGTGATCGAGACGATCTTCGAAAACCGTTTCATGCACGTGTACGAACTGCACCGCATGGGCGCCAAGATCCAGGTCGAAGGCAACACCGCCATCGTCACCGGGACCGAAGTCCTCAAGGGCGCGCCAGTCATGGCCACCGACCTGCGTGCTTCGGCCAGCCTGGTGATCTCGGCTCTGGTTGCCGAAGGCGATACCCTGATCGACCGCATCTACCACATCGACCGTGGTTACGAGTGCATCGAAGAAAAACTGCAGATGCTGGGCGCCAAGATCCGTCGCGTTCCGGGCTGATTGCTGCATCGGGACACAGGGACGTGTCCACTGAATTTGTTTTGAGTCGAGCCGGTTTCCGGCTCGATGTGTGTCCGGCGCCGATTGCGACCGGACATGAGTACCTTGATAAGGACTGACGTTTCCCATGTTGACCATCGCACTGTCCAAGGGCCGCATCCTTGACGACACCCTGCCGCTTCTCGCCGAAGCGGGCATCGTGCCGACCGAGAATCCGGACAAGAGCCGCAAGCTGATCATTCCCACGACCCAGGACGACGTTCGTCTGCTGATCGTGCGCGCCACCGATGTGCCGACCTATGTCGAACATGGCGCGGCTGACCTCGGCGTTGCCGGTAAAGACGTGCTGATGGAATACACCGGCCAGGGCCTGTACGAGCCACTGGACCTGCAAATCGCCCAGTGCAAGCTGATGACCGCCGGCAAGATCGGCGCGCCTGAGCCCAAGGGCCGTCTGCGCGTGGCGACCAAATTCGTCAACGTCGCCAAGCGTTACTACGCCGAGCAGGGCCGTCAGGTCGACATCATCAAGCTGTACGGCTCGATGGAACTGGCACCGCTGATCGGTCTGGCCGACAAGATCATCGACGTGGTCGACACCGGCAACACCCTGCGCGCCAACGGCCTGGAACCTCAGGAACTGATCGCCACGATCAGCTCGCGCCTGGTGGTCAACAAGGCTTCGATGAAAATGCAACACGCCCGAATCCAGGCGTTGATCGATACCCTGCGCAACGCAGTGGAATCGCGACACCGCGGCTGATTTACCTGCGCGACCCCAGGTCGCGCCGTCTATCCGCCTCATAGCCAGAATTCTCAGGTGCCTAAGCGGATCGAATGATAGTTTCGGGCGCCTGAGTTTTTGCCATTCCTATGAGGCTCTCGCTATGACCGCAACGACTGCAATTCGCCGACTCAACGCTGCTGACCCGGATTTCGCGCATCATCTGGATCATCTGCTGAGCTGGGAAAGTGTGTCTGACGACTCGGTCAATCAGCGCGTGCTGGACATCATCAAGGCTGTGCGCGAACGCGGTGACGCGGCGCTGGTCGAGTTCACCCAGAAATTCGACGGCCTCGAAGTCGCTTCGATGGCCGACCTGATCCTGCCGCGCGAGCGTCTGGAACTGGCGCTGACGCGCATCACCGTGGCACAGCGCGAAGCACTGGAAAAAGCCGCCGCCCGCGTGCGCAGCTACCACGAAAAACAGAAGCAGGATTCCTGGAGCTACACCGAAGCCGACGGTACGGTGCTGGGCCAGAAGGTCACGCCGCTGGATCGCGCCGGCCTTTACGTACCGGGCGGCAAGGCGTCGTACCCGTCGTCGGTGTTGATGAACGCGATTCCGGCCAAGGTCGCCGGCGTAACCGAAGTGGTCATGGTTGTGCCAACTCCGCGCGGTGAAATCAATGAGCTGGTCTTGGCCGCCGCGTGTATCGCCGGCGTTGACCGCGTGTTCACCATCGGTGGTGCGCAAGCCGTCGCGGCTTTGGCCTACGGCACCGAAAGCGTGCCGAAAGTCGATAAGGTGGTTGGCCCGGGCAACATCTACGTCGCCACCGCCAAGCGTCACGTCTTCGGTCAGGTTGGTATCGACATGATCGCCGGCCCTTCGGAAATTCTCGTGGTGTGCGACGGCCAGACCGATCCGGACTGGATCGCCATGGACCTGTTCTCGCAAGCCGAACACGACGAAGACGCGCAGGCGATTCTGGTCAGCCCGGACGCGGAGTTCCTCGACAAGGTCGCCGCCAGCATCGATAAACTGCTGCCGACCATGGACCGCGCGACCATCATCGAAACCTCGATCAACGGCCGTGGTGCACTGATTCACGTGAAGGACATGGCGCAAGCCATCGAAGTCGCCAACCGCATCGCCCCGGAACACTTGGAGCTGTCGGTCGCTGACCCGCAAGCCTGGCTGCCGCAGATCCGCCACGCCGGCGCGATCTTCATGGGCCGTCACACCTCCGAAGCACTGGGCGATTACTGCGCAGGTCCGAACCACGTATTGCCGACTTCCGGTACCGCACGCTTCTCCTCGCCGCTGGGTGTGTATGACTTCCAGAAGCGTTCGTCGATCATCTTCTGCTCTGAAGCCGGTGCTTCCGAACTGGGCAAGACTGCATCGGTGCTAGCCCGTGGCGAATCGCTGAGCGCCCACGCGCGCAGCGCCGAATACCGCATCAAAGACGAAGACTTTCTAAAAGGGCAGGGGAACTGAGCGATGAGCAAATTCTGGAGCCCGTTCGTTAAAGATCTGGTGCCGTACGTGCCGGGTGAACAGCCGAAGCTGACCAAACTGGTCAAGCTCAACACCAACGAAAACCCCTACGGCCCCTCGCCAAAAGCGCTGGCGGCAATGCAGGTTGAGTTGAATGACAACCTGCGCCTGTACCCGGACCCGAACAGCGATCTGCTGAAAACTGCTGTCGCCAACTACTACGGCGTGCAAAGCAATCAGGTGTTCCTCGGCAACGGTTCGGACGAAGTGCTCGCGCACATTTTCCACGGTTTGCTGCAGCATGATCAGCCGCTGCTGTTCCCGGACATCAGCTACAGCTTCTATCCGGTTTACTGTGGTTTGTACGGCATCAAATACGATGCGGTGCCACTGGACGCACAGTTCCAGATTGATCCGGCCGACTACGCCAAGCCGAACGGCGGGATCATTTTCCCCAACCCGAACGCACCGACCGGTTGCCTGCTGGCGCTGGAAGCGGTCGAGCAGATCCTCAAGGCCAGCCCGGATTCGGTGGTGGTCGTAGACGAGGCGTACATCGACTTCGGCGGCGAAACGGCGATCAGTCTGGTGGACCGTTATCCGAACCTGCTGGTGACGCAGACGCTGTCCAAGTCGCGCTCGCTGGCTGGACTGCGGGTGGGTCTGGCGGTCGGGCACCCGGATCTGATCGAGGCGCTGGAGCGGATCAAGAACAGCTTCAACTCTTATCCACTGGATCGTCTGGCGATTGTCGGCGCAGCGGCGGCGTTCGAAGATCGCGAGTATTTCGACAAGACTTGCCGTCTGGTCATCGAGAGCCGTGAATGGGTGATTGCGCAGTTGCAGGCCAAGGGTTTTGAAGTGCTGCCGTCGGCGGCCAACTTCATCTTCGCCCGGCATCCGCAGCATGATGCGGCGGGGCTGGCGGCGAAACTGCGTGAGCAGGGCGTGATCGTACGGCACTTCAAGCAGGAGCGGATTGCGCAGTTCCTGCGGAT
Organism: Pseudomonas sp.; assembly: GCF_049300855.1. Lineage (GTDB taxonomy): Bacteria > Pseudomonadota > Gammaproteobacteria > Pseudomonadales > Pseudomonadaceae > Aquipseudomonas. The sequence continues at coordinate 73,368 of NZ_JBAQKH010000012.1, read as the reverse complement.
TTCGATTGGCACGCCGGAGCAGAATCAGGCGCTGATCGACGGTCTGGGCGACCTCTAAAAGCAAAAGCCCCTCACCCTAGCCCTCTCCCGGAGGGAGAGGGGACTGATTGGGGGATATTGCAGAGTAACGCCGACGTTAAAGTGCTTTACCGAATCCATAATCGACTCGGTCTTTCAGGTCGATGTACCTCACAAGACAACTCGGTCGGCTCCCTCTCCCTCCGGGAGAGGGCTGGGGTGAGGGTGTGCTTTTATTCGTGATGCGGCTCGCCAAGGAACGTCAGTGAGGTAAACAACCCACGACTATCCACATCCGCACTGTCCTTCACCGGCACTTCAACCTGCGCGGCAATCACATTCAACCCTTCATTCCTCACCAGTACCTGCGCACGGCCGTCCTTATCCGTCTCGGTGCTCAACGTGTTCGGCGCACTGCGATAGTCGCCAATCAACTTCACCCCCGCCGCCGGTTTGCCATCGAGCAACACCCGCACCGGCAATGATTTGCCCGGCCCAACGGTCAGTGGATCAACCTCCGGCAGAATCAGCAGTTTGATCTGATCGAGCTTGGGCAACTTCGCCCCCGGCTGATAAATCGCCAGGCTGTACTTGAACGTCTCGGTTGCCTCAATGGCGCCCGGCACTTTGCTGCGGCCTTGGTTGATCCACTTCTTGTCGGCGGTCTGCGACCACATGCCGTTGTTCAGCGCTACCGCCATCACCGCAGGCGACTTCAGCGGTTTCAAACGTGCGTGATCTGCTAAACGTTCAACGCTGACCGGAATCATCTTGCCGGCTGCATCGTAGGCCCAGGCGCCGCTGATTTTCTGCGCCTTGAACGCATTGTCTTCAGCGCCATGGCCGTAGACCACTTCGATATTGCCACGGCGTTGTTCGGTCCACAGACCATGAGCCGAGACTTGGCCGGCGAACAGCGCGGCGATGAGCACAAGGGTTTTGCCGTATTGCATGGTGACGTCCTTTTACAGATTAAGTGTCAGGCTGACAGTGAAATTGCGCGGCTCGCCGGGGTTGACCCAGTAGTTGCTGTAGGCGCGTTCGTAATACTTTTCGTCGAAGAGGTTGTTGAGGTTCAGGCCGACAGTAACGTTGTCGCTGGCTTTGTAATGCGCCAGCAGGTCGACGGTCCGGTAAGCCGGCAATTCGAAGTCGCTGCCAGATTCTCCCGAGCGGTCGCCGACATAGGTGAACGCAGCGCCGACGTCCGAGCCGCGCAAATGGCCATCCTGAAACTCATAAACCCCAAGCACGCTGCCGCTGCGTTTGGCCACGCCGAGGATGCGGCTACCAGTGGGAATCACCGCGTCGCCCTGGGTGACTTCGGCGTCGATGTAAGCGAAGGCGCCTATCAGCCGCACTGCGTCAGTCACTTGCCCGGTGACTTGCAGGTCAAAGCCGCGACTGCGCGCCTTGCCCATCGCGCGGCTGGTGTCGGTGGCCGGGTCGAGGGCGAGGACGTTTTCCTTGTCGATGTGGAAGAAGGCGAGGGTGCTGCTCAAGCGTTCGTCGAACAGCTCGTTCTTGATCCCGATTTCGTAGCCGACGCCTTGTTCCGGGTCGAAGGATTTGCCGGAGGCGTCGAGGCCGTTGTTCGGTTTGAACGAGGTCGAGGCGTTGGCAAACAGGCCAGTGTTCGGCGTCAGTTGATAGAGCAGACCGGCACGTTGGGTGAGCGCGTCGTGGCGTTGGTCGCTCGTGGCGTTACGACTGTGATCATCGATGTGCTGATCGAAATGCTCGAAACGCGCGCCGACCATCCCGCGCAGTTTGTCGGTGAAGACGATCTGATCCTGCAGGTTCAGCGCATGACTTTCGACCTGTTCGAAGAAGTCGCTGCCCGAGCGTGCGCCGTTGGGTTTTGGCTGGCCGTAAATCGGCTTATAGATATCGATCGCGTAGGGGCCACCGGCGATGGTGGTGACGCGCTCGTTCTTGCGGAAGTTTTCGTATTCGCTGCCGATCAGCAGTTCATGTTGCCAGGGGCCGAGGTCGAACAGACCACGCAGCTCCAGTTGGGTAATGCTGTCGTGCCAGTTGGTATCGCGCTCGCGATAGCGGCGGTTGACGGTGTGCCCGTCGGCGTTCAACGGGCGGGATTCGGAGGCGTCGCCCCAGAGTTTGCCTTCCTTGTAGTGGCTGGCCAGGCGCAGTTTCCAGTTGTCGTTGAGGTGATGTTCCAGCGTGGCTTGAAGCAGGTTGTTGTGGTTGTCGATGTTGCCGTCGTTGGGTTCGCCAAGGAAGGTCGAGCGCGAAACGCCGCTCCATGTGTTGTTCGGCGCGACGATGCCGCGATCAAACGTTGAGCTGTGGCGGACGATTTCGCTTTCCACCAATAGCGAGGTGTCCGGGTTCAATTGCCAACTGATCGAAGGCGCGACGAACACACGCTGGCTGTCGACGTGATCGCGAAAGCTGTTGTTATTTTCGACTGCGAGGTTGATCCGCGAAAGCACATCACCTTGTTCATCAAGTGGCGTGTTGACGTCCAGCGCAGTGCGGTAGCGGTCCCAACTGCCGGCGCTGGTTTGCAGGGTGGTAAACGCTTCGGGCTGCGGTTTCTTGGTGACGATGTTCACCGTGCCGCCGGGATCGCCTCGACCATAGAGGCTGGCCGCCGGGCCTTTGAGCACTTCGATGCGCTCGATGTTGGCCGTATCCGGTGTGCTCGGATAACCCCGGTTGGCACTGAAGCCGTCTTTGTAGAACTCGGAAGTGGTGAAACCGCGCACGCTGTATTCGTAAAGGGTCAGGCCGCCGAAGTTGTTTTGCTTCGACACGCCGCCGGCAAAATCCAGCGCGCGCTCGACGCTGGTGCTGCCCAGATCCTTGAGCACGCTGGCCGGCACCACGCTGATCGCCTGTGGGATATCGCGGATCGCGGTGTCGGTTTTGGTCGCGCTGGCCGAGCGTGTGGCGCGATAGCCCTTGACCGGGCCGGTCGGCGATTCGTAGTCGGAGATGACGCTGATGGCGTCGAGTTCGAGGGGTTTGGGTTCTTCGGCGAAGGCTGGATCGACCAGCAGGCCGAGGCTCAAACCCAGCAGGGAGGCCTTTGTTCGAGACGACATGTTATATTGTTCCAATTCTTAGAATTGAAACAATATAACATGCCTGTTGAGAATGTCTTTTATTCGCGCGTCTGGCGCGAAAAAAGTTTTACTCTTCTTTTTCCTGCACTGGCGCCGGCGGTGGACGCAGGCCGATTTCAGCCGTGAGCTTCAGCTCTTTGCCGTTGCGCATCACCTGAATCGTCACCTTGTCAGTCGGTTTGATCCGCGCAACCTGGTTCATCGAACGGCGACCATCACCGGCCGGCTCGCCATCGATGCTCAGAATCACGTCGCCCAATTGCAGGCCGGCCTTCTGCGCCGGGCCATCGCGGAAGATCCCCGCCACAACAATCCCCGGCCGTCCGGACAGGCCAAACGACTCGGCCAGTTCCTGGGTCAGCGGTTGTACTTCAATGCCCAGCCAGCCGCGAATCACCTGACCGTGCTCGATGATCGACTTCATCACTTCCATCGCCAGCTTCACCGGGATCGCAAAGCCGATGCCTTGCGAGCCGCCGGACTTGGAGAAGATCGCCGTGTTGATGCCGGTCAGGTTGCCGTTGGCATCGACCAGCGCGCCGCCGGAGTTGCCCGGGTTGATCGCCGCGTCGGTCTGGATGAAGTCTTCGTAGTTGTTCAGGCCCAACTGATTACGCCCAGTGGCGCTGATGATGCCCATGGTCACGGTTTGGCCGACACCAAACGGGTTGCCGATAGCCAGGGCGACGTCGCCGATGCGGATGTTGTCAGAGCGGCCGACGGTGATCGCCGGCAGGGTTTTCAGATCGATTTTCAACACCGCGAGATCGGTTTCCGGGTCACTGCCGATCACCCGGGCGAGGGTTTCACGACCGTCCTTCAGGGCCACGACAATCTGATCGGCGCCGCTGGTCACGTGGTTGTTGGTCAGAATGTAGCCTTCCGGGCTCATGATCACGCCGGAACCAAGGCTCGATTCCATGCGTTTCTGCTTCGGCGAGTTATCACCGAAGAAACGCCGGAACTGTGGATCTTCGAACAGCGGATGCGCCGGTTTGTTGATGACTTTGGTGGTGTACAGGTTGACCACCGACGGTGCGGCAATGGTCACCGCATCCGCATAGGACACCGGCCCCTGCTGCACGCTGGTGGTCTGCGGGGCCTGTTGCAGGTTGACGTCGAGGCTCGGCAGCCCGACCCACTGCGGGTAACGCTGAATAATCAACAGAGCGATAAGCACGCCGGCCAACAACGGCCAGCCCATAAAACGCAGCGCCTTGAACATTAAGCACGTCCTGGAAGAGTTGCAGGCGGGGTCAGACCGCCCATAATGTCGCGCATTATACGAGGCCGCGCGCGCCTCTGAACGGGATATTTAGGAGTCTTTCATGGCCGTTGCCCTCAGCACCCTCGTCGAAGAAGCCGACCGTTACCTTGGCAGTGCGAAAATTGCCGATTATTGCCCCAACGGTTTGCAGGTCGAAGGCCGCCCGCAAGTGATGCGCATCGTCAGCGGCGTCACCGCCAGTCAGGCTTTGCTGGACGCCGCCGTCGAGGCCGGGGCCGATCTGGTGCTGGTGCATCACGGTTACTTCTGGAAGGGCGAGAATCCGTGCATCACCGGCATGAAACAGCGTCGACTGAAGACCTTGCTCAAGCACGACATCAGCCTGCTCGCGTACCACTTGCCGCTGGATCTGCATCCGGATGTCGGCAACAACGTGCAGCTTGCCCGCCAACTCGACATCACTGTCGAAGGCCCGCTGGATCCGGATAATCTGAAAATCGTCGGTCTGGTCGGTTCGTTGAAGGAACCGATGACAGCGCGCGATTTCGCCCGCAAGGTGCAAGAAGTCATGGGCCGCGAACCGTTGCTGATTGAAGGCAATCCGATGATTCGTCGGGTTGGCTGGTGCACCGGTGGCGGTCAGGGCTATATCGATCAAGCCGTCGCGGCGGGCGTCGATCTGTACCTGAGCGGTGAGGCGTCCGAGCAGACCTACCACAGCGCCCGCGAGAACGACATCAGCTTCATCGCCGCCGGCCACCACGCCACCGAACGCTACGGCGTGCAAGCACTGGGCGACTACCTGGCGAAACGCTTCGCCGTCGAACACATCTTCATCGATTGCCCGAACCCGATCTGAATTCACCCAAACCCTGTGGGAGCGAGCTTGCTCGCGAAGAGGCCATATCAGTCAACATCATTGTTGAATGCCAGACCGCTTTCGCGAGCAAGCTCGCTCCCACATTGATCCCCATCGGCCGAACTGGCGGGCATATTCATATACCCTTTCGATCTAGTTGGCGTCCTGATTAGAAGAGGCCGCTGTGCTAGGATTTCTCGCTCGAACACGGCCCGCTGGCCGTTCATAAGAAAGTTTTCGTGAGTAGCCATGGTCGACAAACTGACGCATCTGAAACAGCTGGAGGCGGAAAGCATCCACATCATCCGCGAGGTGGCCGCCGAGTTCGATAATCCGGTGATGCTGTACTCCATCGGTAAAGACTCCGCCGTGATGCTGCACCTGGCACGCAAGGCGTTCTTCCCGGGCAAACTGCCGTTTCCGGTGATGCACGTCGACACCCGCTGGAAATTCCAGGAGATGTACAAGTTCCGCGACAAGATGGTCGAAGAACTGGGCCTGGACCTCATCACTCACATCAACCCGGACGGCGTGGCGCAGAACATCAACCCGTTCACCCACGGCAGCGCCAAGCACACCGACATCATGAAAACCGAGGGCCTGAAGCAGGCGCTCGACAAGCATGGTTTCGACGCAGCATTCGGCGGCGCCCGTCGCGATGAAGAGAAATCCCGCGCCAAGGAGCGCGTGTACTCGTTCCGCGACAGCAAGCACCGTTGGGACCCGAAAAACCAGCGCCCGGAGCTGTGGAACGTCTACAACGGCAAGGTCAACAAGGGCGAATCCATTCGCGTATTCCCTCTGTCGAACTGGACCGAACTGGACATCTGGCAATACATCTACCTCGAAGGCATCCCGATTGTGCCGCTGTACTTCGCCGCTGAACGCGAAGTGATCGAGAAGAACGGCACGCTGATCATGATCGACGACGAGCGCATCCTCGAACACCTGTCCGACGAAGACAAAGCGCGCATCGTCAAAAAGAAAGTGCGTTTCCGCACCCTTGGCTGCTACCCGTTGACGGGCGCGGTGGAGTCCGAAGCCGAAACGCTGACGGACATCATCCAGGAAATGCTCCTGACGCGAACTTCCGAGCGCCAGGGCCGTGTCATCGACCACGATGGCGCCGGCTCGATGGAAGATAAAAAACGTCAAGGCTATTTCTAAGGGGCTGTCATGTCGCATGTTTCTGATTTGATCAGCGAGGACATCCTCGCCTACCTGGGCCAGCACGAACGTAAAGAACTGCTGCGCTTTTTGACCTGCGGTAACGTCGATGACGGCAAGAGCACCCTGATCGGGCGCCTGCTGCACGACTCGAAAATGATCTACGAAGATCACCTCGAAGCGATTACCCGCGACTCGAAGAAAGTCGGCACCACCGGTGACGACATCGACCTGGCATTGCTGGTCGACGGCCTGCAGGCCGAGCGCGAGCAGGGCATCACCATCGATGTCGCCTACCGCTATTTCTCCACCGCCAAGCGCAAATTCATCATCGCCGACACCCCCGGCCATGAGCAGTACACCCGCAACATGGCCACCGGCGCGTCCACCTGTGACCTGGCGATCATTCTGGTCGACGCGCGTTACGGCGTGCAGACCCAGACCCGTCGCCACAGCTTCATCGCGTCCCTGCTGGGGATCAAACACATCGTTGTCGCCATCAACAAGATGGACCTCAAGGACTTCGATGAAGGCGTGTTCGAGTCGATCAAGGCCGACTACCTGAAGTTCGCCGAAGGCTTGAAGATGAAGCCGACCAGCATGCACTTCGTGCCGATGTCTGCCCTCAAAGGCGACAACGTGGTGAACAAGTCCGAGCGCTCGCCTTGGTACAAAGGCCAGTCGCTGATGGAAATCCTCGAGACCGTGGAAGTCGCCGGTGATCGCAACTTCACCGATCTGCGTTTCCCGGTGCAGTACGTCAACCGTCCGAACCTGAACTTCCGTGGTTTCGCCGGCACCCTGGCCAGCGGCATCGTCAAGAAGGGCGACGAAGTCGTGGTGTTGCCGTCGGGCAAAAGCAGCCGGGTGAAATCCATCGTCACTTTCGAAGGTGAGCTGGAGCATGCAGGTCCTGGTCAGGCAGTCACGCTGACCATGGAAGACGAAATCGACATCTCCCGTGGCGACCTGCTGGTGCATGCCGACAACGTGCCGCCGGTCACCGACAGCTTCGAAGCGATGCTGGTGTGGATGGCTGAAGAGCCGATGCTGCCGGGCAAGAAATACGACATCAAACGCGCCACCAGTTACGTGCCGGGCTCGATTGCCAGCATCGTCAACAAGGTCGACGTCAACACGCTGGAAGAAGGCCCGGCGAGCGCGTTGCAGCTCAACGAAATCGGCAAGGTGAAGATCGCGCTCGACGCGCCGATCGCCCTCGACGGTTACGAAAGCAACCGCACCACCGGCGCGTTCATCATCATCGACCGTTTGACCAACGGCACCGTCGGCGCCGGCATGATCGTCGCGCAGCCAGTGACCCATGGCACTGCCACGCACCACGGCAAACTGGCGCACGTGGCCACTGAAGAACGCGCGCAGCGTTTCGGCCAGCAACCGGCGACCGTGCTGTTCAGCGGCCTGTCGGGCGCGGGCAAGAGCACGCTGGCTTATGCGGTTGAGCGCAAACTGTTCGACATGGGCCGTGCGGTGTTTGTGCTGGATGGCCAGAACCTGCGTCATGACCTCAACAAAGGTCTGCCACAGGATCGCGCCGGTCGCACTGAAAATTGGCGCCGTGCCGCGCACGTGGCGCGTCAGTTCAACGAAGCCGGCCTGCTGACCCTGGCCGCGTTCGTCGCGCCAAGTGCCGAAGGGCGTGAGCAAGCCAAGGAGCTGATCGGCAAGGATCGTCTGCTGACGGTCTACGTACAGGCCTCGCCGGCCGTGTGCGCCGAGCGTGATCCGCAAGGTCTGTATGCCGCCGCTGGCGACAACATCCCGGGCGAATCCTTCCCGTACGACGTGCCGCTGAACGCCGATCTGGTGATCGACACGCAAACGCTGAGTCTGGAAGAAAGCGTCAAGCAAGTGCTGGATCTGCTGCGCAAGCGTGGCGCGATTTAAGCGTTAGCCTGAAAAACAAAACCCGCTGATGAGGAATCATCGGCGGGTTTTTTGTTGCCTTAAGATTGCTATCGCTGGCAAGCCAGCTCCCACAGGGGTTTTCAGCGCACACAAATATTGTGTAACGCAGAGAAACCTGTGGGAGCTGGCTTGCCAGCGATGAGGCCGGAACAGACGCCTCAAGACTTCGCTGGGAATTCGCGGTGCATCTGTTCCAGCAGCGCATCCTTGTCCAGCCACAGCTGATTGATCCAGCCCTGAAACTGCAGACGATACTCGCCGTCCTGATCGTAATTCTTGCCAATGAACTGCTGCGGTATCTTCAGCTCTTCAAAATGCACCACCACATCGCGCACATTGCCGCAGAGCAAGTCCCAAAACCCCGGACGTCCGGCCGGATAGTGGATCGTCACATTGACGATCGACTCCAGTTGCTCACCCATCGCATCCAGCACAAAGGCGATCCCGCCGGCCTTCGGTTTGAGCAAGTATTTGAACGGCGACTGCTGCTGCACATGCTTGCCTTCAGTGAAGCGCGTGCCTTCGACGAAGTTGAAAATCCCCACCGGGTTATTGCGAAACTTCGCGCAGGTCTTGCGCGTGGTTTCGAGGTCTTTGCCTTTCTTCTCCGGGTGCTTGGCCAGGTACGCCTTGGAGTAACGCTTCATGAACGGAAAGCCCAGCGCCCACCAGGCCAGCCCAATCACCGGCACCCAGATCAGCTCCTGCTTGAGGAAGAATTTCAACGGCTGAATCCGACGGTTGAGCACGTATTGCAGCACCAGAATATCGACCCAGCTCTGGTGATTGCTGGTGATCAGATACGAGTGCTGATAGTCGAGCCCTTGCAGACCACTGACGTGCCAGCGCGTGCGCCGTACCAGGTTCATCCAGCCCTTGTTGTTGCTGATCCACGCTTCATGGGTGTGGCTCATCAGCCACAGTGAGGCACGTCGGGCAAGGTCGAATGGCAGCACTTTGATCAGCGCCACGCAGAACAGAAACGAGCACAGCAGAATCGTGTTGAGTGCCAACAGCAGCGAGGCGATCACGCCGCGCACGGGTGCAGGTAGAAAATCCAGCATTTACACATCCATAGGTCGGTTGGCGGCTTGAATCGCGGTGAGGGCGATGGTGTAGACGATGTCATCGACCTGCGCGCCGCGCGGCAAGTCGTTCACCGGTTTGCGCAGGCCTTGCAGCATCGGCCCGAGGCTGACGCAATCGGCGCTGCGTTGTACGGCTTTGTGCGTGGTGTTGCCGGTGTTCAGATCCGGGAACACGAACACCGTGGCGCGACCGGCGACCTGACTGTTCGGCGCCAGTTGCCGGGCGACTTCTGCGTTGGCGGCGGCGTCGTATTGCAGCGGGCCATCGATCAGCAGCGAGTGCTGTTGCTCGTGGGCGAGCAGGGTGGCCTCACGGACTTTTTCGACTTCTTCGCCGGTGGCCGATTCGCCGCTGGAATAACTGATCATCGCCACGCGCGGGGTGATGCCGAACGCTGCTGCCGAGTCGGCGCTTTGCAGGGCGATTTCGGCCAGTTCGGTGGCACTCGGGTGCGGGTTCATCACGCAGTCGCCGTAGACCAGCACTTCTTCCGGAAACAGCATGAAGAACACCGACGACACCAGCGTGCAGCCCGGCGCGGTCTTGATCAATTGCAGGGCCGGGCGGATGGTGTTGGCGGTGGTGTTGATCACGCCCGAGACCAGCCCGTCGACTTCATCCAGCGCCAACATCATGGTGCCGATCACCACAGTGTCTTCCAACTGCTGCTCGGCCATCGGCGCGTTGAGGCTTTTGGTTTTGCGCAGGGCAACCATCGGCTCCACATAGCGCTCACGGATCAGGTCCGGATCAAGAATCTCAAGGCCCGGCGGCAAGACGATGCCTTGGGCGCGAGCGACCGCTTCGACGTCTTCCGGTTTGGCCAGCAACACGCAACGGGCGATCCCGCGCTCCTGACAGATCGCCGCCGCTTGCACGGTGAACGGTTCGCTACCTTCAGGCAGAACGATGCGTTTGTTCGCCGCTTGCGCACGCTGAATCAACTGATAGCGGAACACCGCCGGCGACAGACGCATTTCCCGTGGCGTGCCGCAGCGTTGGTGCAGCCATTTGGCGTCGAGGTGGCTGGCGACGAAATCAGTGATGATCTCCGCGCGCTCGCGGTCGTCGATCGGGATTTCCTTGTTCAGACCGTTGAGCAGGTTGGCCGTGTCATACGAGCCGGTGCTCACCGACAACACCGGCAAACCGGCCTGCAACGCGCCACGGCACAGATCCATGATGCGCGGATCGGGCAGGGTGTCGCTGGTCAGCAACAGCCCGGCCAGCGGCACACCGTTGATCGCGGCGAGGCTGACGGCGAGGATGATGTCGTCGCGATCGCCCGGCGTCACCACCAGCACACCGGGCTTGAGCAGCTCGACAGTGTTGCGCATGGTCCGCGCGCAGATAATGATTTTGGTCATCCGCCGGGTTTCGTAATCTCCGGCGTTGAGCACTTGTGCGCCCATCAGGTCGGCGACGTCGCGGGTGCGTGGCGCATTGAGTTCCGGCTGATAGGGAATGCAGCCGAGCAGGCGGAAATCACCGCTGCGCAGCAACGGCGAATGCTCCTTCAGGCGAGTAGCGAAGGCGTCCATGCTCTCGTCGGTCTTGACCTTGTTGAGGATCACGCCGAGGACTTTCGGGTCTTTTGGCCCACCGAACAATTGCGCCTGCAATTCGACGCGACCGGAGAGCTCAGCGAGCACTTCGTTTTCCGGCGCCGAGACCAGAATCACCTCGGCATCGAGGCTTTTGGCCAAGTGCAGGTTGACCCGCGCGGCGTAACTGGCGCTGCGGGTCGGCACCATGCCTTCGACGACCAGCACGTCTTTGCCGATGGCCGCTTGCTGATAGAGCGTGATGATTTCTTCGAGCAGTTCATCGAGCTGACCGTCGCCGAGCATCCGCTCAACGTGGGCCAGACCCAGCGGTTGCGGCGGTTTCAGGCCGTGGGTGCGCGCGACCAGTTCGGTCGACCGCTCAGGGCCGGTGTCGCCCGGGTGCGGCTGGGCAATCGGTTTGAAGAAGCCGACTTTCAGCCCGGCGCGCTCAAGCGTGCGCACCAGCCCGAGGCTGATGGAGGTCAGACCCACGCCAAAATCGGTGGGTGCGATAAAAAAAGTTTGCATGCGAATTCTCTAAGGGTGCATGGCAATGGCGTCAGTCTATATCTGGCTGACTACCGAAATTCAGTCGCCAAGGTTAGCGCTAACCGAGCCTTGAGCGCACCAACCGCAGGCAAAGGGTTGGCCTATTTTTTCAATACGTTGCGCCGGGTCGAGCACCCACGCGCGTGATTGCCACGGTGGCTGATGGCGCAGGTGTTGCGTGTGGCCACAGGAAAGCTCGACCACCCAATGACCGTCTTCGTCCTGATGGAAGCCTGCAATCGTCGAAACCCGTTTGTCCGGGTTGTGTTCGCTTTCGCGCGATTGCTTCGCTAAACTTGGCCTTTCTATATTCTTCTGCAAAAGGTCTCGCCCCATGCTGATCGCCGCCAATAAGGCTGTCTCCATCGACTATACCCTGACCAACGACGCTGGTGAGGTCATCGACAGCTCCGCCGGCGGCGCTCCGCTGGTCTACCTGCAAGGCGCAGGCAACATCATCCCGGGCCTGGAAAAAGCTCTGGAAGGCAAAACTGTTGGTGACGAGCTGGACGTTGCCGTTGAGCCGGAAGACGCTTACGGCGAATACGCCGCCGAGCTGGTCAGCACCCTGAGCCGCAGCATGTTCGAAGGCGTTGACGAGCTGGAAGTCGGCATGCAGTTCCACGCGTCGGCGCCGGACGGCCAGATGCAAATCGTCACCATCCGTGACCTCGACGGCGACGACGTGACCGTCGACGGCAACCACCCGTTGGCCGGTCAGCGCCTGAACTTCAAAGTGAAGATCGTTGACATCCGTGATGCCAGCCAGGAAGAAATCGCTCATGGTCACGTCCATGGCGAAGGTGGCCATCACCACTGATTTTCTGCGCTAAGCTTCGAGTACTGGAGAGGCGCCTGCGGGCGCCTTTTTAGTCCGCGGCTGTCCTTGGTGACCTCGCCAAGTGGCTGTTTCGAGTAGAACACGGGAATCTTGGAGTTCGCCATGAGTGCTTTTCACGACCTTAAGTTGACAGCCCTGGATGGTCAGGCGCTACCGCTGGCGCCGTTCAAGGGCCAAGTCGTGCTGGTGGTCAACGTCGCCTCCAAATGCGGCTTGACCCCACAGTACGCGGCGCTGGAAAACCTCTATCAGCAATTCAAGGGTAAAGGCTTCACCGTGCTGGGCCTGCCGTGCAACCAGTTTGCCGGCCAGGAACCCGGTACTGAAAAGGAAATTCAGGATTTCTGCAGCCTCAACTATGGCGTGACGTTTCCATTGTCGAGCAAGCTCGAAGTCAATGGTCATGACCGCCATCAGCTCTACCGTCTGCTGGCGGGCGAGGGCGCGGAATTTCCCGGCGACATCACCTGGAATTTCGAGAAGTTTCTGCTCGGCAAGGACGGCCGCGTGCTGGCCCGGTTCTCACCGCGCACGGCGCCGGATGATCCGACCATTGTTCATGCGATTGAAAAAGCATTGAGCTGAAAGACAAAAATCGTCGCCTGTGGGCGGCGATTTTTTTTGCCTGCCTTTTGAGCCCTAATCATTCAAATCAATAGTGCTATCGCGAGGACGTCTTCACACATATTATCGCCGTCATATGGTTTTATGCCCTGTCGATAACGTTTTCGTGGAGCCTTTCGATGCCCGTTCAAGCCTTGTTCAAACCGTTCCAACTCGGTGCCCTCGAATTGCCGACCCGCGTGGTCATGGCACCAATGACCCGTTCGTTTTCCCCGGGCGGTGTGCCTAATTCGAAAGTCATCGAGTACTACCGCCGTCGCGCTGCGGCCGGTGTCGGCCTGATCATCACTGAAGGCACCACCGTCGGCCACATTGCCTCCAACGGCTATCCGAACGTGCCGCAGTTCTTTGGTGACGCGCCATTGGCCGGCTGGAAAAAAGTCGTCGACGCCGTTCACGCCGAAGGCGGCAAGATCGTTCCGCAACTGTGGCATGTGGGCAGCGTGCGCCGCATCGGCACCGAGCCGGACGCCAGCGTGCCGGCTTATGGCCCGTCGGAAAAACTCAAGGACGGTCAGGTCGTGGTGCACGGCATGACCCAGCAAGACATTCAGGATGTGATTGCAGCTTTTGCCCAAGCGGCCAAGGATGCGCAAAGCATCGGCATGGACGGCGTGGAAATCCACGGCGCGCACGGTTACCTGATCGACCAGTTCTTCTGGGAAGGCAGTAATCAGCGCAGCGACGAATACGGTGGCAGCCTGGCCAAGCGTTCGCGTTTCGCCATCGAACTGATTCAAGCCGTGCGTGCGGCGGTCGGTGAAGGCTTCCCGATCATCTTCCGTTTTTCGCAGTGGAAGCAGCAGGATTACACCGCGCGTCTGGTGCAAACCCCGGAGGCGCTGGGCGAATTCCTCAAACCGTTGTCCGACGCTGGCGTGGACATCTTCCATTGCTCGACGCGGCGCTTCTGGGAGCCGGAATTCGACGGCTCCGAACTGAACCTGGCGGGCTGGACCCGCAAACTGACCGGCAAGCCGACCATCACCGTCGGCAGTGTCGGCCTCGATGGCGAGTTCCTGCAATTCATGGTCAACACCGACAAGGTCGCGCAACCGGCCAGTCTGGAGAATTTGCTGGAGCGCCTCAACAAAGAGGAGTTCGATCTGGTCGCGGTGGGGCGTGCGCTGCTGGTCGATCCGGATTGGGCGCAGAAAGTCCGCGAAGGGCGTGAGCAGGACATCTTGCCGTTCAGCCGTGAGGCGTTGATGACGCTGGTTTAACCGGCGCCCTTACTGACGCTATCGCTGGCAAGCCAGCTCCCACAGGTTTCATGGGTGCTCACACGACCTGTGGTCACTGGAAATCCCTGTGGGAGCTGGCTTGCCAGCGATGGCGGTTTCAAACGCAACAATAATTCAGGGAAGTGTCTGCGCATTCGGGACAACCTGCTCCCCGACACAAGCCCCGCGCAAATGCTGTTCAAACTGCTCGATAACCGCCGGCCAGCCCTGGCGACTTGCATGCTGCCGCGCATTCAAACGCACGCAACGCAACGTCTCATCCTCCTCCAGCAACCACGCCGCCGCTTCGCAGAACGCCTGCTCATCCCCGGGCATCGCCAACACGCCGTTGTAGCCATGGCGAATATGCTGCGCCGCCGCAGCCTGATCGTAAGCCACCACTCCGAGCCCGGAAGCCAACGCCTCCAGCACCACATTGCCGAAGGTTTCGGTCAAGCTCGGAAACAGAAATACATCGCCGGACGCGTAGTGCGCCGCCAAAGCCTCACCGCGCTGTGCACCGCAGAAGATCGCCTCGGGCAAATCCTTTTCCAGCGCCAGCCGTTGCGGCCCGTCACCGACCACGATCAGCTTCAGATTGCGCTGTGGATAAGTTTCGCGCAGAGCTGCAAAGCTGCGCTTGAGCAGGCCCAGGTTTTTCTCCGGAGCCAAGCGTCCTACGTGAATCACAGCAACGTCGCGCTCACTCACTCCCCATTGCTCACGCAATGCATTCAGCCGTTTGCTCGGATGAAACAACTGACTGTCCACACCCCGCGACAACAATGCCAATCGTTCGAAATGCCGCCGCTCCAGCTCCAGGCGCTGGCTGACACTCGGCACCAAAGTCATGCTCGAACGATTGTGGAACCAGCGCAAATAATGCGTGAGCAAACGCGTCAGCAAGCCCAGACCGTACTGGCTGGTGTATTGCTGAAAGTTGGTGTGAAAACCACTCACCACCGAAATCCCCAGACGCCGCGCCGCACGCAATGCTGACAACCCGAGCGGGCCTTCGGTAGCAATGTAGAGCACATCCGGACGATGACGCTTCCAGCGCCGCAGCAGTTTATGCATCGACGACTGCCCCCATTGCAGCCCCGGATAACCCGGCAAGGGCCAGCCGCGACACAACAGCAACGCGTCGTCCTCGCAACGATGCGGGTCGCCGCCCTGGCGTGGGCGCACCAGTTCCACCTGATGCCCGCGCGCGCGCAATCCATCGCACAAGCGGCCGAGAGTGTTGGCCACGCCATTGATTTCGGGAGGGAAGGTTTCGCTGATCAGGGTGATATGCAGGGCTGTCGTCATGGTCTCAGTCTCGGCTGAGGCCATGTCGACGTTGTGTCGTTGCGATGACGGAATTGTGACCGCTGCCCTGTGGCCGTTGAAGCGCTCGCGCAGGTTTCAGCCAGGCATTACCACCAAGGGATTGGCGGTGGACTTTGCACGACGCGTGACAGAACCGGCAGCTCTTTGAAGCGCTCGACAGCATGCGGGGAACCCCACGTACGCTGGCCCAACGGCAGCAGCCAGGATTTCAGTTGAGTCCACATTTCCTCGGGAGAGCTGAAGGTCGGCCGCTCGATCCATAGCTGAATGCCGCCCCCGACCATTGCCGGATGCCCCATGGCAATCTCGGTGTATTTGCTGCCCGCCTCGTCCATGAATCGGTTTGGGCGCCACACATCGTGAATACCGTGCGGTGAGTGCTGGGCGTGAAAGAGGTTGTCCCACGTCAGGTTGACGATAAAGTAAAAGTCACCGTGAGCGTTGATGACGCTGTACCCGGAGTCGACCAGATCCTCCACGTTCAAATTCCCACGAACGCTGCCCCAGATGCTCCAGCATTCGATTTGCACCTGTTTATCCAGCGTAATCTGTTGAACTTTTTGCACGGCGCCATCGTTCCAGACGCGCGCGATTTTGCCTTTTTCCTTTATCAGGTTTGCGACGTCGTTGACGAAATACCGGACGGCGTCTTCAGAGGTTGCGTTCGGATTGCCTGATGCCGCGCGGGCGTAGGTAGCCAGTTGCGGGGTATTTGCCGGTGTGATCGGGCTCAGGAAATATTCATCGGCGCCGAGGTGGATGTAGCGACTGTCAGGGAACAGGTTCATCAGGTCACTGAACAGCGTTTTCATGAACTCCCGCGCTGCTGCAAGGCTGAAGTCGAGTGCCTTGGAGACCACTGTGCCGGTGCTCAGTCTCAGCTGTAATTCTGATCGGTTGCGCAGAATCCAGTCCATATGGCCGGGCATGTCCAGTTCGGGAATGACCTGAACGTAATAACTGGCGGCCGTGTCGAGCACGCGCTTGAGATCCGCGGCGCTCCAGGCATCGCTGCTGGACAAGCCCGGATGGGACGGAAAGATGATGCGGACACCCTCATTGTCGGTGAGGTGCAAATGCAAGGTGTTGAGCTGGTTCCAGGCCATTTCCTGAATCAGGCAAATCACCCAGTCTGGAGTGAATTGCCGACGCCCCATATCGATCATCACTGAACGTTCAGCAAAAGCCGGGGCATCGATGACTGTGCATCGCGTCAGCTCGGTAGAGATCCTGACGGCTTTATGCAAAGTGGTGAGCGCTCGCGCCATGGCGGTCAGACTGGACGCTGCGACGCGAATGAACGCTGTGATATCGATTCGGCATTTCTCTGGCTCTCCATGGACGGGGATCACCACGCCGGTGGTGTCGGGAGCCTCAAGCCTCAGTTCCACGTCACCGGGGCCTGCTTGTCCCGGTGAGCCCGACATCAGCAAGATTGCTGGCGGTGTGGTCAGCTCGGCAGCGCCGACCAAGCCTTGTGCCAGGCGGGTAGCCAACGGGCGCAGGCTCTCGTGGGTGATGAAGATACGTGTGGTCGCGAGAACGTTGTAAGGGACGCCAGTGTGGCCGTTGGCAGACAGTACGGACGGGCTCATTTCGAACCAGGGATACTGCCTGCTGATGAGTTCTTGGGTTTCAGCGTCTGAAATTCTGGTCATAAGTGCAATCTCCAAATGCATGAAGGCTTCACTTGACCGGACAACTGGAACACCCTCGATGACGGATCAGCCGAAGGTGTAGTTGACGCTTGAAATTGGCAGCTGCCAACTGTCAGAAGTAACAGGTTGCAGCGCAGAAGCCTCGGTGATAGGAGGCCCCTGCGCCGGAATCGCTCAAGAGACTGGCTGCTTCCTCAGCGACAAATCACCTTGCTCACGCACCCAGAACAACGTCGCCCCGGCCACCGCAGCCGGCATCATCAGGATGTTCACCACCGGAATCAGCAGCACCAGATAAACAATCCCGCCAAAACTCATGCTCTGCCAGCGCTTCTGCCGCAGCCAGGCGAGCATCTCGTTCCAGCCCAGTTTGTGGTTGTCCGCCGGGTAGTCGATGTACTGGATCGCCATCATCCACACGCCGAACAGCAGCCACAGTGGGGCGGCGATGATGTTCACCACCGGGATGAACGACAGGATGAACAGGCCGATGGCGCGGGGCAGGAAGTAGCCGAGCTTGCGCATTTCCCGGGCCAGGGTGCGTGGCACCATGGCGATCAACTCGCCCCAGCTGAACGCCGGGAAATCATCAGTGCCGCGCACCACCACTTCGACCTTTTCCGCGAGGAAACCATTGAACGGTGCGGCGATCACGTTGGCGAGCATGGTGAAGGTGAAGAACACCATCAACGCCACCAGCACCACGAACAAGGGCCAGAGGATGTAGCTGAGGAAACTCAGCCATTCGGGCAGCGAGGGCATCAGCGTATCGACCCACAGGCTGAACTGGTGGCCGGCCAGATAGATCAATCCGACGAACAGCACCAGGTTGATCGCCAGCGGCAGCAAAACGAACAGGCGCAAGCCAGGACTGAGAACCAGTTTCAGGCCTTCGCGCAGGTATTGCGGGCCTGACAGAACAGGGGCGGGCATAAGGTGCTCCGAGCAAGGGAAAACGCGCCGACCTTACCGGCTTTGCAACGGCTGCGAAAGCGCGGCAGAGCGATCGACATTCACTGTAACAAAGACGTCCATCTCGTCAGTGTGTCGGCATAGAGACCACCTATGAGCTGGATTGTTAAACCGTATTTCCTTAATCTTGCCCCCCTCGATACGCTGCACCCAACTTTTTACAGGACTGTCGAGCTCAAGCCTTCCCCAAGGTTTTCCACAGTCCTTTTTTATTCCCGCCGGCAGTCCGGCGATCCGCGCCTTTTTTTCGGCCCGGTCAACAGGAGCAGGTCATGTCTGAAGTCCGTCATTCGCGAGTGATTATTCTCGGTTCCGGCCCTGCCGGTTACAGCGCTGCGGTATACGCGGCCCGTGCCAACCTCAAGCCACTGCTGATCACCGGCATGCAGGCTGGTGGTCAGCTGACCACCACCACTGAAGTCGACAACTGGCCCGGCGACGTACACGGTCTGACTGGCCCGGTGTTGATGGAGCGTATGCGCGAGCACGCCGAGCGTTTTGAAACCGAGATCGTTTTCGATCACATCAACGCGGTGGATTTCGCTGCCAAGCCTTACACCCTGACTGGCGACAGCGCGACCTACACCTGCGACGCCCTGATCATCGCCACCGGTGCCAGCGCGCGTTACCTGGGCCTGCCGTCGGAAGAAGCGTTCATGGGCAAAGGCGTTTCGGCCTGCGCGACCTGCGACGGTTTCTTCTACCGCAACAAGCCGGTTGCTGTGGTTGGCGGCGGCAACACCGCTGTTGAAGAAGCGCTGTACCTGGCCAACATCGCCAGCACTGTGACCCTGATCCACCGTCGCGAAACCTTCCGCGCCGAGAAGATCCTGATCGACAAGCTCAATGCTCGCGTCGCAGAAGGCAAGATCATCCTCAAGTTGAACGCCACTCTCGACGAAGTGCTCGGCGACAACATGGGCGTGACCGGTGCGCGTCTGAAGAACAATGACGGCAGCTTCGACGAAATCACCGTCGACGGCGTGTTCATCGCCATCGGCCACACTCCGAACACTTCGCTGTTCGAAGGCCAGTTGACCCTGAAAGACGGTTATCTGGTGGTGCAGGGCGGCCGTGACGGCAACGCGACTGCGACCAGCGTCGAAGGCATCTTCGCCGCCGGTGACGTGGCTGACCACGTTTACCGTCAGGCGATCACCTCGGCCGGCGCCGGCTGCATGGCGGCTCTGGACACCGAGCGTTACCTGGACGGTCTGCAGAACGCTTCGTTCTAAGATCGCAGGCATAAAAAAACCGGCCAGATTGGCCGGTTTTTTTGTGCTCGAAGTTTCAGCTACGCCGCATAACCCTGTGGGAGCGAGCTTGCTCGCGAAAGCGGCTTATCAGTCGACATCAGTGTTGAATGTCAGTCCGTATTCGCGAGCAAGCTCGCTCCCACAGGTTAGGGTGTGGATGAGGGATCAGCGGCGAGTCAGGGGCGGGGCGGTGAACTTCACGCCAGCCAGACCGTGCTTGATCAACGCGCGGATATTGCCGTGATCGCTACCTTCAGGCGTCGCTACCACCGAACGGTAATGCTCGCCAAACGCCAGCAGCGCTTCTTCATCGCTCAGACCTTCCAGCAGCGCCAGACCCAAGGTCTTGCACGAGCCTTCGTTCTGCCCGGCGGCGTTTTCCACGCCACCGTTGTTGAACGCTTGCGGCTGGTAGTCATAACCGGCGGCGATGAACGCCAGGGTGTCGGCGAAAGCGTGTTCGCCGCTTTTCAGGCTGCTGCGCAGGCTGTTCAGATCACTCATGGGTTTTTCCTTTGGCGAACGCCGCTTGTTGTTCGGCGTTGGCTTCTTGCTGAAATTGGGCTTTCCACTCGGCGTACGGCATGCCGTAAACCACTTCACGGGCGTCGTCGAGGCTGACCTCGATCTGGCGCTCGTCAGCTTCGGCCTTGTACCACTTCGACAGGCAGTTGCGGCAGAAACCGGCGAGGTTCATCAGGTCGATGTTCTGCACGTCCTTGCGGCTGTCCAGGTGGGCGACCAGCCGGCGGAAGGCGGCGGCTTCGAGTTCGAGGCGTTGTTGCTCGGTCATGATGGGCTCAGTGCAGTCAATTCGTGGCGCGGATGATAAAAGTCTGGCGGCCAATGCGCCAGACGCACTCAGCGGCTCGCCGCGAGCGTGATCGATACCGACTCGGCAAACCGCAGCGCGTGCGGCTTGTCGACTTCGACTTCGGCATACAGCACCGAACCGTTGCTCATCACCAGATCGAGCAGTTCCTGCGTCAGGCGTTCGAGCAGCGCAAAACGGTTGCCCTCGACGTGGGCGATGATCGCCTTGGTGATGGTGCGGTAATTCAGCGCGTGGTCAATGTCGTTGTCACGCACCGCTTCTTGCGCGGCATACAGAATGGTCAGGTTGATCAGCACATCCTGCTTGTTGAGGATTTCGTCCTCGTTGATCCCGATGAAGGTGCGCAAGCGCAGATCCTTGACCCGGATGCGCGCCATTCCCGGTTGAAGTTGTGGCATTTACTTGCTCCGTCCAATCAATTGCAGGAACTCCTGGCGGGTGTTGCTCGACTCGCGGAACGCGCCGAGCATGACCGAGGTGTTCATGGTCGAATTCTGTTTCTCGACACCGCGCATCATCATGCACATGTGTTTGGCTTCGATGACCACGGCGACGCCGGCGGCGTCGGTAACCTGTTGCACCGCATCGGCGATTTGCCGGGTGAGGTTTTCCTGAATCTGCAGGCGCCGGGCGAACATGTCCACCAGTCGCGCGATCTTCGACAGACCCAGTACCTTGCCCGTCGGAATATAAGCCACATGGGCCTTGCCGATGAAGGGCAGCAGGTGATGTTCGCACAACGAGTACAACTCGATGTCGGCGACGATGATCATTTCGTCGCTGTCGGAGGCAAACAGCGCGCCATTGACGATCTCGTCGACACGCTGCTCGTAACCGTGACACAGGTATTGCATGGCCTTGGCCGCGCGCACCGGCGTGTCGAGCAACCCTTCGCGGTCGGGATCTTCACCGAGGCCAATGAGGATTTCGCGGTAATTCTCGGGCAGGGAGCGGGTCATGGAAATCCTCGCGAATCGGCTTATTTGACGTGCCGTCCGCCGTTGACGGTCAGGGTCGTACCGGTGACATAAGGGTTGTCGAGCAGATAGCGCAGGCTCTGGTAGATCACTTCGCTGCCGGGTTCGATGCCCAGCGCGGATTTCGCCAGCGCCTTGGCGCGGTACGCCGCGTCGTCGTCGGGATTGAACAATAGCAGGGCCGGGGCGATGCCGTTGACCTTGATGGCTGGCGCATAACGGGCGGCGAACGACAGGGTCAGGCTGTCGAGCCCGGCTTTGCTGGCGCAATAGCCGATGTGCTTGCCGCTGCCCTTGCGGGTGACGTCGTCGCTGATGTGAATGATGTCGGCCGGCGTCGAGCGCTGCAGCAGATCGGCGCAGTGCAGATTGATCAGGTAGGGCGCGAGCATGTGCAGGTTGAACATTCGCGTGAAGGCTTCGGCCTCGCTGTTCGGGGTTTCGGCCAGCCATTCAGAAGCGTTGTGCACGATGGCGCGCAGGCTGTCGGTATGGTTTTTCAGTTCAGAAATGAAAGCGAGAATTCCGGCTTCGCTGGAAAAGTCGGCGAACAGGCCCGTGGCGCCCAGATCGCGCAGTGTCTGCACGCCGGGGCGTTCGCTACGGTAGGTGAAGATGACGCGATAGCCTTCTTCGAGTAACCGCTGCGCGCAATGCAGACCGACACGCTGGCCGGCACCGGTGATGAGGATCGGGGCGGAGGAATCAGGCATGAACGGCTCGCATCGCGGTGGGAGCAAAAACTATAACAGCGACGAGCCTGAAAAGATCGCAGCCTGCGGCAGCTCCTACTCTGGTCTGTGTTCAGCCTTGTAGGAGCTGTCGAGTGCAACGAGGCTGCGATCTTTAATGTTTCTGAGGTGTCGCTGAAACAGGCAGGCGCACTGGCGTGCTGTTCAGCCAGTTCGCCAGCAATCGGGTCGACAGCGGAATAAAGAAATAAACCATCAACGGCGTCAGGCACGCGGTGCTGATCAATACGCGCGGCAACAGGCTTATGTCAGCGAGCAACGGGCCGAGGACAAAGTTGAACAGCAACGACACCGGAAAGAACGCCAGCCAGATTGCCACAGCCTGCTTCCAGCGCGGTGGACGCTGACCAGCCGCGCCGAACCAGCCTTCGATACCGCTGACCCGGTGCTCCTTGGGGTGGGCGAACAGGTCGCTGCCACGATCCAGCCACGCCGTGCGCGAAGCCGAATGCTCCCACGCATGCAGCGTCTGTTCATCGACGAAACGGAAAATGATTTGAAACTCGTTATCACCGGGCGGCGGAGCGAGCACGCCAGAGCCGAGATAACCGGGAAAATCAGTGGCCAGTTGTTCGCCTTCGCGTAGCCAGGCGATCAGATCCTGATAGCGGCCATCGGCGACACGACGCGCAACCATCAGCGTGACGGGGGAAGTAGACATTTTGTATCTCCGTATTTCGATTGCGTCGTTCCGGGTAGGAATTTCGCCTGACGCAGGGCCGGGGTAGAGGCCTGCGTTTTTCAACAAGCAAGGATTATTCCTGTTTTTCCTGATTAAACCAGCGACTTTCGTCGCATTTCACTACTTGATCGCAATTGGGGCATAGGAGGTAGAATGGGATCCAATTGAACCAACTTGAAGTTGAACGCCCTATGCCCGTCATCACGGACGAAAGCCCCGCTTCGCAGGCATCTGTTGCGCTTGAACGCGAAGACCTGTTCCCCATACGAGAAGTTTCGCGTCTGACGGGCGTCAACCCGGTGACGTTGCGTGCGTGGGAGCGACGCTACGGTTTGCTTCAGCCAACACGCACCGAAAGTGGGCATCGGCTGTATTCGATGACCGAAATCGAGCGCGTGCGCAGCATCGTCGACTGGATTGATCGTGGCGTCGCGGTGAGCAAGGTCGGCAAGATCCTCGCCAAGACCGAGCCGCTGAAAGTGCTGGCGCACATTATTCCAGATGACTTGGTGCAGGCTGATTACCTGCAATGGCAGGTGCAGATACAGCAGGCCGTCAGCTCATTCGACGATCAGCAACTGGATCGCGTCTATGGGCAGATATTTTCTTCCTACACATTAGCCGTGGTGTTCCAGGACATCCTGATGCCCTTGTGGCTGCAATTGTTGCAGCGCCAGGAGGCTTTCGGGCAAACCAGCGAGTGGCTGTTCTTCGATGGGTTCCTGCGGGCGCGGGTACTGCAGCGGATTGTCATGCTGCGTGGCACGCAACCACGGCGGGTGGTCGTCAGCGCGCTGGCCGGGCAGTGCCGAGAGCTGGAGTTGCTGGTGGCGGCGCTGTTTCTCAGCGATAGCAATTGCGGTGTGCGGGTGCTGACCACAGGTCAGCCCTTCGATGAACTGACCCTGGTTTGCGAAAAGGTCAGACCTGAGGCATTGGTGCTGTTTTCCAATCACGCGCCTGGCGCTGAGTTGCCTCGGCGTCTGAACCGCTTGGCGTTAAGCCTCGATTGTCAGTTGATGCTGGCGGGCGATGCTTCAGATCTGGCGCAGGACAGCCTGGCCGGATCCTCTGTTGCGTGTCTGGGTAATGAAGGGGCGAACATGCGTCAGCGCATGCTGCAGTTTCTCGCGGGGAAACTCGATACCTGAAATCAGGTGTGCAGGGCCGGATGGGTCAAACGATGTTGTTGCAGGATGAACTGACGCAGACGCTCGGTTTCATCGGCATCGGTCTGACTCAGCTCGTAGGCGTAGAAACCACTCTCGGTTTCTCTTTCGAAATTACCGCGCAGTGAAATCCGCTCATACCCCGAAGGACTGAACCACAGGGCGAAATGCTTGGGCGGTTTGGTCTTGTTGCGCATTTCCAGCAGCACGCCTTTGTGCGAAACCTCATGCACCCACAACATGCCCGGTTGGCCCTTGGCGTTTTCCAGTGCGACCGGTTCCTCAAGCGTGAGTCGCCACGGGCGCACCATCGGTCCATCTTCGTAGATGCTTGGAACCCCGAGGCGCAGATGCAGCGCGTGAAACTCGTCTTCGACCAGGTGCAGCGGGAAGGTCATCTGCTGGTTTTCGAAGTTGGCCTGAATCGTCACTTGCTCGTGAGCCGCCAGGCGCGTGAGCAAGTCACGGATCTGAGAGCCGCCGTTAACCAACAGACTCGACGTCGCATCCCGCACATTCAGTTGCGGGTTGTGCTGCATGGTCTGGATGAAATCCAGCTCATCCTGAGTGAGGAGGGCGTCGCGTTGCATGGCTAACTCGAAAGATATAGTTACAAAGTCATTGGTGATTGTAGTTAATGACAATTAGTTCGCTGATTTGTTTGCGCCGTTCGTCGCTTTCAATAATGCCAGCTCTGCCTGCAGAGCAATCACCTGCGCTTCGAGCTGTGCAACACGCTGCTGAGCCTTGACCTGAACCGTCACATCCTTTTGTACGCCGACGAAATAAGTCTGCCCGTCTTCGGCGTTTTTCACCGTCGAAACCGACAGCTCATTCCAGAACGGCGTGCCGTCCTTGCGATAGTTACGCAGAATTTCCCGGCACGAACCGCCGTTGCGCAATGCCTCGCGAATCGACGCCAGTCCTGGTTGATCGCGGTCTCCCGACTGCAGAAAGCGGCAATCCTGGTAGAGTATTTCCTCGCTGGAGTAGCCGGTCATGCGTTCAAAAGAGGGGTTCACATAGATCAGGATATTGTCCTGCTCACCTTCCTTTTCGGCGACGACGATTCCCTCGTTCGATGCATTGATCACCAATTTCAACAGACTGGCATTGATCATCCTTGAACCTTTTCATAACTGTCATTGGCTCGCATTCTAGAAGAACCATGGGCGCTGTCTACTGGCCATTACCGCCAGTTGAGATCCAATCGCAGCTTTGCGCCTGAGACTGTTACTATCGCCGCTCTTTTTTTCAGTTGCAGGATCAGATTGATGAAAGTCGCCATCCTCTCCGGTTCGGTCTATGGCACCGCCGAAGAAGTCGCCCGTCACGCCCAGAACCTGTTGAAAGCCGCTGGTTTTGAGACCTTCTACAACTCGCGCGCCAGCCTCGCGGACATTCAAGCGTTCGGCCCTGAAGCCTTCCTCGCAGTGACGTCGACCACCGGCATGGGCGAGTTGCCGGACAACCTGCAACCGCTGTACTCGACCATTCGCGATCAGTTGCCCGCCGCGTGGCGCGGTTTGCCAGGCGCGGTGATTGCCTTGGGCGATGCCAGTTATGGCGACACCTTCTGTGGCGGTGGCGAGCAGATGCGCGAATTGTTTGCTGAGTTGGGTGTGCGCGAAGTGCAAGAGATGTTGCGCATCGACGCCAGCGAAAGCGTCACCCCGGAAACCGACGCCGAGCCATGGCTGGCGCAGTTGATAGACGCGCTCAAGGGCTGATTGCACGCTCGCGCAACAGCGCCAGCCACGCCTGAGCGGCTTTCGACAGATAGGCGCCGTGACGCCAGATGAACGCGATATCCCACCGCAGATAATCCGGCGCTCGCAAGGTCAGGCGTACCACGCCTGGCCGCACCAGCCCACGTGCGACCACGCTGGGCAGCAACACCACGCCTTGCCCGGCGGCCACCAGCGCTGCGAGAAAATCCGCCTGCCCGCTGCGGCCACCTTCTTTGGGCGTGAAGCCCATTTGCTGGCACGCCTGCAATAAGCGGTCGTTGAGCACGAAGCTGCGCTGATAAAGCAGAAAAGGTGTCTCGGCCAATTCCTCCAAGCCAATTTCGCCGCGATCCGCCAACGGATGGTCCACTGGCAACAGCGCGTCGAGTTTCTCGTCGCAAAAAGGCTGGCAGGCGAACTGCGGATCCTTTGGCAGCAAACTTCCGCCCAGTTCCAGTTCTCCACTGAGTACGGCTTGCTCGATATTGCGGCTGCCGCCCTCAAGCAACTGGATGTTGATATTGGGATAACGCCGCCGGTATTCGGCAAACAGCCCGGCAAACAACGCATCACTGCCCAGTAACGGTAAGCCGAGGCGCAATTCCCCGCGCGCCAAATGGCTCATGTCATCGAGCTCACTGAGCAATTCCTGGCGCAAGCGCAGCATGGCTTCGGCGCGTTGCAAAACCACGCTGCCGGCGGCAGTCAGGCGCAACTGCGAACCGAGTCGTTCGAGCAACGGCGTGCCGAGGCTCTGCTCCAGTTGCGCGATTTGTTTGCTCACCGCTGACTGGCTGATATGCAGGGTTTTCGCCGCTTGGGTGAACCCGCCCTGATGCATGACTTCGACAAAACTGCGCAGCTGTTTGAATTCCATGACCTGATTCCATTTTGGAATGGCCTTGAGTCTAACAATTCGCTTCGGGGATGGCAGGGCGCTTCGTAAAATAGGCTTCTGTAAGGAGCCAACCATCATGAACGCTGCAACCCTCAAGCATCTTTCCCGTTTATTCAGCGAACTCGCCGTGTTGCTCGGCCTCTACCTGCTCGGTTGCCGACTCGCCGCCTGGCTGGCCATGCCCATTCCCGGTGGTGTGATCGGCATGGCGCTGTTGCTGCTGGCATTCGCGTTCGGCTGGGTGAAACCGGCGGCGCTGCAATTGGGCGCAGGTTTGCTGATGGCCGAGATGCTGTTGTTCTTTGTTCCGGCGCTGATGAGCCTGCTCGACTACGGCGCGCTGCTGCGCAATGACGGTTGGCGCATTTTGCTGGTGATCGCCGCCAGCACATTGATGGTGATGCTGGTCACGGCGTTCACCGTGGAACTGGCCGTGCGCATGAGGCAGTCCCATGACGCTTGAATGGATGCCGATGTTCTGGCTGGCCTTCACCTTATTGGCGTACCTGTTCAGCCGCTGGATCTATTGCCGCACCGGGCGCTATCTGTTATCGCCACTGATTCTGGTGCCGGCGCTGTTGCTCGCGCTCGCCGTGCCGCTGCACACCGCGTATGCCGAATACTCCAGCAACACCCATTGGTTAATGTCGGTGCTGGGGCCGGTGACGGTCGCCTTCGCGGTGCCTATCTGGCAGCAGCGGCGCCTGTTGATGCAGCACTGGTCGGCGTTGTTGCTGGGCATGGTCGCCGGCAGCGCGGCGTCGATCGGCACTTCGTTCGGCCTGGCCAAAGCATTGGCACTCGACAGTTCAGTGACGATGTCGCTGGTGCCCCGTTCGATCACCACTCCGTTTGCCATGCCGCTGGCGCACGACCTCGGTGGCGTGCCGGAATTGACCGCAGTGTTCGTGATGTTCACCGGCGTGTTCGGGGCGATGCTGGGCGGTGTCCTGCTCAAGTGGCTGCCGCTGCGCAGTGCCCTGGCGCGCGGTGCTTTGTTCGGTGTCGGCGCACACGGTGCCGGTGTCAGCCGGGCTCACGAAGTAGGTGGTGAGGAGGGCTCGGTGGCGGGACTGGTGATGGTGCTCACCGGCCTGCTCAATCTGTTCGCAGCGCCTTTGTTGGCGTCGATGCTCTGACATGGATCCAAGGTGTTTGCATGGCTGACCCGCTCAGTCATCAAGCTGGCTGGCAATGCAACTACGCGATCCTCTATGGCTGACTAGACTGCTCACACGTGCAGAACAATAAGAACGCAGAGGTGCATACAGTGAGCGTAGCCCCCGTCCAATCGTCCCTTAATGTCAAAGACCAGGTCAGCGCTGCAGAGTGGCAGACCCGCGTCGATCTTGCCGCTTGTTATCGTCTGGTCGCGCTGCATGGCTGGGACGATCTGATCTTCACGCACATCTCCGCCAAGGTGCCGGGCACCGAAGATTTCCTGATCAATCCGTTCGGGCTGATGTTCCATGAGATCACCGCGTCGAGTCTGGTGAAAGTCGATCAGGCCGGCCACAAACTCATGGACAGTCCTTACGAGATCAACCCCGCCGGCTACACCATCCACAGCGCCGTGCACGAAGTGCGGCACGATGTGGTTTGCGTGCTGCACACCCACACCGCGTCCGGTGTCGCAGTGTCGGCGCAAAAGCAGGGCGTATTGCCGATCAGTCAACAGTCGCTGTTCGTGCTGTCGAGCCTGGCCTATCACGCCTATGAAGGCGTGGCGCTGAATCACGAAGAGAAGGCGCGCTTGCAGGCCGATCTGGGCGGGAACAATTTCCTGATGCTGCACAACCACGGTCTGCTGACCTGTGGCGGCACCATCGCCGATACCTTTCTGATGATGTTTACCTTCCAGCGCGCTTGCGACATTCAAGTCATGGCGCAAACCGGCGGTGCTGAACTCATCACCATCGACCCGCACATTCTGGCAGGCGCCAAGGCGATGATCGCCGGCGTCACCAAAAGTGCTCAAGGCATGGGTGGCGCGCTGGCCTGGCCGGCGCTGCTGCGCAAACTCGATAAACAAGACCCCGGATATAAACTCTAATGCCTCTTGCCGAGATTCCTCTGTGTGTCTGGCGTAAACGCAGCCAGACGTTTGTCTTTCGTGGCCAGCCGATCCGCTACTGGACGGCCGGGCAGGGTGAGCCGCTGCTGCTGATCCACGGCTTCCCGACCGCCAGTTGGGATTGGCATTACCTGTGGCAGCCGCTGGCCCAGCGATATCGAGTGATTGCCTGCGACATGCTCGGTTTTGGCGATTCGGCCAAACCGGCCAATCATACTTACAGCCTGCTCGAGCAAGCGGATCTGCAACAGGCGTTGCTCGCGCATCTGCAGGTCGAGCAACCGGTGCATGTGTTTGCGCATGACTACGGTGACAGCGTCGCTCAGGAATTACTGGCACGGCACTACGAAGACAACATCGCAGTCGCCAGTTGCGTGTTCCTCAACGGTGGTCTGTTCCCGGAAACCCATCGCCCGGTATTGATGCAGAAACTGCTGCTCAGCCCGCTCGGGTGGATGATCGGCCGTGCGTTCACCCGAGACGCTCTGGTGAAAAGTTTTCGGCAGATCTTCGGCCCGCAGACCCGTCCGACGGAAAGTGAACTGGATGACTTCTGGAGCCTGGTCGAGAGCAATCGCGGCCCGCGAATCATGCACAAGTTGATCGGTTACATTCCCGAGCGTCGGGTGCAACGTGATCGTTGGGTGGCCGCCATGCAGCGCGGTGACGTGCCGTTGCGCGTGATCGACGGCGAAGTCGATCCGATTTCCGGTGCGCACATGGTCGAGCGTTACCGCGAACTGATCCCTGACGCCGACACGGTGCTGTTGCCGGGTATCGGCCATTACCCACAGACCGAGGCGCCGGTGCAGGTGCTCAAGCACTACCTGGCGTTTCGTGAGCGTTTTGTGCTGCCGCCACGCAAAGTGGCCTGCTCCTGACAGATCAAAAGATCGCAGCCTGCGATCTTTTGATTTTTTTGCGCCTCATCATCCCCCAGCCTTATCGCGCACCATTCAGCCTCAGCCGTATTCATTGTGACCAAAAGCCGCGTGCCTGACACTCTGGGTCAATACTGGCCTGCTGGAGTTGCTGCGATGAATGAGTCTGTGCGTTTCGAAGATAAAGTCGTCATCGTCACCGGAGCCGGTGGTGGCCTCGGACGGGCTCATGCGCTGTTGTTCGCCAAACAGGGCGCCAAAGTGTTGGTCAACGACCTCGGCGGCTCGACCCAGGGCGAGGGCGCCAATGCGTCCGCCGCCGACCGCGTCGTCGCCGAAATCCGCGAGGCCGGCGGCATTGCCGAAGCCAACCACGACTCAGTCACCGACGGCGACAAACTGGTGCAAAACGCCCTCGATGCCTTCGGCCGCGTCGACGTTGTGGTCAACAACGCCGGCATCCTGCGCGACAAGACCTTCCACAAAATGGACGATGCCGACTGGGATCTGGTTTACCGCGTCCACGTCGAAGGCGCCTACAAAGTCACCCGCGCCGCCTGGCCGCACCTGCGTGAGCAAAACTATGGCCGGGTGATCTTCACCGCCTCGACCTCAGGCATTTACGGCAACTTCGGCCAGTCCAACTACGGCATGGCCAAACTCGGCCTCTACGGCCTGACCCGCACCCTGGCCATCGAAGGCCGCAAAAACAACATCCTCGTCAACGCCATCGCGCCAACCGGCGGCACGCGCATGACCGAAGGCCTGATCCCGCCGCAAGTGTTTGAGCAACTGAAACCGGAACTGGTCAGCCCGTTGGTGGTGTACCTGGCCAGTGAGCAATGCCAGGAAACGTCGGGACTGTTCGAAGTCGGTGGCGGCTGGATGGGCAAGGTGCGCTGGGAGCGCAGCCTCGGCGCCGGGTTCGACCCGCGCGCAGGCTTCTCGCCGGAAGATGTCGCGGCGCACTGGCAGCAGATTTGCGATTTCGACGGGGCGGCGCATCCGAAGGACAATATTGAGGCGCTGAAAGAGATGATGGCGAATTTGCAGAAGTATTCGCTTTAAGGGGTGAGGCCACCAAGCTTGGGCTTGGTGGCCGAATTGCGTTTTACGAGTACCTATTTTCTGTAATGAATTTTGGTGGTTTCCAGTTTGGACCTTTGACTGCGACAGGGCCTTCTCCATTAGCCAGCACGCCCTGTTCGAAAAGCTGTGCATAGGTTTTCAACAGTTCGCCGCTGGCAATGAGTTCAAATTTATAGCGACCAATCATTCGATCCAGCGATGGATATGCCAGTCCGATTCCAAAGGCTGTCAGAACGTCCGCGATGGGTTCGTTCGTCACAATTTGTTCGATCGGGGTCATTGGTTTTTTCCTTTGAGCAACTGTTCGTATATTCGATCTATCTGGCTATTTCCTGCCCGAACTGCATCTGGTGAGTAAAGCACATTGTCATCACTGCTAAGTCTGTAGTCCTCCAGAGTTGCGGTATGAGCATCATTCCAGGCAGGAGATCCGCTTTCAGGTTTGAATTCATCGCTAAGCCCCATTGCTCGAAATCGTTCCAACTCTCGAATCTCATGGGTGTAATAGCGTAAATCCGTATCGGTGAGCATCCAGTGCCCGCTGAGAATTTTTTCCAGACGTTGAATCATGATTTCGTTGGCATCTGATTGGTCAAGCCTCGCGATATGTAATTTCACAGCATCAATGCCGGCTTGAGTGATAACCGCCGCTCGCCAATCCAGATCAAGTATTGGTCCACCAGCCTGCTCTGGATTGAAATCGCGGCCACTGTATTTTCCCTTGGTAGTTGCCCCCGCATACGGAATGCTGAACACCACATAAAGCGGCGCAATCCCCGAGTCATCTGGAAACACGATGATGAATCGTTCCCAACCCTCAATCAGCACGGGATGTAGATCCAGTCGTCCTTCAATCGGAACAATTGGAGCGCCTGAATAGGCTGGCGAATCAGTCTCGGCAATGGGCGATGCAGTCGAGCTGTTACCCGGCGAGATAGCGGGTGTCCAGGTCAGAAAGTCCGTCGGCGAATCTGGTAGCGCTACTTCATAAACATCATTCAGCAAGTCATAGGCCGCATTCAGAACCAGCACACTCGAGCGGATATGGAAGTCATCGCTTGTGGCGACGAAGATTTCCGCGCCAGCCCCGACCCGCCTTACGCCCAAGCCCACGGGCATTTCGAGCGTGCCTTGCCGATCGGCTATTTCACGCAGTGTCTGCGCAGGCTCCGACGACAACTCGGCAAGCGGCACGCTCATGGCAAAGCGTTCGCCGTTGCCCAGGCGTGAAGGCATCAGCAGCGCCGCGAAACCGACCAATACCGGACCGCTGATCAGAGCAGTGGCTGCCGCCTGCACGGTCAGTAATCCCGCCCTCAGTGAATTGAGAATTGCCGATGCTGTTGAGGAAGGAAGAGCAATGGCTGTCGAAGAGAAGGAGAGGTGCGGGCTGGTGGAAGCCACAACGCCTGAGGCAGGGTAAACCTGTTGAACTTCTGGCGGTTGACGTTGCTGCTTTAGGGCATCCTCCTCTTGTTTGGAAACCGGTTGAAGCTCATGCAGATGTCGTTGGTTTTCGTGTTGTTGCTGGATTTTCAGCGTCGCCAGTTGCGCTTGTCTTTTGGCAACGTTAGTCGCGGTCTCGATCACCTTGCGACGAATTTCCAGGCTTTGCTCCTCTGCTAGAAGCTGACTTTGAATAGCCTCGATACGCTGTTCCATTTCAGCGTTAAGACGAGCCTGATCCGCAGCGAACGCCTGTGCAGCCGCTTCCATGTTGAATTGCGCTTCTGCCAATGCTGCGTTCAATGTCGCGACGCGTTTTTTTTCCTGAGCTTCAGCTTCAGCGTTGATGCGAGCCACTTCGTTAGCCAGGCGCGCCAGATAGGCGTCCTGACGCTGTTTCGCAGCTAGCGCGGCGATTCGCGCTTGTTCCCGTGCGCGGACCTGTTCCTGTTCAAGACGGGCGGCCTCGGCAATGTCACTCTGGCGTTGTTGCTCGGCTGCGATGCGGGCATGTTCTTTAGCCAAGCGCTGAGTCTCTGCCAGAGCCGCAAGTCTTGCTTGCTCCACACGTGCCGCTTCGGCGAGTGCTCTTTGACGTTGCTGTTCAGCCGCGATTCGCGCGCGTTCTGCTGCCAATCGCTGAGCTTCTGCCGCAGCCGCTTGCGCCCGATCATTACCCTGTACCGTGGCCAGCCAGTTTTGCACGTTGACTTGCTGCTGGTTCAAAATTGCAATGGATTGCGCAAGCAGTTGGGAGTCATAGGCCGCTCTAAACGATGCGCTCCAGGCCTGTATCGCAATACCTCCAGGCATGACAGGGTTTTGCAGGGTCACCGCTTTTTGATAGAACTCGATCAGGTTTTTGCTTCGCGGGTCACTTCCATAGAACTGATTGGCCAACGCCGTTTTTTGATGGAGCTCAGCGGTTTTTCGTTGCAACAGTGTGGCGCGTACACCCAATTCACGAATGATCGAGTCAGCCGGGGGAAGTGGGTGCGTTGTCCCTTCCAGCCTCGTTGCAGCCAGTTCGTGCTCCAAGGTCTGCGGTAGTTGCTGGGTACGGTTCTGATACTCCTGTGCAAGTGCTGCCTTGGTGGCATCTATCGTTCTTGAGTTGATGATAACCAGATTGTGCGGGCCGAAATTGTGCGGGCCAAACATGCCGCTATTGGGAATCGTCGTTGAAGTCCCTGAGGCGACCGGAATATGGATGGGCGCAATTGCTGTCGTATGAACAGCTTCGGTCAACTCCCATGTCGGAGGTTTTTGCATATTCATGTCCTTTTGAATGTGCGTGATAAATCGCTGGCAAGTCGGCACGGCCGGTTGGTAACGTCCGTGTCACCAGCGAAGGGTTGAGGTGTTTCAAGTTACAACAGAGTTGTGGTTACAAAGTCTGAGAAGCCCGTCAGTAACAGGGCGTTGTATTGAAGGGGTTTTCGCGGATTAAGAACCGCGGGCGTGAAATTCTTCTGAGCACTAGGAAGTATCCGACGTTGTTCTCGGAAGTTTCAGCAGGACGAAGGTCTGGACTTTTCAACAGCCATAAAAAAGGCCGCTGCAAACGCAGCGGCCAAGGTAAGACGTTGGATCAAGGAGCTACAAATCAACGTCAGTGAACACCGGGGCGACAAATCGAACCTTCGATTCATCTGAAATCTGTCAGCAATCACCTGAGTTGCTCGAAGGCTGATGCTACGTGCTTTGCGGCGTATCCCGTGAAAGCCCGTTCAGAATAAGGTCTTGAATGCGTAGGAAAAATACCGATTCCGGACATGCACTGTTACGGGGCATGCAACAGTCGCGTGACCCGATGTGCGCCATGCGCGGCATTGATGATCCTCCATCCAGCTGGCCCATGAGCGGCGCAGAGCCCCGCCCGGTAAGGGCATTCATCCTTTCGGGCGACAACACGAATACCTCCTTGGTGCGCTTATCGACCCGATCACCCGGCAGTAGGGTGGGGCCTTCTGTCACTCACCGGGGAAGACGCATGACAACAAAAACAATGCGCGCCATCTTCACACCGCAGGCGCTGGCAGCCGCGGTGGCTTTGGGTTGCTGTGCCCAGGCGCACGCGGTTTCGTTCAACATCGGGGAAATCGAAGGCACGTTCGACTCGTCGCTGTCGGTCGGTGCGAGTTGGGGCCTGCGCGATGCCGACAAGTCGCTGGTCGGCACGGTCAACGGCGGTACCGGGCAATCTTCCACGGGTGATGACGGACGCCTGAACTTCAAGAAAGGCGAGACCTTCTCGAAAATCTTCAAAGGCATTCACGACCTCGAACTCAAGTACGGTGATACCGGCGTCTTCGTGCGCGGCAAATACTGGTACGACTTCGAACTGAAGGACGAAGACCGCGAGTTCAAACCGATCAGCGACAGCGGTCGCAAGGAAGGCGCCAAGTCCTCCGGCGCGCAGATTCTCGATGCGTTCGTTTATCACAACTATTCCATCGCCGACCTGCCGGGCACTGTGCGCGCCGGCAAGCAAGTGGTGAGCTGGGGCGAAAGTACGTTCATCGGCAACTCGATCAACAGCATCAACCCGATCGACGTTTCGGCATTTCGGCGCCCCGGTGCGGAGATCAAGGAAGGCCTGATTCCGGTGAACATGCTGTTCGGTTCGCAAGGCCTGACCGACCAACTGACCGTCGAAGGTTTCTATCAACTGGAATGGGACCAGACCGTTCTCGACAACTGCGGCACCTTCTTCGGTGTCGACGTGGCGGCGGATGGTTGCAACAACGGCTACACCGTCGGCAACCCGGCGATTGCGCCGTTTGTGCCGCTGACCCAGGCTTTCGGCCAAGGCATTCAAGTCACCCGCGAAGGCGTGGTTATCCCGCGTGGCGGCGACCGTGATGCGCGGGATTCCGGGCAATGGGGCATGGCGTTGCGCTGGCTCGGTGATGACACTGAGTACGGTCTCTACTTCATGAATTACCACAGCCGTACGCCAGCCGTTGGCACCACCACGGCCGGGCTTTCGACCTTGGCGGCATTGCCGGGCATGGTCGGTATTGCCAACGGCCTGGCACCCGGCAGCGGTTCCGGTCTGGCGCAGAGCGTGATGCTCGGACGCGGCCAGTACTACCTCGAATACCCGGAAGACATTCGCCTCTACGGCGCCAGTTTCTCCACCACCTTGCCGACCGGCACCGCGTGGACCGGCGAGATCAGTTACCGGCCGAATGCGCCGGTGCAGGTCAACACCAACGACCTGACGCTGGCGCTGCTCAACCCGATTGCCGGTGGCACGGCCTCGCCGCTGTCGACCTCGCCGGGCGCGGACAACAAAGGCTACCGCCGTAAAGAAGTCACGCAAATCCAGAGCACCCTCACGCACTTCTTCGATCAGGTGCTGGGCGCTGAACGCCTGACCGTGGTCGGTGAAGCCGGCATCGTGCATGTCGGCGGTCTGGAGCCGCGCAGCAAACTGCGTTATGGCCGCGACTCGGTGTATGGGCAGTACGGTTTCGGTGGCGATACCGACGGTTTTGTCACCTCGACCTCGTGGGGTTACCGCACCCGGGCGATCCTCGATTACGCCAACGTGATCGCCGGGATCAACCTCAAACCCAACCTGTCGTGGTCGCACGACGTCGCCGGTTACGGTCCCAACGGCCTGTTCAACGAAGGCGCGAAAGCGATCAGCGTCGGCGTCGATGCCGACTACCGCAACACCTATACCGCGAGCCTCAGTTACACCGACTTTTTCGGTGGCGATTACAACGTCCTCGAAGACCGTGACTTCGTGGCCCTGAGCTTCGGCGTGAACTTCTGATCTGCCCGAGAAGGATGACTGCAATGCGCAAAATGATTCTGCAATGTGGTGTGCTGGCCCTGAGTCTGCTGGCGGCCAACGTGATGGCGGCGGTGTCGCCGGATGAGGCCAACAAGCTCGGCACCAGCCTGACGCCGCTGGGTGCCGAGAAGGCTGGCAACGCTGACGGTTCGATTCCGCCATGGACCGGCGGCATCCCGAAAAACGCCGGCGCGGTGGACAGCAAAGGCTTCCTCGCCGACCCGTTCGCCAACGAAAAGCCGTTGTTCACCATCACCGCAGCCAACGTCGACAAGTACAAGGACAAACTTTCCGAAGGCCAGGTGGCGATGTTCAAACGCTACCCGCAAACCTACAAGATCCCGGTCTATCCGACCCACCGCACCGTCGCCGCACCGGCGCAAATCTACGAATCGGCCAAGCGCAGCGCGCTCAACGTGACCACCATCAACGACGGTAACGGTCTGGCCAATTTCACCGGCAACCGCTACTACGCGTTCCCGATTCCGAAGAACGGCGTTGAAGTGCTGTGGAACCACATCACCCGTTATCACGGCGGCAACGTCAAACGCATCATCACCCAGGTCACCCCGCAGACCAACGGCAGCTACACGCCGATCCGTTTCGAAGAAGAGATTGCCGTGCCGCAACTGATGAAGGATCTCGATCCGGAAAAAGCCGCCAACGTGCTGACCTTCTTCAAACAGTCGGTGACCGCGCCGGCGCGCCTGGCCGGTAACGTGCTGCTGGTGCATGAAACCCTCGATCAGGTGAAGGAGCCGCGTCTGGCCTGGATCTATAACGCCGGTCAGCGTCGGGTTCGTCGCGCGCCGCAAGTGGCCTATGACGGTCCGGGCACGGCGGCCGATGGTTTGCGCACTTCGGACAACTTCGACATGTTCTCCGGCGCACCGGATCGTTACGACTGGAAACTGGTCGGCAAAAAGGAAATGTACATTCCGTACAACAGCTACAAACTCGACTCACCGAGCCTCAAGTACGACGACATCGTCAAGGCTGGCCATATCAATCAGGACCTGACCCGATATGAACTGCACCGCGTCTGGGAAGTGATCGGCACGGTCAAGCCGAGTGAGCGGCACATCTACGCCAAGCGCCACATGTACATCGACGAGGACAGCTGGCAGGTGGCACTGGCCGATCACTATGACGGGCGTGGGCAACTGTGGCGTGTCGCCGAAGGCCACGCGCAGTACTACTACGATCACCAGGCTCAGGCCTATACCCTGGAAGCGCTCTACGACATCATCGCCGGCCGCTACATTGCACTGGGGATGAAAAACGAAGAGAAGCACAGCTTCGAATTCGGCTTCCAGGCCAAGGCTGCCGACTACACACCCTCGGCCCTGCGTGCAGAGGGCGTACGGTAAGCGAGCGGATACATTGGCAGGCCAAAAGGCGACCGCTCGGTCGCCTTTTTTATGGCCGCCAATCAGCGTGCTGAATACTCGTCAACAAGGTGCCGGGAGAGGGCTAGGGTGAGCGTACAACAATAAAAAGGCCCACCCGATGACTGTCATGACGCCGTGTCTGGAGCGCCCTGGATTTTTGCCCAGATTGTCTTCCCATCACCAGCCGCGTGCGCGGCTGAGCGAACCACTGCTGACGTCGACTGCACGGATCCGACTGGTGTGCGCACCGGCTGGCAGCGGCAAAACCGCGCTATTCACCGAATGTCTGCTGCGGGCACCCACAGAGTGCGAAACGGTCTGGCTTGCGCTGGTGGGCGCAACGCTCAGCCGTGAAGAATTCTGTCTGCGCGTGAGCCGGGCGCTTGGACTGGTCGAAGGCCTCGGCGACACCGGGCTGATGGCGGCACTGGCGAGTTGGTCCAGGCCCACTTGGCTGTTTATCGATGATTACAGTCGTTTGCCGGATCCGGCACTGGATGCTTTGCTCGATCGTTTGCTGGCGATCAGTAGTCCCGCGCTCGGTTGGTGGATCAACACTCGCCGTCGGCCGCAGTGCAACTGGCCGCGTCTGTTGCTGGATGACGAACTGTTCGAATGTGAGCGCGCCAGTCTTGCGCTGACCTGCGATGAAGTGGCCTCGGGGTTGCGCCATTTGCCGCCGGACCAGGCTGACTCTGTCGCTGCCCGCATTATCCAGCGCACCGGTGGCTGGTGCGCCGGTGCGCGTATGGTGCTCTTGCAAAAGTGCGACTGGTCGCAAAACCTTCAGCCACAGCAGCATGCCGACACAGTGTTGGATTATCTGCAGCACGAACTTTTCAGCAATCTGACGCCTGAGCAAGCCGAGACATGGCGCGTGCTGGCTCATCTGCCGCGATTCAACGTGCAACTCTGTGAGCATTTATTTGGCGCGAGAGAGGGCGCGCAGCTTCTGCTTGAGCTGCAAGTGCTGGGTTGCTTTATCGAACCGTGGCACTCGTCCGCTGATTGGCTGCGGGTATTCCCGCCATTGTCGCGAATCATTCGTGAATCACCTTGGCCGGCCGCGCGCTCGTGGCATCGGCGAGCCTGTCAGTGGTTTACCGCGGCGCAGCAATGGCGAGCGGCATTCGAGCAGGCCTTGTTGGCCGAACTCTACGAGACCGCCGTGAGCCTGTTGCGACATTTGAGCTTCGAAGACTTGTTCGAGGACCAGACGGTTGTCCTGTTGTTGCGATTGCATGAACAACAGAGCCAGGAGCTGACCCTGTTGACCCCGCAGATGATCGGGCTGGTCACGGGTGCCTTGCTGTTTGCGGGACGATTCGAACAGGCTGAGCAATGCATGGCCCATCTCTCCCGCTTCATGCCGCCTTGCGCGCAACAGATGCAGCAACTGCTCGCGCACTGGCAGGTGCAACAGGGTTGGCTTGCACATCTGCAAGGGCGCATGGAATTGGCGCGCGAGTGCTTTCAAGAGGCGTTAGCGACGCTGGCTGCCGATGCCTGGCAAGCCCGTTTGATGTGCTTGTCGGGGCTGACTCAGCAAGCATTACTGTGCGGTGAGCTTGATCAGGCCCATGCCATCAATCGTGAGGCGCTATGCCTGGCGCGCGCTCATGACTCGTTGCTGTTCGAGGGGTTGCTTGAACTTGACCATGCGCAATGGCTCGAGCAGCGAGGAGCGCCAGCGCGTGCTGAAAACCTGCTCGTGAATATCGAGCATTTACTGCGCCAGCGCACAGTGGCGCCGACGCCGCTGCTGGGTCGAATTGCATTGCGCCGAGGACGGCTGGCGCTGTGCATGGGGCGTGAAGAACAGGCGGCGGATCTGTTCAGGCAAGGTCTTGAAGATTGCCTGCGCAGTGAAGACAAACGTGTGTTGTACGGTTATCTGGGGCAGGCCCAGCTGGCCGGCAATCGTCGAGATTACGCGTGCGCGTTTGAACGCTTGCGCGA
Organism: Pseudomonas sp.; assembly: GCF_049300855.1. GTDB lineage: Bacteria > Pseudomonadota > Gammaproteobacteria > Pseudomonadales > Pseudomonadaceae > Aquipseudomonas. Next base: position 34,293 of record NZ_JBAQKH010000012.1, on the reverse strand, counting down.
GGCCGAGAGGGTCATGCAGCAGCGGCAGATTCCCGAAACGGTCTATCGCGGCGTGGTGCTGCAGATCAGCAGCCAATTGTGGTTGCAACAGGGCCGACCGCAACGGGTGCAAGAAACGTTGGGCCGGCTGCTACGGCATTACCGCGGGCCGTCTGCTCTGCAAGCGCCTCCCGCGACCTTCGAGCTGATTACCCGTATCGAATACCTGCTGGCCTGCGCGAACGCGCAATTGAATCCAGATGATAACGGCCTGGTGACGGTAGAAAGATTATTAGACCGGGCCCAGGCCGCAGGCATGCTGACGATGGAGACGGAATTACTGCTGGTGGTCGCGCAACTGGCGGAAACCCGTGGCAGCAGTGCACTGGCGCAACAAGCCTTGCGGCGGGCGCGGATGCTGGTGGAACGCTGTTTTCTGCATCAAGCCATGCGGGAGTGGAAGTTACGCCGGGGCGATGTCGATACCGGCCCACTCTTGGCAATCCCTGCCTCGCAGCCTGAGAGCGCCGGCCATTCGCCAGGCCTTAGTCGTCGTGAGTGCGAAGTACTTCTGCTAATTGCACAAGGTGCCTCAAATCAGCAAGTTGCCGAGAAGCTTTTTATTTCGTTACATACGGTAAAGACGCATGCTCGACGAATTAACGGTAAGTTGGGTGTAGAGCGCAGGACCCAGGCTGTAGCAAAGGCCAAAACAATGGGTATATTGGACTAGGAATGTTTGGTTTATATGAGGGTTGCGGGCTGTTATTTCTTTTTGTTGTGCATGCTTTGTAAAGTATTGGCGCTTTTTGTTATTTGAGAAAAGATCTACCTTGCAAGTGTCTACAGTGGCTGCGGCAGGCAGCTCTGGATCATAAAGCAAGGATATAATGTGAGTAAGCTATTCAAAAGTTTGATGCGCAATTCATCTGCTGAGCCCGTCTCCTGGATAGAAGAGTGGAACAAGGCGACTCTTGCAAAAGACGAGCTTTTTTCAATAATCGATGCCGTGCCGACTGTTCGGGATATTCTGCGGAATATGATTGAAAGCGAATTGAAGCGTTTAGGGAAAAACGTTGACATCGATAAGGTCTACGTCAATACGGACAATGCTTTTCCTGCCAGCAAAGACCGCCCGACAGGCACGCTGAGTGAGGTGGTTTTTTATTGCATTGATAACAATGTAAGCCCTGGCTACATTCTCGGCGGTGACGGAGTGTTCTTGTTGCCGGACACGCTGAGTAACCAATTCAAAGTCAATGCACTGAATGTTTTGATTGTTACGGATCTGATTGAAGTTGTCTCTGCCGGACTGGAAAAAAGACTGCGGGCCGAACTTGCAAAGTTCTGGGCGGCGCCGGTGCAATCCCGCCGTTCTGAAAATGCCTCGTTGTCCAATAAACAGGCGTTCATTCAGGCTTACGCGTTGGTCACAAGTGCAGAGTTGTCGTTGTCGGTCATGGCCAACAATTTTGATATCTATTGGGGCGAACGATTCGCTCATCTGCTCGATCTGGAAAATGGCCAAGGAGCGATTGAAGTCAACCTGCAGGCAGGTCAGGGTAATCTCGGATCGCTTCAGCCATGTTTCATCCTGGACAATGCCGAGCGTCCGGATGCAGAAATGAAGCTGGTCAATGAATCAACCTCTTACCTGCTGCATACACCCGAAAAAGGTTTTGAGTTCTTTGAAAAAAACACCGATCTGCATAGCAAGTTACAAGCTCGATTGTCCCTGAGCAGCAGCCAGATAAAGTATCTGAAAGGCATGCGCAGTTCGTATGTCTATTGCGTTGAGGTGCACCTCAAGGGGCAGCTGGACAATGTATCGTCCCTTCTTGTAAACCGTGATCAGATGAAACCTGCGCTGACATCGCTGCTGCAGGATAATCAGCGCATGCACGCGCTGCGTGATGGCTTGAACACCCGCTTCAAACTGTTACGGGCCGCCTTGAAACGTACCGAGTGGCCGCTTTGGCTGAAGAAAGCGAGCAACGCCATTCAGGAACGCTACAGCGTGCTCGAGGACTCGAGGGATCAATACCGGGGCGATTATCAAAAAGCCTTCAACGCGTGCTTCTCGTTCAGGGATTATGTACTGCGTACGTTCACCGAGTGGGCAGACCGGGTGCTTGGCGAGCAGATTGATCCGCAAGCAATTAGCGTACATAGCGCGTACACCCTGCAAATTGCAGGTCGCACCATTGAACAGGAAGAACTCCGAACGCTCACCGAATTCCTCGTGGTCGGTCTGCATGACTCCGCCCATAAAGCCAAACTCAGTATCATCGGCACGCCAGGCGGCAGCCGTCTTACGGTCGATAAGCTTGAGCAGTGGTTAGAGCATCGAAACTTGCGCATGCAGTTTGTCGACGATGTTCCAGGTAATCCTTCGGATGCTTATCAGGCGGCCTATCGTGACCATCTTTTCAGTCAGATAGAGTTTGAATTGTTTGCTGCTCGTCAGTCAGGTGTGTTTAACGACACGGATGCGAATGTCATTACCCGCGCGATGGCGAACGATGCCTCGGTTACGATTCGCGGCTTGAAAATCTGGCGACAAGCGCCAGCCTTGAAAGATGTTCTGGTTTTTACTGCGCCAGGATATTCAGGCCATCTGGTGTTTTTGCGAAACCCTGAAGGTGCGTTCAGTTTCCGCAAGTTTACCGATGGCTTCGCCATGAAAAGCTGGTTTGAGTCCGCTCTGGCTGCTAACCGTGAATATGCGGCACTGTTGATCCATCCCGACTATCTGCATGAGGCGGGTGTCTCGCTAAGCGGTGCTGGATATCGTTACGAACTGGACCCGGCACAGGCCGATTTGAACCTGAATGCCAAAGCGCCACTGGCTGATTATGTCCATGTCGCTTACCGTGCCGAGGTTGCCCTGCACAAGGCAATTGCGCCGACAGGCTATCGAGCACTGGGCGTCGAGGGCCGCAAGCGCTATACCCGCTTACAGACCGAGTTGAAAGCACTCTCAACCGTTGATACGCGAGACAATGGCTTTCCTTCATTCGAGCAATTCACCTATGACTCGGTAAAAAGTGAAATTGAAGGCATCTTGCACGCCAGCGGAAGCAAGGTCGCAGTTGATCCTGACCGGATCATTGTGCAGACCGAAGATTTTCGCAAGAGCGTTACTGAATTGCTTCTTGAAGGGCTCAAGTTTGACGCGGTGCATCCCGGCTATGAAACCAAATTCAGCCCGAAGTATTATTTGCTGAATGGCCACCCGGCCATTGATAAACTGGATATTCGCCATCTTTCATCGTTGTCGAAAACGTTTCGTCCCGGCGATCGATATACCACGTTGCTGAAAGAAAAATTCCAGAATAAGGCGAATCCAGACTACGCATTCAAGCGTGCTGTACACGCCCGAAAAGTTCGTTGTGAAATGTATTGCAATGCGCTATCCGATTTCACCAGTGGCAGACTGTCAAGTGAAGTTTTTGCGGGTATTCAGGCAGTTATTGATAGTCTTAAAGAAGGTGGGCGTTATTCGTCGATTCCGGACAGTATCAATCCAGGGGATCAGGGGTTATATAAATTCAATATTGGAGACTTGAGTTTGACGGGGTCTTGGGACCGTGCGGTGGGCGGTGTCTATATATTCCGCCTGAAGTTATTGTCGGGATTCTTCGACATGCTTTATACACCTGATGCCCCCGATCTTGTCAGCTTTCGACCCATTGACGAGTTTATTCACTCGATTCGTTTTCGCCAGGGGCCGTTCCGCGAGTATTACAGCAAGCGGGTATTGCTCGTTGATCAAAAGGTGATCAACGATTACTTTGACAAACTTGTCGCGACTACTGTTTCCAAAGCGGTGATCGGCACACAGCAGCGCGCCAAATTGCCTGATCTTTACACTTTTCATGATGAGCGAATTCGGCGTGTACTCAGTGATATCGACGCACGCACCACCAGTTTGAATGAGGTGATCGCCAATCTCATCTACGATAACTTTTTGAAAGCCGCGAACATCGTGAGTCTGCTGGTACCTCCGGTCGGGACCGTGGTCGTGGCCGTCCAGATGATGAAAAGCATTTATGACGGCTCGCAGGCTCACAAGAGTGGTGACTACTCCGCCGCGCTGGGGCACATAAAAGACACAGTGACCGGGCTGCTGACGTTGGGCAAAGCCGCAGCGGCGGGCGCCCCCACCAAGGAAATCACTCATGCGCAACGGTCGTTCCTGAGTTTATTCAAGGATGCGCGGACGGTCGCGGAGCTGGTAACTTATTACACGGATCAGGAAACGCCGATAGAAACCCTGGTCGGATATTTCAAGACATTGATGGAAAACGCCGATTCGGCACTGAGTAAAACAACGGTTCATTGATCTTCGAGCCGTCAGATGCTTTTTCAGTGACTCAATAGGCTGGCTTTTCATAGCCCATGCGCCAACTCACGGCCCGCGTCGCAGCCAACAACCGCTGCGCCGCCGGGCCGTTTTCGTCGGCGTGGAACAGCGAGGTCGGGCCGACGATGGTCAGTACGGCTGCGACCTGGCCGACGGCGTTGAACACTGGCGCAGACAGGGCATCCACGCCCGGCATCAGCAAACCATGCACATGATGCAGACCGCGTGCGCGGATCTGTTCACACAGCGTCGTATAAGTCTTTTGATCTTTCAGTGGATGATCGGCTGTGGCGATTTCCTGATCGCGCAACTCATCGGTTTCCCGATGCGGCAGATAGGCGCTGAACACCAGTCCGGTCGATGAACTGAGCAGCGGCAAAACCGAACCCAATTGCGTCACCACCGTCACCGCGCGCACCGCCGGTTCGATGTGCACCACGGTTGCGCCCTGATTGCCCCACACCGCCAGAAAGCAGGTTTCGTTGAGTTCGTCGCGCAGTTCCGCCAACGGCAGGGCGGCAACTTTCAGCACGTCCATACTGTTCAGTGCAGCCAAGCCCACGCGCAGCGCTTCACGGCCGAGGCCGTAATGGTTGGTGGCGGTGTTTTGCTCGGCAAACCCCGAGGCGATCAACGCCTGCAAATAGCGATGGACCTTGCTCGCCGGCATCTGCACGTGTTCGGCCAGGCGCGACAGCGAAGTGGAGGGCGACAACTCGGCCAAAGCCTTGAGGATGTCGGTGCCGACTTCGGCGGAGCGGACTTTCTGTTTGCCGTTACTGTCGCTGGTTTTTTCCATGGTGCGGCCGGGATCCGAAAACGAATGGGCGTCTTTATAACTTGACGCTGGATAGCGAGCAAATTACGTTATGCGTAATCGAATTACGACAATAACAACCCCGGCGTGCCGAAACCTCTGAGCCAGAGCGATGGGCCACTGCCGACTCCCTGTTCAGGAGGCTCCATGAACCTCGATTCAACCGCTCAGGCGCTGGCGTATCAGTCCGGTTTCGGCAACGAATTCAGCTCTGAAGCGTTGCCCGGCGCGCTGCCCGTCGGCCAGAACTCCCCGCAAAAAGCCCCCTACGGCCTCTACACCGAATTGTTCTCCGGGACCGCGTTCACCATGGCCCGCAGTGAAGCGCGGCGCACCTGGATGTACCGCATTCAGCCGTCGGCCAATCACCCGGCCTTCGTCAAACTGGAACGGCAGCTGGCCGGTGGGCCGCTGGGCGAAGTGACGCCCAATCGCCTGCGCTGGAACCCGCTGGAGATCCCGGCCGAACCAACCGATTTCATCGATGGACTGGTGAGCATGGCCGCTAACGCCGGCGCGGAAAAACCGGCCGGCATCAGCATCTACAACTACGCCGCCAACCGTTCGATGGAGCGCGTATTCTTCAACGCCGACGGCGAATTGCTGCTGGTGCCACAACTCGGGCGTCTGCGCATCGCCACCGAACTGGGTGTGCTGGAAGTGGCGCCGCTGGAAATCGTCGTACTGCCACGCGGGCTGAAATTTCGCGTTGAACTGCTCGACCCGCAAGCGCGCGGTTACATCGCCGAGAACCACGGTGCGCCGCTGCGTCTGCCGGATCTGGGGCCGATTGGCAGCAACGGTCTGGCCAATCCGCGCGATTTCCTGACGCCGGTCGCCGCTTATGAAAACCTCCAGCAGCCGACCACGCTGGTGCAGAAATTCCTCGGTCAGTTGTGGGCTTGCGAACTCAATCACTCGCCGCTGAACGTGGTCGCCTGGCACGGTAATAACGTGCCGTACAAATATGATCTGCGCCGCTTCAACACCATCGGCACGGTGAGTTTTGATCACCCGGATCCGTCGATCTTCACCGTGCTGACTTCGCCGACCAGCGTGCACGGCTTGGCCAACCTCGACTTCGTGATCTTCCCGCCACGCTGGATGGTTGCCGAAAACACCTTCCGTCCGCCGTGGTTCCACCGCAACCTGATGAACGAATTCATGGGTTTGATCCAGGGCGAATATGACGCCAAGGCTGAAGGCTTCGTGCCCGGCGGTGCCTCGCTGCACAGCTGCATGAGCGCTCATGGCCCGGATGGCGAGACTTGCACCAAAGCGATCAACGCCGAGCTCAAACCGTCGAAAATCGACAACACCATGGCCTTCATGTTCGAGACCAGCCAGGTGTTGCGCCCAAGCCGTTTCGCCCTCGACTGCCCACAATTGCAACCTAGTTACGACGCCTGCTGGGCCACGTTGCCCGCCACGTTCGATCCGACCCGGAGATAACCCATGACGCAGAATTCCATCACCCGCAGTTGGGTCGCTTCGGCCAACGGCCACACCGATTTCCCGTTGCAGAACCTGCCGTTGGGTGTATTCAGCACCAACGGTTCGACGCCGCGCGCAGGCGTGGCGATTGGCGAACACATCTTTGATCTGCAAGTGGCGCTGGAAGCCGGACTGTTCGACGGCGTCGCGCGCAGTGCCGTTGAAGCCATGCACGGTGGCCAATTGAACGCGTTCTTCGACCTCGGTCGTGAGGCCCGTGTGGCACTGCGCACGCGTCTGCTGGAACTGTTCAGCGAGGGCAGCACCCTGCGCGGCAACATCGAAGCCCAGGGCGCGAAACTGCTGCCACTGGCCGCCGATTGCCAACTGCACCTGCCGGCGCGCATCAGCGATTACACCGACTTCTACGTCGGCATCGAGCATGCGCAAAACGTCGGCAAACTGTTCCGTCCGGATAATCCGCTGCTGCCGAACTACAAGCACGTGCCGATCGGTTATCACGGTCGCGCTTCCACCGTGCGCGCCTCCGGCACTGATGTGCGCCGTCCGAAAGGTCAGACCTTGCCGGCCGGTCAGACCGAGCCGACGTTCGGCCCATGCGCGCGCCTGGACTATGAGCTGGAACTGGGCATCTGGATCGGCCAGGGCAACGAGATGGGCGACTCGATCGCTATCGCTGACGCCGCCGAGCACATCGCTGGTTTCTGCCTGCTCAACGACTGGTCGGCGCGCGATATTCAGGCTTGGGAATACCAGCCGCTGGGTCCGTTCCTGTCGAAGAGCTTCATCACCAGCGTCTCGCCGTGGGTGGTCACGGCGGAAGCGCTGGAGCCATTCCGCACCGCGCAACCGGCGCGTCCTGAAGGTGATCCGCAACCGCTGCCGTACCTGTTCGATAAACGTGATCAGGACGGTGGAGCCTTCGACATCGAGCTGGAGGTGCTGCTGCTCACCGAAGCCATGCGCGAGCAGAACCTGCCGGCCCATCGCCTGACCCTGAGCAACACGCGCTACATGTACTGGACCGTCGCGCAAATGGTTGCGCATCACAGCGTCAACGGTTGCCAGTTGCAGGCCGGCGACCTGTTCGGTTCGGGCACCTTGTCCGGTCCGCAAAGCGGTCAGTTCGGCAGTCTGCTGGAAATCACCGAGGGCGGCAAAAAGCCGATCGAACTGGCCTCCGGCGAAGTGCGTAAATTCCTTGAGGACGGTGACGAAATCATCCTGCGCGCACGTTGCGCCCGCGACGGTTTTGCCTCGATCGGCTTCGGCGAATGCCGCGGCAAAGTGCTGCCGGCGCGCTGACAGGAGCGGCTCATGGATCTCTATACCTACTACCGTTCGACCTCGTCGTATCGGGTGCGAATCGCGCTGGCGTTGAAGGGTCTCGACTATCAGGCGTTGCCGGTCAATCTGATCGCACCGCCCGGTGGCGAGCATCGGCAAGCGGCGTATCTGGCGATCAATCCGCAGGGGCGCGTGCCGGCCCTGCGCACCGATCAGGATGAGTTGCTGATTCAGTCACCGGCGATCATCGAGTACCTCGAAGAACGTTATCCACAGCCGCCGCTGTTGCCCGCCGATCTCGCTGCCCGCGCCCATGTGCGCGGCGTGGCGGCGGTGATCGGTTGCGATGTGCATCCGCTGCACAACGTCAGCGTGCTCAACCGCCTGCGGCAGTCGGGGCATGACGAGCCGCAGGTGGTCGAGTGGATCAGCCACTGGATCAGCCAGGGGCTGGCGACGGTGGAGCAGTTGATCGGCGACAGCGGTTTCTGTTTCGGCGAGTGGCCGTGTGTGGCGGATGTTTACCTGATTCCGCAGTTGTATGCGGCTGAGCGGTTTAACGTCAGTCTTGAGGCGTATCCGAAAATCCGCCGGGTTGCGGCGCTGGCAGCTGAACATCCGGCGTTCATCAAGGCGCATCCGGCCAACCAGCCAGATACCCCATAACCCTGTGGGAGCGAGCTTGCTCGCGAAGACGGTCTGTCAGTCAGCATTTATGTAACTGATACACCGCTTTCGCGAGCAAGCTCGCTCCCACAAGGTTCGGCGTTGAACTACCGAAAAATCATAAAAACAAAACAGGTACCTTGCGATGCATAACCAGATTGCCAGCTTTCGCGCGGCACTCGACGCCCGTCCTGTGTCCCGCTATCAGTGGTTGCTCTTGATCCTGCTCGCCTTGCTGCTGGTCACCGACGGTTACGACGCCCAGGTGCTCGGTTATGTGGTCCCCGCGCTGGCGCAGGATTGGGGGCTGGAAAAATCTGCGTTCGGCCCGGTGTTCAGCGCCAACCTGCTGGGCCTGACCCTCGGCTCGCTGGCGGTCACGCCACTGGCTGACCGTTTCGGTGTGCGGCGGATTTTGCTCGCCTGCGTACTGATCTACGCCAGCCTGACGGTGTTGATGGTGTTCGCCGATTCGCTCAATACGCTGATGATCGCGCGCTTCATCTGCGGCATCGGCATGGGCGGTGCGATGCCCAGTGCCATGGCGCTGATGTCGGAATATTCGCCGCCGCGTCTGCGCACGTTGATGGTGACGCTGGCCGCGTGCGGTTTCTCGTTCGGTGGCGCGGCCGGTGGTTTTGTCGCCGCCGGGTTCATTGACCAGTTCGGCTGGCAAGCGGTGTTTCTCGCCGGCGGTGTGACGCCGTTGCTGCTGTTTCCGTTTCTGTGGTGGATGTTGCCGGAATCGCTGCCGCGCCTGTTGCGTGATGAACCGCCCTATGCGCGTTTGCGCAAAGTCACGGCGCGGATGCTGCCGGACTGGCAGCCACCCGTTGCCAGCGTCGAGCAGAACGAGCGCGAGCAGGGCAGCAAACTGACCGTGGTCGAGTTGTTTCGCAATGGCTACGCACGGCCAACGTTACTACTCTGGGCAACGTTTTTCGTCAGCCTGATTTTGTTGTACTTCATGATCAGTTGGTTGCCGTCATTGCTGCTGGAAAGTGGGCTGAAACTCAACGAGGCCAACCTCGTGACGTCGATGTTCCTGTTTGCCGGCACGTTGGGCGCGATCTGCATGGCCTGGTTCGCCGACCGCTTGAAGCGCAAAGTGCGCTTGCTGTCCGGCGTGCTGGCGGGCGCGGCGTTGTGCACGATTCTGCTCGGGCTCAACCACGACAACCCGCGCTATCTGGTGGCCTGCGTATTCGCTGCCGGGTTCTGCATCATCGGCGGGCAACTGACGCTGAATGCCTTCGCCAGTAATTTCTACCCGGCACACGTGCGCGCTACGGGCACTGGCTGGGCATTGGGCGTGGGCCGATTCGGTTCGATTCTCGGGCCGCTGTTCGGCAGTCTGCTGCTGGCGATGCACATTCCGGTGGAGCAGATTTTCTTCTTCTGCGCGATACCCGCGGTCATCGCTGCGTTGCTGATCATCCAGGTGCGCTCACCCAATGACACACGCCTATCCAATGCGGGAGAGAGCCGGCTCGCGAAGAACGATAATGCGGTTTAACTGAAAGATCGCGCCGTCTGCTTCGCGAGCAAGCTCGCTCCCACAGGGAACTCAGTGGACGACGGCGTTGGGCGGCAGATGGCTGAGTCGTTCGGTCAGGCGCAGGCGCTGGATCGGGTCGTCACTCAGCAACAGCGCACGTTCCAGATCGAAGCGCTCAGCGTTCGGGCAATCCAGCCGCTGATACAAACTCGCCCGCGCCAGGTAATCGGCGGCCCCGGCGTCGCCCAGTTCGAGCACGCGCTCGGCGTCGATCAGCGAGGCAATGAAGTCATCGTGCGTCAGGTACAACTGCCGCAGGTTGCGCGACAGGCGCTGCAGCATCTGCACCGGCGAGGCGGTCAACAGGTGCTCGGCGTTGAGTTTCATGTTTGGTCCGTACTGACGCTGCAACAACTCGCGACAATCATTCGGGTACAAACGTCGACCACCACACGGATCAAGCAAGTGATCGGCGCCAGGCACGCGTAACAGGAAATGCCCGGGGAAATTGACGCCGACCAGCGGAATCTCCAGCCCGCGTGCCAGCTCCAGGGCAATCAGCGCCAGTGCCAAAGGCTGACCGCGCCGGGTCTGCAAAACCTTGTGCAGCAACGCCGCCTGAGGGCGTAGCGGCAAGAAGTCATCCTGGGCGAATCCCAACTCGATCATGCGCCGCAACAACGGTTGCGCCAGTTCGTTGACCGGCAGCATCGGCAAACCGTAGCTGACGCGTTGCTGCAGCTCTTTGAAGTCTTGCAGGAGCGCCGCCGGGTCCACTTCTTTTTCGTGTTCGGCCGCCATCCACAGCGCGGCTTCCAACAGCGCGGGCGGTGAACGGTGCAGACACTCGAAAAAACGTTGGCGCGGACTCATCGATATCTCCGGGGAATGCCTCGTTTTAGCCCCGTCCGTGCCATTCGTCCAGTGCCTGACTGAGCACTGCCGCGGTTATGCCGCAAAGCCGCTGTCGGCGCGGGCGCTTATTCCGGTGCGCTCCAGCAATTTTCGCGCGCAAGCCTATACTGGCGTTCTACAAGAAGTGATTCGGGAGCCCAACGATGTTTGCTCTCATGCAAAGCACTCGCCTGGAATCGCTGCACCTTAGCGTTGACCCGGTCACCGGGTTGAAGGCGGTCATTGCCATTCATAACAGTCGCCTGGGGCCGGCCTTGGGCGGATGTCGTTACCTTGCCTATCCCAACGACGAAACCGCAGTCGAAGACGCCATACGCCTCGCCCAGGGCATGAGCTACAAAGCCGCGCTGGCGGGTCTGGCGCAGGGCGGCGGCGTTGCAGTGATCGTGCGCCCCGCGCATGTGGAAAATCGCGGGGCACTGTTCGAGGCCTTTGGCCGTTGCATCGATCAGCTCGATGGCCGCTACATCACCGCGATCGACAGCGGCACCTCGGTGGCCGACATGGATTGCATCGCCCAGCAGACCCAGCATGTCACCAGTACCACCTCGGCCGGCGACCCTGCGCCGCACGCGGCAATGGGCGTGTTCACCGGCATTCGCGCGACCGCGATGGCGCGGCTGGGCAGCGACAACCTCGAGGGTTTGCGCATCGCGATTCAGGGCTTGGGCAATGTCGGTTTTGCCTTGGCCGAGCAACTGCACGCGGCCGGAGCGGAACTGCTGGTCAGTGACATCGACCACGGCAAGGTGCAACTGGCGATGGAACAACTCAACGCGCATCCGATTGCCAACGACGCATTGCTCAGCACACCGTGCGACATCCTGGCGCCGTGTGGCCTGGGCGGAGTGCTCAACAGTCACACCGTCACGCAATTGCGTTGCTCGGCGGTGGCGGGCTCGGCGAACAATCAACTGAGCCATCTGGACGTCGCCGATCAACTGGAACGGCGCGGGATTCTGTATGCGCCGGATTATGTGATCAATGCCGGTGGTTTGATCTACGTTTCGCTGAAACATCGCGGTGAAGCGTTGCCGACGATTACCGCGCATCTGTCGAAGATCAGTTCGCGCTTGACCGAAGTCTTCGCCCACGCACAGGCAGAAAAACGATCACCGGCGCGGGTCGCGGATGAGTTGGCGGAGAAAGTTTTGTATCGCTGAGTTTCGCAGGCATGAAAAAGGCCCTGAGCCATTCGACTCAGGGCCTATTCAATTCGGGCGAGATTACTTTGCAGCCTTTGCCGCTTTGGCCGGTTTCGCCGGCGTGTCAACCGCTTCCTCGGCTTCAGCTTTTTCGACTGGCTCGGCCGGTGCATTGAGCAGCTCTGACAGTGCATCAGGCTGGCTCTTGAACGCCCGGGCGAACACATCGCGATTCTTCGCCATGTAGATCCCGGCTTCTTCCACTTGCTGTTCAGTCAGGGACGGAACGGCTTTTTGCAGCACATCGGCCAGATATTCGGCCAGTTCGAGCATTTTGTCATGACGGTCAGCTTCGGCTTTATCCATGAACAAGCGCTCCAGATCTCGGCTGCTGCGGTATACCACTTCGACGGCCATTCACCACCTCACATGCCTTCACATTAAGTTGTCTTGACGACTACTGTATCCATATACAGCGAAAAGGATAAGCGAATCCCTGCGCCATGGGTAGTGGCTTTTTAATGTAGACCGGATTTTCGGTTTGTCAGTTGGATCGTGTGAAGGCCATTCGCGAGCAAGCTCGCTCCCACAGCGATGGTGTAAACCCTGGGCATGCGACCAAACGCCACGGCGCGGGTCTGGCGGCGGTTCGCCATGATGGCGTGGCCTCTTTTCTGCATGAAAACCGTTACGTGCAGAAAACCGTCACGTCCAACACGCATCATCCGCTCGCATTCGGGCTAAGGAACATCATCGTGAAAATCAACTGGGCCGAGAAACTGCGGCAAAACGTGCATCAACTGGCCGAGTCCTTGGGCAACCTGTTCGTCGAAACCTTCCACTATCTGGCGCTGTTCGCCATCGGTGCGGTGACGGCGTGGGCGGCGGTGATGGAGTTTCTCGGGATGCTCGAGGAAGGCCACATCAAGATCGATGACATTTTGTTGCTGTTCATCTATCTCGAACTGGGGGCGATGGTCGGGATTTACTTCAAGACCAACCACATGCCGGTGCGCTTCCTGATCTACGTGGCGATCACCGCGCTGACCCGCTTGCTGATCTCCAACGTCTCGCACCACAACCCGCCGGACATGGGCATCATCTACCTGTGCGGCGGGATTCTGCTGCTGGCGTTCTCGATTCTGGTGGTGCGTTACGCCTCGTCACAATTTCCTTCGGTGAAGATCGAGAAACCGCAGCGCAAACTTGGTGCGGGTTCCAGCGAGCATCCCGAGGTCGAGAAGGGCGAGCTTTAAAGTCCGGCCGCGGGTCGTGACTGGCCGCTGACGCGCGGCGGTGGCGGGGTGATCCCGTTGCCGCTGGTCATCGCTTCGAGGATCGCCATGGCGCTGTGGCCTTGTTCGATGGCGATGCCGAATTGAATACTTTGCACCAGGCGCTTGAGACGCGCGGGGTCATTGCGCTGTTCGGCGCTGATCATGCGTTTGGCCACGATGTGGCCGCTGTTGGACAGGGTCAGCATGATGCTGCCGTCCAGGCCCTGGATGCTCAGGTTGATCTGATAGTCCGGCGCGAAGGCATCGGTAATGATCTGAAAAGGATTGTCCATGATGCGTCACCGCCTGATTGAACGTGCAGTTGTTGACCGGCCTTAATCGGGTTGGTTCGCCCAACCGGATCACTGGCATCTCGTTCGCTGAGGTATGCAATTTCCGTTTGCCTCATCAGGCATGTAGCAAGGGCCATGCCGGGAAAATTGTCGAACAATGAACACGGGGATAAACAAGGCGAGCCACGGGGCTCGCCTTTTTTAATGGCCCGTTTTCAGGGCAGAACCAGGTAGATGATCGCTGACAGTGCAATCAGGCCAATCAACACTACAAATACGTTGGACGCCTGCCCCGAATACTGGCGCAAGGCTGGCACGCGGCGGATGGCGTACATCGGCATCAAGAACAGCAGGCAGGCAATCACCGGCCCACCGAACGCCTCGATCATCCCGAGGATGCTTGGATTGAACGTTGCCACGGCCCAACAGCTGAGAATCATGAACACGGCGGTTGCGCGGTTCAACCAGCTCGCCGACATCACCCGGCCACGACTGCGTAGGCTTTTCACGATCATGCCCTGAAAACCTTCGCTGGCGCCGATGTAGTGGCCGAGGAAGGATTTGGTGATTGCCACCAGCGCGATCAGCGGTGCTGCGTAGGCGATGACCGGCGTCTGGAAGTGGTTGGCCAGGTACGACAGGATCGAAATGTTCTGCGCCTTGGCGGCCGCCAGATCCGCCGGCGACAACGCCAGCACGCAGCTGAAGCAGAAGAACATCACCGTGACGACCATCATGCCGTGCGCCATGGCGAGGATGCCGCTGCTCTTGCGTTCGGCCTGATCGCCGTAACGCTGTTTTTGATCAACGGCAAACGCGGAGATGATCGGCGAATGGTTAAACGAGAACACCATCACCGGGATTGCCAGCCACAGCGTCTTGAGAAAATCAGACATCGGCATGGCGTCTTTGGCGCTGGCGAAAAACGCGCCGTTCCAGTTTGGAATCAGGCTGAGCGCGAGCAGCAGCAACGCGGCAACAAACGGATAAACCAGCACGCTCATGGCTTTGACGATCACGCTCTGACCGCAGCGAACTATCGCCATCAAACCGAGAATCAGGCCCAGCGAAAGGATCGCCCGTGGCGGCGGGGCAATGTGCAATTGATGTTCGAGAAAACTGCTCAAGGTGTTGGTCAGCGCCACGCTGTACACCAGCAGGATCGGGAAGATCGCGAAGAAATACAGCAGCGTGATCAGCTTGCCGGCACCGATACCGAAGTGTTCTTCAACCACTTCGGTGATGTCCCCGGAACGTCCGGACAAGACGAAACGGGTCAGGCCGCGGTGGGCAAAAAACGTCATCGGGAAAGCCAGTACAGCCAGAATCAGCAACGGCCAGAAACCACCGACACCGGCGTTGATCGGCAGGAACAAGGTCCCGGCACCGATGGCCGTGCCGTAAAGGCCAAGCATCCAGGTGGTGTCGAATTTGCTCCAACCCGTGTGGGCCGTTTCTGTATTGCGTGTGCGATCTACAGCGGGATTTTCGGCAGCAGGTGTACGTACATCAGTCATCGGTATCGCCTCGTTATTATTTTTGCTCGGGCTCACGGTTGGCAGACCGTCGAAGGCGGTCTGCCGGGGCAGTCAGGGAATGCGCGTCAGCACTCCACCCAGTTCACAGCCAGGCCGCCCCGTGAAGTCTCTTTGTATTTGTCGTGCATGTCGGCGCCGGTATCGCGCATGGTGCGGATGACCCGGTCGAGGGAAATGAAGTGGTTGCCGTCACCGCGCAGGGCCATTTGCGTGGCGTTGATCGCCTTCACGGCGGCGATCGCGTTGCGCTCGATGCACGGCACTTGCACCAGGCCACCGACCGGATCGCAGGTCAGGCCGAGGTTGTGTTCCAGGCCAATTTCGGCGGCGTTTTCCAATTGCTCCGGGGTGGCGCCGAGCACGTCGGCCAGGCCGGCGGCAGCCATCGCGCAGGCCGATCCGACTTCACCTTGGCAGCCGACTTCGGCGCCGGAGATCGAGGCATTTTTCTTACAGAGAATGCCGACGGCGGCTGCGCCCAAAAAGAAAGCGACCACATCATCGTCAGACGCATCCGGGTTGAATTTCATGTAGTAGTGCAGCACCGCCGGAATGATCCCCGCGGCCCCGTTGGTCGGCGCGGTGACCATACGCCCGCCGGCGGCGTTCTCTTCGTTGACGGCGAGGGCGAACAGGTTGACCCATTCCATCGCTGACAGCGTTGAACTGATGACATTCGGCTTGCCGATTTCCAACAGGCTGCGGTGCAGTTTCGCCGCGCGGCGCGGCACATTCAAACCACCGGGCAGAATGCCTTCATGGCGCAAACCCTGCTCGACGCATTCACGCATCACCGACCAGATGTGCAGCAAGCCCTGACGGATTTCCGCGTCGGTGCGCCACGCGCGCTCATTGGCCATCATCAGTTCGGACACGCGCAAGTTGTGCTTCTTGCACAGCGCCAGCAATTGGCCGGCGCTGGAGAAATCGTACGGCAACACCACGTCGCCGGCCGGGGCCACACCGGATTCGGCTTCTGCCGCTTCGATGATGAAACCGCCGCCGACCGAGTAGTACGTTTGCTCAAACAGCTCGGCGGTTTCGCCAAAGGCTGTCAGCGACATGGCGTTGGGGTGGTAAGGCAGGCTCTCGTCCAGCAGCAGGAGATCGCGCTGCCAGTCGAAGGCAATGTCTCTTTGCCCGGCGAGCGACAGTTGGCCTGTCTCGCGCAATTGCTGGATACGTGGATCGATGGTCGACGGATCAATGCTGTCCGGCCATTCACCCATCAGGCCCATGACCGTTGCACGGTCCGTGGCATGACCGACGCCGGTGGCCGACAGCGAACCGTATAAACGGATTTCCACACGCCGCACATCGTTCAACAGATGCTGATCAATCAGCGCCTGAGCGAAGGTCGCGGCGGCGCGCATCGGGCCGACGGTGTGGGAGCTGGACGGACCGATGCCGACTTTGAATAGATCGAAAACACTGATAGCCATGCTAAACCCTTACAAGCAATGGAGTAGGAATCGCTGCCATTTTTTGTAGGACAAGCGCAATGTCGGCGATACTGCCTACCTCGGTCCTACGTGACTAACGAAATTTCCTAAGTAAGCCTTTAGCAGGACTAAACGATGAGTCGTCAATTGCATGCCCAGACCTATGTCTGGCTGCAGGTGTTTTCCTGTGCCGCACGGCACCTGTCGTTCACCCGTTGTGCCGAAGAACTGCACATCACCCCGGGGGCGGTCAGTCAGCAGATTCGCCAACTGGAAGAACGCCTCGGTTTCCGTCTGTTTCATCGGCGCGCGCGCGGTGTTGAACTGAGCGCCGAAGGGCAGCGCCTGGCGATTACCGTCAACGAGGCATACGGCAGCATCGATGCCGAATTACGTCGGCTCGACGCCGGAATGATCAGCGGGATTTTGCGCCTACGCTCGATTCCGTCGTTCCTCAGCAAGTGGCTGACGCCGCGTCTGCCGCGCCTGCAGCAGCGCTATCCGGACATTCAACTGAGGCTGGTTGCCGAGGACAGCAGCGTGCCGTTGCACGAAGGCGATTTTGACTTGGCAATCGATTTGAATGACGGCAGTTACCCGGGCTTGTTATCCACAGCCTTGCTCGACGAGCAGATTTTCCCGGTGTGCGCGCCGAGCCTGTTGCGTGGGCGCCCGCCATTGCATGGGCCGGCGGATCTGGTGCATTTTCCGCTGTTGCACGACATCACCGCCTGGCGTGGCAGTTATGAATACGCGGAGTGGGAATTCTATTTAAACGCAATCGGCTTCCACGGCGCCGACGTGCGGCGCGGGCATACCTTCAATCGCAATCACCTGACCATCGAAGCGGCGATTGCCGGCATGGGTGTGGCGATTGCCCGGCGCACCTTGCTCAACGATGAGCTGGAGCGGGGCACGTTGATCGTGCCATTCGGCCTGTCGGTGCCCAATCACAAACGCTACGTGTTGCTCTATGCGCCGGGGGCGTTGAGCCATCCGGGCGTGCGTGCGGTGCATGATTGGCTGGTGGAGGAGGCGGGGATTTTTCGCGGTTTGCACCCGTTGAACGACGGGCAATTGTGAGCAAATTTTGCAGGGTTGCGAGGCGACCCAACTCCCGACCTTACCAGTGCTTTGCTCGGTTGTCCGGCTTTTTTTGCGAATGAATATTTATCTTTTTTCAGGGGTTGAAATGTTCGGCGCTCGGGCCGATTGTTGTAACCAAGGGGTCAGGAAATTCAATTCAAGGCCCCTCGCGAGCTAGCTGAAATAAGGGATGAACTATGCAAATCCAAGTCAACAGTGATAACCATATTCAAAGCAGTAAACGACTGGAGGAGTGGGTACGTACAACCATTGAGAGCACGCTCGACCGTTATGAAGAAGACCTGACCCGTGTCGAAGTCCACCTGAGCGACGAGAACGGTGACAAACCAGGTCCCCATGACTTGCGCTGCCAACTGGAAGCGCGGCCAAAAGGCCATCAACCGATTTCCGTGACCCATAAAGCCGATTCGCTGGAACAGGCAATCGACGGCGCTGCCGAAAAACTCGAGCACGCACTGGAGCACCTTTTCGGCAAACTGCGAGGTAAGCCACGTGCCGCTGTGGTGCCATTTAGCAAGGCGAATGACGCTCTGCTGGAGGAAGAATTTCTGGAGAACGAACAGGCAGCGATCAACAGTTGATGCGCTGATTTGATAAGCCAACCAATGAGAACGGGCCTGCGAAAGCAGGCCCGTTTTTGTTTGTGGCGGAATTTTGCGCAAGGCACAAGAGCGCGGCCCCTCACCCCAGCCCTCTCCCTCCGGGAGAGGGGGCCGACCGAGGTGTCTGGTGAGCTACATCGACCTGAAAAACCGGGTCGATTATGGATTCGGCAAAACAGAATCAGGTCGTCGGCGTACCTCGCAAGCATCCCCAATCAGTCTCCTTCCCTCCGGGAGAGAGGGTAGACCGAGGTGTCTGGTGAGGTACATCGATCTGAAAGACCGGGTCGATTATGGATTCGGCAAAGCAGAATCAGGTCGGTGTAGCTCGCAAGCATCCCCAATCAGTCTCCCTCCCTCCGGGAGAGGGGGCCGACCGAGGTGTCTGGTGAGCTACATCGACCTGAAAAACCGAGTCGATTATGGATTCGGCAAAGCAGAATCAGGTCGGCGTGCCTCGCAAGCATCTGCCAATCAGTTCCTCCTCTATCCAGGAGAGCGCTGACCGAGTCGGTTATGGATTCAGCCCAATAATTTCAGGTCGATGTATTTCTGAAGCATCCCACAATCAGTCCCCTCTCCCTCCGGGAGAGGGTTAGGGTGAGGGCATTTTTCGAATCACCGCCATTCTTATGATCTGCTCCAGCACATCGTCCATCTGCTGGATCACCTCAAGATTACTGAAACGCACGACTTCAATGCCCTTTTGATGCAGATAGCGTGTCCGACGTTGGTCATGAATCACTCCCGACGTTTCAAAGTGCTGACCGCCATCCAGCTCAATCGCCAATTTCAGCTCGGCGCAGTAAAAATCCAGCACGTAAGGCAGACACGGAAATTGCCGGCGAAATTTCAGATTGGCGATCTGGCGGGAGCGGAGTTTTTGCCAGAGCAGGTGTTCGCAGTCGGTTTGATTGACGCGTAACTGGCGGGCGAATTGGGCGAGGGTGGGGCGAGTTTGCATGCTTCACGATCCTTGTGAAGTTGGTTTGATATTTCACTGTAGCTGAGAACCCTCACCCCAGCCCTCTCCCAGAGGGAGAGGGGGCCGACCGAGGTGTCTGGTGAGCTATATCGACCTGAAAAACCGAGTCGATTATGGATTCGGCAAAGCGGTTTCAAATCGAGTCGATTATGGATTCGGCACCACACGTTCAGGTCGGCGTACCTCGCAAGCATCCCCCAATCAGTCCCCTCTACCTCAGGGCGGTCCGACGTTTCGGGAGGGCTAGGCGGGCGGCGTTCCGATGAGGGCTTCTCAATCCTCAGAACGCAACGGATGTCTGCACATAAACCGTCCGCGGCTCCCCGACATACTTGCCCTTGTTGTTGTCATCAAACGAGCGCGTGAAGTACTGCGTGTTGAAGATGTTCTTCACCCCCACCGCCACATTCAAGTCCGACAACTGCGGCCCGAAGTCATACCCCGCGCGGCTGCTGAACAGCATGTAGCCGGGGATCTTGCCGGTGCTGCCATCGGCACTTTCCTTCGAGGTGTTGGCGTTGTCGGCGAACTGGTCGCTCTGGAAGCTGCTGTCCAGATTCAATTTCCAAGGCCCTTCGGTGTAACCGACGCCAATCGTGCCTTTGTGTTTCGAGGAGAACGGCACGCGATTGCCTTTGTTCGGCCCGTCTTCGCGGATGGTCGCGTCAACATAGGCGTAAGTGGCGTAGACATCAAAACCGGCCAATGCCGGGCTCAAGTCATCCAGCGCGTAGTTGACGCTGGTTTCGATGCCTTGATGACGGGTTTCGCCACGGGCGATGACCGAGTCGTTGGTCTGGTTGCTTTCGTACTGGTTGTCGAAGTTGATCAGGAACGCGCCGATCTCCGCGCGCAACGCGCCGTTGTCATAGCGCGTGCCGAGCTCCCAGGTGCGGGCCTTCTCCGGTTTCACTTCGCCGCTGCTCACGCGGTTAGGCATCTGGCTGTATTGCACGCTGCCGAACGAGCCTTCGGTGTTGGCGTACAGGTTCCAGCTGTCGGTCAGGTGATAGAGCACGTTCAACGCCGGCAGTGCGGTGTTGTAGTCGCCCTTGTATTTGACGTTGGTCAGGTTGTTGGTCTGCTGCGATTCGATCATCTCGTAACGCACGCCCGGGGTGATCGTCCATTTGCCGATGTCGATGCGGTCGTCGACGAAGAACGCATTGGCTTCGGTGCCGCCACGGGTGTCGCGGTCGTTGCGGCTGGCGGTGGTCGGGTATTCGTTGCTGCTGATCGGTGTGCGATAGCGCAGTTCGTGGCCGGCTTCGTTGATGTAGCGGTAGCCGACGCCGACCTCATGGCTGGTCGGGCCGAGGTCGAAGCCTTGGGCGAAACGGGTTTCCAGGCCGCGTACCCAATACTCGCGCGGTGACAGCGAGAGGAAGGTGCCCTGATCCAGATAACCGCTGCGCAAGGTCTTGGTGAAGAACGTGTTGGCGGTGAATTCGCGGCGATCTTCCTGATAGCGATAGCCGAAGTTGAACATCGTGCGACGGCCCCAGAACTGGTCTTTCGGCCGCGTCGACTGATACGGATCGGCGTCGTAATCGGCGACGTTCAAACCGCCGGGCATGTCGGCCTTGCCTTCGTAATACTGGGCCATGGCGTTGAAGCTGTTGGCCTCGTCGAGTTGGTATTTGCCCTTGAGGATCAGGTCGTCGATTTCAGTGTCGCTGTGCTCGCGCCAGTCGCCGCCGCGCGTGCCGGAGTAGAGCAGCGCGCCGCCGAGGCCATTGGCGTTGGTGCCGCCGGCCAGCAGGTTGGCGCTGGTCTTGAAGCCGTCGTGGCTGGACGATGGGCTGGTTTCAGTCTGGAAGCCGCCCTTGACCGTTGGCTCGTCGGGAATCGCCCGGGTCACGAAGTTGACCACACCACCGACGTTTTGCGGGCCGTAACGCACGGCGCCGCCGCCGCGCACGACGTCCACGGCATCCATGTTGCCCATGCTGATCGGCGCGAACGACAACTGGGGTTGGCCATAAGGTGCGAACGGCACCGGAATGCCGTCCATCAACACGGTCGAGCGCGCGGCCAGGCGTGGATTCAAACCACGAATGCCGAAGTTCAGCGCCATGTCGTGGCTGCCGGTGCCGTTGTTTTCCGGGGCGTTGACGCCGGGGATGCGGTTGAGCACATCACGCGCTTGCGTTGCGCCTTGGCGCTCGAACTCTTCGCGGCGGATCACATCACGCGCACCGGGATGTTCGAAGACGTTGATCTGCGCCGCATCGCCCAGCCAGTCGCCGACGACTTTCGAGGTGTCCAGTTCCAGCGCGGTGTCAGCCGCCGGTTGCAGGCTGAAGGCGTTGTTGCCCTCGGCGCGTGCTTGCAGGCCGCTGCCTTCGAGCAATGCATTCAATCCTTGCTCTGGTGTGTAGCTGCCTTCCAGGCCACGACTTTGCACACCGCGGGTGACTTGCGAACCGAAGGAGATCAACACACCCGCCTCACGGCCAAACTGATTGAGGGCGTTTTCCAGTGACGACGGCGCGATGTGGTAAGCCTTGGCATCGGCAGCCACGGCGGCGGGCAGGGCGCTGAGACTCAGGCTGGCGCCGAGGATGAGATTGCGCAGGCTGCGGGCCAGTGGCGTGAGGCGGGTGGGGTGCATGGTGGATGATCCTGAGAAGGTTGAATCAAGGGGGCTTTCCTTCTCTGTCACGCCAGATCTGAAAAACGGCTCATTTATTGTTGAGTTTTTTCAAACCCGCGCTTCGACGGTCACCCAGTAGCGGGTAAAGCGCTTCACTCTCACCGGCAAACTGATTTCCAGCAGATCGAGAATCCGCTCGCTGTCGTCCAGTGGATAGGTCCCGGAGATCAGCAGATCGGCGGCGTTCTTGGCGCAATTGAGTTGGCCGCGACGGTAGCGGCCAAGTTCATCGAGGAAGTCACCGAGGCGCATGTGCGCAGCCACCAGCATGCCGTCGGCCCAGGCGCCGCTGTTGGCGTCCAGCGGCTTGGCTTCACCGACGGATGTCGAACTGAAACTCAGTTGACGAGCGACCGGCAGCAGTATCGGCGCGCGTCCAGTGCTGCTCAGTTCGACCCGACCCTCAAACAGCGCAACCTGCGTGCGGTCGGCAAACTGGCGCACATTGAAGCGTGCGCCTTGGGTTTTCAGGGTGCCTTGGGCCGTGCGCACTTCGAACGATTGCGCCGCGGTCAGGAGCATTTCGCCTTCGAGCAGACGGATCAGTCGCGCCGAGGTGTCGACATCCGCTGCGCTGGCGGTGTTGAGTTGCAACTGATCGCCGGCACCGAGCGCCACCTTGCGCCGTTGTCCGATCGGGCTGCGGTAATCGGCGAACAGCGACGGCAGCGGTGTGTGTTCGCGCATGCCCCAGGTCACCGCCGAACCGGCGCCAAGCATCAACAACAGTTTCAATGCCTGACGACGACTGCCGGACTTCGGCCCGTTCAACGCCGCATGCGCCAGTGGCGAAGACACACCGCGCAAACGTTGGTTGACCCGCTGAATATGCTCCCACGCACGCCGATGCTCGCTGTGCGCGTCCAGCCATTGTTGCCAGGCCTGTTGCTGACGCGGATTGAGCGGGCCTTGTTGCATTTCCAGCAACCAGTGCACCGCCTGTTCGGCGACCTGCGAGGAAAAATCCGCGACGCGGTTCATAGGGCGAAATAGCAGCGCATCGCCGCTTTGTTCAAATGACGTTTGACCGTGGCCACGGAGATGTCGAGTTCAGCGGCGATCTGTGGATACGTCAGGCCATCGACCTGCGCCAGCAGAAAGGCGCGTTTGACCGGGCGCGGCAAGCCATCGAGCAACTCGTCCAGCTCCATCAGGGTTTGCAGGATGATCGCTTTGTGTTCTTCCGACGGCGCGACCATTTCCGGCATCTGCGCCAAGGTGTCGAGGTAAGCGCGCTCCAGATCCTGACGGCGGTAATGATTGAACAGAACACGCTTGGCCAACGTCGTCAGAAAGGCACGCGGCTCAATGATGATCGGTGGTTCGCGGGCGGTCAGCACCTTGATGAAGGTGTCCTGGGCCAGATCCGCCGCGCTGTCCGGGCAGCCGAGTTTGCGCCGCAGCCAGCCAGTCAGCCAGCTGTGATGAGCCTGATAGAGCGATTCGACGGGATGGGCGGAGGACAACGGGATTACTCCGGGCGCTAGATGGCGCGGTAGAGAGTATGCGTTAGAGAACAAGAACTGTTCGCATTGTAGGGGGCGAAGACCTCAGCCGGCAATCAGATGCTTTTGCGTATGAGAATATTTATCATTAATATTGCTCGCCTGTAGGTTCGGCTGATCGGCCGGACGTTTTTCGTTTCAGGGTCGAAACATGAAAGGCAAACTCGCCACACTTCCCATGTCCTATCGTCTGGCTGTCACCTCGCGGGTGCTGGCTGCGGTGTTTGGCGGCTATCTGGTCGCGGCGCTGGCCAGTGTCACGCTGACGCTGTGGCTGCCGCTGAGCCGCGCCGAAGCGGTGGTGACCGGCATGACCATTTCCTTTCTGGTCTATCTGGTGGCCGTGCTCTGGTGCTTTGCCTGCCGTACGGCGTGGTCGGCCTGGGTCGGTTTGCTGGTGCCGAGTGTGATTCTGGCAACCATCTCCGGCGCAGCGCGCGGCTTGGGCCTGGCATGAAAGAGGGTTTTCGTCAGGCGATGGCGTGGCTGCACACGTGGGCTGGACTGGTGTTCGGCTGGCTGTTGTTCGCGATTTTTCTGACCGGGACGCTGGCGTATTTCAAGGATGAGATCAGCCACTGGATGCAGCCGGAAATCCCCGCGCGTTCGGTGAGTGCCGAGGCGAGCCTGACGCTGGCTCAGGATTATCTGCAGCAACACGCCGCTGGCGCCTCACGCTGGCTGATCGATTTGCCTGATGCCCGAGATCCCGGCCTGACCGTGCGCTGGCAGCCAGCGCCGGCCAATCCCGGCGAACGTGGGCGCTTCGAATCGAAAACCCTCGATGCGCAAACCGGCGCCGAAGTGCAGGGCCGTGAAAGCATGGGCGGCGAGTTCTTTTACCGCTTCCACTTCCAGTTGCAAATGCCTTATCCGTGGGGGCGCTGGCTGGCGACCATTGCCGCGATGGTGATGTTCGTCGCGCTGATCAGCGGGATCATCACCCACAAGAAAATCTTCAAGGACTTCTTCACCTTTCGCCCGCGCAAGGGCCAGCGTTCCTGGCTCGACGGGCATAACGCGGTGGGCGTATTGGTGCTGCCGTTTCACTTGATGATCACCTACAGCAGCCTGGTGATTTTCATGTCGATGGTCATGCCGGCGAGTATCGTCGCGTCGTATGGCAGTGACGTGCGCACGTTCTATGACGAAGTATTTCCAGCCTCGAAAACCCCGGAGCGCGCCAATATCGCAGCGCCGATGGCGGCCATGGCGCCGCTGTTGAGCAAGGCCAGCGAACAATGGTCGGGCGGCCACACCGCGCGTCTGTCGGTGAGCAATCCGGGGGATGCCAATGCCACGGTGGTGCTGTCGCGGGCGGGTGATCGTGTGGTGCACGATTTCGGTAGGGCTGTGACCTTCAACGGGGTGACCGGGCAGATGCTCGGCAGCACACCGGAGCAACCGCTGGCGATGGCGGTGGGTGGCGCGTTCTATGGTTTGCACATGGGCCACTTTGCCGGGCCGCTGTTGCGCTGGTTGTACTTCATTTGCGGGCTTGCGGGTACGGCGATGATCGGCACCGGGCTGGTGATCTGGCTCGGCAAGCGTCAGCTCAAACATGCCAAAAGCGGCGTGATGCCGTTTGAGTTGCGTCTGGTTGAAGTACTGAACATCGCCAGCATGGCCGGGTTGGTAGCGGCGGTGGCTGTCTTCTTCCTGGCCAATCGTCTGTTGCCGGTGAATCTCGCCGGTCGCGCAGATTGGGAAGTGAATGCGTTCTTTATCGCTTGGGGGTTGAGTGTGCTGCACGCGCTGCTGCGTCCGGGACGAAAGGCCTGGGTTGAGCA
This sequence comes from Pseudomonas sp., assembly GCF_049300855.1. GTDB lineage: Bacteria > Pseudomonadota > Gammaproteobacteria > Pseudomonadales > Pseudomonadaceae > Aquipseudomonas. The sequence goes on along the minus strand of NZ_JBAQKH010000012.1, from coordinate 8,970 downwards.
ACTCACCCTGAGCGCCGCATTGTTTGTTGCGGTGCCGCTGATCAATGCACTGACCACCCCTTGGAATCTCGCCGTCAGCCTGATGCAGGGTGCCTGGGCGTTGGCCGGTTTTGATCTGACGTGCCTTGCAACCGGGGTGTTTCTGGCGTGGGCCGCGTGGAAAATGCAGCGTGCCGGCAGCACCGTCAGCGTTAAAAGACCCCCTCGCGAAAAGACCCGGCCGATTACCCTTGAGCAAGGGGCGAACTGATGCTTTTGCCTTTGCTGCTCACTTACGCCGGATTCACCGCGTTGTGCCTGTCGATGCCTCGCCACCACGATGAATTGCTCGGTCACAAACCATCTACGCGTCGCCGTGAGGGCCTGAAAGTCAGCGGATGGTTATTGCTGTGTTTGTCGCTGTGGGCGGCGGTGAAGGCCAACGGCTGGAGCTTCGGCCTGGTCGACTGGTTCGCCGTGCTGATGCTCAGTGCGTTGGCCTTGGTGTTATTGCTGCCGTATCGCCCGCGTTTCGCGTTGGCGCTGGCCGGGGTCAGCCTGTTGGCCAGCCCGGTCGCCGCCTGGGCGCAGTGCTGAAGTGCTGATCGGCGTGCCACCGGAATCGCGCGACGACGAGCCGCGTGGCGCCCGTGCGCATTTTCTTCAGGTGTTCCTGTCCCAGCGTTCGCAAATGGAAGCGCTGGTGAACCGGCGCGTCGGCTGCCGGGCGACAGCGGCCGATCTGGTGCAGGATCTGTTTTTGCGTTTCTGGCGCCGGCCATTGGTGCAGGTCGAAGAACTCAGTACCTATCTGTTGCGTTGCGCCGGCAACATCGCCATCGACCATTTGCGCAGCGAAGGTACCCGCACGCGCGTCAACGAAGGCTGGCAACCGGACGCACCGGACAGCCACGGCAGCGAGCCGCAAGCGGCGCTGGAGGCGGGGAATGATTTGCGCCATGTCGAAGCGGCGTTGCGCGCCTTGCCCGAGCGTACCCGGCAGATTTTTTTGCTCAATCGCATCCACGGCCGCAAATACGCGGACATCGCCAAGGCCATGGGCTTGTCCCAAAGTGCCGTGGAAAAACATATGATGCGCGCCCTCGAGGCCTGCAAGGCCAGCCTGCGCGAACCCGCGCCACGCCTGCCAGGGAAAGCACCGTGAACCCTTTCGATTCCGTCACCCCGACGCTTGCTCAGGAGCAGGAGGCTTTTGCTTGGCTGAGCCTGTTGCATGATCGCCCAAGCGCGGGCGATCAACTGACGTTCAGTCAATGGCTGCACGCCGATCCGGCGCACGCCGAAGCTTATGCACAGGCTCAGGTGATCTGGGAATTGAGCGAAAGCCCGGCGCGAACACTGGCCGCTGAAGAGGCTTTGGCATTGCAGGGGTATCTCGATGCAATGGATCGTCCGCGACGTTCGCCGCTCGTGCGTTGGTCGGGTGCGCTGGCGATGGCCGCGTGCCTGTTGCTGATGGTCAGCCTCGGCAGCGGTTGGCAGCCGCAGCGCTGGATCGATGATCTGGGCGCCGATTACGTTTCCGCGCCCGGTGAAATTCGCAGCGTGACCCTGGCCGATCAATCGCAAGTCACGCTGGATGCTGACAGCGCGATTGCCGTGGATTTCAGTCAGGGCGAACGACACGTGCAATTGCGTCGCGGCGCCGGATTTTTCAGCGTCACCCATACCGGTGATCCGTTTGTGGTCGCGGCCGAGAAGGGCGAGGCGCGGGTGCTCGGCACGCAATTCGAAGTGCGTCTGCAACCGCATGGCGCGCAGGTGACGGTGTTGTCCGGCCGCGTCGGGGTGACGGCAGAGCGTGGCGCCGTGCAGCAGATTCTCACCGCCGGCCAGCAGGTTGCTTACGCGCAAGGCTCGGCAGAAACACTGCATGTGGCGGACGCTGAGGCGCAGTTGGCCTGGCGGCAGGGCTGGCTGACGTATTACAAGTCGACACTGGGAGATGTGGTGCAGGATCTGCGGCGCTATTACCCGGGGCGGATCGTGTTGCTCAACGAAGAGCTGGCGGCGCGCAAGGTCAGTGGCAGTTTTCCGAGCAAGGATCCGCAAGCGGTGTTGAGTTCCCTGCAAGGGGTGTTGGGGTTTGAGCAGCATCAGGTGTTGGGGCATCTGATTATTTTGCGTTGATGCCACAGGCCTCTTCGCGAGCAAGCTCGCTCCCACATTTTGAAATGCGGTCTCCTGTGGGAGCGAGCTTGCTCGCGAAGGCGTCGGCCCGGACCACACACTTGCAAAAATATTTTCAGATTTGTGGTGAGGTAAACCCGAGCCCCATCCGTGTAGTGACTGAAACTGCGAGTCATTCGCATCCGTTGCGGTTCTACACAGGTCATTGAGCAATGAAGTCCAGGGCAAAATCGGGTTCGGTCAAACAGTGGTTAGGCGTTTCGGCATTGAGTATTTCGGCGTTGGCGCTGTTGCCGATGAGCGTCGCGCTCGGCGCTGAAACCGTCAGCAGCCCGGCACAAAAGCAGTTCAATTTCGCCTTGGTCGCCAAACCGCTGCCGCAAGCCTTGAGTGACTTCAGTCGCGTCACCGGGCAAAGCGTGGTCTACACCGATGAAGCGCCCTACGGGCTCACCGCCCCCGCCGTGACCGGCCAGATGAGCGCTGAACAAGCATTGCAACGCTTGCTCACCGGTTCCGGTTTGAGCTTTCGTCGCACCGACAGCCATACCCTGGCGCTGGAACCGCAGCCTAGCGCTGGCGCACTGAACCTCGGCGCCACCACCATCACCTCGATGCGTGACGAATCGATGAGCTACCAGCCGCCGCAAACCAGTTCGGTGATGCGCTCTTCGGCCTCGCTGCAGGAAACCCCGCAGACCGTCAACGTCATCCCGGCGCAGGTCATCCGCGATCAGGCACCGCGCAATCTTGATGATGCTCTGGCCAACGTCAGCGGTATCACCCAGGGCAACACCTTGGGCAGCACGCAGGATTCGGTGATGACCCGCGGTTTCGGTGACAACCGCAACGGCTCGATCATGCGTGACGGCATGCCGATCGTGCAGGGCCGTGGCATGAACGCCACGGTTGATCGCGTCGAAGTGCTCAAAGGCCCGGCCTCGTTGCTGTATGGCATTCAAGACCCGGGCGGCGTGGTCAACATGGTCAGCAAGAAGCCTGAACTGACGCAGTACAACGCCCTTACCTTGCGCGGCTCGAGCTACGGCGACGGCAAGAACGGCAGCGGCGGTACGCTCGACAGCACCGGTCCGTTGGGCGATTCCGGGCTGGCCTATCGCATGGTGCTTGATCACGAAGACGAAGATTACTGGCGCAACTTCGGCACACACCGCGAAACCCTGATCGCGCCGTCGCTGGCCTGGTTCGGTGAAAGCACCAAACTGTTGTTCGCCTACGAGCACCGCGAATTTCTCACACCGTTCGACCGTGGCACGCTGATCGATCCGCGCACCAATCATCCGCTGGACATCTCGCGCAAAGAGCGTCTCGATGAGCCGTTCAACAACATGGAAGGCCGCTCGGATCTGTATCACTTCGAAGCCGATCACGAGCTCAACGACGACTGGAAAGCGCACTTCGGCTACAGCTGGAACCGCGAAACCTACGACGCCAGCCAAGTCCGCGTAACCGCCATCGACACCAAAAAAGGCACGCTGACCCGCAGCATGGACGGTACGCAGAATGCGATCAGCACCGACCGTTTCACCACCGCCAGCCTCGAAGGCAAGGTCAACGTGCTGGGCATGCAGCATGACCTGGTGTTCGGCGTCGATGACGAGTACCGCAAGATCTACCGCGCCGACCTGATCCGGCAGAAAAGCCTGACCACCTTCAGCTACCTCAATCCGGTGTATGGCCGTGAAGTCGCCGGCACCACGGTCAGCGCTCCCGACAGCGCACAGACCGATGAGCTGCGCAGCGATTCGGTGTTCATGCAGGACTCGATTCACCTCAACGACCAGTGGATTCTGGTCGCTGGCGGACGCTTTCAGGAATACGACCAGTACGCCGGCAAAGGCGTGCCGTTCAAGGCCAACACCGACAGCAATGGGCAGAAGTTCGTCCCGCGCGCCGGTCTGGTGTATCGCTACACCGACGCCTTGTCGTTCTACGGCAGCTACACCGAATCGTTCAAACCCAACTCGACGATCGCCCCGCTGAGTGGCAGCAGCACCGTGCTCGACGGCAGCATCGCCCCGGAAGAAGCCAAGTCGTGGGAACTGGGTGCGCGCCTCGACATGCCGGGGCGTGTCACCGGCAACATCGCGTTGTTCGACATCAAGAAACGCAACGTGCTGGTGGCCAACTCTGAAGGCCCGACGACGATTTACAGCGCCGCCGGTGAGGTGCGCTCGCGCGGTCTGGAGATGGACCTGACCGGTCAGTTGAGTGACCGCTGGAGCATGATCGGCAGCTACGCCTACACCGATGCCGAAGTGACTGAAGACCCGGACTACAAAGGCAAGCGTCTGCAAAACGTGGCGAAGAATTCCGCTTCGTTGTCGGCGGTGTATGACTTTGGCAGCGTGATCGGTGGCGACCAGCTGCGTGTCGGTGCCGGGGCGCGTTATGTCGGTGAGCGTGCCGGTAACGCGGTGAATGATTTTGATCTGCCGAGTTATACCGTGGCTGATGCGTTTGCCACTTACGACACCAAAGTCGAGGGGCAGAAGGTCAAGTTTCAGCTGAATGTGAAGAACCTGTTTGACCGCACGTATTACACCTCGGCGGCGAGCCGGTTCTTTGTGTCGATGGGGGATGCGCGGCAGGTATCGTTGTCCAGCACGCTGGAATTTTAAGGCAAAGTCAAAAGCCCCTCACCCTAACCCTCTCCCTGAGGGAGAGGGGACTGACCGTGGGATATTTCAGATGTACACCGACTTGAACGTGATGCTTTGAATCCATAATCGATTCGGTGTTTCAGGTCGACGTATAGCGCCAGATAACTCAGTCGGCCCCCTCTCCCTCCGGGAGAGGGCTGGGGTGAGGGGAGAAGGGTTCAACGCAAAAACGCCTGCCGATACTCCCCCGGCGTCCCGCCCAAAACCTGCTTGAACCGATTGGTGAAATGACTCGCGCTGGCAAACCCGCACGCCAGCGCAATCTCACCCAACGGCAACGCCGTCCCGCGCAACAACTCCCGTGCCCGGCTCAAGCGCCGCGCCAGCACGTATTGATGCGGCGGCAGGCCGAAGCTCGTACGGAACATCCGCGCAAAGTGGTACTCCGACAGCGCACACAATCCGGCCAACTGACCGAGGCTGATCGGCTCGGCCAACTGACTGTCGATGAATTCCACCAGTTGCCGACGCTGATGCGGCGCCAGCCCGCCCTTCAAACGCAAGCCCTGACGCGCGCCGACCTGGCTGAGCAAGGTATGGCTGATCAGTTCATGGGCCAGACTGCTGGTCAGCAAGCGTTCGGCGGGTTCGTCCCAGTTCAGGGTCAGCAACTGCCGGAAGCGCTGCGCCTGTTGCGGGTCTTCGAGAAAGGTCTGCTCGCGCAGCTGCATTTCCCGCGGTTCGCGATCCAGCAACGTGACGCAACCGAGGGCGAATTGTTCGGCGCTGAAATACAGGTGCGCCAGACGGATATCGCCATTGATCACCCAGCCCGATTCATGATCGGCCGGCAGGATGCAGAGCTTGTCCGGCCCGCCCTTTTGGCCGGGTTGATCGCGTCGGAACGTACCGGTGCCGCCGGCGATGTAGCAGGAGAGGGTGTGGTGACTCGGCGCTTCGTACTCCTGCGCATCGTGGTGATTGGTCCACAAAGCGGCAGACAAGCCGTCACCGAGCTCGGCGCTGTGCACCAGGCGTGCGTTCGGCGAGCTGTTGAGTGCTTGAAAGACTTGCAGGGTATCGATGGCGGCCATGATCGGTTCTCTTCAACGCCTTGCATCCTACTCCGTAGCCGTCGCGCTGCCAGCCTGTCGCCAGACAAAAGCGCAAGAATCTGCAAGCGCACTCACCAGCTCCGGGCAGACACTCAAGGCCTATCGAGGAGTGTGTGCCATGAACCTGTCGTTGTATTTGCTGACCGTGCTGATCTGGGGCACCACCTGGATTGCCTTGAAATGGCAACTGGGCGTGGTGGCGATACCGGTGTCGATCGTCTATCGCTTCGGCCTCGCTGCGCTGGTGCTGTTTGCGTTGTTGTTGCTCAGCCGTCGGTTGCAGCCGATGAATCGGCGCGGCCATCTGATCTGTGTGGCGCAGGGTTTGTGTTTGTTCTGCGTCAACTTCATGTGCTTCCTGACGGCCAGTCAGTGGATTCCCAGCGGTCTGGTGGCAGTGGTGTTTTCCACCGCAACGTTGTGGAACGCGCTGAACGCGCGGGTGTTCTTCGGCCAGCGCATCGCGCGCAATGTGCTGATGGGCGGTGCGCTCGGTCTGTTCGGTCTGGGTATGTTGTTCTGGCCGGAACTGGCGGGGCATCACGCCAGCCCGCAAACCCTGCTCGGCTTGGGTCTGGCGCTGTGCGGCACGCTGTGTTTCTCGGCAGGCAACATGCTGTCGAGCCTGCAGCAGAAGGCCGGCCTCAAGCCGCTGACCACCAATGCCTGGGGCATGGCCTACGGCGCGGCGATGTTGTCGGTGTGGTGCCTGGTCAAAGGCATTACGTTCGACATGGACTGGTCGCCGCGTTACGTCGGTGCGCTGCTGTATCTGGTGATTCCCGGTTCGGTGATCGGTTTCACCGCGTACCTGACGCTGGTCGGGCGCATGGGCCCGGAACGCGCGGCTTACTGCACCGTGTTGTTCCCGGTGGTGGCCTTGAACGTCTCGGCGTTTGCCGAAGGTTACCAGTGGACCGCGCCAGCACTCTTTGGTCTGGTCTTGGTGATGCTGGGTAACGTGCTGGTGTTTCGCAAACCCAAGGCAGTGCTACTGCCACCACAAGGTAAGTTGGCTTGAAATTTACGGGCGCTGAATATCAGCGCTCGACTTTCAATGTAATGTAGATCATCACCGGAAATATGAAATCAACGATATGTCGCGCCCAGTCTTTGGCGTTCCATGTTTGCGAAGTGTCCATGTCGAACCATTCAACCCCCACGGTTTGCAGGCACACGTAATAGATAAATATCGCGACCATGATGCCCATGATCGACAGTTTTTTTGCCTCATGGAACTCGTCGGCTGATGCGTGCACCTGGCGATAGAGCTGATAAGTGCCCATCATGCACAGCACCGTGTAAATAACCTCCATGGTGATAATGAACCAGTAGATCCGGTGGTGCAGCAGCGGCGACTCGATCGCCCGGTACAGGATGTTTTGATTGGCCGTGGTGGTGTCCATGCTCAGGATGTGCGCGACATAGGTGTAGTTCGATTCATAGTCAGTGAAGTTATGGATCATCACCAGCAGGCCAAAGAAACTGATGTAAGCCATTAATATAACTTTGCTGTAACGAATAAGTTTGTCAGTGCTCAAGGTGTTCAAGGTGGGCTCTCTCTATCATTAGTTACCGTTAAATCGGCAGATAGGCAGAGCATATAGTGCTGCTGTTGAGCTTTGCGTCTGGTTGGGTTTCAATTTATGTATGGGTCTAACTAACGGGTAAGTGCGAAGTGGCACTTACCCGTTTTATCAACCGCGCCAGACTTGCGGGTTGACCAGATCCTGCGGGCGTTCACCGAGCAAGGCGCTGCGCAGGTTGGCGAGTGCGCGATTGGCCATGGCCTCGCGGGTTTCGTGAGTGGCCGAGCCGATGTGCGGCAAGGTCACGGCGTTTTTCAGCTGGAACAAAGGCGATTCGGCCAGCGGTTCTTTTTCGTAGACGTCGAGGCCGGCGCCACGGATGCGCTGGTTTTGCAGGGCATCGATCAGGGCCGGTTCATCGACCACCGGGCCACGCGAGATGTTGACCAGGATCGCGCTCGGTTTCATCAGGGCCAATTCGCGATGGCTGATCAGGTGGCGGGTCTTGTCGCTGAGCGGCACCACCAGGCAGACAAAATCGGCTTCGGCGAGCAGTTGGTCGAGGCTGCGAAATTGTGCGCCGAGTTGTTGTTCGAGTTCGGGCTTGCGGCTGTTGCCGCTGTAGAGAATCGGCATGTTGAAGCCGAGGTGGCCACGGCGGGCGATGGCGGCGCCGATGTTGCCCATGCCGACGATGCCGAGGGTTTTGCCGTGGACGTCGCAGCCGAACAGCGGGGCGCCGACGCTGGCTTGCCATTGGCCGGCCTTGGTCCAGGCGTCGAGTTCGGCGACGCGGCGGGCGCTGCTCATGATCAACGCGAAGGCCAGATCAGCAGTGCTTTCGGTGAGCACGTCCGGGGTGTTGGTGAGCATGATCCCGCGTTGGTTGAAGTAGTCGAGGTCGTAGTTGTCGTAGCCGACGGAGACGCTGGAGACCACTTCGAGTTTGGTTGCGGTTTCGAGTTGGGCCTGGCCGAGTTTGCGGCCGACGCCAATGAGGCCGTGGGCGTGGGGCAGGGCTTCGTTGAATTGGGCGTTGATGTCGCCGGCTTTTGGGTTGGGGACGATGACGTCGAACTCTTGTTGCAGGCGTTCGATCATGGGCGGGGTGATGCGGCTGAAGGCCAGGACGGTTTTTTTCATTGGTTTTGGCTCTTGTTCGGGCTTGATGCTAAGCACGCTAACATTTCTGGCTTGGGGTTGTCTTGGCGGCCTCTGGGCCGACCATGTTGTGGTTGTTCGGTGTGTATATCCGTTTCTTCGGTAACGGCGGCTTAGGGTTTCGCCCTGACGGCGACTCACTTTTTTTACAAACGCCTAAAAAAAGTAAGCAAAAAAACGCTTGCTCCTACGTGCGGCCCGCTCGCTGGGGCTCGGGGTTCTTTCGCTGCGGGATCGATCCGGGCGCAGCGCCTACGGTTTGCTGCGCTGCACCTCCTCTCGCTGTGTTTGGCTGCGCCAAACGGTCGCTGCGCTCCCACGCCCGGATCAATCCCTGCGCTCAGCCTTCCGATGTCGCCCGTGGATCAAGATCAAGAGCAGGCGAGCTGACACTCGGCCTATTGAGTGGTG
>NZ_JBAQKH010000011.1:0-32889 GCF_049300855.1 Pseudomonas sp. | reverse complement strand
GGCGGCATGTACGCAGGCGCGATCAAACTGGTCGGCACCGAGGCCGGGGTCGGGGTGAAACTCGACGGCAAACTGATTGCCAGCGGCGGCGATATTCAGCTCGATGCAAATGGCCAACTGAGTCTGGCCGATACCTCGGCCACTGGCGCGGTCAACGTCAAAGCCGCCAGCCTTGATGCACGCGGACCGGTCTATGCCGGAACCGCGCTGAACGTGCAAACTCAGGGCAACCTGACCAACCGCCAGACCCTCGCGGCCCGCGACAGCATTAACCTCAGCGCGGGTGGCCAACTGACCAACGCCGGCGTCATCGATGCCGGCGTCAACGCCGACGGCAGCCGCAATGCCAGCGGCGATCTGAGTCTCACTGCGCAGAACCTCGACAACACTGGCAAGCGCCTCTCCGCCAGCCGCAACCTGACCCTCAACACCGCGCAAACCCTGAACAACCAGGGCGGCACGCTTAGCGGCCAAACCGCTGCGATCAGCGCCGGCACGCTGGACAACCGCAACGCCGGCAAAGTGCAGAGCAACGGCACGCTGAACCTCAACGCCGCGCAGGTGCTCAACAGCCAGGGCGTGATCAACAGCAACGCCATTCTTACCGCCAACATCGGCCAGTTGATCAACAGCAACGGCGAACTCAGCAGCCAGACCGACGCGGTTCTCAACGTCACCTCACTGGATAACGTTGCCGGCCTGATGAGCGCCGGCCGTCTGCTCGACATCAGCGCCCTCGGCGCGATCAACAATCGCACCGGCAGGATTGGCGCCAAACAGAATCTCACGCTAAAAGCCCAACAGCTCGACAATAGCCAGCAAGGCCAGTTGACCAGCGAAGGCACGCTGACCACAAGGATCAGCGAGCAACTGAACAACCAGAACAAGGGCCTGATTCAGGCCAACGGCGCCATGAACGTACAGGCCACGCGCCTGGATAACCGCGCCGGCAAGATTTCCAGTCTCGACACCCTGACTGTCAGCAGCGCCAACACCGACAACCGTGGCGGCACCCTGCGTGCCGATCGGGCGGCAAAACTGCTGATCGACAACCTGGACAACCGCGACAAGGGCCGCCTCGAAAGCAAGGTGGCGCTGACCTTCGACGGCAAGACACTCGACAACAGCAATGGCGGCCTGCTCACTTCAAACGGTGTGTTGAGCCTCAAAGCCAAAGCAGTGACCAACGATGGCGGACGGGTTTCCGCCAAAGGCGATATCGACGCCAACATCGACACCCTCAATCAAGAACACGGTGAACTGGTCGCCGAAGGCAATCTGCTGCTGACCGGCAAAACCCTCAACAGTCATCAGGACAGTCTGGTCGGTTCGCTCAAGACTTTGACCGTCAATGTCGAGCAGATCGACAACCGCGCCAGCACACTGTCCAGCCAACTGGATTTGCACATCAATGGTTCGCGCCTGGACAACAGCGACGGCGGCAAGGTGCTGTCCGACACCACACTGGCGCTGAAGGTCGCGCAGATCATCAACGCCACTAACGGCCTGATTTTCAGCAAAGGCGCGAGCACCCTCAGCGGCATCGGCCTGAGCAACGTCGGCGGGCGCATCGTCAGTCAGAACACCCTCGTGCTGACCTTTGACGAGACCATGGACAACCAGCAAGGCCTGATCAGCAGCGAAGGGCAGATGACCCTCAGCGCCGGCAGCCTCGACAACCGTCTGGGCAAACTGTCGAGCCTTGAAGCGATGGCGCTGACTGCCACCGGCTCGGTGCTGAGTCAAGGCGGCCTGATCGTTTCGCAGAAAGGCCTGACCTATAAAAGTGGCAGTCTGGATAACAGCGACAACGGCATTATCAGCGCCAAGGCTGATTCGACCCTGACTACTGGTGAGTTGAAGAACCGACAGGGCGGCAGTATCGCCACCAATGGCTCACTATTATTGACCGCCGCGCACCTGGACAACTCCGGCGGCAGCCTCGGCAGTCAGCAGAAACTCGAAGTCTCGGTGACTTCGCTGGCGCAGGACGGCGGCGAGCTGTTCAGCAACGGCGACCTGACCCTGGACATGAACAACGGTCTGCTCAACAACCAGCGCGGCAACATCCATACGCCGGGCCAGTTGTTGCTGAAAAACCTTAAAGACGTCAACAACAGCGCCGGCGAAATCTCTGCGGCCAAGGCTTGGGCCATCAACGCACAAAGCCTGAACAACGACGGCGGCAAACTGCTCAGTAACGAAAAACTTACCTTGGTCATCGAACGCGCCCTGAGTAACGTCAAAGGCCTGATCGCTTCCGCCAGCCTCGACAGTCGCAGCGACAGTTTGAACAACAGCAGCGGTGACATCCGCGCGCGCGGTGATGCTGATTTCAGCGTGACTGGCATGTTCGATAACCAGAACGGTGTGGTCATCGCCGACAACGGCCTGACGATCACCTCCGCCAGTCTGGATAACCGTCAGGAAGGCCTGATCGGTTCGACTAATGCGCTGAAGCTCAGTGTTGACCGCGTCGACAACCGCAGCGGCGAGTTGTCGAGCAAGAGCGATGTCAGCCTGATCGGTGCGTGGCTGGATAACAGCGACAGCGGTTATATGCTGGCGGGCGGCAATCTGGCGCTGACCGTCAACGACGTCATCAACCGTAATAAAGGCCTGCTGTCCGGCGACAGCGGGTTGACGCTGAGCGGCAAGACGCTGGAGAACAGCGGACGTCTGACCAGCCAGAAAGACCTCGCGATCAACCTCTCCGGGGATCTGAACAACGCACAGGGCAGCCTCGTCAACGAAGGCGCTTTGGCGATCACCGCGCAAAGTCTCAACAACAACGCCGGCACCGTCTCCAGTGCCAAGGCACTCACCCTCGACACACGCGGCGCTGTCAGCAACCAGGGCGGCAAACTGCTGACTGACGGCGATCTCACCCTCATCAGCAGCGCGCTGGATAACCAGCAAAAGGGTGTGATCAGCAGCAAGGCCAACCTCAATATCAGCACCGGTGCGCTCAATAACAACGATGCGGCGAGCATTTACGCCGCCGATCAATTGCAGATTCGTGCTGGCCAAGTGACCAATACAGCGGGCAGCCTCGGCGCGGGCAAGATGCTTGACGCCAATGTCCATGGCCTCGATCAGCAGGGCGGCAAACTGTTCAGCGGCGGCATCGTCAGCGTTGATCTGAACGGCGGCGCGCTGAACAACCAGGGCGGCGTGATCAACGCGCCGGACCAGTTGCGGCTGAAAAACCTTGCCAACGTGAACAACCGTGGCGGCGAGATTTCCAGTGATCAGGCTTTTGAACTGATCGCCAAGTCGCTGGACAACAGCGGCGGGCAACTGCTGAGCAACCAGAAACTCACCCTGACCCTCGACAAAGCGCTGACCTCGATCAAAGGCACGATTGCCGCTGCGGCGTTGCAGGTTCGCGCGGCAAGTCTGGATAACAGCGATGGCGGTGTGTTGCTCAGCGACAGCGACATCGAGGTCAGCGTCGATGGCCTACTGAACAACCAGAACAAGGGCAGCATTCGCGCCGCACAACAACTGACCCTCAACAGCACCGGCCTGAACAATCAGGGCGGTACGCTGGTGGGCGTTTCCGGCCTGAATATGGATCTGGGCGCCACCGCGCAGGACCTGAATAACCAGGACGGCGTGATCAGCAGCAAAGGTGGGTTGAGCATCGCTCATTTGCGCGACCTGAATAACCAGAATGGCGTGATCAACAGCAAAGGCGTGCTGAGCATCGCCACCCTGCGCGACCTGAATAACCAGCAAGGCGAAATCTCCAGCGTCAACAGCTTCAGCCTCACCGGCAACCGCTTCGATAACCGCGGCGGCAACCTGATCAGCAACGGTCAACTGACCGTGAAAGCGGCCGATCTGAACAACCAGAACGGTCTGCTCTCCGGCTGGAAAGGTGTGAGCGTTAGCGGCGGCATCGTCGACAACAGCCTGGAGGGCGCCATCTCCAGTCAGCTCGGTAACGTCAACATCGACCTGAGCGGCGCCTTGCTCAACCACAGCAAGGGCGGCATCGGCGGCCTCGGCGAAGTGAGCATCACCGCCGCCAGTCTGGATAACAGCGGCGGCACCGTGAGCAGTGAAGGCAAACAAACCCTGACCATGAGCGGCGGCGCGATCAATAACGCTGCCGGGGGCTTGATCAAAAGTGGCGAAACTCTCGACATCCGTGCGGCCAGCCTGAACAACAACGCCGGCAACGTCATGGCCAAAAAGGCCCTGACCTTTACCGGCGGCGAGCTGAATAACACGAAAGGCAGGCTGGTCGGTGACGACAGCGTCACCCTCGATTTGCTCGGTGCCCTGATCAACGTCAATGGCGCACTCGGCAGCGGCGGCGCATTACTGATCAAACGCTCGGCCAGCGTCGACAACCAGGGCGGCCAGTTGATCAGTCAGACCCTGCTAAGCCTGCTCACCAGCGGCGACCTGAACAACAGCCAACGCGGCACCGTCTCGGCCAACGGCCAACTGGAAATCACCGCCGGCGGTACGTTGCGCAATGACGCTGATGGCTTGCTGTCCAGCCGCGATGCCGGCGTGAACATTACCGCCGCCGCACTGAACAATGCTAAAGGCGCGGTACAAAGCATGACCGCGCTGAGCGTGAACACCGGCAGCGGCGCGATCGACAACCAGGGCGGCAAAATCATCGCCCAGAACGGCGACCTGACCCTCAACGCTGCCAGCCTCGACAGTCGTGGCGGAGCGCTTTCAAGTCTTAAAGGTCTGCTGCAAACTCGATTGAACGGCGTATTGCGCAACGGTCAGGGCGGCAAGATCGAAGGCAGTCGTCTCGACCTGCAAGCACTGGGCGGCATCTACAGCGACGGCGGGCGCATCGCCGCCAACACCGGCAATATCCTGCTCAACGCCGGCGGCAACACCCTCGACAACAGCGGCGGCGGGATCTATGCCAAAGGCGTGGTGAAAACCATCGCCGGCCTGATGAGCAACAACAACGGCCAGATCAGCGGCAGCAGCATCGAGCTGGGTGCCGACGGCAACCTGAGCAACCGCAGCGGCCTGATCGAAAGCGCCAGCACCCTGGCGATTCGCGCCGCCAACCTCGACAACCAGGGCGGCAAACTGCGCGCGCTCGGCACCAGCGGCAAAACCGACTTCCAGATCGGCAGCCTGTTCGACAACCGCAATGGTCTGGTGGAAACCGCCAACACTGATTTCACCCTTGCAGCCCCGAGCTTCCTCAATGCCGGCGGTTCGGTGACGCATGTCGGTCTGGGTGAATTCGGCATCTCCACCGCCAACGTGATGAACGCCGGCGGCTCGCTGGTCACCCGTGGCGGCTTGACGCTGAGCGCGGACAGCTGGACCAACAGCAGCGTGATTCAGGCCGGGCGGTTGACGGTGAATGTCGGCAATTTTGTGCAGACTGCGAGTGGGCAGTTGCTGGCGTCGAATCAACTGGTGGGACGTGGCGGCAACTGGACGAATGAAGGCTTGATAGCCAGTGATGGCAGCGTCGATATTCAGTTGAGCGGCAATTACGGCGGCAACGGTCGCACGAGCAGTCTGGGCGATCTGCAACTCGATGCGTCCAGCCTCAACCTGACCAGCGCTACGAGTATCGCGGCCGGAGGCAATACGACCGTAGGCGCACGCGGCGGCCTGGCGATCGTCAACAACTATGGTCGCCTCACCGCTGCCAATAATCTGCTCCTCAATGCCGGCACCGTTAACAACTACGGCACGCTCGCAGGCGCGTCGGGTATGAAGCTGACGGCCTCATCACTGCTCAACGATCAGGGCGGGTTCCTGTTCAGCGGTGGCGACATGAAGCTTCGCGTGGGCAGCTTCAGCAATAAGAAATCCGACGTTTACAGTCTCGGCGCAATCGATATTGCGCGGGACGATGCCGGTAATCGCGCGGCAACGGTGGAGAACCTTTCCGGGACGATGGAGAGCACCGGCGACTTCTCGATCAAGGCCGACTCGATTGTTAACCGTAGAGATCAGTTCAAGACGGTTTCCGAGATGTACTCGTCGGATATTGGGGTGCGTTGCTATTCGTGTGATCAGATCCCGCTTAACTGGACAGATCTGCAAGGAGACAAACTACCGTCTCACCTGGTCTGGGAACAAAAGTTCAAGGTAAGCATTTCGGAGGGGGAAAGCTCCAAAGCCGCGTCCATTACTGCCGGAAAAAACTTTGATGCTGTGGGTGGATCGTTCCTGAATTCGAACTCGTCGATCGCCGCTTCTGGAAACATCAACATCAACGTGGCCAACTTCGAGAACTCGGGTACTGCCACTGGCGATTACGTTTCCCGCAAATACGTCAATGGAGGGCTCTCCGTTGCCCAGTGGAACGAAGTCGTTGCGTACAACATGTACAACGATGCGGACTACAACAACGATCTGCATTTCTGGAACGCCAACGAAGATGACTCACGGGTAGTTTCCAAGGTCGTCAGATATGGTGCCAAGGGTGAGGCTGACAACTGGTTCCAGACGTTCGGCTCGACCATCATTTCTTTGAATAAACAGAGTCAGGCCGTCAAGTTCGGAGATTCTCTCTATTCCTCGGGAGTCAGAACGGAAGCTCCAGGCTTCATAAAGAATGCCGTGTTCAATGAAAAGATCGTCACCTCCGATCCTTCAGGATTCGCCTCGGCGATCATTCAGGCCGCCGGCAATGTCACCATCAACGCCAGCAACAAAATCAGCAACGGTGTTGAAAAGGCCTACAGTACAGGCGCCGCCGGCACCTCGCGCAATGCCAATACCGGCGCTAGCGGCACCGGTAAAACCACCGTCATCAGCCTCAACAGCCAACTGCCCCCGGACTTGGCACAACAACAGGTCAACCCGCTGACATTACCCGGCTTCAGCCTGCCGGTCGGTGACAACGGCATGTTCCGTCTGAGCGGCAAAGGTGGTAGCGAACAATCCTTGGTGCCCGCGCCGTCCAGGACCATCGGTACGCTGTCCGGCGAGTCGAACCCTCATTCGGTCGGCATGCCTGCTCCGCCGGCTACCCGGATCCAGTTCGACAATAACGACCCGGTCTCGATCAAAAAGCGCGATCTGGCGCTGAGCGATGCTGCCTCGCTGAATCTCAATGACCGAACCGCTCAGTTCAGCGTGGGTGCAACCGCCGCTGACGGCCCCGTCGGTGTGCTACTGCCTAATCGTGGCAATGTATTGATCTATGCACCTCCGGTCAAAGGCCTGCCCGATACCAGCGTGCGCTCCAATCCGCATAAATACCTGATCGAAACCAACCCGGTACTCACCGACCTGAAGAAATTCGAAAGCTCGGATTACTTGCTGCAAAAACTCGGCTACGACCCGGACAACAGCGCCAAGCGCCTGGGCGACGGTTTCTTCGAACAGCGGATGATCCAGCAAGCGGTCGTCGAGCGTACGGGACAGCGTTTCATCGACGGCCAGACCTCCGACGAAGCGATGTTCAAGTACCTGATGAACAACGCCATCGCCAGCAAGGATCAGCTCAACCTGTCGGTGGGCGTCACCCTGACCGCGCAGCAAGTGGCGGCACTGACCCACGACATCGTCTGGCTCGAAGAGCACGAAGTGAATGGTGAAAAAGTGCTGGTGCCGGTGCTGTATCTGGCTCAAGCGAATAACCGGTTGGCGCCAAACGGGGCGTTGATTCAGGGCAAGGATGTGACGTTGATTGCCGGTGGCGATCTGGACAACGCCGGTACGCTTCGGGCTTCGAACAACTTGTCTGCTACAGCTGCTCTCGATATGACCAACAGCGGTCTGATTGAGGCAGGCAACCGTCTCGAATTAATGGCCGGTAATAATATCGTCAACAAATCTGGCGGCATAATCGCCGGGCGCGACGTCAGTATGGTGGCGCTCACCGGGGACGTGATCAACGAGCGTTCAGTAACGGGTGCAGAGTTCAGTCAGAATGGTTACGCCCAGTATCGTGGTTATCTGGACAGTGCCGCCCGCATTGAAGCTGCCAATGATCTGACCATCAGTGCGGCGCGAGATGTAACCAACAGCGGCAGTGTCATGGCCAGTGGTCGGGACACCAGAATCGAGGCAGGTCGTGACGTCAATATCGTATCGGCACAACAGATAAGCATCGAAACCGGCGGGCGAGAGCGAAGTTCGGTTACTCAAGTCGGCTCAAGCGTAAGTGGCGGACGCGATGTAGCAGTGAGCGCTGGGCGTGACTTCACTGCGATAGCCAGTGCGATTGATGCCAAGCGCAACGCTGTCATTCTGGCTGAAGGCGATGTGACAGTGACCTCAGGTGCCGACGAAAGTCATTCTTACTCGAAGACCAAAAAGCTCACCACGCAAGAAGATCACGTTAAACAAGTTGCCAGCACCATAACTGCCGGCGGCAATGTAGCGATCCGTGCAGCTAACGACCTCGCATTGATTTCTAGCCGTATCACTGCTGGCGATGAGGCCTATTTAGTTGCCGGAAATAATCTCGACGTGCTCGCGGCACAAGACAGCGACTATTCGTTATACGACAAAAAGAATAAGGGGAGCTTCGGCAAGAAAGAGACCCGACGTGACGAAGTCACCAAAGTTACTCATGTCGGTAGTGAGATCAACACCGGCGGCGATCTGGTATTGGCCAGTGGCGGTGATCAGCGCTATCAGGTTGCAAAACTGAACAGCGGTAAAGATCTGGTTCTTCAAAGCGGCGGTTCAATCACCTTTGAGGGGGTTAAGGACCTCGATCAGGAAAGCCATCAAAAAAGCAGCACCAGCATGGCCTGGAACTCCATGAACGGTAAGGGGCACACCGACGAAACCCTGCGCCAGAGCGAACTGGTCGCACAAGGGAATCTGGTGATCAAAGCTGTTGATGGTTTGCATATCGACGTCAAAGACATCAACAAAAAAACAGTCAGCGAAAGTATCGATGCGATGGTCAAGGCCGATCCTCAGCTGGCCTGGCTTAAAGAGGCCGAGAAGCGTGGCGACGTCGACTGGAACTTGGTCAAGGAGACTCACGAGTCTTTCAAGTACAGCAGCTCGAGCCTGGGCCAAGGTGCGATGCTGGCAATCATCATTGTGGTAACGGTGCTCACGGCAGGCGCGGCGAGCGCTGCTGTGGGTAGCGTTGCGGGTGCTGGCGTCGGAAGCGGGTCGGCAATGGCGGCGGCTGGTAGCACCGCTATGGTGCAGGCAGGTACCGCAGTGGGGACCGCAGCAGCCGGTTGGGGCAACGTGATGGTTTCAAGCGTTCTCACTTCGATGGCCGGTTCTGCCGCTGTGAGTACGATCAACAACCGGGGGAATGTTGGCGCCGTACTTAAAGACATCACGTCCAAAGACAACTTAAAAAACTATGCTGTCGGGGCTGCTACTGCCGGATTTACCAGCGGTTACCTGGATGATGCGTTTGGTGTGACCAGCGATAACGTCAACAAGGTTACTCACGGTTTTGATCTGAGCAGCCTTGAAGGTATCGGTAAATTCAGTGCTTATTCTGGCGCTCAAGGATTATTCCAGGCGGGTGTCAGTACGGCGGTAAATGGCGGGAGTTTCGGAGACAATCTTGGTTCGTCAATGACTGCTCAGGCGCAAGCCGTTTTGCAGGCCGTGGCCTTCAACGCAGTTGGCGATTATGCGAAGAAACAAAAATGGCCTGATGGCAGTCTCCAGAAAACAATTCTGCATGCCCTCGTCGGCGGACTTCTGAGTGAGGCGGCGGGCAAGGGGTTCGCCACGGGTGCAGCGGCGGCAGGCGCCAACGAGGCGTTGAGCAACAGTTTGGCCGCAATTGTCAAAAACAATCCGAAGTTTCAGCTCACGGCATCGCAGTTGGTGGGTTTGACGGCGGCAGGTTTGGTAGGCGGGGACCTGCAAACAGGTATCGACATCGCCAAGAATGCTACTTCCTTCAACCGCCAGTTGCACCCGGATGAGATCAAATTTGCTTCCGATGATGAACGCGTAAATCGGTATGCCTCTGAAAGAGGGATTAGTGAAGATCAAGCTCGGACTGAGTTGCTACGCACGGCCGCAGCAATGGTGGACAAGGGCTGGAACGCAGCCTTCAGTGAAAGCGACGGTAAGACCAATGCAGCAGCGAATTTCCTTCGAACAGAAGTTTCGCAGTCGCAGAATACGGGGTTATTCCGGGTCACTCTAGCTGACTACAACGACGAAAGGCTGGGCTTGAAGGAGCTGCTTAAAGACAGAGATTCAGTCAAAGCTCTGCTCGACCACATTGCTTTGGTCGATCCATACAAGTATCGGCATGATCCAAAGTATCAAGCCGAAATCCTCAATGCCAAGGGAGTCGGTAGCGCTGAAGGCTTCGCGGCCGTCATGGAGGGTCTTGTCAGTTCCAGTTCGAAATCAGCGTTGTGGGTAATGGGGGCCGTTAATTGCCCTAGTTGCGCTGCTACCGATCTGGAGGCAGCTTTTGACTCGGTCATGAATTGGCCGGAGGAAGTTCGGCTCAAGGGGTATCTGGATGTCTTGCACACCATGCAAGGCAACGGAATTGACGTTGTCAGGGCGAACGCAGCTGTGGCAACGGCTACGGGTGTCGGACTAGGGCTGGTGTTGGATGGGGGATTGTCCTGGGGCGTGAAAGACCCCGTGCCCACGATTCCACCGGTGAAGCCGGATCCTTTAATTTATTTGTCCAACTCAACGGCTCCGGAAGTTCGTACAGGCCTTATAAACGCCCTTCAAGAAATACGCAGGGAGCTTCCTGTGCAGGGCAACGCTGCATTTGCAGAAATAAAGATTGACTCGCTATCTGCCGAACCCATGGTGTTCAAGGCATACAGTAAATACAATGATCGTGAAGGATCCTATTTGCCGAAACCGCCAGGTGATGTGGATACATGGGTCTTGAAGCCACAGGTCGCATCGAGCAAATATGTAAACTCACCTGAAGGGTACATGCGAGATATGGATACGGAATTCAAGATTCTTGAAACAGTGGCGCAACGGCTCGGTGATAACAAGGGTGCAGTTGGGAGAATAGACTTGATCTCCGAGAAGGCTGTCTGCCCTAGCTGCACGGATGTGATCACTCAGTTCCGTGACCGCTATCCAAAGATTCAGTTGAATGTATTCACAGTGGAAAATTGAGTATGCGAGTCGATAGTATGTTTAATCAGGCCAGGGCTATGGTTGCGGGGAACTATAGTTACGCGATTGATGAACTTGGTTTTCGTCCGGAACAAGCGTTTGCGTATACTCAGGATGAATTAGAGCGTCTTATGCGAAAGGATGCTCCTGGCGCTAACGCAGTTCTGCAGACCGCTATTTACATGGAAGGCATTCGTCGCGGGCTAAAACTGTCAAAAGAAAGTCAGTATGCGATTGATATGTTGGAGATGTTGGCGGATACATATGAAAAGTGCAGCGCCGAGAGCCTCGTTGAAATCGGTGTCGATGATGAAGAGTTAAAAGTTATTCAGTCTGATATGGATACTGTCAGAATAATGTTTTTGTGTTGAGAATTTCGGTGGCCTCTAACAGTAGTGGGCGATGTGATGAGTTGGCGGCGGACCATGTGTAAATAAACGCCGTCCCTGAGGGATCCTGAATTTCGAGAGCGTTTCATGGAACTCAAGTTTTATCGAGCCACCGGGGGTATCTATCCGGGAGTGGGACAGTTGTTCCACGCAGTCGCTGAAGTGAATTCTGAGCAGAAAGACGCGCAACGCTACCAGCTTTATGTGTGCAGCGTTCTTGATGCCATCGCACAAATTCCGGAAGATTGTGATCGTCTGCTGGCAGCTATTTCATCTGTAGAGGCGAGCGTGCAAGCTTCGATCACTGACGGGGGAAACGATGTCCTGTTGAATATGAGTGCCGAGGGAGTACAGGTCGATATTCTGGTCAACGTTGATTGGACTGGACAGCCACAAAGCTGGTTTACGCTGGAGGAGTGGCGCAAGGTTCTGGAACAATGGAAGTACACATTAGCGCTGCCAAAAGGTTCCGATGAGGTCGTGATACTGAAATTGCCATAGTAGAAAACTGAATCGGGGGGGGAGAGCAGCACAGCGTGTGTGTCGTCCCAAAAGTGGGAATCGATTCAGAGAGTTCGACAGTTGCCTTGACCACCGCTCCGAATCCCGAGGGTGACGGGCCTATTTCGGATAAAGCGGCGGCAACCCACTATCACCCACCGGATCCTGCACCCGTTCCGCCGCGGGAATCGTGCGGATCGCCCGCCACAAATCCTCACCCTGCCAATGCTGCCCCGTCTCGCTGTACAGCGCCCCATTCAACCCATCCAGCGCATCCGACAACGGCACAAACCGCGCCGCCATGTCCGCCAATGTCTCCGGCTGCTGCCGCGCCCACGCGTCCAGTGCCTGCCGTGTCGCCTGCGGATCATTCGCCTGGCTCGCGCGCTTGATGTCGTCCATCAAGGTGCGCGGGCTCGGGCCGGTTTGGGCGGCGCGATGCACCGCTGGTTGCCAGCGTGCGCGCCACCACAGGCCGAAGCCGAGGAGGGTGGTGCAAGCGAAGATCAGGGTGCTGAGTTTCCACCACCACAGCACGTCGTTATCGACGACGCTCGGCTGCAGATTACCGGCCGGGGTGTCGACTTGCAGACTCGGGTTGTTGGCCACTTGCAGGGTGCGCGCGGGCAGGCTGCTGTGTTCCAGGTGGTCTTCGAAGGTGTTCCACCAGACCACGTCGACAGTCGGCAATTCGATCGCGCCGCTACGGCTGGGCACCAGGGCTTCGCGTTCTTCGCGGCTGCCGATCAGGCCACGGTCGCTGCTCTGGTTGCTCAGCACCGGTTGGTCGGGGTAGCGGCGCAGGCCGTTGACGTCGGTGGCGGGCAGCACTGGCAGTTGTGAGCTGGCCAGGCCTTCGACTTTCAGGGTGAGGCTGCGCGTCATCGAGTCGCCGACCTGGATATGTTCCGGTTCCGGGTTCCAGCTTTCGCTGAGGCTCAGGCTGCGCGCGGGCAGCCAGGGCGCGTCGATGGGGTAGGTCAGGGGTTTGGGTTTGACGGTCAGGGGGATTTCGGCGGAGCTGACGCGCATCAGTTTGCCCGGTTTCGGCCCCTGCGGATTGGCATCCTGTGACGGCTGCGTGTCGACCAGTGTGGCGCTGAACGTCTGCGGTGCGATGGTCAGCAAACCGCTGTGTTGCGGGTAGATCGCATAGCGCATTTCGATCACGCCGTGCCGCACGCCGTTGAGGTCTTTTTCATAGGTGCGCGTGTCGCCGAGTTGCTCGATGCGCGCATCGGCGATTTGCAGCGGGGTCAGGCTGCTGTCGTCGTACAGCGACACTGAATGGTAGATGCGCAACGTGAGGATCGCCTGCGCCTGCACATAGACGCTGGACTGGTCGAGGCTGGCCTCGATGAACACCGGATCAAGGCTGTTCTTGTTCTCGCGGGTGTCGCTTTCGACCACTTGCACGGTGATCGGCTGGCTCTGCACATCGCCCAGTTGCAGCGGCGGGATGACCACGCTGCCGTTCTCTTTGGGCAGCAGGGTGATGATCCAGCGCGTGGTCGCGCGGTTGTCGCCATTGAGGGTGTTGAGCTGGTTGACCTGACGCGTGCCCCGCACTTCGAACAACGCGTCCAGCGGGGTCAGGTCGGGTTTGCCGAACTGGGTGACGTCGTTGGTTTCGAGGGTGAGCTCGACCGTCTCGCCGGAGTTCAGGCGACTGCGATCCACACTGGCGGTCAGCTCGGCCGCCTGGGCGGTGGCCGTGCAGAGCAGCAGGGGCAGCAAGAGAGCGGTGAAGCGGGTCATCGAGTGTTTTCCTGATCCTGATCCTGATGTTGTTGCTGTTCGTACCAGAATTTGCGTCGCAGCAATTCGCCCGGATCGTCCGGGATCTTGCCCAGCCATTGTTCCAGTGCCTGACGTTGCTCGCCTTCGAGGTTGTCTTCACTCGGGCGCAGCGTCGGCACGGTGTCCGTTTGCTCTTCCTCATCGCTGCCCGGCACTTCGTTGGGGCCCGGCTGCGGCGGCGTGGTCGGTGGCGGTTCGCTGGCCGGTTCGGCAGGCTGCGACGGGCTCTGGGTTTCACTGTTCACGGCGGGCGGCGGCGTGGTCGCAGGCGCGGGTTCGTCGCCCGGCAGACTTTGCTGCTCGCTCGGTTGGGTGTCCGGCTCGGCGGGCGGCGGTGTGTTTTTCTGCTTGAGCAGGTTTTCCACCAGCGCTTTGTTGGTCTGCGCCGGGCGCAAATCCGGTTGCAGTTCCAGTGCCTGTTCATAGGCGTCGATTGCCGCTTCCAGCTCACCGCTTTTCGCCAAAGCGTTGCCACGATTGTAGTGCGCGCGGGCATCGCTGCCTTCGGCGAAACGCTGAGCGGCGCCACTGTAGTCGCCGGCCTCGTACAACGCCACCCCTTGCCACTGATGATCTTCGAAATGTTGGGCGGCTTCGACCGGGCGCTTTTGCTTGAGCAAATGCAGGCCCTGTTGGTCGGGACGCAGCCACAGGTCTTCGAAGTCGAAAGCGTAGCTGGGCTGCGGCAAGCAAAACAGCAGCGGCAGGCAGAACAACCAGCCGCGCCGCCCGGCACAGGCGGCGAGCAACAACAGCGGCAACAGCAGCCAGTAACCCTGATCGGCCCAGGTATCGAGGCGCACGGTCTGACCGTCGTCACGCAAGCTTCGCGGGCCGTTGAGCAGGCCAAGCGCGCCAAGATCCGCTTCGTCGAGGCGGGCAGGGTGGTATTCGCCGCCAACACTGTTGAGGAACGCGCTCAGTCCCGGACTGTCGAGTTGCGGCACGCGGATCGCGCCTTGTTCGTCTTTGAGGAAGCTGCCGTCCTCTTGAGCGATCGGCGCACCTTCGGCGGTGCCGACGCCGAGCATCAGCAACTGCGCCGATTGCCCACTGAGGGCGCGACGAATGCCTTGGCGTTCTTCTTCATCGAGCGACGAGCCGATCAGCAGAATCCGCCCCTGACCGAGCGCGCCTTGTTTGAGCAAGGCCAGCGCTTTGCTTACGGCGAGATCGGCACGATGGCCGCTTTCCGGCATCAACGACGGTTTGAGCGCATCGAGCAGGTTGCGGCTGGTCGCCAGGTCATCCGACAGCGGCACCAGCGTGTGCGCGCTGCCGGCATAGACGACGATGGCGGTCTGCGCATCGCTGCGCGCCTGCAACAGGTCGAACAGTTTGCGCCGCGCCTGCTCCAGTCGTGTCGGCGGCGAGTCGGTGGCGAGCATTTCCGGGGTCAGTTCCAGTACGACGACCAAGGGGTCGGCTGGCTTCTGACTGGTCTGTTCGACGCGCTCCCAGCTCGGCCCGAGCAGCGCCAGAATCATCAGCAACCACGCCACACCAAGTGCGACCCACGGCAGTTTGCTGTCGCGACCACTGCCGCCACTGAGCAAGGTGGCGTGAAACGCCGGCGGCAGAATCATCTGCCAGCGTCCGGCGCGTTTCTGCCGGTGCCAGAGTTGCCAGAGCAACCAGCCGAGCAGCGGCAACAACAGCAGCCACCAAGGACGGAACCAGTGCGGCCAGAGCGCGATCATCGGCGCCTCCGCAGACGCAGGCGCTTGAGACGCTCGCGCCAGTCAGGCAGCGGACTTTGCAGATACAGCTCCTTGGTGAACAGGCGTTGCAGCGGGTTGTCCGGCCACAATTCACGCGCGACCAGCAACAGGCTCAACCATAGCGCCAGCGCCAAAGGCCAGTGATACAAGGCTTGCGCCGGACGGGCCTGGGTCGGTTGCTGGGTCACCGGTTCGAGTTGATCGAGGGTGTCCTTGATCGCTTGCAGTTCTTTGCCGTCGTGGGCACGGAAGTACTGGCCACCGGTGACTTCGGCGATGGCTTTGAGCGCCGGTTCGTCGAGGTCCAGGCTCGGATTAACCCCAAGTAAACCAGTCGAACCGCTGTCCTCGGGATTGGCGCCGATACCGATCGGATAGATCTTCACGCCTTCACTGGCGGCGAGTTTTGCCGCCGTCAGCGGATCGATTTCGCCGCCATTGTTGGCGCCGTCAGTGACCAGAATCAGCACGCGGCTTTGCGCCGGACGCATGCGCAGGCGTTTCAGGGCCAGACCGATGGCATCGCCGATGGCGGTGTTCTTGCCGGCTATGCCGATGCGCGCTTCGTCGAGCCAGACGCGCACGGTGCGGCGATCAAACGTCAGCGGTGCTTGCAGATAGGCCTGGCTGCCAAACAGGATCAGGCCGACACGGTCGCCATCGCGGCTTTCAAGGAAGTCGCCGAGCAGGTGCTGAACCAGCGACAGGCGACTGACTTCTTCGTCTTGCCACTGCATGTCGGGGAAATCCATCGAGCCGGACACGTCCACCGCGACCAGCAGATCACGCCCGCTGGCGGCAATCGGCAGCGGTTCGCCGAGCCATTGCGGGCGGGCGGCGGCAGTCAGCAGCAACAGCCACAACAGCATGAACGGCGCTTGTTGCCGCCACGCCGGCAGGTTGGCGCGGGCGCGTCGGCGGGCGAGGCCTTCGAGGTCAGACAGGAAACTGACTTTCAAGGCCGGCTCGCCGCTGTCGGCCACCGGCAGCACGAGGCGCATCAGCCACGGCAGCGGCACCAGCACAAAGATCCACGGCCAGGCGAACTCAAACATGTTTGCGAATCCACGTGTCGACCGCCTGGGTCAGGCCGGCGATGGCTTTGTCATCCAGTTTGCATTCCGGTTTGTACGCGCCTTCAACCAGCACCATCCAGCGCGTCAGGCCGGCGGCCGGGCAACGGTTGTCGAGAAACGCCAGCCATTTGCGCCCGTTGAGGGTGTGGCTCTGGCTGTAGGGATAGTGGTTGCGGCACAGGCGTTTGAGCAGGCCGTTGAGTTGTTGCAACCACGCTCCGGCCGGGGCGCCGTCGTAGGGTTTGGGCATTTGCGCGAGTTCCGCGAGGGCGGCGATGCGCACCGGGTCGAGTGGCTGTTCGGCACGCACGATCGGACGTTTCTTGATGGGAATGAAGCGGCGGAGCTTCCATGCGGCAAAACCGAGCAGCGGCAATAACAACAGCAGCAACCACCAGCCCGGTGCCGGCGGCCAGAAGGCGATCGGTGGCGGCGAGATCAGCGGTTGCAGTTGTTCGAGGCCGTTCATCGACTTTTGCCCGGACGCTGCGGATTGAGAAATTCGCGCATCTGCTCGACCATTTCACTTTGCGTGCTCAACGGCATCAGCAACACCCGCAGCTTTTGCGCGAGCAATTCCCAGCGCGCGATGCGTGCTTCGGCCTGGGCGCGATAGGTCTGGCGCAGATCGAAGTTGAGCGTGTCGAGTTCAAGCTGCGCGCCACGTTCGGCGAACCGTAGAAGGCCGGCGGCGGGCAGGGCGTGATCAAGGGGATCGGACAGCGGCAGCATCAACAGATCGCAATGGCGCGACAGCAGACTCAGTTGCTGCTCGGCGCTGTCGGACAGTGCACGTTCGTCGCAGATCACGATGGCCAGGCTGCCGGGGCGCAACACTTCGCGGGCACGGCGCAGGGCCACGCCAAACGCATCGCGATCCGGCTCACGCTCGCTGTGCAGCGACTGATTGACCTTGACCAGACGGTTGAGCAATTGCAGCAGGCTCTGTTTGCTACGCCGCGGTTTGATTTCGTAGTGTTCGTTGTCGCCGAACACCAATCCGCCGACGCGGTCGTTATGGCCCAGCGCAGCCCAGCCGATCAACGCCGCGACTTGCGCCGCGAGCACCGATTTGAACATCAGCCCGGAACCAAAAAACAGCCGCGTGCTTTGCTCGACCATGATGAAAATCGGCCGTTCGCGCTCTTCATGGAACAACTTGGTGTGCGGTTCTTGCGTGCGCGCCGTCACGCGCCAGTCGATGGTGCGCACGTCGTCGCCGGCCTGATAGACCCGCACCTGATCGAAGTCGACGCCACGACCACGGAATTTCGAGTGATGCAGGCCGATCAGCGGGCTGCGCTGACTCGGCGTGGAAAACAGCTGCACTTCACGCACGCGGTGACGCATCTCGATCAGCTCGGCGAGGCTGACGCGGATGCCCGGTTCGGACGGCAGGGGGGCGTTCATGGGGGTCAAGCGACGGCTACGACGTCGAGAATCCGCTGCACCACCCGATCCTGATCGATGCCGGCGGCTTCGGCTTCAAACGACAAAATGATGCGGTGACGCAACACATCGAACAGCACCGCTTGAATGTCTTCCGGGCTGACGAAATCGCGACCAGCCAGCCAGGCGTGTGCGCGGGCACAGCGATCGAGAGCAATCGAGCCGCGGGGGCTGGCGCCGTAGGCGATCCACTCGGCCATTTCCGGGTCGAACTTGGCCGGGTTGCGCGTGGCCATGACCAGTTGCACCAGGTATTCCTCCACGGCGTCGGCCATGTACAGACCGAGGATTTCCTTGCGTGCGGCGAAGAT
Source organism: Pseudomonas sp. (assembly GCF_049300855.1). GTDB lineage: Bacteria > Pseudomonadota > Gammaproteobacteria > Pseudomonadales > Pseudomonadaceae > Aquipseudomonas. The sequence goes on along the minus strand of NZ_JBAQKH010000011.1, from coordinate 14,581 downwards.
TGCCTGCTGGCTGACGCGGCGCTCGGGTTTGGTTTCGCCGTTCAGCGCTTCGCCACGGGCCTGCTGGAGGATGCGGCGTTCGACGGCGGCGTCCGGGAAACCGATTTTTACGTGCATCAGGAAACGGTCGAGCTGCGCTTCCGGCAGCGGATAGGTGCCTTCCTGCTCGATCGGGTTCTGCGTGGCCATCACCAGAAACAGCGGCGACAGCTCATAGGTACTGCGGCCGACACTGACCTGACGCTCGGCCATGGCTTCTAGCAGCGCCGATTGCACTTTGGCCGGGGCGCGGTTGATTTCATCCGCCAGCACCAGGTTGTGGAAGATCGGCCCTTGCTGGAACACGAAACTGCCGGTTTCCGGGCGATAGATCTCGGTGCCGGTGATGTCGGCCGGCAGCAGGTCCGGGGTGAACTGGATGCGATGGAATTGGGCTTCGATGCCCTCGGCGAGTTCTTTGATCGCTTTGGTCTTGGCCAGACCCGGAGCGCCCTCGACCAGCATGTGGCCGTCGGCGAGCAGGGCGATGAGCAAACGCTCGATGAGTTTTTCCTGGCCGAGAATCTGCGTTGAAAGAAAGGTTCGCAGCGCCAGCAGCGCTTCACGATGTTCCATCGGTGACTGTTCCTGGAAAGGGGTGGCCACGCGCGTTCGGATAACGCCGGGGCTGGGGGCGTTACTTTAATCCATCGCGGGGGGTGGCGACTAACGGCATTTTGCGCAAAGTGCGGGAAATGACTGGGGGAATTGTTGGATTTTTGTAGTGCCGGGGAGGGGTAGTGTTCTTTCGGACGCCTTCGCGAGCAAGCTCGCTCCCACATTGACGGTGTGCACACAGTTCAAATGTGGGAGCGAGCTTGCTCGCGAAGAGGCCTATTCAGACACCATCAAACTTCGTTGATGAGGGTACCCGTCCCATCGAGGATATTCGCCAAGGTCTCGACAACCTCATCCATATCCACCATGTCCGGGTTAAAGCTGATCTCCAGCACATCATCCCCATTCAACGCATCGGCATCCGCCGCCGCAATCTCGATCTTCAGCAGCGTCGAAGTCAGGGTGACTTTCACCCCGTCGAGCGTCGAAGGCTCGCCATCGAGGGTGATCTCCAGCTCATCCTCGTCCGGGTAGCGGCTCATCAGAAACATGTCGCCCTTGTCGCTGTGGCAGCAGAGCATGGCCATGTTGTCTTCTTCGTCATCGCACGGGTTGACGATCAGTAGGGCGGTGGTCATTTGCATGGTCAATTCCTGCCTCAAGGGGCGTGTTGGTCGCTAATGGGCGCGATTCTGCCAGTCCTCGGGAATTTCTGCATGTGAGAGTGTCAGAGGATGTGTCGTGAACGCGACGTGGGTCAATGGTCATTTCTGGCACGCATGTACCGTAAAAACGGGCATTCAGACCGGCGTTTTCCACCACGACTGCTAGTGTTTACCGGTGCCAAACCCTCGGTTTACGTGCCAATGACCGAATATGTCGCAGCACCGCAAGCAGACACATTGTCGCACCCTTTAAGCTGCGCAACGGATGAGCACCCGTAAAGGCATTGTCGGCACCGCTGGCAGTCGCTTTTGCAGATGCTCATTCTATGGAAGGTGAATGTGACCTGAGTGTCCCGTCCAGCTTCACCCACCTGTCCCCCTGTTTCCTCTGCCCGAGAATCAGGAACAGGGCGACACAAGCCCCGAAAGGGGTGTTGCACGCGACGCTTTCCATCAATAACAAGCTTAAGCGGAGTACCACAGATGGCGTTCTTCACCGCAGCCAGCAAAGCCGACTTCCAGCACCAACTGCAAGCGGCACTGGCGCAGCACATCAGTGAACAGGCACTGCCACAAGTGGCGCTGTTCGCTGAACAATTCTTCGGCATCATTTCCCTGGACGAGTTGACTCAACGTCGCCTCTCCGACCTCGCTGGCTGTACTCTTTCCGCGTGGCGCCTGCTTGAGCGCTTCGATCACGCGCAACCGCAAGTGCGCGTCTACAACCCCGATTACGAGCGTCACGGCTGGCAGTCGACCCACACCGCGGTCGAAGTCCTGCACCATGACCTGCCATTTCTGGTCGACTCGGTTCGTACCGAACTGAACCGTCGCGGCTACAGCATCCACACCCTGCAAACCACCGTGCTCAGCGTGCGTCGTGGCAGCAAGGGCGAGTTGCTGGAAATCCTGCCAAAGGGCAGCACCGGCGAAGGCGTTCTGCATGAATCGCTGATGTACCTGGAAATCGACCGCTGCGCCAACGCGGCCGAACTGAATGTGCTGAGCAAAGAGCTGGAACAGGTTCTCGGTGAAGTCCGCGTTGCGGTCGCCGATTTCGAGCCGATGAAAGCCAAGGTGCAGGACATCCTCACCCAGCTCGACAACAGCGCGTTCGCCGTCGATGCCGACGAAAAGAACGAAATCAAAAGCTTCCTGGAATGGCTGGTGGGCAACCACTTCACCTTCCTCGGCTACGAAGAGTTCGTGGTCACCGATCAGGCCGATGGCGGCCATATCGAGTACGACCAGAATTCCTTCCTCGGCCTGACCAAACTGCTGCGCACCGGCCTGACCTACGATGACCTGCGCATCGAAGACTATGCGGTGAACTACCTGCGCGAACCGACCCTGCTGTCGTTCGCCAAGGCTGCGCACCCGAGCCGCGTGCACCGTCCGGCGTACCCGGACTACGTGTCGATCCGTGAAATCGACGCTGACGGCAAAGTCATCAAGGAACACCGCTTCATGGGCCTGTACACCTCCTCGGTGTATGGCGAGAGCGTGCGGGTCATCCCGTTCATCCGCCGCAAGGTCGAAGAAATCGAAACGCGCTCCGGCTTCCAGTCCAAGGCTCACCTGGGCAAGGAACTGGCGCAGGTGCTTGAAGTATTGCCGCGTGATGACCTGTTCCAGACCCCGGTCGACGAACTGTTCACCACGGTGATGTCGATCGTGCAGATCCAGGAACGCAACAAGATCCGCGTGTTCCTGCGCAAAGACCCGTACGGTCGTTTCTGCTACTGCCTGGCCTACGTGCCGCGCGACATCTACTCCACCGAAGTGCGCCAGAAGATCCAGCAAGTGCTGATGGAGCGCCTCAAGGCTTCCGATTGCGAATTCTGGACGTTCTTCTCCGAGTCGGTGCTGGCCCGCGTGCAGTTGATCCTGCGTGTCGACCCGAAAAACCGTCTCGACATCGACCCGGTGCTGCTGGAAAAAGAAGTCGTACAAGCCTGCCGCAGCTGGCAGGACGACTACGCCGCACTGACCGTCGAAAGCTTCGGCGAAGCCCACGGCACCAACGTGCTGGCCGACTTCCCGAAAGGCTTCCCGGCTGGTTACCGCGAGCGTTTCGCAGCGCATTCGGCCGTGGTCGACATGCAGCACCTGCTGAGCCTCAACGAAAAAAATCCGCTGGTGATGAGCTTCTATCAGCCGCTCGGTCAGGTCTCCGGCCAGCGCGAGCTGCATTGCAAGCTGTATCACGCCGACACCCCGCTGGCGCTGTCCGACGTCTTGCCGATCCTGGAAAACCTCGGCCTGCGCGTACTGGGTGAATTCCCGTACCGTCTGCGTCACACCAATGGCCGCGAGTTCTGGATTCACGACTTCGCGTTCACCGCCGCTGAAGGCCTGGACCTCGACATCCAGCAACTCAACGACACCCTGCAGGACGCTTTCGTCCACATCGTCCGTGGCGAAGCCGAAAACGATGCGTTCAACCGTCTGGTACTGACCGCCGGCCTGCCATGGCGCGACGTGGCGCTGCTGCGTGCTTACGCGCGTTACCTGAAGCAGATTCGTCTGGGCTTCGATCTGGGCTACATCGCCAGCACCCTGAATAACCACACCGACATCGCTCGCGAACTGACCCGGTTGTTCAAGACCCGCTTCTACCTGGCGCGCAAGCTCAGCGACGACGATCTGGAAGACAAGCAACAGCGTCTGGAACAAGCGATTCTGACCGCACTGGACGACGTCCAGGTGCTCAACGAAGACCGCATCCTGCGTCGTTACCTCGACCTGATCAAAGCGACCCTGCGCACCAACTTCTATCAGACTGACGCCAACGGCCAGAACAAGTCGTACTTCAGCTTCAAGTTCAACCCGCACGCGATCCCTGAACTGCCGAAGCCGGTACCGAAGTTCGAAATCTTCGTTTACTCGCCACGCGTTGAAGGCGTGCACCTGCGCTTCGGTAACGTTGCCCGTGGTGGTCTGCGCTGGTCCGACCGTGAAGAAGACTTCCGTACCGAAGTCCTCGGCCTGGTAAAAGCTCAGCAAGTGAAGAACTCGGTCATCGTGCCAGTGGGCGCGAAGGGCGGCTTCCTGCCGCGTCGCCTGCCTCTGGGCGGCAGCCGTGACGAGATCGCGGCCGAGGGCATCGCCTGCTACCGCATCTTCATTTCCGGCCTGTTGGACATCACCGACAACCTGAAGGACGGCGCGCTGGTGCCGCCATTGAACGTGGTTCGCCACGACGATGACGACCCGTACCTGGTAGTCGCGGCGGACAAGGGCACTGCGACCTTCTCCGACATCGCCAACGGCATCGCCATCGATTACGGCTTCTGGCTGGGTGACGCGTTTGCGTCGGGTGGTTCGGCCGGTTACGACCACAAGAAAATGGGCATTACCGCCAAAGGCGCGTGGGTTGGCGTACAACGTCACTTCCGCGAGCGTGGCATCAATGTTCAGGAAGACAGCATCACTGTTGTCGGCGTCGGCGACATGGCCGGTGACGTGTTCGGTAACGGCCTGTTGATGTCCGACAAGCTGCAACTGGTCGCTGCCTTCAACCACATGCACATCTTCATCGACCCGAACCCGAACCCGGCGACCAGCTTCGTCGAGCGTCAGCGCATGTTCGACCTGCCGCGTTCGGCCTGGACCGACTACGACACCAGCATCATGTCCGAAGGTGGCGGTATCTTCTCGCGCAGCGCGAAGAGCATCGCGATCTCCCCGCAGATGCAGGAACGCTTCGACATCAAGGCTGACAAGCTGACCCCGACCGAACTGCTGAACGCCTTGCTCAAGGCGCCGGTGGATCTGCTGTGGAACGGTGGTATCGGTACTTACGTCAAGGCCAGCACTGAAAGCCACGCCGATGTCGGCGACAAGGCCAACGATGCACTGCGCGTGAACGGCAACGAGCTGCGCTGCAAAGTCGTGGGCGAGGGCGGTAACCTCGGCATGACCCAACTGGGGCGTGTGGAGTTCGGTCTGAATGGCGGCGGTTCCAACACCGACTTCATCGACAACGCCGGTGGCGTGGATTGCTCCGACCACGAAGTAAACATCAAGATCCTGCTGAACGAAGTGGTTCAGGCCGGTGACATGACCGACAAGCAACGCAACCAGTTGCTGGCGAGCATGACCGACGAAGTCGGCAATCTGGTGCTGGGCAACAACTACAAGCAGACTCAGGCTCTGTCGCTGGCGGCGCGTCGTGCCTACGAACGCATCGCTGAGTACAAGCGTCTGATGGGCGATCTGGAAGGCCGTGGCAAGCTGGATCGTGCCATCGAGTTCCTGCCGACCGAAGAGCAGATCAACGAGCGCATTGCCGAAGGCCACGGTCTGACCCGTCCTGAGCTGTCGGTGCTGATCTCGTACAGCAAAATCGACCTCAAAGAGCAGCTGTTGGGCTCCTTGGTACCGGACGACGACTACCTGACCCGCGACATGGAAACGGCGTTCCCGCCGACCCTGGTCAGCAAGTTCTCCGAAGCCATGCGTCGTCACCGTCTGAAGCGCGAGATCGTCAGCACCCAGATCGCCAACGACCTGGTCAACCACATGGGCATCACCTTCGTTCAACGACTCAAAGAGTCGACCGGCATGAGCCCGGCGAACGTGGCCGGTGCTTATGTGATCGTGCGCGACATCTTCCACCTCCCGCACTGGTTCCGTCAGATCGAAGCGCTGGACTACCAAGTCAGCGCTGACGTTCAGCTGGAGCTGATGGACGAGCTGATGCGTCTGGGCCGTCGCGCCACGCGCTGGTTCCTGCGTGCCCGTCGCAACGAGCAGAACGCTGCCCGTGACGTCGCGCATTTCGGTCCGCACCTGAAAGAGCTGGGTCTGAAACTCGACGAACTGCTGAGCGGCGAAATCCGTGAAAACTGGCAGTCGCGCTATCAGGCGTACGTCGAAGCCGGTGTGCCGGAATTGCTGGCACGTATGGTTGCGGGCACCTCGCATCTGTACACCTTGCTGCCGATCATCGAAGCGTCCGACGTGACTGGCCAGAACCCGGCCGAAGTGGCCAAGGCCTACTTCGCCGTGGGCAGTGCGCTGGACATCACCTGGTACCTGCAACAGATCAGCGCACTGCCGGTTGAAAACAACTGGCAGGCACTGGCCCGTGAAGCGTTCCGTGATGATGTCGACTGGCAGCAACGCGCGATCACCATCTCCGTCCTGCAACAGGGCGACGGCACTCAGGACGTGGAAGCACGTCTGGCGCTGTGGATGGAACAGCACGAAAGCATGATCTCGCGCTGGCGCGCCATGCTGGTGGAAATCCGCGCGGCAAGCGGCACGGACTACGCGATGTACGCGGTGGCCAACCGTGAGCTGCTGGACCTGGCGTTGAGCGGGCAGGCGGTAGTGCCTGCGGTTGCTGCGAATGCCGAGCTTGAACTGGCGTAAGTAGTGGCTGAATGAAAAAGCCCCGGTGTCGTGAGATGCCGGGGCTTTTTTATGTCTGAGAGGTTTGTAGTGTTAGGTCTGGCCCCTTCGCGAGCAAGCTCGCTCCCACATTTGGAATGCGTTCCCCTGTGGGAGCGAGCTTGCTCGCGAAGAGGCCCTTATTGTCAATACAACTTGTGTGGTTGTTTACTGTCGAGCATCGACACTTTATCCGCAGGCCTCGCGACCAAATTGTTGAGCGACTGGTCAAACTTCTGCAACGCCCTAACTTGCACATCCTGCTGCTGATTAATATCCGCCACTATCTCTTCCGAACGCTTGAAGTCCGCCCACACCGGCGTCAACTCCCGTGCATCGGAACCTTTCGCCGTACCGATATAGTTCAACCGCGCATCATAAAAATCGGCACTGACATCCGCCTTGATGTCGGAACTGCGCGAAGTAATCAACTGGCTATGAGTATCGACAATCGCCACCACATCCGGCCGGGCCGCACGCAGGCTCTGCATGTCCGGATACACCGTCACTGAACCGAACTGACGTTGCAGCGAGGCATTCACCCAATCCACCGCCATGTCCGGTTTCGAGCTGGCGACATAGGCGTCATGGATCGGCTGCACCAACAGGCTCTGGCCGAAACCGGTGCCGGCGTTGGCTTGATAGTCGCGCAGGTATTCACGGTTGGTCTGGGTGCTTGGGCTGTAGACCACGCCGAGCGACACACCGGGACCGCTTTTTACCTGCGCGGCGCTGCTGCGGCCAACCTGCTGGGTGAAGAGGCTGTCGAGGGATGAGACGGCGTTGGGCGCCGTAGGCACCGAGCAGGCGGAAAGTGTTAAAACCGATATCGCCAACGTACTGGCAAACGCAAGTTTCATGGTGTTTCTCCCGTGAAACAACATCAGTCGGAAAGTTCGAGTTGTCGTCGTCGACGACCGTTAATTCAGACTAAACCCGCGAGGCTGTAAGCAAGCTGACAATTTGCTGTCTGATTTGCTGTTGAATAGTTTTATTTGCTGTAACCCGAGGCGGTTAATTGCGCCCGGAAATAAAAAGGCGCAAATCATCGATTTGCGCCTTTTTATTTATGGCTGATTAAACATCCATCAGTTTTTCAGCGGGATCAACACTTGTTCATCCGGGGCCAGCACCATGAATACCAGCAACTTGGCAGGCTTGGTGGCGCTGGCATTTTTCGACACCAGATGTTCGGAACCGGCCGGTTCGTACCAGAACTGGCCCTTCTTGTAGGTGATCGCCTGTTCGCCTTTGACTTGGGAAATCACTTCGCCTTCGAGCACGTAAGCCATCGCAGTGCCGTCGTGTTTGTGGGCAATGGAGGACTGGCCGGGTTTGTAGTCGACTTCGATCATCATGGCTTTTTTGCCGGGGGCGTTTTTCAGCATCTGGTCTTGGAGGACGGTGACCTTTTCCGAGGGATCGTGGGCAAAGGCTGCCGAGGTGCAGAGGCTCAGGGCGAGGGCGGCGGCGAAGAAGGGCAGGGCTTTCATGGCGGGTTACCTGTGATGATGGGTGTTGCTGATCACAGTAGTCCGCAGGGCTAAGCATTCAAACGGCCAATATTCGGGAAGATCAGGTGACCAATCGGAGGTTATTCAGCGTGTTTGAGTACGCCATCGCTGGCAAGCCAGCTCCCACAGGGTTCAGCGTCGTTCGATAATTTAATGAACGACACAAAACCTGTGGGAGCTGGCTTGCCAGCGATGGCGTCAGTTTAGACGATAGGGAAACTATTGAAGTCGACGCTATTGGCCAACCGACTATCGATCAGGTCAATAAACCCCTGCGCCTCGGGCCGGTTGAAATGCGCCTGCATCGCCGCTTCCGACTGCCAGCGGGCACTGACCGTCCAGCGGTGGCTGTCCTCGGGGCAGCGGTCGACCAGGTAGGAATCGCAGCCCGGCGTTTCGCGCAGGGTGTCGACGATCCTCTGCAGTTGCCTGCCCAGTTCATCCGAGCGGCCGGCGGCAGCCTGCACCTGCACCGTATTGATCACTTCGTTGGACATTGCTCACACTCCTGAATCAGGCCGGACGAATCCTGCTCATTGAGGGATAACGCCTGTGCAGAATAGGCCTGCACCCCCTGAACACCAATAACCAATCGGCGGTTAAATCTTCAGGCCAATCATTCAAGCAACTTGTTGCAGGATGTCGCGCAAGCGATCCAAGGCGATATCGATGTCGAGGGTTTCGATGGCGCCGAAGCCGAAGTACAGGCCGTTTTTCGCCGGTTGCTGATAATAGAAACCGTTGATCGAGTACAAACCGACTTCGACTTTTTTCGCCAGTTCGATCACCAGCGGCAGGTCGATGGGCACCTTGCAGAACACCGCCATGTGGAACCCGGCGCTGGCCGGCACCGCCTCAAGCCATGGCGACAAATCATCCGCCATGCGCGCCAGAATGCGCTCGCGGCGTTGGGCGTAGATCGCGTGGCAGCGGCGGATATGCTTGAGCAGGCAACCCTCGGCGATGAACTTGGCCAGCGCCCACTGCGGCAAGGTTGAGGCGTGCAGATCGGTCAATTGCTTGGCGCGAATCACCGCCTCGAGAATCGCCGGCGGCAGGATCGCATAACCCAGGCGCAACTCTGGCAGCAGGGTTTTCGAAAAGGTGCCGACGTAAGCGACGATGCCGCGCTGATCAAGGTTGAACAGCGAATCGGTAGGCCGGCCTTCGTAGCGAAACTCACTGTCATAGTCGTCCTCAATGATGATCGCGCCCAACTCATGAGCGCGAACCAACAAGGCTTCACGGCGCGCCTGACTCATCGGCATGCCCAGCGGAAACTGGTGCGACGGCGTGACATAGATAAGGCGCGTGCCATCGGGAATGTGTTCGACCTGAATGCCCTCGGCATCCACCGCAATCCCGACCACCTCAGCGCCATGGGTGCCGAACAACAAGCGCGCTGGCGGATAACCAGGATCTTCCATCGCCACCAGACTGCCCGGGCGGATCAGCACGCGGGTGATCAGGTCCAGCGCCTGTTGCGCGCCGTTGCACACGACGATGTCTTCGTCCTGACAGTTGATCCCCCGGGAAAACGCGATGTGCCGGGCAATCGCATTGCGCAGCGCCGGCAGGCCTTCGGCGACACTGTAGAAACCCTTGGACTGGCCCATTTGGCGCATCGCATGGGCGACGCAGCGGCGCCAGTCATCTTGCGGAAACTGGCCCTTGCTGGTTGCGCCACCGATGAAGTCGTAGCGCAGCGAACCTTCCAGCGTAGGGTGACGCAGAAACACCGGCAGATTGCGCCAACTCTCGATCACCTCGGCACTGGCCAGTTCGCTGTGGCTTTGCTTGCGCTGGATCTGCGCCGGGCGCGCGTTGACGTAAGTGCCTTTGCCGATCACCCCGGTGAGGAAGTTTTCGTAGGTCAGCTGCGCGTAGGTGTCGGAAATGGTCTTGCGCGAAATGCCCAGTTGCTCGGCGAGCAGACGGCTGGGCGGCAGCTGCGTGCCAGCGGCCAGACGCCCGGACTCGATGGCCCCGCGCAGTTGCTGATACAACTGACCGGCAAGATCCTTGCGGCCGTTGATCACGACATGAAGTTCCATACCGACGAGGCTCCCGGGGCAATTGAGTGTGCCGGCCAGATTACTCCCGTTTGTTTGTGGGGCAGTAGTTGCGTGAAGTAAAAAACCCGAATTGGTCACGTACCTTGTGGGAGCTGGCTTGCCAGCGATGAGGCCTTCGGATCCAGCATTAGTGTCAGCAGATATACCGCCATCGCTGGCAAGCCAGCTCCCACAGGGTCAGTGTGTGTCCGGATTCAGTGGTGTAGCGGTTTTCCGTGCAATTGGGGCTGTAATGCATGGCTGTCGGCGTTTACGGTGAAGTCATTATTCCGTCTACCGAGACTAGCCCATGTCCCCGCGCCTGGATTACTACAACGCTTCGCCCAAGGCGATGAAAGCGATGATTGCCATGGAGGCGCTGACCGCCCAGCTCAGTATCGAACAGCCGCTGCTGCAACTGATCAGGATCCGTGCCTCACAGCTCAACGGCTGCGCGTTCTGCACCGACATGCATTCGGTGGACGCGCGGCGGGCCGGGGAGAGTGATCGGCGGCTGTATGCGCTTGCGGTGTGGCGCGACAGCAACTTCTTCAACCCGCGTGAGCGTGCGGCGCTGGCTTGGGCCGAGGCGGTGACGTTGTTGGCGGACAGCCGCGTGCCTGATGAGGTGTATCAGCAGGCGCGCGAGCAATTCAGCGAAGGGGAACTGGTCGACCTGACCATGGCCGTGACCACCATCAACAGCTGGAACCGCCTGGCGGTGAGCTTCCGCCAAACCCCCAGCGATTAAGCCCGCCCTGATCGTTCCCACGCTCCGCGTGGGAATGCCTCAACGGACGCTTCGCGTTCGGCTCTGGATGGGACGCAGAGCGTCCCGGGCTGCATTCCTACGCGGAGCGTAGGAACGATCGGTAAGCGACTGAACACCACAGGATCGTTCCCACGCTCTGCGTGGGAATGCCTCAACGGACGCTCTGCGTTCGGCTCCGGATGGGACGCAGAGCGTCCCGGGCTGCATTCCCATGCGGAGCGTGGGAACGAGCGGTCAGCGACTGAGCCCCCCATGATCGTTCCCACGCTCTGCGTGGGAATGCCTCAACGGACGCTCTGCGTTCGGCTCTGGATGGGACGCGGAGCGTCCCGGGCTGCATTCCCACGCGGAGCGTAGGAACGATCGGTAAGCGACTGAACACCACAGGATCGTTCCCACGCTCTGCGTGGGAATGCCTCAACGGACGCTTCGCGTTCGGCTCTGGATGGGACGCAGAGCGTCCCGGGCTGCATTCCCACGCGGAGCGTAGGAACGATCGGTAAGCGACTGAACACCACAGGATCGTTCCCACGCTCTGCGTGGGAATGCCTCAACGGACGCTCTGCGTTCGGCTCTGGATGGGACGCGGAGCGTCCCGGGCTGCATTCCCACGCGGAGCGTGGGAACGATCAAAATCATTGCGGGGGGCGTTGCGGTTTCACCGAGGTGCCAAAGGTATTGCCCATCCGCGTACTGGTGGCGGCAGGTGTCGCCAGTCCAACCTGATTCGGCGGCCGTTTGTTCACCGGCACATTCAGCGCCTCTTGATTCTTCTCCGCCGCCGCAGCGCCTTCCGGGTTGTTGCCCATCTGCTGGCTCAAACAGTCGTAATTCGGCGCCTTGTAGCCGCCGACCGTCACCTCGACACAGCCCAACGGCTGCTCGGCATAAGCGCTCGACAGCGCCATCAACAACAGCCCGCCAAGGCTCAATCGCCACAGTGTGTTCATGCTCGCCTCCTGGCCGGCCCGACGGGGCCGCGCTTTGGCTTGAGTCTAGTGCAAGCCGTGCGCAATTCCCGTGATGGTTTTTTTGCACCGCCCGTCACACCAGATTCATAAACAGCCCTCAGGATGACGATTTCCAAGGATTCGTCAGCCGTGCAGCGAGGCAATTCCACGGACGGTTTTCAGCGTTCAACGAGGCTTGTGCGCCGGATGTGTCTGGGGTGGCTGCTCGGCTGTGCGGCGAGTCACGCCATGGCCGACGCGGTGCCGGCGGACCTGCGCATGACGCTGCACATTCCGGCACAGGATCTGGCCCGCGCGCTGGATCAGTACAGCCACGCTACTGGCGTTGCGGTGCTGGTCGACAGCCAGTTGAGTCGCGGTCGTCGCTCGCTGGCGGTGGACGGTGAATTCACCGCCGCCGATGCCCTGCGTCGATTGCTCGGCGGCAGTGGGTTGATGGCGCGTTATGCCCGCGACGATGCATTTACGTTGCAAGTGGCGCAGGTCGAAGACGTGCCGGCGCCGCCGCAAAAACAGACGCCGGAAAGCGTCGCGGTCAACCGCAGTTACGCCACGGCAGTGCAAGCGGCCATCGAGCGCAACCTGTGCCGCTCGCCGCTGACCCGTCCGGGCAGTTATCGCGCGGTGTTGCAGGTCTGGGTTGGCCGCGATGGTTTGGTGCAGCACAACCGGTTGGTCACTTCGACCGGCGATGTACGGCGCGACAACGCGCTGGTGGAAAGTTTTCGTAATCTCAAAATCGACCGGCCGACGCCCAGTGCCTTGCGTCAGCCGGTCACGTTGCTGTTGTTACCGGAGTCGTCAGGGAAACGCATGGAATGCACCAAATGGGAAGGAGTTTCCGGGGGATGAAAGACACCGGACAAGGTTCGATGGTCCAACTGTTCCTGACGTCCTACGAGGACTTTCGGGTGCGCCTGCGCAGGCGTCTCGGTTCGGAGGATCTGGCCAACGACGTGCTGCACGAAACCTACCTGCGCGTCGACCGCATGGAGACGCCGCCGAACGTCCTGCGGCCGAATGCCTACCTCTATCGCATGGCGCTGAACATCGCCGCCGATCGCCGTCAGGCCGATGCGCGCCTGCTCACCGGCGAGGAAGTCGAGGAACTGCTACAAATCGGCGACGAGGCACTGGACCCGGCGCGAGTGGTCGGTGGGCAAAAGGAAATCCAGTCGCTGCTCAACGCCCTCTACGAACTGCCCGCACGCCGTCGCAGAATCTTCATCGCCGCGCGTCTGGAAGAGGCGCCGCACCTGGAAATTTCCCAGCGTTTCGGCATTTCCACGCGCATGGTCGAGAAGGAAATCAAAGCCGCGTTGGGCTTCTGCGCCGCGAAACTGGAAAGAAAAGTGTTTCAGCGGTTCGGTCGCGGGGCCGGAAAACCGTCTTCTGAATAGTGCCCGATCAATTCGTTGAGAATCTGCGCGTTTGAACATCTTTCGACTGACACCTGCCGAGCCATCGGCGGCCGACAATCTGCACAACGAAGCCCGCGACTGGCTAATCCTGCTGACCTCCGGCCGCGCCACCGTGGCCGACGCCCGCGCCCTGCGCGAATGGTGCGCGCAGAGTGCCGAACATGCCCGCGCGTTCGAGGATGCCAAGCGATTGTGGCAGCAACTGCAACCGGCCGTGGAGCAGATGCAGGCGCCACGCGGGTTTGGTCGACGTGCTTTTCTCGGAGGGGCGATTGCTGCGTCGGCGGCGTTTTTGCTGGTGCGCGGGACGATTCCCGGTGGTTTTGAAGGGCTGGGCGCTGACTACATCACTGAGGTTGGCCAGCAGCGGCGTTTTGAACCTGTGCAGGGTGTGAGTCTGGAGCTGAATACTCAGACGCGGATCAATCAGCGTGCGGTGTCTGACGGTGTGCAGGGGTTTGAACTGGTCAGTGGTGAAGTTGAAGTGCAGACCGCGCGGTTGCCGTTGGCGATGCAGGCTGGGGGAGGGTGGTTGCGTGCGAGTCAGGGGCGGTTCAACTTGCGTAATACCGATCAGCAAGTCTGTGTGACTTGCCTTGATGGTGCGGTTGACGTGGATGTTGAAGGTCGTAGTCTGCGTCTTGAACCGGGGCAGCAGGTGACCTATGACGCGCGGCAGGTTGGCAGTGTGCAGAGTGTCGACACGGCGGCGGTGATGAATTGGCGTCAGCAGGTGCTGGTGTTTAACGGCGCTACGCTGAGCCAGATGATTGATGAGATCAATCGGTATCGGCCGGGGATGTTGCTGTTGCTTAATCGTGAGCTTGGGCAGCGGCGGGTGCAGGCGCGCTTTAGCCTTGACCAACTTGCTGGCGTTGCGTTGCTGATTCGTGATGCTTATGGCGTTAAGTGCACTGAGTTGCCTGGGGGCGTTGTCGTTTTGAGTTAGTGGGTTTTATTGGGTACATATCCGTTGCTGCGGTAACGGCTGCTTAGGGTTCCGCCCTGACGGCGGGTCACTTTTTCCAGACGCCGAAAAAGTAACCAAAAAGGCTTGCTCCTGCGTGCGGCCCGCTCGCTGGGGCTCGGGGTTCCTTCGCTGCGGGATCCATCCGGGCGCATCGCCTACGGTTTGCTTCGCTGCACCTCCTCTCGATGCATTTGGCTGCGCCAAACGGTCGCTGCGCTCC
>NZ_JBAQKH010000010.1:0-44915 GCF_049300855.1 Pseudomonas sp. | reverse complement strand
GTCTGACCTATATCGGCGACAAAGCCTTTATCGGTTACGGCAACGACAGCGACAACGTCATCACCGGCGGTTCGGGCAACGACACGCTGTACGGTGGCGCGGGTGCCGACCAGTTCATCGGTGGAGCCGGTTATGACACTGTCAGTTATAGCGACAGCACGGCGGCGATGGTCATCAACCTGAAAACCAATGTCTATTCCGGTATCGGTGCCGGGGACACCTTTACCGGTATCGAAGCGGTCAAGGGTTCGGGGCTCGACGATATCTTCTACGGTGGCGCCGCCGCTATGGGCGTTGACGGTGGCACCGGTCAGGACCTGATCAGTTACGAGTTTTCGGACGCTGCGATCACCCTCGACCTCATCAGCAATGTCAACTCTGGAGAAGCCGCGAGCGACACTTTCGCCAGCATCGAACTCTTTCAGGGCAGCCACTTCGATGACACGTTGTCAGGTTCCCGACTCGCTGATGTTTTCATCGGAGGTTTGGGTGCGGATGTAATCGATGGTCGCGAGGGACAAGATACGGCGATGTACATCACCAGCACTAGCGGGGTGACCATCAACCTGTTGACCAATATCAACGAGGGTGGCGATGCGCAAGGCGATGTATTGCGCAATATCGAGCGTGTCGTGGGCAGTCACCTCAATGACAGCCTGACCGGCGATGCTGGCATCAACTACCTGGAAGGTGGATTGGGGGATGACATCATCTTCGGTGGTGACGGCAACGATTACCTCTACGGCGGACTGGTTTCCTCGATCGGGCCGTTCTCCCTCGACGGGCAGGTCAACGGGCCGCAGGCCGACACAATATATGGCGGCAAAGGCAACGACACCATTTTCACGGCAAGCAATGATGTAGGAAGCCGCGTGTATGGCGAGGCCGGTGGCGATGTCATCACCGTGGTTCACGGCATGGCAGACGGTGGCGAGGATGGTGACCTGCTGACCGGTACAGGCTTGGGCTTTGCATTGTTTGGCGGTGCGGGGAACGATCAACTGGTGTTGAAGTCCAGCGGTTTTGCCAACGGTGGCGAGGATAACGACCTTTACACAATCGGCACCCCGGGTCTTGTGACCATCCAGGATGACGGCGCGAGCCGCGAGGACAAACTGGTGCTGTCGTATATCAGCAGTTCCCAACTGTTGATTGATCGTGTCGGTGATGATCTGTATCTGCATCGCTCGAGTTTCGCACCGGGCACGACGCCGCAGGAAGGTGTGCAGCTCAAGGGCTGGTTCGCAGGCTTCGATACCATTGAGCAAATTCAAACGGCGAACGGGCAAATCATCAACCTGCCAGCCAATAGCGATGCGTTTGCCATGTTTGGTTGACCGCTGAATCGAGCACTGTCGATCCTGCAACGGGATTGAAGGTGCAGGCATGGAGGGCGAACCTGATAATTATCATCGGGTTTGCCCTTTTTTTTACCTTGCAGCCCGGTCTTCACGGGACTCATGGAGCTGGCGCGTTTCCTGCAAGTCCCCCTCAAATCGCCATAAAACGAGCGCTAGCGGTCATCCCACCGGCGCCCGAAGCGGCAAAAGGTTGAGCCAGACGGCCCGCACAGCTCAAGAAAGCTGTGCGCAGCCCGGTGACGAACAAGAGGGGAGACGATGAAGGCAGTAATTTTGGCGGGTGGCCTTGGCACGCGCATCAGTGAAGAGTCGCACCTCAAGCCCAAGCCGATGATCGAGATCGGCGGCAAGCCAATTCTCTGGCACATCATGAAGCAGTATTCCGCTCACGGAATACACGACTTCGTGATCTGCCTCGGCTACAAGGGTTATGCGATCAAGGATTTCTTCGCCAACTACTTCCTGCACACCTCCGACGTCACCTTCAACATGCGCGAAAACCGCATGGACGTGCACCAGAATTACAGTGAGCCGTGGAGCGTTACCCTGATCGATACCGGCGAGGAAACCATGACCGGTGGCCGTCTGCTGCGCGCCGGCCGTTACCTCAAGGATGAAGAGGCGTTCTGCTTCACCTACGGCGACGGCGTTTCCGACCTGAACATTCGTCAGTTGGTCGAATACCACAAGGCTCATGGCCGCCTTGCGACCGTGACGGCCGTGCAACCGCCAGGGCGCTACGGTGCGCTGGAGCGTCAGGGCGATCAGGTTCTCGGCTTCACCGAAAAACCCCGTGGTGATGGCGGTTGGATCAACGGCGGATTTTTCGTGCTGTCGCCGAAAGTGTTGCCATATATCGCTGGCGATGAAACCACCTGGGAAGCCGAGCCATTGGCCCGTCTGGCTCAGGATGAGCAGCTCAAAGCTTTCGAACACGATGGCTTCTGGCAGCCAATGGACACCCTGCGCGACAAGAACCATCTCGAAGCCCTGTGGCAGAGCGGGGAGGCCCCATGGAAGCAATGGGACTGAGTGCGGATTTCTGGCGCGGCAAACGCGTCCTCGTCACCGGACACACCGGTTTCAAAGGCAGTTGGCTGACCCTCTGGCTGCAAAGCCTCGGCGCGCAAGTCAGCGGCTTTTCCCTCGATCCGTCGACCGAGCCGAGCCTGTTCGAACTGGCGCGCGTGCACGAAGGCATCAATGACCAGCGCGGTGATCTGCGTGATCTCGGCGCGCTGCTGGAAATCATCGCCGACACCGAGCCTGAGATCGTTCTGCACCTGGCGGCTCAGCCGCTGGTGCGCGAAGGCTATCGCGATCCGCTGGGTACTTACTCCAGCAACGTCATGGGCACGTTGAACCTGCTCGAAGCGATTCGTCAGGTCGGTTGCGTGCGCGCCTGCGTGCTGGTGACCACCGACAAGGTCTACGCCAACAAGGAATGGCTGTGGCCGTACCGCGAAGACGAAGCCCTCGGTGGCCACGATCCTTACAGCAGCAGCAAGGCTTGCTGTGAGTTGCTCGCGCAGTCTTATGCGGCGTCGTTCTTCTCGGCCGACAAATACGCCGAACACGGTCTGGCCCTGGCCACCGCGCGTGCCGGCAACGTCTTGGGCGGCGGTGATTTTGCCCCTGAGCGACTGATTCCCGACGTGCTCAAAGCCTGGACCGCCGACGAGCCGGTGACTCTGCGCTATCCGCAAGCCGTACGCCCATGGCAGCACGCGCTGGAGCCGCTGGCCGGTTATCTGCAACTGGCTGCCGGCCTCTACGAAGAGGGCCCGGCGTACGCCGGTGCCTGGAACTTCGGCCCGGGTGAGGCGGACATGTGCAGCGTTGGCGAAGTGGTCGAACTGCTTGCCAGCCGCTGGCCGCAAGCGCGCGGTCTGCGCATCGAAAAAAGCGAATTGCACGAGGCCGGCCTGCTGCGTCTGGACAGCAGCCGCGCACGCCAGGTACTCGGCTGGCAACCACGCTGGACCTTGCAGCAATGCCTGGCCCAGACCCTCGACTGGCATCTGGCGTGGCAGAACGGCGAAGACATGCGCAACGTCACCCTCGGCCAATTGAACCTGTACCGAGGCGCGCTGTGAGCGAGTTTTCCCTACAGGCGTTGCCGCTGGCCGGCCTGTTCAGCGTCCAGCACAAACGCTTCGAAGATCAGCGCGGGCACTTCGCCCGGTTGTTCTGCGAAGGCAGCCTGAGTGCGTTCGGCAGTGAATTCCATATCCGCCAGATCAACCATTCCTGCACCCGCGAGAAGGGCAGTGTGCGCGGTCTGCATTATCAGAACGCCAACGCCCCGGAAGCCAAACTGATCACCTGCCTGCGCGGTGAAGTGTGGGACGTGGCGGTGGATCTGCGCCCCGATTCTGCAACATTTTTGCACTGGCACGCCGAGCATCTGAAGGCCGGTGACGGCCGCAGCCTGTTGATCCCGGCCGGCTTCGCCCACGGTTTCCAGACCCTGACCGAAGACGCCGAATTGCTCTACCTGCACAGCGCCGATTACGCGCCGGAGCATGAGGGCGGTCTGTCGGTAAACGATCCACGGCTGGCGATTGCCTGGCCGTTGCCTGTCAATAATTTGTCAGTGCGTGATTCCAGCCATCGCGCGCTCGATCAACACTTTGCTGGAGTGCGTCTATGAACTGCCGTGGGTGCGCCGCACCGCTGAGTCTGCCGCTGATCGACCTCGGCACCTCGCCACCGTCCAACGCCTACGTGCACGCCGATCGCCTGGAACAGGCCGAGCAGTGGGTGCCGTTGAAGGTCGCCGTGTGTCAGCAATGCTGGCTGGTACAGACCGAGGATTACACCAGCGCCGACAGCCTGTTCGACGCCGAGTACGCCTACTTCAGTTCGTTCTCCAGCACCTGGCTGGCGCATGCCGAGCGCTATGTCGCCGAGATGGTTGAGCGCTTCGGTCTGACTGCCGACAGCCGTGTGGTTGAAGTCGCCGCCAACGACGGTTATCTGCTGCAATACGTGGCTGCTCGCGGCATTCCGTGTCTGGGCGTCGAGCCGACCCGCAGCACCGCACAAGCCGCACGCGAGAAAGGTCTGGAAATCCGCGAACTGTTCTTCGGTCGCGACACCGCCGGACAATTGAAAAGCGAAGGCTGGGGCGCCGACCTGATGGCGGCCAACAACGTGCTCGCGCATGTGCCGGACATCAACGATTTCCTCGGTGGGTTCGCCGCGCTGCTCAAGCCGACCGGCGTGGCCACTTTCGAATTCCCGCAATTGCTGACGCTGATGGCCGGCGCGCAGTTCGACACGCTGTATCACGAACACTATTCCTACCTGTCGCTGACCGCCGTGCAAACCCTGTGTGAGCGCAATGGTCTGGAAGTGTTCGACGTCAGCCAACTGACTACGCATGGCGGATCGTTGCGCGTGTTCGTCCAGCGCAAGAATGGTGAACGCCGCGCGGTTCAACCAGCGGTGCAACAACAGTTGCAAGCCGAACTGGATGCCGGGGTGAAAACCGCCGAGTACTACGCCAGCCTCGCGCCTGCCGCTGAACGCATCAAGCACGAACTGTTGCGCTTTCTGTTGCAGGCCAAAGCTGACGGTAAACGTGTGGTCGGTTATGGCGCGGCCGCCAAGGGCAACACTTTGCTCAACTACGCCGGGGTCAAACCGGACCTGCTGGCCTGGGTAGCCGATGCCAATCCGCACAAGCAGGGCAAATTCCTGCCGGGTAGCCGCATCCCGATTGTGGCGCCGGCGCAGATCGATATCGAACAACCGGATTACGTGCTGGTACTGCCGTGGAACCTGCTGCATGAAGTCAGTCAGCAACTGGCACAAGTGCGTCAGTGGGACGGCCGCTTCGTGATCGCCGTGCCTGAGTTGAAAGTGCTGTGAAGGTTCTGGTCACGGGGGCTACCGGTTTTGTCGGCCGCCATCTGGTCGCGGCGTTGCTGGCACGCGGCTGCGATGTTCGCGCCGTGGCGCGTAACGCAGAAACCGCGCAAGGCATGCCGTGGATCAACGACGTCGAGTTCATCGCCGCGGATATTCACGCCGCCGATCTCGATATCCATGCGTTGACCGATGGCATCGACGCGCTGGCGCATCTGGCCTGGCCGGGCTTGCCGAACTATCGGGCGCTGTTCCATTTCGAGCACAACCTGATGGCCGATTATCGCTTTATCAAAAGCGCGGTCGAGGCGGGCGTGCAGCAGGTGCTGGTCACCGGCACCTGTTTCGAATACGGCATGCAAAGCGGCCCGCTCAGCGAAAGCACCGAGCCGCAGCCGAGCAATCCCTACGGTCTGGCCAAACACACACTGCACTTGTTCTTGCAGAATCTGCAGCAGGAACAATCGTTCACCTTGCAGTGGGCGCGTTTGTTCTATTTGCATGGCGAAGGGCAGAACCGCAACAGTCTGTTGGCGGCACTGGATCGCGCAATCGATGCCGGTGAGTCCACGTTCAACATGTCGGCCGGCGAGCAGTTGCGCGATTTTCTGGCCATTGAAAACGCTGCCGGTTACCTCGCCGCGATCCTGCACAAACCCGACTTCAACGGCGTGATCAATTGCGCAAGCGGAAAGCCGGTTTCGGTAAGAACACTGGTCGAACAACGCCTGCGCGAGCGCGGTGCTTCGATCGATTTGAACCTGGGGCACTACCCCTACCCGATGCACGAACCCTTGGCGTTCTGGGCCGTGGTCGACCGATTACAACAGTTACTCGGGGCGCAACGCATCGATTGATGCGCTCCAGGCGAATGCCTTTTGGCAGCGTGATTATCAAATGACTTTTCAGTGAGACCGGACAATGAGCGATAACGTAATCAAAGCCTTCGAGGCGGAGTGCCAGGCCGAAGTGACTGCCCAAGGCCAGGACAAGGACCTGAAAGCGCTGGCCCAGGCGTTCTACAACCAGTCGGCCAAGCACAAGTACACCTATCACTTCTCGTGGATGGGTCGTCCGATCATCCAGCTGCCGCAAGACATGATGGCGATGCAGGAATTGATCTGGCGGATCAAGCCGGACCTGGTAATCGAGTGCGGTATTGCCCACGGCGGCTCGATCATTTACTACGCCTCGCTGCTGGAATTGCAGGGCCACGGCGAAGTGCTCGGCATTGATCGCGATATTCGTGCGCACAACCGTGAAGCCATCGAAAGCCACCCGATGATCAAACGCATCAGCATGATCGAAGGCTCGAGCCTCGATCCGGCGGTGGTCGAGCAGGTGCGTCAAGCGGCGGCTGGCAAGAAAGTCATCGTGGTACTCGATTCCAACCACACCCACGAGCACGTCCTCCAAGAGCTGCGTTTTTACGCACCACTGGTGTCGGTCGACAGCTATTGCGTGGTCATGGACACCGTGGTCGAAGACATGCCGGCCGATGCCTTCCCGGATCGTCCATGGGGCCCGGGTGACAACCCGAAAACCGCCGTCTGGGCGTACCTCAAAGAGAACGCTGACTTCGAGATCGATCAGGCCATGCAAGACAAACTGCTGATCACCGTCGCGTCGGATGGCTATCTGCGCCGCATTCGTTAAGTCAATCGACACCATCATCAAAGTATTTATCGGGCGGTTTCGCCGGTTGTGGGAGAAGTTATGCAAGGCAATTACGGTTCTGAACACGCGCTGCCACTGAGCGAGTTGCTGACGGTGGTGTTGATTACCCATAACCGTCCGGCTTTTTTGCGCCGGGCGCTGAAGTACTACAGCACCCTGCCTTGCAAAGTCCTGGTACTGGACTCTTCTCCCGAGCGTCCGGAAGGTGATTTTTCCGCGGTCGACTATCAGCATCTGCCGCAATTCGCCTACTGGGGCATGCAGGCCAAACTGACCTACGGCGTTGCCCAACTGACCACGCCTTATATGGTATTCGCCGCCGACGACGACTTCATCCTGCACGAGTCGCTGGCTGAATCGGTCAACTTCCTGGAGGCGAACCGCGACTATGGTTTGTGCCACGGCTACTGCCTGATGTACCTGGCGCTGGCAGGCAGCGTCACCTACTACCGTCGCGACAAGAAAGTCTGCGAAGACTACGCCTCGGAGCGTGCCGAGGATCGCGTACTCGACTTCATGCATCAGTACATACCGCCGTTCTACGGCGTGTGCCGTACCTCGATCATCCAGGACTGGTACGCGGCATTGCCGGCGGGCACCAGTTTCGAATGGCAGGAGATCGGCCACAGCTATTTCCTGCTGGCGAACGCCAAGGCGCGCATCCTGCCGATCCCTTATGTCGTGCGCGAGATCAACGTCGGTTTCTCCGACCACAACACCGAGGTGTATCACGCGCTGTCGTACACCGACTCCAAGTCGGTGGCCGAGCGCGAAGCCTTCGCTGAATTCCTCGCGTCGCTGCCGACCGCTATCAAGGATCTCGATCAGGCGCAGCGCAAGGCGTTTGCTCTGGAAAGCTTCGCGGCCATGACCGACAGCCTGGTCACAGGGCGAGCGTTGACGGCCGAGGTGATTTTCGAGTCGACCTGGAACCCCCTGACCAAGGCCCCGGAGCGCAAATTCGGGCCACGGCAGTACGTCGAAATGCCGTTCTACAACCAGCGCTTTTTTGACTTGCTGACCCAGTTCGAATTTCTGCTGCACGCGATGCCGGCTGGTCGTATTCAACTGGAAAAACTCGAAGGCATCTGGACCCGGCAGGAGTACCTGCTGCAGTCGCGCAATAACGATACGGCGGAAAGTGTCCTCGACCGTTTGTGGCAGGCCCATGACAGAAACGTGTTCAACCGTCGCGTGGTCAAGCGCCTGGCCGAACAACTGCAGGTCCTCGGCGAGGAAGATCAGGCGCAGGAAATGGCTGATTGGGGCGCCAGTCTTGAAAGCGTATCTGGCGTCGATCATTACCCGATCTTCAACAAGATGCTTTCAGGCCGTTTGCTCGACTGGATGGCAGCCCGCAAACCGAGTGCTGAACAGGCCGGGTTGATTGCCGCGCATCTGGCGGCGAACAATGGCGGACCACAATTCGGCATTTTCCTGCTGGATCTGGACAACGACGTCGACAAGCTGCAAATCACCCTCGACAGCCTCGTCGAAGGGCACAGCAAAGCCTTCAAGATCGTGGTCTTCACCACGGGCGAGCCGCAGACTGCGACCACCGCGCAAAATATTCTGCATTTTGTTCGGGTCACGTCGGGCAACTTCATCGACAAACTCAACCAGAGTGCCGCGCAGTCTCCATGCGACTGGTTGTTGCTGGCCAATGCGGGCGATGAATTCACCGCCGGCGGCCTGTTGCGCGCTGGCCTGGAATTAATGTCAGCCACGGATCTTCGCGCGGTGGCCACCGATGAAATCCAGCGCACTGAAGACGGCGCGCTGGCGGATGTGTTCCGCCCAGGTTTCAACCTCGATTTGCTGCAAAGCGTTCCGTCGCTGATGGCGCGCCACTGGCTGATTCGACGCGACGTTTTCCTTGAAGCGGGCGGTTATCAGGCCGATTTCAGCAAGGCGCTGGAGTTTGACCTGTTGTTGCGCCTGATTGAACAGGGCGGTCTCGGCGGTCTGGCGCACCTCGACGAGCCGCTGTTGATCACCCAGGCCGCTGCGCTGCAAGAGAATGCCCATGAGCGTCTGGCGCTGCTGCGTCATTTGGGCAATCGCGGCTACAACGCCAAGGTCACTTCGTCGCTGCCAGGCACTTGGCAGGTCGATTATCGGCATACCGAACTGCCAATGGTGTCGATCATTGTGCCGGCCAGTGATGACCTGCCAGCGCTACGCCGTTGCGTAGAGGGTGTGCTGCTCAGAACCCGCTACAGCCGTTATGAATTACTGGTGGCGGCCAATCCGAATCATTCGGCGGCGGTCAACGACTGGCTGGGTCAGTTGCGCAATCCCCGCGTCAATGTCTTGCGTGCCGATCAAACGCTCGGTGAAGTGGCGTTGTATAACGCCGCCAGCGAGCAGGCGCGAGGCGATTATCTGGTGTTGCTGGCCGCTGACAGCGAAGTCGTCAACCCGAACTGGATCGACTCGTTGCTCAACCAGGCCCAACGTCCGGAAGTGGGCATCGTCGGCGCCAAACTGGTCGACCGCGACGGCAAGATCTCCCAGGCCGGCTTGATTCTAGGCTTTAACGAGGGTGTGGGTTCGGCGTTCATCGGCGAAAAACACGCGGCCGGGGGCTACATGCAGCGTTTGGCTGTCGAGCAGAACTTCTCGGCTGTGTCGAAGGTTTGCCTGATGGTGCGCAAAGAGCTGTTCAACGCCCTCGGCGGTCTGGACGAAGTGACGTTCGCTGACGGTTTCAGCGATGTCGACCTGTGCCTCAAGGCCGGTCAGAACGGTTTCCTTACTGTGTGGACGCCTTCGGTGCAGGTGCTGCATACCGGCGCGTTGCCAGAAGCCCCTCAAGCACTGGCGGCACTGCGTGAGACATGGAGTGATGCGTTCGCGCAGGATCCGGCTTACAACGCCAACCTCGCCCTGACCGGCAAAGGCTTTACCTTGGGCGAAAACAGCTCGATCAATTGGGCACAGTTGCTCGCCTGAGCGTGCCGGACAGGAATCAACCTATGTTCAACGGTAAATCGATTTTCATCTCCGGCGGCACCGGTTCGTTCGGTCGCAAATTCATCGCCCGACTGCTTGAGCAATACCAGCCCAAGCGCGTGGTGGTGTTTTCCCGTGACGAGCTGAAGCAGTATGAGATGCAGCAGACGTTCAACGCGCCGTGCATGCGCTACTTCATCGGTGACGTGCGCGATGCCGATCGTCTGCGTCAGGCCATGCGCGGCATCGACTACGTCGTGCATGCCGCCGCGCTGAAGCAAGTGCCGGCGGCGGAATACAACCCGACCGAATGCATTCGCACCAACGTCAATGGCGCGGAGAACATCATCGCCGCCGCCATCGACAACGGCGTGAAAAAGGTCGTGGCGCTGTCCACCGACAAAGCCGCCAGCCCGATCAACCTGTATGGCGCGACCAAGTTGCTTTCGGACAAATTGTTCGTCGCCGCCAACAACATTGCCGGCGAGCAGGAAACCCGTTTTGCCGTGGTGCGCTACGGCAACGTGGCCGGTTCGCGCGGTTCCGTGGTGCCGTTCTTCAGCCAGTTGATCGCTGACGGTGCGCAGGAGTTGCCAATCACTGACGAGCGCATGACGCGGTTCTGGATCACTCTGGATCACGGCGTGCAGTTCGTTCTCGACAGCTTTGCGCGGATGCACGGTGGCGAAGTATTCGTGCCGAAAATTCCGTCGATTCGCATCGTCGATCTGGCTCTGGGCATGGCCGAGCATCTGCCGCATAAAAACGTCGGGATTCGTCCGGGCGAAAAACTGCATGAGCTGATGGTGCCGCTGGACGATGCGCGGATGACGCTGGAGTTCGAAGACCACTACACCATCCAGCCGTCGATTCGCTTCACCAATGTCGATGTCGATTTTGCCGTCGACAAACTGGGTGAGCAGGGGCGTGTCGTGCGCGAAGATTTCGAGTATCGCTCCGACACCAACCCGCATTTTCTCTCGGTCGGACAGATCGCTGATCTGCACGCGAAGCTCTCGGTATGATTCCCTACGGTCGGCAAAGCCTCGATCAGGCAGACATCGATGCCGTCGTCGAAGTGCTGCAGTCGGACTGGCTGACCCAAGGGCCGGGCATCGAGCGTTTCGAGCAGGCAATGGCCGAGCGTTGCCAGGCTGACTTCGCCATTGCGGTGTGCAACGCCACGGCGGCGCTGCACATTGCCTGTCTGGCCGCAGGCCTGGGGCCGGGTGATCGTTTGTGGACGACGCCCAATACCTTTCTCGCCTCGGCCAACTGTGGACGTTATTGCGGGGCCGACGTCGATTTCGTCGACATCGATCCGCTGACCTGGAACCTCGATGCCTTCGCCCTCGCAGCGAAACTCGATCAGGCCGAGCAGGACGGTACTTTGCCGAAAGTGCTGGTGGCGGTGGCGTTCTCCGGGCAGAGCTGCGACATGCGCAAGATTGCCGAACTGGCTGAGCGCTACAACTTCACCGTGATCGAAGATGCGTCTCACGCGGTCGGTGCGTCCTATGCCGGACGCCCGGTCGGTTGCGGCGAATTTGCGGCGATGACGGTGTTCAGTTTTCACCCGGTAAAAATCATCACCAGCGCCGAGGGCGGCATGGTGTTGACCAACCGCCCGCAACTGGCCGAGCGCCTACAACGTTTGCGCAGCCACGGCATGACCCGTGATCCGCAGCAAATGACCGAGGCCAGTCATGGCCCGTGGTACTACCAACAGATCGAGCTGGGGCTCAACTACCGGATCACCGATCTGCAGGCTGCGCTGGGTTGGTCACAACTGGGCAAGCTCGACGACTTCATCGCCCGGCGTCGTGAACTGGCGGCGCGATACGATCGCTTGCTGGCGTATCTGCCGGTGACGTTGCCCAGCCCTCAGCCAGAAGCGCAATCAGCGTGGCATCTGTATGTGATTCGCTTGCAGACCGATCGCATCAGCCTCAGTCACCGTCAGGTGTTCGAAGGCTTGCGTGCCGCCGGGATCGGCGTAAACCTGCACTATATTCCTGTGCACTTGCAGCCCTACTACCGTGATCTGGGTTTTGCCGAGGGCGATTTTCCCGAGGCCGAACGTTATTACGCCGAAGCAATCAGCTTGCCGCTGTACCCATTGCTGAGTGATCAGCAGCAGGATTATGTAGTCGAGCAATTGCGTCGGCTGACCGAATAATTGCCGCTGAGGCAAAGGATGAGTATCTGCAATGCGTCATTTGAGTGAGCAGGAAAAGTTCTGGCAGGGCGACTTCGGTAACCAGTACGTCGAACGCAATGTTGGGCAACCGCTGGTGGCGACGAATCTGGCGCTGTTTGCCAAAGCCCTGAGCCGTGCCGCAGGTATCGAGAGCCTGGTAGAACTGGGCACTAACGCCGGCAACAATTTGCAGGCGTTGCATCAACTGCTGCCCCGTTGCGAGCTGTTCGGCGTCGAGATCAACGACAGCGCCTGTGCTCAGGCACGAGCGTTGGACATTGCGCAAATCTGGCATGGCTCGCTGTTCGATTTCCCGCGCGAGCGCCGCTACGACCTGACCCTGAGTAAAGGCGTGCTGATTCACTTGGCCCCGGAGCTGTTGCCGACCGCTTATGCGCAGTTGTACGCGTTGAGCCAGCGCTACATCCTGATCGCCGAGTATTACAATCCGGCACCGGTAGAAGTGTCCTATCGTGGTAACAGCGGCAAACTGTTCAAGCGCGATTTTGCCGGTGAGATGCTCGATCGCTATGCCGATCTGCGCCTGCTGGATTACGGTTTCGTTTATCACCGCGATCCGCAATTCCCGGCGGACGACATCACTTGGTTCCTGTTGGAAAAACGTCCTTGAGCAACGTCGCAATCATCCCGGCCCGTGGGGGCAGCAAACGCCTCCCGCGCAAGAATCTCTTGCCATTCGACGGCGTGCCGATGATTGTCCGTTCGATCCGCACCGCGCTCGAATCAAGTTTGTTCGATCAGGTTGTGGTCAGCACTGACGACGCGGAGATCGCCGATGTGGCGCGAGCCCATGGTGCGCAGGTGCCATTTTTGCGCCCGGCAGACCTGGCCGACGATTTCACTGGCACGGCGGCAGTGATCGTACATGCCTTGCAGCAGTTGCCGGCGTTCGATTACGCCTGTTGCGTATACGCCACGGCGCCGCTGTTGCAGGCACGCTATCTGCGCCAGGGCATCGAGTTGCTGGAGCAGCACCTCGACAAGTCTTTCGCGTTCTCCGTGTGCAGTTTCGGTTTCCCTGTACAGCGTGCGCTGACGCTGGACGGGCAGGGTGCGTTGACCGCCTTGTATCCCGAGTTTCGCAATACTCGTTCGCAGGATTTGCCCGAAGCATTTCAGGACGCCGGTCAGTTTTACTGGGGGCGCAGTGAGGCATGGTTGCGCGGCGAGGTGCTCTATTCGCCAGCCAGCCTGCCGGTGATTCTGCCCCGGCATCTGGTGCAGGACATCGACACCCTTGAAGACTGGAAGCGCGCCGAATACCTTTACGCCGCGCTCAAGGCCGGTGGAGAGCTGCAATGAGAGTTTTGATTCGTGCCGACGCCTCGCCCACCATCGGCAGCGGCCACATTGCCCGCTGCCTGACGCTGGCGCGCGTGTTGCGCGCGCAGGGCAGCCACGTCGCGTTTGCCTGCCGGTGCTTGCCGGGGCATCGCCTTGATGCGCTGGATGCCGAAGGCTTCGAAACCTTTGCGCTGCCTGATCACTACGCCAATGAAGATCCACTGCAAGCCATCGAATCGATGCTGCCGTGGCAGGCCGACATTGATGCGCTGGGATCGCAGCTTGAAGGTCAGGCCGAATTTGACTGGATCATCGTCGACCACTACGGCCTCGATCACCAATGGCAGACGGCTGCTCGACAGTGGGCGCCACGGATTGCGGCAGTGGATGATCTTGCCACGCGGCGCTACAGCGTCGATCTGTTGCTCAATCAGAACCTCTCGGGCCTGTACGAGAATTATCAAGCGCTGTTGCCAGAAGGTTGCCGCACCTTGCTCGGCCCACGCTATGCCATGTTGCGTGAAGAATTCCGCTGCCCGGCCATCGAGATCAGAGACCGGGCCCGACGGGTATTGGTCAACTTCGGCGGCTTCGATGCCGCGCAGCAAACCCACCACGCGATGCTCGCCCTGGCCGATTACAGCGAGCTGCAAGTGGACTTTGTCGCCGGTGCCGACAATCCGGCATGGGCGCAGATGCAGGCCTTGGCCGAGACGCGGCCGAACTGGCGCCTGCACAGTTTTGTCAGCGACTTCTTCCAGCGCATGAGCGAGGCTGATCTGTTTATCGGTGCCGGCGGCGGCACCAGCTGGGAGCGGGCGGCGATGGGGTTGCCGACGATCTGTATTGCCGTGTCCAACAACCAGCAGCGCAACGGCGAGGTGATGGCGGCGGCGGGCGCACATGTGTTCATGGGCGCTCGCGAGCAGGTCAGTGTCGAGCAGTTGCGCGATGCCATCGGCTTTGTCATCGGTAATCATTATCTGCGCCATAGCCTGGCCGAGCGCTCGCGACAACTGGTCGACGGGCGCGGGGCAGAGCGTGTCGCGGCGGCACTGGCCGGTGCGGTGCTGAAGGTGCGTGCGGCGACCCTGGACGATGCGCAGTTGCTGTTCGATGGGCGCAATGCCGAAACGGTACGGCGCTGGTCGCTGGACAGCGGCGTGATCGACTGGCCGCAGCACCTGAACCGGCTGACGGCAAGTTTGCGCAATCCACAGCGCCTGCTGCTGATCGCCGAGGCGGACGACGGCGCGGTCGGCGTTGTGCGGTATGACCTGCGCGGTTTTGAAGCCGAAGTCTCGATTTACTTGCTTGAACGGCGGATGGGTCTGGGGTGGGGCAGGGCGCTATTGGCCCGTGGCGAGGCATTTGTTGCCGCGCACTGGCCGCAACTGACGGTCATCACCGCTCAGGTATTGCCGGACAACCGTCCCTCGTTGAATGTGTTTCGTGACGCCGGGTTCACCCAGAGTGCCTGTGCGTTCACCCGTGTTTTGAAGGATCACCCGCATGACTAGTTTCAAAATCGGCAACCGCTCGATCGGCGCCGACGCGCCGCCCTTCATCATCGCCGAGATGAGCGGCAACCATAACCAGTCGCTGGACCTTGCCCTGCAAATTGTCGAGGCAGCGGCCAAGGCTGGGGCGCATGCGCTGAAGCTGCAAACCTACACCGCGCAAACCATGACGCTGGACCTGGCTGAGGGCGAGTTCTTCATCAAGGATCCGGGCAGTCTGTGGGCCGGTACTTCGCTCTACGATCTGTATGAAAAAGCTCATACACCTTGGGAATGGCATGCGCCGATTTTTGCTCGTGCCAAGGAACTGGGGATGCTCGCGTTCTCGACGCCGTTCGATGACAGCGCGGTGGACTTTCTCGAAAGTCTCGACGTGCCGGCCTACAAGATCGCCAGTTTCGAAAACACCGATTTGCCGTTGATCCGCCGTGTGGCGGCGACTGGCAAAC
Organism: Pseudomonas sp.; assembly: GCF_049300855.1. Lineage (GTDB taxonomy): Bacteria > Pseudomonadota > Gammaproteobacteria > Pseudomonadales > Pseudomonadaceae > Aquipseudomonas. The sequence continues at coordinate 29,575 of NZ_JBAQKH010000010.1, read as the reverse complement.
CGCTGATCATTTCCACCGGCATGGCCAGCATTGCCGAGCTGGATGAAGCCGTGCGCGCCGCGCGCGAAGCCGGTTGCAAGGATCTGGTGCTGCTCAAGTGCACCAGCACCTATCCGGCCACGCCGCTCAACAGCAACGTGAGAACCATCCCCCATCTGCGCGAATTGTTCGGCTGCGAAGTGGGTTTGTCGGATCACTCGATGGGCGTTGGCGTGTCGGTGGCCGCCGTGGCGCTCGGTGCGACGGTGGTGGAAAAGCACTTCACCCTCGACCGTTCAGCGGGCGGGGTGGATGCCAGTTTTTCCCTGGAACCGGCGGAAATGGCCAGCCTGGTGGTGGAAACCGAACGCGCCTGGCAAGCCATGGGCCAGGTGCATTACGGCGTCACAGAGGCCGAACGCAAGTCGCTGGTCTATCGCCGTTCGCTGTACGTCACCGCCGACATGGCCGCCGGTGACACCTTTACCGGGGACAATCTGCGCGCCATTCGCCCCGGCCTCGGTCTGCCGCCCAAGCACACTGACGCGGTTCTCGGCCGCCGCGCCCGCGCGCCGATCAAGCGCGGCACGCCGCTGGACTGGTCGTTGGTCGAATAAACCGATCTGCACCGATTCGGCAAAATAGCGTGACCTGTGAGTCATAACGCGCATCTTCACTGTATTGTATTGATCGGGGAGATGGCGCCTGGCTCGTTTTCGATTCCAGTGATAGCCCTTTGCGCTCCCCGTGGCTGCCCGTTGTGGCGGCCGTTTTCTGTTTGTCGGCGCCCCTCGAAATCCTTGCGAGCGGTGGTCTTGGGCTGTTTTTTATTGGGAAGCCGTAATGATTGGCATAAAAAGCATTGCGAGCTACGTTCCTGTAGCCGGCGTGGACAATTACGCACAAGGTGCAAAATTCGAGAAGGATGAAGAGTTCATCCTCGGCAAGATCGGCTCGGCATTCCTGCCACGCAAAGACGCTGAACAGGAAACCTCCGATCTGTGCGTGGAAGCGGCCAATGCGCTGTTTGCCAGTAACCCGGACCTGAAGCGTGAATCGATTGACGCGCTGATCGTCGTCACCCAGAACGGTGACGAAGAAGGCCTGCCGCACACCGCCGCGATCGTGCAGGACAAACTCGGTCTGCCGACCAACGTGGCGGCGTTCGACATTTCACTGGGCTGCTCCGGTTATGTCTACGGCATCTATGCGATCAAGGGCTTCATGGAAGCCGCCGGCCTGAAGAACGGCCTGCTGATCACCGCTGACCCGTATTCGAAAATCGTCGACCCGGAAGACCGCAACACCACCATGCTGTTTGGCGATGCCGCTACCGCAACGTGGATGGGCGAAGAGCCGACCTGGGCGCTGGGCAAGGCCAAGTTCGGCACTGACGGTTCCGGTGCACCGCACTTGAAAGTCACCGATGGCGTGTTCTTCATGAACGGTCGTCAGGTGTTCAACTTTGCATTGCTGAAAGTGCCGGCGCACCTGCATGAGCTGCTCGATGATTCGGGCCTCAAGGCTGACGACATTGATGCGTTCTGCATTCACCAGGGCAGCGCGGCAATTGTCGATGCCGTGGCGCGACGTTTCGAAGGCGAGCCGGAGAAGTTCATCAAGGACATGGTCGAGACCGGTAACACGGTGTCCTCGAGCATTCCGTTGCTGCTGGAAAAACATGTGATCGATTCCGACTGGCAGCGTATTGCCCTGAGCGGTTTTGGTGTCGGTCTGTCGTGGGGCTCGGCGATTATTTATCGTCCTTGAGTCTGAGCAAAAACGGCGAATACAAAAATAGCGTTCAAGGTTAACCTTGAGCGCTATTTTTTTGCCTGAACGGGAGCGCGAGGCGCCATGAGCGAGTTTTTTCAAGCCAATGCCGAGGTGTTGCAACGGCGCTGGCCGGCGCTGTTCGAGCGGCTGATGGCTGAAGACAGCGCGGCCGTTGCGGCGCAACTGGTTGAAGGACTTGGCTCGACGCTGAGCGTCAACGGCATCCAGCTCACCAGTCGTCACGATCGCCGCCATGAAGCGCAGACTCAGGCGGCGAGCCTGCCCGACAAGCCGCAATTGCATGTCTATGGCACCGCTCTCGGGGATTTGCCTGCTGTGCTGCTCGAGCGCGAAGGACTGCAACGGTTGTACGTGCACATCCTCAACGGCGCGTTGTTCGCGCTAGTGCTGCAACTGCTCGATCAGCGCCAGTGGCTGGAAGATCCGCGCGTCGAGTTGTTCTACGCCGGTGACCTCTCGGACATTTGCTCGCCGTTTTTTGCGCTGCCTGCCGAAATGTTGCTGGCCGATGACTTCAACGCGAAGATCCGCGATCGGCTGGTCAACGAAGTTCATCTGAGTTTCAACAATCGTGAATTCGATGCGCAGTCGCCGTTCATTCAACAGCGTTTGCAGGACTGTTTGCCGGTGCTGCTCGGTGATGACGATGTGGCGCAACTGTTTGGTACGTGCACTGACCGGGAAATCTATGTGATCGGCACCGGGCCGACCCTGGAAGGTCATTTTGAGCGTCTGGTGGCGGTGCGCCGACAAACAGTTCGGCCACTGTTCATCTGCGTCGACACGGCTTACCGGCCGTTGCTTGAGCAGGGGATCGTTCCGGATCTGGTGGTCACCATTGATCAACGCATCAGCTTTCGGCATCTGCCGTTCGACGCATCCGACGATATCCCGCTGGTGTATTTGCCCATGAGCGACCCCGAAGTCCTTCGCGCCTGGAAGGGCAAGCGCTACGGTGGCTACTCGGCCAGTCCGGTGTATGCGCAATTGCGTGAAGAATATCCGCGCGGGGAGTTGCATGTGGGGGGCAGCGTGATTCACCCGGCGGTGGATCTGGCGGTCAAACTGGGCACGAACCGCATCACCTTGTTTGGTGCTGACTTCGCTTTCCCGATGAACAAGACCCATGCGGGTTGGGGTGACGGCGAACTCGGGCCGGGGGTGAGTCAGGCGCGGCACTGGGTGCGCGACGGCAATGGTCAGCGGGTCAGCACGCAACTGAACTTCCGTGGCTATTTATGCGTGCTTGAGCGCTTTATCGCTGCGCACCCGCACGTGCAGTTTTTCAACAGCAGCAGGGCGGGCGCGCTGATCGCCGGAACGCAATTCAATCAGGAGTTTGTGCAATGACGGCGATGGAAACGTGCATCGGTGAATGCCGTCAATGTGCAGGTCTGTTTCGACTGGGGCGTGATGTCGAGGCTGCGTTGATCATGGTCGATGTCTTCGAGGGAGCGCAGCAATTACTGCTGTCCGCCCCCGTTGATGCTCAGCAGCTGTGGGCTCAGGTGCTCTCGCAAATGCTCGATTGCCAGGAACGCCAGGACTGGTTGGGACTGGCCGACTTCATGGAGTACGAGTTGATCGAGCTGCTGCAAAGCGTACCGGCCTGATCCTGGCGACAGCACTGGCCCGCAGCTTTGCGCGGCAGTCGGTTTTATGACGTCATTTTTTCGAAGTGGGTGTGGGGCTAAGTCTTTGTTTTCGCGGGGGTGGCAGGGTGATGGCAAATTTTTTTCAAAAAGCCCTCAAGCAACCTGCAAACCCGACGATAACTATTACGAAGGTTCTCTAGGCCATACCCGGCGGTTGCCAGGGCCGGAAGCCGCAGTACCCAACCAACGAGGAATTCGTCATGGCTTTAACAGTAAACACCAACACCACATCGTTGAACGTTCAGAAAAACCTGAACCGCGCTTCCGACGCTCTGTCGACTTCGATGCAGCGCCTGTCTTCCGGCCTGAAAATCAACAGCGCTAAAGACGACGCCGCTGGCCTGCAGATCTCCACTCGTATGCAATCGCAAATCCGCGGTGGCAACCAGGCTATCCAGAACGCCAACGACGGTATCTCCGTTGCTCAGACTGCTGAAGGCGCTCTGCAAGCTACTACCGACATCCTGCAGCGTATGCGTGAACTGGCTGTTAAAGCACGTACCGGCACCAACGGCACTGCTGACCAGAAAGCGACCAACAAAGAATTCGCCGACATGTCGGACGAAATCACCCGTATCGCAGCTTCCACCAACCTGAACGGCAAAAACCTGCTGGACGGTTCGGCTGGTACTGTGACTCTGCAAGTTGGCGCAAACACCGGTACTGCTAACCACATCGACCTGGTACTGAGCTCCAAGTTCGACGCCGTCAACCTGTCCGTGGACAAAGCTACCCTGGCTCTGACCGGTACTGACGCTGCTACCGCTGGTAGCAACATCGACAACGCTATCACTGCAATCGACGCTGCTATCGCTGCGATCGGTGATACCCGTGCCAGCCTGGGTGCTTCGCAAAACCGTCTGACCAGCACCATCGCCAACCTGCAGAACATCGTTGAGAACACCACCGCTGCACAGGGTCGTGTACAAGACACCGACTTCGCCGCAGAAACTGCTAACTTGACCAAGCAGCAAACTCTGCAGCAGGCTTCGACCTCCGTTCTGGCTCAAGCCAACCAACTGCCTTCCGCTGTACTGAAGCTGCTTCAGTAATTTCGGAACAAGTTTGGGCGGGAGGGTGCGCTGGTCGCGCTCTCTCGCCTTTTTACGTTAGGAGGTGATGAGCATGGACATGAGCGTCAAGCTTAACCAGTCTTATCCGGCTCCCAAGCCAGTCACGCCGGTTGCTGACAAACCGTCAGAAACGCCGAAAGTTGCCAAGACTGAAGCGCCGGTCGCTGCCAAGAGTCAGGTTACGGACGACGCCAAGTTGAAACTGGCGGTGCAGGAGATCGAGAAGTTTGTCCAATCGATCAAGCGCAATCTGGAGTTCTCGATCGACGAGCATTCCGGGAAGGTCATCGTCAAGGTGATCGCGAGCGAGACGGGTGAAGTCGTTCGACAGATTCCCTCCGCCGAAGCCCTCAAGCTGGCAGACAGTCTGGCCAATGCGAGTCACGTATTGTTCGACGCGAAAGTCTGATAGCTGGCATGAATAATGTTTGTCCATTCTCAGGACGCGTGTAACGGTCAAAAGAATGGCAACAATCTGAAGGGAGATGCACATGGCAAGTCCAATTCTACCGGGTTCCGGACTGGGTTCCGGCCTGGACATCGGTGCGATCGTCACCGCGCTGGTCAACGCCGACAAGGCGCCAAAGCAGACGCAGATCGATACCGCGACCAAAGCCAACACGCTGAAGATTTCCGGTATCGGTTCGCTGAAGAGCGCGTTGACCGCGTTCCAGACGGCAATGACCAATCTGAGCAGCAAGACCAATCCTGCATTTGCCGGCTTCACCGCGACTTCCAGCAACACCAACCTGACCGCTACTTCCGACAGCACCGCTGTTGCGGGCAATTACAATGTTGTCGTCAGTCAATTGGCCACGGGCTCGAAAATCGCCAGCGCCTCTTTTGCCGGCGGCGCCGCCAGTGCCATTCCGAGTGGTACCCTGAAAATCAGTCAGAATGGCACTGATTACAATGTCGATATCCCGGCCAATGCCACGTTGCAGACTACTCGCGACGCCATCAACAAGGCTCAGGGCGCCAACGGTATTTCTGCCAACATTGTGACCGACAGCACCGGTGCTTCGCGCCTGGTAATCAGTTCGAGCAAGACCGGAGAAGGTTCTGACCTTACCGTCAGTGGTATTGCTGGCCTGGAAATCGATGGTACCCAGCCGATGGGCGCTAGCCCGGCTGCAGGCGCTTCAGGCGCCGTCAACGGCGTTGCGAAAAACGCCAAGCTGACCATCGACGGCCTTGAGGTCACCAGCAAAAGCAACACGGTGACCGGCGCAATCAGTGGTTTGACCCTGAATCTGACGACGGTCAGCGAGGGCACACCGCCGAGCAAGCCTACGGCTGTCACCGTGGACGCCAACACCAAAGGCTTGCAGACATCGATTCAGTCGTTTGTCGACGCTTACAACACCTTGAAGACCACCATTGATACGCTGTCCAAGGCGACGCCGGATGCCGATGGCAAGCTGACCGTGCAAGCGGCATTCACCGGTGATGCGATGCCGCGCTCGCTGATTGCTGATGTGCGTGCCGAGTTGACCAACACGGGGGCTGGCGGTCCGTTGGCGGTGCTGTCGCAGTTGGGTGTAATGACCGACCGCAACACCGGTAACCTGACCTTCGATACCAGCGCTTTCGGCAAGACCATGGCGCAGCCAGGCATGACTGGCCAGGTTCAGCAGTTGTTCACAGGTACCGACGACACCAATGGTCTGTTGGCGCGCATGAGCAAAGCGGTAGACCCGTACCTCAAGCCAACGGCGGGTAATATTACCGGTACTGGTCTGCTTGATCAGCGTATGGCGATTCTCACCAAGAACACCAAGAGCCTGACCGACCAGCAACTGGCGCTGGACTTGCGTGTGGCCAACCTGACCAAGACGCTGACCGCAAAATACAACGCCATGGACTTGCTGGTAGGCCAGATGAAGGCGACGGCGAGCAACATCACGTCGTTCTTCAGCTCGCTGAACGCTCAGCAGTCCGCGAAGTAACAGACAGGCACGACAAAAACCCGGCTACGCTTTATCGGCGTGTGCCGGGTTTTTGTCTTTTGATCTAAAGTTCTCTGATTCGTTGGCGATACACTGGTTATACGAGTCAATGTGGCAATGAGGTAGAACATGAATCCGATGTTAGCCCTTCGGCAATACCAGAAAGTCGGCGCGCACGCACAGACGTCCGAAGCGAGCCCGCACCGTCTGGTGCAAATGTTGATGGAAGGTGGTCTGGGGCGTATCGCCGAGGCCAAGGGCGCCATTGAGCGCAAGGATATTGCTGCCAAGTGCACGGCTATCAGCAAAGCTGTTGGCATCATTGGCGGCTTGTGTGAAGGTCTGGATCTGGAAAACAGCGCCGATTCGGTGGCTGAGCTCAACCAGCTCTACATCTACATGATGAAACGGCTTGCCGAGGCCAACCTCAGGAGTGATCCGAAGATCCTCGACGAAGTGGCCGGCCTGCTGCGCACCGTAAAGGAAGGTTGGGACGGCATCGCTCCACCAGGCCCCCAGTTTTAAGGAGATCGTCATGAGTCTTGTATTGCAGCGAATTGCCGATACCCGTGAAGCCTTGGTCACAGCCCTGGCCGAACGCAATTGGGAAGCCATTGGCGAGCTGGATCTGGCTTGCCGTTCCTGCATGGAAGACGTCATGGCTGAAGCTGCACTGGATGAGGACGCGTTGCGCAACAACCTTGAGGAGCTGCTGCACGTCTACAAAGAGCTTCTTGAGGTGGCCATGGGTGAGCGGCAGGCGATAGCCAACGAGATGTCGCAGATCACCCAAGCGCAAAAGGCGGCAAAGGTTTACCATCTGTTTGGTTAATTAACCCCCAGTTAATCCAGACATGTGCGCCATAAATTTGACTGTGCACGGTTTTTTGACTTAACTAGTGGCTGTTTTCAGATTTCAGGCGTCTACAGGCACATGGTGTCCTGCAAGCGTCTCGCTTGCCCCTTATTTTGGGCATTGAGTTGACTAGGGAAGTTGCTATTGCATGTGGCGTGAAACCAAAATTCTGCTGATCGATGACGATAGCGTTCGCCGCCGCGACCTGGCGGTGATTCTAAATTTTCTCGGCGAAGAAAATTTACCCTGCGGCAGCCATGACTGGCAGCAGGCAGTCGGCTCTTTGTCGTCTAGTCGTGAAGTCATTTGCGTACTGATCGGGACTGTCAATGCTCCTGGTGCGCTTTTGGGCTTGCTAAAGACACTCTCGACCTGGGATGAGTTCCTTCCGGTTTTGTTGATGGGCGATAATTCTTCCGTTGACTTGCCTGAAGACCAGCGTCGCCGCGTGCTTTCGACCCTGGAAATGCCGCCCAGCTACAGCAAATTGCTCGACTCCCTGCACCGTGCCCAGGTCTATCGCGAGATGTACGACCAGGCCCGCGAGCGCGGTCGTCACCGCGAACCCAATCTGTTCCGCAGCCTCGTCGGCACCAGCCGGGCGATCCAGCACGTGCGCCAGATGATGCAGCAAGTCGCCGACACCGACGCCAGTGTGCTGATCCTCGGCGAGTCCGGCACCGGCAAGGAAGTGGTTGCACGTAACCTGCATTACCATTCCAAGCGCCGCGATGCGCCGTTCGTGCCCGTCAACTGCGGGGCGATCCCGGCAGAGCTGCTCGAAAGCGAACTGTTCGGCCATGAGAAGGGCGCCTTTACCGGTGCCATCACCAGCCGTGCCGGTCGCTTCGAACTGGCCAATGGCGGGACCCTGTTCCTCGACGAAATCGGCGACATGCCGTTGCCGATGCAGGTCAAGCTGCTGCGCGTCCTGCAAGAGCGCACCTTCGAACGCGTGGGCAGCAACAAGACCCAGAGCGTCGACGTGCGCATCATTGCCGCGACCCACAAGAATCTCGAAAGCATGATCGAGATCGGCACCTTCCGCGAAGACCTCTACTATCGCCTGAACGTGTTCCCGATCGAGATGGCGCCACTGCGTGAGCGCGTTGAAGACATCCCGCTGCTGATGAACGAACTGATTTCGCGCATGGAGCACGAAAAACGCGGCTCGATCCGCTTCAACTCGGCGGCGATCATGTCGCTGTGCCGTCATGGCTGGCCGGGCAACGTCCGCGAGCTGGCGAACCTCGTCGAGCGCATGGCGATCATGCACCCCTACGGGGTGATCGGCGTGGTCGAGTTGCCGAAGAAATTCCGCTACGTCGACGATGAAGACGAGCAAATGGTCGACAGCCTGCGCAGCGATCTTGAAGAACGCGTGGCCATCAACGGCCATACCCCGGACTTCACCGCCAATGCCATGCTGCCGCCGGAAGGCCTGGACCTGAAAGACTACCTCGGTGGTCTGGAGCAAGGCCTGATCCAGCAAGCGCTGGACGACGCCAACGGCATCGTTGCGCGTGCGGCTGAACGCCTGCGTATCCGTCGCACCACCCTGGTCGAGAAGATGCGCAAGTACGGCATGAGTCGCCGCGACGGTGATGAACAGGCGGATGATTGACGCCTGTTTTTCAACCGCTTCATTTATAAGAGGTTTTTTTTAGGCACGGGTATTGCTACATCCCTCGCAACGTTCCGTTTAACTGACGGTCAGCCAAGCGAGAAAGCACAATGCCCCAAGCCCATATGTCTTCTGCCTCCAGTCCCGAGGGGCAGCCGTCCTCCGTAGAGCAGGCAAGCCGACAGGGCCTTGAGCAGGCTTTCGAGCTGTTCAGCCAGATGTCCAGCCAACTGACTGACTCCTACAGCATGCTTGAAGCGCGGGTGACCGAGCTCAAGGGTGAACTGGCGGTGGTCAGCGCCCAGCGCATGCAAGAGCTGGCGGAAAAAGAGCGCTTGGCCAACCGCCTGCAAAACCTCCTTGATCTGTTGCCCGGTGGCGTCATCGTGATTGACGGTCACGGCAGGGTGCGCGAGGCCAATCCGGCCGCCATCGAACTGCTCGGCCTGCCGCTTGAGGGCGAGTTGTGGCGTCAGGTGATTGCGCGCTGCTTTGCTCCGCGTGAAGACGATGGTCATGAAATTTCCCTGAAAAACGGTCGACGCCTGTCGATCGCCACCCGCTCGCTGGATGCCGAGCCGGGGCAATTGGTGCTGCTCAACGACCTGACAGAAACCCGTCATTTGCAGGATCAGTTGGCGCGCCACGAGCGTTTGTCTTCGCTGGGACGCATGGTCGCCTCGCTGGCCCATCAGATTCGCACGCCGCTGTCCGCCGCTTTGCTCTATGCCAGTCATTTGACTGAACAGGAATTGCCGGTCGCCACTCAGCAGCGTTTCGCCGGTCGCCTCAAAGAGCGACTGCATGAACTCGAGCATCAGGTGCGCGACATGCTGGTGTTCGCTCGCGGTGAATTGCCGCTGACCGATCGCCTGACGCCCAATGCCTTGATGCAGGCGTTGCAAGCGGCAGCGTTGACGCATGTGCAGGATCTGCCAATCCGCTGGCAGTGCGACAGCCATGCCGGCGAGTTGCTGTGCAACCGCGACACCCTGGTCGGCGCGCTGCTGAACCTGATCGAAAACGCCATTCAGGCCAGCGCCGGTGATGTGCGCCTGAAGGTGCATTGCTATTCGCGCGATAACGCATTGCGCATCAGCGTCAGCGACAGTGGCAGCGGAATTGAACCTGCCGTTCTGGCGCGTCTGGGTGAGCCGTTTTTTACCACCAAAGTCACCGGTACAGGCCTCGGCCTGACCGTGGTCAAGGCTGTGGCCCGGGCGCATCAGGGAGAATTGCTGCTGCGCTCGCGAGTTGGGCGCGGCACTTGCGCGCAGGTGATCCTGCCGCTGTTTTCCGCTGTACAGGGAGCTGAGTGAAAGACATGGGCATCAAGGTTTTGCTGGTCGAGGATGACCGCTCGTTGCGCGAGGCGCTGGCCGATACGTTGCTGTTGGCCGGGCACGATTACCTGGCGGTCGGTTGCGCTGAGGAAGCGCTGACGGCGGTGGCGCGTGAGGCGTTCAGTCTGGTGGTCAGTGACGTCAACATGCCCGGCATGGATGGCCATCAATTGCTTTCGCTGTTGCGGGCCCGCCAGCCACAATTGCCGGTGTTGCTGATGACCGCTCATGGCGCCGTCGAGCGCGCGGTCGATGCGATGCGCCAGGGCGCGGCGGACTATCTGGTCAAGCCGTTTGAGCCCAAGGCATTGCTGGATCTGGTCGCTCGGCATGCGCTGGGCAGTCTCAGTGTCGGCGAGGCCGAGGGGCCGATCGCCGTCGAGCCGGCCAGCGCACAATTGCTGGAATTGGCCGCACGAGTGGCGCGTAGCGATTCCACTGTGTTGATCTCCGGTGAATCCGGTACCGGTAAAGAAGTGCTGGCGCGCTACATTCACCAGCAATCCCATCGCGCCAATCAACCGTTCATTGCGATCAACTGTGCGGCAATCCCGGACAACATGCTCGAAGCGACGTTGTTCGGGCACGAGAAGGGTTCCTTTACCGGCGCCATCGCTGCGCAGGCCGGCAAGTTCGAACAGGCCGACGGCGGCACCCTGCTGCTCGACGAAATTTCCGAGATGCCCCTCGGCCTGCAAGCCAAGCTGCTGCGCGTGTTGCAAGAGCGCGAGGTCGAGCGCGTCGGTGCACGTAAACCGATTGCCCTGGATATTCGCGTGGTCGCCACCACTAACCGCGATCTCGCCGGCGAAGTGGCGGCGGGGCGTTTCCGTGAAGACCTTTTTTACCGTTTGTCGGTTTTCCCGCTCGCCTGGCGTCCACTTCGCGAGCGCACTGCCGATATCCTGCCGCTGGCCGAAAGGTTGTTGGCCAAACACGTCAATAAAATGAAGCATGCGGCGGCGAAACTTTCGCCCGAGGCGCAAGCGTGCCTGACCGCCTACCCATGGCCGGGCAACGTACGCGAACTGGACAACGCAATTCAGCGCGCGCTGATTTTGCAGCAGGGCGGCTTGATCCAGCCGCAGGATTTCTGTCTGGCCGGTGCCGTAACGTTCGCCGCTTTGCCAGTCGCAGCGCCTGCGCCAATGGTGATTCGCGAGGTGGAAATCGAAGCGGATTCGGCCGGTGCACTGGGCGATGACCTGCGCCGCCGGGAGTTTCAGATGATCATCGACACCCTGCGCGCCGAGCGCGGCCGACGCAAGGAAGCGGCGGAAAAGCTCGGTATCAGCCCGCGCACCCTGCGCTACAAACTCGCGCAAATGCGCGATGCCGGGATGGACGTCGAAGGTTATCTGTTCGCCACCTGAGCCGTGACGCAAACAGTTGAAAACGCTTTTCTGAAAGGGCTGCCCATGAGCTGGCACCCTTGTTGCTAATACCTGTGTACCCGCCGAGTGAGTGTCAAAAAATTGCGGGCCGCCCAAGAGAGTAGACCATGAGCCAAGGTATTGAATTTAATCGGTTGATGACAGACATGAAGGCCATGAAGCTGGATGCCATGTCTGCGCCGAAATCGACGACCGCTGTCCCTGAGCTGGGAGGCAGCAGCTTTTCCGACATGCTCGGTCAGGCGATCAACAAGGTCAGCGATACCCAGACCGCGTCGACTCAGTTGGCCAATGCCTTTGAAGTGGGCAAGAGCGGCGTCGATCTGACGGACGTGATGATCGCTTCGCAAAAAGCCAGCGTGTCGTTCCAGGCTCTGACCCAGGTGCGCAACAAGCTGGTCCAGGCTTATCAAGACATCATGCAGATGCCGGTTTAAGGACGAGATTGAGTCATGGCAGAAGCAGTCGCCGATAACGTTCCGGCCAAGGCCACCCCGATCGACGGCAAACCGCCGCTGTTCGGCCTGTCCTTCCTGGAAAACCTCTCCGAGATGACCATGCTGCGTCAGGTGGGCCTGTTGGTCGGCCTGGCTGCGAGCGTGGCGATTGGCTTTGCCGTGGTGCTGTGGTCGCAGCAGCCGGATTACCGTCCGTTGTACGGCAGCCTTGCCGGCATGGACGCCAAGCAGGTCATGGACACCCTGGCCGCCGCCGACATCCCTTACAACGTCGAACCGAACTCCGGCGCCTTGCTGGTCAAGGCCGATGACCTGTCCCGTGCGCGGATGAAACTCGCCGCTGCTGGTGTCACTCCCAGCGACGGCAATATCGGTTTCGAAATCCTCGACAAGGAACAGGGTCTGGGCACCAGCCAATTCATGGAAGCGACCCGTTATCGTCGCGGCCTCGAAGGTGAACTGGCGCGGACCATTTCCAGCCTGAACAACGTCAAGGGTGCCCGCGTGCACCTGGCGATTCCGAAAAGCTCGGTGTTCGTCCGTGACGAACGCAAGCCAAGTGCTTCGGTCTTGGTTGAGTTGTACTCTGGTCGTTCGCTGGAGCCGGGTCAGGTGATTGCGATCATCAACCTGGTGGCGACTTCCGTTCCCGAGCTGAGCAAATCGCAGATCACCGTCGTCGACCAGAAGGGCACCTTGCTCTCTGATCAGGCGGAAAACTCCGAAATGACCATGGCCGGCAAGCAGTTCGATTACAGCCGCCGCATGGAAAGCATGCTCACCCAGCGCGTGCACAACATTCTGCAACCGGTACTGGGCAACGATCGCTACAAGGCGGAAGTCTCGGCCGACATCGACTTCAATGCCGTCGAATCGACTGCCGAGCAGTTCAACCCGGATCAACCGGCGTTGCGCAGCGAGCAGTCGGTCAACGAACAGCGCACCGCCAGCAATGGCCCGCAAGGCGTGCCGGGTGCTCTGAGCAACCAGCCGCCGTCGCCAGCCTCGGCGCCGCAAACCACCGGTGGTGCCGCCGCGCCGGCCGCGATGGTGCAGCCAGGTCAGCCATTGGTTGATGCCAACGGTCAGCAGATCATGGACCCGGCCACCGGCCAGCCGATGCTCGCGCCGTACCCGGCCGACAAGCGTCAACAATCGACCAAGAACTTCGAACTCGACCGTTCCATCAGCCACACCAAACAGCAGCAGGGTCGCCTGAATCGTCTGTCGGTGTCGGTGGTGGTCGATGATCAGGTCAAGGTCAACGCGGCCAACGGTGAAACCACCCGCGCGCCGTGGAGCGCCGACGAATTGGCGCGCTTCACCCGTCTGGTCCAGGATGCCGTCGGTTTCGACGCCAGCCGTGGCGACAGCGTCAGCGTGATCAACATGCCGTTCTCCGCCGAGCGCGGTGAAGTGATTGCCGATATTCCATTCTACTCCCAGCCATGGTTCTGGGACATCGTCAAACAAGTGCTGGGTGTGTTGTTCATCCTGGTGCTGGTGTTTGGTGTGCTGCGTCCGGTGCTCAACAACATCACCGGCGGCGGCAAAGGCAAGGAGCTGGCCGGTCTGGGCAGCGACGTGGAACTCGGCGGGATGGGCGGCCTGGACGGCGAACTTTCCAACGACCGCGTGAGCCTCGGTGGTCCGCAGAGCATTCTGTTGCCGAGCCCAAGTGAGGGTTATGACGCGCAACTGAATGCAATCAAGAGTCTGGTGGCCGAGGATCCGGGTCGCGTGGCTCAGGTCGTGAAAGAGTGGATTAACGCAGATGAGTGATAACCGAGCCGCAACCGTCAAACTGAACAAGGTCGACAAAGCCGCGATTCTGCTGCTGTCCCTGGGTTCGACCGATGCCGCACAAGTGCTGCGCCACATGGGCCCCAAAGAGGTTCAGCGCGTCGGCGTGGCCATGGCGCAGATGGGCAACGTCCATCGCGAACAGGTCGAGCAGGTCATGAGCGAATTCGTCGACATCGTCGGCGACCAGACCAGCCTCGGCGTCGGTTCCGACGACTACGTGCGCAAAATGCTCACCCAGGCCCTGGGTGAAGACAAGGCCAACGGCCTGATCGACCGCATCCTGCTCGGTGGCAACACCAGTGGCCTCGACAGCCTGAAATGGATGGAGCCGCGCGCCGTTGCCGACGTGATCCGTTACGAACACCCGCAGATCCAGGCGATCGTGGTGGCGTACCTCGATCCGGATCAGGCCGGTGAAGTACTCGGCAACTTCGACCACAAAGTGCGTCTGGACATCATCCTGCGCGTCTCGTCGTTGAACACCGTGCAGCCAGCGGCACTGAAAGAACTCAACCAGATTCTCGAGAAGCAGTTCTCCGGCAACTCGAATGCCTCGCGCACCACCCTGGGTGGCATCAAGCGTGCGGCGGACATCATGAACTTCCTCGACAGCTCGATCGAAGGCCAGCTCATGGACTCGATCCGCGAAGTCGACGAAGACCTGTCCGGTCAGATCGAAGACCTCATGTTCGTGTTCAACAACCTCGCCGATGTCGACGACCGAGGTATTCAGGCGTTGCTGCGCGAAGTGTCTTCCGACGTGCTGGTACTGGCCCTCAAGGGTTCGGACGAAGGCGTCAAAGAAAAGATCTTCAAGAACATGTCCAAACGTGCCGCCGAACTGTTGCGCGACGATCTCGAGGCCAAAGGCCCGGTACGCGTCAGCGACGTCGAAACCGCGCAGAAAGAAATCCTCACCATTGCCCGTCGTATGGCCGAAGCCGGCGAAATCGTACTCGGTGGCAAAGGTGGCGAGGAAATGATCTAAGCCCATGGACAAGCACGACGACGATGTGACGGATCTGATCCGTGCCCGCGATGTTCGCGGATTCGAATCCTGGGCCATGCCCAGCTTCGATCCGCCGAAACCCGAGCCTGAGCCGGAGCCGGAGCCCGAACCGCCGGAAATGGAAGAAGTGCCGCTGGAAGAAGTCCAGCCACTGACCCTGGAAGAACTCGAAAGCATCCGTCAGGAGGCTTATAACGAGGGCTTCGGCATCGGCGAAAAGGAAGGCTTCCACAGCGCCACGCTGAAAGTCCGTCAGGAAGCTGAAGTCGCGCTGGCGGCAAAAATTGCCAGCCTCGAGCAACTGATGGCGAACCTGTTCGAGCCCATCGCCGAGCAAGATACGCTGATCGAAAAGTCGCTGGTCGACCTCGTGCAGCACATCACCAAACAGGTGATCAAGCGTGAACTGGCCATCGATTCCAGCCAGATCGAACACGTCATGCGCGATGCCCTCAAGCTGTTGCCGCTGGGCGTCGACAACGTGCGCCTGTACGTCAATCCGCAGGATTTCGAGCAGGCCAAGGCTTTGCGCGAACGTCATGAGGAAACCTGGCGCATCGTCGAAGATGAATCGCTGCTGCCGGGCGGCTGCCGGGTTGAAACCGAACACAGCCGCATCGATGCGAGCATTGAAACCCGCGTCACTCAGGTCATGGCCAAACTGTTCGATCAGTTGCACGAGCAGGCGTTGCACCCGGCTGAAGCGGATCTGACTCTGGACATTCCCGAAGACGTAAAACCGGCGGCCACGCCTGAAGAGCCGCTCGCGGACAACCCCGATGCGCCTTGAACGCACCAGTTTCGCCAAGCGCCTGAGCACCTACGCTGAGGCCACCGAGATTGCCGGCGCGCCGATTCTTGAAGGTCGCCTGCTGCGCATGGTCGGCCTCACCCTCGAAGCCGAAGGCCTGCGCGCCGCCATGGGCACACGTTGCCTGGTGATCAATGACGACAGCTATCACCCCTCGCAGGTGGAGGCGGAAGTCATGGGTTTTTCCGGCAGCAAAGTCTTTCTGATGCCGGTCGGCAGTGTCGCCGGCATCGCCCCGGGCGCCCGCGTGGTGCCACTCGCCGATACCGGGCGCTTGCCGATGGGCATGAGCATGCTCGGTCGCGTGCTCGACGGTGCCGGGCGCGCACTGGACGGCAAGGGCGGCATGAAAGCCGAAGACTGGGTGCCGATGGACGGCCCGACGATCAACCCGCTCAACCGTGACCCGATCAGCGAGCCGCTGGACGTCGGCATTCGTTGCATCAACGGTTTGCTGACGGTGGGGCGTGGTCAGCGTCTCGGTCTGTTCGCCGGTACCGGTGTCGGTAAATCCGTGTTGCTCGGCATGATGACGCGCTTCACCGAGGCCGACATCATCGTCGTTGGCCTGATCGGTGAGCGGGGTCGCGAAGTCAAGGAATTCATCGAGCACAGCCTCGGTGAAGAGGGCCTTAAGCGTTCCGTGGTCGTCGCCTCGCCGGCGGACGATGCACCGCTGATGCGTCTGCGCGCGGCAATGTACTGCACGCGGATCGCCGAGTATTTCCGTGACAAGGGCAAGAACGTCCTGTTGCTGATGGATTCGCTGACCCGTTTTGCTCAGGCCCAGCGGGAAATCGCCTTGGCCATCGGCGAGCCGCCAGCGACCAAGGGTTATCCGCCGTCGGTGTTCGCCAAGTTGCCGAAACTGGTTGAGCGTGCCGGTAATGCGGAGAAGGGCGGCGGTTCGATTACCGCGTTCTATACCGTGTTGTCCGAAGGCGATGACCAGCAGGACCCGATTGCCGACTCGGCGCGTGGCGTGCTCGATGGCCACATCGTGCTGTCGCGGCGTCTGGCTGAAGAAGGGCACTATCCGGCCATCGACATCGAAGCGTCGATCAGCCGGGTGATGCCGGCGGTGGTCTCGCCGGAACACATGCAGCGCGCGCAATACTTCAAGCAGTTGTGGTCGCGTTATCAGCAGAGTCGCGACCTGATCAGCGTTGGCGCCTACGTTGCCGGCGGCGATCGCGAGACCGATCTGGCGATCTCCCTGCAACCGCAGTTGGTGCGCTACCAGCGTCAGGGCCTCAACGACAAAATCAACATGGGCGAAAGCCAGTCTTACCTCGCAACCCTGTTCGCGCCAGCGGCGGGCGGCTAACCGCTCATGGCCGCCGTCAGTCGAGCCGCGCGTCTGGCGCCGGTGGTGGACATGGCCGAACAGGCCGAGAAAACCGCCGTGCAGCGCTTGGGCTATTTTCAGGGCCAGGTGAAAGTCGCTGAAAGCAAACTCGCCGACCTCAATGCCTTTCGTCTGGATTACTCCGAGCAATGGATCGTGCGCGGCAGCACCGGCGTGAGCGGGCAATGGCTGCTCGGCTTTCAGGGCTTTCTGGCGCAACTCGACACCGCGGTTGACCAGCAGCGCCAGAGCCTGGTCTGGCATCAGAACAAGCTCGACAAGGCCCGTGAGGAATGGCAACAGGCATTTGCCAAGGTCGAAGGTCTGCGCAAACTGGTGCAGCGTTATCGCGAAGAGGCGCAACGCCTCGAAGACAAGCGCGAGCAGAAGCTGCTCGACGAACTGTCCCAGCGCTTGCCACGACAAAACCCGTTCTAAATCGCACCACGAAACACTGTGGGAGCGAGCTTGCTCGCGAAGGCGATATAACAGTCGACATCAATGTTGAATGTGAAGCCGTCTTCGCGAGCAAGTCGAGTCGTCGCACCGCCGCTCCCACATTTGATCCGACCCTCAACCTTGCCCCAACCCTGTCCAGGTGCTAAACCTTGTACAGGTTCGTCAATGACAAGGAAGCCAGTCAATGTCAGTCGTTACAGAAGTCTCTCCAGATGGTCAAAAACTGACGATCTCGGTCAGGGGGCGATTCGATTTCGGTCGCCATCAGGAATTTCGCGAGTCTTATGAGCGGCTCGACAAGAAGCCAGGATCCATTGTGGTGGACTTGAAGGACGCCACTTATCTCGACAGCTCGGCGCTGGGCATGCTGCTCCTGTTGCGTGATCACGCTGGCGGCGACGATTCGGACGTGCGAGTCGTCAACAGCAACTCCGACGTGCGCAAGATCCTCGCCATCTCCAATTTCGACAAACTCTTCGACATCAGTTGACGGCCATGCAGGCGCAAGAGCCGCTGACCATTCTGATCGCCGAAGACAGCGCCGCCGACCGTCTGCTGCTCTCGACCATCGTCCGTCGTCAGGGTCACGAAGTCCTGACGGCGGCCAATGGTGCCGAAGCGGTCGAACTGTTTCGCCGGCAGCAACCCGATCTGGTGCTGATGGACGCAATGATGCCGGTGATGGACGGCTTCGAGGCGGCGCGGCAGATCAAGGCGTTGGCGGGCGAGACGCTGGTGCCGATCATCTTCCTCACCTCGCTGACCGAAAGCGAAGCGCTGGCCCGTTGTCTGGAGGCTGGGGGCGACGACTTTCTGGCGAAGCCCTACAACCAGGTGATCCTCGCCGCCAAAATCAAGGCGATGGATCGCTTGCGTCGCTTGCAGGCGACCGTGTTGCAACAGCGCGACCTGATCGCCAAACACCATGATTACCTGCTCAACGAACAGCGCGTGGCCAAAGCCGTGTTCGACAAGGTCGCGCACTCCGGTTGCCTGAGCGCGGCGAACATCCGTTACCTGCAATCGCCCTATGCGTTGTTCAACGGTGACCTGCTGCTGGCGGCGTACACGCCGGCGGGCGACATGCATGTGTTGCTGGGGGATTTCACCGGCCATGGCCTGCCGGCAGCGGTCGGGGCGATGCCCTTGGCCGAGGTGTTCTATGGCATGACCGCCAAGGGCTACGGCTTGGCGGAAACCCTGCGCGAGATGAACGCCAAACTCAAACGCATCCTGCCGGTGGACATGTTTTGCTGCGCCACGTTGTTGTGTCTGAGTTTTCAGCGGCGTTCGGTCGAAGTGTGGAATGGCGGCATGCCGGACGGTTATCTGCATCGAATCGCCACGGGCGAGCGCGTGCCATTGGCCGCGCGCCATCTGCCGCTGGGTGTGCTCAGCCCACAGGCGTTCGACGACTGCACTGAAGTGCATCCGATGGCGGTCGGGGATCGGGTGTTTCTGTTGTCGGACGGCGTGATCGATACCAGTGATGCCAGTGATCAACTGTTCGGTGTCGAGCGTTTGCAGCAGGTGTTCGCCGCCAATCGCGAGCCCGACCGCTTGTTCGAGGACATTGAGCAGGCGCTGCGCGATTTTCGCGGCGAGGCGCGCGATGACGTCAGCATGGTAGAGGTCAGCCTGCTGGAGCCGGCGCAGGTCAAGCCGTCGGCACCGGTGTATTCCGACAGCGGCCAGTCATGCCCGCTCGATTGGTCGGTGAGCTTTGAATTCCGTGGCGCCACGCTCAAGCGTTTCAATCCGCTGCCGTACCTGTTGCAGTTGCTGCTTGAGGTGCATGGGCTGCGGGCGCAGAGTGGCGCTTTGTACAGCGTGCTGGCCGAGTTGTACTCCAACGCGCTCGAGCACGGTGTGCTCGGTCTGGACTCCAGTCTCAAGCGCGATGCGGCGGGGTTCGCGCGCTACTATCAGCAGCGCAACGATCGGCTCGAGGCATTGCAGGACGGATTTGTGCGCGTGCATTTGCAGGTGCAGCCACAAGGCGAGGGCGGTCGTCTGGTCATTCGTGTCGAAGACAGCGGCAAGGGCTTCGATGTGGCGCGGGTCATGGAACGGCCGCTGGAGGGTGCCCGTCTGTCGGGACGTGGCGTCAGTCTGGTCCGGCAATTGGGCCGCAACGCCAGTTGGTCGGACGAAGGTCGTAGTGCTTGCGTGGAGTTTTTCTGGGAGGTTCAGGCATAATCCGCGCAATTCTTGATCAAGGAGTGAACAAGTGGCTGACACACATATTGATCGCGAGGCGCTGAGCGTACTGCGCGAAGTCATGGAGGATGGTTATCCGGAGCTTCTGGATACCTTTCTGGCGGATTCCGAAAGTCGCCTGGACGAGTTGCGAAACACAGCTGACGCCAAGGCATTGTCGGAAGTTGCCCATAGCTTCAAGGGCAGCGCCAGCAATATGGGCGCTGTCCGGTTGGCGGCGCTCTGCCAGGAATTGGAGTCGGACGCCAAAGACAAGAGCCCGGAGGACATCACCCGACTGGTCGCTGCTATCAGGGGCGAGTTCGACGATGTCCGCCCGGTTTACGAAGATGAGCGGCAGCACGCGCTGACGCATTGATCCCGCCGTCCGGCACTTTTCTCAAGCGCCGGACAAAACTGGCCCGGCACTTGCAGTCATCTGCGTAACTGTACCTACGATCCCAGTGCAGCGGAGACCGTTTCATGCCTGCGACCCCCAACATCCTTCTTCAGAACGCCGCTCAGGCCAAGGCGCAAGCTGCCTCGGCCAAATCGTCGGCCATGGCCGTAGATACCGGGGATAAAGCCTCAAGCTTCGCGAAAGTGTTCGCCGATCAGGGGTCGAGCAAGCCTGTTGCAACCACTGATAATTCGCCCAAGTCGCCGCGCGACAAGGTCGCTGACAACAGCGGCAAAAAGGATATCGGCAAGGATCAGTCTGCCGCTGCGCAGCCTACGGTTGCCGATAGCGGCAACGACTTGCCTGCCGATAAAACCGCAGCGAGCGATGACACCACCGCCAGCAGTGACGACAGCACGGACACCTCCCAACCGCCAGTGGTTGATGCCGCACCGGTTGACCCAACGCTTGATCCGGCGTTGGTCGCCGCTGTGCAGCCTGTGGTGGCGGCGCCTGTGGTGCAGACCCCGGCTGTCGCTGCCCCGGCCCCAGCAGAAACCGAAACCCCGGCACTTGTCGCATTGCCGGGTGTGGTCAAAGATCCGGCACCGGTCACCGACAGCGATTTCGATCCTTCGGCCGATCCGCTCGACTCGATGCCGGCCGTGCGCATGGCGATGGAGCAGGGCGGGCACATTTCCGCTGCCAGCCAGGCGCAACCAAAAGCCTCGCCTGCTCAGGCTCAGGCTGACGGTGAACTGACGGCGGCGCAGAATTTTGCTGCCGGCATGGCCAGCATGCTCGACGTGCAGGCCGACAAGGACAGCACCAGCCAGGGCGGTGACAAAGCCTTCAGCGGCTTGATCGATGACGGCCTCAAAGACCTCAAAACCGCCACCAGCGACACCCGTGTCGATGACTTCGCCAACCGTCTGGCGGCGCTGACACAGGCCGCGACGCCGAAGACGGCCAATGCCGTGCCGGTGAACCAGCCGATTGCCATGCATCAGAGCGGCTGGACTGAAGAAGTGGTCAACCGCGTCATGTATTTGTCGAGCGCCAATCTCAAGGCCGCAGACATTCAGTTGCAGCCGGCCGAGTTGGGGCGTCTGGACATCCGCGTGAACATGGTTCCGGATCAACAGACCCAGGTGACGTTCATGAGTGCGCATCCAAGCGTACGTGAAGCGCTGGATGGGCAGATGCATCGCCTGCGCGACATGTTCAACCAGCAGGGCATGGGCCAGGTTGACGTCAGTGTCTCCGACCAGAGCCGTGGCTGGCAGGGCCAGCAAGGTCAGGAACAGGCGCAGCAGGGCCAGAGTGGTCGCACCAGCGCTGCCGGTGGTCGCCTCGATTCGGCGGATGAAGAATTGGCGCCTGCCGCCATTGCTGAAGCCGCTGCGCAAACCACCAGCGTGATCGGCAGCAGCGCGGTCGACTATTACGCCTGATCAAAATCAAGAGCCCCTCACCCTAACCCTCTCCCGGAGGGAGAGGGGACTGATTGGGGGATGCTTGCCAAGTGCGCCGACCTGATATTTCGGTTGTGAATCCATAATCGATCCGGTCTTTAAGGTCGATGTTTCACGACAGCGCCCTCACCCTAGCCCTCTCCCGGAGGGAGAGGGGACTGATTGGGGGATGCTTGCCAAGTGCGCCGACCTGATATTTCGGTGGTGAATCCATAATCGATCCGGTCTTTCAGATCGACGTTTGACGACAGCGCCCTCACCCTGGCCCTCTCCCAGGGGGAGAGGGGACTGATTGGGGGATGCTTGCCAAGTGCGCCGACCTGATATTTCGGTTGTGAATCCATAATCGATCCGGTCTTTCAGATCGACGTTTGACGACAGCGCCCTCACCCTAGCCCTCTCCCAGGGGGAGAGGGGACTGATTGGGGGATGCTTGCCAAGTGCGCCGACCTGATACTTCGGTTGTGAATCCATAATCGACTCGATCTCTCAGGTCGATGTCTCACGGCTTCTGCTGTGAATCCATATTCGACTCGATCTCTCAGGTCGATGTTTGACGTCTGACACCTCGGTCGGCCCCCTCTCCCTCCGGGAGAGGGCTGGGGTGAGGGTGCCTTTGACTTTAGCGTTGTCCACCACTGCCGACACTTCTGGCATAACACTTGCTCTTGCCTTGCCGTGCGACTGTGAAAACCCGATTAGTGACGGATTATTGGCATGGCGAAGAGCGAAACAGCAGCAGTGAAAGACCCCGCAACCAAAGGCAAACTCAAGCTGATCATCGTGATCGTGCTGGCGTTGCTGTTGGCCATTGGTGCCTCCGTGGGGGCGACCTGGTTCTTCATGCACAGCGCCCAGAGCAAGCCTGCCGAGGCCGCCGATGCGGCGCCAGTCGGCAAGCAGCCAGCGATCTTCGAGCCGATGGCGCCGGCGTTTGTCGCCAACTACAACCAGAACGGCCGTCAGCGCTACATGCAGGTGAGCATCACCATGCTGGGCCGCAATCAGGCCGATCTGGAAGCGCTCAAAGTGCACATGCCGGTGATCCGCAACAACCTGGTGATGCTCTTCTCCGGACAGGATTTCGCCACATTGGCGACCCCGGTCGGACAGGAAATGTTACGCCAGAAGGCCACAGCCAGCGTCCAGGAAGTGGCGCAGAAAGAGCTGGGCAAAGTGGTGATCGAACAGTTGCTTTTCACTAATTTCGTACTGCAGTAGGAACACGACATGGCCGTGCAGGATCTGCTGTCCCAGGATGAAATCGATGCGCTGTTGCATGGCGTCGACGATGGTCTGGTACAGACCGATAACGCTGCCGAACCCGGCAGTGTCAAAAGCTACGACCTGACCAGCCAGGATCGCATCGTCCGTGGACGCATGCCGACTCTGGAAATGATCAACGAGCGTTTTGCCCGTTACACCCGCATCAGCATGTTCAACATGCTGCGCCGCTCGGCGGACGTTGCCGTCGGTGGCGTACAGGTGATGAAGTTCGGCGAATACGTGCACTCGCTGTACGTACCGACCAGCCTCAACCTGGTCAAGATCAAACCGTTGCGCGGCACCGCGCTGTTCATCCTCGACGCCAAACTGGTGTTCAAACTGGTGGACAACTTCTTCGGTGGCGATGGCCGTCACGCCAAGATCGAAGGGCGTGAATTCACCCCGACCGAACTGCGCGTGGTGCGCATGGTGCTGGAACAGGCTTTCGTCGATTTGAAAGAAGCCTGGCAGGCGATCATGGAAGTCAATTTCGAGTACATCAACTCGGAAGTGAACCCGGCCATGGCCAACATCGTTGGCCCGAGCGAAGCGATTGTGGTCTCCACGTTCCACATCGAACTCGATGGCGGTGGCGGCGACCTGCACGTGACCATGCCGTACTCGATGATCGAGCCGGTGCGTGAAATGCTCGACGCCGGTTTCCAGTCGGACCTCGACGATCAGGACGAGCGCTGGGTCAACGCCCTGCGTCAGGACGTGCTCGATGTCGACGTGCCGATCGGTGCCACCGTGGCCCGCCGTCAGTTGAAACTGCGCGACATCCTGCACATGCAGCCGGGCGATGTGATCCCGGTCGAGATGCCGGACGAAATGATCATGCGCGCCAACGGCGTGCCGGCCTTCAAGGTCAAGATGGGCTCGCACAAAGGCAACCTCGCGTTGCAAGTGATCGAGCCGATCGAGCGTCGCTGAAGCGGCGCTCTCACCCCCACACATTTAGCTGAATTGTTGCCCGCCGAGGACAAATGATGAACGACGATATGAACGCCCAGGACGACCAGGCACTGGCTGACGAATGGGCTGCGGCCCTGGAAGAAACCGGTGATGGTCAGGCTGACATCGACGCGCTGCTGGCCGCTGATGCTGGCGCAGCCAGCTCCAACCGTCTGCCGATGGAAGAGTTCGGCAGCGTGCCGAAAAACAACGACCCGGTCACCCTGGACGGTCCGAACCTGGACGTGATCCTCGATATTCCGGTATCGATTTCGATGGAAGTCGGCAGCACCGACATCAACATCCGCAACCTGCTGCAACTCAACCAGGGTTCGGTGATCGAGCTCGATCGTCTGGCCGGTGAGCCGCTGGACGTGCTGGTCAACGGCACGCTGATCGCGCACGGCGAAGTGGTTGTGGTCAACGAGAAGTTCGGCATCCGCCTGACCGACGTGATCAGCCCAAGCGAACGCATCAAGAAGCTGCGCTGAGTGAAAAGGTTTCTCTGGGCTCTGTTGGCCTTGCCGCTGAGCGTGCTCGCCGCCGAACCGTCGACCGCCACCACCGTGCCTGCCGCGACCGCGCCGATGGTGACCAGCGGCGTGGCCGGGCAATTGACGCAATTGGTGTTTGGCCTGTTGCTGGTGCTGGGCGTGATCTTCTTCCTCGCCTGGCTGTTGCGCCGGGTGCAGCAGGCGGGGCCTGCCGGCAAGGGGCAAGTGATCGAGCTGATCGGTTCACGCGCACTCGGTCCGCGTGACCGCTTGCTGCTGGTACAGGTCGGCAACGAGCAGATTCTGCTAGGCCTGAGCCCGGGCACCATCACCGCGCTGCACGTGCTCAAGGAACCGGTCGACGTGCCGGCGACCCGTGAAAAAGCGACCCCGGAATTTGCTCAGCAACTGCTGAAGATTCTCGGCAAGGATCAGAAGGATACGAAGTAATGGGTGCGCTACGCATCGTCTTGACGCTGGCCCTGTTGCTGGCCGCGCCACTGGCGTTCGCCGCCGATCCGTTGTCGATCCCGGCGATCACGCTGGGCACCAACGCCGACGGCGCGCAGGAGTATTCGGTCAGTCTGCAGATCCTGCTGATCATGACCGCGCTGAGCTTTATCCCGGCGGCGGTCATCCTGATGACCAGTTTCACCCGGATCATCATCGTCTTCTCGATCCTGCGTCAGGCCCTGGGCCTGCAACAGACGCCGTCGAACCAGATCCTCACCGGCATGGCGCTGTTCCTGACCATGTTCATCATGGCGCCGGTGTTCGATCGGGTGAACAACGATGCACTGCAACCGTATCTGGCGGAAAAGCTCACCGCTCAACAAGCGGTGGAAAAGGCTCAGGTGCCGATCAAGGACTTCATGCTCGCGCAGACCCGCACCAGCGATCTTGAGCTGTTCATGCGCCTGTCCAAGCGCACCGACATCGCCACGCCGGATCAGGCGCCACTGACCATTCTGGTGCCGGCCTTCGTCACCTCCGAGCTTAAAACCGCGTTCCAGATCGGCTTCATGATCTTCATTCCGTTCCTGATCATCGACCTCGTCGTGGCCAGCGTGCTGATGGCGATGGGTATGATGATGCTGTCGCCGCTGATCATCTCGCTGCCGTTCAAGATCATGCTGTTCGTGCTGGTGGATGGCTGGGCGCTGATCATCGGCACCCTGGCCAGCAGTTTTGGAGGTGTCTCGCCATGACGCCGGAAATCGCGGTCGATATCTTTCGAGAAGCGCTGTGGCTGACCACGTTGATGGTGGCGATTCTGGTAGTGCCGAGCCTGTTGGTCGGCCTGCTGGTGGCGATGTTCCAGGCCGCCACGCAAATCAACGAACAGACCCTGAGCTTCCTGCCGCGTCTGCTGGTGATGCTGGTGACGCTGATCGTCGCCGGTCCGTGGATCGTGCAGACGTTCATGGAGTACATCATCCAGTTGTACAAAAACATTCCGATGGTCATCGGCTAAGCCATGCAATCGCTGCTTCAGCTGACCGACACCCAGATCAGTACCTGGGTGGCCTCGTTCATGTTGCCGCTGTTTCGCGTCGCCTCGATGTTGATGGTCATGCCGGTGTTCGGCACCACGCTGATACCGCGCCGCGTGCGCCTGTATTTTGCCGTGGCGATCACCGTGTGCATTGCCCCGAGCCTGCCGCCGATGCCGGCGGTCAGCCCGTTGGACCTCAGCGGTTTGTTGCTGATTGCCGAGCAGATCCTTGTGGGTGCCGTGCTGGGGTTTTCCCTGCAGTTGTTCTTCCAGGCGTTTGCGGTGGCCGGGCAGATTGTCGCGATCCAGATGGGCATGGGTTTCGCCTCGATGGTCGACCCGGCCAACGGCGTCTCGGTGGCGGTGATCGGGCAGTTCTTCACCATGCTCGTGACGCTGCTGTTTCTGTCGATGAACGGCCACCTGGTGGTCTTCGAAGTGCTCACCGAAAGCTTTACCACGCTGCCGGTCGGCGGCGGGTTAATGACGGCGCAATACTGGGAATTGGCCGGCAAGCTCGGCTGGGTGTTGGGCGCCGCGCTGTTGCTGGTGTTGCCGGCCGTCACCGCGTTGCTGGTGGTCAACATCGCGTTTGGCGTGATGACCCGCGCCGCGCCGCAATTGAACATTTTCTCCATCGGTTTCCCGCTGACCCTGGTGCTCGGGCTGTTCATCGTCTGGGTCGGTCTGGCGGACATTCTCAACCAGTACCAGCCGCTGGCCACTGAAGCCTTGCAGCTGCTACGCGAACTGGCACGGGCGCGCTGAGTCATGGCAGAGAGCGAAAGCGGTCAGGACAAAACAGAAGACCCCACGGAGAAACGTAAAAAGGACTCCCGTGAGAAGGGTGAGATCGCCCGTTCCAAAGAGCTCAACACCCTCGCTGTGATGATGGCCGGGGCCGGCGCGCTGCTGGTGTTCGGCGGCGCGCTCGCTGAAGACCTGATGGAATTGATGCGCCTGAATTTCACGCTGTCGCGTGAGGTGATCATGGATCAGGGATCCATGGGCGCATTTCTTTTGAAGTCAGGTCAGATAGCACTGGTGGCCATCCAGCCGTTCATGATCACGCTGTTGCTGGCTGCTCTGATCGGGCCAATTTCTCTCGGTGGCTGGCTGTTTGCAGCCGGTTCCATGGCGCCCAAGTTCAGCCGGATGAACCCGGCGGCAGGCCTGAAGCGAATGTTTTCGTTCAAGGCTGTGGTCGAACTGCTCAAGGCCCTGGCCAAGTTTTCGGTTACCTTGGGAGTGGCGTTGGTAGTGCTGTTATCGGATGTCGATGACTTGATGCGGATCGCCCACGAACCGCTTGAGTCAGCGATCATTCACAGCGTCACGCTGGTCGGCTGGAGCACCTTGTGGCTGGCCTGCGGCTTGATCATCATCGCCGCTGTCGATGTGCCGGTGCAGCTCTGGGAAGCCCATAAAAAACTGCTGATGACCAAGCAGGAAGTGCGCGACGAGCACAAGGATCAGGAGGGTCGCCCGGAGGTCAAACAGCGCATCCGCCAGACCCAGCGCGAGATGTCCCAACGCCGCATGATGGCGGCGATTCCCGACGCCGACGTCGTCATCACCAACCCGACCCACTACGCCGTCGCGCTCAAATACGATTCGGAAAAGGGCGGGGCGCCGATGCTGATTGCCAAAGGCAGCGACTTCCTCGCCCTGAAAATCCGCGAAATCGCCGTGGCCAACAACGTCATGCTCCTCGAATCGCCGGGGCTGGCGCGTTCGATCTACTACTCCACCGAACTCGATCAGGAAATCCCCGGCGGCTTGTACCTGGCGGTTGCCCAGGTCCTGGCCTACGTCTATCAGATCCGCCAGTTCCGCGCCGGCAAGGGCAAACGTCCGGATCCGCTCAAGGACGACTTGCCGATTCCGCCGGATCTGCGTCGCGATTCCTGACCCGATGAAACCTCGGCTCCTTTCGCAGTCACTGTCGCGAGGGAGCTCGCTCCCACATTTGAAATGCGTTTCCCTGTGGGAGCGAGTTTGCTCGCCAGTTCCGCGCCAGCAAGGGCAAGCGCCCGGATCTGCGCGTTGCCACCTGTCTGAAAAGTCTCTGTACCTGTTAGTTCTTACAGTAGACAGCCTCCGTACAAAGCGATGACATGGGTTGCGGACTTTCTCCGCATCCACGGAGCACGATCATGGCAGAACGTATCTATCGAAAACTCGAAGGCATGACACTCGAGTATGTGTCAGGGAAGTTGGAGGAGAACCCGAAGGAGCGAGCCATTCGCTACACGGTCACTTTCGACATGGGGCTGGATTTCACCCATTTTGTGCAAATGGCCAACGTTTATATCCCGGGTTATCTCGACAATCCGGTCAATGCCATCAGACCTGAGCTGGACGGCTTGGCTTACCACTATTCCTACAACTATCTGTTTGATGCGGCGGGTAGCATCCGCGATAACCAGGCGCTATTCGCGCTGTTCACCTCGCCCGGTTATTACATGGATCAATGGGCTGAGGGGCGTGGTTTGGAATTGCGTTATGGCAAGCCGGTGTTCGCAGTGGTCGGTGGCAAACTACGCGTGACTGCTCGTCAGGATTTCCGATTCCCGGAAGCCTCCCGCCAGATTGCCATCGCGGATTTGCCGATCATCCATTTTCAATGGGCGCTTAACCTGCTGCAGGGACACTCGACGATCGAGGGAGGCAAGACACCGGAAACCAAAGTCGTGCTCATGTACGCGCATGAGGAATTGGTGGAGGTCGATGGCCAGCAAATGTTCCGCGGTGCGCGGTACATCAATGGCAAGAAGCTGAGCTTCGGAGAAATTGCGCCGAACCAGGTGTTGACGGCCGCGTAATAAGTGCTGAAGTTTTGATCGTTCCCACTGTCGGTGGGAACGATTGTCCGCGCCCCGATCAGGGCTGATTCGCTATCTCAGGATTATCCAGCGTCCGACGTGGACTGGCCCTGATAAATCTTCATGGGCGATTGGCCGATGCCCCCGGATTTACTGCGTCATTATCGGGTTTACCTTTCGTCTGAAGCGCGTCTTACCTGTCAGGTTTTACAGGTGCGCTTGTTGTGCCTTTGCAGTTTCATGTCTGTGATGCCGTGCCATCGGGTGCGGAGTTGATGAGCAAGCCGAAGGGAGAACGACAATGAAGGGCAAGTTCAATACATATGACGAAAAAACCGGTGAGGGCACGATTACCGCGATCTTTGAGCCCCAAAATGATCCTGCTCAGAAAGTAGCGCAATGGGAGGCACGCTTTGTTTACAATTTTCGTGTCCCGCTGGCGTATTCGAGTAGTCAAAGCTTCCGACCAGGTTGGGACGTAGAGTTCGATCCGGCGCCAATTGACGAGCGTAATCCTGAAAAGAATGAAGCAATAAATCTTCGATTTTGAGGATCTTCTGCCTCACGCGCAGGAGTAGTTGCAGGGCAAACGTCCGGATCCTCCAAAGGACGACTTGCCGATTCCGGATCTGCGCCGCGATTCCTGACTTTACAGTGATGCAGCAAAAAACCGCCTTCCCGACTTAACGGGACGGCGGTTTTTTTTGTGCTCGGCCTAATGATACTTCGGCTCTCGCCACGAGAGGGGGCCGGTACAGATCAGCTCGGCAATTCCAGATTATCCAGCGCCCGATTCACCGCCAGTTCCCCAAGCATGATCAATTGCGCAATCCCCAACAGCGTCCTGCGCTGCGAGGCGGGTATGAGGTTGGCGAAGTCATTGGCGATGGTTCTGGCTGAAGCGAG
>NZ_JBAQKH010000009.1:0-3625 GCF_049300855.1 Pseudomonas sp. | reverse complement strand
GACCAGGCGCTGGTTGGAGATCGCGACGCGGTGCGTATAGCGTGAGAGGTACTCGAGCACCGCTTGCGGTCCGGCGAAGGGACGCTTGGCGTAGACCACCCACTCGCAGGTGCGCAGCGGCGCAAGCCACCGCGCAAAGGCAGCCGCATTGGCAAGGTCTGTGTAGTCGCCGAAGAACTGCAGCTGGCCGCGTCGGTGTGCGTCTGCGAGTGCTTCGAGGAAGCGGCGCCGGAACAGGCGCGAGAGCACGCGCACCGGCAGGAAGAAGCCGGGGCGGCAGGCGATCCACCGCTCACCGTCGGGAGACAGGCCACCGCCGGGGACGATCCCGTGCACGTGAGGATGATGCGTGAGTGCCGAGCCCCAGGTGTGCAGCACGAGCGTGGCGCCGATCTGTGCGCCCAGGTGCCTCGGATCCGCGGCGATCGTACGCAGGGTTTCGGCGGCGATGTCGAACAGGAGTCCGTAGATTACCGCCTTGTTGTACCAGGCGATCGCACTGATCGGCGCGGGCAGCGTGAACACTACGTGGTAGTACTCCACGGGCAGCAGGTCGGCCTGGCGCGCCTCGAGCCAGCGGCGGGCGGCACTGGCCTGGCACTTCATGCAGTGCCGGTTACGGCAGGAGTTGTACTCGACCTCGATGTGGTCGCACCCCGAACAGCGCAGCACGTGCCCGCCCAGCGCCGCGGTGCGGCACTGTTCGATGGCCGACATGACCTTCAGCTGCCCCAGGCTCAGGTGTGCGGTTGCCCGCCACGCTGGCCCGTGGCTGCGGAAGATATCCGCAACCTCCAGCATGAGGCGCTACAGCGCGCAGCTTACTCGGAGGGCAGGCGGTCCAGCGGACTGGTGACCTCGTGCAGCAGGTCGGTGGCCACCTGGACATAGAGCGCGGTGTTCTCGAGCTTCGCGTGGCCGAGCAGTACCTGGATCACGCGGATGTCCACCTTCTGTTCGAGCAGATGTGTCGCAAAACTGTGCCTCAAGGTATGCATGGATACGCGCTTGTCGATGTGTGCGGCCTCCGCGGCGGCATGGATGGCGCGGTTCAACTGTCGCGTGCTGAGCGCGTCCACGGGATCGAGCCCGGGAAAGAGCCACCCACCATCCAGCATCCTGCCCTGGGCCCGGGCTACGTGCCACCAGACGCGCAGGCGCTCGAGCAGCACCGGCGAGAGCATGGCGTAGCGGTCCCGACGACCCTTGCCCTGCTCGATGCGCAGCGTCATACGTTGACTGTCGATGTCGCCGACCTTCAGGGCCACCACTTCGCTTGCGCGCAGTCCTGCGCCGTAGGCGACTGACAGGGCGGTCTGGTGCTTGAGGTTGCCGGCCGCCTCGATGAGGCGGCGCACTTCATCGGGACTGAGCACGACGGGCAGTGTGCGGGGCACGCGCACGGGGTGCATCCTGACCATCAGGTCAGGCCGGTCGAGCGTGACCCCGAAGAAGAACTTCAGGCCGGTGATGGCATGATTGAGCGACACGGGCGATGTGCCGTGATCGACGAGATGCAGCTGGTAGCGCCGCAGGTCCTCGACGGTGGCCGTGTCAGGTGAGCGCCCGAGAAACCGGGCGAATTCGCGCACGATGCGCAGATAGATGTCCTGTGTCTTCGGCGACAACTGGCGCATGTGCATGTCGTCGATCATGCGCTGGCGCAGTGGACTGGCGTTTGCCTGTGGGGAGGTCATGATTGGGCTCCTGCTGGAGAACGAGGCGGGTTGCCTCATTCGCCAACATACGGAACCGCGCAGCGGACCTCCCATGAACCGCACGCGCTGGCCGGAGCCCCCTACCGCGCGAGCGGTTTCGTTCTTCGTTAAGGGTTATTCGATGCCTGCCATCGGCCACAGGAATGTGACGGTGCCTCTGCGCGTGTTGGCAGGCGTCGAATAAGCCTCGATGGAGGAAACCGCGGAGTGCCCCGATGCGGTTGGAGCTTCGCGGCTATGGCGATTGATCGGTCCGGATGCGCAGCGGTGCCAGATGCGACGCGGCCAGGCGGGATGCTTGATGGGCGCTGACGCAGTGATGAATCGGTGCCGTGGCGCAATTGTGGTGGCGAAGCGGACGTGCGAGGGACTGCGCGAAGCGACACGCGCAAACGTCCGCTCGTGGGCCGCGTTGCCGCAAAGCCGACGTTCGACAGGCAGATCGAGCAAGTGTTGCGTTCATGTCTGACTCCGGCGCATTGGCGGTGCGCGGATCGGGGCGCTGCGCGCGAGGATGTCGATGACGATCATCGGTGCTCCGCAGTGCCGGCAGATGAAGACGGGGCGGGTTTCGATGATGGTGTCATCCGGTGGCGGGCTGACCTCGGGTGCGACGTGCAGCAGGTCCCGCACCTTCGCGAGACTGGCGCGGCGCACCGGGTTGGCGAGCAGCCCGTAGTGACGGATCCGATGGAAGCCACCAGGCAGCACATGGAGCAGGAAGCGGCGCATGAATTCGCCGGTTTCGAGGGTCATGGTCTTGTAGCGGGTGCGTCCCTGTGCACGGTAGTCCTTCCAGCGGAACGTCACGCCGCGCTCATCGAAGGCGACCAGGCGCTGGTTGGAGATGGCGACGCGGTGCGTGTAGCGTGAGAGGTACTCGAGCACCGCTGCCGGTCCGGCGAACGGGCGCTTCGCGTAGACCACCCATTCGCAGGTACGCAGCGGCGCAAGCCACCGGGCAAAGGTGGCGGGATCAGCGAGCCCGGTGTACTCGCCGAAGAACTGCAACTGGCCGCGCCGGTGTGCGTCTGCGAGTGCCTCGAGGAAGCGGCGCCGGAACAGGCGCGAGAGCACGCGCACCGGCAGGAAGAAGCCGGGGCGGCAGGCGATCCATCGCTCGCCATCGGGCGACAGCCCGCCACCAGGGACGATGCCGTGCACGTGCGGGTGATGTGTGAGCGCCGAGCCCCAGGTGTGCAGTACGAGCGTGGTACCGATCTGGGCGCCAAGGTGTTTGCGATCTGCGGCGATCGTGCGCAGCGTGTCGGCGGCGATGTCGAACAGCAGTCCGTAGACAAGCCGCTTGTTGTACCAGGCGATTGCGCTGATTGGCGCGGGCAGCGTGAAGACGACGTGGAAGTACTCGACGGGTAGCAGATCGGCCTGGCGTGCCTCGAGCCAGCGGTGTGCGGCACTGGCCTGGCACTTCGGGCAATGCCGGTCCCGGCACGAGTTGAAGGACACCTCTGTCGTTGCGCAGCCTGAACAGCGCAGCACATGTCCGCCCAGTGCCGCCGTGCGGCACCGTTCGATGGCCGACATGACCTTCAGCTGCCCCAGGCTCAGGTGTGTCGTGGTTCGCCACGCTGGCCCGTGGCTGCGGAAGATGTCCGCAACCTCCAGCATGAGGCGCTACAGCGCGCGGACCTACTCGGAGGGCAGACGGTCCAGCGGACTGGTGACCTCGTGCAGCAGGTCGGTGGCCACCTGGACGTAGAGCGCGGTGTTCTCGAGCTTCGCATGGCCGAGCAGCACCTGGATCACGCGGATGTCCACCTTCTGTTCAAGGAGGTGTGTCGCGAAGCTATGGCGCAGCGTGTGCATGGACACGCGCTTGTCGATGTTCGCAGCCTCGGCGGCGGCATGAATGGCACGGTTCAACTGTCGCGTGCTTAACTGATCGA
>NZ_JBAQKH010000008.1:0-170053 GCF_049300855.1 Pseudomonas sp. | reverse complement strand
ACAAAAGTGATATAGCCACCGTCTTCTTGACCCGGCCCATTGTCGGCCGGGTTTTTTATGCCTGCTTTTCCAATTTTGGAATGGGGGGTGCCCTTCTCGAGCAGGCTCACTCCTGCAAGGGATTTGGGGTGTACTCGAGGCAAGGGCTGTGAGGGCCGGCAGTGAAACCGCCAGCCCCGTCACAAATCCGCTGGGTCTGATTCGATCATCAAACCCGGTGGGGCTCAGGCGTCAGGCGCCTGATCTTTCGGTGCATCGGTTGCTTCAGTTGCATCAACATCGTCTTCCGTTGCCACTTCACCCTCAGGGTTCAGTGCTGCTTCTTCAGCGGTTTGCTTCTTGCGCTGAAGCTTTTCCTCTTTCTTCTGTTCCTTTGCCAGGTCTCGTTGACGTTTGGCGAAGGAGTAATTGGGTTTGGCCATGGGC
Source organism: Pseudomonas sp. (assembly GCF_049300855.1). Lineage (GTDB taxonomy): Bacteria > Pseudomonadota > Gammaproteobacteria > Pseudomonadales > Pseudomonadaceae > Aquipseudomonas. Next base: position 169,627 of record NZ_JBAQKH010000008.1, on the reverse strand, counting down.
GTTCCTCTTGGTCGAAGGTGAGGTTGAGCGGCGCGTATTCTGCCCTGTATCGGTGCCCGGTGGTTAGCCGGGTTTTTGGTCGACCCATTTTGGCGTGACGGTCGGCTTCCAGTTATCCAGGGCATCGAGCAGCGTTTGCGGCGATTCGCTCACTTGCAGCATGTCACGGTGTGGCGCGCGAACGAAGCCTTCGCCGACGATGTGGTCAAGAAAAGCAGTGAGTTTGCTGTAAAAACCGTTCACTTCGAGCAGACCCAGTGGTTTGCCGTGATAGCCGAGCTGGCCCCAGGTCCAGACTTCGAACAGCTCTTCCAGCGTGCCGAGGCCGCCGGGCAGGGCGATGAACGCATCACTGAGCTCCGCCATCCGCGCCTTGCGCGCGTGCATGCCATCGACCACTTCCAGACGCGTCAGGCTCTTGTGGCCGATTTCCTTGTCCATCAGACTCTGCGGGATGATGCCGATCACTTCGCCGCCAGCGGCCAGCGCGGCGTCGGCCACAATGCCCATCAAGCCCACAGCACCACCGCCGTAGACCAGGGTCAACTTGCGTTCAGCCAAGGCCCGGCCAAGGGCGACGGCCGCTTCGGTATACGCCGGGATGGTGCCGGCGTTGGCACCGCAAAATACACAAACGGATTTCAGAGACATGCCTTCCTCCTGGGTCAATCCGTCACAGGGTAATGGCTGGCACGCCTCGATCCAAGGGCTAAACTTCGCGTTCCGGTGATTCAAAGGTACCGCTGGCGCCACAGGCGTAGGCGGCGAGCAAACTGCACAACAGACCGTTAAAGAACATGACAGGCACTCCGTCTCAGTAGATGCGCCGATCATAGAGCGGGCCGGGGAAGCTGGCCGTTAGATTGTGTCGATGAGTGTCATAGCCTGAAAGTTGTATACAATTTTTGACTCAAGTCATAGGAACTTGCGAAGATTTCAGGCAGTCTTTCTACCATTCGTGTTTTTGTTAACCCTGCCTTGGAGATTCACCATGTTTTCCAAAGTTGTTGCGGTATCCCTGCTGGCGCTGGCCAGCAGCCAATTGATGGCTGCCGAGTGCAAAACCACCGTTGACTCCACCGATCAGATGTCCTTCAACACCAAGGAAATCGTGATCGACAAGAGCTGCAAGACTTTCACCGTCGAACTGACCCACTCCGGCAGCCTGCCGAAGAACGTGATGGGCCATAACCTGGTGATCAGCAAAGAAGCTGACATGCAGCCGATCGCTACCGCAGGCCTGGCCGCCGGTATCGACAAGAACTACCTGCCGGAAGGTGACGCGCGCATCATCGCTCACACCAAGATCATTGGCGCCAAGGAAACCGACTCGCTGACTTTTGACGTGGCGAAGATTGCTGATGGCGGCTACGGCTTTTTCTGCTCGTTCCCTGGCCACATCTCGATGATGAAAGGCACCATTACCGTTAAGTAAGCAGGCCAATCGCGTCATCGTTCTTCGCGAGCAAGCTCGCTCCCACAGGTTTCAGTTGTTCACAAATGCTGTGTCCGACAGCGAACCATGTGGGAGCGAGCTTGCTCGCGAAGGAGCCATCGGCATCAGTGAATGCAATGGCCAAAGAAAAGCCCGCTGAGGATCACTCCTCAGCGGGCTTTTTCATGCCATCAGCGCTTACGGCGCAAACGGCATCACGCGTTTGTGATGGGTTTTGTTGTAGGTCGCGACGATGATGTCGAACGCCTCCTGACGCACCGGTTCGCCATGCAGGAACGCATCGATCTCGGCATACGTCACGCCGTGGGACGCTTCGTCGGGTTTGCCCGGCGACAGGTCTTCCAGATCCGCCGTCGGGATTTTCTCGACCAGCGACTCCGGCGCACCAAAGCTGCGGGCAATCGCGCGAACCTGATTCTTCACCAGACCGCTGAGCGGTGCCAGGTCGCAGGCGCCGTCGCCGAACTTGGTGAAGAAGCCCATCACCGCTTCCGCCGCATGGTCGGTGCCGATGACCAGACCGTGCGCCGCGCCGGCGATGGTGTACTGGGCGACCATGCGCATCCGCGCCTTGGTATTGCCGAGCACAAAGTCCACCGACACCGCATGCTTGCCTTCAAACGCTGCGACTTCACTGGCCAGCGATTTCACCGCCGGGCCGATGTTGACCGTGTGGCGTTCGTCTGGAGCGATGAAATCCACCGAGGCCTGAGCGTCGTGTTCATCGAACTGAGTTTCATACGGCAGGCGCACGGCGATGAATTTGTAGCTGTTGTCGCCGCTCCGGTCGCGCAGCTCACGCATCGCGCGCTGGGCCAACAGGCCAGCAGTCAGCGAATCGACGCCGCCGCTGATGCCCAGCACCAGCGTCTTGAGCCCGGAATTGACCAGGCAATCCTGAATAAAGGCAATGCGCCGGGCGACTTCGGCTTGCAGCGCTTTGTAGTCGGCGAACGGCGCTTGCACCTTGAGCTGCTGCGCAATCTCACGCTGTACGGCTTGCATGAATTCACTCCTTGCTAGATAGACGGGGATCGGCAGGAACCTGAAACACGTGTCGCAAATAGGCGACGAAATTCGGGTCTTTGCAGTGGGACTTGCCTGGCTCGTCGGAGATCTTCGCCACCGGTTGGCCGTTGCAGGCAGTCATTTTAAGCACGATGCTCATCGGTTCAACACCCGCAATGTCACAGGTGAGGTTGGTACCGATGCCGAAGCTGACATTGATCCGACCATGCAGCGCGCGGAAGATCTCCAGTGACTTGGGCAAGGTCAGGCTGTCAGAGAACACCAGGGTCTTGCTCATCGGGTCGATGCCGAGCTGGTGATAGTGCGCGATGCACTTTTCGCCCCACACCACAGGATCGCCGGAGTCATGGCGCAGGCCATCGAACAGCTTGGCGAAGAACAGATCGAAATCGCCGAGGAACGCGTCGGTGGTGATGCAGTCGGTGAGGGCGATCCCCAGCAAACCGCGGTACTCGCGAACCCAGCAATCAAGCGCGGCGATCTGACTGTCGATCAGCCGTGGGCCGAGTTGCTGGTGCGCCATGATCCATTCGTGGGCCATGGTGCCCAACGGCTTCATGTCCAGTTCGCGCGACAGATGCACGTTGCTGGTGCCGACGAAACGCCCGGGGAAGTCGTGCTTGAGCACGTTCACCACTTCCTCCTGCACGCGGTAGGAAAACCTGCGTCGGGTGCCGAAATCGGCTACTTGCAGTTGCGACAATTCGTCGGCCGAGGCATTGGCGGTCAGCCAGTCGAACTTGCGGTAGAGCTGTTCGCGCGCCTGTTCCAGTACGGTTTCACGATAGCGATAGCGGTTGCGCACTTCGCTGACGATCGCCAGCAGCGGCACTTCGTAGAGGATCACATGCAGCCACGGCCCGCGCAGGCGGATAAACAGTTCGCCGTTTTCGATGCCAGTGTGCACGTAGCGCAAGTTAAAGCGGAACAGCCCGAGGAAACGCAGGAAGTCCGGCTTGAGGAAGCTGATGCGCTCAAGAAAACTCAATTGATCGGCGCTCAGGCTCAGCTCGGCCAGACGCTCGATCTGATAGCGGATCTCGGCCAGGTACGGGCGCAGATCCTCACTGTTACGGCAACGAAACTCCCATTCGACTTCGACGTTAGGGTAGTTGTGCAGCACCGCCTGCATCATCGTCAATTTGTAGAAGTCGGTGTCGAGCAGGTTCTGCACGATGCGATCGGCAAACACACTCTCGCTCATAACGGGGTCTCCAGGTGCGCCGCGCCTGTGCGCGGTCTCAATCAATGGCGCTAGTGGCGCATATCAACGGTGGGGATTGCCAGCGCTTTTTTGCTCTCGGGTGAAAGATCCTCTGTGGCCATACATCTCAACCCGCAAAAATTATTCATTTTCGGTTGCACTGCGAGCGCGGCGTGAAGGATTTGTTCAAGTTGCTCCCAGCTCTTTAAATACTCGGCGAGTAGTGTGTGTCTTGGGATCAGCTTTGTTTCAACCGCTTTGATCATCGCTGCTCTGATCATCTCTTGAGTGGCAATCTTATACATGGAGGAGACCGCCCTTGAAGGAGATCTGTTCCAGCGTATCAACGCCGTCCTGAAGTAAAACATAGGCAGGTAGTATCAGTCGGTAAAAGTCAGAGTCGTTGGTGTCTTTGATCGTGACTGATGTGTAAGTCTCCAAAAGACGGGTGGCGGCGCGGATTCTGAAACAAGCGTCTTCAAATAACTGATCAGGTGCGGCGTGTGAGTCTATAAAAAAGGTAGGGATAATGGTTGCGTTCGCTTTGAGCGGATAGAAACGATTCATGGAATAACATCCTTTGGTTTTTAGATGTGATAGGTCGAAGAATCTATTGTTCTTTAAATGAAACAGTGGAGATTTTTTTATTTGAAGTATGCAGAGCCCCCACTGGGTGAATGGCTCTGTATTTATACTGTTTAAGCTTTAACTGGCGGCTTGATGACTCCCGAGGTGGGAGCGGGCTGGCTATTGCTCGTCGTTCCTGGGCCGGCAGTCCGTGGTGGCCACGCTTCAGGGTCCAGGTCCAGATCAAGAAACAGACTGGAATCGAAAACAGGTGCCTTGATTCCAGCGCGACGTTGTTCGTCGTAATCCTGCAAAAGACGCAGGCATATCTTGAACAGCAGCGCCATCGCTATCAGATTGACAAGTGCCAGTAAGGTCATGGTTATGTCTGCAAAAGCCAGAACAGTGGACAGATCTTCGATGGAGCCCCAGAACACTAAAAACAAAACCAGCAGACGATAGATAATCAACGACTTTTTCGGAGCGCCGAACATGAATCGTAAGCTGTTTTCTCCCAAGTAATAGTTGTAAAGCATTGCCGTGAATACGAACAACGCCAGTACCACGCTTATAAACATTCGTCCCCATTCCCCCACGACGGCTGCCAGCGAGTTTTGTGCCAGAGCAATCCCGTCGCCTTCAAATCCCTGGGTGTAGAAACCGGATAGCAAAATCAGTAGTGCAGTGCATGTGCAGATGACGAATGTATCGATGAAAACACTCAATGCCTGTACGACGCCTTGCGCAACCGGGTGGCCGACCTTCGCGACTGACGCAACATTAGGGGCGCTGCCCAAGCCTGCTTCGTTGGAAAATACTCCGCGTCTGACGCCCATGATGATTGCACTGCCAACCAGGCCGCCGAACGCCTGATCCAGACCGAATGCGCTTTTGACAATGGTGATCAGCATTGCCGGAACTTGATCGAATTGCAGAACGAGCACATAGACGGTCACGCCGATGTAGGCGAGAACCTTAAGCGGAACGAGAAGGTCGGCAACTGTTGCTATGCGCTTTATCCCGCCGATGAAGACGACTCCCAGCATCAAAGAAAGCGCGAGTCCTGAGTACATGGGCGGCAGACCAAACGCATCCTTGAGCGAGTGTGCTACCGCGTGGGACTCGAGGCCATTGATTGCGAACCCGAAGGTCACCAGCAGAAGCACAGCGGCGATCATCCCGAGCCAGCGCTTGTCCAGACCGTGTTGGATGTACCACGATGGCCCCCCTCTATAGAGACCGTTACCATCGCTGCGCTTGTAGAGTTGACCCAGCGTACATTCGAAAAGGCTGCTCGACATGCCCAACAGCGCAGTCATCCACATCCAGAATACGCCGCCAGGCCCACCCATGCTGACTGCGATCCCGACGCCAACGATATTGCCAGTACCCACACGTCCTGCAAGGCTGAGTGTCAGTGCCTGAAATGAACTCAATTGATGGCTGCCTGCGCGCCAACTGCCGTGTAAAACGCCGAACATATGGGAGAAGTATCTGAACTGGACAAATCTTGACCGGACAGTGAAATAGCTCCCTAGCCCAAGCACTAAAGGTATTAATACCTTGCCCGAGAGAAAGTCATTGATGACGTCTAGCATTCAAAGCTCCTTGCTATTTAGAGTGCTGGCGAATTAATAGTGTCGTCAGTCCTGAAGTCATTCAGGAGTCGTAATATCCAGTGATATTTCATTCGATGCAATTTCGCAAGTTGCTTAAATGTGATGCGAGTTGCTGCTATGGTTGGCGCTTCTTGATTTATGTTAGGTCGTTGTATGTGTGAGTTTTTATCGGCGAATTTGAGACTGCTGTGTAGTCACTACAGATCTGTCGCGGATGTTTGTAGGAATATTCAAATTAATCGTGGGCAATTCAATAAGTATCTTTGTGGGAAAAGTACGCCGACACCTTTTAATTTAAAGAGGATCTGCGATTTTTTTGGTGTGGAAGAATTTGAAATCGGACTGCCGAGTGAGCAATTCATCACACTGATAGGCATTAAGAACAGTAAGAATCAGGCGTTGGGTAAAGTGACGGCACCACAGATGATGCATGAGCATCTCCGCCAAAAATCGTCAGCAGAGCTGAAAGCACATATCGGCTATTACTACGAGTATTACCACGCAATGACCGACCCCGGCTCCATTCTGTGCTCGCTTGTGCATGTGCGGGGGGAGGGCGATGACGTGATCTATGAACGAAACGAGCGCTTACAGATAGCTGGAGCAGTGGCGGGCTTTGAGCAGTATCAATATTTGGGTATTGCTTACTACCTGCGGGACCGTTTGTTTTTCATTGATTATGAATCGCATACGTCCAACGAAATCAGCCAGACCATTCTCATCCCAAGTTTCAAAAGCTGCATTACACGACTCAATGGTTTGAAGATGGGTGTGTCTGCTGCGGATCATCGTGCCCCCGCGTGCTCGAGGGTTGTATGGGAATATCTGGGACAGGAAATCGATCGGATAGACGCCTATCGCCGCGTTCGGTTGTACGCGCCTGATGATTGCGCTATCGATGACGATTTGCGCGCTCGTCTCGGCCAGGCTCAGATTGTTGACGGCCTGTTTGTTATCGGCTGATAAACTCGCGCATTCGATGTCGAGTGAAACCAGGCTGCTCCTCCAGAGAAGTCAGGGATTGTCGATCTGCTCCAGCATCCACTTCACAAAATCCCGCACCTTCGGCACTTCCGCCGCATGCTCCGGGTACGCCAGGTAATAGGCGTCGGAACTGGGCATTGCATGCTCCCAGGGAATGACCAGTTTGCCGTCAGCCAATTCCTCTTCCACCAGAAACCGTGGCAACAGCGCTACACCACAACCTACCTGCGCGGCGCGGATGCACATATAAAAGGTTTCGAAACGTGGCCCGTGGTAGCTGTGTTCGGTCTGGTAACCCTGGCTGTCGAACCAGTCGTGCCAGGCCTGCGGGCGCGAGGCATTTTGCAGCAGGACCAGATCGGTGAGTTGCGTCGGATCAGTAAACGGCTTATCCGGCAGGCTGCCCGGCGCGCACACCGGCACCAGCTCTTCGCCAAACAATTTCAGGCATTCAGTGCCGGGCCGCGAGCCCTGACCGAAATAGAACGCCAGATCGCTGCGCCCTTGCAGCAGATCATCGGCTTCCTGCTCGTTGCACAGGTCCAAATGAATGGAAGGATGACGTAGCCGCCAGCCTTTCAGGCGCGGCACCAGCCAGCGCGCGCCGAAGGTCGATGGCGTCGATACGCGCAGGACTTCAGTCTCACCGCCGTAGGAACGCAGGTAATGCGTCGACATCTCCACTTGCGAGAGAATTTTTCGTACTTCAACCAAGTACAAATCCCCGGCCGGGGTCATCTGCAAACGCCGGCGCACGCGGCGGAACAACAGGTGCTGCAGCAGTTCTTCAAGCTGTGCGACCTGCTTGCTCACCGCGCTTTGGGTCAGGTTCAGTTCCTCGGCGGCGCGGGTGAAACTCAAGTGCCGGGTCACGGCCTCGAAGCACTGCAGGGCGGTGATCGAAGGCAAGTGGCGTTTGTTCAGCATGACCGATCCTTTTCTTGTCTTTCTAGCGCTGCATGAATAAACGGAATGATATCTCGCGTAAAGGTCGTTTGTTGCCTCGCCATTGTGACGCTACAACTAAAGGCCTGCCCGGGCGCGAAAAAGCGTCCGCACACTTTCAGTTTTTTGCTTGAGGAGTGACCCATGGTTGCCGCATTGCTTGATCGTCTAGGGGTGAACCCGGCCCTTTACCAGAACGGCAAAGTGCCGGTGCATTCGCCGATTGACGGCAGCCGTATTGCCGCCGTCAACTGGGAAGGCCCGGCCGAAGTCGAGCAGCACATCAGTCGCGCAGATCATGCGTTCGAGCAGTGGCGCAAGGTGCCGGCGCCGCGTCGCGGCGAACTGGTGCGTCAATTCGGTGAAGTGTTGCGTGAATACAAGGCTGATCTGGGCGAACTGGTGTCGTGGGAGGCTGGCAAGATCACTCAGGAAGGGCTGGGTGAAGTGCAGGAGATGATCGACATCTGCGATTTCGCCGTCGGCCTGTCCCGCCAGTTGTACGGTTTGACCATCGCCTCCGAGCGCCCTGGCCATCACATGCGTGAAACCTGGCATCCGCTGGGCGTGGTCGGGGTGATCAGCGCGTTCAACTTCCCGGTCGCGGTGTGGGCGTGGAACACCACGCTGGCGCTGGTCTGCGGCAATCCGGTGGTGTGGAAACCGTCGGAGAAAACCCCACTGACCGCACTGGCCTGTCAGGCATTGTTCGACCGTGTGGTGAAGAACTTCACCGATGCCCCAGCGAACCTTTGCCAAGTGATCATCGGTGGTCGCGATGCCGGTGAAGCACTGGTCGACGACCCGCGTGTCGCTCTGATCAGCGCCACCGGCAGCACGCGCATGGGCCGTGAAGTGGCGCCGAAAGTCGCCGCACGTTTCGCCCGCAGCATTCTCGAACTGGGCGGCAACAACGCGATGATCCTCGGCCCGAGCGCCGATCTCGACATGGCGGTACGCGCGATTCTGTTCAGCGCCGTCGGTACTGCGGGTCAGCGCTGCACCACATTACGTCGGTTGATCGCCCATGAGTCGGTCAAGGAAGAGATCGTCACCCGCCTTAAAGCTGCGTACTCGAAAGTGCGCATCGGCAACCCGCTGGAAGGCAATCTGGTCGGCCCGCTGATCGACAAGCACAGTTTCGAAAACATGCAGGACGCACTGGAGCAGGCGTTGAGCGAGGGCGGTCGGGTGTTCGGCGGCAAGCGTCAGCTCGAAGATCAGTTCCCCAATGCTTATTACGTTTCGCCGGCCATCGTTGAAATGCCTGAGCAGAGCGACGTGGTCTGCAGCGAAACCTTCGCGCCGATTCTGTACTTGGTTGGTTACAGTGATTTCCAGGAAGCGTTGCGCCTGAACAATGCGGTGCCGCAAGGTTTGTCGTCGTGCATCTTCACCACCGATGTACGCGAAGCCGAGCAGTTCATGTCGGCAGTCGGCAGCGACTGCGGCATCGCCAACGTCAACATCGGTCCGAGCGGTGCCGAGATCGGTGGCGCGTTTGGTGGCGAGAAGGAAACCGGTGGCGGTCGTGAGTCCGGTTCCGATGCGTGGCGCGCGTACATGCGCCGCCAGACCAACACCGTTAACTACTCGCTGGAACTGCCGCTGGCGCAGGGCATCACCTTCGACTGACTGGTGGAGATCGATCGTTCCCACGCAGAGCGTGGGAACGATCATTTTGCAGTGTTTGTTAGGTTTCTGTTGGAGTCTGGCAATGCCGTTACGCGAAGAATGTCTGTGGGAAAAACTCACGCCACAAAGGCCGGATAACACCGCGCTCAAGGGCGAAGTCAACGTCGATGTCTGCGTGATCGGCGCCGGGTTCACCGGGTTGTCGGCGGCGCTGCATCTGTTGGAAAAAGGCAAAAGCGTCTGCGTGCTGGAAGCCCATCGCGCCGGCCATGGCGGGTCCGGACGCAACGTCGGGCTGGTCAACGCCGGCATGTGGATCCCGCCCGACGAGATCGAGGCTGGTTTCGGCGAAGCGGTCGGCAGTCAGCTCAACCGCATGCTTGGGGCGGCGCCGGCACTGGTGTTCAGCCTTGTGGACAAGTACAACATCGATTGCCAGTTGCGCCGCGAAGGCACGCTGCACATGGCGCACAACGCCAAGGGTGAGGCGGATCTGCGCAGTCGTGAACAGCAATGGAAACGCCGTGGCGCACCGGTTGAACTGCTCACCGGCAAGGCGTGCGAACAGGCCACCGGTACGCAAAAAATCGCCGCTGCGTTGCTCGACCGTCGCGCTGGCACGCTCAACCCGATGGCTTATGTCACCGGGCTGGCCAATGCTGTGATCGGTCTCGGCGGGCAAATGTTCGATCACTCCCCGGTCACTCGCCTTGAACGTCAGGGCGCAAAATGGTCGGTGCAGACCGAGCACGGGTCGGTGCTGGCCGAGCAAGTGGTCATCGCCTCCAACGCCTACACCGAAGGCGACTGGACCGAACTCAAGCGCAACTTCTTCCCCGGTTACTACTATCAGGTCGCTTCGGTGCCGCTGACCGAAGACGCCGCGCAGGAAATCCTCCCGGGCGGGCAAGGTTCGTGGGATACGCGGCAAGTGCTGAGCAGCATCCGCCGCGACAAAGAAGGGCGGTTATTGCTGGGTAGCTTGGGCAACGGCAATCAGAAACCGACCTGGTTTCTCAAGGCCTGGGCCGATCGCGTGCAGCAGCATTACTTCCCCAATCTGAAACCCGTCGAGTGGGAATGCACCTGGACCGGGCGAATTGCATTTACCCCCGATCACCTCATGCGCCTGTTCGAACCGGCGCCGGGACTGGTGGCCGTCACCGGCTACAACGGCCGGGGCGTGACCACTGGCACCGTGGTTGGCAAAGCCTTCGCCGACTACTTGTGTAACGGCAATCCACAGGCCCTGCCGATTCCTTTTGCACCGATGCAGCCCTTGGCGGGTGTGGGTCTGCGCAGTTGCCTGTACGAGGCCGGGTTCTCGCTGTATCACGCGGGCCAGTGCCTGCGCATTGTGATTTGAGTGTTGAAATATGTTGCCGGAAGCGGCGCTTTTTCACGTAGCGACTAGCCTGTAATGGTGCGGGTTGTAGCAGTCCCGCACCAGCAGTGTGCAGTTCGGTGACGCGGGCTGTTACAGGCTGGTTGCACGTCGTTTGGCGCCGCGGTTGCAATGATGGCGCGTGCGGGTTGCGCCTGAAAAAATAAATGGTTTCACCTTCCGCGGTTTAGACGGTTGCACGCCCAATGAAAATGGGAACGAAACAGTCGAAATAACAAGAAAGCAGCGACTTTTTGAAGAATAAAAAACCGATGGCACGGCCCTTGCTCACAGCATTCATTGAAGTGAAGTCGCAGTGCCAACTAAAAAAAACCTTGGAGCACCACCTCATGTCCCAGACGTTTTACAAGAAAGGCTTTCTGGCCCTCGCAGTGGCTACTGCGTTGGGTGTTTCTGCGTTTGCTCAAGCTGATGTGAAAATCGGTGTAGCGGGTCCAATGACTGGCGCCAACGCGGCATTTGGCGAGCAGTACATGAAGGGTGCACAGGCAGCGGCGGATGCGGTCAACGCGGCAGGCGGCGTCAACGGGGAAAAAATCGTACTGGTCAAGGGCGATGACGCCTGCGAACCGAAGCAGGCCGTGACGGTCGCCAAGGACCTGGTCAACCAGAAAGTCGCTGGCGTAGTCGGTCACTTCTGCTCTTCTTCCACCATCCCGGCCTCGGAAATCTATGACGAAGCCGGTGTCATCGCGATCACTCCGGGTTCCACCAACCCACAAGTGACCGAGCGTGGCCTGGGCGCCATGTTCCGTATGTGCGGGCGTGACGATCAGCAAGGCATCGTCGCCGGCGACTACATCGTCGATGTGCTCAAGGGCAAGAAAGTCGCGGTCATCCACGACAAAGACACCTACGGCCAAGGCCTGGCGGATGCCACCAAGGCGCAGTTGATCAAGCGCGGCGTGACCCCGGTCATCTACGAAGGCCTGACCCGTGGCGAGAAAGACTTCAGCGCCCTGGTCACCAAAATCCGCGCCGCCGGTGCCGACGTCGTTTACTTCGGCGGTCTGCACCCGGAAGCCGGTCCACTGGTTAAACAACTGCGTACCGAAGGCCTGAAAGACGTGAAATTCATGTCCGATGACGGCATCGTTACCGACGAACTGGTGACCACTGCTGGCGGCCCGCAATACGTTGACGGCGTGCTGATGACCTTCGGCGCCGACCCGCGTCTGCTGCCAGAAAGTAAAACGGTAGTGGATGCCTTCCGCAAAGCCGGCACCGAGCCTGAAGGCTACACCCTGTACGCCTACGCTTCGGTGCAGACCCTGGCCGCCGCCTTCAATGGCGCCAAGTCCAACAGTGGCGAGAAAGCCGCCGAGTGGCTGAAAGCCAACCCGGTGAAAACCGTCATGGGCGAGAAAGCCTGGGACAAGAAGGGCGACCTGAAAGTCTCTGATTACGTGGTGTACCAGTGGGACGCCAGCGGCAAATACCACCAGCTGGAAAAACAGAAGTAAGGGCTGACGCGATCAACTGATCCCACATCAGTAACTGTGGGAGCGGGCTTGCCCGCGATGGCGTCAGCTCAGTCGACACTCATTTCGGCTGATCCACCGCTATCGCTGGCAAGCCAGCTCCCACAGGGTTTGGGGTGATCGGGTAAATCGCGCTCTGACATTGCTCCGACGTAAATCTGTATTTTTCCTAGAAGAGCCGCACGCCCACAGGTGTGCAGGTTCTCACTGCGTGAGATTGCGTTATGGATGGTATTTTCCTGCAGCAACTGGTCAACGGCCTGACCCTCGGGTCGGTCTATGGCCTGATCGCCATCGGCTACACAATGGTCTACGGCATCATCGGCATGATCAACTTCGCCCACGGCGAGGTTTACATGATTTCCGCTTACCTGGCGGCAATCAGTCTCGCTCTGCTGGCTTACTTCGGTATCGAATCCTTTCCGCTGCTGATGCTCGGCACACTGGTCTTCACCATCATCGTCACCGGGGTGTATGGCTGGGTCATCGAACGCATCGCTTACAGACCCCTGCGCAATTCCACCCGACTGGCACCGCTGATCAGCGCCATCGGTATCTCCCTGATTCTGCAAAACTATGCCCAGATCAGCCAGGGCGCCCGTCAACAGGGTGTTCCCACGCTGCTCACCGGTGCCTGGCGCATCGACATCGGCACCGGTTTCGTCCAGCTCACCTACACCAAGGTGTTCATTCTGGTCGCCGCGTTCGTCGGCATGGGCCTGCTGACCTATATCATCAAGTACACCAAACTCGGCCGCATGTGCCGCGCCACCCAACAAGATCGCAAGATGGCCTCGATTCTGGGGATCAACACCGACCGTGTTATTTCTTACGTGTTCATCATCGGTGCAGCCATGGCGGCGCTGGCCGGCGTACTGATCACCATGAACTACGGCACGTTCGACTTCTACGCAGGCTTCGTCATCGGCATCAAGGCCTTCACTGCCGCGGTACTCGGCGGGATTGGTTCGCTGCCGGGCGCGATGCTGGGCGGGATCATCCTCGGCATCTCCGAGTCGCTGTTCTCCGGTCTGGTCAACTCCGACTACAAAGACGTGTTCAGCTTCTCGCTGCTCGTACTTGTTCTGGTCTTCCGGCCGCAGGGCCTGTTGGGCCGTCCTCTTGTGTCGAAGGTGTAAGCGATGTCTTCAACCACCCAAAAAAGCATTGATGTCAAAAAAAGCCTGGTTGAGGCGATTCTTGCCGGCCTGATTGCCCTGATCGTTTTCGGGCCGATTGTCGGTGTCGTCCTTGAGGGGTACAGCTTCAATCTCGAACCGACCCGCGTGGCGTGGATCATCGGCATCGTCATGATTGGCCGTTTCCTCCTCAGCCTGTTCCTGCAAACGCCCAAGGGGCTGAAAATTCTCGACGGATTCGAGAGCACCGGTTCCGGTGTGCATGTACTGCCAAGCGACCATAAATCGAGCCTGCGCTGGATCATCCCGCTGCTGATTGTGCTGGCGGTCATCGTGCCGTTCGTTTCCAACTCCTATCTGCTGGGCGTGGTCATCCTCGGGTTGATCTACGTGTTGCTGGGGTTGGGATTGAACATCGTGGTCGGTCTGGCTGGCCTGCTCGACCTCGGTTACGTGGCGTTCTACGCCATCGGCGCCTACGGTCTGGCGCTGGGTTATCAATACCTCGGTCTGGGTTTCTGGACCGTGCTGCCGCTGGCGGCGATCACTGCGGGGCTGGCCGGTTGCATTCTCGGTTTCCCGGTGTTGCGCCTGCATGGCGACTATCTGGCGATCGTGACCCTGGGCTTCGGTGAAATCATTCGCCTGATCCTCAACAACTGGCTATCCCTGACCGGCGGCCCGAACGGCATGCCGGCGCCACTGCCGACGTTCTTCGGTCTGGAGTTCGGCAAGCGGGCGAAGGATGGCGGGGTGCCGTTCCATGAGTTCTTCGGCATCGCCTACAACCCGGACGTGAAGTACTACTTCATCTACGCAGTCTTGTTCCTGGTGGTGCTGGCCGTGCTCTACATCAAGCATCGGCTGGTGAAAATGCCGGTCGGTCGCGCCTGGGAAGCCTTGCGTGAAGATGAGATCGCCTGCCGTTCAATGGGTCTGAACCACGTGCTGGTCAAGCTTTCGGCGTTCACCATCGGTGCGTCGACGGCGGGTCTGGCCGGGGTGTTCTTCGCCACCTACCAAGGCTTCGTCAACCCGACCTCGTTCACCTTCTTCGAATCGGCACTGATCCTCGCCATCGTCGTACTCGGCGGCATGGGCTCGACCATCGGCGTGGTGATCGCGGCATTCGTGCTCACCGTCGCCCCGGAACTGCTGCGCGGCTTTGCCGAATATCGCGTGCTGCTGTTCGGCATCCTGATGGTCTTGATGATGATCTGGCGACCACGCGGGCTGATCCGCATCAGCCGTACCGGGGTCACTCCACGCAAAGGTGCCATTCACTATGAGAGGACTGCGCCATGAGTGAAGTCGTACTCTCTGTTGAAAAACTGATGATGCACTTTGGCGGCATCAAGGCCTTGAGCGATGTCAGCCTGAAGGTCAAACGCAACTCGATCTTCGCCCTGATCGGCCCCAACGGCGCCGGCAAAACCACGGTGTTCAACTGCCTGACCGGGTTCTACAAAGCCACTGGCGGCAAGATCGAACTCAACGTGCGTGGCCAGCAGACCAACGTCATCCAGTTGCTGGGCGAGTCGTTCAAACCGACCGACTTCGTCTCGCCGAAATCCTTCCTCAGTCGTCTGTATTACAAGATGTTCGGTGGCACACATTTGGTGAACCGCGCAGGCCTGGCCCGGACCTTCCAGAACATTCGCCTGTTCAAGGAAATGTCGGTGCTGGAAAACCTGCTGGTGGCGCAGCACATGTGGGTCAACCGCAACATGCTCGCCGGCATCCTCAACACCAAGGGCTATCGCAAGGCTGAAAGCGATGCGCTGGACTGCGCGTTCTACTGGCTGGAAGTGGTCGATCTGGTCGACTGCGCCAACCGTCTCGCCGGTGAACTTTCCTACGGCCAGCAACGCCGTCTGGAAATCGCCCGGGCCATGTGCACGCGGCCGCAGATCATCTGCCTCGACGAACCGGCCGCTGGCCTCAACCCTCAGGAAACCGAAGCGCTGAGCGCGATGATCCGGCTGCTGCGCGACGAGCACGATCTGACCGTGGTGCTGATTGAACACGACATGGGCATGGTGATGAGTATTTCCGACCACATCGTGGTGCTGGACCACGGTATTGTGATTGCCGAAGGCGGGCCTGAAGCCATCCGTAACGACCCGAAAGTGATTGCCGCCTATCTGGGCGCCGACGAAGAGGAACTGGTATGACGCAACCGATCCTCGAACTCAAAGACCTCGACGTGTTCTACGGACCGATCCAGGCGCTCAAAGGTGTTTCGCTGCAGATCAACGAGGGGGAGACCGTGAGCCTGATCGGCTCCAACGGCGCCGGTAAATCAACGTTGCTGATGTCGATTTTCGGCCAGCCACGGGCGGCCGGCGGGCAGATTATTTATCAGGGCGTCGACATCACCCAGAAGTCTTCGCACTACATCGCCTCCCACGGCATCGCGCAATCGCCGGAAGGGCGGCGGGTGTTCCCCGACATGACCGTCGAGGAAAACCTGCTGATGGGCACCATCCCGATTGGCGACAAGTACGCCAAAGAGGACATGCAGCGCATGTTCACGCTGTTTCCACGGCTGGAGGAGCGGCGCACACAGCGGGCGATGACCATGTCCGGCGGTGAGCAGCAGATGCTTGCGATTGCGCGCGCGTTGATGAGCCGGCCGAAGCTGTTGCTGCTCGACGAGCCGAGCCTGGGCCTGGCGCCGATCGTGGTGAAACAGATTTTCGCGACCCTGCGTGAACTGGCGAAAACCGGCATGACGATTTTCCTCGTCGAGCAGAACGCCAACCATGCGCTGAAGCTGTCTGACCGGGCGTACGTGATGGTCAACGGCGAGATTCGCCTGACCGGTACGGGTAAAGAACTGTTGGTGAATGAGGAGGTGCGTAACGCCTATCTGGGCGGGCACTGATTTTTTCCAGCGTTATACACAGCCCCGGCGACGCGAGTCCCGGGGCTTTTTGCATCTCAAACCCACCTCAATCCCTGTGGGAGCTGGCTTGCCAGCGATAGCGGTTGATCATTCAACCCTGATGCAGGGAGTGACGGCCCCATCGCTGGCAAGCCAGCTCCCACAGGTCAAACGGTGACCTTCAGTGGAATTGTGGAAAACAAATTCCCCAAGCTGCCAAAGCGCGACATATAGACGCTGCAAATGGCTGTTTTTCCACAGTTTTGACTTGTCCCCGTTTGCTGTGGAGCTGGCTGTGAATAACGTGGGTGTATGTGGCTGCACGCCATATAAAACGTGGCCTGCAAGTGCGTGGTTGTTTTTTGATCAGGCATTTTGGCGGGGCTTGAAGTCAATGTTGTCAACCTTTTTATAGGGCCGCGGACAGCAGCGCTTCCGGGTGAACAAGCCTGTGGATAAGTCTGTGACTAAACTCTGGAAAGACTGCGCTGAGGGCCGTAATGACTGGCCTTGCGCAATCACTGTGCTGACCGGGCAGTCGTGCAAGATGCCATCTCCGGCACATCCGCCACTTCAGGGTCAAGCAAAAAACTTTCTATTTTCCCCGCAAAGCCTTGTGTGGCGCGGCTTTGCACGTTTCCAGTTGCCCCCGGAAACTGTGGAAGGGACTGTGGATAACATGCGTGCACATGGCTACAGGCCACGGTGGCTATGGTGTCGGCGGGGTTGGTTGTTTTTTGTACACTTTGTAGCAGTTGCCCGTGAGTGCCGGGCCGGGCATGCTGCCTGCTGATTTTCTATTCCAAGGGCTGCTCCGGTGGCCGAAGCAAGGAGAACACGATGTCCAACACCCTGTTTATCACCGGCGCGACGTCCGGTTTTGGTGAAGCCTGTGCCCGCCGTTTTGCCGAGGCAGGCTGGAAACTGGTGCTGACCGGTCGTCGTGAAGAACGCCTTAACGCGCTGTGCGCCGAGCTGTCGAAACAGACCGAAGTGCATGGTCTGGTGCTCGATGTGCGTGATCGCAAGGCGATGGAGGAGGCGATTGCCAACCTGCCGCCATCGTTCGCCAAGCTGCGTGGCCTGATCAACAACGCAGGTCTGGCGCTGGGCGTGGACCCGGCGCCGAAGTGCGATCTGGACGATTGGGACACCATGGTCGACACCAACGTCAAAGGCCTGATGTACGCAACCCGCCTGCTGCTACCGCGCCTGATCGCCCATGGCCGTGGCGCCGGTATCGTCAATCTCGGCTCCATCGCCGGTAACTATCCGTATCCGGGCAGCCACGTGTATGGCGCGACCAAGGCGTTCGTTAAACAGTTCTCACTGAACCTGCGTTGCGACTTGCAAGGCACCGGCGTGCGCGTCAGCAACATTGAGCCAGGCCTGTGCGAAAGCGAGTTCTCGCTGGTGCGTTTTGCCGGCGATCAGGAGCGTTACAACGCGACTTACGCAGGGGCTGAGCCGATCCAGCCGCAGGACATCGCCGAGACGATTTTCTGGGTGATGAATGCGCCGGCGCACATCAACATCAATAGCCTGGAATTGATGCCGGTGAGCCAGACCTGGGCTGGTTTTGCCATTGAGCGGAACAAGGCTTAAGACCGCGTTGAAGCCATTCGCGAGCAAGCTCGCTCCCACATTTGATCGCGGTCTCATGTGGGAGCGAGCTTGCTCGCGAAGGGGCCATAACAGGCAATAAATCCCGATAAGGTAAACTCCTCCTGCAACAACCCAACCGCACCCCGCGGTTTTCAAGGTTTTTCGAGGAGTCAAAGTGAGTAACCGAGGTGAGCAGGCACTGCTCAAACAATCGACCATTCTGATGTTGGCGGTGGCGATTGCCGGGATCGTCACCGGTTTTGTTTCAGGTTCGCAATCCATCCTGTTCGATGGTTTTTTCTCGCTGATCGCAACGTTCATCAAGGTGTTGATGCTGATCACCGCCAAGCTGATCGCCAAGCAAAGCAACCACCGTTTCCAGTTCGGTTTCTGGCACCTGGAGCCGATGGTGCTGTTGATCGAAGGCAGCTTTCTGATGCTGATTGCGATCTACGCGTTTCTCAATGGCGTGTTCGGCATCATCAACGGTGGCCGCGAGATCGAGTTGGGTCTGGTGATCATTTATGCGGCGGTGTTTACCGTGGTCGAATTCGCCTACTTCTTCTACGTCCGCCACCGTAATCGCACGCTCAAATCCAGCCTGATCCAGTTCGACAACATCAGCTGGCTGGTGGACGCGATGCTGTCCGTGGGCCTGTTGATCAGTTTCCTCGCGGCGTTGCTGCTCAAGTCTCAGGGTTATGGCCAGTGGGCGGTGTATGTCGACCCGCTGATCCTGATCGTGCTGGCCCTGACCATGTTGCCACCAGCGTTCAAGATCCTTCGCCCGGCCTTGCGCGATGTGCTGGGGATCGCGCCGGACACGCTGGATGATCAGGTACGGCAGGTGATGGACGCGGCGCAAGCCGAACACGGTTTCGACGATTACGTGTCGTACGTGCAGAAGCACGGGCGGGCGCGGTTTATCGAGATTCATGTGGTGTTGCCGGCGGATTATGCGCTGAGCCATGTCGGGCAACTGGATGCGTTGCGTGAGGAGATTTCGGCGAAGCTGGGCAAGCCGGATGCCGCGCGCTGGTTGACCATCAGCTTTACCGGGGACAAGAAGTGGATCGCCTAGCGACCGCATAACGGCCATTCGTCGGATCGCCGCCCGGAGCAGGCTCGCTCCCACATTGGAATTGCGCCGAACACACTATTTGTGAGCAGCACAAATCAACTGTGGGAGCGAGCTTGCTCGCGAAAGCGATCTATAAGTCAGCGAAGATATTCAGCCAGACCGTGGTAACAAGTCGCCAAGTGATACGGCGTAGTCGATGGCATGTCCTTGCGGCTCACCTCCCCCAACTCATCGCGGCACTCATGCCAGCCACCGGCATGCAGAAACCGCTGCTGCAACGCCTGCAACTGGCGCAGCACCACTGCTTCACTGTTCGGCCGCAAGGTCAGCGCGCGCAGGTATTCCGCCTGAGCCCAGATCCGCTGAGTCGAATCTTTCGGGCGCCCGTCCAGTTCCAGATCAAGCATCGCCCGCACGGCGCCGGACGGCTGCACCACACCGTATTGCTCGGTAAACGCAAACGCCCGATCAAGCGCCGCATGCAATTTCGAACCACGCAGCAACGGCGACGATTCGAGCAGGAAATACCACTCGAACTGATGCCCCGGCTCATACCAGTTATCCACAGCGCCGAGCGGTTTCTCCATCAATACGCCATGCTGCGGATCGACGAAGTGCTTGTGCATGGCTGTGCATAACGCCAGCAACGCGGTTTGCGTCTGGGTATTTTCGCGTACGGCGAGCGTGGCGAGGAATGCTTCTGCCAAATGCATCAGAGGATTCTGCAGCGGGCCGGTTTCGAGAGTGATCCAGTCACGTTCCAGACAAGCTTCGTACAAACCATCGCCGGTCGCAAAGCGTCGGCCGATGATTTCCAGCGCTGCATTCAGTGTCGACTCGACCAGCGCATCGCGGGACTTGTCCCAGTAATGCGCGCAGGCGAACAGAATGAACGCGTGGGTGTACAGGTCTTTGCGCTGATCCAGCGGCTTGCCCTGCGCATCGATGCTGTAGAACCAGCCGCCATGCTCGGCATCATGAAAGTGCCGTTGCAGCGATCGGAACAGCTCCGCCGCACGGACTTCAGCGTTATCCACAACCCCGATCAGGCTGGAAAACAGGTACAGCTGCCGAGCGCAGGCCATCGCCCGATAGCGTTGCGGTGGCAGTGGCTGGTGCGTGGCGTCCAGCGCCTCAAAGGGCAACGCCATGTCGGCGTTCCAGCCCGGGC
Organism: Pseudomonas sp.; assembly: GCF_049300855.1. Taxonomy (GTDB): domain Bacteria; phylum Pseudomonadota; class Gammaproteobacteria; order Pseudomonadales; family Pseudomonadaceae; genus Aquipseudomonas. The sequence continues at coordinate 149,419 of NZ_JBAQKH010000008.1, read as the reverse complement.
CTTGCCAGAGCGGCACGATCACGTTGACGAAGTGCTGTTGCACATCATCGAACAGGGTGGTCAATTCGGGCAGGGTGGTGGAGCGGGAAGCGTGGGGCATGGGCGGACGTCGTCACGGGCTGGGGCGATTGCGCGACATGGTAGCAGAGCGGCGGGCTTTAGAGGTTTGGTGTCTGATCGGCCGTCATCGCTGGCAAGCCAGCTCCCACAAGGATATTGGGTGTTCACACAATTGTGGACTTACCCAATAACCTGTGGGAGCTGGCTTGCCAGCGATGAGGCCGCCCCAGGCGATAGAGATCAGCCCGCCAGCAGCCAGGCGCCTGTGATTGCCGAAGCCGCACCTGCAAGACGCACCAATGGTGCAGCGGCCTGAGGCAGAAAACGCACCACGGCATAACCGGCCGCATGCAAGGCTGCGGTAGCGACAACGAAGCCAGCGGCATACGCCCACGGGCTGCTCATGTCCGGCAGCTCCAAGCCATGCGCCACACCGTGGAACAACGCAAACACCGCCGTCGCCACCACCGCCATGACCAACGGCGGACGCACAGCCAATGCCACCGCGAGACCCAACGCCAATACCGACGCAGCAATCCCGCTTTCCAGTGCCGGCAACTCCAGCCCTTCAAAACCGAGCATGCCGCCGATCAACATGGTGCCGACGAACGTGCACGGCAGCGCCCAGCGCGCGGCGCCTTGCTGCTGCGCGGCCCACAAACCCACCGCCACCATCGCCAGCAAATGGTCGAGGCCGCCGATCGGATGGCTGATGCCGGCGATCAAACCGCTGTCGCCGTGCCCCGGGTGAGCGAAGGCCAGCGCGGGGGTCAGCAGCAGCGCCACGGCGCCCAGAATGCGTTTAAGTGTCATGAATAAGCTTCCTTGTTGATCAGTCAATCAGGCTGCGGTCAGCAGGCCCTGGCGTTCGATGAAGGCGATGATTGCATCAAGGCCCTGACCGGTTTTCTGGTTGCTGAAGACGAACGGCTTGCCGTTGCGCATGCGTTTTGTATCGCTGTCCATCATTTCCAGTGAGGCACCTACGAGCGGCGCCAGGTCGATCTTGTTGATCACCAGCAGGTCGGACTTGCAGATACCCGGCCCGCCCTTGCGCGGCAGCTTGTCGCCGGCGGAAACGTCGATGACATAGATGGTCAGGTCGGACAGCTCCGGGCTGAAGGTCGCCGAGAGGTTGTCGCCGCCGGATTCCACCAGAATCAGGTCGAGTCCCGGAAAGCGCCGGTTCAGTTGATCGACCGCTTCAAGGTTGATCGAGGCGTCTTCGCGGATCGCCGTGTGCGGGCAGCCGCCGGTTTCCACGCCAATGATCCGCTCCGGCGCGAGGGCTTCGTTGCGCACGAGGAAATCGGCGTCTTCGCGGGTGTAGATGTCGTTGGTGACCACGGCGAGGTTGTAGCGCTCACGCAGGGCCAGGCACAGGGCCAGGGTCAACGCGGTTTTGCCGGAACCGACCGGGCCGCCGATGCCGACGCGCAGAGGTTGGGTATTCATGGTTGTTTCTCCTAAGAGCGAAAGAGACGGCTGTACTGGCGCTCATGGGCCATGCACGCCAGGGACAGGCCGAACGCGGCGCTGCCCATGTGTTCGGGACGGATTCGGCTGGCGTCCTGCTGCGCCTGTTGCAGCAGTGGCAGCAGTTCGCTGGTCAGGCGCTGGGCGGCTTGCTGGCCCAGCGGCAAGGTTTTCATCAGTACCGCGAGCTGGTTTTCCAGCCAGCTCCACAGCCATGCGGCGAGCGCGTCTTGCGGGCTGATGCCCCAGGCGCGCGCGGCCAGCGCCCAGCACAGGGCCAGATGCGGTTCAGTGCATTGATCGAGAAAGTCACGGGCGGGCGCGTCGAGTTCCGGCAAGCCGTTGAGCAGTTGCTGCAACGAGTAGCCCATCTGCCGGCTCTCCAGATGCAGTTCGCGAGTCTCGCGGCTGGCGCGGTGGCTTTCGCAGAGGCTGAGCAACTCGGCCCACTGTTCGTCGGCGGCGGCCTGACAATGCGCCAGCAACAGCGGCGCTTCGAAACGGGCGAGGTTGAGCAGCAATTGATCACTGATCCAGCGCCGGGCGCTGTCGGGATTGTTCACGCGGCCGTTATCCACCGCCATTTCCAGACCTTGCGAATAGCTGTAGCCGCCAATCGGCAACTGCGGACTGGCCAGGCGCAGCAGCGCCCAGGCCGGATTCACAGGCGTACGCCGAACTGATGGAGTTTCGGCGCGTAATTGAAGTCTTCGTCGCCGTGGCGTGAATGGTGATGGCCGCCGCCGTAAGCACCGTGTTCCGGCTGGAACGGCGCTTCAATGGCTTCGACCTGTGCGCCAAGCTGTTCGAGCATCGCTTTGAGTACGTAATCGTCGAGCAGGCGCAACCAGCCATCGCCGACTTGCAGGGCAACGTGACGGTTACCCAGGTGATAGGCGGCGCGGGTCAGTTCAAAGGCGTTGGCGCAGGTGACGTGCAGCAATTGCTCGGGGCGGGCGCAGACGCGGACGATGCGGCCGTCTTCAGCCTGTAGGCATTCGCCGTCATACAGCGGCGGCTGGCCGCGCTCCAAAAACAACCCGACGTCTTCGCTCTCGGCACTGAAACAGCGCAGACGGCTTTTGCTCCGCGCTTCGAAGGTCAGGTGCAACTCGGCGGCCCAGACGGGTTGAGGGTCGATTCTGCGGTGAATCACCAGCATCGGAAAACTTCCAGCTATGGACAATGATTGGGTTAGAGCAAGGGGCTTGCCAATCGGACGAGATGTAGGAAATCCCTGTCGGAGCGTAGTGGATGTTTCAAGATGTTGCGGAATTTTGAAATGTTTTGGTGCGTGAAGATTTTTACATGCACCAAATGGAGGCCGATGCGCCGAACCAAATGTGGGAGCGAGCTTGCTCGCGAATGCAGTGGGTCAGAAATATATGTTGACTGACACGACGCCTTCGCGAGCAAGCTCGCTCCCACAGGGGATTAGGGTGAGTCAGTAATCGAAGGGAAATTACTCGGTACTGCCCAGCCCTTGCCAGTGTTTGAGGCCGATAAAGATAAAGCGCAGTTGCTGGGTGATCTTCGCCTGCGGCGTCAGATGCTCCGGCAAGGCTTCGGGCGGTGGGTCGATGATGTCGGGGAGGGTGGCAAACACCGATTTGACGATCAGGTCGGCCACCACGCTCAGGCCGGCGGCGTCCAGATGCTGCAGTTTGGGCATCATCGTCAGGTCCGAAGCAAGGTCGGAGCTGATGTTCTCGCGCAGCCGCCCGATCGCCTGACGCACCGGCAGCGAGCCGCCGTACTGCTCGCGCGCAAGAAACAGGAATTGCGAGCGATTGGCGCTGACCACATCGAGAAAGATCCGCACCGACGCATCGATGATGCCGCCCATGACGAATTCGTTGTGGCGCACCAGGCGAATGGTCTCGCGAAAGGTCTGGCCGACCTCGCTGACGAGCACCAGCCCGAGTTCGTCCATATCGGCAAAATGCCGGTAGAAACCGGTGGGCACGATGCCGGCGGTTTTCGTCACTTCGCGCAGGCTCAGGCTGCCGAATCCTCGGCCGCTCTCCATCAAGTGGCGGGCAGCGTCCATCAGGGCGTTGCGGGTTTGTTGTTTCTGTTCGGCGCGGGGCAGCATCGCAGAGTGTGTTCTTCGGCAGGACAAGCGCCGCACTCTAGCAAATCGGCTTTGTCGGCGTCGAACGGCGGGGCAGTAAAGCGAGGGTTTTTACGGGGTTCTTACCAGAACCTGAAAAGTCAAAAGCCCAATCCGTCGATTGGGCTTTTTTTCTGGGCCACCATGGGCTCAGCTCACAGCGCTGTTGCGTTCGATCACACGGTCACCACCACCTTCGGCAACAGCCTGGCCTTGTGGGGTTTTGTCGTAGCCGTCTTCAACCAGACCTTTTTCCTCGAGGCGATTGCGACCGTTTTCGGCGACAGCCTGGCCCTGTGGAGTTTTGTCGTAGCCGTCTTCGACCAGACCTTTTTCTTCCAGACGGTTGCGACCGTTTTCCGCTACCGATTGGCCTTGTGGAGTTTTGTCGTAGCCATCTTCAGCGAGGGTGCCTTTGGTGTGGTCGGAACCATCAGCGGCTACGGTCTGGCTGAACACCGAGTAGCTGGTTTTGACTTGGGGAGTGGCTTGATCGGCAGCAGGCAGGGCGAAAGCAGTGCTGGCCAGCATCGAGAGGGTAAGACTAAGCAGTAATTGGCGTTTCATGATGGGTTGCTCCTTGGGAGGGCGATAAAGTGGGTACGAGGGCAATGCTACTCTCGATAAGTCGATATAAAAGTTCATAAACGCAATGGTAATAATCAACAGAATTGATTGTTCTGCCGGGAGGCTCTAGATCGGGCCTTTCAGAGCAGCGGTTTTGCACCGAGGTGGGTATTTCCGACTCACTCGCGCCTCGCAAAAGTGCGGGTCGCGGTAACACTGTTCGACTGATCGGTCAGATTTCGCGCGACTTTTTGCGCCTTAATCGACCTTTCGATTAAACCTGCGGCTCGTTTACCAGTCGTAGATTTCATGAGGGCCGCTTCGGCCCGCCGTTTCAGCCGTGCGCCGCAGTCTTTGCGTGCGGTCGTGATCAGGAGCTTTGTGCATGACGCGCACTGGAAAAATCTTCAGCTGGACCTTCGCCATCCTCGTGCTGCTACTGGCCGTGCTGGTGTTGATCATCGTGTTCTTCGACTGGAACCGGATCAAACCGCCGCTCAACGCCAAAGTCTCGGAAGAACTGCACCGACCGTTTGCTATTAACGGCAACCTCGCGGTGATCTGGCAGCGCGAGCCGGACGAGGGCGGCTGGCGCGCGTGGGTGCCGTGGCCGCACGTGGTCGCTGAGGATTTGAGCCTGGGCAACCCGGACTGGTCGAAGAAGCCACAGATGGTCACGCTCAAGCGCGTCGAGTTGCGCATCTCGCCGTTGGCATTGTTGGCGCAACGGGTGGTGATTCCGCGCATCGACCTGACCGAACCCAACGCCGAGCTGCAGCGTCTGGCCGATGGCCGCGCCAACTGGACGTTCAAATTCGACCCGAAAGACCCGAATGCCGAACCGTCGAGCTGGGTGGTCGACATCGGCGCCATCGGTTTCGACAAGGGCCACGTCACCCTTGATGATCAGACCCTGAAAACCAATCTGGATGTGCTGATCGACCCACTGGGCAAGCCGATCCCGTACAGCGACATCGTCGGCGACAAAGCCGCGAAAAGCGCGCAGGACAAGGGCGGTGCGCCACAGGATTACGCGTTTGCCCTGAAGGTCAAAGGCCAATACCACGGCCAGAACCTCACCGGCCAAGGCAAGATCGGCGGGCTGCTGGCGTTGCAGGATGCGCGCAAGCCGTTCCCGTTGCAGGCCCAGGCGAAGATCGGCGACACCGGTATCGAACTGGCCGGCACGCTGACCGATCCACTGAATCTTGGCGCGCTCGATCTGCGCCTGAAGCTGGCTGGCGCCAGCCTCGGCAATCTTTATCCGCTGACTGGCGTGACCCTGCCGGACACGCCGCCGTACTCCACCGACGGCCATTTGATCGCCAAGCTGCATGACGAGGCCGGGGCGAAATTCACTTATGAGCAATTCAACGGCAAGATCGGCAGCAGTGATATTCACGGCGACCTGACCTACGTCGCCAGTCAGCCTCGGCCAAAACTCAGCGGCGCGCTGCTCTCCAATCAACTGTTGTTCGCTGACCTCGCGCCATTGATCGGCGCTGACTCCAATGACAAGCAGAAGGCTCGCGGCGGCGAGAGCAAACAACCGGCCGACAAAGTCCTGCCGGTGGAAGAGTTCAAGACCGATCGCTGGCGTGCGATGGACGCTGATGTCGAGTTCACCGGCAAGCGCATCGTCCACAGCGAGAAGCTGCCGTTCAACGACCTCTATACCCATCTGAAACTTAACGATGGCGAGCTCAGCCTGGAGCCACTGCGCTTTGGCGTGGCGGGCGGCAATCTTGATGCACAGATCCGCCTCAACGGTCGTACCGAGCCGCTGGAAGGCCGGGCAAAACTGACCGCGCGCAAATTCAAGCTCAAGGAGCTGTTCCCGACCTTTGAACCGATGAAGACCAGTTTCGGTGAGCTCAACGGCGACGCCGATATCAGTGGGCGTGGCAACTCGGTGGCCAAGCTGCTGGGCGGGGCCAACGGCAATCTGAAGATGGTGATCAATGACGGCGCGATCAGCCGTGAGTTGATGGAGCTGGCCGGGCTCAACGTCGGCAACTACGTGGTCGGCAAGATCTTTGGCGATAAGGAAGTGAAGATCAACTGTGCGGCGGCGGACTTCGATATCAAGACCGGTCTGGCGACCACACGGCTGTTTGTCTTCGATACCGAGAACGCGATCATCTATATCGACGGCACGGCGAACATGGCCACCGAGCAACTCGACCTGACGGTGACGCCGGAGTCCAAGGGCTGGCGTTTGATTTCCCTGCGTTCGCCGCTGTACGTACGCGGCAAGTTCATCAAGCCGGATGCCGGCGTGAAGGCCGTGCCGCTGATGTTGCGCGGGGCGGGGATGGTGGCATTGGGTGTGATCGCAGCACCGGCGGCGGGGCTGTTGGCGCTGGTGGCGCCGAGTGGCGGCGAGCCGAATCAGTGTGCGCCGTTGCTGGAGCAGATGAAGGCGGGCAAGGCGCCGGTCACCGTTAAGCCGACCAAATAGCCGGTGCCCGTAACGACCCCTTCGCGAGCAAGCTCGCTCCCACAGGGGGGCCGCATTCTTTAAGGTGAATGCGGTCGAGTGTGGGAGCGAGCCTGCTCGCGAAGGCGGTTTTCCTGATCGTTCCCACGCTCTGCGTGGGAATGCCTCAACGGACGCTCCGCGTTCGGCAATAAAAAGGCACGCGGAGCGTGCCGGGCTGCATTCCCACGCGGAGCGTGGGAACGATCAGTCGTCAGGGATTACAGGTCGTTCAGGATGTCAGCCATGTCATCGGCATGCTCTTCTTCCTGCGCCAGGATATCTTCGAAGATCCGTCGGGTAGTCGGGTCTTTCTCGCCGATGTACTGGATGATCTCGCGGTAGCTGTCGATGGCGATCCGCTCGGCCACCAGGTCTTCGTAGACCATCTCTTTGAGGGTGTTGCCGGCCACGTATTGCGCGTGGGACATTTTCGACAGCAGGTCGGGGTTGAACTCAGGCTCGCCGCCCAATTGCACAATGCGCTCGGCCAATCGGTCGGCGTGTTCGGCTTCCTGGGTGGCGTGTTCGAGAAACTCTTCAGCGGCCACATGGGCTTTCACGCCATTGGCCATGAAGTAGTGGCGTTTGTAGCGCAACACGCAGACCAGTTCAGTGGCCAGCGATTCATTGAGCAAGCGCAGCACCTCTTCACGGTCGGCGCTGTAGCCCTCGGTGACGGCGCCGTTTTCGACGTGTTGGCGCGCGCGGTCGCGCAGGGTTTGGACATCTGAAAGATGCAGGTCGTCGCTCATTTTAATCTCCAGGAGGCTAATCCGATGGGCGCCACGTTCTGCGGACGTGGTCACTACCCAAGTTGTGAGTCATGAGCGAAGGAAAAAGTTTTATCGATTTACGCAGGCGTCTCCGTCGACGTTGCCGCAGCCTGCGAGCGTGGTAGCAGCCCCGACAGCACCGCCTCTTCCTGCAACCACTGAAAGAACGCCCGCACCGGCGGATGCCGTTCACGGCCCGGCACACACAACGCGCTATACCCAGCGCCGTCGACCTGAACCTCGCCCTTGTACGGCAGCAGCAAACCGCTGGCGACGCTCTCCGAGACCAGAATATTGCTCGCCAGCACCAACCCTTGCCCGGCGATCGCCGCTTGCAGGGCGTAATGTTCCTCGTCGTATTCGCGGTTGACCGGGTGCTGATTCAGCCAAAGTTCGCCGGCCTTGGCGCACCATGCTTGCCAGCCATGGGCATACAGTTTCGAGTTGTGCCAGCGCACGCTGATCAGGGTCGGCGTGCGCCGGGCCGCCAGCGCGACTTGTTCCGGCGAGCCATACACACCGAACGATTCATCGAACAGACACAGTCCATACAGGTTCGGGTAATCGTCGAGGCTATAACGCAACACCAGATCGACGCTGGCGTCCTGGTGCAGGTCGATGACTTCGCAATGCGTATCAAGGCGCACGTTGATGTTCGGGTGCTGCGCGTAAAAACGCCCGAGGCGCGGCACCAGCCACAACGCGGCAAACGCGGCGGTGGTCGACAGCGTCAGCGTGCTGGCGTTGCGCTGCGGGCGCAGGCTGTCGACGCTTTGCGCCACCTCCAGAAACGCGCCGTGCAGGCTGCGAAACAGCCGTTCGCCGCCCTCGGTCAGGCGCACCTGGCGCGGCAGACGTTCGAACAGGGCGACGCCGAGCCAGTCTTCCAGCGAACGGATCTGGTGCGAAATAGCCGTCGGCGTCACCGCCAGTTCTTCTGCGGCAGCCTTGAAACTCAATAGCCGCGAAGCCGATTCAAAGGCGCGCAGGGCGGTGAGGGGCAGCGAGGCGAACATTGAAAACTCCATGGATGAAATGAACTCATCCCGACTGATTTTTGCTCATTTGAAGAGGCGCCGTAACGAGCCGCAAGCTGCAAGCCACAAGCAGTTTGATTCTAGTCCGGAGGATTTACAGATGAGTAAGATTCTTGCGATTCATGCCAGCCCACGTGGCGACCGGTCGCATTCACGGCGTCTGGCGGAAAGTTTTCTCAGCGCCTGGCAGGTCCGTCATCCACAGGCGCAGGTGACCCGTCGCGAAGTCGGCCGTGCGCTGATTCCGGCGGTCAACGAGGCCTTTGTTGCCGCCGCATTTCATCCGCAGCCTGAGGTGCGTCCATTGTCGATGCAGGCCGATCTGGCATTGAGTGATCAACTGGTCGGCGAATTGTTCGAGCATGACCTGCTGCTGATTTCCACACCGATGTACAACTTCAGCGTGCCCAGCGGCCTCAAGGCCTGGGTCGATCAGATTGTGCGTCTGGGCTTGACCTTTGATCACACGCTGGACAACGGCGTCGCCCAGTACACCCCGCTGTTGCAGGGCAAAAAGGCGCTGATCGTCACCAGTCGCGGCGGCTTCGGCTTCGGTCCGGGTGGCGAGCTGGAAGCCTTGAACCATGCCGACCCATGGCTGCGCACGGCGTTGGGGTTTGTCGGCATCAATGACGTCACCGTGGTCGCCGCCGAGGGCGAAGAATCCGCTGAGCGCACCTTCGCGGTGTCGGTGGCCGAAGCCGAGCAGCGCTTGCTCGACCTCGCCCGGGCGTTCTAGGTGGCCTGGTTGTTCCTGCTGATCGCCGCCGGGTTTGAAGTGACGTTCGCCATGGGTATGAAGTACGCCGAAGGTTTCACCCGGCTCTGGCCCTCGCTGATCACGGTGGTCGCAGCGATCGGCGGGATTTATTTTCTGACCCTGGCGATGCGCGAGTTGCCGTTGAGCGTTGCCTACCCGATCTGGACGGCGCTGGGTTCGCTGGGCACGGTGTTTCTCGGTTTCGCCTTGCTGGGCGAGAGCCTGACGCTGGTCAAACTGCTTTCGGTAGGGCTGATTGTGGCGGGGGTGGTGGGCCTGAAGTAGGCTGGTCGATGAGTTGTCATCATCAGGGAGGATGCTTGGCGGGCGTTTTGCACGTCTGGCATCCACTCACCGACCACAAGGATGTTTGCCCATGTCGACGCGTTATCCACTGGTGCTGGTGCCGGGCATGCTCGGGTTTATCCGGCTGGTTGTCTATCCGTATTGGTACGGCATCATCAAGGCATTGCGCCGGGGTGGTGCGACGGTGATTGCGGTGCAGGTGTCGCCGCTCAATTCCACCGAGGTGCGCGGCGAGCAGTTGCTGGCGCGCATCGATGAGATTTTGCGCGAGACCGGCGCGCAAAAGGTCAACCTGTTCGGCCACAGTCAGGGCTCGCTGACGGCGCGCTATGCCGCGGCGAAACGGCCGGATCGGGTGGCTTCGGTGACGTCGGTGGCCGGACCTAATCATGGTTCGGAGCTGGCTGACTACCTGGCGAAACATTACCCGGCGGACAGTGCCAAAGGACGGATCCTTGAGGCGCTGTTGCGTTTCGTCAGTTGGTTGATGGCAGTGCTGGAGACCGGTTATCACGGGCCGAAACTGCCGGTGGATATTCATGCCTCGCACCAATCGCTGACGACTGAGGGTGTGGCGCTGTTCAATCAGCGTTATCCACAGGGCCTGCCCGAGACGTGGGGCGGGCACGGGCCGGAGGAAGTTAACGGCGTGCGTTATTACTCGTGGTCGGGGACGTTGCAACCGGGCAAGACCGATCGTGGTGGCAACCTGTTTGACGGGACCAATCGCAGCTGTCGCTTGTTTGCGAAAACCTTCGTGCGTGAACCGGGGCAGTGCGACGGGATGGTCGGGCGCTACAGTTCGCATCTGGGCACGGTGATTGGTGACGACTATCCGCTGGATCACTTCGACATCGTCAATCAGTCGCTGGGGTTGGTCGGCAAGGGCGCGGATCCGGTGCGGCTGTTTGTCGAGCATGCGGCGCGGCTTGAGGCTGCGGGGGTTTAACTGGCACACCGCGTTATCGCTCATCGCTGGCAAGCCAGCTCCCACAGGTGGGGATCGAACACAAATCTTGTGAACGCCCAAATCACTGTGGGAGCTGGCTTGCCAGCGATGGGGCCCGGTCAGGCAACGCTGATCCGGCGGCCCAACACGGTGGTCCAGCGCTCAGACAAAATCACCCCGCCCAAGGTCAGCAATCCACCGACCAAGTGATACATCGCCAGTTGCTCCTTCAACACCACCGCCGCAATCAGCGCGGTAATCAACGGCAGCAAGTTAAAGAACAGCGTCGTGCGGCTCGGCCCCAACCGCTGCACTGCCTGCATCCACGCCAGCGGCGCAAGCATCGACGCCAGCAAACACGCATACAACACCAGCGGGATGTTCTGCACGGTCAGCCCGGTTTTCGGCGAAGCGGCATACAGCGGAAACAACACGACAATCGCCACCAGCACCTGCAGATACAGCAGCACCAACGGCGGCAGGCGCAGCTGCCATTTCTTCAGCAGGGTGCTGTAAATCGCGTAGGCCAGGGTGGCGATCAGCATCATCGCGTCACCCATGTTCAGCCCGTGTTGCAGCAACGCACCGAGGCTGCCGGACGACACCACCACCAGCACACCGGCAAACGACAACACCGCACCGACCAGCGCACCCGCCGTCAGGCGCTGTCCAAGGCTGATAATCGCCATGGCCAGCGACATCAACGGCATCAGCGACAGAATGATGCCCATGTTGGTGGCGGTGGTCAGGGTCGCGGCGAAGTAGGCGAGGCTCTGATACACCGCCATGCCGAGCACACCAAGGACGAAAATCTTGCCCAGATTGGGACGAATCTGCGGCCAGTGCGCGATCACCGCTTTGAGCATGAACGGGGTGAACAGCAAACCGGCCAGCAGCCAGCGGTAGAAACCGATCTCGGCGGGGAAAATCGCCCCGACCGCCAGTTTGTTGATCACGGTATTACCGGCCCAGATGAAAATCGCCAGCAGCGGAAACGCGTATTGCATGAGTTGAAACCAGTACGTTGATGAAGCGCGATTATCCCTTGTCTGGATGCAAGCCTATACTTCGAACCGGACAACCTGCCTCTGAAACCGGACAGCATGAACAGCAAACACATCGATCTGCTGGATTTCAGCGAACTGCCGTCAGCGGTGTACTTCCGCTACGCCGATTTCAATGCCCATGAATACGCCGCGCCGCACCGGCATCCGTGGGGCACTTTGGAATACGCGGCCCACGGCGTGCTGCACATGGATGTCGACGGCAGCCGTTTCATGTCGCCGCCGCAATACGCGGTGTGGGTGCCGCCGCAGGTCGAACACAGTTTCTACAGCCATCAACCGGTCAACTATCGCGCGGTGTGCCTCGACCCCAAGGTCTGCACCGGACTGCCCAAGCGCGCCTGTACCCTGGCGATCAGCGACATCCTCAAGGCGATTCTCAAGGACTTCGCCGCCCGTGATGTGAAGATTCCCGAGTTCGATGCCGATCAGCGTCTGGCACAGGTGTTGGTCGATCAACTGCAGCAGGCGCCGGTGCATGAGTGTTATCTGCCCTACGCGAGCAGCCCCGGTTTGCTGGCGATCCTGGAAACCTTGCAGGCCGAGCCGGGCAACAATCAGCCGCTGGCGCATTGGGCGCTGCAAGTGCACGTCAGTGAACGCACGCTGGCGCGGCAATTTGTCCGTGAGCTGGGGATGAGTTTCGGTGAGTGGCGTCAGCGTTTGCGCTACCTCGCCGCGATCGAGGCGCTGGAAACTTCACGCAGTGTGCAGGAAATTGCCTTCGACCTCGGTTACAGCAGCGGCTCGGCATTTATCGCCATGTTCGCGCGCCAGGCCGGTTGCACGCCGGAGCAGTATCGCCGTAGCCATCTGGAAGGCAGGAAGGTGTAACAAGATTTGGCTACACTCCAGCAGAGGCCGCCCCCCTCGGTGCGGCGACAAGGAGAAAACTCCATGAAGATGTTGCGTGTGCCTTTGTTGATGATTGGTTTGCTCCTGTGTTCCCAGGGTTTCGCCGCGACGGCGCAACAGAACAAAATGACCACCTGCAATGCCGATGCGACCGCCAAGAGTCTGAAAGGCGATGAGCGCAAAACCTTCATGAGCACCTGCCTCAAGGCAACGCCAGCGGCCAACGATGCCAAGGCCCTGACCCCGCAGCAGGAAAAAATGAAAACCTGCAACGCCGACGCGAAAACCAAAGCCCTGACCGGCGATGCGCGCAAGACATTCATGAGTGATTGCCTGAAGAAAAAATAACTTGATTGGGTGGGGTAACTGGTCGACGCGTCCGCTTGAGATTTGCCCTCACCCTAACCCTCTCCCGGAGGGAGAGGGGACTGACCGTGTTGTCTCAAGGTATTCGTCGCCTGAGAAATCCGGTTGATTATGGATTCCATGGCGCTGTTCCAGGTCAGTGGATATCCCGAGCATTCCCCAATCGGTTCCCTCTCCCTCTGGGAGAGGGCCAGGGTGAGGGGGCTGAAACACCGCATATACCTAGTGCTCACCCCGGATCGCTGGCAGACTGCCAATCCTTTTACGCCGTTCGTTTTGAGGCTGTATGCCAACGTTTTCTGAGCGTCATGTAGTGTTCTGGGTCAGTTGCATCATCATTTTCGGCGGTTTGCTGCTGGTGCTGCCGTTGCGCTTGTTGCCCAGTCTGTTGGCCGGATTGTTGGTCTATGAACTGGTCAACATGCTCACCCCGCAACTGCAACGGCTGATCGAAGGCCGGCGCGCGCGTTGGCTGGCGGTGGCTTTGCTCGGCACACTGGTGGTGAGTGTGCTGGCGCTGATCTTCGCCGGCGCGATCAGTTTCCTCCTGCACGAAGCGGAAAACCCGGGTGCCTCGCTGGATAAATTCATGGGCGTGGTTGATCGCGCCCGTGGGCAACTGCCGCCGTTCATCGACGCTTATCTACCGGCCAGTGCCGGCGAATTTCGCGTGGCGATCGGCGAATGGCTGAGCAAGCACCTCTCCGAGTTGCAACTGGTGGGTAAAGATGCGGCGCACATGTTTGTGACGCTGCTGATCGGCATGGTGCTCGGCGCGATCATCGCCCTGCAGCGTGTGCCCGACGTCACCAAGCGCAAACCACTGGCGGCGGCGCTGTTCGATCGACTGCACCTGCTGGTTCAGGCGTTTCGCAATATCGTCTTCGCGCAGATCAAGATCGCCTTGCTCAACACGTTTTTCACCGGGATTTTCCTCGCGGTGATCCTGCCGATGTTCGGCGTCAAGCTGCCGCTGACCAAAACCCTGATCGTGCTGACCTTCCTGCTCGGTCTGTTGCCGGTGATCGGCAATCTGATTTCCAACACACTGATCACCATCGTCGGCCTGTCGCTGTCGATCTGGGTGGCAGTGGCGGCGTTGGGATACTTGATCGTTATCCACAAGCTGGAATACTTCCTCAACGCGCGCATTGTCGGCGGGCAGATCAGTGCCAAGTCGTGGGAGTTGCTGCTGGCGATGCTGGTGTTCGAGGCCGCGTTCGGCTTGCCGGGGGTGGTGGCGGGGCCGATTTATTACGCGTACCTGAAGAGCGAGTTGAAGCTGGGCGGGATGGTCTAACCGATGGATCTGTGTTGCCTGATCTAATGCTATCGCTGGCAAGCCAGCTCCCACAGGTCATGCGCCGCTTCTGAAAGTGGCGTTAATCCTGTGGGAGCTGGCTTGCCAGCGATAGGGGCAACTCGGTATCAGGTCAGTTCATTGCGCCATAGCGTTTCATCGCTTCAATCGCCAAACCGCTACCGATGCTGCCAAAGATGTTCCCTTCAACGTGCCGCGCATTCGGCAGCATCGCCGAGACGCTGTTGCGCAGCGCCGGAATCCCGCTCGAACCGCCGGTGAAGAACACCGTGTCGACCTGATCGACCGCCACACCGGCATCGTTCAACAGCTGCGTGACACTGCCGCGCACGCGCTCCAGCAGCGCATCGATCGCCGATTCAAACAGCGCGCGGCTCAGCTCCACACTCAACCCGGCCTCGATCCGGTCCAGCGGCACATGGCGGCTGTCGGTGTGGGTCAGCTGGATCTTGGTCTCTTCGACTTCCATCGCCAGCCAGTGCCCGGCGCGCTGTTCGATCAACTTGAACAACCGGTCGATGCCACCGGTGTCTTCGATGTCGTAACGCATGCTGCCCAGCGCCAGGCTGGATTTCTGTGAGTACACCGAGTTGATGGTGTGCCAGGTCGCCAGGTTCATGTGGTGACTGGTCGGCATGTAGGCGCCGCTCTTCATGCGGCTGCCGTAGCCGAACAGCGGCATCAGGCCTTGCAGGCTCAACTGTTTGTCGAAGTCGGTCCCGCCGATGTGCACGCCGCCAGTGGCGAGGATGTCATCGTGACGGTTATCGACACCACGCCGCTGCGGCGACAGGCGCACCAGCGAGAAGTCGGAGGTACCGCCGCCGATGTCGACGATCAGCACCAACTCTTCTTTTTCGATGGTCGACTCGTAGTCGAATGCAGCGGCGATCGGCTCGTACTGGAACGAGACCTCTTTGAAACCGATCTTCTTCGCCACATCGACCAACGTGTCTTCGGCCTCCTGGTCCGCCAGCGGATCGTCGTCGACAAAGAACACCGGACGCCCGAGCACCACTTGCTCGAATTCCCGACCGGCGGCGGTTTCCGCACGGCTCTTCAGTTGGCCGATGAACAGGCCAAGCAAGTCCTTGAACGGCATCGCCGTGCCGAGCACGCTGGTGTCATGCTTGATCAGCTTGGAACCGAGCAGGCTTTTCAGCGAGCGCATCAGCCGGCCTTCGTAGCCTTCCAGGTACTCGTGCAGTGCCAGACGACCGTACACCGGGCGGCGTTCCTCGATGTTGAAGAAGACCACCGACGGCAGGGTGATCTTGTCGTCTTCCAGCGCGATCATCGTTTCCATGCCGGGGCGCAGCCAGCCGACGGTGGAGTTGGACGTGCCGAAGTCGATGCCGCAGGCACGGGCTGGAGAGGCGTCTTTCATGTCTTTCGGTTCCGGTCAAAAAAACGGCCGCGCAGTGTATGTCAGTGCGCGCCAGAATCGAAGGCCGGTCATCTGCTATTTCGTGTCTAAACTGCTTGAAACTCGCAGCTTTGCCCCAAACTTGCTGGCATGGGCCGGCAGAACCACCGGCGGTCACAAGAACCGCCGTCCACTGCCGATAAACTTCTGCTGCGCCACCCGGTCACAACCTTGAGATCGGTCAACCTGGCACGCGCGAATCGGCGCATGCTGGCATCGGCGCGAAATCGATAACGGATGGTGATTCCTTCAATGGACTTCAAAGACTATTACAAGATACTCGGCGTGGAGCCGACAGCCGACGACAAGGCAATCAAGGCTGCCTATCGCAAGCTGGCGCGCAAATACCACCCCGATGTCAGCAAGGAAAAAGACGCCGAGGCCAAGTTCAAAGACGCCTCGGAAGCCTATGAAGCGCTGAAAAGCGCCGACAAACGCGCCGAATACGACGAGCTGCGCCGCTATGGCCAGCACGGTCAGCCGTTCCAGGGACCACCGGGCTGGCAGAGCCGTGGCGGCTTTGGCGGCGGCGGTGGCGACAGCGGTGACTTCTCGGACTTCTTCAGTTCGATCTTCGGCAATCGCGGCCCCGGTTTCGGTGGCGGCGAAGGTCGGCAACAACGCAGTGCAGGCCGCCGAGGGCAAGACGTGGAAATGGAACTGCCGATCTTCCTCGAAGAAACGCTTTCGAACGAATCGAAGAAGGTCACCTTCCAGGTGCCGCAATACAACGCTAACGGCCAGCACGTCAGCAACACCAGCAAGAGCCTGAACGTGAAGATCCCGGCGGGTGTGACCGACGGCGAGCGCATCCGCCTCAAAGGCCAGGGCGCACCGGGCATCGGTGGCGGGGCGAGTGGCGATCTGTACCTGACCATTCGGTTTGCGCCGCACCCGAAATTCGATGTCGAAGGTGAAAACCTCATCATCACTTTGCCGCTGGCGCCGTGGGAGCTGGCGCTGGGCGCCGAAGTGGCCGTGCCGACCCTGACCGGCAAGATCAACCTCAAGGTGCCTGCCGGTAGCCAGAACGGCCAGCGCATGCGCGCCAAGGGACATGGTCTGAAAAACAAGGCAGGCGAGCGCGGTTACCTGTTCGTGCAACTCAAAGCCGTGATGCCGAAAGCGTCCGATGATGAGGTCAAGGCACTGTGGCAGGAGCTGGCGAAGAAAGCCGCGTTCAACCCACGCGAGAACTTCTGAATTTGACGACGGAGTAGCCCATCATGAGCAGCCCCCTGATCGTTCAACTGGACCTGGCAGAATTCTGTGAGGCAGCCGACTTGTCGGACGTCTACGTGATCGAAATCGTCGAGCACGGCATCCTCGAACCTCAGGGCGCGCAGCCCCGGGAATGGCGCTTCACCGACTACGAACTGACCCTGGCCAAACGCGCCGCCAAGTTGCGGCGCGATCTGGAACTTGAGTGGGAAGGCGTCGCCCTGGCGCTGGATCTACTCGAAGAAGTGCGGGAACTGCGCGCGGAAAACCGCATGTTGCGCCAGCGGCTGGGGCGCCTGGTGGTTGAATAGTTGTGCAGGTATTTCCTGAGTTTGAACGGGCTCGCGGGTCTGATAGCTTTTCCGGTAATGGACGCGGCAATGGATGCCGGTCCCCGCAGTGCCGGCCATGCCGGTCGGTGCTGAGGAACACTACAAGGAAACGTATTGATGCCCGCAAAACCCAAGCCGCCAGCCAAAGCCACCGTCGATGTTGTTGCGCCTGCGCGAACGCCCTCTGACTCGAGCCATTGGAGAAGCGACACTCCACGGCATGCCGCGCCTGATCCGTTTGCCGTGAAAACCCCGGGCCGTATTGAGCCTGGCGGGAGCACGCCGCACACAGAGATTGCTGGTTCGCCCCCAAGGGTCAATGTCCAGCCCACAGCATCCACATCAACGGTGTTCTCCAGCGTTGAACCGAACCTGCTGCAGCAGTACTTGATCCCGGCGGCCATCGCTCTGCCGGACGCCGATGCGCAGGGACTGCGGACGCACAAGGGCCGCCAGTACGCCGATGTCCAGGGCGGTGGCCGCGTGTTGATCGGCGTGGATCCGGAATCGGGCCTGCACCGCGCCAAGCGGTCGAGCGAGTTGCAAGCTTCCGGGCCGGTGCTGGCGCACGATCCAGTCAGCCAGTTGTGGTATCCGCTGGAAGATTTCGCCGCCGATGCCACTGCGGTTCGAAAGGGCGCGCAGGCCCAACGGCACAGCGGCGATGACTACGACTGGGCACTCGAGGAACTGCCGGGCACGTTCGACGGTTCGCCGGAGCGGTTTTATCTGGCGTCCGAATCAATGCCGATCAAACCGTTTAGCGCACAAGAGCTGAACGACATGCGGCTGGCACAACCCTATTCCTTTCGCGGCAATCAGCTGGGTACCTACAATCGCGTCAACAATGGCAAGTATCCGATGAGGGATACGGCGGGGCGACCGATCCGGATTCGCACACTCGAAAGCAGAGTGACCCTGGAAACCGGCGACAAATACACCTCCGAGCAGATAAAACCCTACATAAAATTTGAAGGCTACGAAGACGTCGCCCGGCTCTATGAGGAAAAACTGCAACTGCGCCTCTTCACCGAAGCGGATGTGAAAGTGGCCGGGGAAAAGAGCCTGATCGGGCAGTACATGGTCGTGGCCAACCGGCGTATCGGCAAAGGCGAAACGGTCGGTGTCTATGGCGGGGTGCTGACGCCACTGCGCTTCATCAGCCGCAGTGAGCAAACCTTCACCATGAGTGCCGGGGCGCACATGCGTTACGGCGGTGGCAACTTCACCCCCGACCCGATCGTTATTATCGGGGATAACATTCTCTCCAGAATCAACACCCACTTCGAATACGACGCCAACGGCAAACCCATCCGCCAGGCGCCGGAAGGTTACAACGTGGTCATGGTCAGTTTTAAGGTCGAAGCGGACATGCCGCTGGGCGGCAAAACAGCCAGGCGCCCGTACGCGTTGAACACCTTGTTTGCGTCCAGGGATATTCCGGCGGGCACGGAGTTGCGCTGGAGCTACAACTACTCGGATGAAGAAATATCCTGGATATTTCCATGACCGACGTTTGAACACGGGCGGTGCTGCCCGTGTTCAAACCGGGTCGTTAAAACAGGAAGTAACGCTGCGCCATCGGCAGCGTTTCGGCCGGTTCGCACCATAGCAATACGCCGTCCGCCTTGACCTGATAGGTCTGCGGGTCGACGTCGATGTTCGGCAGATAATCGTTGTGGATCAGGTCGGTTTTCTGCACGTCGCGGCAACCTTTGACCACGGCGATTTTCTTCTTCAGCCCCAGCGTTTCGGGCAACCCGGCGGCCTCGGCGGCCTGACTGATGAAGGTCAGGCTGGTGGCGTGCAACGATCCACCGTAGCTGGCGAACATCGGGCGGTAGTGCACCGGTTGCGGGGTTGGAATCGAAGCGTTGGCATCGCCCATCAGGCTCGCGGCAATCGCGCCGCCCTTGAGAATCAGCGTCGGTTTCACGCCGAAGAACGCCGGACGCCACAGCACCAGATCCGCCCATTTCCCGACTTCCACCGAACCGACTTCATGGCTGATGCCATGGGTGATCGCCGGGTTGATGGTGTACTTGGCGATATAGCGTTTGGCGCGGAAGTTGTCGTTGCCGGCGCCGTCCTGCGGCAGTGGGCCGCGCTGCTTTTTCATCTTGTCGGCGGTCTGCCAGGTGCGTGTGATGACTTCGCCGACGCGGCCCATGGCCTGGCTGTCGGAGCTGATCATCGAGAAGGCGCCGAGGTCGTGGAGGATGTCTTCGGCGGCAATCGTTTCGCGACGGATGCGGCTTTCGGCAAAGGCGACGTCTTCGGCGATGCTCGGGTCGAGGTGATGGCAGACCATCAGCATGTCGAGGTGTTCATCGATGGTGTTGCGCGTGAATGGCCGGGTCGGATTGGTCGAACTCGGCAGCACGTTGGGAAAACCGCAGGCCTTGATGATGTCCGGCGCATGACCGCCACCGGCACCTTCGGTGTGATAGGTGTGGATGGTGCGGCCCTTGAACGCGCCGAGGGTGGTTTCGACGAAACCGGACTCGTTGAGGGTGTCGGTGTGAATCGCCACCTGCACGTCGAACTGGTCGGCGACGCTCAGGCAGTTGTCGATGCTCGCCGGGGTGGTGCCCCAGTCTTCGTGCAGCTTGAGGCCGATGGCGCCGGCCTTGACCTGCTCGATCAACGGCTCGGGCAGGCTGGCGTTGCCCTTGCCGGTGAGGCCAATGTTCATCGGGAAGGCGTCGGCGGCCTGAAGCATGCGCGCCAGGTGCCATGGGCCGGAGGTGCAAGTGGTGGCATTGGTGCCGGTGGCCGGTCCCGTGCCGCCGCCGATCATGGTGGTGACGCCGCTCATCAGCGCTTCTTCGATCTGCTGCGGGCAGATGAAGTGGATGTGCGTGTCGATGCCGCCAGCGGTGAGGATCATGCCTTCGCCGGCGATCACTTCGGTGCTGGCGCCGATGGCGATGGTCACGTTGGGTTGCACGTCGGGGTTGCCGGCCTTGCCGATCGCGGCGATGCGGCCGTCCTTGAGGCCGACGTCGGCTTTGACGATGCCCCAGTGGTCGATGATCAGCGCGTTGGTGATCAGCGTGTCGACCACTTCGGCGGCCAATAGTTGGCTTTGGCCCTGGCCGTCGCGGATGACTTTGCCGCCACCGAATTTCACTTCTTCGCCGTAGGTGGTGAAGTCTTTTTCGACTTCGATCCACAGCTCGGTGTCGGCCAGGCGCACCTTGTCGCCGACGGTGGGGCCGAACATGTCGGCGTAGGCTTGTCTGGAAATCTTCATGCGGCGTCCTTCAGGAAAATAGTGGTGAGCCATCGACCCTCACCCTGGCCCTCTCCCAGAGGGAGAGGGGACTGATCGCGGTGGAGCGGCTTCGGTGATCAGCTTCGGCGAGGGGACTGTACGCGGTGGGCCGGTTATCGGTGATCGGCTCCCTCTCCCTCGGGAGAGGGCTGGGGTGAGGGGCAGCGGTGCACGCCGATGTCAGAGGTCACCCATGACCCGCCCGGCAAAGCCGAACACCCGCCGATGCCCGGCGTAATCCACCAGCTCGACTTCGCGACTCTGCCCCGGTTCAAAACGCACCGCCGTCCCCGCCGCAATGTTCAGGCGCATGCCACGGCTGGCCGCGCGATCGAAGGTCAGCGCGTCGTTGGTTTCAAAGAAGTGATAGTGCGAGCCGACCTGAATTGGCCGGTCGCCGCTGTTGGCGACTTTCAGGCGGACGGTGCGGCGGCCGACGTTGAGTTCGATGTCGCCGGGCTGGATCTGGTATTCGCCAGGAATCATCACTGGGCTCCTTGCAGAATCTTGTAATAGAGGGCGGTCGGGCGGTATGTACCCTGTGGGTCGCAGGCGTAATCGGGAATGGCTCCCGCGCGGGTGTAACCCAACGCCTTGTAGAAATCTTCGGCGGGCGAACCGGCTTCGGTGTCGAGATAGAGCATGCCGCGCTTGTGCTTGGGCGCTTCGACTTCCAGGGCGGTCATCAATTGCTGGCCGAGGCCGCGACGCCGCGCGTGTTCGCGCACCAGCAGTTTCTGCACCTCGGCACGATTGAGGCCGTTGGCCTTCTGGCACAGGCCCAGTTGCACACTGGCCAATACCTGTTCGTCCTTGACCACCACCCAGAGCAGGACACTGCCCTTGCTGACGTTGTCCTGCACTTCATCGAAGTAGGCGCGCGCCTGCGCGGCATCGAGGTCGGCCATGAAGCCGACGCTGGCGCCGTAACCCACGGCATCGAGCAACAGGTCGATCAGGCCCTGACGGTAATGCGCAAAACTTTCAGCGTTGACGCGGCGCAGCTGGGCGGCGTTCATCAATGTCACTCCTTGTTTGCGTCTGGCGGCTCCGCGCCGGGGTTGAGGGGCAATTGCATAAAGGTCAGGTCGAGCCAGCGGCCGAACTTGGTGCCGACTTGCGGCATCTGCCCGGTGATACTGAAACCGGCGCGTTCGTGCAGGCGAATCGAGGCGGCGTTACCGCTTTCAATGGCGGCGACCATCACGTGTTTGCCGCAGGTCTTCGCCCGTTCGATCAGTGCGGTCATCAGTTGCGGGCCGAGGCCGTTGCCGCGCTGATCGCTGCGCACGTAGACCGAGTGCTCGACGGTGTGGCGGAAACCGTCGAACGGCCGCCAGTCACCGAAGGAAGCGTAGCCGAGCACACTGTTGTCGGCGTCGACGATCACCAGAATCGGATAAGCCTGGGCCTGGCGGGCGCTGAACCACGCCTGGCGGTTGCCGAGGTCGACGGCCTGTTCATTCCAGATCGCCGTGGTGTTGAGCACGGCGTCGTTGTAGATGTCGCGGATCGCCGGCAGATCGGCGTGAACGGCATCGCGAATGGAGTAAGTCATGGCGCGGCCTCAAACGATCGGTTGGTGAACGGTGACCAGTTTGGTGCCGTCGGGGAACGTCGCTTCGACTTGAATCTCCGGGATCATTTCCGGGATGCCTTCCATCACTTGTTCGCGGCTGAGCAGGGTAGTGCCGAAGTGCATCAGCTCGGCCACCGTCCGGCCGTCACGCGCGCCTTCAAGCAGGGCGGCGGAGATGTAGGCCATGGCTTCCGGGTAATTGAGTTTCACGCCGCGCGCCAAACGCCGCTCGGCGACGAGGCCGGCGGTGAAGATCAGCAGCTTGTCTTTTTCGCGTGGGGTCAGGTCCATTGGGGGGTTCCATCAGGGCAGATTTGTGAGGTTCTTGCGGGCGCGGGGTGCCAGTTGCAGCAGCCCCTCACCCTAACCCTCTCCCGAGGGAGAGGGGACTGAACTCGGTTGTTTTCAATGGCCGGTTCAGTCAGCAGTATTGGTTCAGGCAGTTGAATTCATTTCAGACGACTCGGTCAGGCTCCCTCCTTCGAGGGAGAGGGGACTGATCTCGGTTGTCTTCAGTGGCCGGTTCAGTCAGCAGTATTCGTTCAGGCAGTTGAATCATTTCAAACGACTCGGTCAGGCTCCCTCTCCCTCCGGGAGAGGGCGGGGGGGGGAGGGGCTTTTTCAGGTGCTCCATATTCGGGGAGAAATCGCGTCACGCCCGAGCAGGGCCGGTCTGAGCAAGCGCCATAAATCGATAAGCCAGGCGCGGGCGAGCAGTGCTTCAGACGCCAGACAACGGGCGACCAAAAGGCCCGGCAACTGGGTCAAATCCCCACGCACCTCATGACCCAGCGAACGACAACGCTCCAGCAATTCAGCCTCAATCTCGCCGGTGACCAGCAACGTCGCAAACACCGGATTGCCATCCAGGCCGATCGGCGAATCAAGCAAGCCATCGCCGCCGACAATGCGCTGGCGCTCATGCCAGAGCAATCGACCGTCGCGGCGAATGTCCAGATGCGCCTGAAAGTGCCCACGCTCGAAACGCTCGCCACTGGCCGGGCGACCCAGCGCCACCACATCCCAATAGAACAGCCGCGCGTCACCTTCAAGATCGATCGAAGTGGTGAGTTCAGCCTGCGCGGCGCTGTAGACGATGGTCTCTTGCGGCAGCCATTCCAGCGTCGCCCCGTTCGCCACCTGCAAGTCGAGCTTCTGATAAGCCGGCCCACCGGCGCGATACCACTTGGCCGCGCCGGGGCTGGTGATCTGTGCCCAGGCGTCTTGCTCGACGCGCGCGCTGATGTCCAGCCGATCACCACCGGCAATCCCGCCCGGCGGGTGGACGATGATGTGCTGACACACTTCGGGGCCTTCGGCATACAGGTGCTTTTGCACCCGCAGCGGGCCGAGATGGCGACGCAGAACCGGGCGCGTGCAGTCGCCGAAACGGGCGTAGGCGAGCTCCAGCGCGGCGTGCCAGCTCGGGGTAAACAGGGCAGGTGCAACAGTCGAATTCATGGTTTGTAATTATCGTTAGGAAGCTACAGATTAGTTCGTTGTACTAGATCGTTACCAGCCCGCGCACACCTTCGGCCTCCATATTTTCACCGCGACCCTGCTGGACGATCTCGCCCCGCGACATCACCAGGTATTGATCGGCCAGCTCCGCGGCGAAATCGTAGAATTGCTCGACCAGCAAAATCGCCATGTCACCGCGTTCCGCGAGTTTCTTGATCACTGCGCCGATCTCTTTGATTACCGAGGGTTGAATGCCTTCGGTCGGCTCATCGAGGATCAGCAAACGCGGACGGCTGGCCAAGGCGCGGCCGATCGCCAACTGCTGTTGCTGACCGCCGGAGAGGTCACCGCCGCGACGCTGCTTCATTTGTAGCAGTACCGGGAACAGTTCGTAGATGAAACTTGGCACTTCTTTGGCTTCGCTGCCGGGAAACCGTGACAGACCCATCAACAGATTTTCTTCCACGGTCAGGCGTCCGAAGATCTCGCGGCCCTGTGGCACATAGGCAATTCCGGCGTGAACACGCTGGTGCGGCTTGAACGTGGTGATCGCTTTGCCTTCCCAGTTCACCGCACCTTCTTTGGCCGGCAGCAGGCCCATCAGGCATTTGAGCAGGGTGGTCTTGCCCACGCCGTTACGGCCGAGCAGGCAGGTGACTTCACCGACCTTCACGTCGAACGAGAGACCGCGCAGGATGTGGCTACCGCCGTAGTACTGGTGCAGCTTGTCGACTTGCAGCATGTCAAAAGTCTCCCCGGTGATCGTTCCCACGCTCTGCGTGGGAACGTATCCCGTGACGCTCCGCGTCACATAACGGCGGACGCAGAGCGTCCATGGCGGCATCCCCACGCAGAGCGTGGGAACGATCTGAGTCTTCAGCGGCCGAGGTAAACCTCGATCACGCGCTCGTTTTCCTGCACTTGCTCAAGTGACCCTTCGGCCAGCACGCTGCCCTGGTGCAACACCGTGACGTGGTCGGCAATCGAGCCGACAAAGCCCATGTCATGCTCCACCACCATCAGCGAATGCTTGCCCGCCAGGCTCTTGAACAACTCAGCGGTGAACTCGGTTTCCGCATCGGTCATCCCCGCCACCGGCTCATCGAGCAGCAGCAGTTGCGGGTCCTGCATCAGCAACATGCCGATCTCGAGAAACTGCTTCTGCCCATGGGACAGCAGACCAGCCTGACGATTGACCGAGGTGGTCAGGCGAATCGTCTCCAGCACTTCGCTGATGCGGTCTTTCTGTTCGCCACTCAAGCGCGCACGCAAACTGGCCCACACCGACTTGTCGGTCTTTTGCGCCAGCTCAAGGTTTTCAAACACGCTCAGCGCTTCGAACACTGTCGGCTTCTGAAACTTGCGACCGATGCCAGCCTGAGCAATCTGCACTTCACTCATCTGCGTCAGGTCCAGGGTTTCACCGAACCACGCCTTGCCGTGACTCGGTCGAGTCTTGCCAGTGATCACGTCCATCAGCGTGGTCTTGCCCGCGCCGTTGGGGCCGATGATGCAGCGCAATTCGCCGACGCCGATGTACAGGTTGAGATTGTTCAGCGCGCGGAAGCCGTCGAAGCTGACGCTGATGTCTTCCAGGGTGAGGATCGTGCCGTGACGGGTGTCGAGGCCCGGGCCTACGCGCTGGCCGAGGCCGATCGAGTCGCGGCTGGTGCCGGCATCCTTGTTCGGCTCGACGGGAAAGAAGGCCGGTTCCAGCATGAATTCAGCGCTCGCCGTGACTCTCATTGTTCACCTCGTTTCTTCAGCAGACCGATCACGCCTTTGGGCAAGTACAGCGTCACGACGATGAACAGTGCGCCGAGGAAGAACAGCCAGTACTCCGGGAACGCCACGGTGAACCAGCTCTTCATGCCGTTGACCACACCGGCGCCGAGCAGCGGGCCGATCAGCGTGCCACGGCCGCCAAGGGCAACCCACACGGCAGCCTCGATCGAGTTGGTCGGCGACATTTCGCTCGGGTTGATGATGCCGACTTGCGGCACATACAACGCCCCGGCCAGACCACACAACACCGCACTCAACACCCACACGAACAACTTGAAACCGCGCGGGTCGTAGCCGCAGAACATCAAGCGATTTTCCGCATCGCGCAGCGCGGTCAGCACGCGACCGAACTTGCTCTGCGCCAGGCGCCAGCCGATGAACAGACTCGCGACCAGCAACAACACCGTGGCCAGAAACAACACCGCGCGCGTGCCCGGCTCAGTGATGCCGAAACCGAGAATCGTGCGGAAATTGGTGAAGCCGTTGTTGCCGCCAAACCCGGTTTCGTTGCGGAAAAACAACAACATCCCGGCGAAGGTCAGGGCCTGGGTCATGATCGAGAAATACACGCCTTTGATCCGCGAGCGGAAGGCGAAGAAACCAAACACCAGCGCCAGCAAACCCGGCGCCAGCACCACCAGACACATGGCCCAGACGAAGCTGCTGGTGCCAGTCCAGTACCATGGCAATTCGCTCCAAGACAGGAAGGTCATGAACGCCGGCAAGCCATCGCCGGCGGCCTGACGCATCAGGTACATGCCCATCGCATAACCGCCGAGGGCGAAGAACAGACCGTGGCCCAGCGACAGCAAACCGGCGTAACCCCAGACCAGGTCCAGCGCCAGGGCGACGATGGCGTAGCAGAGGATTTTGCCGACCAGTGTCAGCGTATACGCCGAGACCGACAGTGCACTTTCCGCCGGCAACAACGACAACAGCGGCAGGGCGATCAGCAACGCGAGAATCACCGCGCCGACCGCGATGGTGATTTTTGGGCCGGCCTTTTGCGTGGCCGTGACTAACAGAGGCTGGTTCATCAGTCGATCACCCGTCCTTTCAGTGCGAAGAGGCCTTGCGGACGTTTCTGGATAAACAGAATGATCAGCGCGAGGATCAGGATCTTGCCGAGCACCGCACCGATCTGCGGTTCGAGAATCTTGTTGGCGATGCCCAGGCCGAAGGCTGCGAGCACGCTACCGGCCAACTGGCCGACGCCGCCGAGCACCACCACCAGGAACGAGTCGATGATGTAGCTCTGGCCAAGGTCCGGGCCGACGTTGCCGATCTGGCTCAGCGCCACACCACCGAGGCCGGCGATGCCCGAACCGAGGCCAAAGGCGAGCATGTCGACGCGACCGGTCGGCACACCGCAGCAGGCCGCCATGTTGCGGTTCTGGGTGACGGCGCGGACGTTGAGACCGAGGCGGGTTTTGTTCAGCAGCAGCCAGGTCAGCACCACCACAAACAAGGCGAAAGCGATGATCACGATGCGGTTGTACGGCAGCACCAGATTCGGCAGCACTTGAATGCCGCCGGACAGCCATGCCGGGTTGGCGACCTCAACGTTCTGCGCGCCGAACAACAAACGGACAAGCTGAATCAGCATCAGGCTGATGCCCCACGTGGCGAGCAGGGTTTCCAGCGGTCGGCCGTAGAGGTGACGAATCACCGTGCGCTCCAGCGCCATGCCGATTGCGGCCGTGACAAAGAACGCGACCGGCAGGGCGATCAACGGATAGAACTCAATCGCTTGCGGCGCGTAACGCTGGAACATCAACTGCACCACGTACGTCGAGTAGGCGCCGAGCATCAGCATCTCGCCGTGAGCCATGTTGATCACGCCGAGCAGGCCAAACGTGATCGCCAGACCGAGCGCCGCCAGCAGCAGGATCGAACCGAGCGACATGCCACTGAAGGCTTGACCGAGGATCTCGCCGATCAGCAGTTTGCGTTTGACCTGGGCGAGGCTGGTTTCGGCGGCGGTGCGCACATTGGTATCGGCTTCGACGCCGGGTTCGAGCAAACCTTCGAGGCGCGTGCGCGCCAGTGGATCGCCGGTTTCGCCGAGCAATCGTACTGCAGCGAGGCGCACGGCAGGGTCAGTGTCGACCAGTTGCAGATTGGCCAATGCGAGGCTCAGGGCGGCGTGGACGCTTTGATCTTTTTCGCCAGCGAGTTGCTGGTCGAGGAATTTCAGCTGCGCGGGTTTCGCGCTTTTCTGCAATTGCTGCGCTGCAGTCAGACGGATTTTGGCGTCGGCGGCGAGCAATTGGTGGCTGGCCATGGCGGTGTCGATCAGACCCCGCAAGCGGTTATTCAGGCGCAGGGTTTTCGGTTGGCCGTCGATGGTCAATTCGCCTTGTTGCAGGGCGTTGATCAGTTCGATACGCGCCGGATCGGGCTGCGCGGCCCAGGTTTCCAGGAGTTTGGCCTGTTGCACGGGATTGGCCGCGACGAAGTCTTCGGCATCGCCGGCGTGGGACAGCATCGGCAGCAATAGTGCGATGGCACAGATAAAGCGGTAGAGAGCAGTGGGCATTGGTGGTGTCCTGTTCAACCGCCCCTCACCCTAACCCTCTCCCGGAGGGAGAGGGGACTGACCGAGGTGTCTGGACGATATTTTGCGACCTGCGAATTCGAGTCGAACTCAAGCTTTGAAAAGCACGAAGATCGGCTCCCTTTCCCCCTCTCCCTCTTGAAAACGAGGGGACTGACCGAGGTGTTTGGACGATGTGCTGCGACCTGCGAATTCGAGTCGAACTCAGGCTTTGAAAAGCATGAAGCTCGGCTCCCTTTCCCCCTCTCCCTGAGGGAGAGGGCTGGGGTGAGGGGGGAAATCTAAAGCCCACCTCAAAAACTGAATCCGCCTCAGTTGCTCTTCACCGCATAATCCGGCTTCTTGTCGTTGCCCTGAATGAACGGGCTCCACGGTTGCGCACGGATCGGCCCTTCGGTCTGCCATACCACGTTGAACTGACCATCAGCCTGAATCTCGCCGATCATCACCGGTTTGTGCAGGTGGTGGTTGGTCTTGTCCATGGTCAGCGTATAACCCGACGGTGCGGCAAATGTCTGCCCGGCCAGCGCTTCACGCACCTTGTCGACGTCAGTGGATTTGGCTTTCTCAACTGCCTGCGCCCACATGTGGATGCCGACGTAAGTGGCTTCCATCGGGTCGTTGGTCACGGCTTTGTCGGCGCCCGGCAGGTTGTGTTTCTTCGCGTAGGCTTTCCAGTCATCGACGAACTTCTTGTTCACCGGGTTCTCGACGGATTCGAAGTAGTTCCACGCCGCGAGGTTGCCCACCAGCGGTTTGGTGTCGATGCCGCGCAGTTCTTCTTCGCCAACCGAGAACGCTACAACCGGTACGTCGGTGGCTTTCAGACCCTGGTTAGCCAGTTCTTTGTAGAACGGCACGTTGGAGTCACCGTTAACCGTCGAGATGACGGCAGTCTTGCCACCAGCGGAGAATTTTTTGATGTTGGCGACGATGGTTTGATAGTCGCTGTGACCGAACGGCGTGTAGACCTCTTCGATGTCCTTGTCGGCGACGCCTTTGGAATGCAGGAACGAACGCAGAATCTTGTTGGTGGTGCGCGGGTAGACATAGTCGGTGCCGAGCAGGAAGTAGCGCTTGGCGCTGCCGCCTTCTTCGCTCATCAGGTATTCAACCGCCGGAATCGCTTGCTGGTTCGGCGCGGCGCCGGTGTAGAAGACGTTCGGCGACATCTCTTCGCCTTCGTATTGCACCGGGTAGAACAGCAGGCCGTTGAGCTCTTCGAACACCGGCAGCACCGATTTACGCGATACGGAAGTCCAGCAGCCGAACACCACGGCCACCTTGTCTTGCGTCAGCAACTGCCGACCCTTTTCGGCGAACAGTGGCCAGTTCGATGCCGGGTCAACCACCACCGGCTCAAGCATCTTGCCGTTGACGCCGCCCTTGGCGTTGATCTCATCGATGGTCATCAGCGCCATGTCTTTTAGCGACGTTTCGGAGATCGCCATGGTGCCGGACAACGAATGCAGAATCCCGACCTTGATGGTCTCGGCGGCCTGGACAGTCCAGGTCATGCCCATCGCGGCAATGGATGCCGTGAGTGTGAAAGCCTTGATCAAACTGCGACGCTTCATTGTGCGATCTCCATGAACGTTTGAAGTTTTTTTGGTTGGCAGATGCGGACGACTGAAGGTGTGTTTTGCAAGGGCTGTGCCCGGTCGGGATCGGGCCGCGAAGTCGTGTTCCAGAGGCGTTGCGGGGTAATTGCCTGCACCAGTAACGGACATCCTGCCGGCAGTGGTGCGTGTAGGTGCGCCAGATTGGGGCGCCAGCGCTGAATCAGACGTGGATACAAAAACGATAACCCTGCACCACCTGTGACGGACTGCGCAAAGGGACACTCGATCGACAGATATCCCGATTTATCAGCGCAGGACTTTAATCATGAATGACCAGCCAGGGCGGTTCGCCCGTGCCGCAATCCCCGCCAAAAAGCCTCGGCTACCCGCATTGAGCCCGGCCTTCCTGACGGAAGAGGACGCCGCTTATTGGGTTCACGCCCGCATCCCGGACAACGTCGACAAGGAGTACGCAAGTGTGATTTTGCTGCGCCCGGACGGCAAATTCGTTGCCACTGCACCGATACCCGGCGAGGTCAGCAGTTTTGATTTGAGCACGATTGTCGGGATCGACGCATCGGGTCACCTTATCGCGCCCAAGGGCTACACCTTTGCCGCGAACCTTCACAGCCATCCGCGCCGCCACGATGTTTATCGCAAGCTCTATCCGGATCTCGACGAAACCAACCTGCGGCGGTTCATCAACTTTTTCTCCAGCAGCGATTTCATCGGTGATGTCGCCGGGCAGGAGGTCTTTCCCAGCGCTTATCTGTCCGGCCCCGACGGCACCTTGTTGAAATATTCGCCCAGCGGTTCCGCGGCGGAGTTCGACTATTACCGCTGGCACGAGGCGGGCTCACCGCCCGATCATCCGCACGGGACTTACGACGTGCCAGCGATCATCGCCAGGTTTGCCGCCGTCGGTGAGCTGAAGGTGATTGTCTCAAGTGCTGATTGGGGCCATGACGTCGGTCGTGTGCCTGCGCACTGGCGACCGGGTCAGGCGTTTGCCAGGGGCGTGGTGACCGAATTGTCATTGATGACCCGCGTTTGTCCTTCTGCCGAGCGGGCGGTGCTGGCGGCGTTGAAGCCCAAAGGGGCGCAGACCTCGGGTCTGCTGCTGCGCAATCGCGCCGGCGACGAATACGTCGCGACCCTGGCGCGCCCGGCCGGGCTGGCGTCTTGGGATCCGGCGCAGCTGTTTCCGCGCGGCACGGACGGGTCACTCAAGTTGCCCGCAGGCTATGTGCTGGAGGGTTTTTACTACGCCTCCCGACCGGACCCGGCGCACTTTGCGCCGACCCAGCATTGGCTCTACGAAAACTTCTTCTCGCCGCAGGAAATGGCCTGGGCCATCGCCTGTCGTGGCAACAGTCAGGCGTTGTCTGCTGCTGGCGAACCCCTGTCGTTGTACATGCTGGCCAGGGACGCTGCGCTCTTGAAGTACACCTTCAGCGGCAGTCAGATCGAAGCGGCGCTGAGTGTCCCTCAACCCGACGGAACAATTGGCGACGGTGGCCTACAAACCCGACTGCTGAACGGAGCGATGCGCCCGCGTGATTTTTTCACCACGCTGGTGCTGGCGGGCAAGCTGCAGGTCTTGCGCGGGAGCCCGCTGTGGGCGCGGCTGGGGGGGCTGGATCTGGAGTGGACGCCGTTCGCCAACTTTACCTGGCCGCCACTCAGTCGGGATTTTTTGTCCGCCGATGATGCGGCCCGGCATGCCCACGAACAGATCGACAAACGCCGCGATCGTCAGTACGCAGGTTATGTGTTGCAACGCAGCGACGGCCGTTTTGTCGTCACAGAGCCCCTGGAGGGTGGCATTGCGGCGCTCAGCCACGCAACGTTTTTGCCGAGTGACAATAACGGCCGGGCGGTGTTTCCCGATGACCATGTATTGCACGCGCGGTATGTCTGCCACGAAGCCCTGTCGCGGCTTGATCCATTAACGGTTGAACGCTTGCAGTGGACGCGGGAGGAGGCCTTGCTGAGCCAGCAAATGCTCAGTGTCGAGGAAACGAGGCAGGGTCTGATCGACGGCATTGCCCTGTACTTATCCGGTGCGCAGAACAGCCTGCTGCGCTATGAGCCTGCGCAGAGCAAGGCCGCTCAGGACCTTGCCAATCGCCTGGGCACCGACAAACATCCGGGGACACTGGCTGTGGCGTTGAGTAGCGGCGCCACACGGCCCGCAGAGTTCATCCGCCAGCAGGCGGCGGCGGGGCGTTTGATGATTGTGATCGACCACGATATGTGGGGCGCGCGCGGGCAGGTACTCCCGACCTGGGCAGTGCCGGCGCCGGTCATGCCGAGCCGACGCCCGGAGCCGCTGATGTTCGGCGCGGTGTTTGCGTCGGCGGACGAAGCGGCGCACAACCAGTATTCGCGCGATAACCGACGGCATGATCAGGCGCGTGTGCGGTTCGGTTTTATCCTCAAGCACAAGGATCGCGACGACTATGTCGCCACGGAGTTGGTGGGCGTCAGCGATCAGCGCAACAACGTTTTTCAACTGCAAGCGGTCTTCGGTGCTCGACGTTCACCGCCGTGGTATCAGTTTCCTGACGGCTTTTTTCCGCATGCCTGTGTGTACTCGTGCCAGCGCGTGGAGTCTGCGGCAGAAGGCGCCGCGGCCTGGCTGGCGCAGTACTTTATTGCGCCGCAAGACCTGGCCATCTCGGTGTACTACGCGCGCCGCCGGCCGGTCGCAGAATCCCGGGCGCTGGTTGCGCTTTACCTGTCCACCCAGGACGGCGCACTGCTCAAATATGAAATGCACAGCGCCAGCAAACTGTTCGATGACTACACCCCCGAGCTGACACTGGAAACCATCAAGCGCCATCTCGCAGCCGGCAAGCTGTTGCCCGAAGAGTTCGTGCGGATGGTCGCTGCCAGTGGCGAGCTTGCGGTCATGCGCACCAGTCGCTGTTGGGACCGCACGGGGCGGGTGACGATGGACTGGCAACCGGCTGCACACCCGCAACGCCGCGAACTGACGCCGGTTTTTCAAAGTCCCGATGATGCGGCGGTGTATGCCAGAGGGCTTGTGCCGCACCTGACGCAAGCGACCCAGGGCGGCGTGATCCTGAAAAGGGCCGATGGCTGGTATGTCGCCACTGCCCCCATCGAAGTTTCCCGCGAGGATTTCGACATTAGCGAAATTTTCCCTGATGACAATCCGGCGTCTGCTCTGTTTCCGGCCGGCTGCGAAGTGATTGCGCGCTATCGATCAAGAGTCGCCAGAGAGTTTTCCGTGCTGTTGTCGCCCGTGCAGAAGCAGCTCTACCTGAACATGCTGTCGGTCGACACGCTGTATTCGGCCTTCACTCGCCTGCGGGAACAGCATTTGAGTGAATACCTGTTCGCGCCTGACGGCTCGTTCATTCGCTACGACGCCGGCGTTTGGGAGCAACTGTTCGTTGATTTTCTATTCACCCTGACGGAGTACCAGGCGGTGCCTGAGTCCTTCGATGCGAAGAAAATCAAACAGTGCATACGCAGTGGCGAATTGCAGCCCGCCGCCTGGGTCGATGCGCTGGCCAAGAGTGGTCATCTTTACGTTGTGACCGGCAGCCCGCTGTGGGGCGCGCCGCGTACGGTGGATGCATGGGTAACCCCGGCGATCGTCTTGCCGTCCGCGTCGCCTTACAGCAAAGCCACGGGTGCCCCGGCCTGCAGTCCTGCCTTCATTCAGGCCGATGCGGCCGCGCGGTATGTGCATCAAGCCGCGGTGAGTCGAGAGACCCAGACCTTCGGTTTCATCTGCCGCTCGCGGGACGCCGTGTACATCGCCAGTCTGGCGGTCGAGGTGCAAGGTTCGCTGCTGGCGCTGGATCGGGTATACGCGCAAGGCCAGCTCACTGCCGGGTTTGCCCTGCACTCGATTTATCTGCGCGCGGCGCTGCTGTTTCCGGGCGCGCCGAACGATGATTTTCAGCATTTCTGTATCCCGCCGAACGACGTGCAGCAGGCCTGTGTACGCGCCAACACGCCGCAGGGATATTTGCCGATCTACTTTTCCTGCGCCGACGGTGCGCTCTTGCGTCTGGAACTGCATGCATTCGAACCGGGTGAGTTTTACGACCGTTTCGGCCAGATCGAACTGCGGCCCAACGCGTTTGTTGCTCTTGCGCAGGCCGCTGACGATGAACGTGAACTCGCCAACGGTACGTTCGACTTCCCCGCCTACGTGCGGCGGATGGCGTTGGCAGGTAAATTAGAAGTGATCGAGACCAGCCATTACTGGTCGCGCCATGGCCGCATCGATGAGCGCTGGCAGCCGCGTATGGCCGAGGCCTCCAGCGAGGAGCAATGGGTAGCCAGCCACGAGCCGGCGCTGGGGCCGGTGTTTCATCACAGTGACGATGCCGCGCGCTATGCGCAGCAGCGCATCGGCAGCGAACCGGATGTCGAGACCGGTTATGCAGGGGCAATCCTCGCGCAACTGGCCAGCGATCGATTTATCCCGCTCGAACCGCTGGCTTATTCGGCGTTTGCAGACAGCCCGGCGATTCGGATCTTTCGCAAAGCCAATGACCCTTCGAGCAATTGGCGCCATCCGGCACCGCGCTACCCTGAGGGGTATTCGCTGGTGGCCAGCCATCAATTTCACCTGTCGGGGAATACGACGCTGGCGCCGGACCCGGAGGCGATCAATGGCTACTTCCCGGCGCCCGCTCAGGTCCATGCACACACCCATGAACTGACAGCCCAGGGTTTCGGGATACGCGACTGCTACTTCTCGTCCCCCGACGGCGCGCTGCTCAAGTACACGCCTGTGTATACGCCGGCGGAAAGACGACTGTTGTTGACCAAACCGGTGGTGTTTCAGGGCGGCAGGTGGGTCGGTCGGTTGAGCCCCGGCGCGTTTGTTTCCCGGTTGATGGAGCAGGGGGACTTGCGGGTGTTGGTCGCCGGGCATTACTGGAAGCAGGTCGGGCAAATGGGCTCTGCGTGGCGAACGCGTCGTCAGCAAGCCCAAGACTTCGAGGTGGTTGCAGAACGGGACGAGCTGTAATGCCCGCAGTGTGCTGAGCGCCGGGATCAAACCCGCAGCCCAAGGCTGCGGGTTAGAGGCAGCCTTTAAGCCGCGTCATTGCCTGGGGCTGCCGGCGCCTGGCTCATGATGAAGTCGGTGCTGACTCCCGTTCGCCACCGAAGCGCGAGAGCAACAGTCGATCCAGCAACCACACCACCACCAGCGACGCGCCGACCAACGGGAACACCACCGCCAGCGCGAGCATGATCACCACACCGGTTTTCCATTTCGGCAGGTCATGGCGCAGCGGTGGTACGCCGAATTTGCCCTGTGGCCGGCGCTTCCACCAGATCACCACGCCACTGACGGCACTGAGCAGAATCATCAGGCAGATCAGCAGCACGACGATCTGGTTGAAGGTGCCGAACATTTTGCCTTCGTGGAGCATCACGCCGATTTCCGTGGCGCGAGCAACGCTGCCGTACTGTTCGAAGCGGACATCGGCGAGGACCTTGCCGGTGTACTGATCGACGTGCAGGGTCGCATCGTTGCGCGGGTCATCGGCGAACACGGCGATGGTAAACACACCGGTAGCGGTGGTCGGCAGGGTGATGCTGTAACCCGGCTCGACCTTGCTCTGGGTGGCGATGTTTTGCACGTCCTGCAGGCTGATGGCGGGTGCTGCGGGGCCAGCGTTGGTGGCGCCGTGGTTCATGTGCTCGGCGTGGTCGCCGGACATCGGCATCGGTGTGTTTTCCATCGCCCAGGGCACGGTCTGGCGGGTGGCGCTGTTGAGGCTGCGCGCCTCGACGTCGGAGGTCGGCACGTTGTCCCACATCGCTGCCGGGAACACGTTCCACACTTGCGCGTATTGCTTGCCCCAGAAACCGGTCCAGGTCATGCCGCTGAGTAACATCACCAGTAGCAGGGTCGCGCCCCAGAACCCGGTCACCGCATGCAGATCCCGCCACAGCACGCGGCCGCGACTGTTCAGGCGTGGCCACAAAATGCCTGCGGCCTGACCGCGCGGCCACCACAGGAAAAGTCCCGACACCACCAGCACTACGCCCCAACCGGCGGCCATTTCGATGAGGCGGTCACCGACGGTGCCGATCATCAACTCACCGTGGATGGCACGGGCGATGGCTTGCAGGTTCTGCTTGGCATCCTGCTCGCCGAGGATGTCGCCGTGGTATGGGTCGACGAAGATGTTGAGCTCGCGGTCGGCGTTCTTCAGCACAAACTGCGCGCTGCGTTCGGCGTTGACCGGCGGCAGGTACTGGGTGATCTGACTCTGTGGATATGCGTTTTTCACCCGTTGCAACAAGTCATCGGCGGGCACGGTGTGATGCCCGGCGGGGACGTTGAGCAGGCTGCTGTACATCAGTGAATCGAGTTGCGGTTTGAATAGGTAAATCATGCCGGTCAGGGCCAGCATCACCATGAAGGGGGCGACGAACAGGCCGGCGTAAAAATGCCAACGCCAGGCCAGGTTGTAGAAATTCGGTTTGGGCTGTTTCATCACGTGTGCTCCGCTTGGCTTGGATCTTCTGATTGTTCTGCACCCCTGTGGGAGCGAGCTTGCTCGCTCCCACAGGGGTGGGTGTTAGAAACTCATGTCGACCTTGGTCCAGAGCGTGCGCCCCGGTTCATTGATCGCTTGCGGGTCGTTGGCCGGGTAGCCGAACCCTGCGTTGCCCGCCAGGTTCAGGTGTTCGGCGTAAGCCTTGCCGAACAGATTGTCGACGCCGCTGCTGACCTTCCAGTTCTTGTTGATCCGATAGGCACCGTTAAGCGAGAACACGCCGAAGCCGGAACTCTTGTCGTAATCCTTGCCGACCACGTTGCCCTTGTTCTGGTCGATACGGGTTTGCGCGGCAACCACCCTCCACAGTGCGCCGGCGCTCCAGTTGTCTTCGCTGTAGGTCAGGCCGAAGCGTGCATCCAGCGGCGGCATCTGCGGCAGAGCCTTGCCGTCACTGCTGTTCTTGCCCCAGGCGTAGGCCAGGGTCGCATCGGCTTTCCAGTGGTCGGTGAGTCTGTACGCGGCACCGAGCTCACCGCCCATGATCCGCGCGTCGATGTTCTCGGCGCGCGAGGTGCTCATGCCCATCATCCCGGGCGTGTAATCGAAGAGGATGTAATCGCGCACCACGCCTATATACCCCGAGGCCCAGGCTTCGAGTTCGGCGCTCTTGTAGTTCACGCCGAAGTCCAGCTGGGTGGTTTTTTCCGGTTTGATCGAATCGAACGCGTTGACCGAACCGACCGGACCGCTGCTCGCCGAAAACAGCTCCCAGTAATCCGGGAAGCGTTGCGCATGGCCGAGGCCTGCATAGAGCGTGGTCGGGCTGTCGGCGAGGTCATGCTCGTAGCGCACGAAACCGCTCGGCAAGGTGTCGGCGCGGGTATCGTCGGCGGTCGGGTTGGGGCGGGACATCATTCCCGAGCCGGTGGTTTGCCGGTAATCCTTGGCCGAAGCGCGGTCGACGCGAGCGCCGCTGATCAGCCGATCACGGTCGGCGGCGTACCAGGTCAGTTCGCTGAACACACCGTAGTTATGGAAATCGGCGTCCTTGCTGTACGGCAGATCCTTGTAGGTATCAACGCCCATTGCGCTGCGCTGGCGGTGTTCGTTGGTCTGCGCGTCGAGACCGGTAATCAGTTGAATGTCGGCCCAGCGCCAGGTCGCTTTGATCCGCGCACCGAGGGTGCGGCGGTCGACGTTTGAGGCCATCGGCCCGGCCATCATCCCGGTGCCGGACGGCGTGCGCAGGGTGTAGTTGTCCATCACGTGGTCGGCGTAGTTGTAGTAGACCTGCGCTTCGAGTTTCTCCAGCGCGTCGGTGATGTTGGATTTTTCGAGACGCAGGCCGAGGCTTTCCCGCAGGAACTGCGAACCGTCCATGCCGCGCCCGGCGTAGCGCGCTTCGCCATCGCCCTTGCCGGCGGTGAGCTCGATCAGGGTGTCGGCGTCCGGCGTCCAGCCGACGGCGATATCGCCGTTCCACTTGTCGTAGCGCGAGGCGACGATGTCGTTGTTGCCGTCGCGGTAGTCGTCGGAATGCGCGGTGTTGCCGATCACGCGCACGTAGCCCAACGGGCCGCCGGCAGCGGCGTCGACAACCTTGTCAAAACGTCCGTGGGAGCCGGCCAGGATGCTTGCGTTCACGCGGGTGCCGAGTTCGCCGAAGCTCTCCGGTTCACGATCGAACAGCACCGTACCCGCCGACGCGCCCGGGCCCCAAAGCACGGTTTGCGGGCCTTTGATCACCGTAAGTTTGTCGTAGGTTTCCGGCGAGATGTACGAGGTCGGCGCATCCATCCGTCCCGGGCAGGCGCCGAGCATAATGCTGCCGTTGGTGAGGATGTTCAGGCGCGAACCGAACATGCCGCGCAGCACCGGGTCGCCGTTGGTGCCGCCATTGCGCACCAGTGCGAAGCCCGGAATGGTCTTCAGATAATCACCGCCGTCACTGGCCGGCACCGGTTGGCGCGGGTCTTTGGGGTTGGTGACGATGGTCAGCGGCGAACTCGGCGCAATCGCGGTGATCACTGTCGGGCTGAGTTCTTCGTTGTGGCCAGCGTGGTCATCGGCCAGCACCAGCGGGGACAGCAATACGCCGCAAAGGACGGCGGTAGCGTGCCTGAAACGAATCCGCGATTCGTTCAAAGTGAAAGACACCGGGGCAGAACCCGAGCGTGGAACAGCAGTAAACCTGGACATGACAATTTCCATCAAACAGTCGTAAACGACACGGCCGGCAGCCTGAAGCTGTCTTCTCAACCGTGTGCAATCAGAGGTGCGTGTTTACGTTGCGACGGGTGGGGCGCGGGTGCGGGCGCCGGGGAAGAAGGTTTGCCGGGCGTGGCCCAGGCGCGGGGAAGGTGGGGTAAAGGCATTCAGCGGCGGGATATTGAAAGCGACGAAATCGCCGCCACCGGTCAGTGCCGGGCAATTGAACAGCAGGCTGCAATAGCCGCACTTTTCCCACAGCACGTGGTGCGAGGATTGCGGCGGGCAGTGTTCGGCGGAAGGCTTGGCGTCATGGCCCGAGTGATCCATGCCGGGCATGTCCATCGACATGTCCATGCTCATCGGCATCGGCATCGGCATCGAGGCGTGTTGATCCATCGGCATCGACTGAGAAATCAGTGGGCCGATGAAGATCATCAACATGGCGAACAGGGCGATCCAGCTGCCGCGAGTCAGGTGTTGCGTCTGACGGCGTTGCAGTGGCGGCCTGGCGCTCAGCGGGCGCATGGGCGGAGTCTGCCGGAGGGCTTACTGAGCGTGCGCGTGGGCCTGCGTGGCTTCCGGCGGTTTCTTCTGCACCGAGACTTCGACGGTGACGTCACCGGCCTTCTCGAAATGCAGCGTCAGCGGGAAGCGTTTGCCGTCGCTGAGCAGGCTGCGATCGCTCGGGTTGAGCAGCATCACGTGCCAGGCCATCGGCGCAAACGTCACGTTGCCGCCGGCCGGGATTTCCACGCTCGGCACTTGCTGCATCTTCATCAGATCGCCCTGCATGACGTGTTCGTGCAGTTGCGCTTCGGGGGCGATGGGCGAGTCGACGCTGAGCAGTCGGTCGTCCGTCTTGCCGGCGTTGTGAATGATGAAATAGGCGGCGACCGTCGGTGCATTCGGCGGCAGTTCCTGCGACCACGGGTGGGCGATCTCAAGTTCGCCAGCCTTGTATTCGTGGGCATGGGCAAAGCACGCCGGCAACAGCAGCGCAGCGATTACGATGAGTTTGTTCAACATGGCAGTTCTCCAGAACGATTTGAAACGCAGGTCAATTGCGCGAACAAATCAAACCAGAGGGGAGGCGCGGGGATTGAGGCTCGGCCATTGCTGGCGCGGTGTCGGTGTTTGCAGAGAGGCGGGCGCCACACTGCGATTGCTTTCGTAGCGGGCGAAATACAGCTGCGGCGAATGCCCCGGCAGCGCCACCAATGGCGCCGAGCCTGAGCAACACCAGCAATGCTGCATGTTCGAATGAGTGTCGTTGGACGGGGCCTTTTGCTCGGTGGTGCCGATGTTGATCGCCACCATCTTCGTCCCGCTGCCGGTGCAGAAACTGCTCCAGAGCAATTGTTCGGCTGGTGAACTGGCCGCCTGCGCCATCGCCCCGGTCATCGGCATGGCGAGCATGTTGAACAGCACTGCAAAGCAGGCGATCCAGGCAATTGCCAGCCGGTGTCGGTTCATGGGACAGATCCATTGGGTGGGCGATCAGGCGCGGCTATTTAGCCTGATCAGGGCCGATAAGTAAAAAAGCGTCGTGCGGTTTGGTGTCGCAGCGCGTTCACAGTGTTACGGCATGCAATCGCAAACCCAGAGCCTTCATGACTTTCATGATAGTTGCGAATTCGGGATTGCCAGTGCTACTCAGCGCTTTATAAAGACTTTCGCGGCCCAAACCTGCATCCCGCGCCACTTGTGTCATGCCTTGAGCCCGGGCGATGTCATTGAGCGCTGCACGGATAAGGACGCCGTCGCCTTCATCGTCGTCAAAACAGGCATCCAGATACGCCGCCATATCCTCGGGAGTTTTGAGGTACTCGGCGGCGTCAAAACGGGCGAATTCTTCGGTCATGATTTACTCCTCATCTCCGATGTTATGAGCCATCTGCACGGCGCGTTTGATATCTCTTTTTTGTGTCGATTTGTCGCCTCCGATCAGCAGCAGATAAATCACTTCGCCTTTGCGTGTGAAGTACATCCTGTAACCAGGGCCGTAATGAACACGCATTTCATAAACAGTGTCACCGACGAACCCGCAATCACCGAAGTTGCCATTTTCGGCTGTTTTAATTCTGGAGATGATTCGGCCTTTCCCTTTGATGTCTTTCAAGGAGTCGAGCCATTCGGAAAATATGCGGGATCGTTCAAAAGCGATCATGTCGGGATCGTATTCCTTGGGATACAAGCTGGCAAGCCGCTTTTCTTGGCTGTCTGCTTGTCGGGATTAAAGGAACCGAAGTATTGGGGTGAGGATGTAGTGAAAAACAGTCGGCTGCGTCCTCAAAAATTGCAGGTAAATTCGCAAATAAACTCGAAGTCAGGAAAAGTCTGACGTCGTCAGGGCTTCAAGGACTTCAGACGCTGATCGAAATTTCCGATCAACCCCCGGCAACCCCGGTCGCTTCAGCACAATCACCGGCACCCCGCGCTCGCGCGCCACTTCCAGCTTCGGCTCGGTCGCGGTGCTGCCGCTGTTCTTGCTGATCAACACATCGATCTGCCGCCGTTCGAACAGCGCTCGCTCATCTTCAAGCAGAAACGGCCCACGCGCGCCGATCACTTCACAGCGTTCGTTACCGGGGTAGACGTCGAGGGCACGCAAGGTCCAGAACTGCTCCGCTGGAATTTCATTGAGGTGCTGCAGCGGTTCGCGGCCAAGGGTGAACAAGGGGCGACGGAATGGTTTGAGTGCGGTGATCAGCTCGGCCCAGTCGCTGACTTCACGCCAATCATCACCGGGCTGCGGCTGCCAGGCCGGACGGCGCAGGGCCCAGCAGGGGATGCCGGTCAGTCGCGCGGCGGTCGCGGCATTCTGGCTGATTTGCGCGGCATACGGATGCGTGGCGTCGAGCAGCAGATCGATGCCTTCGTCGCGAATGAACTGCGCCAGACCTTCAGCGCCGCCATAGCCACCGACGCGCACCTTGCAGGGCAGATCCGTCGGCACCCGACCAACGCCGGCGAGGCTGTAGATATGCTGGGGCCCCAGCGTGCGGGCAATCGCCAGCGCTTCCGTGACGCCGCCGAGCAGTAAAATCCGCTTCATGCAAAACCTCCGGCATGCCCGACAATCCCGCCCTGACGATCAATCGCAAACACCTCGACCTGGACCTGCGCGGGTACCACGCTGCGGGCGAAATTCAACGCATGTCGGCAGACCTCATCACCGAGCGCAATCCCCGCCGCACTGGCCATCGCCAAGGCTTGCTGACTGGTATTGGCCTCGCGAATGCCTTGCTGCAACGCCTCATCGGCGCCAATCGCTGCCGCCCATTCCGCCAGTTGCGGCAGGTCGATACTCGAATGCCGCGAGTGCAAGTCCATGTGCCCGGCCGCCAGTTTGCTGATCTTGCCGAAACCGCCGCACAGGCTGAGTTTATCCACAGGCATTTTGCGCAGATGCTTGAGCACCGCGCCGACGAAATCGCCCATTTCGATCAGGGCGATTTCCGGCAGATCGTAGACGCGGCGCATGGTGTCTTCGCTGGCGTTGCCGGTGCAGGCGGCGATGTGCAGATAACCGTTGGTTTTCGCCACGTCGATGCCTTGATGGATCGAAGCAATGTAAGCCGCGCAAGAGAACGGCCGGACGATACCGCTGGTGCCGAGGATCGACAGCCCGCCAAGAATGCCCAGCCGTGGGTTCATGGTTTTCAGCGCCAGCGCTTCGCCGCCTTCGACGTTGACGGTGACGTCGAAACCACCGCCATAGCCGGTTTCCTCGGCGAGCAATGTCAGGTGATCGCTGATCATTTTGCGCGGCACCGGGTTGATCGCCGGCTCACCGACACCGAGCACCAGCCCCGGCCGGGTCACGGTGCCAACCCCGGCGCCGGCATTGAAACGAATCCCCGGCTCACTCAGCAGCCGCACGCGCGAATAGAGCAGGGCGCCGTGGGTCACGTCAGGGTCGTCACCGGCATCCTTTATCGTCCCGGCCTCGGCACCGTCGTCGGTCAACCGACAGAACTCCAGACGCATCTGCACCTGTTTGCCCTTCGGCAGAACGATCTGCACCGCATCGGCCGACAGCCCGCCGAGCAACAGACGCGCGGCGGCAAGGCTGGTGGCGGTGGCACAACTGCCGGTGGTCAGGCCGCTGCGCAGGGGCGCAGGTTGTTCGGCGGTTTCGTCACGCATCGAGGGGTTTAACCAGATCGAGCAGGGTGATCGGCAACGCCTGACGCCAAGTGTCGAACTCGCCGAGTGGCTGCGCCTGCGCAACATGAATGCGCGTCAACTCGCCGCCATGGCGTTCGCGCCAGTTCATCAGGGCGACTTCACTTTGCAGGGTCACCGCGTTGGCGACCAGACGGCCACCGGGTTTGAGGTGTTCCCAGCAGGTCTCGAACACACCTTCACGGGTCACGCCGCCGCCGATGAAAATCGCGTCCGGGCGCTCCAGGCCGGCCAGCGCCTGCGGGGCTTTGCCGCGAATCAGTTGCAGACCGGGCACACCCAGCGCATCCCGATTGTGTTCGATCAGTTGCTGGCGGCCGGCATCGGCTTCGATGGCCAGTGCGCGGCAACTCGGGTGCGCGCGCATCCATTCGATGCCGATCGAGCCGCTGCCGGCGCCGACATCCCAGAGCAATTCGCCGGGCGTCGGGGCGAGGCGGGCGAGGGTAATGGCGCGCACGTCGCGCTTGGTCAGTTGGCCGTCATGCTGGAATGCTGAATCCGGCAACCCGGCGAGGCGTGAAAGTCGCGGGGCATGTGGATCGGCCAGGCATTCGATGGCGATCACATTGAGGTCGGCTATCGGTGCGTCGTCCCAGGCGTTGGCGCTGCTGTCGATGCGTCGCTCGGCGTCGCCGCCAAGATGCTCGAGAACGCTCATGCGACTCGAGCCAAAGCCGCGTTCACAAAGCAACTGCGCGACCGCCGCCGGGCTCTGACCGTCGTTGCTCAGCAACAACAGGCGCACGCCGCTGAACAGTTGCGCATTGAGCGCCGCCAGTGGTCGGGCCACCAGCGACAGCGTCACCACCTCCTGCAACGGCCAGCCGAGGCGGGCAGCGGCCAGCGAGCAGGACGACGGTGCGGGCAGGATCAGCATCTCCTCGCTCGGCAATTGCCGGGCGAGGCTGGCGCCGACGCCGTAAAACATCGGGTCACCGCTGGCCAGTACGCAAACCGCTTCGCCACGCTGTTCCAGCACGGGCGCGAGAGAAAACGGGCTCGGCCACAATTGCCGCTCGCCGCGAATGCACACCGGCAGCAAATCCAGTTGACGCTGGCCGCCGACGATCCGCGAGGCGCCCAGCAGGGCACGTCGGGCGTTTTTGCCCAGGCCCTTGAAGCCGTCTTCACCGATTCCCACTACCGTCAGCCAGGGTGACATCTATATTCCTCTAAACACGCCGTTCCGACGGGCAGACTTTTCATGCCACCGGACAAAGCAGGCATAATACCGCGCCTTCGCCCGCGAAGCGCCTTTCCCACGCAGCCGGTCCGCCCCTTGAACGAACGCCCGATGTCCACCGCCTTACGCCCCTCGGCCTGCCCGGGGTTGCTGCGCATCGTCCAGGCGCTGGATGGCGGTATCTGCCGGATCAAACTCAATGGTGGTTCGATCCGTGCCGATCAGGCTGACGCGGTGGCCGAGGCCGCCGAACAGTTTGCTGGCGGGGCCATTGAAGCGACCAACCGGGCGAATCTGCAGATTCGCGGAATCGGTGAACAATCGGCAGCGCTGATCGAACGCTTGCTCGCCGCCGGGCTCGGCCCGCGGACCGCCGCCGGTGATGACGTGCGCAACCTGATGCTCAGCCCGGCCGCCGGCATCGACCGGCAGATGCGCGTCGACACCCGCGCACTGGCCGAGCAGATCCTCGAAACCTTGCAAAGCCAGCCACGCTTTCATGAGTTGAGCGCCAAGTTCGCCGTGCAACTCGATGGCGGCGAAGCGCTGGCGATGCTCGAACATCCGCATGACCTGTGGCTGTCGGCGTTTGAGCGCGACGGTGAAAAGGGGTGGGCGTTCGGTCTGGCCGGATGCCCGACGGATCGTGCCGTCGCTGCCGTGACGGCGGAAAACGGCCAGGCGCTGGTGGTCGCCGTGCTGGAATTATTCCTGCAACTGGCTCGCCCCGAGCAAACGCGGATGCGCCATTTGCTCGATGAGTTGCCGATGCTGGCCTTTCTCGACGCGCTGCGCACGCGCGTGCCGATCACGTCGGTCAGCCAGTGGCAGCGCACCGCCGCTGCGCAGGATCTGCACATCGGCGTTCATCCGCAACTTAACCCGGGACGGGTGTACATCGGCGCTGTGCCGCCACTCGGGCGTCTTGATCCGGCGATGTTGCGCGCCGCTGCGCAACTGGCTCGGCAGTATGGCGATGGCAGTCTGCGCTTCACACCATGGCAAAGTCTGCTGCTGCCGAATGTCAACGCGGCCGATGCGCCGGTGGTGCTTGCGGCGCTTGAACGGGCGAACCTGCTGACCCGGCCCCGTGAACCGCTGACTCATCTGATCGCCTGCACCGGTGCCAATGGCTGCGGCAAAGGCCTGGCCGACACCAAACAGGACGCGCGCCATCTGGCGACGCTGCTGCCCTCGGGTGTCAACGTGCACCTGTCCGGTTGCCCGCGTTCGTGCGCTGCCGCCCACCGTGCACCGGCGACCCTGCTGGCAGTCAGCCCCGGTCATTACGACCTCTATTTTCGCGATGCCACGCTGCCG
Organism: Pseudomonas sp.; assembly: GCF_049300855.1. Taxonomy (GTDB): domain Bacteria; phylum Pseudomonadota; class Gammaproteobacteria; order Pseudomonadales; family Pseudomonadaceae; genus Aquipseudomonas. The sequence continues at coordinate 104,676 of NZ_JBAQKH010000008.1, read as the reverse complement.
GGTTTCGGCGCGTTGCACGCACGCAACCTTACTATTGAAGCGGCCGCGACCCTGCTCGCCGCCCGCTCTCGGAGCCCCCTTGATGCTTGATTACATCCGCGACGGTCAGGAGATCTATCGCAACTCCTTCGCGATCATTCGCCGCGAGGCCAATCTGGCGCGCATCCCGGCCGATCTGGAAAAACTCGCGGTGCGGGTGATCCACGCCTGCGGCATGGTCGAGGCCATCGACGGTCTGCAATTTTCCGAAGGCGCCGGCAAGGCCGGGCGCGATGCGCTGGCTGCCGGCGCGCCGATCCTCTGTGATGCGCGCATGGTCTCCGAAGGCGTGACCCGCGCACGCCTGCCGGCCAACAATGAAGTGATCTGCACCCTGCGCGACGACAGCGTGCCGGAACTCGCCCGCGAGTTGGGCAACACCCGTTCCGCCGCCGCGCTGGAACTGTGGCGTCCGCACCTGGAAGGCAGCGTGGTGGTGATCGGCAATGCGCCGACGGCGCTGTTCTATCTGCTGGAAATGCTCGATGCCGGCGCCCCGAAACCGGCGTTGATCCTCGGCTTCCCGGTGGGCTTCGTCGGTGCTGCCGAATCGAAAGCCGCACTGGCCGCTGACAGCCGTGGCGTACCGTTCGTGATCATGCAAGGCCGCCTCGGAGGCAGCGCCATGGCCGCCGCCGCCGTCAATGCCCTCGCCACGGAGATCGAATGATGCAGGCCAAAGGACGTTTGCTGGGCCTGGGCGTCGGCCCCGGTGATCCGGAACTGATTACCGTCAAGGCCCTGCGCCTGCTGCGCGAATCGCCGGTGGTGGCGTACTTCGTCGCCAAGGGCAAAAAGGGCAATGCGTTCGGCATCATCGAAGCGCACCTGCAAGACGCACAGAATCTGCTGCCGCTGGTGTATCCGGTGACCACCGAAGTGCTGCCGGCGCCGCTCTCGTATGAACAGGTCATCAGCGATTTCTACGATGAGGCCGCCGAAACCGTCGCCGCGCATCTGGATGCCGGTCGTGATGTGGCGGTGATCTGCGAAGGCGATCCGTTCTTCTACGGTTCCTACATGTACCTGCATGATCGCCTGGCCACGCGTTACGAAGCGCAAGTAGTGCCGGGCGTCTGCTCGATGCTCGGCGGCGCTTCGGTGCTCGGTGCGCCGTTGGTGTATCGCAATCAGAGCCTGTCGGTGCTCTCGGGGGTGTTGCCCCATGAAGAGTTGAAGCGGCGTCTGGCCGATGCCGACGCGGCGGTGATCATGAAGCTGGGGCGCAACTTCCCGAAAGTGCGCCAGGTGCTCGAAGAGCTCGGTCTGGCCGAGCGTGCGCTGTACGTCGAACGCGCGACCATGGCCAATCAGAAGATCGTGCCGATGGATCAGGTCGAGCCGATGTCGTCGCCGTACTTCTCGCTGATCATTGTCCCGGGCGAACGGTGGCAAGGCTGATGACTCACTGCACCCCCGCCATCGTTATTCTCGGTCAGGCCAGCCTGGCCACAGCGCGACGAATTCAACAGGTCTACCCGGCTGCGCAGATCCACGGTCTGGCCGCACGCGTCGCAGGCGCCGACCTGACGTATCAGGAATTCGGCGCGACCCTGCGTGAGTTGTATCAGCAGGACACGCCGATCATTGCCTTGTGCGCCGCCGGGATCGTCATCCGCACGCTGGCGCCGCTGTTGTTGGAAAAGGGCGCCGAGCCTGCCGTGCTCGCGGTGGCCGAAGACGGCAGCGCCGTGGTGCCACTGCTCGGTGGACTGGGCGGGGTGAATGTCATGGCGCGCGACATTGCCGCCGGGTTGCAGGTGGCAGCGGCCATCACCACCAGCGGCGAGTTGCGCTTTGGCACCTGCCTGCTCAATCCCCCCAGCGGCTACGCGCTGGCTGATCTGGAATCGGGCAAACGTTTCGTTTCCGATCTGCTCGCCGGGCACAGCGTGCGCATCGAAGGCGCGGCGCCGTGGCTGGATCAGGCGCAGTTGCCGCAGGACCCGCAGGCGCAGCGTTCGATTCACGTTGGCAGTGCCGCGCGTGAGGCGCGGGCGGATGAGTTGTTGATCTATCCGCGCAGTGTCGCGGTGGCGGTCAGCGCTGCTGGCGAGGATGTGGCGAGTGCCGTTCGCGCGGCTTTGCAGCAAGCGAATGTTGCCTTGCAGGCGCTGGCCTGCCTGGTCGCCGCTGACAGCGAAATGGCCAGCGCGAGCCTGCGTGAAGCGGCGCTTGAGCTGGGTGTGCCGTTGCGCTTTGTCGCGGCGCAACCGGACATCGAAACCCTCGCGCACGTCGCTGTGCCTGGCGCGCCAATCTTGACCGCCAACGGCCTGGCCATCGCGGTTGCCGAGCAGCCGTTGCCGGTGGCGGACATCGGCCGCGCACGTGGTCGTCTCGCGGTGATCGGCCTTGGCCCCGGCGCTGCCGAACTGATGGTGCCGGCAGTCAAAGCCGAGCTGGCCCGGGCCACCGACGTGCTTGGTTATGAAACCTACGTGCGCATGGCCGGCCCGTTTCGCGACGATCAAATTCAACACTGCACCGACAACCGCGAAGAGATGCAGCGTGCCCGCCACGCCTTCCGACTGGCGGCCGAGGGGCGGTCGGTGATCGTCGTCTCGTCCGGCGATCCGGGGGTGTTCGCCATGGCCGCGGCGGTGCTCGAAGCGCTGCACGAGTCGAACGATCCGGCCTGGCACAGCGTCGATCTGGAAATCCTTCCGGGCGTCTCCGCGTCGCTGGCCACTGCCGCTCAGGCCGGTGCGCCGTTGGGCCACGACTTTTGTGTGATGTCGCTGTCGGACAACCTCAAACCGTGGTCGATCATCGAGAAACGTCTGGATCTGGCGGCCGAAGCCGATCTGGCGCTGGCGTTCTACAACCCGATCTCCCGTGCCCGGCCATGGCAGTTGGGGCGTGCGCTGGAGATCGTCGCTCGCCATCGCCTGCCGCAAACCCCGGTGGTGCTGGGGCGCGATATCGGCCGCCCGGGCCAGACCTTGCGCACGACAACGCTGGGCGCGCTGACCCCGGATCAAGTCGACATGCGCACCATGGTGTTGATTGGCTCTTCGACCACTTGCACGTTTGCCCGCGCTGACGGAAAGACCTGGGTTTACACGCCGCGTTGGTATGGTGAAAAGCCTGTGGGTGGATAACGGGTGTATTGAACGTCGCGGGAAGTTGTAAGTAACTTCCCCTGGCGTGACATTAAGTTAACGCTTGAAGTTGAAGTATCTGTTTGCATCATAAGGCCGCCAATCAGGTTGATTGGCGGCCTTATGCGTTCTGCTGGATAAAAAACAAAATCCAATATATTGCCGGGTTGTTCGGGGCGGACAAGTAAGTGTTGTTCGTTGTTTCATTGGATATTGTTTGAGGTTTTTGAAGTTTGAATGTGCCGCTTTTGCCGAATAGTTTCGCGTCAGGGAACTCTATTTACGCAAGGACGGTTATATGAAGACTAACGGTAAAGTGCGGGAAATAATCTCCGCTGAAGATTACGCGGCGATGCTAAAGGTGGTGGGCGAGTTTGCCGGCACTCTTGAACACACAGAGTTATTTGAGCACTACAAGCGTGCCACGCAAGCAACTGATTACAACCAGGCATTGGTGTCGACGAAGCTCTTCAAGGAGTCGCTGGAATCGCTGCTTAAACGCAAGAAACAACCGTATTTCACGCACGTCAAACAGATCAGTTCGGACCTCGACAAGTCCGCCGTAAGGATGTCGGCCACTGCTGCCCTGCTCAAAGACGCTGGCCGGCCCGTGCCGAAAATCATGCACTTCGTCTGGGTGGGGGGCAGTGAAGTCGGTGTCAATCAGCGTAACTACATGAACATCTGGCGACAGATCCTCGAACCTCAGGGTTACCGTTTCAACCTCTGGTACGACAGCGATGCGTTGCTGGCCTTTGAAATGAACCGGGTAATTCTCGACGCCGCCAGAGTCGGGGCGATGGAAGCGGGCGGCGACAAAGTCAGCAAAGCCAGTCAGTTATCGCACATGATCGAGGAGCGCGCGCGGGTGCTGAAACAGCAGATGTTCGCCTACCTTGAACAACCGCAGTGGCGAGGCAAAGCCGACGAAGCACGTATCGACTTGATGGTGCGTGCCTACGACAAGGACCGGACGACGCTGGAGGCCCTGCGCCAACGCTGCCAGGAATCGCATCAGGCAATGACCGGCGCGGATTTGCAGTTACGGGACGTTCGGCAAGAGTTTGCCGGGCACTTTTTGCAGGATGTCTATCAGCGCGAAGTGGCCATGCGTGGCAACTTTGCCGCCGCCAGTGATGTTGTGCGGTTACAGGCTGAATACCTGGAGGGCGGTCGTTACAGCGACATGGATTATTTGCCGCCATTGGCGAAAACATTGGGTGGCGTCGACATCAGCGATTTCGATGGAAGTGCACGAATCGGCGTTTTACAACTGTTGCTCAATCACAATGAAGCACTGATGCCTGGGCGCGATCGTCTTCGTTATCTCGACAGAACCGGCAAAATTCCCCTCGAACATCAAGAGGCGCTGACAGCATTTGCACGTGAGCAGCATTCGGTCAGTGAGATCTTTGTTGCACCGCAACAACACGCGGTACCGCGGGATGCCATGCGCCTGGGTACGGCGTTTGGTACGCAGGCAGGCAATGAAATGAATGCGCACATTTTAGCTCACCCTGGCAGTGGCATGACCCAGGCGTATATGCAGATGATTCGGTTCAATTATGACTGCTTGCTGGAAGTAGAGCGCCGTGCCCGCGCTGCCGGCATCGACGCGGCGGATGAACGGATAGCGGGTATCGCCACCAATGTGCTGAATGAAAGACAGGCTGCCGGCACGCTGCCTGAACTCCAGACGGCTGTTTCCCAGCAGAATCTGATCAACGCCATCTGGACCTATTATTGGGACGGTATCCGCCCCGAAGCGCGCGGCACCATCACATTGACCGGCCCGGGCGCCGCATCAACAGGACTGGATCACTACATCGGGCAACATCTGTTACCTGACCAGGCCCTGCAGATTCGTGAGCGTTTGAAGTTGACTGAGGGCTACAACACCTTTACCGAAGAGGAGTTGATTTCCGGTTGGACAGTCAATGGGGAAGGAAGTGAATGGCTTGTCAAAGAGCTGGAAAAGTGGACAACCGGCAAACTCAAATCCCGTTACGTCGGCCATTTAGCGGATCTGCTGAAGTCGCAAACCCTGACATTCAAACAAGGCTGGCCGGTCATTGAGGGTAAACCGGTGCTGTTGACCTCTGTGCTGCAACAGCTGATGGATGACTTGGGTGAACCCTTCATTCGGGCAATGAAAGACAAGTTGAGCGGCGACGTTACCTTCCCCACAGCCTTTTCCATCGACTTCGACAGCCGCGAACAAATACGCACGCAACCGGCCGCCGAGATTCCTCCTTCAGTGGGCGCTGAGAGCACCAGTAACCTGAATGAATTGTTCGCGCGCGTGGCGCATGGCTCTCTGGCGGCGGAGCAATTGAGTCCATTAGTGCGCGTCATGCTGGGTGGCATGTTTGGCGCGACCCATCTGGACGCCGGCGGATTTGCCCCCGTCTGGGATAACGTTCTGAACATCGCCCGGGAAACCTCCGACGCAGGTTTGTTCGCCCGTTATCACGCCATCGAAAAGGTCTTGAGCGAACGTCAGTCGGCGGTTTTTGAGTCCGCACTTGCGCGCGGGCGCGTGAACGGAACGCGCACGGCGGGGGAGCTCAAGGCTGTAGCGATGACCGAAGCGCTGACGGTGAAACAGTGGGGCGACCGTATCGGGCAAATCCATCGCACGGCGCAGCGTGAATACACCACGCAGATTTTCCAGCGCAGCGCCCTGGTGCGCGATTCGTTCCTCAAGGCCGGTGCCCTTTTCGTCAGGCAGATGCCACAGGCTCTGTTGACGCTCAACACCGGCGACCCGGGGCGTCGCTGCTATCCGCTGGCATTGTTGGTGGGCGCGGCCATGGCGGCGGGTGATTCGGCCGAACGGGCACTGGTCGGTCATATCGGCCAAACGGCGCTAGCTCCGCAGGCGCTTGAGTCACGGGCGTTGCTGAGCGCGCTGGGTGAGCTTCAGGATGTGTCCGGCAAAGCCGTTGGAGAGTCGCGAGGCTTGCACAATCTCGACAGCGTCATGCAGACCCTGGCAGCGAAAACCGCACCGAGCGTGCTGCTGCTCGACACCGGCAACCATGCGTTGCTGGTCGCCAAAGTGCAGATGGGCGAGCAAACGGTTTATCGATTTTATGACCCGAACTTTGCGCTTTATACATTTGCCGGGCACGCCGAAATGCAACTCGGCGTGGCGCATTACTTGAATGACAGTCACCACGCCTTGGCCAGGCTTTACGGTTTGAGTGATGTCGCCACTGCGCCATTCAATGTCATCGAGTTGGACACCGCCGCGATCGCCGAGCGGCGGCTTTCCTCCGATCTGCGTGTGGGCAGTTTTTTACAGTCAAGGGATTCGGGCTCTCAAACCTCGTCCGTCTGGGCCAGACAAGCGCTCAGTCGTGCCCGTTCCCTGAACGAAAATGCGCGAATGGGCGCAAGCCTGGCGCAACTGGACGCTCGCTATTGGGCGCAGGAACTCGATGAGGCGACCCGCCGTATCCGCGCCGAGCACAAACTGGGCACTGAATATCTGCCATTGCTGGAGACGGTTCAGGCAACCCCGCAGGCCGGTTATTCGGTGACGATGGTGGACGCCAGAAACCCGCAGAACAGCCGCAACGTCAGCACCGTCGATGCGCGTTTGAGCCGGGTCAAACAGCATCTTCATCGTCTGGTAAAAACCTTCGCCGGTCAGCCCGGCGCAACGGCCGAAGCCGACGGCGGCAGTCGGTTGAGTTTCGCCTTTGCGATCCAGGCCCTGATCAATGAAATGCGTCTGCGCGAGTATCAGGCCGCAGGTGGCGAGATACCGGCGTTGTCGATTGCCCTGCAAGTGCAGGTTTACGTCAGCTACGCGCAACTGGGTTTTGGCGTGGTCAGCGATACCGCGCAGATCATTAACCTGGTGCGTCAGGTCGCGGCCAGTGAACAGGCGCTGGCGCTGCGCCAGTCGTCACTGTCCGGACGGCTGCTGAGCCGTGGCGCTACGGCGGCGGGGGTTGGCTTTTCCCTCGTCAATATCGGCTTCGATGTCTATGGGCTTTCAGTGGCCGACAATCATGAGCAGCGCTCGCGGTTGTCCGCGCAACTGACGTTCGATATCGCCGCGCTGGGGCTGGACATCGTTGCGCTGGCCGTGGGTGGCACAGTCGGTGCTGCCGCGGCGATTCTGTCGGTGCCATTGCTCGGGGTCGGTATCGGGGTGTCGGCCGTCGCCAGCAACCTTGGACAGATCAAAGACAAGGCGACCGCTGTCGGTAACCATTTGCAGGCCATTCACAATGCTTACCAACCGGGCGCCTACACACTTGAACACGGGGTTCTGCAGTTCCCTGCCGAGGCGGTCATCACGCGCGTCGACCTGCACGCCGATGAAGTGCGCTTCGACAGTCAGAAGTTTTATCCATGGAAGGGCAGCGCGCTCGAATTGCCGCAGTACGACGATGACCCGAAACAACTGCACCGGGCCATCGACATTCGTCAGGCACTGGAGTTACCCGGTGTGATCTCGCTGGGCCGTGCGGATGGACGTCACACCGTGGTATTGCCGTGCACACCGATCTGTTACTTCGGCTACGAATATCAGTTGGGTGGTGCGGGCTATGACTATGTACCATCGCCAGGAGAGCGGGTGGCGCCACGTATCGAGAGTGAAATTGCCGGGCCGAACTGGTTGTCCTTCAATTCGCTACCGCAGTTGATCGGGGAAGTGTTTGTCAGCAGGTCGAACACAGGTATCCATACCCGTTATCCGCAGTTGCGCAACGCAGTGGCGGACAAGCTTGAATATGACCGGCAAGGCAACCGTCGGGTTTATCTGCACAGCACGCCGTTTTTTAAACACATCCTCTACAAGCTGCACCCAATCTGCAAACCCACGACGATCAGCGTACGACTGGACGATCAGGTTCGTCAGTTGGCGGTGCCGGATTTGCCGAAGCAGTGGCACGCCAAACTCTCCTACGAAATCGCGGCACCCGCGGGGCAATACCAGATGCAGCTTACGCCCGGGTTGTTAGCCGTGAACTTTCAGGGCCCTGCCCAATGGGTGCTGCGTGCGCCATGGGTGAATAGCCAGCGCGTCGTTTGGGGGGCATCGGCAGGCGTCGACGCTCGCCGACTGAGCGTCGACGGTATGGTGCTTGAAGGTTTCGACGGTTTGCTGGAACTGGCCGACGGTGAGCTTTTCCAGGTCGATTGGCCGGCGCGCCGTTTGCGTCTGGTGTCGCTCACGCTGCAGGACGGTAAAAACACCCTGCATGATGTTCTCGCCCATCTGCGCAAACGCGCGGGCGAGCAGCGTCTGGCGCCGGGCTATGTGGCCTTGCACAATTTCGAGGTGCCCTACAATCCAGCCCGTTTGCCGGTGCTCACCACGGCGTATTACGACACACAGCAGGAGCGCTTGTTGTATGCGCGCAATCTGCCCGCCGAGGTCAACAGCGGTCTGGTGTTGGGCGCCGCTACCGCCAGCCATGCGTGGTTCTATCACCCGGATCACGGGACGATATGGCGCGTCGATGCGCAGACGGGCAGCGTCGTTCATCGCTATCGCCTGCTCAATCTTGATCTGGGCACGAAGATCACCGGTTTCACGCAGCAGGCGGATGGCAGCCTGCATGTCACGCAGCAATTGCGCGAGCAGGTGTCCGTGACCAGGCTCGAGACGACACTGACGTTCCAGATCACCGAGCGGAACGTGACGTTGCTGGATATCAAGATGTGGTCACCTGGCCTCGAGGGTTCCAGCCTCAAGCCCGAAAACGGTTCCAGAATTGCGTTTCTGCGCCACCGCCTGAAAAAGGCTCGGCCTTTCGCGGACGAAACGCCGGGCATGGCGCGGGGGCTCAGCACCTGGTCCTACGCGCCCTTTGTGCACGCGCATGCGTACTCATTCGATGTGCTGCTCGAGCGTGCCTGGATTGGCACCGACCATGACAAATACTTTCGCGCGCAACACGGCAGCACGCCGGACATGGTCTTGCTCATGCCCAAGGTCACGGACCCGCAAGCGGCGTTGATTTTTTACAGCAAGGACACCCAGACGCTCAGTCATGGCATCGAGCTGCGAACCGATTATTTCTTCAATCAGGTCATCGCGAACGACATCGCTGAGGTCACCCAGACAGGGGATCGCTATTTTGCCACCCGAACCGATGGCCGGCTTTTCGAGATCGACTTGAGTGCCAGGGACGATAACGGGCTGTCTGAAATCGACAAGCGCGTGCTGAAATTCGTTGGCCTGGGGCCGCGCTGGTTGCGACAAAATCCTGATTGGCTGAGTGCATTGCCGGCGTTGGCCAAGACCTATAAAGCGCAACCTTTTCCGCTTATCGGCTTGGCCGGTGCATCCGGCGATACCTTGCTGGCGGCGTGGTGCCTTGGCGAAAAGGTCGTGCTGGTCCGTGGTAGCGAGCGCAAGGAGTTCGCCTTGCTGGGGCAGATTGCGGATGAGCAGGCCGTCTGGCTGCTGGATGTGGCCGCAGGGCAAATCCTGCGCCAGTCGCTGATGCCGCTCGATGCATTGCGCGAGGCATTTGGTGGCGGTTCTCGGCTGCTGCATCGCGACTCATTGCCAAGGGCGCAAAAGGTCTGGTCGCAATGGACATTCAGTCAGGTGGCGGCCGATGGCGAAGGTCTGCTGGGGCGCACTCGTGACGGGGTGAATGTGCAGTTGCGCGATCATCAACCCGCGAGCATCGTCAGTGTAGAGAAGGCATGGTCGTACATTTACGGCGAGTCTCCCGAAGAGTTGCAGGTTCGCCTGCGAGCGCTGCTGCACGAGCAAGCCCACGCGGCGGTTTTGCCAATCGGCAGCATTGCTGATCGCTACAAGTATTACGTTCCGGCGCTGGATCGCGTTTTCGATATTGCCGGACGAGCCGATGGGCAATGGTCGGAGTTTCTGGGGACTTTCAACGAGACAGTGCCACTGCTGTTCGATCCGGTGGATGGGCTGATCTTCAGTCGTGGGGCAATGAAGGATATCTGGCTATCCGGCAGTTACGCCCATCGTGAAGGCGAAGTGTTGTCGCTTGAAGTGAACGACGAAGTCACCGATTGGCTGCCGTTGCTGCCGGATGGGGTCGACACGTTGATTCTGACGTTCGGTGCGCAAACGACTGACTATCGGATTTCAACGCAAGTCTGGCAGCGCCTGGACTGTATTGTGATTGATCCGCGACGTGCGTCCGACCTTGAAAAGGCGCCCGCAGGCTTATTGATTCTGGACCTGCCTGAGGCTGGGCCTCTGCTGATGTCCCGGGCAGCCGGGCATCTGGTGTTCAGCGACCCGGACAGTGCCCGCAGTCTGATCGTGCGAGATACCGACCCACAGGATGAGCAATCGCAGCGAGCGCTGGAACTGAGGGTGACCATTGACGGCAAACAGCATACGTTCAGTATCGAACAATGGTTGCAGGCTTACTCTCAGGCACAGGGCGATGAGGCAAGCGTCATGCTGAGTCGCGTTATCAATGCAATGAACTGAGTTATACCTCCAGACTTTAACGTGGTGAGTCGCCAACGGGTTGTTGACGGCTCACGTCTGGAATGCCACGCCGTGCGGGTTGTCTGGCCCGCTCAGGGCACCAGATACCCCTTTATGCCGGTGAAGATGATCTGCGCTGCCAACGCGCAGACAAACAACCCCATCAGCCGACTGACAATCTGCAAACCCTGATCGCCGAGAATCCGCTCGATGCGATTCGACAGGTACAGCACCACGCCGACAGTGAAGCTGGCCAGCGCGATACTCATGATTGCCGTCAGTTTGTCGTCCCAGTGCGGCTGGCTGACGCCCATCACCAGTAACGCACCGATGGTGCCGGGGCCGACGGTCAAAGGAATCGTCAGCGGCACGATGGTCACGTCTTGCTGCACGTTGTCCGCCTGCACCGCCGGTTTGCCTTGTGCCATGCCCAGCGCCGAAATGAACAGCACACTGCCGGCGCCGATGCGAAACGCGTCCACGGTGATGCCGAACACATCGAAAATCACCCGCCCGAACAGATACAGCAACACGCTGGAGACCAGTGTCGCCAACGCCACTTTCCAGGCCAGGCGCCGTTGCTCCTTGCGCGAGTAGCCGCGGGTAAGGCTGATAAAACAGGACAGCACGAAGAACGGGCTGTAAAGCACCAGCATCTTCAGGTAAACGCTGAACAACACATGGAGCATGGTTTCGGCTCGCATCCGGAGTAGGTGGGGCTGAGTCTATCAGTTGCTCTATTGTCTGTGGGTATCGATGTTGGAAAGATTATTAAGTTGCCGGGTTATTTGTTTGTGTTTTGTTTTTATGGGTTTTAACTATTGTTTTATTGGTCTCGGATATGCTGTTACAAGTTTGGGTTTGTCGCTGTTTAAGTGTTTAGGTATTGTTTGTTTGGCGAGTTCATGAGGAACTTGCTTTTAATCTAAATAAGGAACTTTATATGAATGATCAAGTTGTCAGCAGTCGCTACGTCGCTGCCTGTGTTAAAAGCCTTGAAGAATATGATCTGGGTGAGCCGCTGGTTATCAAGTCTCGTGCTTTTGCCATGCCGGGTGATGAAATTGAAGCCCCGGCAAAGGGCTCGATTGTCGGTGAAGGTCTTATTTCCTTCAGCGGTAATCTGTCCGGTGTCAATCGCTCTGATGCACAGAATGCTTATCTCTATGCCACACTTGTGGCGAACAAGCAGTATCCACTCGATAGTCAGGGTGTGGAGTGGTACACGCTGTTTCGTGAGGTCATGACCAATGCCGGTTGGGCACCGACCAGCAAGTATTTCAGTGATATGCATGTCTCGGGCACCAGTGTTCGCATGGATAAGCTGGTATTGGAAATTCTCGGCTCGGTGATTGCCGGCGTGGCCGTGCCGGGTCCGGCAACTGCGCTGATGCTGAAAGTGGCTGGCGATGCAATTGCGGCCCTGCAGAAACGCGATACGGCGCTGACACTTTATGAGCGTAACCTGCTGCAACATGGTGTCTGTGGGGTAACGGCGGGTGCATGTACCGAAGTCAACGGCGTGACAGTTTTTGCCATCGGTGCAGTCCGTTTTCAGCGTAAAAATACTTCGACTAAAGTGATGTTTGTGGATGTCGATATCCGCAACGTAAAACTCTACCGGGGTGAAGCGACTTTCGAAAAGAATGACATGCTTGCGGCCGCCGCTCGTGATGTTATTGCGCAGAAACTGATTAATCATCTGACCAAGAAGCTCGACTACGACATTTAATCCAAGTATTCAAAAGGGGCGGTCGTCTATCGACTGCCCTGTTTAATGGAGAATGCATGTAATGGAACGTGATTATTCCGTTTTAATTGTCGGGGCGGCGATTGTTCTGGTGCCTGAGTCAGAAGATCTCGCCGCTTATGATGATGTAGTAAATTCAGTATTGCTTGCGCAGTTGGTGGCCAATAAGCAAGCAGCAAAAGATCCGCAAATCAATTGGTATGACGTTTATGCGCACGTGCTGGATGATTTCTGGTTGCGCTATATAAAGGCGCGGGAGGATCAATACCTTAGTCCCGGTAGCGACAGTTCGATGCTTCAGTCGCTCGTTGCAGTGATGTCCAGAATGGGCGTTGAGCAAGGGCAACTGACTGCGCAGACACTCTCTCGATTGGCGGGCATTTCGCCTGTTCATCCCGCCATTAACTTGCTGCGCACGCATATGCACAGACCAACGACGGCGCCAATGTCAGCGGAGGCAGCAGCGGTGAACACACGGCATCTGCTGGTGATGGTGGCCGCAACGCCGGCGTCGTTCAGCAGTGTGTATCTCAGCTTTGAAACCGAACAAGACCTGAGCCCCAATCCATTGACGTTCCTGCACCAGGCTGAGAATGGCCACGGTTTGCTGACGCTGCGTTATGCACAAGCCAACCTGTCAGAGCTCCTTTATGACCTTGCGCGCGAAACCGTGTCCGGGAAAGTGAAGGACAGAATTGCCGCTAACGTTGCGTTGCTGGCGCAGGATGACCCACCGCTTGCGGTTGAACCACCACGGGGGACTGGGGCATGACGGATTTATTCGCACCACCGGCGGCAGTGGTGGGTGGCAGCATCGTGACGTTCGCCGGCGGCCTGCCCGCATCGCATCGCGAAGACGTCTACATGAGTACGGCGTTTGCGCAACGAGCGACGCGCTTGGCGCTGGCCGACGGATTATCGGGCGATTGGTTCGAGTACTACTGTAATCAATTGAAGTTTCTTGGCTGGGATGTGCCCAAACCCCAAACCTTTTCGCCCCCGCAGGCGGAGTCGATGAGCAAGGAAGCCATCAAGCGTATTGCGGCCAATCTCGGCGAGCAATTTTCCACCCCGCTGAGCCGTGCCCTGGCGGAGCTGGAGCGCAATCTGTTGGCGCTCGAATTGTTCGAGTCCACCAGCCTCAGCGCCAAAGTCGGCTTGTTTCAGTTGATCCCTTGTGTGATGAACGGGGCGCACAAGGTCGATATGGGTATTTATCATCGCAGTTTCGAAATCCAGCGAGATGCCGCCCGGTTCCTGTTTTGCAAAGATGAATCCCTGGCGCATGAAAGCATCGAACAGATGACATCGCTCACATTCAACACGCTGCATTACGCGGGTTTTCGAGAAAAGGTGAAGCAGTCCGTGGTATCGCAGTCCTTGAAATACCTGGAGAACCTTGACATCTGAGCAGGGTGCGGCGCAGCCCCTTTAGAAGGTCGACGCCGTTCGGTTCTGCTGATCACGCTGGGCCACCCAGTGCTCGATCAACTCGCGCAACTGCGAGAGTTCGACGGGCTTGGACATGTGCCCATCCATGCCGGCCTGACGCGCGCGCTCTTTGTGTTCGGCCAGAATGTGTGCGGTCAACGCCACGATCGGCGTGCGAATCCGCTGGTTGCTGACTTCCCACGCCCGCAGTTGCTGGGTTGCAGAGAAGCCATCGAGGATCGGCATTTCGCAGTCCATCAACACCAGGTCGTAACGCTGCGCTTTCATCGCTTGCAGGGCTTCTTCGCCGTTGCTGGCGGTGTCCGGTTGCAGGTTGAGTTTGCCGAGCATGCCGCGAATCACTTTGGTCGAAATCGTATTGTCTTCGGCGACAAGGATGCGGAAGTCGCTCGGCACTTTGACGGTCGCGGCGGAGGGCACGACTTGCGGCTGGAACACCACTTGACCCTTGTTGCGCTGGTTGAGCTCGTCCGCCAGGGTGGTTTTCAGGGTGTAACCGGCCACCGGTTTGGCCAGAATGCGTTTGATCCCCGAATTGCGCGCGATGATCTTGCTCGGCGCGTTGCTGATGCCAGTGAGCATGATCAGCAAAATGTCGTGATTGAGGCTCGGGTCTTCCTTGATCTTGGCCGCCAGTTGCATGCCGGTCATGCCGGGCATGTTCTGATCGAGCAGGACTACGTCGAAGTAATCGCGCAGGTGCGCCTTGGTGCGCAGCAGGGCCAGTGCTTCCTTGCCCGACGGCACCGCGCTGACGTTCAAACCCCAGGCGCTGCACTGCTGGACCAGCACTTTGCGGCAGGTGTCATTGTCGTCGACCACCAGCACCCGTGCGCCTTGCAGTGGGCTGTCGAGGTCGGACGTCGGGTGTTCGAGGCGATCCGGGTCCAGCGGCAAGGTCAGCCACAACGTGCTGCCCTGATTGGCGCCGCTCTTGATGCCGAACTCGCCGTGCATCAGACGAATCAGTTGCCGGGCGATGACCAGGCCGAGATTGCCACCCAGGCGATTGGCCGAAAGGAAATGCTTGCTGTGCAGTTCCGCGTGCATCAAGGCATCACGTTCTTCCTGCTCCATCGGCAGACCGCTGTCCTGCACGGCGATACGCAGACGCGGTTTGCTGCTGCGCTCGTCGAGGGCGACGACGATCAGCACCTCGCCTTCGTCGGTTTTCTTCAGGGCGTTTTCCAACAGGCTCAGCAACGTCTGGCGCAGGCGCGTCGGATCGCCGCTGATCACCCGTGGCACTTGCGGCTGGATGAAGCTGATCAGCTCGACGTTCTGCTGTTCGGCCTTGGCCCGGTAGATGCTCAGGCAGTCGTCGATCAGGGCATTGAGGTCGAATTGCACGTCGTCCAGTTCGATCTGCCCGGATTCGAGCTTGGAGATGTCGAGGATCTCGTTGATCAGCGTCAACAGTTCGTTGCCGGCGCTATGGATGGTTTGCACGTAGTCGCGTTGTTTGACCGACAACGGCGTGCCGAGCAGCAGTTCGGTCATGCCCAGCACACCGTTCATCGGTGTACGGATTTCGTGGCTGATCTTGGCGAGGAATTCGGCCTTGGCGTTGATCTCGGCATTGCTCGCGGCCAGATCGCGACTGATGCTGAAACGGCTTTCGGTGATGCTGCGTTGACGCTCGCCCAAGGCGATGCTCATCAACAGGCCGCTGATACAGATGAACACCATCAGCGTCATGATCAGGCCTTGTGGCGCAACCAGCGTCAGCCCCAACAAGGCCGGAAGAATGATCAGTGTGCCGATGTTGAACACCACCATCGCCGCAACGAACAGCCGCGCCGGGCGGTAGCCCTTCTGCCAGTGATAGAACGCGACAAACAGCATGCTCAGGCCGGCCAGCGCCACCAGGGCGTAGGTGATGATGTTCAGCGGCAAGGTGTTGACGAACAACAGCAACAGGCTGCACGTCACAATGAACAGAATGTCGCCCAGCAGCAGTTTGTTCAGCGGGTGCGGGCCGAGCGGAGCGAAGAAGCGCAAGGCAAACATCAGCCCGGCCGGGGCGGTGAGCAGCAGCGCCAGATAAGCGCCCGGCGTCTGGATCGCATGCCAGTTCGGTAGCCATGGGCCGGCCAGGTTGAGCAGCAGCAACAGACTGAGGCCCAACAGGCCTTCGCAAATGGCCAGCCACAGACTGCTACGCGAGCGGGAATAGGCGTAACGCACAAGGTTGTGCAGCAGCAGCATGCCGAGGCAGCCGAACAACAGGCCGAAGATCAACGTCTGGTTATGGTTGGCCGCACTCATCAGCGCCGATTGCAGGGTGACATGCGGGCGCAACTGATGGTCGGAAACCATCCGCAGGTAAACGTCGAGGGGCTTGTCGCTCTGCGGCAGCGGCAGCATGAAATCACTGCTCGGCAACGGTCGCTCGGCCTGCGGCTGGTCGGTACCGGTGTTGCGCTGCTCGATCAGCTTGTCGCCGTCGAGCACGTAAAGGCTGAGCTGTGACAGGTCGGGGGCGAAGATGCGCAGCACTTGCTCGTGCTTGCCCGGCGCCAGTCTGAAGCGCAGCCACAAAGCACCATCGGGCTCGGCCGCGGTCAGGCGATCAAGGTCGATGGGGCTGAATTGATTGGTGTAGCGAGCGGAGCGGATGTCGCTCAGTTGCAGATTGCCCTGATCATCAAGCAATACCGACCAGCCACTGCCTTGCGCGGCCTGGGCCGGGAGCATGCAGAGCAAGGTCAGCAACGTGACGGTGAAGCTTATGGCAATCCTGAGCCAGCGCACGGCGAAATCCCTTCGTAGGTTGATGCCAGAATATAACGATGCGCGACGGTGGAACAGCCCGGCAAGGAACGGCATCCCCCGCCGGGCTTGAACGACAACTTATTCCTGGGTTTCGCCACGCTCACGGGCGATGGCGCGGTAGCCAATGTCGTTGCGGTAGAAGCAACCTTCCCAGTCGATGGCCTTGGCCAGCTTGTACGCTTGCTGCTGGGCTTCGCCAACGCTTGCGCCCATCGCAGTGGCGCAGAGTACGCGACCACCGGCAGTCACGACCTGACCATCCTTCAGTGCGGTACCGGCGTGGAAGACTTTGCCTTCCAGGCTGGCGGCGGCGTCCAGACCGTTGATCGCAGCGCCTTTGGCGTAGTCGCCCGGGTAGCCGCCGGCGGCCAGCACGATGCCGACGCTCGGACGTGGATCCCACTGTGCTTCGACCTTGTCCAGCGCTTGCGCCAGCGCCGCTTCAACCAACAGCACCAGGCTCGACTGCAGACGCAGCATCACCGGTTGGGTTTCCGGATCGCCGAAGCGGCAGTTGAACTCGATCACCTTCGGGTTACCGGCCTTGTCGATCATCAGACCGGCATAAAGGAAACCGGTGTAGACGTTGCCTTCTTCGGCCATGCCGCGCACGGTCGGCCAGATCACCAGGTCCATTACGCGCTGGTGCACGTCGGCGGTCACCACCGGGGCAGGGGAGTAGGCACCCATGCCGCCGGTGTTCGGGCCGCTGTCGCCGTCGCCAACGCGTTTGTGGTCCTGGCTGGTGGCCATTGGCAGCACGTTTTTGCCGTCGACCATGACGATGAACGAGGCTTCTTCACCGTCGAGGAACTCTTCGATCACCACGCGCGACCCGGCGTCACCGAAGGCATTGCCGGCGAGCATGTCGCGCACGGCGTCTTCGGCTTCGGCCAGGGTCATGGCGACGATCACGCCTTTGCCAGCGGCCAGGCCGTCGGCCTTGATCACGATCGGCGCGCCTTTTTCACGCAGATAAGCCAGGGCCGGCTCGATCTCGGTGAAGTTCTGGTAGTCGGCAGTCGGGATCTTGTGGCGTGCGAGGAAATCCTTGGTAAAGGCTTTCGAGCCTTCCAGCTGTGCGGCACCGGCAGTCGGACCGAAGCAGTCCAGACCACGGGAGCGGAACAGATCGACGACGCCAGCCACCAGCGGAACTTCCGGGCCGACGATGGTCAGGGCAACGTTTTTCTCGGCGAAGTCGGCCAGTTGCTCAAGGGCCAGCACGTCGATGGCGACGTTCTCGCACTTGGCTTCAATGGCGGTGCCAGCGTTGCCCGGTGCAACGAAAACCTTTTGCACGCGCGGATCCTGAGCCACTTTCCAGGCCAGGGCGTGTTCACGGCCACCGCTGCCAATGATCAAAACATTCATTTCAAAAACCTCGGATGACGCTAATTCTGTGGGGGCTGATCGTTCCCACGCTCTGCGTGGGAATGCCTCTACGGACGCTCTGCGTCCGAGGGACGCGGAGCGTCCCGGGCTGCGTGCCCACGCAGAGCGTGGGTACGATCAAGCAATAATCAGTGACGGAAGTGGCGCATGCCGGTGAATACCATCGCGATACCGGCTTCGTCGGCAGCCGCAATCACTTCAGCATCACGCATCGAACCACCTGGCTGGATCACTGCAGTGATCCCAACCTTGGCCGCGTTGTCCAGACCGTCGCGGAACGGGAAGAACGCGTCCGAGGCCATCACCGAACCGGCCACTTGCAGACCGGCGTGCTCTGCCTTGATCGCAGCGATACGCGCCGAGTTTACGCGGCTCATCTGGCCCGCGCCGACACCGATGGTCTGACGGTTCTTGGCGTAGACGATGGCGTTGGACTTAACGTACTTGGCAACTTTCCAGGCGAAGATCAGGTCGTGGATTTCCTGTTCGGTCGGCGCGCGCTTGGTCACCACTTTCAGGTCATCGGCGCTGATCATGCCGATGTCGCGGCTCTGCACCAGCAGGCCGCCGTTGACGCGCTTGTAATCCCAGGCAGCGGCGCGATCAGCCGACCACTCGCCGCAGGCCAGCAGGCGCACGTTGGCTTTGGCTGCAACAATGGCGCGGGCTTCTGCGCTGACGCTTGGGGCGATGATCACTTCGACGAACTGGCGCTCGACGATCGCCTTGGCGGTCTCGGCATCCAGTTCACGGTTGAAGGCGATGATGCCGCCGAATGCCGATTCGGTGTCGGTGGCGTAAGCCAGTTCGTAGGCCTGACGGATGCCGCCTTCGGCGTCCGGGCTGACCGCCACGCCGCATGGGTTGGCGTGCTTGACGATCACGCAGGCAGGCTTGACGAAGCTCTTCACGCATTCCAGCGCAGCGTCGGTGTCGGCTACGTTGTTGTACGACAGTTCTTTGCCTTGCAGTTGGGTCGCGGTGGCGATGCCGACTTCGGCAGGTTTGGCTTCCACGTAGAACGCCGCGCTCTGGTGCGGGTTCTCGCCGTAGCGCATTTCCTGGGCCTTGATGAACTGGCTGTTGAAAGTGCGCGGGAATTCGCTGCGGCCTTCAGTGCTGAGGGTTTCAGCGGCCTGGTTAACAGTGCCCATGTAGTTGGCGATCATGCCGTCGTAGGCTGCGGTGTGTTCGAACGCCTTGAGCATCAGGTCGAAGCGCTGAGCGTAAGTCAGGCCACCGGCCTTGAGGCCTTCGAGCACGCTGGCGTAATCGCTGGCATTCACCACGATCGCTACGTCTTTATGGTTTTTCGCTGCCGAACGGACCATGGTCGGGCCGCCGATGTCGATGTTTTCGATGGCGGTCGGCAGGTCGCAGCCTGGCTTGTTGATGGTGGCTTCGAACGGGTAGAGGTTGACCGCAACCAGATCGATCGGCTTGATGCCGTGCTCGCTCATGATGGCGTCGTCGATACCGCGACGACCGAGGATGCCGCCGTGGATTTTCGGGTGCAGGGTTTTCACCCGACCGTCCATCATCTCGGCGAAACCGGTGTAATCCGCGACTTCCACTGCGGCAACACCGTTGTCGCGCAGCAGCTTGAACGTTCCGCCGGTGGAGAGGATCTCGACGCCCAGGGCTTCAAGCTCCTTGGCGAATTCGAGGATCCCGGTCTTGTCGGAAACGCTGATCAAGGCGCGGCGGATCGGCAGGCGGGTAGTCTGGTCGGTCATCTCAATTTCCATCAAAAGCAAAGGAAGTCAGCAAAAAAGGCGACCGTTTTTTACGCGGGCGCCTTTCTGGTTTGATTGAATGCTTACAGCAGATCGTACTGCTTGAGTTTCTTGCGCAGCGTGCCGCGGTTAAGTCCCAGCAGCTCACTGGCCTTGGTCTGGTTGCCCTTGACGTAGTTCATCACGCTTTCGAGCAGGGGAGCCTCGACTTCGGAGAGCACCAGGTTGTACACATCCGTGACGGACGCGCCCTCAAGGTGGGCGAAATAATTGTGCAGCGCCTTCTCGACACTCCCGCGAAGGGTCTGGCCTTCTTCGCTCGGGGTATTGAGGTGCTGTTTCAAATTCACGTTGTCGCTCACGGGTGCTGTTCCACTCACTAAAGTCTCGGTCATCATCGTCATGCGGCCACCCCTTCTTCGTCCCCTGTCAGGCTCTTGTAACGCTCGGCGAAAAACTCCCGAACGTTGGCGCATTGTGTTTCCGTACCATCCAAACGATTGAAGTGGGCGCGAAACTCCCTGGCGCCCGGCAAGGTTGCGAGATACCAGCCCACATGCTTGCGCGCAATGCGCACGCCCATCACGTCCCCATAGAAAGCGTGAAGTGCAGCCAGATGCTCTAGCAGAATGTGTTCCACTTCGGTCAGCTCCGGCGCCGGCAACTTCTCGCCGGTACGCAGGAAATGATCGATCTCGCGAAAAATCCATGGCCGCCCTTGGGCGGCGCGGCCTACCAACAGGCCATCGGCACCGGTCGCGTCGAGCACGTAACGGGCCTTTTCCGGCGAATCGATATCGCCGTTGGCAAACACCGGAATCGACACCGCCTGCTTGATCGCGGCAATCGTGTCGTACTCCGCTTCCCCTTTGTACAGATCGGCGCGAGTGCGGCCATGCACTGCCAGCGCGGTGATCCCGGCCTGCTCGGCGATCTTCGCCACGGTCAGGCCGTTCTTGTTGTCGCGATCCCAGCCCGTGCGGATCTTCAGGGTGACCGGCACATCAACCGCCGCCACGACGGCGTGCAGGATCTCGGTCACCAGTGCTTCGTCCTTCAACAACGCGGAGCCGGCGGCCTTGTTGCAGACCTTCTTTGCCGGGCAACCCATGTTGATATCAATAATCTGTGCGCCCAGTTCGACGTTGGCCCGGGCCGCGTTCGCCAGCATTTGCGCATCACCACCGGCAATCTGTACCGAGCGCGGCTCGGGATCGCCTTCGTGGATCATGCGCATGCGCGACTTGCGGGTGTTCCACAGGCTCATGTCGCTGGTGACCATTTCCGAGACAACAAGCCCTGCGCCCAGACGCTTGCACAACTGACGAAAGGGCTGATCGGTGACCCCCGCCATCGGGGCGAGAATCAAGCCGTTCTGCAATGTGTATGGGCCGATGCGTACCGCCGACATAGGACTTCCCTGAAGTGGGGCCGGATCATGAGAGTTCGAAAAAGGGTTGGCATGATACCCGCTCTCGATGACTGGATAAAGGCTGAATTGAACAAAATCTGAACAGTTATTCTGTTATTGCCAGCGGTTTGGTTGCGCGCTGCCAAGTCAGAAAACCGCCGTCAATACAGAAACGGTGAAGCGACTCACTCGGGCGAGTGGAAACTCAGGCTGTAATTCACCGCTTTCGGGCCTGGATCGAGAATATCCAGCGCGATATGGATCGGTGTTTGCGGGGGCATTTCCGCCAGACCCTCAAGATCGCCGCTGAGGTATTCGCCGGGTTTGAAGCGACGACTGGCAATCAGGTGGCCGTTGAGATCGGCAAAACGCAGTTCCAGCAGCGGAAACGGCTGAGAGAACGTCGCGCGGTTATAGATGATCGCGTCGACCACCAGCGCACCGCTGAATTCCGGGTGGCTGCGCACCACCAGGTTGCTGCTCTTGATCCGGGCGATGTCGACCTTGGACGGCACGGTGCAACCAATCTGCGGGCAGATCTGCTGGAACCATGGGCGGTATTGGTCTTGTCGCGCCAGTTCATCGAAGTGATAGGCAATGTATTGGCCGGCCAGTCCGCCTGCTGCGATCAGCACCAGCAGTAACCACAACAACCGTCGGCCCCAGGGCGAGCGGCGCTTTTGCCAGTCGAGTTGCAGCGGGTCGTCGGTCAGGTCCTGCAACACTTCAGCGCGCACGCCCGGCTCGGCGCGGTCGCGTTTTTTGCGCAGCGGCTCGATCAAAGGCAAATCGTCTTCGTCGTCATCCTTGTCGTCGCTGGCCGAGAAGCGTTCACGGCGGGCATTCGGATCGATCGGGTCGTGCAGGCGCAGTTGCGGGATGGCCGGTTCGTCATCCAGATCCACCGGTTCCAGCGACAGCGAAGGTTCGGTACGCGCAGCTTTCACCGGCTCGATGTCGACGGTTTCCGGCTCGTCGTCTTCGGGTTCGGCACTGTGCTGATCGGCGCGTTCGCTGAACAGGCTGTCGCGCCACAGCGCTTCATCCGGTTCAGGGGCGTCGCGGCGTGCGCTCAGGGAATCTTCGCGCGAGCGACCGAACTCAGTGGTCGGCTGGATTTCCCGCTGTTCGAGGCGGGCGAGTTCTTCGTCCAGATCGAGGCTGTCGAGATCCAGCTCGGATGCGCTCCACTGCTTCTGGCTGATGGCGCGCGGCGCTGGCGGCTCGACGATGGGCGGCGGCTCGATAACGGGCGCGGCCTCGGCCATCGGCGGCTGCTCGACAATCGACGGCGCAACCGGCGTCACCGCGTCCTTGCCGGCGTGTTGTTCCAGCAGCTGTTTGGCCGCGTTGAACACTTGCAGGCAGGCGCCACAGCGAACCACCCCGCGGGCCACGCTCAATTGAGCATGGCTGACACGGAAACTGGTTTGGCAATGCGGGCACTGGGTGACGAAGCTATCGGTCATGCGGCGATCCGGATTATGCAGGCGGTCATTCTAGCGCCGACGGCCGGTGATGCGCACCCAGCCATCGCGATTGGCGATCGGGTCGAGATCGAAGTCCTGCGCATAAGCGGCGGCGACTTCTTCACCTTGTTCGGCGAGGATGCCCGACAGCGCCAGTCGGCCACCGGATTTCACCAGGCTGGACAGTTGCGGCGCCAGCGAAACCAGCGGGCCAGCCAGAATATTGGCGACCAGCACGTCAGCTTGAACCTGTGGCAGATCTTGCGGCAGGTACAGCGGGAACAGTTCGTCGGCAATGTTATTGCGACCGGCGTTGTCGCGCGACGCTTCCAGCGCCTG
The DNA here is from genome assembly GCF_049300855.1 of Pseudomonas sp. Lineage (GTDB taxonomy): Bacteria > Pseudomonadota > Gammaproteobacteria > Pseudomonadales > Pseudomonadaceae > Aquipseudomonas. Next base: position 81,753 of record NZ_JBAQKH010000008.1, on the reverse strand, counting down.
CACGTCGATGTCGGTGCCGACCGCTTCTTTGGCGCCAAGCAGTAGGGCGGCGATCGCCAGAATGCCCGAGCCGCAGCCGAAATCCAGTACGTTGCAGTCTTTCAGATCCTGACCGTCGAGCCATTCCAGGCACAGCGCTGTGGTCGGGTGAGTGCCGGTGCCGAAGGCCAGGCCCGGGTCCAGCAGCAGATTGACTGCGTCAGGTTCCGGCGCGGCGTGCCAGCTCGGCACGATCCACAGGCGCTCACCGAAACGCATCGGCTCAAAACCGTCCATCCAGCTGCGTTCCCAATCCTGATCTTCGATGACTTCGCTGTGATGCTCGGGCAGCGGGCTGCCGGTCAGCAATTCCAGATGGGCCAGAACCGGTGCCGGTTCAGTGCCGCCTTCGAACAGGGCCAGCAGGTGCGTGTGCGCCCACAGCGGCGTGGTATTGAGTTCCGGCTCGAAGATCGGCTGATCTTCGGCGTCCATGAAGGTCACCGACACGGCGCCCACTTCAAGGAAAGCGTCTTCGTAGGTTTCGGCTTGTTCCGGGCTGATGGCGAGACGTACTTGCAGCCAAGGCATGGCGGGCACCTTTGAAAAATATTGATTGCAGCCTAGCGGCCGGCGAGAAGCGCGCAAGTTTACGCGAGCGCGCGCAAGAACACGACCGGGTTGATGCTCCCTCGCCACAGGGCTTTGATCGTCATTCAAAATGAAATTAAACCTGCAGAAACAACAAAGCCGCCCGAAGGCGGCTTTGTTGGGTGCGGGCTGAAGCTTAGTGCTTCTCGCCAGCGAGCTTGTGCTCGAGGTAGTGAATGTTCACACCCCCCTTGCAGAAGCCTTCGTCACGAACCAGATCACGGTGCAGCGGGATGTTCGTCTTGATCCCGTCAACCACGATTTCGTCCAGGGCATTGCGCATGCGTGCCATGGCTTCGTCGCGGGTCGCGCCGTAAGTGATCAGCTTGCCGATCAGCGAGTCGTAGTTCGGCGGAACGGCATAGCCACTGTACAGGTGCGAATCGACGCGAACGCCGTTGCCGCCTGGGGCGTGGAAATGCTTGACCGTGCCCGGGCTCGGCATGAAGGTTTTCGGGTCTTCAGCGTTGATCCGGCATTCCAGCGAGTGACCGCGGATAACCACATCATCCTGAGTGAACGACAACTTGTTGCCAGCGGCGATGCTGAGCATCTCCTTGACGATGTCGATACCGGTAACCATTTCCGAAACCGGGTGCTCCACCTGAACACGGGTGTTCATTTCGATGAAGTAGAAACGACCGTTCTCGTAGAGGAACTCGAAAGTGCCGGCGCCACGGTAACCGATGTCGATGCACGCCTTGACGCAGCGAGCCAGTACTTCCTCGCGCGCTTTCTCGTCGATGCCCGGTGCCGGCGCTTCTTCGAGAACTTTCTGGTGACGACGTTGCAGCGAGCAATCGCGGTCGCCCAGATGGATGGCGTGACCCTGGCCGTCGGACAGAACCTGAACTTCGACGTGGCGCGGGTTGGTCAGGAATTTTTCCAGATACACCATCGGGTTGCCGAACGCCGCGCCAGCTTCGGTGCGGGTCAGTTTGGCGAAGGCGATCAGGTCTTCTTCCTTGTGCACCACACGCATGCCGCGACCACCACCGCCGCCAGCGGCTTTGATGATCACCGGGTAGCCGACTTCACGACCGATGCGCAGCGCCGTTTCTTCGTCTTCCGGCAGTGGGCCGTCGGAGCCTGGAACGGTCGGCACGCCGGCTTCGATCATCGCGTGCTTGGCCGATACCTTGTCACCCATCAGGCGAATGGTGTCGGCTTTCGGGCCGATGAAAGCGAAGCCGGAGTTCTCGACCTGCTCGGCAAAATCGGCGTTTTCCGCGAGGAAACCGTAGCCTGGGTGAATGGCGGTGGCGCCAGTCACTTCAGCGGCAGCGATGATGGCCGGGATGTGCAGGTAGGACTGAGCGGCAGATGCCGGGCCGATGCAGACGGATTCGTCTGCCAGACCCAGGTGCATCAGCTCTTTGTCGGCCTTGGAGTAAACGGCGACGGTCTTGATGCCCATCTCTTTGCAGGCACGCAGAATCCGCAGGGCGATCTCACCGCGGTTAGCGATCAGAACTTTTTCCAACTTCGCAGTCATCAAAGGCTCTCCGCAGTTCAAACGATGGTGAACAGCGGTTGGTCGTACTCAACCGGCTGGCCGTCTTCGACGAGGATGGACTCGATCACACCGCTGGTTTCAGCTTCGATGTGGTTCATCATCTTCATGGCTTCGACGATGCACAGAGTGTCGCCTTTCTTCACGGTCTGGCCGACTTCAACGAAGGACGGCGAGGTTGGCGAAGATTTACGGTAGAAGGTGCCGACCATCGGCGAACGGGCAACAGTGCCGTTCAGCGCTGGAGCAGCAGCGGCAACCGGGGCTGCAGCAGCTACTGGAGCTGCAACAGGTGCGGCAGCCGGAGCTTGCATCGGAGCCGGTGCGTAGTACTGCTGAGCCGGGGTTTTGCTGTGACGGCTGATGCGTACGGACTCTTCGCCTTCCTTGATCTCGAGCTCGTCGATGCCGGACTCTTCCAGCAATTCGATCAATTTCTTAACTTTACGGATATCCATGAATCATCAACTCCCAAGGGTCGGTCAGGGGCGCTTAACGCTTGTATTTCAAGTCGTTGCCTGTGTTTCAAGCTGTTCTAGTGCAGCCTCCAGGGCCAGTCGGTAACCGCTGGCGCCAAGGCCGCAGATCACTCCCACCGCTACGTCGGAGAAGTAAGAGTGATGGCGGAAAGGTTCGCGTTTGTGCACGTTGGACAAATGCACTTCGATGAATGGGATGCTCACTCCCAGCAACGCGTCACGTAATGCGACACTTGTGTGCGTAAAAGCTGCTGGATTGATCAGAATGAAATCGACGCCTTCGCCACGCGCGGCGTGGATGCGGTCGATCAATTCGTACTCGGCATTGCTTTGCAGATACAGCAGATGATGGCCGGCTTCACGGGCGCGGCGCTCCAGATCCTGATTGATCTGCGCCAGGGTCGTTGAACCGTAGGTGCCGGGTTCGCGGGTGCCGAGCAGGTTCAGGTTGGGGCCGTGCAGCACCAGTAGGGTTGCCATCTGCGTAGTCCTTGTTATGAATGAGCAGTCGTCAGAACCCGGCGACTATGCCGCAAAGACTTTGTGACTGTCCAGTTCTATGCAATAGCCAGCACGATGGCCGATGTTTGCGCGAAATATGTGACCAAGTGAATTGATCCGGTCACTTGCGGTGATGAGGCGGGCCCCTTCGCGAGCAAGCTCGCTCCCACATTGGAATGCATGCCCCTGTGGGAGCGAGCTTGCTCGCGAAGGCGATTTATCAAACACGAAAGGCCTGCACGGCGGTATGCAGTTGCCCGCCCAATACCAGCAGGTTCTCACCCTGTTCGCGTCCGCGACCGATACGCACCAGATTATCCCCACCCAATTGATGAATCCGTTCACTGTGATCGCGAATCTCGCTGACTGCGCTACTTTGTTGCGCAGTGACATCAGCGATACGGGTCGCCGTGTCGGAAATGGTCTGGATTGCGCCGACGATTTTATCCAGCGCGCCATCCGCCGCTTGTGCCTGATTGGCGGTGGCTTCGGCATGCTCGACCTGCGCGCGCATGCCTTCCACCGATTGCCGGGCCGCGGTTTGCAGGCCGGCAATCAGCGTCTGGATCTCGGCGGTCGCGCCGGCGGTGCGTTGTGCCAGCGAGCGCACTTCCTCGGCGACCACGGCAAACCCGCGCCCCATTTCCCCGGCGCGCGCCGCTTCAATCGCCGCGTTGAGTGCCAACAGGTTGGTCTGGTCGGCAATCGAGCGAATCACCGTCAACACGCCGCCGATGGTCGCTGACTCCTCGGCCAGATGCTCGATCATCTGCGCGTTGCCTTGTACTTCACCGACCAGTGCGTGCAGCCCGGTCAGGCTCTGGCCGATCACGGTCTGGCCATGCTCGACGGCCAATCCGGCATGACGGCTGGCATCCGCTGCCTGCTGCGCATCGCCGGCAACTTGCTGAATGGTTGCCTCCAGTTCGCCGAGTGAGTCACGGATCAACGCGGTGTCGCCGGCCTGATGCTCGGCGCCGCTGTGCAGGTCATTACTCAATTCTGCGAGGGTGCGGCTGCTGCCCGCGACTTGTTCGGCATTGCCGCGAATTGTCCCGACCAAGTCCACGAGGTAGGCGCGCAAGCGGTTGAGCGAGGCTTCAATGTCATGCAGTTCACGGTTGGTTTTGCCCAAATGGATATCGCCGCTGAAATCGCCCTCGGCCCAGGTCGACAGCGCTGGCGCGAGATTGGTCAGCGTGCGGGCCAGCCGTCGCTGCAAGGTGTCGATGAGTAACGCAATCAGCAGAATCAGACCGATCATCACGCCTTGCATCAAGCGTACTTCGCCCTGGATTTGCCCGTGCTGGGCGCGCACCACCGGCTCCAGTCCTGCGATGGCATGCTGCACTGCGGCGATTTTTTCATGGGTGGCGGTGCTCAAGTCGGTGCGCTTTTGAATCTGATCACGGGTGCGCGCCAGCTCTGCAGGGTAGCGGCCAAGCAAGCTGTTGAGTTCACGCTTGAGCCCGACGCCGGCATCCTCGGCGACGGTTTTTTCGGTGTTCTCGATGCCCATCAGCGCGGCAAAGTCATCGCTGCCTGATTCGCTTTTGGCCACGACACCGAGCAAGGGCAGGGCATCAATCGCTTGAGCCTGCGAGCGGATATTGCTGACTTCACGCTCGACGTCGACGGCCAGTTCGCTGCGCCCGCTGCTGACCAGTTTGTCCCGCGCCAGCGACAGTTTGCCCAGATGCTGCGAGGCGGCCAGCAGTGGCGCCAGATAGGCCGCATTGCCGTTGGCGTAGGTGCTGAGCTGATCGAGGCTGGCGCTCAATTCGCGTTCGGCTTGCAACAGCAAGGCCTGCGGATCACCGGCCAGTTTGCCGGCCGCGAGCAGGTCGGTTTTGCTGAAGTCTTCAAGCCCCGACAGGCTTGGGCGCAATGTTTCGGCCAGCGCTGGAGACAACTCGCCGAGTTCCTTCTGCAAGCCGTCGATGGCCTGACTCGCACTACTCAGGCGCAAGGCATCACCGCTGCCGAGGTAGTCCTCGACGTTGCGTGCCACCTCGTTCTGAAATTGCTGCGACAGGCCCAGATAGCGCTCCATCAACAGATACGGGCGTTCCAGGGCTTTTTGCGACCACCACAGCGTGGCGCCGAGTGCGAGGCACACGGCGACCAGCAGCAGCGTATTGAGATTGGTGAGCAACTTCAGGCGCATGACGGCTACCAACGGCAGAAATGGTAAGCGCCTGAATTTATTGCGGTTCTGTTACAGGGTTATGACCGAATCAGTGGAATCCGATGAAAAAGTGGCACTTTGCTTTGAGTCGCGCGCGGTCTGCACCCGGTTGCGCCCGGCACCCTTGGCGCGGTAAAGCGCCTCATCGGCCTGGCTGGCCATCATCAGGCTGTCGCAGTCGTCATGCATTTCCACCACGCCGGCACTGAAGGTGCACCACAAATCCTGCGGCTGCGCCGGGTAATGGATTTCGGCGAAGCGCTGACGGATTTCGTCGAGCACTTTGTGCGCCGCTTCTATATCCGTGTCAGGCATGACGATGGCGAACTCTTCACCGCCGTAGCGGCCGATGAAATCGGTTTTGCGCAAACGCTGTTTGAGAAACAGCGCGAGGCTCTTGATCACGCGGTCGCCCATGGGGTGGCCGTGGCTGTCGTTGACCCGTTTGAAGTGGTCGATGTCGAGCATCGCAAAGCTCAGCGGCTTGTTCTCGCGGCGGGCGCGGAACGAGCAGTCTTCGAGCAATTGCAGAATGTGCGTGTGGTTGTACAAACCGGTGAGGCTGTCGCGGACCATGCGCGCTTTCAGATTGCGCGCGCGGGCGGCGCGGTTGCGCACGGTGGTGATCAGGTGACGCGGCTTGATCGGTTTGGTCAGGAAGTCATCGCCGCCCTCGCTCATGGCGTCGAGCTGCTTGTCCAGATCGTCTTCGGCCGACAGATAAATGATCGGCACGCTGACATAACGGTCGTTATGGCGGATCACCTTGGCCAGCTCGGTGCCGGTGCAGGCCGGCATGTACATGTCGAGGATGATCAGGTCGGGCTGGAAATCGGCCAGCTCGGCCATCGCCTGAATCGGTTCGATCAAGGTGCGGGTGACGATACCGGCGCTGTTGAGCAGGCGCTCGGTGTGCAAGGCCTGCGCGCGTGAGTCATCGATGATCAGCACTTTATAAGGCTCGTACTGGGCGACGCAGGTGAGGACTTCGATCTTCTCCAGCAGGCTCGACGCTTCGAGGGTGCCGGTGAGAAATTCCTGGCCACCGGCGCGCACGGCGGCGAGACGGGTCGGGGTGTCGGTTTCGTGCAGGCTGAAGAACAGCAACGGCAGCGGTTCATCCAGACCGACCTGCGCTTCGGCGGCGAGTTTCAGGCCGATGCCGGCGCCGCTGAAATCGACGTCCATGACGATCGCCGCCGGCAGGCGCTCGACCATCGAGGAGCGAAACGCCGAAACACTGTCCAGCGCCTGCGCGCTCAGACCGAAAAACTCCAGTTGCTTGGCCAGCCGCTCGGCGCGGTCGTGGTCCTGCAGCATCACGTAGATCGGCTTGCGCAGCGGCGGCAGAAAGGTCTGGTCGAGTTGATCGCCATGGCGCAGGCCGGTGCGCGACAAACGCTGCATCAAACGATTGAGGTCGGTGATCAGGCCACTACTCAGGCGGCCGCGATTGGCGTCCACCGCTTCCAGCGATTGACTGATGTGGTGCGCCAGTTGTGTGTGTTCGGGCTGTTCGAAGCGCTCGGCAAAACGCAGCAGGCGCAAATTGGCCTCGCTCAGTTCGGCGAGATCAACAGTGGACCACTCACTGCGTTGCAGGCGCTGCCATATCTCAAGAATCTGACGTGCCTGATGAATTACCCGCTGGGCAAAGTGGTGCTTGAGACGCTCACGGCTGGGGTCTTCTGGCTCGGTCATATCCTGACTACTAGTTAGGCTGCATGCTGAGATCGACTGGTGGCTCTATGCTAGCACCTCTTTTCCCTTAGACGAGTGTCGTACGTCAATAATCTGCGATGCGACACAATTCAGTTTCTGACCGAGCGGTTTTGTATTTGACCTGTTCGTCGGTGAAGTCCCCGGCCTTCGGGGGCTTTGGGATGTTTCCTGTCATTTGAGAGGAAGCTTCGCAGTCATTGAGAGACATCGTCTGACAGGGCTTTCTGATTTTTCGTCGAGGCGGCTTCACAGCGGGTTTTGCTTGGTAGGGTTCAGGGATTCCCCTAGAGGCTTTGCGCCCGACATGAGCCAGTGTTTCAACGAGCATGCCAGCGATGAACAACGCCTTAACCACAGCACCGTGCCCGTAGCCGATTGTGAATGCAGTGAAGAGTTGCTGTATGGCGAGAAAGTGCGCGTGACCGAGGTACCGGTGCTCACGTGCCAGTGCCTGTGGCGCGAGTATCAGCGCCAGGCCGAGGAAATCGTTGCGCCCGAGGGCGTCTTTATAGCCGACCCGGTCAAACGCAACCGGGCGATCAACGCTGCTTATGCCCGACTCTGGCAACACGACAAACGTTTTCAGTGGGCCGGTTTGGCGGCGTTCGCTTCCAAGCAGGTGGGCTGTGGATTGCTCCATGCCGCTGAAAGCATCGAACGTATCCGCGAAGAGCACGAAGCGCGCCAGCGAATGCGGGAAGGGCGACGTGAGTCCGGATTGCTGACACCGGGAAAAATGCCGGAGCAGGTTGAAGACTTGCAGGAATACGAAAAGGCGCAGGCGCGTAATCCTGTGCCGTCCGTGGATTTTCGCGCCAGCGGCGAAGAGCTGTCATTGGTGCAGCAACAGTTCCAGCATGTGTACGAGATGATGGCGATGGGTAATACCACGCTGTTTCTGGATGTTTATCCTTTGCATCAGTTTTATGCGGTGCGTGGGTTGGGGGAGTTGAAGAAGTGTTTGGGTGAGCGGCAAAAAATTTTTGGCAACGCAAAGTGGCCGGTGCTTTGGCCTGTAGGTGAGGAATCACTCAGCTTTGGAGACGAATATCCTGAAATATGGGAAGCCTTTGACGCGATAGAAGCCGGAAACATCGCTGAAAGCGTGAAACATTTGGCGTGGCACGAACAGCGAAACATCCTTCAGCCAACCATGTACGAAAATAGCCATTTAGTTGCGCTTTTGCGCGGTAATCATTTTTCTTACGTCACAGACTTTCCTTCAGGCGTTGCTCAGGCCATCGAGTTGACCCTCACCAGCCAATGTCAGCGGGTCAATGATGGTCGTACCATCGATTTTGGGCGTAATCCGCTAGCAGATTTGTCCGACATCGAGCAGCGAATGGAATTTGTACTCCGGGCAGCTTCTCGTTTTGACCAGATGCTCAATGACGAAAATAGAAATTCATTGGCGCAATCCATAAGTGAAATCGCTGCCATGGAGGGTGCTTGATTACCCCGCGCATTTCTCCGTTGAATCGCCGTCGCTGGGCCTGGCTGGCGCTTTGTGCAATTTTGGCAATGGTCGCTGGACGTCAACTCATGCAGCGGTTGTGGAGCGATCCCGTGATTGTTCTGCAGATGGGGGGGCCGTATGAATATATGGAAGCACATTCGACAGCCTCATTCAGTGCATGGGGGCGAGGTAGCCATGACGTTTCGGGTGGTATTCCGAAGTCCGATGCGCGTCTGAGGTTTATAGATCCGCAATACGGTTTCGAGACGCCGCTGGCTCGTTTCTTCACGGTGACTTTCATCCGCAATTTGGTCGCTGACATCCGTATGTCTCCGCAAATAGAGCCGTTGCTGATCGACGATGCCATGAAAGTTGTTGTCGATCTGCAAGCCCAATGGTGTGCAAAAGGTTGGAAGCCGATTGGAGCTCGGCGCAATCCAACTATGGCTGATAGCCCCGAATGGCGTGCATATGTGAAACAGCCCCCGCTATCGGGGCGATCGTATTGGCAGGCCGGCGAAAAATATCAGGCATTGCTGATCTTGAGGCGTTTCAGAGACTCCAGGTATCCCGACCAGGAACGCTACCTCATTACCCTCGCTATCGCGGAGCCGTGGCTCCAATTCGAAGAAGACGAACGTCGCTTCGAACCTCACCATTCCCCCCCGCCCCAACCCAAAAAAGGAGCCACCCCATGCCCATCCCAGCCTTCATGACCCTCCACGGCAGCCGACAGGGCCTGATCAGTGCCGGCGCTTTTACCGAGGCGTCAGTGGGCAACAGCTACCAGAGCGGGCGTGAGGACAAGATCATGATTCAGGCCTTGAGCCTCGGGATTTTTGTGCCGAAGAACGCCGGGGCGGGGCGGCGGATGCATAAGCCGCTGATCGTCACCAAGACCATCGACAAGGCCTCACCGCTGATCAATACCGCGCTGTGTTCCGGCGAGCTACTGAGCCAATGCCGGGTGGAGTGGTTTCGTACCTCGGCTCAGGGTGTTCAGGAACACTTCTACACGATGGAACTGGAAGACGCGGTGATCGTTGGTGCTGAAATACTGATGCCGCACTGTCAGGACCCCGACACTGCTCATCTCACGCAATTGGAGAAAATCCATTTCCGCTATCGGCGTATCTATTGGTGCCACGAAGTCAGCCGGACGATGGGTTCCGACGAATGGCAAGGCGAGGGCCAGGGATGAGGCTGGTTTATCACGCGGACCTGAGCGAGGCCGATCGTCAGCATGTCTATCCGCAGGATCAGGCGTTGGAGCGGGTCTGTCAGGCTCTGCTGGAGCGCTGCCCCCTCGACGGGCTGGATGAGTTGCGATCGGGCTTGATGATCAATCTGGACAGCGAAGTGCTGGGCGAAGTCGAGCGTGGCGACTGGCTGCTGCTCAGATCGCGAGCCGAATTCGGCCAATGGCCGGTCGCTGCGTCGATCTTCGATCAGGCCGTGCTGGAACTGATGAATAATCCCCCGGCGCAGCCCATCCGAACCCCGCAGATCTTCCGTCTGGTCGACAGCATGACCGGCGAGCCGCTGCCACAGCAGGCGTACACCGCAACGGTCGACGGCGTCCCCAGCCAGCGCAAGACTGACGCAGCGGGCATTGCACATCTATTTACACCGGAAGATGTCCGGCAGATTTCCCTGAAAATTTTCAACGTCTGAATCGCGCGTCTATCCTTTCGCTCTCGGGCAGCAGCCACTTGTTTTCCCTCAGCCTCCCATTACCGGGTGCCCGGCCTTGGCACGTTGTTGTATGGTTGTGGTCGAACCGTTGAACCCAAGATTTGAAAGGATATCGCCATGCTGGACTGGAAAAACCGCGCGGGCAGCGCGCCTGAACGTGCCGCCGAGCCCAAGTCGGCCACCCGCAGCTATGTTGGCGGGCTGCTGTTCAGCCGTGCCCTGGCCACGCTGATCGGCATTTACCTGCTGGTGACCATTGGCCTGGGATGGTACTGGAGCCAGGAGCCGGCCCTGTTTCCGGTGGCACAAAACGCTCAGGCGGCTGCCGAGAAAGAAGGCAAGCAAATGGTGGTCGGCTACACCACGGTCGAAACCCTGAAGACCGTCGCCGGGACCTTGCTGAACAAACCGGGCGGCTACATTTCCAACGACCGCTTCCCGCCGGGCTTGTGGATGGACAACACCCCGAGCTGGGAATACGGCGTGCTGGTGCAAGTACGTGACCTGACCCGCGCGCTGCGCAAAGACTTCGCGCGCTCGCAATCGCAGTCGGCTGAAGACGCCGATCTGGCCAAGGCCGAGCCGCGTTTCAACTTCGACAACAAGAGCTGGATTCTGCCGTCCAGTGAGTCGGAATATCAGGAAGGCATCAACTCTCTGAGCCGTTATCAGGCCCGTCTGTCCGACCCGACGCAGAAAAATGCGCTGTTCTACGCTCGCGCCGACAACTTGAATAACTGGCTGGGCGATGTGGGCACGCGCCTCGGTTCGCTGTCGCAACGGCTGTCGGCCAGTGTCGGTCGGGTCAAACTCAACACCGCGCTGAAAACCGAAACCCCGGCCGTCGGCGAAGTACCGCAGGTTGACGAAGAAATCGTCGAAACCCCGTGGATGCAGATCGACAACGTCTTCTACGAAGCGCGCGGTCAGGCCTGGGCGCTGTCGCACCTTCTGCGCGCCATCGAAGTCGACTTCGCCGATGTGCTGGCGAAGAAGAACGCCACGGTCAGCGTGCGGCAGATCATCCGTGAGCTGGAAGCCTCGCAGGAACCGGTCTGGAGTCCTATGATTCTTAACGGTAGCGGTTTCGGCGTGCTGGCTAACCACTCGCTGGTCATGGCCAACTATATTTCCCGGGCCAACGCCGCTGTGATCGACTTGCGTCAACTGCTCAATCAGGGCTGATTCATGAGCCATAACGCCAAAGAGGCGGCGCATCGCGCAGCCTCCGATGCCGAACAGATCGCCTGGGTCGACGAGCAGGACAACCTGCTCGGCGCGCTGGTGCGCGCCGATTTACGCGAGCGCGGGCTGATCGGTCGCGGCACTTACATCATGTTGTTCAATTCCGCCGGCGAGCTGTGCGTGCACCGGCGCACCTTGAGCAAGGCGATCTATCCCGGTTACTGGGACGTCGCGGCGGGTGGCATGGTGCAGGCGGATGAAACCTATGCCGAGTCGGCAGCCCGCGAGCTGGAAGAGGAATTGGGCGTCAGCGGTGTAGAGCTGACGGCCCATGATCATTTCTACTTCGAAGACACCGGCAACCGATTGTGGTGTTCGGCGTTTTCCGCGGTGTGGGATGGCCCGCTGAAACTGCAACCTGAAGAAGTCATCGAAGCACGCTTTATTGCGGTCGAGCAGGTCATGCGGGAAATCCAGCAGAAGCCTTATTGCCCGGACTCTCTGGCAGCGCTCAAGCGCTATCTCAGGGCGCAACAAAGCGACGTCGCAAAGAACACATGAATTGGCGCCGATTGGCACTTAGCAATCGGGTTTTTTGCCGTTACACTGCGCGACCTTTTCAAGCTGCACCGACCTGCTTGTTTATACGTTTCGGTGCAGTAGCGCTGCCCCTGCCTGAGTGGGGCTTCGCGGTCGCTGACCTTGCCCAAGGTTGCGATCAGTCTTTGTCCTCCCAAGAGGATTGCCGGTGGCCAAAAAAGCCGCATCCTTCGCCGCCTTAGGTGGCCTGGTATTTTCCACCGACGCAGGTCGTCATTGCCCGGAATGCAGTAAGCCGGTGGACGCCTGTATCTGCAAACAAACCGTGATCCCGGCCGGCGACGGCATTGCCCGCGTGCGCCGCGAGAGCAAGGGCCGTGGCGGCAAGACGGTGACCACCATCACCGGCGTGCCACTGGCCGAAGAGGCGCTCAAAGAGTTGGCGACAACGTTGAAGAAACGTTGCGGCACCGGCGGCGCTTTGAAGGACGGCATCATCGAAATCCAGGGCGATCATGTCGAGCTACTCTTGGCAGAACTGATCAAGCACGGTTTCAAAGCGAAGAAGTCCGGCGGCTAGCAGCCTCTGTGAAAACCACCTGCGGCTTGATGCGGTTCTGAAGTCTTTCAGATCCGCCGTCGTCGCCATGGTTTTCACAGAGCCTGTTCATGACCGGTTTCTAAACTCCACGCGGTCAGCGCGGTCTACCGCCGCGCTGACGAACCGTCATTTTCATACTTTAGACTGCGCCGGCCTGCGATCAGGCGACGCACTATGACTTCTTTATAGGGGACTTCGATGTCCGTACGACGCACACGCAAAGACGATGGCAGCCAATGGACAGTTGCGGACAGCCGCAGTGTTTACGGGATTCGCCATTGGGGGGCCGGGTATTTCGCGATCAATGACGCCGGTCGCGTCGAAGTTCGTCCGAACGGCCCGAGCAGCTCGCCTATCGACCTGTTCGAGCAAGTCGACCAACTGCGCAAAAGCGGTTTGTCCTTGCCGTTGCTGGTTCGTTTCCCCGACATTCTGCAAGACCGTGTTCGCCAGTTGACCGGTGCCTTCGATGCGAACATCGAGCGCCTGGAATACCAGAGCAAATACACCGCGCTGTACCCGATCAAGGTTAACCAGCAGGAAGCGGTGATCGAAAACATCATCGCCACCCAGGACGTTTCGATCGGTCTGGAAGCCGGCTCCAAGCCTGAGCTGCTGGCCGTGCTGGCGCTGGCGCCGAAGGGCGGCACCATCGTCTGCAACGGTTACAAGGACCGCGAGTTTATCCGTCTGGCGCTGATGGGCCAGAAGCTCGGCCACAACGTGTTCATCGTCATCGAGAAAGAATCCGAAGTCGGCCTGGTCATCGAAGAAGCTGCTTCGCTCAAGGTCAAGCCACAGGTCGGCCTGCGCGTGCGTCTGTCGTCGCTGGCCTCGTCGAAGTGGGCGGACACCGGTGGCGAGAAATCCAAATTCGGTCTGTCGGCAGCGCAACTGCTGTCGGTGGTCGAGCGCTTCCGCGCGGCCGGTCTGGATCAGGGCATTCGTCTGCTGCACTTCCACATGGGTTCGCAGATTGCCAACCTCGCTGACTACCAGCACGGCTTCAAGGAAGCGATCCGTTACTACGGCGAGCTGCGCAACCTCGGTCTGCCGGTCGATCACATCGACGTCGGTGGCGGTCTGGGCGTCGACTACGACGGCACGCACTCGCGCAACGCCAGCTCGATCAACTACGACATGGACGATTACGCCGGTGTTGTGGTCGGCATGCTCAAGGAATTCTGCGACGCGCAGGCCCTGCCGCATCCGCACATCTTCTCCGAGAGCGGCCGCTCGCTGACCGCGCACCACGCGATGCTGGTGGTGCAGGTGACCGACGTCGAGAAGCACAACGACGAAATCCCACAAATCGAGAACAAGGAAGCGCTGCCGGAAACCGTGCAGTGGCTGGTTGACCTGCTCGGCCCGACCGACATCGAAATGGTCACCGAAACTTATTGGCGCGCGACTCACTACATGAGCGACGTGGCTGCGCAGTACGCCGATGGCAAACTGACCCTGGCCGAAAAAGCCCTGGCCGAGCAGTGCTACTTCGCGGTGTGCCGTCGCCTGCACAACTCGCTGAAAGCCCGTCAGCGTTCGCACCGTCAGGTGCTCGACGAGCTCAACGACAAGCTGGCCGACAAGTACATCTGCAACTTCTCGGTGTTCCAGAGCCTGCCGGACACCTGGGCGATTGATCAGGTGCTGCCGATCATCCCGCTGCACCGTCTCGACGAAGAGCCGCTGCGTCGCGCGGTGCTGCAGGATCTGACCTGCGACTCCGACGGCAAGATCAACCAGTACGTCGACGAGCAGAGCATCGAAACCAGCCTGCCGGTGCACGGTTTGAATGAAGGCGAAGATTACCTGCTGGGCGTGTTCCTGGTCGGCGCCTATCAGGAAATCCTTGGCGACATGCACAACCTGTTCGGTGACACCGACTCGGTGAACATCTACCAGAACGCCGATGGCAGCGTGTACCACGCCGGCATCGAGACCCACGACACCATCGAAGACATGCTGCGTTACGTGCACTTGTCGCCGGAAGAACTGATGACTCACTACCGCGACAAGTGCGCCAGTGCCCGCATCAGTGCCAGCGAGCGCACGCAATTTCTCGATGCCTTGCGCCTGGGTCTGACCCGTTCCTCTTACCTGTCTTCCTGACGGCAGGTTGCTGACTCACCGGGTTGTCTGAAGTTTTCCCACAAGCTGCGGAAAATTCAGATGACCCGGTGGGACATTTCTCCAAATTCCCACGAAACGCGTGTCTACCACAGCCAGCAAAGTCATCTGGTCTGCTTTTCGCGTAGGTCATTTCCTAAGTTGTACTTCGCCCCTCTACTCGGCCATGGCTCTCGGCGAGAATCCCCGACCGTCCCTCCTGTAGAGATCCGCCCATGTTCGATCCAGTCAACGAGTCGTCCTTTCGTCTCGATGTCGCGGGCCTGCCCGACCCCTTCGAAGTCCTGGCCTTTACCGGTAGCGAAGCCCTGAGCGCGCCTTTTGCGTTCGAAATCGATGTGCTGATCGACGATCCGCAACCGGACCTTGCCGGCCTGCTTTACCGTTCGGCGTTCCTGTGTTTCGGCCCCTCGGGGGAGGGCGTACACGGGCAATTGCAAAGTCTGGTCCAGCACGAACAGGGGTACGGCTCGCGGTTGAGCCGGATCCGCCTGGGACCCAAACTCGGTCACCTTGATCTGCGCTTCAGTCAGCGCATCTTCAGTGGCCGTTCGGTGCCGCAAATCATCGAGCAGGTACTCAAGGAGCACGGCATCGTCGGTGCTCAACGGCGCTTCGAGTTGCGTGGCGAGTACCCGCCCCGCACATTCTGTACGCAATACCGCGAATCGGACCTGCAACTGCTCCAGCGGCTGTGCGTGCAGGCGCAAATTCATTACTACTTCGAACATCAACGTGGCGGGCATTGCCTGGTGTTCGGCGACGATCCGGCGCAGATGCCGATGGCGGGCGTCGCGCCCTATCAGGACGAACAGCGCGACCCCGGTACTTGCCCCGTTGTGCACCAATGGCGCGTACGGGAAGCGGTTCAGGCCGGCCCGCCTGACTCGCGGCAAACGCAACTTGCGCAGGGGTGCAGTGACTTTGCGGCATTGCGCAGTGGGCATTGGCTACACCTGACCGGGCATCCGTTCGCCGAATGCAATCGCCCCTGGTTGCTGACGCGTATTGACCACCGTGCCGACCCGTCCCTCGAACCGCCTTACAGCAATCGTCTGTGCGCGGCGGTGCAGGTGCCAACGTGTGCTGTCGTCGCACCGCAGGAACCGCGCCTCATGCACAGCCTGCAACGTGCCTGGGTGGTCACGGTCGACGAGCCACGACCGGACTGCTCAAGGCCGGTGGCGGTGCAGTTTGACTGGCTCTATCAGGGCGAAGGCGCGGCGCCGAGCCACTGCTGGTTGCCGCTCGCACCGGCGCTGGTCGATACGCCACTGGCGGCGCTGGGCGATGGTGTTGAGGTGGTGGTGAGCTTCTTTGAAGGCGATCCGGACCGGCCGATGATCAGTGGCGTTCTGCAGCCACCGGTCGCGGCTGAAGATATTCAAGAGCCTGTCGCGCCACCCCTGCCGGAACGGATGTTGAGTGACGGCCTGGAGCAATTGTTGAAGACCGGCGAGCCGTTGTTGTTGCTGTGCCTGATCCCCGGCGGTGGCAGTTTCAGCCATTGCGCGCAGGCGGTGTGCAGTTGCCGCTTGCTCGCCACGCTTGAACAGAGCGGCGCAAGATGACTGGCGCGGCGCATGAGCCGATGGCGCAATGGCTGTTGCTCGACAGCCTGGATGCCCCCCAGGCATTGCTGACCTTGCAGCGAGGTTTCCCGGGGGCGCGGCGTTTCCAGTTGTTCGAGGGCACCGAATTTCAACCGGTCAGTGAGCACGGTCCGCTGTTGGTCGATTTGCACGACTGCCCGGCACTGACCGCGTTATGCCTGCGCGACCCCGACACCTGGCGCGGCCTGTTGCTGGGCAGCGAGGCTACCGGGGCGGAATTGCTGAGCCACTTGCAGCGCATGCTCACGGTCTCGTTCGGATTGAACCATCGCGCGCTGCTCAGCTACTACAACCGTCAGACCGCGAGTTATTTTTTCGATGCCTGCGACGCTGGCGAACTGAGCCGCTGGCTCGGACCGATCCGCCAGTTGCGCTGGTTCGGCGGAACCTGGGCCGACCGCGCAATCGGCAGTCAGGGCTGGCAGCAATTGCGCAATCCACGGCTGGTGGTCGAGCCGTTGAACATCGAAGAGAGCCTGACACGGCGTCAGCGCGAGCGCCTGCAAACCTGCCTGCTGGAGCAGCACATCTGGCACTGGTGCCAATCGCTTGGAACCGATTACGCGGTGCTGTCCTCCCATGCTCAACAGGGCCTGGCAATGGGCTTCAGTGATCGCACCGTCCTCGATGACTGGTTGTGGCTACGCTTGTTGCATCCGCGTGCCGTGCTGGTGCCGCCACCGCTGGGGCTGACGCAGACGGAGCGGCTTGAGCATGTGCGTCGCCAATGGCGTGACGATCAATCCTGAGGGCACGTATGACACGGTTATGGCGGTTAGGCTTTGGCGCGTTGATCGGCAGTGTGTGTTTGCTGGCGCTCAGCGCGTGTTCGCCGGTGCAGTTGCTCAACGCGCTGACCCCGGACGGCACTTACGACAGCACCTCGGGCATTGCTTACGGCGATGATCCGCGGCAGAAGCTCGATGTGTATGTGCCGCACCATCCGCTGCCGGGCGCGCCGGTGGTGGTGTTTTTCTATGGCGGTAGCTGGAACAGCGGTTCACGCGTCGACTACCGCTTTGTCGGTGAAGCGCTGGCGTCCAGGGGCATTGTCACGGTGGTGGCTGATTACCGCTTGTACCCGCAGGTGCGCTATCCGCTGTTTCTGCAGGACGGGGCGCAAGCGCTGGCGTGGACCAAAACACATATCCATGAGTTTTCCGGCAATCCGCAGCGCTTGTATCTAATGGGCCACAGCTCCGGCGCCTACAACGCAGCGATGCTCGCACTGGATGACCAATGGCTCGCTGCAGTGGGCATGTCGCCCACCGATGTGCAGGGCTGGATAGGTCTGGCCGGGCCTTATGACTTTCTGCCGATCAAGAATGCCGAGGTGCGTCCGGTGTTCTTCTGGCCCGACTCACCGCCGCAATCGCAGCCGATCAACCATGTCAGTCGCGGCGCACCGCCAGCTCTGCTGATCGCCGCGAGCAAGGATGATCTGGTCAACCCGACGCGCAACACCGGCGGCCTCGCCAGCAAATTGCGCAAGGTCGGGGTGCCGGTGCAGGACGTGTATTACGCGCGGCCCAGTCACATCACCCTGGTCGCCAGTCTGTCGCGACCGTTGCGGCGGCTGGCGCCGGTACTCGATCAGGTGGTCGGGTTTATCGCGCATACGCCGACTCAGTGAGTTGCTCCGCTGAACCAACCGTCGTTGCGTTTCAGCCACCAGGCTTGCAGCCCGAGGGTCAGGCTGCGCAATACCATGAACAACAGGAAAGATATCCACAGGCCGTGGTTGCCCAGGCTTTGCAGCGCCCAGGCAAACGGCAGCAGCAGGATCACGGTAAGCACCATGCCATTGCGCATTTCCCGCGCGCGCGTTGCACCGATGAACAGGCCGTCGAGCAGATAACTCCAGACCGCAATCAGCGGCAGCACGGCAAGGTAGGGCAGGTAGACAAACGCGGTGTCGCGCACGCTCTGGATGTCGGTCTGCATTTCGATGAACAGATGCCCGGCCAGCAGAAACAAGGTGGCAAAGCCGAGGCTGGCGATCAGTGACCAGCCGCCGGCGACCACCAGCGAACGACGCAAGGCCAGGCGATCGCGGGCACCGATGGCATGTCCGCACAAGGCTTCGACGGCATGGGCCAGACCGTCCAGCGCATGCGCGGTCAGCAGCAAACCATTGAGCAGCAGCGCGTTGGCGGCGACGGTCGCATCACCCAGTCGCGCGCCTTGCACGGTGATCATGAAAAACACCGATTGCAGTGCCAGGCTGCGAATGAAGATGTCGCGATTGACCGCCAGTAACGGACGCCAACTCTGCCACACCTTCAACGCGGCCCAGACGATGTGCCCCGGATAGGCGCGCAGCGCCTTGCGGGTCAACAGCAGGCCGAGCAGGGCGCCGCTCCATTCGGCGATCACCGAGGCCCGCGCCGAACCGACCACGCCCCAGTCCAGACCGATGACGAACCACAGATTGAGGACGATGTTGATCAGGTTGGTGGTCAGCAGAATCGCCAGCGGCGCCCGGGCGTTCTGCGTACCGAGGAACCAGCCGACCAACGCGTAACTGGCCAGCGCCGCCGGCAGGCCGAACAGCCGTGTGTGGAAAAAGTCGCGCGTCAGTTGATCGAGTTCCGCCGAGGGCTGCATGAAATGCAACGCGATGCCGCTTAGCGGTACGCCCAGTGTGCCGAGTACCAGCGACAGTCCCATCGCCAGCAGCAAGCCCTGCAACAGAATCTGCCGCAACGCCGCACCGTCGCTGCGCCCGGCAGCCTGCGCGGCAAATCCGGTGGTGCCCATGCGCAAAAAGCCCATGGCCCAGGCAAGAAAGGTGTACAGGCTGGCGCCGACCGCCACCGCGCCCAATTGATGGGCGTGGGGCAAGTGGCCGATCACGGTGCTGTCGACCAGCGCCACCAGCGGTACGGAAATATTCGACAGAATCATCGGCGCGGCGAGCGCCCAGACCTTGCGGTGCGTCGGGCGGTCGCGCCAGTCGGCGATCAGAGTGGACATGCGGGCTCCTTGGGGGAGCGGCATTGTAGCGGTAGAAGCCACCCTCACCCCAGCCCTCTCCCGCAGGGAGAGGGAGCCGATCTCCGTCGTTTTCAAATCTGGAGTTCGACTCGGTATCGCAAGTCGGTGTAATTCTGGAAACCACCGCGTTCAGTCCACTCTCCCTCAGGGAGGGAGAGGGAGCCGATCTCAGTCGTCTTCAAATCTGGAGTTCGACTCGGTATCGCAAGTCGGTGTAATTCTGGAAAACACCGCGGTCAGTCCCCTCTCCCTCCGGGAGAGGGTTAGGGTGAGGGGCTCTTCAAGGGCCTAATGAATAATCCAGCTAAGCAACCACAACCCCAACAACAACCAGATAATCCCGGCAATGATCGACGCATTCATGAACGCCCGAATCGCCGACCACAACAGCATCAACCCGACGATCAGCGCGATGATGCTGATGATCGAAGTATCCATCCCCAGCGTCTTCGCCAGCCCGTCGACAAAGTTGCCACCGGCATTGCTCAGAATGTTGAACAGGCCACTGAGGCCATCGACGATAAAGCGGATGACCGAACCGAGCACCTGGCCGAGCCATTCGAAAAAGCTTTCTACCTGCATGTGTGCATCCTGATGAAAGAGCTGAGCCTTGGGCCACACCGCAGGTGGCCGAGTTCCCTGCATCATAGACGGTTTGCGCTTGCCTTCATGCTGTATCCCCCCGAAGCTATACGCCTTCAGGAGAGCCCGATGAACCTTGTTGAACTGACCGAACGCCTGCACGCCATACGCGACCGCAATGACTGGCGGCAATTTCACAGCCCGAAAAACCTCGCCATGGCGGCCAGCGTCGAGATGTCCGAGCTGGTGGAAATCTTCCAGTGGCTGAGCGAAGACCAGTCGCGCCAGTTGCCGGCGGACAAACTCGCCCATGCCGGGCAGGAAGTCGGCGATATCGTGTTGTATCTGTTGCTGCTGTGCAGCGAGTTGGGGCTGGACATGAATGAAGTGGTGCGCGCCAAGCTCGCCGACAGCGAACGGCGGTTCAGCTGATGAGCGACCGGCATTTCGATCAGTTGGCGACGCGTTTCGCCGAAAAAATCTACGGCGGCGCCAAAGGTGCGATTCGCCTTGCGGTGTTGCAGGCCGACCTCGTTGAAGCGTTGCCGGATCGTCCGTTGCGGGTTTTGGACATTGGCGGCGGCCTTGGCCACATGTCGCTGTGGCTGGCCGAGCGCGGCCACGACGTGACTTTCACCGAACCGGCCGCACCCATGCTCGAAGGCGCGCGCCAGCGTTTCGCTGAAGCCGGGCAAACCGCGACGTTCATTCAGGCGCCTTGGCAGGAACTGCTCGGCCAACTCACTGAACCGTACGATCTGGTGATCTGCCACGCCGTGCTCGAATGGCTCGCCGAACCCCACGCGATCCTGCCGGTGCTGCACCAATTGACCAAGCCCGGCGGCTGGCTGTCGCTGGCGTTCTATAACCGTGATGCGCTGATTTATCGCAACCTGCTCAAAGGCCATTTCAAGAAAATGCGCAAGAACGTCATGGCCGGCGAAAAGCAGAGCCTGACCCCGCAACAGCCGCTGGACCCACGGGAATTGGCAACGCAACTCGACGGCTTGTGGCAGGTCGAAACTCAGAGCGGGATCCGGGTTTTCCACGACTACATGCCCGTGGAATTCCAGGCCCGCGCCGAACTCACGGATTTGCTCGAGATGGAGCTCGCTCACCGTCGTCACCCAAGCTTCGCCGGGCTTGGGCGTTACTTGCACTGGATCTGCCGGCCGATCTGATCGGAGCGCGACATGAAAGCTCAATCCGGGTTATTGCTGATCTGTCTGGGATTGGCTGCTTGTCAGGGCAGCAATCCGTACGTGGCGCAGTCGCGGCCCTTGCCGCCGGCGCCAGCACAAGCGGCCAACACCTTTGATCGCAGCGCCTATCCTGCGCCGCCGCGTGATTACGGGCGTTATCGCAGCTGGGCGTGGCTCAACGGGCAACTGCCGCCGGGCACTGCTTGGGCGGACTCGGCACAGGTGGCCGAGGCGGTGAGCAATGCGCTGGATCAACGCGGTCTGCGCCCGTTGCACGACAATCGTCCGGCCGACCTGTTGGTCAGCGCCAATCTGCGCCTGGAAACCCGCTTGCGTCAGGTCCAGGACGACTCCGGTTACTACGGCGGCGGCTACGGTGGCTATGATCGATATGGCCGCGGTTACGGCATGTACAACACGGTGCCGATCGTGCGCACGTATTCGGAGCAAGTCGTGGTGGTGCAGGTCAATCTGTTCGACGCCGGCAGCGGTCAACCGGTCTGGAGTGCCAGTGCCGAAACCGCGAACAAGGGCAGCGAAATCGATCGCACCGATTCGATCCGCGAGGCTGTGGAAAAGGCCATGTCGGCGTATCCTCCCGGTTAGCTTCCCGCATATAAGAAGCTGCCGCAGGTTCATGTCTTCAACCGGAGAAAAACCATGTTCCGCCGTCTCGCTTTACTGGCCATGGCCGCGCTGCTCAGCGCCTGCGCCGCCAATCAGGTCAACCATGACTTCGACGCCAGCCGCGACTTTGCCGCCTATCGCAGCTGGAGCTGGAAAGAACCCGCCCTGCAATATCGCCCCGATGACCCACGAATCAAGAGCGACCTGACCGAGCAACGCATTCGCCAGGCAGTCGCCGATCAACTCGATCAGCGCGGCCTGCGCCCGGCCGCGGCGGGCGCCAAGGGTGATCTGAGTGTGCAGACTTACCTGATCGTCGAGGATCGGCAGCAGCAAGTGACGACCAATTACGGCGGCGGTTGGGGTGGCCCGTGGAACGGCTATTGGGGCGCGCCGATGTACAACGAAACGCGCAACATTACCTACAAGGTCGCGACCATCCAGATTGACCTGCTCGACGGCAAGGACGGCAAACTGGTGTGGCGCGGCAGCGACGAGCAGATGCTCACCAGCAAGCCCAATCCTGAGGATCGCAGCAATGCCATCCGTGAAACCGTCGGGCGGATTCTGACCAACTATCCACCGCGCTGATCGAGGTCGACCCACCTGCTCACTGTGGGAGCCGGCCTGCGGACTCCCACGATTGTTTTATGGCGCAGCAAATGGCGCGTTGCCACTAGCGCCGTCTACACTCAAATCCACCAATGGAGGTAGCGCTCGGCAGTGCGCCGGCAAAGGAGTGCGCCATGTCGCCTCGTTCGCAATTCAACGGCCCGACCCGGCAACGCGGGGCGATCGGGTTGATGGCGGCTGCCACCCTCAGTCTGGCGCTGGTGCTGATGTTGCTGGTGGTCGACACCGGTCGGCTGTACCTGGAGCAACGCAAGCTGCAGCGGGTGGTGGACAACGCCGCCCTCGAAGCCGTCAGCCGTGGCGGCACCTGCCTGCCGGGCCTGACCGCCGCCAGTTACGCCGGGCAAAGCGCGGTGCGCAATGGCTACACCGTCGACACCAGTAATACCCTGTCGACCACCTGCGGCACCTTGGTCACGGCAGTCACCGGCATGCGCACCTTCAGCGTCGATGCGACTCAGGCAGCGGCGGTCAAAGTCGCTGCCAGCCGCACGGTGACCACCAGTTTTGCCGGTGGCGTGCAGGCCTTGTTCAGCGCTACGCCGGTCAGTCTCAACACCACGCTGAATGCCTCGGCAGTGGCCGCCAAACCGCAGCCAACCATTGCCCAGCTGAACATTCGCAGCACCTTGGCCAGCATCGATACCGCGCAATCGAACATTCTCAATCCGCTGTTTTCCGGGCTGCTCGGCGGCAACGTCAACCTCACGGCGCTGGGCTGGAACGGCCTGCTCAACACCGATATCAACTTGCTCAAATACCTCGATCAACTGGCGATCAATCTGAATGTCGCGGCGGGCAATTACACCCAGTTGCTCAACACCCAGGCCACCGTGACGCAGTTGATTCAGGCGGCGGCGACAGTGGTGCAACTCAACGGCGCGACCGCGCAAGTGATCACGGCGCTGGGGCAACTGCAGATCGCGGCGATCAATGCGGCGCCGGTCAAATTGGGCGACATTCTGCAATTGCAGACCGGCACCACGGCAGCCGGGCTGGACGCCAATCTGCAACTGTTGCAATTGATTCAGGGCGTGGTGCAACTGGCCAACAGCAAAAGCGCGGTGGCGGCGACGTTGCCGGTGAATGTGCTGGGGCTGGCGAATGTCACGGTGCGGGTGAAAGTGATCGAGCCGCCGCAGTTTTCTGCGATTGGTGATCCGGCGCGGGCCAAGGCGAACCCGTTGGGGCCGGATCGGATTTATGTTCGAACTGCGCAGGTCCGTACGATGATTTCATTGAATCTGCCGGTCCTCAGCGGCGTCACCGGACTGCCCAATGCGGTACTCGGACTGGTCGGTGGATTGACCCCGACGCTCAATGCGCTGCTGAGTCTGGATCTGGTCAGTACGCTCAATTCAGTCCTGTGCCTGTTGGGGGCCGGTTGTGAGCAACTTGATCCACAACTGCTGCCGTCACCGCAAATCGACATCAGTCTGGACGCCGGCGGGGCGAAAAGTTATGTCACCGATTACAGCTGTCCGACGGGCACCACCGGCACCAAGAGCCTGACCGCGCGCACCGTCACGTCGCTTGCCGATCTCAAGCTTGGCAAGATCGACCCGACCAACGCTTTTTCTTCTGCGGCCGAACCCACGGTGGCGCCTTTGGCGTTGATCGATCTGGGCATCGTCACCTGCCACAAGGTCCTCTTGCTTGGCACCTGTGATCCCGCCACTCATGTGCCATACGGCGCGGGCGGCATCGGCATCATGCTCGACACCAGCGTTGCGCAAAACACGCAAGACCTGGTGTTCTCCAGCGGCACGCCGTTCGCTACCCCGGCCAACCTCAAACTGCCGCCGAGCGTGCTGCCGGCGGTGCCGACCAACAACATCGTCGGCAGCTTGTCGAGCACCCTGGCGGGCATCAATCTGATCGTCTACAAACCGTTGGGCAGCAATCCTTTGGGTGCCATCGTCACTGGCGTCGCTTCGTTGATCAGCGATGTCACCAACCGTTTGTTGCCGGTGGTCACCGGCGCGCTCAGCCCCTTGCTCGACCCACTGCTCAACAACCTGCTCAAAGGTCTTGGCATCAACCTGATGGACGTCGACGTCGGTGCCAACATGACCTGCGGGCAAACCGGCAAAGCCTATCTGGTGATCTAGGTGTTCGGCGCAATCGGCAATTCGATGCAGAACCGTGCGCCCTCCGCCGAGTTGCGCACGCTCAACTGGCCGCCCATGTTATCGATGATGCCGTAGCTCACTGACAGCCCCAGCCCGGTGCCGACGCCGATCGGTTTGGTGGTGAAGAACGGCTCGAAAATCCGTTCGAGCAAGCGCGGATCAATGCCGCCACCGTTGTCCTCGACCCACAGACGTACCTTGTGCTCATCGCGCTCGGCGTAAATCGAAATCCATGGCTTGAACGTCGAATCTTTCTCGCGCTTGCCGAGCAATGCATCGCGGGCGTTGACCATCAAGTTGATCAGCACCTGCTCAAGCTGATCGACATAGCCGCGCACCTGGACCTCGAAAGCGGTCTCGCTGATGCGCAGATCCACGCCTTTGCCGCGCATGCCTTCGGCCAGCAGCGACAGTGTGCCTTCGATGGCCGAGGCCGGGTTGAACAGTTGCTGTTCGATTTCCGAACGGCGGCCGAACACGCGCATGTGGTCCACCACTTTTGCGGCGCGATGAACCTGGGCGTCGATGCGGTTGAGTTTGTCGGTCAGGTAATCGATCTGCACATCACCGTTGCCCAAGCGCTTGAGCACGTTGACGATGGCCATGCGCATCACGTTCAGTGGCTGGTTGATCTCGTGCGCCAGGCCCGTGGCCATTTCGCCGAGGGTGGCCATTTTCGCGCTTTGCGTGAGTTGTTGCTGCGAGCGCCGCACCTCGGTGTTGTCGCGGCCCACCGCTTGCACCTCGATCAGTTGCCCGTGTTCATCGAACACCCCGCGATCGGACCAGACCCACCATGCGTGTTCGCGGCCGGGCAATTGCAGACTGATTTCTGCGGTGCTCACCGGCAGCTCCGGTGACAGTAACGCCAGCCGCTCGACAAAAGCGGCGCGCTGTTCATCGGACATCCAGCTGCCCAGATTGACCCCGGGTAACTGCTCCGGTGTGCATTCGAGATAGGTTGCCAGTGGCCGGTTGCCGAAGGTCAGGGTCAAGTCCGGGCGATAACGGCAGATCATCGCCGGCGAGTCCTCCACCAGAATCCGATAACGTTCTTCGCTCTGTTTCACCTGCTCGGCGGCCAGCGTCGCGTCGGTGACGTCCAGCCACAAACCGACAGCCTCGACCGGTAGCCCCAAGTCATTGCGTAACAGTTTGGCCTCGTCGAGCAGCCAGTGATAAGCGCCTTGATGGTCGCGAATCCGATAGCGGGCGCGCACTGCGCCTTCACGTAACAACTGGCGGGTGCGCTCGAAATACAGATCGCGATCCTCGGGATGCAGCTTCTCCAGCAGTGCACCATCGGCGCAGTCGGCCAGGCTCCAGCCCAGCAGCGGTTGCAGGCTGGCACTGAAAAATGCCGGCACCAGCGCGCCTTCCTGGTAGTGCTGGACATAGATGACCGCCGGCGAACTGGCGATCAGGTTGTCGAGACGGGCGTGGGCGGCAGCGGCCTGTTGCTGTTGATTCTGGAAGTTGCTGATATCGAGCATGAAACCGACCAGCCGACGCTGTTCACCGGCACCGATGACTTGCCCTTGCACGCGATACCAGCTCGCGGCCTGCCCGCCGTCGGCACTTTGCCGACGAACGTTGAGGGACAACGCCTCACCGTGTTGTTGCAAGGCCTGCAAACGGCTGCGTAACTCGTCACGGTCGGCGGGGTGGATTTCGCGCAACCAGTCTTCGAGCAACAAACGCGATGACGCCAGCTGCAGTGTGTTAGCGAGTGCGGGCGCCAGTTGAATGTGCACGTCGGCGCCGGGGATTTCCCACCAGCCAGTCCCGAGCAAGGTTTGCAGCGATTCGATGCGCTCCAGTTGCAGGTGATGCTGCTGCTCGCGCAGGCGCCCCAACAGCGGCCCGGCCAGCGCGCCGGTCAAGGCCATCCAGTCGCGATCCTGCAAATAGGGTGCAGCGCTTTCCACCGGGTAAAAGCCGCAGAGCAACCACGCCACCACACCGCGTTCATCGTTATACGGCACGGCGAAACCGTCGGCGTTGCCGAACAGCATCTGCACCCGCGAATGTTCGTCGAGGCCGTGATGCACCGCCACCCGTTGCGGGGCGCCGCCATGCAAACTGTCCAGCGGCGTGCCCAGACGTTGACCGTCATGCCACACGTCGGGCGCGTCGTACGCCCGGTACTGGCGATAGATCTGCCAGCCCTGTTCGTCCTCATCAAGCAACGCCAGTGCCAGGCAGGGGATGTGCCAGCGTTGCGCAATGACCTGCAATTGTTCACTGACAGTCACCGGCAAGCGCGTCAGGCTACAGGCGCGCAGTTGCTCGCTGATTTGCCCGGCAATCAATTGGCAGGCCTCGCGCTGGCGCGACTGTTGGCGTTCGAAGAGCAGGTCGGCAATGTCGACCAACTGCAGCAGCCAGCCGTCCGCCAACGGTTGCACCCAGCCGCGCAGGTGCAGGGTCTGTTCGCCGAGGCCGCGGAAGTCGAGATCGAGCAACAACCCTTGCCACTCCCGGGGTCGGCCTTCGATGACCAGTCGGCTGTGGGGCAGCAGATAGTCTCGCAGCGGCAGGGGCTGATCATGGGGTTTTTGTTGCTGCAGCATATGACGCAGCGGTCCGGCCGTTTGCACCACGCCCGCCATGTCGTTGAGCAGCAGTTGCAGGCCGGTGGTGGGAGAGCCGAGGCGATCAGGCGAGTCGTGGGTGGCGATCGGTGCGCGCTTGAGCAGCCGCCCGAAGAGGTTGTCACCCGCGGTCAAAATTGCAGACTCGATTTGGCGGTGAGATAGGGCGGCAGGTTAGGCACTGTGCCGAATCCCGGCAGCACCAGAAACGGGATGACCTGATTCAGCTTGCTGACCGGGTAGTTCACCGTCACGGTGAGGGTGCCATTGGGGCCGTTGCTGCCGCCGGTGCTGTAGACCGCACTGGTGTCGACCCCGACCACCAGGTTGAAGGGCGCCGTCACCCACTGCAATTGTTGCGTCAGCGCGGCGTTCGCGGTGTTGACCACGACCGTTGCATAGTTGGGCGTTGCCGGGTCGACCGCGACGCTGCGGCGCACCGCTTCGGAGGTGGCTTGGTTGAACGATTGCATCATCACGAAGGGCAAGCTGTAGCTGACCAGACCGTAAAACACGGCGAAAAAAATGATGAAGACCAACGCGAATTCAATCGCCACTGCACCTTTTTGCGACTTGCGAAAGCCGGTTTTCATGAGTGCGTCTACCCTGACAGTCACTGCGTAGTATCAGCATAGAATCATTCAGCAAAAACGGACGGTTTTTACCAGATGCACAGTTTTGTCCTCCTTATCTGGCTGCTGTTATGCGCGGCGCAAGACGCCAGCCAGCGACGTATCTCCAATAGTCTGACCCTCGGCGCGGCGGCAGTGGCGCTGGCCTATCTGCTGTGGAGCGGCAGCACCTGGCTGGGCGCCGAAGCCGGGCAGGGCGGTTGGGCCTGTCTGATCGCGTTGGCGTTGACGCTGCCCGGGTTTTTCATGGGCCGCATGGGGGCCGGCGATGTGAAATTAATGACAGCTCTGGGCCTTGCGACGGACGGTCTGTTCATCCTTGGCGTGTTTATCGGCGCCGGCGTCGCCAGCCTGGTCTGGATGCTGCTGGCGCCAAGAGTCTGGCTCCATATGAGTCAAGGGCTTAGACAACGTCTGCGATATCTGGGGCCAGATAAGTCAAAAAAGCTGCCATTTGCACCGTTCGTGTTGATTGGCGCCGGGCTTGTCTTGCTTTGGATCCATTAGTCGCCCGGCGCCACTAGTTCTATGTACATAGTCGGAAAGTGCGTCTACTTTCAAAGGAACTGGTTATACAGCCAAAGGCTGGCAGTACAGGAATGGTCAGCTTTGGCCTGGGACATGGAGTGGCACGTGAACAAGCTTACGTCTGCGGTAAAAGTCCTCGTGGTCGACGATCAGCCATTGATTGTGGAGGAGTTGTGCGAGTTTCTTGAAAGTAACGGTTACCGCTGTGTGCCGTGTGAATCCAGTGCGCAGGCGATCGAGCGTTTCAGCGAAGACGCGGAGATTGGTCTGGTGCTGAGTGATCTGCACATGCCGGACATGGATGGCATTCAGTTGATCCAGGCGTTGCAGCGGCTGGCGGGCAAGCATCGGGCGTTCGAGGCGATCATGCTCACCGGGCGTGCTGACAAGCAGGATGTGATCAAGGCGTTGCGCGCCGGGATTGCCGATTATTATCAGAAGCCGATTGATCTGGATGAGTTGCTCGAGGGTTTGCAGCGTCAGGAGGTGGCGTTGCAGGAGCGGCAGAAGAATCTGCAGTTGGGGCATTTGAATCAGAAGCTGCAGTATTTGTCCGAGTCGATTGATGACCTGTATCAGGATCTGGACAAGGTGCGGCGCAATCCGGCTTCGGCGCGAGATGTGGCGCAAGCGGGGGAGGCCGAGGCGCTGGAGATGCCGGCGATTTTCAATCAGTTGTCGCCACGGCAGCTGGATGTGGCGCGGTTGGTGGGCAAGGGGCAGACCAATTATCAGATTGCCTGTGAGTTGGGGATTACCGAGAACACGGTGAAGCTTTATGTTTCGCAGGTATTGCGGTTGACGCATATGCATAATCGGACGCAGTTGGCTTTGGCGCTTTCGCCGAGTGCTTCGGCTGCGCGGCAGCGGGTTACGGCGCATTGAGACTGGTTTTTGGGTGAATATCCGTTGCTGCGGGTGGTGCTGATTAGGGTTCCGCCCTTACGGCGGGTCACTTTTTCCAGACGCCGAAAAAGTAACCAAAAAGGCTTTGCCCTGACGTTCGGCCCCTCGCTGAGGCTCGGGGTTCCTTCGCTCCGGGATTGATCCGGGGGCATCGCCTCCGGTTTGCTTCGCTGCACCTCCTCTCGATGTGTTTGGCTGCGCCAAACGGTCGCTGCGCTCCCACCCCCGGATCAATCCCTGCGCTCAGCCTGCCGACGGGCTCCAGGATCAAAAGCAGGCGAGCTGACACTCGGCCTATTGAGTGGTGAAGAGCATGGGGTTTGGCGTTTGATTTGCGTTGGAGCGGCCCCTCACCCCAGCCCTCTCCCGAGGGAGAGGGGGCCGATTGGTGTGCTTTTCAAAGCCTGAGTTCAACGCGGTATCGCACGTCGATGTAGCTCTCCCAGACAACGCGGTCAGTCCCCTCTCCCTCTGGGAGAGGGCTAGGGTGAGGGTTGGCTTTTGGCTGTTTAAATGTGTGCCAGACAACCAGAACCTTCCCACAAGGTTTTCAGGTTGTCCGTCGGACGTACGCTCTCTAGTCTTTGACCGTCGCTGAACACTCAGCGATCGGGTGTGAGAACCCGGCAACTTATGGTCATCCAGCATCTGTGCACGCATAATCGCCGCCAGCTTTCCGCTGTCTGCAATGCGTCATGGCGGCTGTGTGCGGGCAGGCTTCGGTCTGGCCGGGTGTCCATAACCGGTATTCTCACCCCGCATATAGCTGCCACCTTTTGCCCCGTGAGAATGGCAGCAGGTGTCGGCCGAGACTTTGGAGAGTTGTTGCAATGGACAAACTGATTCCCGACCCACCTCAAGCCCCCACCACCCCCCTCGACGAAGCCATCCGCGCCGACGACCTCGCTAAAAACCGCGAAGCCATCAAACGCGCTCTCGATTTCTATCTCTGCCCCGAACCTGAAAAACCCCGCCAACCCAGCACGATGTTCCTCATCCATCCGAAAATCGACACCGAAAGCTTGCTCGCTCACGCCTGTGAATCCCTGGCCTCAGCCAACACCCTTGCCGGTAATTTTGCTGATCAGCTCGGCCGGCCCGAGCGCAATACGGCGCTGGCGATTCAGCAGATCATCATGCTGGCTGAACTGGCAGTAAACCGGGCACTGGATCGGGTCGATCCGCAGACCTGATCCGGCAGGCACACCGCGTCATCGTTCATCGCGAGCAGGCTCGCTCCCACATTTTGAAATGCAATCCACCTGTGGGAGCGAGCCTGCTCGCGAAAGCGCTCGCAAGGTCACCACATCACTAATTCTTGGTCTCGATCTTCCCACCCGCATCCGGGTCATAAAAATCCGGAATTTCATATTTGTATTTCTTCAGCCAGCGCTGCATCGCCAAGTCCCGTTCGGTCGCGGTCGCCGTTTGCGGTTTGGGCGAGGCGGCTTTGTTGCGGCTTTGCAGGACCAGCCAGCCTTCGGTTTCCTGTTGTTGCGCCGAGGCGGGGCCGGCGTCGATGGCGGCGGCGCTCAGGGGCAGGCTGAGCAAGGTCAGGTAGCACAGGCCTTTGAAGGGGGTCATGGCTGTCTCCTTATTTGATCGATGACGGCAGCGGGTCGGCGACGGCTGCGACTTGATTGCCGGTGGCGGGTTTGGCCTTGACCGGTGCCTTGAGTTTTTCTGCGCGCTCCTGAGCTTCGGTGAATTGTGCCGGGGTCAGTTTGGCGCGGCTGACGATTTCCGCGGCTTGTGGCCAGTCGTTCTGGTACAGCAGCAGGGTGACCATGTTCAGGGTCGCCAGTTGGTTGTTCTGCTTGAGTTCGATGGCGGTGAGGAATTCGAAGCGCGCGTCGTTCAAGCGCAGTTGGTTGAGGTAGACCACGCCGAGGTCGTTGCGGATGTTTTCGTCGGTGGGCGCCAGGCGGGCGGCGCGTTGCAGATGGGCCTGGGCCTGACCGTTGTCGCCGCGGGCGGCGTAGAGTTGGCCGAGGCCGTGTTCGGCTTCTGCGCTCAGGCAACCGCCGAGCAGGCCGCGGTACAGCGGCTCGGCTTCGCTGCGGCCGAGCAGGCGATAGACCTTGGCTTTGCGCAGGCGCACTTCGCTGATGTTGTCCGGCAGGCTTTGCAGGTTGGCCAGGCTGGCGTGCAGTTTGCCGTCGTTGGCCAGGTCGTCCGCGAGGTTCAGGGCCAGTTCCTGCTCCTGGGTCATTTTGCTGCAACTGCTCGGTGCCAGCAGCGCCGTCCACGGCGCCTGGCCGTCGGTGGCACAACCGCCGAGCAGCAACAGACTTGCCATGACTATCAGTACTTTCATCAAACGCTCTCCATGAGCCAAGGTCAGTTTGCAAACGCCCGGGCAATGGCGGTGAAGCCCGGGCCGGCGAGGACGATCAGCAGTGCCGGAAACAGAAACAGCATCATCACCACCGACATCTTTGCGGACATTTTCGAGATGTATTCCTGCAGGCGCGTCAGGCGGCGGTCATCCAACAATTGCTTGAGCGCCAACAGCGATTTCATCGCGCCGCCGCCCTGTTGAATCAGTTGCTGGAGGATCACGCAGGTATCGCTGAATTCATCGACGGCGAGCATCACCGCGGCTTTGTTCAACTCCTGGCCGAGTTCCAGGCCCGAGTCCACGCGGCTTAGGATCAGGCGCAGTTCACTGGTCAGTTCCGGCAGCAGTTTTTGCGCTTCGGTGCTGAGGACGCGCAACGCCTGTTCGACCGCCATGCCGGATTCGAAAAGGATGCGCAGCAGCGGGATGAACGTCGAGATTTCCACCGCGATGGTTTTCTGCCGACGTGTCGCGGCGTAGGCCAGGACGCGCTTGGGCAGCAGATAACCGGCACCGGTGGCGAGCATCGGCACCAGCCAGCGGTGTTCTGCCTGGGGGAAAAACACCTCTTGCAGAAAGATCGCCAGCCCCAGGGTCAGCAGTGGCGTACCGATCTGGCAGGCGGCGAACAGCGCGCGTTCATTGGCGCGGCGCCAGCCGATGCGATTGAGCAGGGTCTGGGTTTCGCTGTCGATGCTCACTGAGCGCTGGCCGAACTTGCTGCTGCCCAGTGCGCGCAGCCAGCTGCCAAAGCGGTTCTCGCGCACCAACTGCCCTTGCAAACGCTGATTGACCTGACGCACCCGACGCCGTTCGGTGAACAAGTGATTGACCACCAGCAACAGGGCACCGAGCAGCAACATCAGGGCGGCGAGATAGACCATGTCAGACGCTCCGCAACATGCGCCACAGCGCCAGGCTGCCGACCACTTGCAACACGGCGGCGCTGATCAGCATGTGCTGGCCGCTCGCGTCGTTCCACATGCCAAGCATGTAGCCGGGGTTGGTCAGCATGAAGTAACTCACCAGCAGCAGCGGCAGCGCGCCGAGCACCCACGCAGTCATGCGGGTTTCGCCAGTGAGGGCGCGCAGTTGCCGCGCGCCCTGGTCGCGTTCGCGGATCAGTTTGATCAGGTTTTCCAGCAGCTCGCTGGCGTTGCCGCCGTAGCGATGGTTGACCTTCAGGCCAAGGGCGAACATGCGCAGTTCGTCCTGTTCATAGAGTTCGGCAAAGTCACTGACG
Source organism: Pseudomonas sp. (assembly GCF_049300855.1). Lineage (GTDB taxonomy): Bacteria > Pseudomonadota > Gammaproteobacteria > Pseudomonadales > Pseudomonadaceae > Aquipseudomonas. Next base: position 49,083 of record NZ_JBAQKH010000008.1, on the reverse strand, counting down.
GCGTCCGGCAGATTGACCCCCAGTTGCACGTTGCGCTGGACCCGGCCCATGGCTTTTTTCAGCGGGTCTTCACTGGCGTCGATGCCGCCCATCACCGCATCGCTCAACGTGCGCCCGGACTTCAGGCTGCGCACGGTGTGATCGAGCAGCTGTGGCAGTTGCTCGATCATGCGCTTGATCCGGCGCTGGTAGAGGAAGGCGATGTACAGCCGCAGCACCAGCGGTGGCACGACGATCATCAGCAGCAGGCCGATCCACCCGGCCAGTAGATAGCCGAGCCCCATCGCAACGGCCCACAGGCTCAGCCACACGCCGAAATGTTCGCTGGGACGGCCGAGCCCGGCGCGCAGAAACATCCGTTCCAGCCCCACCCATACCGGTTTTTCAGCGGCCAGTTGCGGCTGACCGGCGGCGAGGCGGTTGAGGACTTTTTCCGTCGCGGTTTTGTGCAGGCCGTGCAGAAACAGGCGGATCGACAGCCCGAGCAGTATCAGGCAAATGGCGATGAGAATGAGCGGTCCCAACATACAGCGTGCTCCTTGCCGTCAGCTCAGGTGGGCCTCGTGGCGCAACTTGTCGCCGGCCGGGTTGACCGCTTCGCGCAGGAAGCCGAAACCTGTGCGGCGGTCGAGGCGGAACAGGGTGTTGGTGACGTAGACGTCTTCGCGGATGCCGACCACTTCCACTACCTCGCTGACACAGCGGCGCCCGTCGGGCATGCGCGTCAGCTGGATGATCACGTCGAGGGCGGCGCAGATCATCTGGCGCAGGGTGCGTTCGGCGATGGAACGCCCGGTCAGCCCCACCAATGTCTCCAGGCGCAGCAACGCATCTTGCGCATTGTTGGCGTGCACGGTGCTCATCGATCCGTCGTGGCCGGTGTTCATCGCGGTGAGTACATCGACCACTTCGACGCCACGGATTTCACCGAGGATGATGCGGTCCGGTCGCATGCGCAGGGCGTTGCGGATCAGGTCGCTGGCCTTCACTTCGCCGTGGCCCTCGGCATTCGGCGGACGGGTTTCCAGACGCACCACGTGCGGATGGCCCAGTTGCAGCTCGGCGACGTCTTCGATGGTCACCAGGCGTTCGTGCGGGTTGATCAACTGGCTGAGGATGTTCAGCAGCGTGGTTTTGCCGGTGCCGGTGCCGCCGCTGATCAAAATATTGCAGCGCTTGCCTACCGCCTCCTGGAAGAAATCGAAGATCGCCATGTCGATGGTTTGCATGGCCATCAAGTCGCTGCTTTTAAGCATGTCCTTGCGAAATTTGCGAATCGACAGGCACGGGCCGTCGAGGGCAATCGGCGGAATGATTGCGTTGACTCGACTGCCGTCCGGTAGACGTGCGTCGACCATCGGCGAGGACTCGTCGAGCCGTCGCCCGAGTGGCGCGAGGATGCGCTGCATCACACGCTCCACGTGGTGTGCGTCGATAAAACGCAGGTCACTCTGGTGCAGCACGCCGTCACGTTCGATGAATACCCGGTGCGGGCCGTTGACCAGAATCTCGGTCACCGACTGATCGCGCAGCAACACTTCCAGGGGGCCGAAACCGGTGAGTTCGTCGACGATCTCTTCGGCCAGTCGTTCCATCTCATAGCGCGAGATCGCCAGGTGCAGACGGGCGATGTACTCGGCGACTTTGTCGGTGACGAATTGCGCCAGTTGTTGGCGCGAACCTTCCAGCAGGTTTTTTCCCGACTCTTCTATCGCGTCGATGATGTAGCGGTGCAGGACCAGTTTCAGGCCTTCGTGGTCGGTGTTGCCGACGCCACTGCGGGGCGGCGCACCGAAGAGTTTTTCTGCGCTCATGAGGTGCCTCGCAAGCGGTCGAACCAGGTGACTTTCGGTTTCGCCAGCCCTTCGGAGCGTTTCGCCAGCCGCTCGCCGAGGGCGCGCAGGCTCTGCGTGAGTTTTTCGCGCGGGGCCAGCTCGAACAGGCTGACGCCCTGGTTTTTCGCGTTGAGGCGCACTTCCGGGGTGAGTGCCAGCGTGGCGATGACTTCGAGGTTGAAGGTCTTGCCGAGGATTTCCGCGTTCGGGGCGACGTTGCTCAAATAGCGGTCGATCAGCAGTCGGCCGTGGTCGAGCTTCATGCCTTTTTCGCGCCACAGATTGAGCACGGCGAGGTTGCGTCGGCAGTTGAGGACGTTCTGATCGGTGTACCACAGCAGCTTGTCGCAATGGCTGACGAAGGTGCGCAAGGCTTCGCTGTCGGTCTGCCCGGTGAGGTTCACGACAATGTGCTGGAAATGTTGGCGCAGCGCACTGAGCAGCATGTACAACTCGGCGGCGCTGGTGCTTTCCAGCGGTTCATCGTTGCTCGCGTAGGCAAGAATCCGCAGCCCGGCGTCGGCGCTGGTGAAGGCACTGTCGATCAGTGTCGCGTCGAGCCTTCGCAAGTGGCGCAGGGCATCGCCGAAGTGGAACGAACTCTCCAGCCCGAGCAGCGCGAGGCTGTCACCACGGGGCAGGCCGAGGTCGAGCAGCAATGTTTGCTGACCGCTCTTTTGCACCACCATGGCCATGTGGTTGGCGAGCAAGGCACCGTCGGAACTGCTCTGCACCCCGTACATCACCGTCAACCCACCCAGTTGCGTGTTGGGGGCCACGGCCGGCAGCCGTTTGCTCAGGCGCCGCACCAGCCCGGCGACCTCACTGGAACGTGAGCCATAAGCGACGAAATCCCGCGCGCCGGCGCGCATCGCATTGAGCACCAGTTGATTGTCCATGCCATCGCCGAGGGCAACGATCGCCAGCATCGGCTTGGCTTCCAGTGCGCCTTCGATCAGGGCGCTCTGCGCCACCACGTGTTCGCGATCGAGGCCGACGAAGACCAGATTGGCGAACGTTACATCGACCAATGCCAGCAACTCGTCGAGGCTGCCTGCGCCGGCGCTGACCACTTGGCCGAGCGGCGCGAGGGCGCTTTGCAGCCATTCCAGATCGGTGCTGTTGCGGGTGATGGCGAGGAACGTCTGGCTCAGGCTCTGACTCATTGGGATAACCCACTGCGCTTGTCGAAGTTACCGTTTTCGAGGAAAAACATGCGGTAGAAATTCGGGTCGTAGTTGCGCAGTTTTTCTCCCGGCAACGACGGCAGTTGCGCATCCGCAGCCAGCGGCTGCACCAGGTGCGGAGTGACGATCATCAGCAGTTCACGCTCTTCGCGCTTGATCTGCGAACCCTTGAAAAAGGCGCCGAGGACCGGGATGTCACCGAGGCCGGGAAACTTGTTCACTTGCGAACTGTTGGTGGTGCTGATCAAGCCACTGATGACGAAGCTTTCGCCATCGCCCAGCGACACGCTGGTGTCGGTGCGGCGAATGGTCAGGGCGGGCACGGTGGTGCCGGCAATCTGCACGGCGTTGCTGAAGTCCAGTTCGCTGACTTCCGGGGCGACCTTCAGCGCGATGCGATCGCGGCCGATGATGGTCGGCGTCAGGGTCAGGCGAATGCCGAATTCCTTGTACTCGATCGAGACGTTGTCGCTACCGGAACTAGGCACCGGAATCGGAATTTCACCGCCGGCGAGAAAGCTTGCGCTCTGGCCGTTCAGCGCCACCAGGCTCGGCCGCGCGAGGGTGTAGGCGAAGCCGCTGGTTTCCAGCGCGTTGATGATCGCCATGGTCTTGCCGCCGATCCACGAGAAGTTGAACAGCGAGTTGTCCACCGGCAGGCGTGGCTGCGGCACACCGTCAATCGGCGGCAGGGTACCGGGCGAACCGAACAGAAAGTTGCCACGCGTGCCGATCAGCGAGGCGGTGGCTTCCTTGAGTTTGGTGCGGCTGACTTCAACGAATCGAATGTCGGTCTGCACTTGCGAGGGCAGGTTTGGATCATCCGAGGGCAGGGCGCTGGTCATCGCTGCGGTGGCCGCGCCCTGCACGAACACCATGCTCTGGCGCGGCTCGCTGGAGCACGATGTCCAGACCATCAGGCTGGTCGCGCCGGGCGCGACGCCGGTGAGCAAAAAGGACGAACTGCCGTTGGCGTGTACGTCGGCGATTTTCGGATCGCCAATCGCCAGGCGCGTGATCGCCACCGGCGACTGCACATCCTGCTGGAAGCCTTCGCCAATTTCGATCACCGGTGGCATGCGCCCCAATGCCGAACAATTGCCGACCGCCGCGAATGCGGCGTCCATCGACAGGCCCATCAGCAACAGGGCGCGCAGCATCGGTTTGAATGTCGGCCTGAAACGACTCTGCATGCCCTTGGATCCTTGCTCAGTCATGGGGTTTGTTGGGTGATTTGATTGCCGCGAATGATTTCCACGGCAGGCCGTGCAGGGCCACCGGAGCCACTGTTGGCCGGTGCTTTCGGGCCGGCACCCAAGGCCAGTTGCGTGAACTGGAAGAGTTGGTTGTTGGCGCTGTCCAGGTGCGCCGGTGCTTGTGTTTCGCCGGCCCAGTATTTGGCGAGGCGTTGTTCATCACTGCTGCGTACGGCCAGGCGCAAGGTGCCGACTTGCGTCGCCAGCATCAGTCGGCTGAGCAGTTGTTCCGGCACCGCCAGCACCACGGTGCGTGCGGCGATGCGGCGTTGATCCTGTTTGAGTTTGTCGTCGGCGCTCAGGGCCGGCGAGGCCGGTTGGCCGTCGTTGGTCAGGCCGTATTGTTCGCCGACGCCGAGCACGCGCATGGCCGGCACGACGATCTGGGCGGACTGTTGCAGGTTGCTGGCGTCCTGACGCAGGTACAGCAGCACATCGACGTAATCACCTGGGATCAGTTGCCCGGCCGCGCCGATGACTTCATCGACCGCCACGGTCAGTGCGCGCTCATCGCTGTGGATCATGCGGGCCAGTGAACCGCCGGCGCTGAAGCTTTCATCATTGAGCCAGGTGCCGGCGCTGAGGTGCCGCCAGGGTGTGCGGCCCACGGCCTGATCGACGCTGCTCAAACTGCCGGCCGGTGCGCTGCGCAGTTTTTCCACCGCCACATCGGCTGCCGTCAGCGCGGTGAATGGCGGCACATCGTGCAGCAGCACCACCACCGGTTGGCGAGTCTGGTCTTCGGCAATCGCGACAGTTTTTTCAACGGTGACGGTTGGGGCAACGGGGGCTTCGACAACGGGTGCCGGCTGACGGCTGAGCACCAGTCCCCAGTAACCGACAAAAATCGCTCCAAGCAGAAGTACGGCTGCAAGGCCCATGGTGACGCGACTGTTCATGACGGCTCTCCCTTTCCTGCTGCACGACCCACCGCACTTGCTAACGAGAGAAGTTCCCAATCCGGCAGCTATGAACATGCAACTATTTCGCTATTTCCACGCTAGCTGATCCAAGCCAAAACGCCATTAGTGACAGGAAAATAACCCACTAAAGTATGAGTCTTGGCCAATTAACAGCAGTGATCGGCAACTTCGCGAGGTGATTAATCCTTTGTGATTAATCCGTTCTTACAGTTGTTGGGTGGGGGTTTGTTGACAATGCTCAAATGGCACGGTGGAACCTTGCCGCTGTAGTGCGACATCGGCGCCAGAGGCGCGAAGGAGTGGATGTATGTTCCAGATGATTGTTGATTACTTGATGGCTCGAGTCCGTCTGTTGTGCAGAAACGAGGAAGCCGCGTCGGCTATCGAGTACGCGATCGTGGTGGCAATGGTTGCTGTGGTGGTTGTGGCATTTGTCACGCCGCTGGGCAATCGGGTGCTGTTCTACTTCAACAACATCCTCACCGGACTGGGCGGTACTGCCGTGACCAGACCCTGACCGCCAAGGAGAACTGCGATGCTCTTTGAGTACCTGATGATTCGTGCCCGCAGTTTCCTGGCCGATGACGACGCAGCCTCCGCGATCGAATATGCGATTGTGGTGGCGATGGTGGCGGTGGTGGTCATTGTGTTTGTGACGCCAGTGGGTGCCCGTGTGCTGGTCATGTTCAACAACTTGCTGGTGGCGCTGGGTGGAACGGCGGTGTCGAGTACGCCGGCGCCGTCTTCCTGAGCTGAAACGAAGCTCAATGCCCGGCTGATGTCGGGCTACACTCGGGTTCACTTTCAGTTTTCAGGGATTGCCCATGACTGCTTCTTCGCTGCCCCGCCAACAGTTGCTTCTGGTTGACGATGAAGAGGACGCGTTGCTGGAGTTGGCGGAGTTGCTGGAGGGGGAGGGGTTTGTCTGTCATACGGCGACGTCGGTGAAGCTGGCGTTGCATCATTTGACTCGCCATCCTGATATCGCCTTGGTGATTACTGATTTGCGCATGCCGGAGGAGTCTGGCATGTCGTTGATCAAGCGCTTGCGTGAACATACGTCGCGCCAGCATTTGCCGGTGATTGTGATGTCCGGGCATGCGGATATGGAGGATGTCAGTGACCTGTTGCGGTTGCAGGTGGTGGATCTGTTTCGCAAGCCGATTTATTACCTGAGGTTGTTGGAGACTCTGGATAATCTGTTTCCCAAGTCTTCTCGGAATGTGGCTGGGTGATGGGGGGATGGGGGGGCATATCCGTTGCTGCGGGTGTTGCTGATTAGGGTTCCGCCCTTACGGCGGGTCACTTTTTCCAGACGCCGAAAAAGTAACCAAAAAGGCTTGCTCCTGCGTTCGGCCCGCTCGCTAAGGCTCGGGGTTCCTTCGCTCCGGGATTGATCCGGGGGGCATCGCCTCCGGTTTGCTTCGCTGCACCTCCTCTCGATGTGTTTGGCTGCGCCAAACGGTCGCTGCGCTCCCACCCCCGGATCAATCCCTCCTCTCAGCCTTCCGACGTCGCCCGTGGATCAAGATCAAGATCAAGAGCTGCACCCGAGCTTGCGCTCATCGTGTTGAGTGGTGAGGAGCGGAAGCGATGCGTGGTGTGCGCTGGTTTGCTTTGGCTGTTCTGCTCGCGAAGGCGGCCTGACAGCCTACCAATTTCTTCCGGTTGTACAGGTCACCTGAGCTGCGAAGCCTCCTGGGTATTTCGGCTTACAGCTGATAGCTGAAGCTGATGCTGTAACGCGGCCGTCGATTGAACGTATCCAGGGCTTCATCCGACATGGCCTTCGCTGCTTCCAGTGCGATGTTGTAGTACTTGGCGTCGCCAAAGCGCAGTCCGATCGCCGCCGATGACAGGTTGTTGGCCTGCACCGGCAGTTCATTGAACCAGCTGCGCGAGCGGTCGAGCACGACATACGGTTGCAGGATGCGCACCCAGTTGCCGTCGCGGTTGAAGCTGTAGTTGATTTCGTATGCCACGCCCCAGCCTTTGTCGCCAGACGCTTGATCGTCGGGATAACCGCGACCGAAACTTTGCCCGCCGAACACCGCGCGTTCGCTGTCGGGCAGGGTGTCGTCGCTCCAGTACAGGGCGGCCGAGAGCACGCCTTGCCAGTTGTCGAAAAACTTGTCGCTCTGCACCCCGGACAGCCGCACGCGGAAGAAGTCGAGGTCGATGGCGTTGTTGTTGGTTTTTGCGCCCATGCTGTCCAGGCCTTGGTACACGCCACCGCTGAGGATCCGCAGTTGGCGGGCATCGGCCTTGCGCCAGTCGCTCTCGAAGGCGAGGGCGCGGATGTCGGTGCGTTCTTCGGCGCTGAGTGGGTAGCCGATCACGTTGTAGCGGGTTTTGTCGTTGACGGCGTAAAGCCTGGCTCCGGCGGTCAGCAGTTCGTTGGAGGCGGCAATCAGTGGCAGCGTGACGCCGATCGAGTAGCGATCGTTTTCGCGGTGCGGTTTGAGTTGCAGGCCATTGTCGAGCAGGACATTGGTGCCGGGGTCGGCGCGGTAGCGTGAAGCCGACAGCGCCAGTTGCGCGCCCTCGTCATTGAGGAACTGGTTGTAGTCGAGACGGTAGTAATGTTCGTGATCGTCACCCGGTGGGAACAGGCCGCTGAGGGTCAGTTGTTCGCCCATCGAGGTTTGCGAATTGCTGCTGACGCCGAGCAAGGCCTGGGTGCCGTTGCGGTTGTCTTCGGTGGTGCTCAGCGAGCTGGTGAACGGTTTGCGACTGGCCTGGGCGAGCAGGGTGGTGGCGCCGTCGGTGGTGCCCGGCGGTGGCACCTGGGCCTGGATCGTCACGCCGGGAATGCGCGTCATCAGTGTGGTGTAGCGCTCGAAAGTCTTGCGGGTCAGCGGCCGTTCGGCCTGGATTTTCGCCGCCAGTTTGTCGAGCAGGCCCTTGACCCGGCCGACATCGCCTTGCACCTGAACATCTCGCACGTAGCCTTCCACCAGCACCACGCGCGCGACGCCGTCATTGAAGTTTTGCTGCGGCAGGAACGCGTAGGACAGCAGGTAGCCGTCCTGTTGATAACGCCGGGTGATGCTGCGTGTGGCTTCGATCAGATCGGCGAGACGGCTCTCATGACCCACCAGCGGCTTGTAGATCTCGGCGAGTTCGTTGAGTGGATAAATCGTTCCGCCTTCGATCTGCACGGTTTGCAGTTTGATTTTGGTCTCCATCAGCAGCGGTTGCGCGGAGGCGGCACCGGCGTCTGGCACTTGCACCGGCGTGGCGCTCGGGCGGTAGGCGTCGGCCGGCAGGTTCGGTACGGGCAGGTTGCGGATGGTTTCGTTGCTGTTGAGAAAACTGGGCAGGGTGTCGGCGAGGGCTGCAGAACTGAGGCTGAGGAACAGCAGGGATGCCATAACGCGCATAGGACACTCCATGGTCAGATCACAGCGCAAGGCTGTTCTTCTCCTAAGAAAAAAGCGGAAGACTCGTGGGAATCTTCCGCCCTCAACCAAGCGTAGGCGCTGTAGGTGAGGCCGTCGAATCGGCCAGGTGCAATTTAGCGTTTGTTGCCTCCAAGAGCGCCGGTCAGTCCGCCGACGATACCGCCCAGCCCGCCGCCCACACCACCGGTGGCGCCCCCGCTGGCACCTCCGTTGACCAGGCCGCCGACTGCTGCGACGGTACCGCCGACGTTGGTTACCAGGCCACCGACCGCAGTGGTAACCGGGTTGTTGGTAGCGGCAATCGCGCCACCCAGATTGCTGACGGCACCGCCGACCTGGCCGGTGAGGCCGGCGACCGGTGAGCCGAGACCGGTGGCGCCACCCACTTGCTGGGTCAGGCTGGTGACCGCGCTGGTCACCGGATTCAGGCCGTTGCCCAAGGCACTGCCAACGGTGGCCAGTGGCGCAGTCGTTGCGGTGATCGGTGAGCCCGAGCCGCCGAGTACGGTGTTAAGCGAAGCGACGGTGTTGCCCAGGCCAACCGCAGTGACACCGCCGGCACTGACCACGCCGTTGGTATTGCCGGCATTCAGACCCGAGCCGACATTGACCACCGCGCCGCCAACGGTTTGCAGCAGGCCAGTACCACCGAGGCCGCCGCCCAAACCACCACCCACTCCACCAGTACCCGAGCCGGTGCCGTTGGACACCAGTCCCCCGGCCTTGCCGACCGCAGTCCCGGTATTGCTCAAGGCACCGCCGAGTGTATTAGTCAGGGCATTGCCGTTACCCGCATCGGTGACCTTGCCGCCCAGGGTGTTCACCGCGCCGCCGACTTGCGCAACCACGCCTTTGAGTGGATCGCCGAGCCCTGTAGCCGTGCCGAGTTTGTCGGTGGTGCTTTCAACCATGGCGATTACCGGCACCAGGCTACCGCCGAGCTTGTTGGTCAATTGGCTGGTCGGGCCGTTGGTCAGCGTGGTGTCGAGGGTATTGCCGAGCATGGTGACTTTCTCACCGACGCCATCAAGCAGCGGCGCGACTTTGGTCACCACACCGCCCACCACTGGCACGCTGCCGGTCGCAGTGGCCAGCTTGGCGCTGAGGTCGGATACGCCGTTGCCGACGTCCGTAACCACTCCACCAACCGAGGCAACGGTAGTGGTCAAACCTTTGGGGTCAGTGGCCAGTTTGCCAACGCCATCGGCCACGCCATTACCCAGGGTGCTGACGACATTGCCGGCGGTGTTGGCCGCACTCTGCACCACACCACCGACCACAGGTACGGTGCTCAGCGAGTCACCGATCTGGCCAACGCCAGTGCCGACACCCGTTACGGTCTTGCCGACATCCTGCACCAGGGTGGTGGTCACCAACGGTGTGGTGGTCGGATTGGTCGGATTGGTCGGGTTGGTTGGATCCGTAGGATTGGTCGGGTTGGTTGGGTTGGTCGGATCGGTTCCGCCTGTGCCACCCGTGCCGCCGGTCCCACCTGTACCACCGGTTCCGCCTGTACCGGCGGTGTCACCGGTACCGCCAGTGCTTCCGGTTCCACCGGTGCCAGCGGTGCTGTTGTCCGGTGACGAGCTGCCGGAGCTGCTGTGATGACCGCCACCGCCACTGCTGCAACCGGCGAGGCCGAGGGAGAGAATCAAAGCCAGAGCAATTGCCGATTTGCACCACACGTCTTGAGTTTTCATGATTGAGTCCTTGCACCTGTCACAACGTTCGTTGTCTTCGATGGCTCGCCGATCTGTCGTCGGTGATGCCTTCGCCCGTTGAGCTCAATCTCAGTCCAGGGGCAGGTTCACGACCATTCTCAAGTTGGTATTAACGCCTTTATATATAAGGCCCGTTGCAGCGCCTAAGGACTAATACCCAGGTGATAGCCGCGCAAAAAAAGGCCTTGATAATCAAGGCCCTGGTTTTTTCATTGGAAGGGGAAAGGACGGCGAAAACTTAAGTTATATACACACAATTAACGGTGTCCGGCGTGCTCAGGCAATGGGTTGCCACTGCCCGACCATGTGTTCGAGGTCTTGCGCACCGATCAGCCGCAACTCACCACTGGACCCCGCGGCACTCGCCAATAAGGTCACCTCACTGGGCAGGCGCACCGGTTTGCGAAAATGCACGGCGATCTCAAGATTGGCTTTGGGCAAATGATCGTTCAGCGCCGCGAGTGTTCGAGCCTTGTTCCACAAACCATGGGCAATGGCCGCTGGAAAGCCGAACAGCTTCGCGCTGGCCGCACTCAGGTGAATCGGGTTGTAGTCACCGGACACTTTGGCATATTGCCGCCCGATATCGGCCGGGGCTTTCCAGCGCGCCACCTCCACCAGCGATTGCGCGGGCTCCCAGGTGTGCTCGACAGGCTCACCCTCAAGCTTCACGCCGCGACAGAGCATCTGACTTTGCGCTTCCCACAGTGGCCCGAGTTGATCGTCCAGCGTCGTCAGGACATCAAACGTCGCGCCTTTTGGATGCGCTTGCAGGTTGTGCACGCGCACGCTCACTTGTGCACGACTGATTCCGCCCATTGGCCGCAACACGCGAATGCGGTTGCTCAGATGAATCAGCCCCAACAGCGGAAACGGAAAGTCCTTGGCGGTCAGTAATTGCATCTGCAAGGCGAAGGCGAGGATGTGTGGATAAGTCGGCGGCAGCAGGCCGTCGTCGGCAAATCCGCAGACCTTGCGATAGGCCGCCAAGCGTTTGCCATCGACGTCGACCCAACAGCGCAAACCGCTGCCGGGCAATTGCGTGCCGGTGATTTTGCGTCGCGTCGCGGCGCGTGCGTACAGCCCGGGCAGGCTCGGTTCGCGATCCAGCGTGTGCCATTCGATGCTCATGCCTTAAGCCCCCAGAACACTTTGTCCACAGACCCGCAGCGACTGCCCGGTAAACGCGCCGGTGCCCGGTTGTGCCAGCCACGCGACGGCTTCGGCGACGTCTTGCGGCAAGCCGCCCTGGCCCAGCGAACTCATGCGCCGTCCGGCTTCGCGCAGGCCGAACGGAATGTGTGCGGTCATCTGCGTTTCGATAAACCCCGGTGCGACGGCGTTGATGCTGATGCCGCGTGCCAGCAACGTCGGTGCCCAGGCCTGGGCGAGGCCGATCAGTCCGGCCTTGCTCGCGGCGTAGTTGGTCTGCCCGCGATTGCCGGCAATGCCGCTGATCGAGGCCAGCAGAATCACCCGCGCGTTGTCGTGCAGCGTGCCGCTGTCGAGCAGGGCCTTGGTCAACACTTGCGGTGCATTGAGGTTGACCGCAAGCACCGCGTCCCAGAATTCCGGGGTCATGTTGGCCAGGGTTTTGTCACGGGTGATCCCGGCGTTGTGCACCAGAATGTCGAGGCCGTCGGGGAGCTGTTCGATCAGTTGCGCGCCAGCGTCTTCGGCGCAGATATCGAGGGTGATGCTACGGCCGCCAAGGCGGGCGGCGAGTGCATCCAGGTCAGTCTTGGCCGGCGGCACGTCGAGCAGAATCACCTCGGCGCCGTCGCGGGCCAGGGTTTCGGCGATTGACGCGCCGATGCCGCGTGCAGCGCCGGTCACCAGCGCCTTGCGTCCGGCCAGCGGCCGTGTCCAGTCCGTCACCGGCGTTGCACAAGCGGTCAGGCGAATCACCTGCCCGGAGACGAACGCGCTTTTTGGCGAAAGGAAAAACCGCAGTGGCCCTTCCAGCTGATCCTCGGCGCCGTCGCCGACGTAGATCAGTTGCAACGTACCGCCGCTGCGCAACTCCTTGGCCAGCGAACGGGAAAACCCTTCCAGCGCGCGTTGCGCACTCGACGCAAACGGATCACTGAGGCTTTCCGGGGCACGGCCAAGAATCACCAGATGGGCGCTGTGTTCAAGGTTTTTCATCAACGGCTGAAAGAATTCACGCAGCTGTTTGAGCTGGTCGGTGTGCTGCAATTGACTGGCGTCGAACACCACCGCCTTGAGTTTCGGGCCGTGGCCGGGAATCCATTCGGTGGCGGCGGCGGGTTGTTCGCCGTAGCGGTAAATCCCCTCGGTCAGACGGTTGGCGAAGGCGCTGACGCGTTCGGCCAGCGGCCCGCCACCGATCAGCAGCGCACCTTCGACCGGGCGCAGGCGCCCGGCCTGCCAGCGTTCCAGTCGCACCGGCGACGGCAGACCCAGCGCCCCGACCAAACGGTGGCCGATGGACGAGTTGGCGAAGTCGATATAGCGGTCAGACATGGAACGCTCTCCAGAAGTCGGGGTTCAAAGTGTGGACTGCCAACGGCAATCAATCGTTCGATCTACGCAATAAGGCCTACGCTAGAACAGCAGAGTAGTTTGCCCTCGACGGTTGTGTTGCCGAACCCGATAGCAAATACACCACCGACCCTGTGAATCCGGATATTCAACAAGGAGTCATTCATGAGTCAGCTGCGCCGCGTCGCGATCATCGGCGGTAACCGTATCCCTTTCGCCCGCTCCAATGGGCCGTACGCCACCGCGAGTAATCAGGCGATGCTCACCGCCGCCCTCGAAGGCCTGATCGAACGCTACAACCTGCACGGCCAGCGCATTGGCGAAGTGGTGGCGGGTGCGGTACTGAAATTGTCACGAGATATGAACCTGACCCGTGAATGCGTGCTCGGCTCGCGCCTGTCACCGGCGACGCCCGCCTACGACATTCAGCAAGCCTGCGGCACAGGCCTTGAAGCCGCGATCCTGGTGGCGAACAAAATTGCCCTCGGCCAGATCGATTGCGGCATTGCCGGTGGCGTCGACACCACGTCTGACGCGCCGATCAGCGTCAGCGAAGGCTTGCGCAAAATCCTCCTGCAAGCCAACCGCGCCAAGACCACCGGCGACAAACTGAAAACCTTTCTGCAACTGCGGCCTCAACACCTGATTCCGGAATTTCCGCGCAACGGCGAACCGCGCACCGGTCTGTCGATGGGCCAGCATTGTGAGCTGATGGCGCAGACTTGGCAGATCCCGCGTGAAGATCAGGATCAACTGGCCCTCGAAAGCCATCACAAACTCGCTGCGTCCTACAGCGAAGGCTGGCACAACGACCTGATGACGCCGTTCCTTGGCCTGACCCGCGACAACAACCTGCGCCCGGACCTGACCCTGGAAAAACTCGCGACGCTGAAACCGGCGTTCGAGAAAAGCGTGAAAGGCACGTTGACGGCGGGCAACTCCACGCCGCTCACCGATGGTGCATCCGTGGTGCTGCTCGGCAGTGAAGAGTGGGCCAAAGAGCGCGGCTTGCCGATCCTCGCATATCTGCGCGACGGCGAGGCGGCGGCGGTGGATTTCGTCAACGGCGCGGAAGGCCTGTTGATGGCGCCGGCGTATGCGGTGCCACGCTTGCTGGCGCGCAACGGGCTGACCTTGCAGGATTTTGACTATTACGAAATTCATGAAGCGTTTGCGGCGCAGGTGTTGTGCACGCTGAAGGCCTGGGAAGATCCCGAATACTGTAAAAGCCGCCTGGGCCTTGATGCGCCGTTGGGTTCGATCGATCGTAGCCGGCTGAATGTGAAGGGCAGTTCGCTGGCGGCCGGGCATCCGTTTGCCGCAACCGGTGGGCGCATCGTGGCGAACATGGCGAAGTTGCTGGATGCGGCGGGGAAGGGCCGGGGGCTGATCTCGATTTGTGCCGCCGGGGGCCAAGGCGTCACCGCCATCATTGAACGCTAAAAGAGCCCCTCACCCTAACCCTCCCGAAACGTCGGACCGCCCGGAGGGAGAGGGGACTGATTGGGGGATGCTTCAGAGTTACGCCGACCTGATCTTGCTTTACCGAATCCATAATCGACGGTGTTTCCGTCAGACGTTTAGCCCAATCGATAATCGACGCGGTATTTCAGGTCGATGTATAACGCCAGACAGCTCGGTCAGCTCCCTCTCCCTCCGGGAGAGGGATGGGCGGGCGGCGTGCCGATGAGGGGCTGTTGAGGTCGCAACAATCTCAGGTACGAAACCGGCGTACCAACCCATCCAGCTCATTCGACAATCCCGCCAGACTCTGCGAATCCAGACGTGCCGAGTTGGCCAGTTCTGCCACCAACTGCGCATCGCCATGAATCTGGCTGATGTGCCGGTTGATGTCCTCAGCCACTTGATGCTGTTCTTCAGCGGCGGTGGCGATCTGTGTGTTCATGTCACGGATCACGTCTACCGATTCGCGAATCTGCCCGAAACTCTCGCGTGCCTCGCCGATGCGTGTCACTGACTGCTGTGAGACCTGCAGGCTGGCATGCATCTGTTGCGTGACCTGGCTGGTGCGCTTGGCCAGATTGCCGAGCAAGCCGTCGATCTCTGCCGTCGAATCCGCCGTGCGTTTGGCCAGGGCGCGCACCTCATCGGCGACCACGGCAAAGCCGCGCCCCTGTTCACCGGCACGCGCCGCTTCGATGGCGGCGTTGAGCGCCAGCAGGTTGGTCTGTTCGGCGATGGAACGGATGGTGCCGAGGATCGACTGGATATCGTTGCTGTCGCGTTCCAGTTGCTGCATCGACTGCGCCGATTGCTCCAGCTCCTGGCTCAGTTGATCGACGCTGGTTACCGCCGCATCGATCTGCTGCTGGCCTTGACGGGCCTGACGCTGACCGCTGTCGGCGGAGTCCGCTGCCTGACTGCACGAACGCGCGACTTCGTTGGCGGTGGCGACCATTTCGTGGAATGCGGTCGAGACCATGTCGACGGCTTCGCGCTGGCGCCCGGCCGCTTCGGCCATCTCGCTCGACACTCGGGTCGAACTCTGCGAGGTCGCGAGGATTTTCCCGGCGGCACCGCCGATGTGCTGAATCAGACTGCGGATCGCCGTGAGGAACTGATTGAACCAGTTGGCCAGTTGCGCGGTTTCGTCGTTGCCACGGATGTCGAGGTTTTTGGTCAGGTCGCCTTCACCCTGCGCGATGCCTTCCAGACCACTGGCGACGCTGCGGATCGGGCGCACGATCAGGCTGGCGAAACTGGCGCCGACCACGGCGAACAGCACGGCCAGCACGGCGGCGATGATTGCGATCAGCCAGGTCAGTTGCGTGGCTGAGCTCATCACATCGCTCTGCTTGATCAGGCCGACGAAGGTCCAGCCCAATTGCTCCGACGGCCAGACGTTGGCCATGTAGCGCTCGCCGTTAAGCTCTACTTCGACCAGACCTTTGCCGGCCTTGGCCAGTTGTGCATAACCCTCGCCGAGGCTGTCCAGCGGCTTGAAGTTGTGTTCCGGCTGTTTCGGATCGACCAGCACCGTGCCGCTGTTTTCCAGGAGCATCAGGTAGCCGGTTTCGCCCAGCTTGATCTGTTTGACGATCTCGGTGAGCTGCTTGAGCGTCACGTCGATGCTGACCACGCCGCCATTGCTGCCGAGTTTATTGTCGATGGTGCGCACGGTGCTGACGTAGGTCGCATCGTCCTGTGCCCAGTAATAAGCGGCGGTACGCAACGGCTTGCCCGGTTTGGCCTGGGCGGCCTTGTACCAAGGGCGCTGACGCGGGTCGTAGTTGCTGAGTTTGGGATCGTCCGGCCACGACACATATCCGCCGGCGGCGGTGCCAACGATGGCATAGGCGTAAGCCGGGTGGGCGTTGCCCAGATCCTGGAGGAACGCGAAGACCTTTTTGTCCATCTCGCCTTGCGGCACCGATTCGGCGTTGGCACTCATGTAGGTCTTGAGGCTGTCGTCGGTATTTTTGATCAGCGGTTGCGACGCCAGGTAATCGACGTTCTGGCTGATGCCGTCAAAAAACAGCTGCATGGCATTGCTGACCTGCCGGATCTCGCGCCCGCTGCTGTCGACAAAGCTGTCCCGGGCATCGCTGCGCAGGTTCATCACCACCAGGGTCGCGACCAGCACCACTGGCAAGCAGGCGATGATTGCAAACGCCCACGTCAATTTCTGTTTGATGTTCATCCGCGCTCCAGATTTTCTTGTAGGCCCACGCAGTGCAGATGACTTGTGGTTTATTGGCAGCCGAAAACGTTGTCGATCACCCGGTTCCCTGAGGGCGGCATCGCTGATTTTTTTGGAACGATTGTCGGACAAATCCCTCTGTCATTGAGGACTTCGGCTGCAAAACAGGGAAATTGAGGCGACTTCGAAAAAATCTTCCGAAGGGTATTACCCCCTGTGTCAGATTCTGTCGCAAATGCCCTTGAAGACATGTCCCAACAAGTCCATCAGGCTCGGCTATGATTCCCCTCGGTCGATGCGCGAGCGCAGAGTTGGCCCTGTTTAATCCGGCACAGTGTGTGCATTCTCAACGTTCACAGGTCGGCAACCCCTCCCCGTGATGCGAGGATTGCCGTATAACGAGTGACATTCGCGTGTTTGGTAATAAAGGACCCACAATAAAAGCTGATGAAGACTCCAAAACGCATTGAACCCCTGATCGAGGACGGTCTGGTCGACGAAGTGCTGCGCCCACTGATGAGTGGTAAAGAAGCAGCTGTTTATGTGGTGCGCTGCGGCAATCAGTTACGTTGCGCAAAGGTCTACAAGGAGGCGAACAAACGCAGTTTCCGCCAGGCGGCCGAGTATCAGGAAGGCCGCAAGGTTCGTAATAGCCGACAGGCACGGGCGATGGCGAAAGGCTCCAAGTTCGGTCGCAAAGAGACCGAAGATGCCTGGCAGAACGCCGAAGTGGCGGCGCTGTTCCGTCTGGCCGGTGCCGGGGTGCGGGTGCCCAAGCCGTACGACTTCCTCGACGGCGTGCTGTTGATGGAACTGGTGGCCGACGAATTCGGTGACGCTGCGCCGCGTCTGAACGACGTGGTGCTGGAGCCGGATCAGGCGCGCGAATATCACGCGTTCCTGATTTCGCAGATCGTGCTGATGTTGTGTACCGGTCTGGTGCACGGTGACCTTTCGGAGTTCAACGTGCTGTTGACGCCGACCGGTCCGGTCATCATCGACCTGCCGCAAGCGGTCGACGCTGCCGGCAACAACCACGCGTTCAGCATGCTGGAGCGTGATGTCGGCAACATGGCTTCGTACTTCGGTCGCTTTGCGCCGGAGTTGAAACTGACCAAGTACGCCAAGGAAATGTGGGCGTTGTACGAAGCCGGCACCTTGCACCCGAACAGTGTGCTGACCGGTGAGTTCGATGATCCGGAAGACCTGGCCGATGTGGGCGGGGTGTTGCGCGAGATCGAAGCAGCGCGCCTCGACGAGGAACGCAAACAGGCGATCCGCGCGGCAGACGATGAGCCGAAAGGCAAGTCCGACGAACCACCGCCACCACCGTGGATGCAGTGATTGCTTGATGAGAAACCCGGCTTCGGCCGGGTTTTTTGTTTGAACCGGAAGCCCCAAAACCCCTCATCGGAACGCCGCCCGCCCAGCCCTCTCCCAGAGGGAGAGGGAGCCGACCGAGGTGTCTTTCGCCATTCATCGACCTGAAACACCGGGTCGATTATGGATTGGATGAGGTTAGCATTTGGACCTGTTTGGATTCGGTAAAGAAATTTCAGGTCGGCGTATTTCCACAGCATCCCCCAATCAGTCCCCTCTCCCCCCGGGAGAGGGTTAGGGTGAGGGGCCCCTTTCGGATCCCCGCAAATTCAAGTCTACTGTCCACCGCGCCAACCACACTCAAGGACTGAATGTGACCACCCCCCGCAACACCCACCTGATCGTCACCGCCCGGCTGATCTCCGATTTCGGCGCCTTCCTCAACATGGTCGCGTTGGCCACCTACGTCTACCTGCTGAGCAACAGCGCCATGAGCGTCGGGGTTTTCCTCGCCAGCCGCGTGGGCGGGGGGATTTTTGCCAGTCTGATCGGCACTGCGTTTTACCGTCGATGCAGCGGACGTGCGCCGTTGATTGCCTTCGATCTGTTGCGCGCGGCGTTGCTGGGCTTGTTGTTGATCACACCGCTCAGTCAGCAGGCGTTGCTGTTGCCGGTGATCGCTTTCGGTCTGGGCCTGGGCAATTCGATGTTCGCCATCGGTCTCAACAGTCAGTTGCCACGCCTGATCGCCGCCGAGCAATTGCTCAAGGCCAACGCCTGGATCACCTCGGCGTCATCCGCCGCGATGGTCGGCGGCAGTCTGGTTTCAGGTTTGCTGGTCGCGGGGTTTGGCTTTGAAACGGTGTTCGCCCTGAATGCGTTGACCTACGTGCTCGCGGCGTTATTGATTGTGCCGCTGCGATTCGCGCCAGCCACAGTTAACGAAGCACCCGAGCGCGGCGAATGGTCAGCGCTCAAGCAGGGCTTGCGTGCGACGCCGGTGATTGCCGCGATGCTCGCGGTGACCATGGCCGACACCTTGGGCAGCGCTGCGCATAACGTTGGCTTTCCGATCATTTCCAAACTGCTCACGCCGGAGTCGGCGAGCACCACACTGGGGCTGATGCTTGCGGTGTGGGCCAGTGGAAAATTGCTCGGCGCGCGGATCGCCAGCCGCTTGAAAGGCTCGGACAACATCAACCTTGAACGACGGTTTTTCTTCGGCGTGGCGCTGATGTCCTGCGGCTTTATCCTGATGTTCCAGCAACACAGCCTCTACGCACTGCTGCTGTTTTCCTTGCCGGCGGGCTTGGGTGATGGCTTTTCCGAAGTCGGGCTGATGTCGCGGCTGCAACGCGAGCCCGAGCATTTGCGCCTGCCGGTGTTCAGCTTTTTGACCTTGTTGCAAATGAGCGGATTCGGCATCGGCATGCTCATCGCCGCGCCGTTCTACGGGTGGTGGACGCCGGGTGCCGTGGTCATGCTGTTCCACGGCATCCCGCTCACTACCTTGTTGCTGGTGAAAGTTCTGGCGCTCAAGCGCGGGCGGGTTGCGCGCAGCAGCCCGACGCCAGTTCCTTGAGGATCGGGCAATCGGGGCGATGGTCGCCGTTGCAGTGCTCGACGAGGTCTTGCAGAGTGTCGCGCAACTCGCCGAGCTCGCGGATCTTCTGATTCAACTCGTCGATGTGCTGGCGCGCCAAGGCCTTCACATCGGCGCTGGCGCGTTGGCGATCCTGCCAGAGGGTCAGCAGTTTGCCGACCTCTTCCAGGGAAAAGCCCAGATCCCGCGAGCGCTTGATGAACGCCAGCGTATGCAGGTCGTCATCGCCGTAGACCCGGTAACCGCTGTCGGTGCGATGCGCCGCTTTGAGCAGGCCGATCGACTCGTAATAGCGGATCATTTTCGCGCTCAGGCCGCTGTGCCTGGCCGCTTGGCCGATGTTCATCGGTGTTCCTCCAGATCCTTGGGTTTCCAGGTTTTCAACAGTAGCGCATTGCTCACCACGCTGACGCTGGACAACGCCATCGCCGCACCGGCCAGCACCGGATTGAGGAAGCCGAACGCCGCCAGCGGAATGCCGATCAGGTTATAGACGAAGGCCCAGAACAGGTTCTGGCGGATCTTCGCATAGGTCTTGCGACTGATCTCCAGCGCCGCCGGCACCAGCCGTGGATCGCCGCGCATCAGGGTAATGCCCGCCGCGTGCATGGCGACGTCGGTGCCGCCACCCATGGCGATGCCGATGTCGGCCGCAGCGAGGGCCGGGGCATCGTTGATGCCGTCGCCGACCATGGCGACGACACCGGTTTTTTTCAGCTCGGCGACGGTGGCGGCTTTGTCCGCCGGCAGCACTTCGGCGTGGACATTGCTGATGCCCAAAGCCTCGGCGACCACGCGAGCGCTGCCGCGATTGTCGCCGGTCAGCAGATGGCTGTGGATATCGCGGGCGGCGAGTTGTTGCACGGCTTCCAGTGCCCCGTGTTTCAAGGTGTCACCGAAGGCGAACAAGCCGAGCACTTTCGGCTCTGGACTCTGCTCGATCAACCACGACAGGGTGCGGCCCTCGGCCTCCCAGGCTTGGGCGGATTCGCTCAGGTTGCCGGTGCTCAAGGCACTTTCTTCGAGCATGCGCCGATTGCCCAAGGCCAGACGCCGGCCATCGAGATTGCCGGCGATGCCGCGACCGGTGAGTGACTGGCTGTCGCTGACATCGGGCACCGTCAGGCCGCGCTCGGCGGCTGCATCGAGCACGGCTTTGGCCAGCGGGTGTTCACTGCCGCGTTGCAGCGCGCCGGCCAGTGTCAGCAGGTTGTTTTCGTCACCGTCGACGGCGCTGAAATGAGCAATGCGCGGTGTGCCTGACGTCAGCGTGCCGGTCTTGTCGAACACCACACTGCTGACTTCATGGGCGCGTTCCAGTGCTTCGGCATCCTTGATCAGAATGCCGTGGCGCGCCGCGACGCCGGTGCCGGCCATGATCGCGGTTGGCGTGGCCAGGCCCAGTGCACACGGGCAGGCGATGACCAGCACGGCGACGGCATTGATCAACGCGGTTTCCATGGGGGCGCCGTAGAGCCACCAGCCGATCAGCGTGGCCAGGGCAATCAGCAACACCGTCGGCACAAAGATCTGGCTGACCTTATCCACCAGTTTCTGGATTGGCGCTTTCGCGGCTTGAGCGTCCTCAACCAGACGAATAATTCGCGCCAGCACGGTTTCGGCGCCGAGCGCCTGAGTGCGCACCAGCAGGCGACCTTCGCCATTGATCGCGCCACCGGTGACTTTATCGCCCGGTTGTTTCGGCACCGGCAGGCTTTCGCCGCTGATCAGTGCTTCATCGGCGTGGCTCTGGCCTTCGATGACTTCGCCGTCGACCGGGAAGCGCTCGCCGGGTTTGACCAGCACCCGATCGTTAAGGCGCAAAGCACTGATGGCGACATCCTGCTCGCGACCGTCGATTACTTGAATGGCCCGTTCCGGGCGTAATGCCTCGAGGGCGCGGATGGCGCTGGCGGTCTGGCGTTTGGCGCGGCTCTCCAGATATTTGCCGAGCAGCACCAGAGCGATGACCACCGCCGACGCTTCGAAATACAGATGCGGCATGCGCCCGGCGGCGGTGGCCCATTCGTACAGGCTCAGGCCATAACCGGCGCTGGTGCCGAGGGCGACCAGCAAGTCCATATTCCCGGCGCCAGCGCGAACGGCTTTCCACGCCGCCACATAGAAGCGTGCACCGAAAATGAACTGCACCGGCGTGGCGAGGGCGAATTGCGCCCAGGCCGGGAGCATCCAGTGAATGCCGAACGGTTGCAGCAACATCGGCGCCACCAGCGGCAGGGCGAGGGCGATCGCGCAGATCAGCGCCCAGCGCTCCTGTTTCAGCTTCTGTTGCTGGTGATCGGTTTGCGGGGGTTCGGCTTGCCAGATGCTGGCCGAATAACCGGCCTTGGTGACGGCAGCGATCAGGCTTTGTGAGTCGACCTGACCGAGCAATTCCAGGTGCGCGCGTTCGTTGGCCAGGTTGACGCTGACGCTTTTCACTCCGGGGACTTTGTTCAGGGCACGCTCGACGCGACCGACGCAGGAAGCGCAGGTCATGCCTTCAATATTCAATTCGATTGTTTGCTGCGGGACGCTGTAACCGGCGCGTTCGACCGCGTCCATCAACGCAGGAAGACTGTCGCCGGGCGCCTGCACACGGGCCTGCTCGGTGGCGAGATTGACGCTGACGGCACTCGCGCCGCTGACTTTGCTCAAGGCTCGCTCGACACGCCCGGCGCAACTGGCGCAGGTCATGCCGGCAATCGGCAGGTCGAAAGTGATGGAATCGGACATCGGTCGTACTCCCTGTAGTAGATGCCTACAAGGATCAACCTTGCCATGCGGGCAAGGTCAAGCGCCATTATTTGACGCGCCGCAAAACCAACTGTGGGAGCGAGTAGGCTCGCTCCCACAGGTTTGATGTACTCAGTATTCGAGGGCGGCAGGGCGCAGGTACAAACCTTTGGCAGATGTCGCGATCCGGTACTTCACGACATCGCCGGCCTTGAGCGAGATTTCCTGCGCCGGCGGTGCCAGCATTCCCGGCTGGCAGCCCGGCACTTGGCCCGGCTCCAGTTTAAGACGAATGGAAAACGTACCGTGTTGCAGGTTGAACGAGGTGGACTGCTCCTGAAGCAGTCGCCCGGCAAACTGATCCTGAATGTACACGCCGATCTCACAGGACGTCGGCACTTCCAGGCGCTCACGCGAGATGATCAGAACGGCGTAGTCCTCGCCAGTCGCGTTGGCCGAAGGCAGCGCGGCAAAGAGGCTGAGAAAGCCAAACAGGCTGAAAGCTGACCAGCGCATGGCTGAATCTCCTGAATTGAAGTCATTAATGTACGCAGCTTGGCCGAGCGCGGCGCCGAATGCCAGCCCGGCAGTTAATTGAAGAACTTGACCTTGCCATCGTGGCAAGCTCGACACTGCCGGCAACCTCACTCAAAGGAGTCATTCCATGCAAGTGTTCAACGTTCAAGGCATGTCCTGCGGTCACTGCGTCAACGCCATCACCACCGCCGTGCAGGCCAAAGATCCGGCGGCCAGCGTGCGCGTCGATCTGGCGGCGCAAGAGGTTGGCGTCGAGAGCACGTTGACCAGCGATCAGGTCATCGAGGCGATCAGCGAAGAAGGCTACGCAGTGAAACTCGTCTGAAGTTTTATAGTTAGCGAGCTATCGGAATGTTCAAGGCGTCCATGCGCGGCTAGACTGTCGGGCTGCCGACTTGCCAACCTGGATGCCTGATGAACTTCCGTACCATTCTGATTCTCGGTGCCTTGACCGCCTTCGGGCCCTTGGCGATCGACTTCTATTTACCTGCATTTCCGTCCATGGCGCTGGCGTTCGGCACCGACGAGAAACACGTGCAGATGACACTGGCGGCGTATTTCGCCGGCCTGTCCATCGGCCAGTTGCTTTATGGCCCTGTGGCGGATCGTTTTGGCCGACGCATTCCGTTGCTGGTGGGGCTCACGCTGTTCACTCTGGCGTCGTTGGCCTGCGCTTATGCACCGAACCTGGAATGGCTGATCGGCGCGCGTTTCGTCCAGGCGCTGGGCGGTTGCGCAGGGATGGTGATTTCCCGGGCAGTGGTCAGCGACAAATGCGACGCGGTGGGCTCGGCGAAAGTCTTCTCGCAACTGATGCTGGTGATGGGCCTGGCACCGATTCTGGCGCCGATGCTCGGCGGTCTGCTGGTCAACACCACAGGCTGGCAGTCGATCTTCCTGGTGCTGACCGGCTTCAGTGCGCTGGCCGGATTGGCCGTGGCACTGGGTCTGCCGGAAAGTATGCCGGCGCACATGCCGCGCCAACCGCTGTCCGGCGCATTGCGCCAGTACGGTCGCCTGCTCAAGGATCGGGTCTACCTCGGGCATGCCCTGACCGGTGGCATCGCCATTGCCGGGATGTTTGCCTACATCGCCGGTTCGCCGTTTATCTTCATCAAACTGTATGGCGTGCCGGCCGAGCATTTCGGCTGGCTGTTCGGCACCAACGCGGCCGGCTTCATTCTGGTGGCGCAGGTCAATGCGCGGCTGTTGGCCAAGCGCGGGCCGGCGTTCCTGTTGTCGCGGGCGGTCTGGGTCTATCTCGCGGCCGGGTTGACGCTGCTGGCGGTCAGCGCCTTGCACACCGCATCGTTGTGGCCGCTGCTGATCCCATTGTTCATCTGTGTCTCGAGCCTGGGCTGCATCAGCCCCAACGCCGCTGCCTGTGCGATGAACGGCCAGGGTGGTCGCGCCGGCAGCGCTTCGGCGTTGCTCGGCTGCATGCAGTTCAGCGTTGCGGCCGGGGCATCAGCGTTGGTGGGAGTGTTGCACGACGGCACGGCTGTACCGATGGCGATCGTCATCAGTATTTGCGGTGTGCTGGTGGTGGGCGTCGCCATGCTGACCCGACGTCTGCAAAACGCCCGGGCGTTGGCGCAAGCTCAAGCCCAAGCCTAGAAAAACTCAGCCGGCAGCGCGTTGCTGGCTGCGGTCGGGAATCTGATGGGGCGCGCACAGTCGCTCTTCGAGGGTGCGGGTGAAGGCCAATGCTTCGGCTTCACTGCGGAATGTCACGGCGTGTTGGTCCAGACGAACCTGCCATTGAGACTTTGCCACTTCTTTTATCAGGATCTTCATTGCTGACCTCCCTTGCGTAAAAGATGTATCGCAGAGGCTTCGATTGTAGTCCTGAATACGATCGCAATTGTGACAACGGTCAAGCATCGGACTGACGGCACAAACCATCGCAGCCTCGCCAGCCGCTCTAGCGCTGGCGAAGGCTGCGATCTCTGGATTTTAGAAACTTTCTAAAACAATTTTCCCCTTGGCCTTGCCGCTTTCCAGCAACTCATGCGCGCGGCGCAGGTTCGCCGCGTTGATCGTGCCGAAGTGCTCGCCGACCGTTGTTTTCAAAGTCCCGGCATCGATCAGCTCGGCCACACGGTTGAGCAGTTTGTGCTGCTCGATCATGTCCGCGGTTTCGAACAGCGAGCGGGTGTACATGAACTCCCAGTGCAGCGACAGGCTCTTGCGCTTGAGTTTGCTGATGTCCAGCGACTTCGGATCATCGATCAGCGCCAGTTTGCCTTGCGGCGCCAGGGCTTCGACCAGTTGATCGAGGTGCTGGTCGGTCTGGGTCAGGCTGGCGACGTGGGTGACATTGGCGATGCCGGCGCGCTTGAGCTCTTCGCTCAGCGGCTGGCTGTGGTCGATCACCAGATCGGCGCCCAGTTCTTTGACCCAGTCACGGGTCTGCTCGCGGGACGCGGTGCCGATGACTTTCAGGCCGGTCAATTGCTTGGCCAACTGCGTCAGGATCGAACCCACACCCCCCGCCGCGCCAACAATCAGCAAGCTCTGGCCTTCGGCGCTTTGGCCTTCACGGATTTGCAGGCGCTCGAACAGCAATTCCCATGCGGTGATCGCGGTCAGCGGCAGGGCGGCAGCTTCGGCAAAGCCAAGGGTTTTTGGCATATGGCCGACGATGCGCTCATCAACCACGTGCAGTTCACTGTTGCCACCGGCACGGGCGATGGAGCCGGCGTAGAAGACCTTGTCGCCGGCCTTGAACAACGTCACGTCGCTGCCGACAGCCTTGACCACACCGGCGACGTCCCAACCCAGCACTTTCGCTGCGCCGTTTTCCGGGGCCACGTTCTGCCGCACTTTGGTGTCGACCGGGTTGACCGAGATGGCTTTGACCTCCACCAGCAAGTCGCGCGGGCCGGCGACCGGTTCTGGCAGTTCGATGTCTTGCAGGGCGTTGGCGTCGCTGATCGGCAGGGAGGCGTAATAGGCGATGGCTTTCATGAGTGGCTCCGTAGGTAATAGAAGAAGGAATCAGGCAATCGCGCCGAGGCGCTTGAGCTGGAAGTGTTCGATGGTGTGGCCGGCCGTGGCTTGAAAATGCTGGAAGTGCGCGCTGGCGTTGTGGGCCTGGAGAATGTCTTCGCTGGCCCAGTGTTCGATCACATAGAAAACTTGCGGGTCGGCCAGATCGCGGTGCAGGTCGTACTGGCTGCAACCTGCTTCGGCGCGACTGGGTTCCACCAGTGCACGCAGGCCTTGTTCGAGTAAATCTTGCTGACCGGGTTTGGCGATCAGGGTGGCGATGGCAGTGAAGGGCTGGGACATACTCGGCTCCAGAGAAGCGGGAATGAATTCGATGGAGCGATGATTAGCTATTTCTCTGCGAGATAAAACCGGCTAAAAGAGCAGTCTCTTTCAATATTTTTTTGATAATCGAGGCTGAGAATGCTGCGTTTCGATGACTTGCAGTTGTTTGTCCGGGCGGCGGATCTGGGCAGTCTGTCGGCGGCGGCGCGGGTCATGGACATGTCCGCCGCCGTCGCCAGTGCGGCGTTGAAGCGGATCGAGCAGCAACTCGGCGCGCGGTTGTTGGCGCGGTCGACGCGCAGCCTGCGCCTGACCGCCGAGGGCGAAGGCTTCCTTGAATACGCCCGCGCGGCGCTGAGCAATCTCGACGAGGGCCGGCGTTTGCTGGCCAGTGGGCAGGATCAGGTCAGCGGGGTGTTGCAACTGTCGGCGCCCTCGGATTTTGGTCGCAACCTGTTGCTGCCGTGGCTCGATGAATTTCAGCGTGAGCATCCGAAGCTGACGGTGCGTCTGTTGCTCGGTGACCGGATCGCCGACCTGTTCCGCCAGCCGGTGGACATCGCGTTGCGCTACGGCGAGCCGGAAGACTCCAGCCTGGTCGCCTTGCCGATTGCCGCGGACAACCGTCGTGTGCTGTGTGCATCGCCGGCTTATCTGGCGCGGCATGGCGAGCCGCGCCAGCTCGAACAACTGGCCCAGCACAACTGCTTGCTGTACATGCTCGGCAGCCGGGTGCACGACCATTGGAGTTTCCACGATGGCAAACGTGAGGTCGGCCTGACCGTCAGCGGCGACCGTTTCAGCGATGACGCCGACGTGGTGCGTTTGTGGGCGGTGGCCGGGGCAGGCATTGCCTACAAATCCTGGCTGGACGTGGGCGCCGATGTGCTGGCCGGACGCCTCAAAGTGCTGCTTCCGGAACTGCTTTGTGAGCGTGCTCCACTGAATTTGTTGTGCGCCCATCGCGCTCAATTGAGTAAGCCGGTGAACCTGTTGAGGGAAATGCTCGCCAGCCGATGCGCCGAACTGAGTAGTCAATTTCCCGCTTTCCCGAGAGTTGATCATTAGTCGCAGGTAAATAGAGAAATTTCTGTCAGGAACAATCACCACCCGTGCAGGACCCGGCGCAGGACGCGGCGTCCATCCCGCTTATACTAGCGCCCGCCTCATACCAGTACGCGAAGCTCGGCCCGGACGCCGTGATACCGACCGGCCGCTGTTTAAATCATGGCCGCGCCGTGGCGGCGGGTTCGATGCCCAAGCGTGTTGTGTCAATGGCCTGCCTTGCTGCGCTTCATGGCAATTTCCGCGCCTTGGCCGATGCCCCGTTACTGGTCAAGATGTCTGCGAGCAGTAGACGATACGATTCCACAGGGAGTGAATACATGGAACATGCACCTTGCATCAGCCAGATCGCCACGTTACTGGCCGATCCCAAGCGCAGCGCGATGATGTGGGCATTGATGGATGGCTCGGCCCGCCAATCCGAGGAGCTGGCGTTGCTGGCAGGGTTATCGCCGTCATCGGCGAGTGCGCATCTGGCCCGCCTGTCCGCTGGCGGTCTGTTGAAGGTCGAAGTCCGTGGTCGCAAACGGTTTTTCCGGCTCTCGGCACCGGAGGTCGGCGCAGCCATCGAGGCGTTGGCCAGCGCCACCATCGCCAGTGCGCCGCGTGAAGTCGCCGAAGTATTCAAGCGCGCCACGCCCATGGTCAGACCGCAGGCAGCGCCTTCTTCGCTGTTACGCGCACGCTTTTGCGATGACCATCTGGGCGGCACCCTGGCGGCTGATCTGTATCAGCGACTGCTCGATGCCGGCTGGATCGAGCAACTCGAACAGCGCGTGGTGGTCACCCACAAGGGGGCGCAGCAGTTGGCCACTCGCGGCGTCTACATTCAGGCTCTGGCCCATCGCAATGTACAGGTTGCCTGCGCTTGCCCGGACTGGAGCGAGAGACGTCCACACATGGGCGGTTCCCTCGGCGCAGCGTTGCTGCAGTTGTTCATGCAGTCGGGATGGCTGACTTTGCCCAACGACTCTAGGGCACTGCAATTGACCGCCACCGGGCAGCGCGAATTGCAACGGTTCGCTCAGGAAACCGAGCTGGAAATGGCGTTTTAGAGCATTCGTAATCGACGTCAGGACTCCCGGCGTCGTCTACGACTGCGAGCAGGTCGCATCCAGTACGACCTCTGAATCACCATCGCGCACACTCGATCCGGGGAATTTTCGGAGGGGGAGTTCGACATGGATATTCAAGGCTTCAGCGCGGCAGAACGCCTGGAACGCTTGCCGCTGAGCGGTTATCACCGAATCATTTTCATCATCATTGCCCTGGCGTTTTTCTTCGACTCCATGGACCTGGCGATGATGACGTTCCTGCTCGGCTCGATCAAAGCCGAATTCGGCCTGAGCAGTGCGCAGGCAGGATTGCTCGCCAGTTCGAGTTTTTTCGGCATGGTCGTGGGCGCATCGCTGTCGGGCATGCTCGCCGACCGGTTCGGGCGCAAACCGGTGTTTCAGTGGAGCATCGTGTTGTGGGGTGTCGCCAGTTACCTGTGCTCGACGGCGCAAACCGTCGAAATGCTCACGTTGTTCCGCATCCTGCTGGGGATCGGCATGGGCATGGAGTTTCCGATTGCCCAGTCGATGTTGTCGGAGCTGATTCCGGCGCAACGGCGCGGGCGCTACATCGCGTTGATGGACGGCTTCTGGCCGCTGGGGTTTGTTGCCGCCGGGGTGCTGTCGTATTTCTTGCTGCCGCTGATTGGCTGGCGCGACATCTTTCTGGTGTTGGCCGTGCCGGCGGTGTTTGTCCTGGCGATCCGGTTTTTCATTCCCGAATCGCCGCGCTGGCTGGAGCAGGCCGGCAAGCATGAGGCGGCGGACAAGGTCTTGAGCGGAATCGAAACGCGGGTGCGCGCCTCTTTAGGCGGTGCGCTGCTGCCGGAGCCGATTCGCTTGCCGCGCACGGTGACGCCACCGGGCACGTTCTTCTCGGCGCTCCAGCAGATCTGGTCGCCGCAATATCGCCAGCGCACGACGATGATCTGGAGCCTGTGGTTTTTTGCGTTGCTGGGTTTTTATGGGCTGACGTCGTGGCTCAGCGCATTGCTGCAACAGTCGGGGTTCGCCGTGACCCAGTCGGTGTATTACACCGTGCTGATTTCCCTGGGCGGGATTCCCGGGTTTTTGATGGCGGCGTGGCTGGTCGAGCGCTGGGGGCGTAAACCGGTGTGCATCGTCACCTTGCTCGGTGGTGGGGTGATGGCATTTCTCTACGGCCAGAGCGCAGTGTTTGGCGGCAACGTGGCGCTGTTGATCAGCACGGGATTGCTGATGCAGTTTTTCCTGTTCGGCATGTGGGCGGTGCTCTACACCTACACGCCGGAGCTCTATCCAACGTCCGCACGGGCGACGGGCTCGGGGTTTGCCTCGGCCATTGGCCGGGTGGGTTCGTTGCTCGGGCCATTGGTGACCGGGCTGGTGTTCCCGATTACCGGGCAGGGCGGGGTGTTCGCGCTGGGCGCGGCGTGCTTTGCGATTGCGGCGGGGGTTGTGTGGCTGTTCGGGATGGAGACGCGGGGGAAAACCCTCGAAGAGCTGACTGAAGCAGAAGTTATTGGCTGACCCCTAAACCAACTGTGGGAGCGAGCTTGCTCGCGAAAGCGGTGTATCAAACAACATCTTCGTTGAATGACAGACCGTATTCGCGAGCAAGCTCGCTCCCACAAGGGTTTTGCGCTGTTGCTTATGGTTTTACCAGGCGCGCATCCAGGCTGTTCTGCGCCAGGCGTTTGGCCTGATCCTGGGTCATGCCCAAATGCTTATGCAGCGCGTAGAAGTTCTCGGTCACGTAACCACCGAAGTACGCCGGGTCATCGGAGTTCACCGTGACCTTCACACCGCGCTCGAGCATGTCGAGAATGTTGTGCTGCGACATGTGATCGAACACGCAGAGTTTGGTGTTGGACAACGGGCACACGGTCAGCGGGATCTGCTCGTCGATGATCCGCTGCATCAGGCGCTCGTCTTCGATGGCGCGCACGCCATGGTCGATGCGCTGGATTTTCAGCAGGTCGATGGCTTCCCAGATGTACTCCGGTGGGCCTTCTTCGCCGGCGTGGGCTACGGTCAGGAAGCCTTCGTGACGGGCACGATCGAACACACGCTGGAACTTGCTCGGCGGGTGACCCATCTCGGAACTGTCCAGACCGACCGCGACAAACGCGTCACGGAACGGCAGCGCCTGATCGAGGGTTTTCTCGGCTTCTTCTTCGCTCAAGTGGCGCAGGAAGCTGAGGATCAAACCGCTGGTGATGCCCAGTTGTTGCTCGCCATCCTTCAATGCGGCGGCGATGCCGTTGAGCACCACTTCGAACGGGATACCCCGGTCGGTGTGGGTCTGCGGGTCGAAGAACGGTTCGGTGTGAATCACGTTCTGTGCCTTGCAGCGCAGCAGGTAGGCCCAAGTCAGGTCGTAGAAATCCTGCGAGGTGCGCAATACATCGGCGCCCTGGTAATACAGGTCGAGGAATTCCTGCAGATTGTTGAAGGCGTAAGCCTTGCGCAGGGTTTCCACATCGTTCCACGGCAGGGCGATCTTGTTGCGTTCGGCCAGGGCGAACAGCAGCTCGGGCTCCAGCGAGCCTTCCAGATGCAGGTGCAGTTCAGCCTTGGGCAAGGCGTTGAGCCAGTCGTACATATTCTTTTCTCATCAGGTGCAATGACGGCATTCTACAGATGCGCGCCGAAACAATTGGCAAAACCTGACCAAGCGATCGATCAAACGGCTTCCTGCTCGCGGCGATAAGCGTAGGTATCGGCGAAGCGCGACAGCAGGAAATCGGCGCAGGTGGTGGTCGGATATTTCGCCGGATGTTGCGCGTCCTGACAACCGGGCAGGCATTCGATGCGCGTGTCCGGGTGCGGTTCGGCGAAGAACGGCATCGAGTAGCGATCCACCCCGAGCGGGCTGATTACCCGGTGTGGGGTCGAGCGATAACGGTCGTTGCTCCAGCGCGCCATCATGTCGCCGAGGTTGACCACGAAAGTACCGTCGATCGGTGGCGCGTCGATCCATTCGCCTTTGACGTTTTTTACCTGCAAGCCGCCGGCGCTGTCCTGATAGAGCAGGGTGATGCAGCCGTAATCAGTGTGCGCGCCGGCGCCTTGCTGCTCGGCGGAGCTGGCGGTGTGGCGCGGTGGGTAATGGATCATGCGCAGCACGCTGACCGGGTCAACGAAGCGGCTGTCGAAGAAGTCGCGTTCGATGTTCAGGGCGAGGGTCATCGCCCGCAGCAGGGTTTGCGCGAGGGCCTGCATGTCGAGGTAATGCTGCTCCATCAACTCGGCCCATCCGGTTTGCGTCGGATGGCGATTCGGCCCACGCAACGGTTTTTCGGCGAGCACGTCGGGATGGTCGGCCGGCAGGTGCAGGCCCATGTCGAAGGTTTCTTTGAGGTCGCTGGGTTTGCTCGGGTCGAGTTGCTCGGTGGCGATGGCGCCGTAGCCGCGATGGTGACGGGTTTGGGTGATGTCGATCTTGAGTTTTTCTGCTGTTGGCAGGGCAAAAAAACGCCGAGTCTGATCGAGGATGGCGTCGAAGCGTTGCGGCGAGATTGGGTGACCCTTGATGTAAAAAAAGCCCCAGTCGCGGCAGGCCAAGTCGATCTGCTCGGCCACCGCAGGCCAGGCGTTTTCATCGTCGCTATACAGCGGGCTGATGTCGATGATCGGAAGCTGATCCATACACAATCCTTGAAAAGTACGGGAGATCGTTCCCACGCTCCGCGTGGGAATGCCTCAATGGACGCTCTGCGTCTGTTTTTGGCAGGGACGCGGAGCGTCCCGGGCGGCATTCCCACGCAGAGCGTGGGAACGATTCGGGTCAAATGGATTACTTCGGCATCTCGGCTTTCATGCCTTCAACGTAGTAGTTCATCGACGCCAGTTCCGCATTCGTCGCACTCACGCCCGCTGGGATTTTCTCGACCCCGGCCTGATCCTTGATCGGCCCGGTGAATGGCTGGAACGCACCACTCTTGATGTCAGCAATGATCTGCTCGGCTTCGGCTTTCACCGGCGCTGGCACCAGATCGCTGATCGGCAGTTCAATCGTGCCTTCCTTCAAACCGCCCCAGTAATCCTGCGACTTCCAGGTGTGATCCATCACGCTTTGCGTCGCCTGAATATAGTGCGGCGCCCAGTCGTTGACGATCGAGGTCAGCACCGCTTTCGGGCCGAAGTGCGCCATGTCCGAGGCGTAACCCACGGCGTACACACCACGGCGTTCAGCCGCCTGAATCGGCGCCGGGCTGTCGGTGTGCTGGAACACTACGTCGACGCCCTGATCGATCAGCGCGTTGGCCGCATCGGCTTCCTTGCCCGGGTCGAACCAGGAGTTGACCCACACCACTTTGATCTCGGTGCCGGGGTTGTATTTGTTCAACGCCAGTTGAATCGCGTTGATGTCGCGGATCACCTCGGGGATCGGAAACGAGGCGACGTAACCGATCTTCTTGGTCTTGGTCATCTTCGCCGCGAGGAAACCGCCGACGTAGCGACCCTCGTAAGTGCGCGCCAGATAGGTGCCGAGGTTCTTGTCTTGCTTGTAGCCGGTGGCGTGTTCGAAGGTCACCTTGGGAAATTGCTTGGCGACCTTCAGTGTCGGGTTCATGTAGCCGAAAGAGGTGGTGAAGATCAGGTCGTAGTTGTCCTTGGCCATGTTGCGGATGACCCGCTCGGCGTCGGCGCCTTCAGCGACGTTTTCCACGTAGTTGGTGGTGATCTGTGTACCGAGTTTCTCGGCGAGAGCCTTGCGCCCCTGCTCATGCTGATACGTCCAGCCGTGGTCACCGATCGGACCGATGTAGACGAAACCGACCTTCAGCGGATCGGCAGCGCTGGCGCTCAGGCTGATCCCCAGACCGAGGGCGGCGCACAGCAGTTTGTGCAGCGGACGTATTTGCATGAATTGGAGCTCCATTTTGTTGTGTGTGGTCAGGGCCAATGCAAATTGCTGACCAACAGGACAACAAACTCATTCGAAACCGCGGGGCGGCCTTCGCGAGCAAGCTCGCTCCCACCGGTGGACGCATTCCCATGTGGGAGCGAGCTTGCTCGCGAAGGGGCCGGCAGGGCCGATAAAAGTGCATGCCTGAAACCAGCTGCCATCGCTTGGTGCGCTAAGGTGTAACGAAACGTTAGCGCCGTCCCGCAGTCAGTAGCTCATTCGCACTCTTCGGCAAAAGGCCCGTCCATGCTCACCCTCCTCAAGCAAGAAAGTTTTCTGCTCCTGGCCGTCATCGCCGCGTGCGTCGCCTATCCGTTGGAACACTGGATGCTGCACAGCGGCCAGATCGTCGCGCTGACTGCCGGCCTGGTGCTGATCGCTTTCATCGTCGCCGCGTCGATGCGCGTCGCCCATCACGCCGAATTGCTCGCGGAAAAGGTCGGCGACCCTTACGGCACGATGATCCTCACGCTCGCGGCCGTGCTGGTCGAAGTGGTGATTCTGGCAATCATGATGAGCAACGAAGCGTCGCCCACGCTGGTGCGCGACACGATCTATTCCGCCGTGATGCTCGACATCAACGGCATCCTCGGCCTCGCCGCGCTGATGGGCGGGATCAAACACGGCGAACAG
Organism: Pseudomonas sp.; assembly: GCF_049300855.1. Classification (GTDB taxonomy): domain Bacteria; phylum Pseudomonadota; class Gammaproteobacteria; order Pseudomonadales; family Pseudomonadaceae; genus Aquipseudomonas. The sequence goes on along the minus strand of NZ_JBAQKH010000008.1, from coordinate 15,472 downwards.
TCCTACAACGACGATTCCGCGCGCAGCTACAGCGTGATGATCCTCACCGCCATGGGCGTATCGATGGTGGTGCCGGAGTTTATTCCTGAGGCCAACTGGAAGATTTATTCGGCGTTCACCATCGGCGCGATGGTGGTGCTTTACGCGCTGTTTCTGCGCATGCAGGTCGGCCCGCACAGTTACTTTTTCAGCTACAGCTATCCGGACAAACGCCGCAAGAAAGAGCCGCAGGACGCACAGGCGAAAGCACCGAGCATCGGCCTGTCGATCGGCATTCTGGTGTTTGGCATTGTGGTGATCGGCGCACTGGCCGAAGTGATGTCGAAGACCCTCGATCTGGGCCTGGAAGGTACGGGCGCACCGCCGGTGATCACGGCGATTCTGGTGGCGGCGATCTCGGCGGCACCGGAGATTCTGACCGCGTTGCGTGCAGCGTTGGCCAACCGCATGCAGTCGGTGGTGAACATTGCGATGGGCGCGTCACTGTCGACGGTGATTCTGACGGTGCCGGTGATGGAGGCGATGGCGCTGTACACCGGCCAGCCGTTTCAGATGGCGATGACGCCGGTGCAGACGGTGATGATTTTCCTGACGTTGATCGTCAGTGCGATCAACCTCAATGACGGCGAGACCAATGCCATCGAAGGCATGACTCACTTCGTGCTGTTTGCGACCTTTATCATGCTGTCCCTGCTAGGCCTTTGATCTTGATCGTTCCCACGCTCCGCGTGGGAATGCCGCCATGGACGCTCTGCGTCCGCTGCTGGGACGCGGAGCGTCCCGTGATGCGTTCCCACGCAGAGCGTGGGAACGATCATCTGGCGGGATCAGGTCCCGGCGATCAACTGGCGAGCCGCTTGGCTGTGATCGGCGATCAGGCCTTTGAGATCGAGGCCTTCAACCTGGCCATCGACTACGCGCCACTTGCCACCAATCATCACCCGATCCGCACGATCCGCGCCGCACAACAGCAGCGCCGAAATCGGATCATGGCTGCCCGAGAAGCGCAGCTCATCGAGCTTGAACAACGCCAGATCCGCCTGCTTGCCCACGGCAATCTCACCGATATCGGTACGCCCCAGCAAGCTCGCCGAACCCTTGGTCGCCCAACCCAGCACGCGTTCCGGGGTGATCTTCTCGGCGCCGTAACGCAGACGCTGGATGTACAGCGCCTGACGCGCTTCGAGAATCATGTTCGACGCATCGTTCGACGCCGAGCCGTCGACGCCCAGACCAAACAACGCACCCGCGTCAGTCAGATCGATACTTGGGCAAATGCCCGAGGCCAGACGCATGTTCGAGCTCGGGCAATGGCAGATGCCGGTGCCGGCCTCGCCGAGACGCGCGATTTCGTCCGGGTTGAAGTGGATGCCGTGCGCCAGCCAGGTGCGCGGGCCGAGCCAGCCGACGCTGTCGAGATAATCGACAGTGCGCAGGCCGAAACGCTGCAGGCAGAAATCTTCTTCGTCGAGGGTTTCGGCCAAGTGCGTGTGCAGGCGTACGTCGAGTTTGTTGGCCAGTTCGGCGCTGGCCGACATGATTTCCGGGGTCACCGAGAACGGCGAGCACGGCGCCAGCGCGATCTGGATCTGCGCGCCGTCGCCACGCTCGTGGTACTCGTGAATCAGGCGCTGACTGTCGTCGAGAATCACCTGACCTTCCTGCACGGTCTGCTGTGGTGGCAGGCCGCCGTCCTTCTCGCCGAGGCTCATCGAACCGCGGGTGAGCATGGCGCGCATGCCCAGTTCGCGGACGCTTTCGACTTGTACGTCGATGGCGTTTTCCAGGCCGTCCGGGAACAGGTAGTGGTGGTCGGCAGCGGTGGTGCAGCCCGATAGCAGCAATTCAGCCAATGCCACTTTGGTCGCGAGTGCGAGTTTTTCCGGCGTCAGGCGCGCCCACACCGGGTACAGGGTTTTCAACCACGGAAACAACGGCTGATTGACCACTGGTGCCCAGGCGCGAGTCAGGGTTTGATAGAAGTGATGGTGAGTGTTGATCAGGCCCGGCAGGATCACATGCTCGCGGGCATCGAACACTGCATTGCACGGCGCCGACGGCTGTTGGCCGGCAGCTAGGACTTCGACGATGACACCGTCTTGCACGACAAGACCGCCACGGGCATCAAGCGCGTTGGAAGTGAAAATGGCGAGGGGGTTTTTTAACCAGGTACGGGTCGCGGGCATGTTGCCGGCTCCTCTGAAAATGGGGTTCAGGGTTGCCAGCTCAGTGATGCCCTGTCTGCTGATCCAGGGTCGCCGCGGGGACGAGGTGCGCAGTTTCAAACAAATTGTTGCATCGGGCAAGCCCAACCCGACAGGACAACACGGTCCCTTGTAGGCCTTCGCCTGCTCGCGATAGCGGTGGGCCACATACAAATGTTTCGACTGACACACCGCTATCGCGAGCAGGCGAAGGCCTACATGTGGATTCGTGGGGGTTACCAGGGGATCGTTTCACCCTTGTAGTTGATGAAGTGATGCCCGCCCTTGCCGGCGTACGCATTCACCTGATCAATCAACCCACGGGTGCTGGTCTCCACGTCAAGGTCAGCCCCTTCACCGCCCATGTCCGTCTTCACCCAACCCGGGTGCAGGGACAACACCGTCATCTTCTGCTCGCCCAATTGCGTTATGAAACTGTTGGTCATCGAATTCAGCGCAGCTTTGCTGGCCTTGTACAACGCCAGCTCCGGCGCGTCCGGCACCGTCACGCTGCCGAGCCCGGAACTCATGAACGCCAGCACGCCGCTGCCATCGCGAATCTGCCCGACAAAACGCTGGGCCAGATTGATTGGCGCCACCGCGTTGGTGAAAAACAGCTGACCGACCTCCGCCAGTGTCGCGCCGCCCGGGGTCTGATCGGCCGGGCCTTTGACCCCTGCGTTGACGAACAGCAGATCAAAGGTTTCACCCTTGAGTTGCTGACTCAAAGCGATCACCGCTTGCTGGTCGTCCATGTCGAGTTTCTCGATCCGCACTTTGCCCAGCGCTTGTAGCGCCTCAGCATTGGCAGGATTGCGCACGGTGGCGGTGACTTGCCAGCCGTCGGCCATCAGGGTGTTTACCAGACCGAGGCCCAGGCCCCGGGAGGCGCCGATGATCAGTGCGTGTTTTGCAGACATGATGGGCTTCCTTGATAAATGAGGATCATGGATTCAATGGACAGGCCTGACCGAGCCGAAGTTGCAACTCCTGACGCAGTGCGTCGAGCTCGCTCATGCGGGTTTCGATCAGTTGCAGTTTGTCGCGCAGCAACTGCGCCACGGCGTTGTCCGGATCGGGTGCGTTCCACAGCGCCGCGACGCTGTTGCCGATCTCGCCGAGGGTAAATCCCAGGCGTTGCGCAGTTTTGATATAGAGCACCAGTTGCAGCATCTCCGGCGGATAGTCGCGGTAACCGTTGGCACTGCGTTGCGCCGCGATCAACCCGCGCTGCTCGTAGAAACGCAGGGTGTCGCGGCTGACGGCGCTGGCCTGGGCTAATTCACCGATGCGCATGGCGGATCTCAAAAGGGCTATTGACCCTGGAGCATACTCCAGGCTTTACCGTGCGTGCTCCCTGAATTTCTGGAGCATGGATGATGTGGACTTCAACGCATTATCGCCACGTGGTGCGCGGCAGCGCCTGGTATGACTTGATCGTCACGGCAGCGTTTGCCACGCCGTGGAGTTTTGCGCTTGTGCATGGATTGTTGAGCGCACTGGATTTGCCCGGCGAGCTGCCGGTGTTTCAGCCTGTGCATATGTTGATGGCAAATCTGTTGGGGTCGGTGGTGTGTGTTTGGGCGGTGCTGCGGATTCGCGATCCGCAGGCGCTTTATGGAAGGTATGACGCGGTGGCGCGGTTTTTGTTTGCGGCTTGGCAGGCGTACGCGTTGTTGCACGGCGCCAGTTCGATTCTGATTGTTTTCCTGGTCTTCGAACTGGCGTGGGGCATTGCTCAGGTGTTGCCTGTCAGGGCTTCATCGCTGGCAAGCCAGCTCCCACAGGTTCAGTGTTGATCACGGATTTTGTGCACGACATAGACACTGTGGGAGCTGGCTTGCCAGCGATGGGGCCATTGAAATCACCGCATCAATGTCCCGCCTGCCAAGGCTGCCCCAGCGACACCGGCGCATACAACCGTGTGCGCAACGCATCGCGCGACAACAGCACCAACACCACAATCGTCGCCACATACGGCAGCATCGCCAGCAGACTCGACGGAATCGCCAGCCCCAACCCCTGCGCCACCAGGTGCAGGATGCTGGCGAGGCCAAACAGATACGCCCCGAGCAACAACCGCCACACCCGCCAACTGGCAAACACCACCAGCGCCAGCGCAATCCAGCCACGTCCGGCGGTCATGTTTTCCGCCCACATCGGCGTGTACGCCAGCGACAGATAGGCCCCGGCCAACCCGGCCATTGCCCCGCCAAACAGCACCGCCAAGGTACGCACGGTCAACACCGGCAAGCCCATCGCGCTGGCCGCATCCGGATTTTCTCCGACCGCTTGAATGATCAGCCCGACACGACTTTTGATGATCACCCACGCCACCAGCGCAAACAGCGCGAACGACAGATACACCAGCAAATCCTGCGCGAACAACATCCGCCCAATCAGCGGAATCTCACTCAGATAAGGAATCGCCAACGGCTCAAAACCGGCCAGTGGTTTGCCCACCCAGGCCGCGCCGACAAAGGTCGACAGCCCGACACCAAAAATCGTCAGCGCCAACCCGGTCGCCACCTGATTGGCGTTGAACACCAACGCCACCAGCGCAAACAGTGACGACAACAGCATTCCGGCGAGCATCGCCAGCAACACGCCCAGCCACAGGTTGCCGCTGCTCAGCGCGACGATAAAACCGATCACCGCGCCAAACAGCATCATCCCTTCCTGCCCAAGATTGAGCACGCCGCTCTTCTCGCAAATCAGTTCACCCAGTGCCACCAGCAACAGCGGCGTGCCGCAACGCACCATGGCGTAGAAAATATTGCTCAACAGATCGATATCCATCACAGCGCTCCGGCGGTTACGGCGGTGGTCGACGTGCGCTTCACCCAGCGCAGATTCAGGCGTGGCCGATAGAGGATCAGCACGTCACAGGCGAGCAGGAAAAACAGCATCATTCCCTGAAACAACTGGGTGATCGCCTGCGGCAGGTTCATCGTCATTTGCGCGCTCTCGCCACCGATGTACAGCAGCGCCATCAACAGGCTGGAAAACAGAATCCCGAGCGGATTCAGGCGCCCGAGAAACGCCACGGTAATCGCCGCATAGCCGTAACCCGGCGAAACCTGCGGCACCAATTGGCCAATCGGCCCGGTGACTTCGCAGACACCGGCAAGCCCGGCCAAGCCGCCGCTGATCAACAGCGCCAGCCAGATCAAACGCTTCTCGCGAAAGCCGACAAACCCTGCCGCACGCTTATCCAAGCCAAGCACTTTGATCTGGAAACCGATAAAACTTTTCTGCAACAACACCCAAACCGCGACCAGTGCGAGCAGGGCGAAATACACCCCGGCATGCACGCGGCCGTCCTCCATCAACAGCGGTAAACGGCTGGCGTCGCCGAACATTGCCGACTCGGGAAAGTTGAACCCGGCCGGATCCTTCAGCGGTCCATGCACGCAGAACAGCAACAAATTCAGCGCGATGTAATTGAGCATGATGCTGGTGAGGATTTCGTTGGCGTTGAAGCGCGTGCGCAACCACGCGGTCAGCCCGGCCCACGCCGCGCCGGCGAGGGTGCCAGTCAGCAAAATCAACACCAGCGCCCAACGGCTTTGCATATCGATGATATTCACCGCCAACGCACTGCCGGCGAGCGCGCCGAGGAGCAATTGCCCTTCAGCGCCGATGTTCCAGATCCGCGCCTGATACGCCACCGCCAGACCCAACGCGCAGAGCAGAATCGGCAGCGCCTTGACCAGTAATTCGGAGACGCCATACAAGTCGCTGACCGGCGCGATCAGCAGCGTGTGCAGGGTTTGCAGTGGGTCGTGGCCGAGGGCGATAAACAACAGCGAGCCGCAACCGAGCGTCAGCGCCGCCGCCAATAACGGCGAGCACCACAGCATCACGCGCGATTGCTGGCCACGGGGTTCGAGGGAAAGCAGCATGTTTGAAACTCCGTTAAACCGTGGCGGCGGAAGGTGGGTTGTCGAACTGGCCGGCCATCCAGCCGCCGACGTCGCTGAGTTGCGTGTCGCCGGTGTTGTGCAGCGCTGACAGACGTCCACCGCACAAGGCGCCGAGGCGGTCGCTGATCTGGAACAGTTCGTCGAGGTCTTCGGAAATCACCAGAATCGCCGCGCCGGCATCGCGCAACGCAATCAGCGCGCGGTGGATGGTCGCAGCGGCGCCGACGTCGACGCCCCAGGTCGGGTGCGCGGCGATCAGCAGTTTTGGTCGCTGAAGGATTTCCCGGCCGAGGATGAATTTCTGCAGATTGCCGCCGGACAAACTGCGCGCGGCGGTTTGCGTGCCCGGGGTTTTCACGCCGAAGCGCTGAATGATCTGTTGGGCGAGGGCTTCGACTTTGCCGCGCTCGATCAAACCGTGGCTGACCAAGCCTTGCTGGAAAGCGCTGAGCAGGGCGTTATCGGCCAGGCTCAATTCCGGCACTGCACCATGACCGAGACGCTCGGCAGGCACGAACGCCAGACCCAGTTTGCGTCGCGCATCCGGGCGTAAATCAGCAACGTGTTGCTCCGCAAATCGGATGGTTGCGGCTTCGGCCCCAGGCAAGGTCTGTTCGCCGCTGAGCAGGGCCAGCAACTCATCCTGACCATTACCGGCAACGCCGGCGATGCCAACGATTTCACCGCTGCGCACCTGCACATCGATGTCACTCAGCGAGCAGCCAAACGGATCCGGGTTGTGCCAGCTCAAGCCGTTCACCTGCAAAAACGCCGCGCCGCCACTGACCTTCGGGTAATCGCCAATCAACGCCGCCGCTTCGCCGACCATCAACTGCGCCAATTGTTGGTCCGAACATTCAGCCGGCCGGCAATGCCCGGCGACTCGCCCGCCGCGCAGTACTGTCGCGCTGTGACACAACGCGCGCACTTCACCAAGCTTGTGGCTGATAAACAGAATGCTGCAGCCCTCGGCAGCGAGACGGCGCAGGGTGATGAACAGTTCATCGGCCTCCTGCGGCGTCAGCACCGAAGTCGGTTCGTCGAGAATCAGCAGACGAATGTCCTGCATCAGGCAACGAATGATCTCCACGCGCTGCCGCTCGCCGATCGACAGGCTGTGGACAAGTCGCTCTGGCTCCAGCGCCATGCCATAGCGGCGCGACACTTCGCGAATCTTCGGTTCCAGGTGTTTCGGCGTACCGGCCGCCGCGCCCATCGCCAGGGCAATGTTCTGCGCCACGCTGAGGGTTTCGAACAACGAAAAATGCTGGAACACCATACCGATGCCCAACTGCCGCGCCTGTGCCGGGTTACGGATACTGACCCGTTGACCTTGCCAGAGCATCTCGCCCGAATCGGCTTGGGTGACGCCGTAGATGATCTTCATCAGCGTGCTTTTGCCCGCGCCGTTTTCGCCGAGCAGGGCATGGATTTCCCCGGGGGCGATGCACAGGTCAATGGCGTCATTGGCCAGACAACCGGGGTAGCGTTTGCTGATATGGCGCAGTTGCAGGCGCGGGGTTGCGGGAGCGATTGGCATGACAGGCTCGACTTGCTTGGAGTTGTGCCTGTGGATAAAGCAATTTCCTGGCCATTGAGTCAGGAACCCGGGCGGGCTGCGTGTGCGGACGTCTGTTGCAGAGCATCGCATTGCTCATCAGGCGTAGGCGCGGCACCAAATCAGAGCAAAGCCGTTGATCGGGCTCCAGTTTTGCCCGCTGGCAACTGATCAAAAAACGAGCAAACCCGTGGGAGCCAGACAGAACCTGCGACTGCGGCGGTCATAAACGGCTTATCCACAGGTTGCTCCACAGTTATTGTGTGCAAGCCGAATCGCCGGGCATAAGCACTGTGGTGCTTTCTTCTAATGGTGCTAAACGTCGCTAACTGATTGTTTCTCTTTGAAATTTACGTTTCGTCGGGCGAATTGAACGAAAAGTGAACAAACCGCGCAAAGCCACGTGACAGAAGGGTTACAGCGGTATGTACTCAGGTTATCCACAGTCGGGTGCACAGCAGATGTGGGCAACTCGCGGGAATAAGCCTGTCGAGTCATGCCCTAAAAGATCGCAGCGCCTCAGCGCTGGAGCAAAATCCGCCCACGACTCAAATCGGCCAGCTGACTTTGCAGCAAATCGACGTGCGCAGCGCCTACCGCCAACTGCAATTCGACGCCGTTTGCCGTGAAGTTTTCCGCCATCACCAAGCCCCCGAGATCGGCCACGCGCAACTTCACCAACGCCAATTCGGCAAACCCACAGGCGCAACGCAACGGCACCCGGCTGATCAGCTCAAGCTTGGCCGCTGTTTGCAGGCATTTGTTCGCGCCACCGCCATAGGCTCGGGCCAAACCGCCGGTCCCGAGTTGGATGCCGCCGTACCAACGGATCACCAACACCGCGACCTGGTCGCAATCCTGCGCTTCAATGGCCGCCAGAATCGGACGTCCTGCGGTGCCGCCAGGCTCGCCATCATCATTGCTGCGATATTGATCGCCGAGTTTCCACGCCCAGCAGTTGTGCGAGGCATTCAAGTCACTGTGCTGTTCGAAGAACGCCTGGGCATCGGCAGGGCTGCCGATCGGCGTGGCGAAGGTGATAAAGCGGCTTTTGCGAATCTCTTCGCGGTACTCGCAAAAACCGCTGAGGGTGAAAGGCATAAACGTCTTATAGAGGAGGAGTGAGGCCGCAGCCTTTGAGAATGATGCGGATCAGGTTGTTGCCGGCGTCTTCCATGTCCTGCTTGGTCAACTTGCTGCGACCGCTGACGCGACAGATCTGCGTGGCGAAGTCGGCGTAGTGCTGGGTGCTGCCCCACAACAGGAAGATCAGGTGCACCGGATCGACCGCGTCCATTTTGCCCGCATCGATCCACGCCTGAAACACCGCCGCGCGGCCAGTGAACCAGGCGCGGTAATCCTGATTGAAATATTCGGTCAGGCATTCGCCGCCGCTGATCACTTCCATCGCGAAGATCCGCGAGGCTTGCGGCTGGCGACGGGAGAATTCCATCTTGGCGCGAATGTAGCGGGTCAGCGCTTCGGCTGGATCGTCCTCGGGCGTGAGGGTGTTGAAGGTGCTGTCCCACAGCTCGATGATGTTGCTCAGCACCGCCACGTACAAACCGAGTTTGTTGGTGAAGTAGTAATGCAGGTTCGCCTTGGGCAACCCGGCATTCTGCGCGATGGTGTTCATGCTGGTGCCTTTGTACCCGTGACGGGCGAACTCGTCTTCGGCGGCTTTGAGGATGGTCTCTTCGTTCTTCTGACGAATGCGGCTGGCAGGTTTGCCGCCATGCGCGGGGACTTCAAAGGTCATAGGCACTTCCGGGTTTGTCTGTGGGTGCTACCAGTTGCGTTGATAGCGCACCCACAGGCATCCGACAAGTCCTGAAACGATAAAACCGTTACGCCTGTTCGATCTTGTTCAGCGGCGTGTGCACTTCAGCGGCTTCGGTTTTCGTCTCCGGCAACAGCAGACAGAGGATGATCGCAGTCAGGCCACCGCTGGTGATCGCCGAGTCGAACAGGTTCTGCACCAGTTTCGGCAAAAGGTGCAGCAGGTTGGGTTGCGCGGCAATGCCCAGGCCGACGCCGAACGAAGTGGCGATGATCAACATGCTGCGCCGATCCAGCGACGACTGCGCGAGGATGCGCACGCCGGCAGCGGCCACCGCGCCGAACATCACCAGGGTCGCACCGCCGAGCACCGGTTTCGGGATTTGTTGCAGCACCGCGCCGATCATTGGAAACAGACCGAGGCAAAACAGGATCGCGCCGATGTACAGCCCGACGTAGCGGCTGGCGACGCCGGTCAACTGGATCACGCCATTGTTTTGCGCGAACGTGGTGTTGGGGAAAGCACTGAAGGTGGCGGCGATCATGCAACTGACGCCGTCACCGAGTACTCCACCACGCAAGCGGCTTATATAAGAAGGCCCGCTGATCGGTTGGCGAGCGAGCATGCAGTTGGCGGTGAGGTCGCCGACGGTTTCGATGGTGCTGATCAGATAAATCAGCGCGACCGGCAGGAACGCCGTCCAGTCGAAGCTGAAGCCAAACCTGAACGGTGTCGGAAAGTTCACCAGCGGCAAGTCCGGCAATGGCTGCGGCACCAGTTTCCCACTGAACCATGCGGCCAGACTGCCGAGCAGCAAACCAATGATGATCGCCGACAAGCGCACCCATGGCGTATTGGAGCGGTTGAGCAGAATGATCGTCAGCAACACGAACACGCCGAGTGCCAGATTGCCCGGCGCACCGAAGTCCGGCGCATTGAAGCCCCCGCCCAGATCGGTGATGCCGACCTTGATCAGGCTGATACCGATGAGGGTGATGACGATCCCGGTCACCAGCGGCGTGACGACTCGACGCAATTGACCGATGAAGCGGCTGAGGACGATCTGCACCACCGCACCGAAGAAACATACGCCGAAAATCATCGCCAGAATGTCTTCCGGGCTGCCGCCACGTTGCTTGACCAGAAAACCGGCCGACAGCACCGCGCCGAGAAAGGCGAAACTGGTGCCTTGCAGACAAATCATTCCTGCGCCAATCCCGAACGGCCGCCGCGCCTGAATAAAGGTGCCGACGCCCGAAACCATCAACGCCATGCTGATCAGGTACGGTAAATAAGCGGTCAGCCCAAGGGCCGAACCGATCACCAGCGGTGGAGTGATAATGCCGACGAAACTGGCGAGCACGTGTTGCAGCGCCGCTAGAGTTGCGGCGAGTGGTTTGGGGCGGTCGTTGAGGCCGTAGATCAGGTCGCTGGACGGTGCGGAATCTGGCTGCATGGCTTAAGGCTTCTTGTTGAAGGATCGGGGTTGATCCTGCTTTGCAAAAAGCTGTCCACTTGCTCAGGTTATTCGCCGATTTTGTCGTCAGGGCCCAACGCGGCTGGGCCTTGAAGCGTACTCAACGTGTCGCCGCGAGGCTTTCGAGAAAGCTTTCCAGCACCAAATGAGGGCGGCGGCCCTTGCGCGTGACCGATGCGAGGCTCAGGTCATAGAAACGCGTTGTGGCTTTCAGCGCCCGCAAGCGTCCTTGTTGCACCCAGAGGCTGGCGTAATGATCCGGCAGATAACCGATGTAACGCCCGGTCAGAATCAAAAACGCCATGCCCTCACGGTCAGAAGCACTGGCCGTGCAATTGAGCGCCTGGTAATGCGCCTGAATATCCGCCGGCAAACGAAACGTCGGCGCAATCGCGTCCTGACTGTTCAGGCGTTCATCATCCAGTTGCTTGTCATCAACATAAAACAGCGGATGCCCCACCGCGCAATAAAGCAGCGAACGCTCGCTGTACAGCGGCTGATATTCCAGTCCCGACAACGCACTGGCCTGCGGCACCACGCCGACATGCAGGCGCCCGTCGAGCACACCTTGCTCGACTTCGTTCGGCGCAATCATGCGAATCTGAATCTGCACATCCGGCCCGCGCTCCTTCAACTGCGCGAGGGCGTGGGTAATGCGCATGTGGGGGAGGGTGACGAGGTTATCGGTCAGGCCGATGATCAACTCGCCACGTAAATGCTGGTGCAGGCCGTTGACCTCGGTGCGAAAGCTTTCCAGCGCACTTAAAAGCTGCAGCGCCGATTGATAGACCTCGCGACCTTCTTCGGTCAGCGAAAACCCCGCGCGACCGCGCTGACACAAACGCAAACCGAGACGCTGCTCCAGATCGCTCATCTGCTGGCTGATCGCCGAGCGACCGATGCCGAGCACGGTTTCCGCTGCCGAGAAGCCACCGCATTCCACCACGCTGCGAAAAATCCGCAGCAAGCGGATATCAAAGTCACTGACCTGGGCCAGCGGATCGGGGCGACGGCTGCTCATCTTATTGTTCTCATTGTTTAGCAAAGTTCTAACTGAAGGTTAGAAGAGTTGAATTTCACCGACTTTATCCGCGTGGCAATTTAGCTGCAACAACGCTTTTTATCTCCCTGACGCTTATGCCCTGCGAGGTTTTGCCCGATGAACATGCCTGAAAACGCTCAGTCGCCACTGGCCAGCCAACTGAAGCTGGACGCGCACTGGATGCCGTACACCGCCAACCGTAACTTCCAGCGCGATCCGCGTTTGATCGTTGGCGCCGAAGGCAGCTGGCTGATCGACGACAAGGGCCGCCGGGTATATGACTCGCTGTCGGGTTTGTGGACCTGCGGCGCTGGCCACACCCGCAAGGAAATTCAGGAAGCGGTCTCGAAACAGTTGGGCACCCTCGATTACTCGCCGGGCTTCCAGTACGGCCACCCGTTGTCGTTCCAGCTGGCCGAGAAAATCACCGAGCTGACCCCGGGCAACTTGAACCATGTGTTCTTCACTGACTCCGGTTCCGAGTGCGCCGATACCGCCGTGAAAATGGTCCGTGCCTACTGGCGCCTGAAAGGTCAGGCGACCAAAACCAAAATGATCGGCCGTGCCCGTGGTTACCATGGCGTGAACATCGCCGGCACCAGTCTCGGCGGCGTCAACGGCAACCGCAAGCTGTTCGGTCAATCGATGATGGACGTCGATCACCTGCCGCACACCTTGCTGGCTAGCAATGCATTCTCCCGTGGCATGCCAGAGCAGGGCGGCATCGCTTTGGCCGATGAGCTGCTGAAACTGATTGAGCTGCATGATGCTTCGAACATCGCCGCAGTATTCGTTGAGCCTATGGCCGGTTCCGCTGGCGTACTGGTGCCGCCGCAGGGTTACCTGAAGCGTCTGCGCGAAATTTGCGATCAGCACAGCATTCTGTTGGTGTTCGACGAAGTGATCACCGGTTTTGGTCGTACCGGCAACATGTTCGGTGCCGACACCTTTGGCGTCACCCCGGATCTGATGTGCATCGCCAAGCAAGTCACCAACGGCGCGATTCCGATGGGCGCGGTGATTGCCAGCTCCGAGATCTACCAGACGTTCATGAATCAGCCGACGCCGGAATACGCCGTCGAATTCCCGCACGGTTACACCTACTCGGCGCACCCGGTGGCTTGCGCTGCTGGCCTGGCAGCTCTCGATCTGCTGCAAAAGGAGAACTTGGTGCAGAGCGTTGCAGAAGTCGCCCCGCATTTTGAAAACGCCCTGCATGGCCTGAAAGGTTCGAAGAACGTTATCGACATCCGCAACTTCGGTCTGGCCGGTGCGATCCAGATTGCCGGTCGTGACGGTGACGCCATCGTGCGTCCGTTCGAAGCGGGCATGGCCCTGTGGAAAGCCGGGTTCTACGTGCGCTTTGGCGGCGACACCTTGCAGTTCGGCCCAACGTTCAACAGCAAGCCGCAAGACCTCGATCGACTGTTCGACGCGGTCGGCGAAGTGCTGAACAAGCTCGACTGATTTTTCCTTCTATATAGCTATGCAAATAGCAGGCGCCTGTTGCGGGCGTCTGCGCACAAGAATTCAGGAGTTTTCGATGAGCGTTATCCCGCATTTGATCAATGGCGAACTGGTGACCGAGACCGGTCGCGCGGTTGATGTGTTCAACCCATCCACCGGTCAGGCTATCCACAAGCTGCCACTGGCCAGCCAGGCAACCATCCAGAAAGCCATCGATGCCGCCAAGGCTGCGTTCCCGGCCTGGCGCAACACGCCGCCGGCCAAACGCGCCCAGGTGATGTTCCGCTTCAAGCAATTGCTGGAGCAGAACGAGGCGCGTATCTCGCAACTGATCAGTGAAGAACACGGCAAGACTCTGGAAGACGCTGCCGGTGAACTGAAGCGCGGCATCGAGAACGTCGAGTTTGCCTGCGCCGCGCCAGAAATCCTCAAGGGCGAGTACAGCCGCAACGTCGGTCCGAACATCGACGCATGGTCGGACTTCCAGCCACTGGGTATCGTTGCCGGTATCACCCCGTTCAACTTCCCGGCCATGGTGCCGCTGTGGATGTATCCACTGGCGATCGTCTGCGGCAACTGCTTCATCCTCAAGCCGTCCGAGCGTGACCCAAGCTCGACACTCCTGATCGCTCAGCTGCTGCTGGAAGCCGGTCTGCCGAAAGGCGTGATGAGCGTGGTGCACGGTGACAAGACAGCGGTGGATGCGCTGATCGAAGCGCCGGAAGTCAAAGCGCTGAGCTTCGTTGGCTCGACGCCGATTGCCGAGTACATCTATGCCGAAGGTACCAAGCGCGGCAAACGCGTACAGGCACTGGGTGGCGCGAAGAACCACGCGGTGCTGATGCCGGATGCCGATCTGGACAACGCGGTGAGCGCACTGATGGGCGCGGCGTACGGTTCGTGCGGCGAGCGCTGCATGGCGATTTCGGTTGCCGTGTGTGTGGGCGACCAGGTGGCGGATGCCTTGGTAGCGAAACTGGTGCCACAGATTCAGGCGCTGAAAATCGGTGCCGGCACTTCGTGCGGTCTGGACATGGGCCCACTGGTCACCGGTCAGGCGCGCGACAAGGTCAGCGGTTACGTTGATGACGGCGTGGCAGCGGGCGCGACCCTGGTGGTCGACGGTCGTGGTTTCAGCGTGGCCGGTCATGAAGAAGGCTTCTTCCTCGGTGGCTGCCTGTTCGACAACGTCACCCCTGAGATGCGTATCTATAAAGAAGAGATCTTCGGGCCAGTGCTGTGCATCGTTCGCGTGAACAGCCTGGAGGAGGCAATGCAGTTGATCAACGATCACGAATACGGCAACGGCACCTGCATCTTCACCCGTGACGGTGAAGCAGCGCGTCTGTTCTGCGACGAGATCGAAGTCGGCATGGTCGGCGTCAACGTGCCGCTGCCGGTACCGGTGGCCTACCACAGCTTCGGCGGCTGGAAGCGTTCACTGTTTGGTGACCTGCACGCTTATGGTCCGGATGGTGTGCGCTTCTATACCCGTCGCAAGGCGATCACCCAGCGCTGGCCGCAGCGTGCGAGCCATGAGGCTTCGCAGTTCGCCTTCCCTAGCTTGTAAGTAGAAGGGGATTACAGAGAAGGCCGACCTCATTGGGGTCGGCCTTCGTGTTTTCGGGGTTTTTTGACCGATGTGACAGAATTATGAAAATAGGTGTTGACGGCAGATCTCAGGTGTCTATAATTCGCCCCACTTCCGGCGCAGTCGAAACGGAAAACTCCTTGAGATTCAATGAGTTATGTAGGTTTCGGCGGTGGGTTGCTTCAGTTCATCGAAGCCGAAAGGAAGTTGAAAAAGAGGTGTTGACAGCAGCGTGTAACGCTGTAGAATTCGCCTCCCGCTGATGAGAGATCTGAAGCGCAAGTGGTTGAAGTTGTTGAAGAATTCTTCGAAAACTTCTGAAAATAATCACTTGACAGCAAATGAGGCTGCTGTAGAATGCGCGCCTCGGTTGAGACGAAAGATCTTAACCAACCGCTCTTTAACAACTGAATCAAGCAATTCGTGT
>NZ_JBAQKH010000007.1:0-95362 GCF_049300855.1 Pseudomonas sp. | reverse complement strand
CTGACACTCCGCCTTCGCGAGCAAGCTCGCTCCCACAGGGGATTTCAGGCGATTAAAACATCAGGCCAGTTCCAGCCAGATCGGCGCATGGTCGGAAGGCTTTTCCATCCCGCGCAATTCATAGTCGACACCGGCGGCCTTCACTCGCGGCAGCAAACCATGCGACGCCAGAATCACATCAATCCGCAGCCCGCGCTTCGGTTCATCCTCAAACCCACGGCTGCGGTAGTCGAACCAGCTGAACATGTCGGTCACGTCCGGGTTCAGGTGACGATAGCTGTCGGTCAGGCCCCAGTTTTTCAGGCGTGCCATCCACTCGCGCTCTTCCGGCAGGAAGCTGCATTTACCGGTTTTCAGCCAGCGCTTCATGTTGTCCGGGCCGATGCCGATGTCGCAGTCTTCCGGGGAAATGTTCACATCGCCCATCACCACCAGCGGCTGCTCGTTGTGGAACTGGCTTTCCAGCAGCGCTTGCAGATCACTGTAGAAACGCTGCTTGGCGGGGAATTTGGTCGGATGGTCGCGGCTTTCGCCCTGTGGGAAATAGCCGTTCATGATCGTCACCGGCACGCCATTGGCGTCGGCGAAGGTGCCCCAGATAAAGCGGCGCTGGGCGTCTTCTTCGTCGGTGGCGAAACCTTTGTGAATGGCGATCGGTTCCTGGCGCGAGAGCATCGCCACGCCGTAATGGCCTTTCTGGCCGTGGAAGTACACGTGATAGCCGAGGGCGCGCACTTCTTCGAGCGGGAACTGGTCGTCGTGAACCTTGGTTTCCTGCAAGCCGATGACGTCCGGCTGGTGTTTTTCGATCAGCGCTGCCAGCTGATGCGGACGGGCGCGCAGTCCGTTGATGTTGAAGGAAACGATCTTCATGGTCGGCAGTCCTAGCAAAAGGGCGATGCTAGCTGACAGGGGGGAAATGGGCCAGTGTGGGAGAAATCATTTTGGCCTGTGGGATTTATGTTGTCTGTCCCGGCCCCATCGCTGGCAAGCCAGCTCCCACAGGTTTCTGTGGTGCATATGAATGTTGTGTACAACACAGACACTGTGGGAGCTGGCTTGCCAGCGATGAGGCCCTTCCAGTCGATGAAGATCCCCAGTTGGTCTATACCTGTGGGGAACTGTCCCACCGCCACAAGGTTCGTACCAACAAGAGCGCCGCCATCTGCACGCGCCCCGGAGAGAATCACCGTCATGCCTGAAACCCAGACCGCCATCGCCGACATTCATATGCTCGACCGCGGCTATTCCCGTGAAGCCCGCTCGCTGCTTTATCAGGCCTATCGCCACGAGCCGACCTTCGGCTACCTGTTCGAAGCCGAACGCCCTGGCTACGAGCAACGGGTGCGGGCGACGGTGCGTGAACTGGTCAAGCAACACTTTCTGCAGGACTTGCCGGCCATCGGCCTGTTGGTCAACGATCGCCTGATCGGCATCGCGTTGATCGCGCCGCCACAACGCCGTCTGGGGATTACCGAAAGTTGGGCGTGGCGCTTGCGCATGGTGCTCAGCACCGGTTTTCGCTGTACCCGCCGCTATCTCGAATACCATGATGCGGTTTCTGCCTGCGTGCCGACCGATTCGGTGCACATGCTGCCGCTGTTGGGGATTCACCCGCAGTTCCAGGGCAAACACTTCGGCGAGCAACTGCTGACCGCCGTACACAATTGGTGCGCCGTCGATGAAACCTCGCAAGGCGTGGTGCTCGACACTGGCAACCCGCGCTATCTGGAATTCTATAAAAGGCAGGGTTACCAGGAGATCGGCGAAGTTGCTGTCGGGCCGGTGCGCGAACACGTATTTTTTCACGCCAATCCGCAGGTGTTACAAACTGCAACAGCATGACAATCGAACTTCTTGGGAAATTTCCTGTTCTATCACGCTCCCAAGCCCGTGATAGCATCCGCGCCTATGAAGTTTCCAGGAAGATTTACCAGTGGCGTGCTCATGCTGTTAACCAGCTGCGCGGCACTGGCGCAAAGTGAATTGGATGTGCGGATCAAACCGTCCAACGATGAACTCAAGGCCAATATAGAAGGCTATATCGGCAGCCTCGGCGATCGTGACGAAGAAGCCTTGCAACGCTTCAGTCGCGGTGCCGAAGAGCAGGCGCGCAAGGCGGCCCAGGCGTTGGGCTACTACCAGCCGCAGATTGAAAGTGATGTGAAGGGCGGCAACAAACCGCGCCTGGTGCTGAACATCGATCCCGGCGAGCCGATTCGCCTGCGCAACGTCACCATTCGTGTCGACGGCCCGGCGGCCTCCCTCAAATCCTTTCGTGTACCGAAAAGCGACGTGCTCAAATCCGGCGCGGTGCTCAACCATGGGCGTTACAAAGACGCCAAAAGACTTATTCAGAATCAGGCTTCACGCTTCGGTTTTTTCAGTGGCCATTTCACCAGCCAGAAACTTTTGGTCGACCCGCGAGCCGGTGTCGCCGATGTCGAACTGATCTACGAAAGCGGCCCGCGTTATGCGCTGGGCAAAGTCAAATTCGAAGGCGACACGCCGTTCGACGAAGACTTGCTGCAACGCATGGTGCCGTTCAAGGAAGGCGAGCCGTACGACTCCGAGCTGATCGCCGAGCTCAATCGCGACTTGCAATCGAGCGGTTATTTTGAAGGCATACGCGTCGATGCCGCACCGACCGCGGCGAAAAACGACGTGATCCCGGTGGACGTCAAACTCGACACGCGCAAGCCGCGGACCATGGGCCTGGGCCTCGGTTATTCGACCGACGTCGGCCCGCGCATCAAAGCCAACTGGACGCGCCACTGGGTCAACCCGCAGGGCGACAGCTACGGCTGGGAAGCCGAACTGTCGGCGCCGCGACAAAACGTCGGGCTGTTCTACGACATTCCGCTCGACCCGCCGCTGACCGACAAACTGCGTTGGGCCGGCGGCTACCAATTCGAAGACATCGACGGTTCCGACACACTCAGCAAACTGCTGACCTTCGGCCCGGAATGGCACAGCAAGTTACCGAGCGGCTGGCAGCGAGTGATCTCGCTGAAATGGCAGCGCGAAGAATATGAACTCGGCGACGACTCCGGCCTGAGTACCTTGCTGATGCCCGGCATCAGTTACTCGTACCTGAAAAGCGACAACCGCATCGACCCACACAACGGCTATCGCCTGAGCTTCGAAAGCAAAGTGGCGAAGGAAGGCCTCGGTTCCGATAACAACCTTTTATATGGCACGGCGCTGGTCAAAGGCCTGACCACAGTATTCGACAAACACCGCTTCCTTGGGCGCGTGCAGGTCGGCGGCAGCGCCACCAACGGCTACAACTCGGTGCCGCCGTCGCTGCGCTTCTTTGCCGGTGGCGATCAAAGTGTGCGCGGTTACGACTACCAGAGTCTGTCCCCGGAAAACTCCAAAGGCGATCGCATCGGTGGCCGCTACATGGTCGCCGGCAGCGTCGAGTATCAATATTCGATTGCCGAGAAATGGCGCGTGGCGACCTTCGTCGACCAAGGCAACTCTTTCAATAAACTCGAACTGCCGAACCTCAAGACCGGGGTCGGTATTGGTGTGCGCTGGGTTTCGCCG
Source organism: Pseudomonas sp. (assembly GCF_049300855.1). Lineage (GTDB taxonomy): Bacteria > Pseudomonadota > Gammaproteobacteria > Pseudomonadales > Pseudomonadaceae > Aquipseudomonas. Next base: position 91,810 of record NZ_JBAQKH010000007.1, on the reverse strand, counting down.
GTCGGGCCGATCCGCCTCGACCTGGCCCATGCACTCGACGACGATGGCGGCATCCGGCTGCACTTTTCCATGGGGCCTGAGCTGTGAAGCGTGGTTTGAAAATTACGGCGCTGGCGGTGTTGGCGCTGCTTTTGCTGATTGTATTGAGTGTCACCGCTGTGCTCGGCACGGCGGCCGGCAGCCGCTGGGTGCTGGGCCTCGTGCCGGGCTTGAGCGTGGAGAATTTCCAGGGTCGTCTCGGCGGGCAGTGGAGCGCCGATCATCTGGTGTGGCAGCAGGACAGCAGCCGCGTCGAGCTGAACAAGGCGATCTTCGCCTGGTCGCCGCTGTGCCTGACGCGCATGACCCTGTGCATCGAACAGCTCAAGGCTGATCAGGTCATTCTGCAATTCCCGCCGAGCGAAGAAACCACCGAAAGCGGCCCGATCAAACTGCCGGATCTGCAATTGCCGGTGGCCATCGAGCTGGGCGACGTACAGGTCGGCAGCCTGTTGTTCAACGGCAGCGAACAGCTCAAGGGCCTGCAACTGGCGGCGCACTGGACCGCCCAGGGCATGCAGATCGACGGCATCAAATTGCAGCGCGACGACCTCAGCCTGAACCTGTCCGGCACACTCGCGCCGACCGGCAACTGGCCGCTGAACATCAGCGGCGACCTGACGTTGCCGTCGCCGGGTACGGAGCCGTGGACACTGGCGTTGAAGATCGACGGCGACCTGTTGAAAACCCTCAACCTGCATGCCGACAGCCGTGGTTACCTTGACGGCCAGTTGAGCGGCGAACTGCAACCGCTGGCGGAGAACCTGCCGGCCAAGGTGCGTATCACCAGCGATGCGTTCAAACCGAGCGCTGACCTGCCGGACACGCTGCAACTGAATCAACTGCTGCTGACCGGCGAAGGCGACCTGAAAAACGGTTATCAGCTCAACGGCAACGCCACGCTGCCCGCCGATAAAGGTCCGGTGGCGCTGTTGCTCAAAGGCAAAGTCGACGCCAGCGGCGCGCAGTTTGCCGGCCTCGACCTGACGGCCAACGACAAACAAAGCCTGAAACTCACTGGCAGCGTTGACTGGAGCAAAGGCCTCAGCGCCCAAGCCAATATCAACTGGCAGGATTTCCCGTGGCACCGGCTCTATAACGAAATCGACGAGCCGCAAGTCGCCCTGCGTACTTTCAGTGGCGAAGTCTCCTACACCGATGGGCAATACCTCGGTAACTTCGACGCCGCACTGGATGGCCCGGCGGGCGCGTTTACCCTGAGCAGTCCGTTCAGCGGCAGTCTTAAACAGATCGCTTTGCCGCAACTGAAAATGCAAGCCGGGCAGGGCAAGGCTGAAGGCCATGTGAATGTGCAGTTCGCCGACGGCATCGCCTGGGACACAGCGCTGGAGCTGTCTGCGCTCAACCCGGCGTACTGGGTTGCCGAGCTGCCGGGCACTTTGGCCGGGCCGCTGAAAAGCACGGGCGAAATGAAGAACGAGCGCCTGAGCCTCACTGCGGATCTCGACTTGAAAGGCAAGTTGCGCGGGCAACCGGCGATCCTCCAGGCCAAGGCTGACGGCGCCGGCGAGCAGTGGAATCTGAACGCCCTGCAAATCCGCCTCGGCGACAACAGCATCAACGGCAAGGGCAGCCTGCAACAGAAACTCACCGGGCAGATCGATATCAAGCTGTCGCGTCTGGCCCAGCTCTGGCCGCAACTGCGCGGGCAAGTCAACGGTCAGGTCAACGTCGCCGGTACGTTGAAGGCGCCGCAGGGCAAACTCGATCTGCAAGGTTCGCAACTGGCGTTCCAGGACAATCGCCTGCAAAGCCTCAACCTCGATGCCACTCTCGACAGCGCACAGCGGGCGAAAATCGATCTGAAAGGCAGCGGCATTCAGGCCGGTGACACTAACTTGGGCGTTTTGACCGCCAGCGCTCAAGGCGACATCAAAAAGCAGAAACTCGATCTCGACCTGATCGGGCCGCAACTGAAACTGGCCCTCGGTCTGGACGGCAATCTGGATAAAGGCAACTGGCGTGGACGCTTGGCCAGTGGCGATATTCAGGCCGGCGGCCAGGACTGGAAACTGCAGAATCCGGCCAAACTCGAACGTCTGGCTGATGGCAAGATCAACTTCGGCGCGCATTGCTGGATGTCCGGCGACGCCAGCCTGTGCGGTGAAGATCAGCGGCTGATGCCGGAACCGAAACTGCGCTACCACCTCAAGCAGTTCCCGATCGAAAGCCTGGCGCAATGGTTGCCGAAAGACTTTGCCTGGAAGGGTAGGCTCAACGCCGATCTGCAACTGGATCTGCCAGCGAGCGGCCCGAATGGCGTGGTCAGCATCGACGCCAGCGGCGGCACCTTGCGCATGAAGGAAAAGGATCAGTGGCTGGACTTCCCGTACCAGACACTCAAGCTGACCAGCAAACTGACGCCAAAACGTGTCGACACCGAACTCAATTTCGTCGGCGGCAAACTCGGCGAACTGATGGTGCAGGCGCAGCTCAACCCGTTGCCGAAAAACAAACCGTTGAGCGGCTCGTTCCGTCTCAGTGGACTGGATCTGTCGGTGGCGCGGCCGTTTGTGCCGATGGTCGAAAAACTTACCGGGCGCCTCAACGGCAGCGGGACGATTTCCGGCGGACTGCTGGCGCCGCTGGTCAACGGCACCGTGCAACTCAGCGACGGCGAAGTGTCTGGCGCCGAGTTGCCGATGGAGCTGCAGAATCTGCAACTTACCGCCCTGATTGCCGGCGAATCGGTGCGCCTCGACGGCGGCTGGAAAAGTGGCAAGAGCGGGCAGGGCAGCTTGACGGGGAACGTCGCCTGGGGCCAGGCACTGATGGTCGATCTGGCGTTGAAAGGCACGCAATTGCCGGTCACCGTCGAGCCGTACGCCAAGCTCGAAGTGGCGCCGGACTTGAAGATTTCCATGGCCGGCGACGAGCTGAAAATCGCCGGCAAAGTGCAGGTGCCCAAAGGCGAAATCACCGTGCGAGAGCTGCCGCCATCCACGGTGAAAGTCTCCGATGACACGATCATCGTCGGTGCGCAGACCGAAGAGGGCAAACCGCCGCTGGCCATGAAAATGGACATCGACGTGGTGGTCGGCGAAGACAAACTGGCCTTCGCCGGTTTCGGTCTGACCGCCAACGTGCAAGGTCATGTGCACATCGGCGACAACATGGACACCCGTGGCGAGCTGTGGCTCAACGACGGCCGCTACAGTGCCTACGGCCAGCGCCTGCAAGTGCGCCGTGCGCGTCTGTTGTTCGCCGGCCCCCTCGATCAGCCGTATCTGGACATCGAAGCGATCCGCCAGACCGACGACGTGATCGCCGGTATTCGCCTCAGTGGCAGTGCCGAGCAGCCGACCACGCAGATCTTCTCGGAACCGGCGATGAGTCAGGAGCAGGCGCTGTCCTATCTGGTCCTCGGTCGACCGCTGAGCACCAACGGTGAAGACAACAACATGCTCGCGCAAGCGGCGTTGGGACTGGGCTTGATGGGCAGCTCCGGGGTCACCAGCAGTCTGGCCAAGGATCTGGGGATTCAGGATTTCCAGCTCGACACTGCAGGCAGCGGCGATGCCACCAGTGTTGTGGCCAGCGGCAATATTACCGAGAAGCTCAGTTTGCGTTATGGCGTGGGCGTGTTCGAACCAGCCAGCACCATTGCGCTGCGCTACAAGTTGAGCAAGAAGGTCTATGTCGAGGCGGCGAGTGGCGTCGCCAGTTCGCTGGATATCTTTTACAAGCGCGATTTCTGACGCGCGTTTCCCCTGGCCGGGTCGCATCGCTGCGATCCGGCTTTCGCTGAATGCATTAGACTCAGCGCTACTTGAATGCTGCGCGGTTGGCGGCTGTCCGAAAACAACAGAGACGCCTATGGTCCGCTTGAGTATGGTCTTGCTCGGTCACGACTTTGTCCGCAAACGCTGGTCTGCGCTGGCGCTGACGGGCATTGTCTGGGGCGCGGCCGGTGTGGGCATCTTCATTGATGCGCTGGACGGGGTTTTGTATTTCCCGCTGCATCTCTTCGGCTATCTGTTGTTGCTCGAAGCGCTGATCCTGCTGCTGGTGCCGGCACCGCAAGCCGGGACCGCTGCGGCCCTGCGCAAAGCGCGAGGGTTGGCGTTTCTCTTGCTGGGGCTGCTGATCGTCGACCGGCAACACGCCGCCGGGCTGATTCTGGCGGTGCTGTTTGGCGGGGCTTTTTTGCTCGATGGCGGTTTTAGGCTGGCGGCGGCGCTGGTGGTGCGCTTTGTCGGTTGGCAAGTGTCGCTGCTGGCGGGATTGTTCGAAATCGGCTTTGGCGTGTTTATCCTTGAGCCGTATCCGACGCTATATAAGGGCACGGTGCCGTTCTGCATTGGCATGAGTCTGTTTCTCTCAGGCTGTGCCTTGTTGCGCCAAGCGGTGCGCTTCAAAAACCAGCCGCCGCTGACAAGCCCTTTGTCGGTCAGTGCGCCGGCCAGCAGCGACGCGTTGGTGATTCACGTCTGGACCCCCAGTGGCACCGTCGACGACACGCTGGTGCGCAACCGCCTGCTCAACCGCTACATCGCGGCGGTCGATATCAACGGCGTGATTTCCGCCGGCCATGCGGCGCTGGAATGCGGGCCGGACATTTACATCAGCCATTACCCGCAGGACGACATCGATCGTTCGGCGGGGGATTTTGTGCGATTGCTGCGGGCGACGCCGAACAACGATGTCGCCGGCAGGTTTTTGCCGGACTATGCCGGCGAGGTGGCGGACTGGTGCCCGTCTTCGATGCAGGTCATTTTTGCCCACTACAACGCTCGGCGGCTCAGTGCGTTCTGGGCGGAATATCGGCAGAACAGCACGTACAACCTCACCAGTCGCAACTGTTCCAGCGCCGTCGCCCATAGCCTCGAAGCGGCCCTTGAAGGAGCGATGAACCGGGGCCATTCGAGCATGCTGGATTTCGCCCGGATCATTTTCAGCCCCGAGTTCTGGGTCGCCGCGCAAGTGCGCAAACGCGCCGAAGTGATGGCCTGGACGCCCGGGCTGGTGCTCGACTATGCGCGAGCGTTGCATGCTGCCATCGAGCCGGCACCGCCGGGCTGGCACAGCATGTATGCGGTGAGCAAACGTGCCTTTGGGTATGTGGCGACTGCCTTGCGTGGGCGTGAGGTGCATCCCGTTCAGCCGCCGCCTGTGCATCCTTCCGACGAGTCCTGACTGACCCTACACCGAGTCGCGCCCTTCGCGAGCAAGCTCGCTCCCACAGGTTTTGTGTCGTTGCCAATATTGTTTGGCTGACGCATGACCCTGTGGGAGCGAGCTTGCTCGCGAAAGCGTCAGCGCGGGCGACACAAAACCAACTCCATTGGTCAACTAATTACCAAGCCTCCTAACTATTTCGTTGACATTCGCTGCCTAGGCAGTAACATCTCGACATACATTCACTGCCTAGGCAGTTATTAGGTGAGCAAATGAAGCATTTCACCCCGGACGAATTCAAACACTGCCATCTCGGCCTGTTGCTTGGCCGCGCCGCGCTGCTCAAGGACCGGATCATCGACACGCACATGGAACCCCACGGCATCACCGCCGCGCAGTTCAAGGTGTTGATCATCATGGCCCAGTACGGCGTCGATACCCCGGCCGAGCTGTGCCGGCATCTATCGCTGGACAGCGGTTCGATGACGCGCATGCTCGATCGTCTGGAGCAGAAAGGCTTTTTGGCTCGCCACCGCAGCGAAGGCGATCGCCGTCAGGTGCAACTCAAGCTGACCGAGCAAGGCCAGCAACTGGCCGATCGCCTGCCGCACATCGGCGCCGACGCGATGAATGAACTGGCCGGCGCCGTCACCCCGGACGAGTTAAAGACCCTGGAATACATCCTCAAGAAAATCCTGCTGGCAGCCGGTGACCCGATCACTATCCAGCGGTTAGGTGAACACAATGAGCGGTAAAACCTTGCGCAGCAGCCTGACGCTGGTGCTGTCGGCGATGATCCTCGCCGGTTGCGCCAACTACAGCGGCCTCGACACCCATGGCCAGAACCTTGACGCGAAAAGCCTGAAAGTCGGTCAATCCCTCAATGGCGTGACCCTGTCGCCGGCCGCGTGGCCGAAAAGCGACTGGTGGACCAGCCTTGGCGATCCGCAACTCGACGGCTTGATCCGCGAAGCCCTGCACGACAGCCCGGACATGCAGATCGCCGAAGCGCGCGCCCATCAGGCCAGCGCCGCCGCGTATGCCGCCGATGCCGCGCGCTATCCGACCCTCGACGCCAGCGCCGGCATCAGCCGTTCGCGTCTGGCCAAGGATCAGGATCCGCGAGGGCAGGGCGATGCCTACGCCACCGTGCGGAACGTCAGCGCCGGTTTCAATTACAACTTCGACCTTTGGGGCGGCCAGCGCGATGCCTGGGAAGCCGCACTCGGTCAGGCCCGCGCCGCTGAAGTCGACCGTCAGGCTGCGCAGTTGACGCTGGCCGCCGACGTCGCTCGCGCCTACAGCGATCTCGGTCAGGCGCACATCGTTTATGACCTGGCCAACGACGACCTCAAGCGCACCAAGCAAATGCTCGACCTGAGCCAGCGTCGCCTCAGTTCCGGGATCGACAGTCAGTACCAGTTCCAGCAAACGCAAAGTCTGGAAGCCAGTTCCGAAGCCAGCCTGATCGACGCAGAAAAGCGCCTGAACAGCGCCAAAATCGCCTTGGCCGTGTTGCTCGGCAAAGGCCCGGATCGCGGTAACGAAATTGCCCGACCAAAAGTGCTGCAAGCCAGCGCTGTCGCCGTGCCATCGGTGTTGCCGGCGGAACTGCTCGGTCGTCGCCCGGATCTGGTCGCCGCGCGCTGGCGCGTCGAAGCCGCGAGCAAAGACATCGACTCGGCGAAAACCCAGTTCTATCCCAACTTGAACCTCACGGCCTCGGCCGGTGCCGAATCTTTGTTGGGTGACGCGATGTTCGGTTCGGCCAGTCGCTTCTTCAACATTGCCCCGACCATTTCCGTGCCGATCTTCGACGGCGGACGCCTGCGCGCCAACCTCGATGCGCGCGACGCCGATTACGACCTGGCGGTGGCGCAGTACAACAAAAGTCTGGTGAAAGCACTGGGCGATGTCAGCGACACGATCAACCAGTTGCGTGACATCGGCCGGCAGATCGGTGCGCAGCAACACGCCACCGAGATTGCCCAGGACTCTTACAACACCGTCGTCCAGCGTTACGGTTCCGGCATCGGCAACTACCTGGACGTGCTCAGCATCGAGCAGCAATTGCTGCAGGCCCAGCGTCAGTTGGCCAGCCTCAATGCCGAGCAGATCGACCTGTCGATTCAACTGATGCAAGCGCTGGGCGGCGGCTTCCAGGGTGACACCCTGACCGCAGCCAACGCCAGCCCAGCCACGCCGCACAACTAATTCAAGGTAATTGTCATGGCCACTGCCGAAAATACCCAAGCTCAAGGCAACACCCCGGACACCGGCAACCCGCGCAAACGCAAAGTCATGCTGCTGGTGCTCGCCGTTGTGGTTGCACTCGCCTGCGCCGGCGTCTGGGCGTATCACGAGTTCATCGGGCGCTTTAACGAAAGCACCGACGACGCCTACGTCAACGGTAACGTCGTCGAAATCACGCCGCTGGTGACCGGCACCGTGGTCAGCATCGGTGCGGACGATGGCGATCTGGTTCACGAAGGCCAGGTGCTGATCAACTTCGACCCGAACGACGCTGAAGTCGGTCTGCAAAGTGCCCAAGCGAAACTGGCGCGCACCGTGCGTCAGGTGCGCGGCTTGTATAGCAATGTTGATGGCATGAAAGCCCAGGTCAACGCGCAGCAAGCCGAAGTGCAGAAAGCCCAGGACAACTACAACCGCCGGAAAAACCTGGCGCAGGGCGGGGCGATTTCCCAGGAAGAACTGTCCCACGCTCGTGACGACCTGACCTCGGCGCAAAACGCCCTGGCCAACGCCAAACAGCAATTGAAAACCACCAGCGCGCTGGTCGATGACACCGTGGTGTCGTCGCACCCGGACGTGATGTCGGCCGCTGCCGATCTGCGTCAGGCGTACCTGACCAATGCCCGCAGCACCTTGATCGCGCCGGTCACCGGTTACGTGGCCAAACGCACCGTGCAACTCGGTCAGCGTGTGCAGCCGGGCACGGCGTTGATGGCGGTGATTCCGCTGGATCAACTGTGGATCGACGCCAACTTCAAGGAAACCCAATTGCGTGACATGCGCATCGGTCAGCCAGTCGATATCGAATCCGACATCTACGGCAGCGACGTGAAATACAGCGGCACCGTCGACAGCCTCGGCGCCGGCACCGGTAGCGCGTTTGCTCTGCTACCGGCGCAGAACGCCACCGGTAACTGGATCAAGATCGTTCAGCGTGTGCCAGTGCGCATTCACATCAACGCCGAAGAACTGGCCAAGCACCCGCTGCGCGTCGGTCTGTCGACCAACGTTGAAGTGAACCTGCACGACCAGAGCGGCCCGGTATTGGCTCAGCAGCCTCCACAAAAGGCTTCGTTCAGCACCAACGTCTACGACCGCCAACTGGCCGAAGCCGACGCGATGATTGCGCAGCTGATCCACGACAACAGCGCCGCGGTGAGCAAAACCGCGCAACGCTGAGATCACACCTGACCCTGTGGGAGCGAGCCTGCTCGCGAAAGCGGTGTGTCATTCAGCACTACTGTGTCTGACTGAGCGCCTTCGCGAGCAAGCTCGCTCCCACAGGAGGCAAGGCGTCAACCTGGTTTCATAGGATTCACAATGAGCAATAACGCCTCTTTCACGCCGCCCAGCCTGTTGCTCAGCACCATCGGTCTGTCGCTGGCGACGTTCATGCAAGTGCTCGACACCACCATCGCCAACGTGGCGCTGCCGACCATCTCCGGCAACCTGGGGGTGAGTTCGGAGCAGGGCACCTGGGTGATTACCTCGTTTGCCGTGAGCAACGCGATTGCGCTGCCGCTGACCGGCTGGCTCAGCCGCCGTTTCGGTGAGGTGAAGCTGTTTTTGTGGGCCACCATCCTGTTCGTGCTGGCCTCGTTTCTCTGCGGTATCTCGACGTCGATGCCGGAGTTGATCGGCTTCCGCGTCCTGCAAGGGTTGGTCGCCGGGCCGCTGTATCCGATGACGCAAACCCTGTTGATCGCGGTCTATCCGCCGGCGAAGCGCGGCATGGCCCTGGCGTTATTGGCGATGGTCACGGTGGTCGCGCCGATTGCCGGGCCCATTCTCGGTGGCTGGATTACTGACAGTTACAGCTGGCCATGGATCTTCTTCATCAACGTGCCGATCGGCATTTTTGCGGTGATGGTGGTGCGCTCGCAACTGGCCAAACGTCCGGTGGAAACCAGCCGTCAGCCGATGGATTACGTCGGGCTGATCACCCTGATCATCGGCGTTGGCGCCTTGCAGGTGATCCTCGACAAGGGCAATGACCTGGACTGGTTCGAATCCAACTTCATCATCATCGGCGCTGCGATTTCGGTGATTGCGCTGGCGGTGTTCATCATCTGGGAAATGACCGACCAGCACCCGGTGGTCAATCTACGGTTGTTCGCGTACCGCAACTTCCGCATCGGCACGCTGGTGTTAGTGCTGGGTTACGCCGGGTTCTTCGGCATCAACCTGATCCTGCCGCAGTGGTTGCAGACGCAGATGGGCTACACCGCGACCTGGGCTGGTCTGGCCGTGGCGCCGATCGGCATTCTGCCGGTGCTGCTGTCGCCGTTTGTCGGCAAGTACGCACACAAGTTCGACCTGCGTTTGCTGGCCGGGCTGGCGTTTCTGGCGATTGGTCTGAGCTGCTTCATGCGCGCTGAATTCACTAGCGAAGTGGACTTCCAGCACATTGCCCTGGTGCAGTTGTTCATGGGCATTGGCGTGGCGCTGTTCTTCATGCCGACCTTGAGCATTCTGATGTCGGACTTGCCGCCGAGCCAGATTGCCGATGGTGCCGGTCTTGCGACATTCCTGCGGACGCTGGGCGGTAGCTTTGCGGCTTCGCTGACCACGTGGATCTGGATTCGCCGGGCTGATCAGCATCATGCGTATATGAGTGAGAGCATCAGCACTTATGAACCGGCCACGCGGGAAGCGCTGAATCAGTTGGGCGGGGCGAGCAACCCGGCGTATGCCCAACTCGATCATGTGCTGACCAGTCAGGCGTACATGCTCTCCACCGTGGATTACTTCACGTTGTTGGGCTGGGGGTTCATGGGGTTGATTCTGATTGTGTGGCTGGCGAAGCCGCCGTTTGCTGCCAAGGCAGGGCCGGCGGCTTCCGGGCACTAAGGTCAAAAGCCCCTCACCCTAGCCCTCTCCCAGAGGGAGAGGGGACTGACCGAGTTGATTGTTTGAGGTACACCGACTTGCGATACCGAGTCGAACTCAGGTTTGAACAGCATGAAGATCTGCTCCCTTTCCCCCTCGCACGTGGGGGAGGGGGGACTGACTGTGGTGGATGTTCGGGATACATCGACCTGACAGTCTTCAGTCGAACTCAGGTTTTGAACTGCATGCGGTCGGCTCCCTTTCCCCCTCGCCCCCTTGGGGGCGGTCCGACGTTTCGGGAGGGCTGGGGTGAGGGGGTAAAGCTTTTAGCCGTGCGGCAAAGCCAGCGGCGGGGCGAAATCGAACGGCGCCAAGGCATACCCGCTCTCATCCACCTGCAACGCCCAACCCTGACGATCCCAATCCCCCAGCACAATCCGCTTCGCCGCCTGCTCACCGAGCTGCAACTTGTGGATCGCCGGGCGATGAGTGTGCCCATGAATCAGGGTCTTCACGCCAAACGTCTGCATGATCCGCGGAATTTCCTCAGGCGTGACATCGACAATGTCATTGGCCTTCATCCGCGTCTGCGCACGGCTTTCACTGCGCAGTTTGCGCGCCAGTTTGTGGCGGCTGCTCAGCGGCAGATTGCGCAGGATAAACAGCGTGATCGGGTTACGCAGATAACGCCGCAGCTTCATATAGCCAACGTCGCGGGTGCAGAGACTGTCGCCGTGCATCAACAGCACCGGCTCGCCGTAAAACTGCACGACACTCGGATCCTTCAACAACGTACAGCCGGCCTGCTTGCAGAAGGCCTTGCCGAGCATGAAGTCGCGATTGCCGTGCATCAGAAAGATGGCCGTGCCGCTGTCGCTCAATTCGCGCAGGGCCTGGCAGATGGAACGCTGGAAGGGCGTCATGGCGTCGTCGCCAATCCACGCTTCGAAGAAGTCGCCAAGAATGTACAACGCACTCGCCGAGCGGGCGCGTCCGGCGAGCAAATCCAGAAACGCCCGGGTGATGTCCGGGCGTTCCTCTTCCAGATGCAAGTCTGAAATCAGCAATATCACGCTTCGATGATCTCGGCTTTCTCGATGATCACGTCGTCTGCTGGTACGTCCTGGTGGCCGGACTTGGAAGTGGTCGACACACCTTTGATCTTGTCGACAACGTCGGTGCCGGCGGTCACTTTACCGAATACCGCGTAGCCCCAGCCCTGAGTGTTCTTGCCGCTGTGGTTGAGGAAGGTGTTGTCGGCAACGTTGATGAAGAACTGCGCGGAAGCCGAATGCGGTTCCATGGTGCGGGCCATGGCAACGGTGTATTTCTCGTTGGAAAGACCGTTGTCAGCTTCGTTCTGGATGCTTGGGCGCTTGTCTTTCTTTTCTTTCATGCCTGGCTCGAAACCACCGCCCTGGATCATGAAGTTACCGATGACGCGGTGGAAAACGGTGTTTTCGTAGTGACCGGCTTTGACGTACTCGATGAAGTTGGCGACGGTGATCGGCGCCTTTTCAGCGTTCAGTTCGATGACGATGTCGCCATGATTGGTGGTCAATTTAACTTGAGTCATGATCGCTACTCTTTAATAGGAATTCGTGGTTGTGGGACCTTCCGCCCCGCAACCGGTTCAGCCCATCCGGGCCAAGGTGCGCAGTTTAGCGTGACAGGCGCGAATTTCGAGGCTGTTTTTCAATTCCCGGCGATTAAATGCAACCCTTTATAGGCCGTGCTCTGTCAGCCCCTTGACAGCATCGGCTATGATAGCGGCTTTGTTTTGTCTGGCCCCTCTGCGGCCGCGCACCTGTAAGTCAAGGATCCTATGAGCAAGCCCACTGTCGACCCTACCTCGAATGCCAAGTCCGGCCCTGCCGTGCCGGTCAATTTCCTGCGGCCGATCATCCAGGCAGACCTGGACTCGGGCAAGCACACGCAGATCGTCACCCGTTTCCCGCCTGAGCCCAACGGCTACCTGCACATCGGCCACGCCAAGTCGATCTGCGTGAACTTCGGCCTGGCCCAGGAGTTCGGCGGCGTCACGCACCTGCGTTTCGACGACACCAACCCGGCCAAGGAAGACCAGGAATACATCGACGCGATCGAAAGCGACGTCAAATGGCTGGGCTTCGAGTGGTCCGGCGAAGTGCGCTACGCCTCGCAGTATTTCGACCAGTTGCACGACTGGGCGGTCGAGCTGATCAAGGCCGGCAAAGCCTACGTTGACGACCTGACTCCGGAGCAGGCCAAGGAATACCGTGGCAGCCTGACCGAGCCGGGCAAAAACAGCCCGTTCCGCGACCGTTCGGTGGAAGAAAACCTCGACTGGTTTGCGCGCATGCGTGCCGGTGAGTTCGCCGATGGCGCCCGCGTGCTGCGCGCGAAGATCGACATGGCCTCGCCGAACATGAACCTGCGCGATCCGATCATGTATCGCATCCGTCACGCGCATCACCACCAGACCGGTGACAAGTGGTGCATCTACCCGAACTACGACTTCACCCACGGTCAGTCGGATGCCATCGAAGGCATCACCCACTCGATCTGCACCCTGGAGTTCGAAAGCCATCGTCCGCTGTACGAGTGGTTCCTCGACGCACTGCCAGTGCCGGCGCACCCGCGTCAGTACGAGTTCAGCCGTCTGAACCTCAACTACACCATCACCAGCAAGCGCAAGCTCAAGCAACTGGTCGATGAAAAGCACGTGCATGGCTGGGACGACCCGCGCATGTCCACGCTGTCGGGCTTCCGCCGCCGTGGCTACACGCCGAAATCGATCCGCAACTTCTGCGAAATGGTCGGTACCAACCGCTCCGACGGCGTGGTTGACTTCGGCATGCTCGAATTCAGCATCCGTGATGACCTCGACCACACCGCGCCGCGCGCCATGTGCGTGCTGCGTCCGCTGAAAGTGGTGATCACCAACTACCCGGAAGGCCAGGTCGAAAACCTCGAACTGCCGCGCCACCCGAAAGAAGACATGGGCGTGCGCGCGCTGCCGTTCGCTCGGGAAATCTACATCGACCGTGACGACTTCATGGAAGAGCCGCCAAAAGGTTACAAGCGCCTGGAGCCGGCCGGTGAAGTGCGTCTGCGCGGCAGCTACGTGATCCGTGCCGACGAAGCGATCAAGGACGCCGACGGCAACATCGTCGAGCTGCGTTGCTCCTACGACCCGGAAACCCTGGGCAAGAACCCTGAAGGCCGCAAGGTCAAAGGCGTGATCCACTGGGTGCCGGCTGCGGCCAGCGTCGAGTGCGAAGTGCGTCTGTACGATCGTCTGTTTCGTTCGGCCAACCCTGAGAAGGCTGAAGACAGCGCGAGTTTCCTCGACAACATCAACCCTGATTCGCTGCAGGTACTCACCGGTTGTCGTGCTGAGCCATCGCTAGGCAATGCACAGCCGGAAGACCGTTTCCAGTTCGAGCGCGAAGGCTACTTCGTTGCCGATTTGAAGGACTCGAAACCAGGTCAGCCGGTATTCAACCGTACCGTGACCCTGCGTGATTCGTGGGGCCAGTGATTCAGCGTCAAGGAAATTAAAAGTGCTGACGATTTACAACACGCTCACCAAGAGCAAAGAAGTCTTCAAACCGCTCGATGGCAACAATGTGCGCATGTACGTCTGCGGGATGACCGTGTACGACTACTGCCACATTGGCCACGGCCGCAGCATGGTCGCGTTCGACCTGGTGACCCGCTGGTTGCGGTTCAGCGGTTATAACCTGACGTACGTGCGCAACATCACCGACATCGAAGACAAGATCATCAATCGTGCCCGCGAAAACGGCGAGCCGTACGACGCGCTGACCGAGCGCATGATCACCGCGATGCACGAGGACGAGGCGCGCCTCAACATCCTCAAGCCGGACATGGAACCGCGTGCCACCGATCACATTCCGGGCATGCTGAGCATGATCCAGACCTTGATCGACAAGGGTTACGCCTACGCCCCGGGCAATGGCGACGTGTACTACCGCGTCGCCAAGTTCATGGGTTACGGCAAACTGTCGCGCAAGAAGATCGAAGACCTGCGCATCGGCGCGCGCATCGAAGTCGACGAAGCCAAGCAGGATCCGCTGGACTTCGTCCTGTGGAAAGCCACCAAACCGGGCGAGCCGAGCTGGGAATCGCCGTGGGGCGCCGGGCGTCCGGGCTGGCACATCGAGTGCTCGGTGATGTCCACCTGCTGCCTCGGTGAGACCTTCGACATTCATGGCGGCGGCAGCGACCTCGAGTTCCCGCACCACGAAAACGAAATCGCCCAGAGCGAAGCGGCCACCGGCAAGACCTACGCCAACGCGTGGATGCATTGCGGCATGATTCGCATCAATGGCGAGAAGATGTCCAAGTCCTTGAACAACTTCTTCACCATTCGCGACGTGCTGGAAAAGTACCACCCGGAAGTCGTGCGTTACCTGCTGGTGTCGAGCCACTACCGCAGCGCGATCAACTACTCGGAAGACAACCTCAAGGACGCCAAGGGCGCGCTTGAGCGTTTCTACCACGCGTTGAAAGGTTTGCCGACTGTGGCGCCGGCTGGCGGCGAAGCGTTTGTCGAGCGTTTCACCACGGTGATGAACGACGACTTCGGCACGCCGGAAGCGTGCGCGGTGCTGTTTGAGATGGTGCGTGAGATCAACCGTCTGCGTGAGAGCGATCTTGATGCGGCGGCGGGTCTGGCGGCACGTCTGAAAGAGCTGGCGAGCGTGTTGGGTGTGTTGCAGTTGGAGGCCGATGACTTCTTGCAGGCGGGCGCTGAAGGGCGTGTCGATGCGGCTGAGGTTGATGCGCTGATTGCCGCGCGTCTGGCGGCGCGGGCGGGTAAGGATTGGGCTGAGTCGGATCGGATTCGTGATCAGCTGACGGCGATGGGTGTTGTGCTGGAAGACGGCAAGGGTGGGACTACCTGGCGTCTGGCTGACTGAGATCAGGGACGCGGAGCGTGATGATCGTTCCCACGCTCTGCGTGGGAACGCCTCCTCGGACGCTCCGCGTTCGGCTTTGCAGGGACGCAGAGCGTCCCGGGCTGCATTCCCACGCGGAGCGTGGGAACGATCAACAAAACCCGCCTAGTGCGGGTTTTTGTTTGGCCGCGAGAAAAGCCCCTCACCCTAACCCTCCCGAAACGTCGGACCGCCCAGAGGGAGATGGAACCGATTGGGGAATGCTCAAGAAATACGCCGACCTGAGCGATTTTTGCCGAATCCATAATCAACTGGTTCTTACAGGTCGCTGCATTACGCCAGACACCTCGGTCGGCTCCCTCTCCCTCCGGGCGGTCCGACGTTTCGGGAGGGCTGGGGTGAGGGTTGCTTTTGACGTTCGCGTAGGTCTTGATGTCGGCAACGCGTTCGGCCGGATGCTGAGCGGCGACGATCATGTAAGGGAAACATCATGGCCAATCACTACCGCGAGCTGCTGACGACCCCCGGTGCCACCGGGTTAGTGCTCGCGAGCTCCATCGCCCGATTGCCGCAGGCAATGATCGGCATCGGCATCATCACCATGCTGGTTGAGCAAACCGGGGTTTACTGGCTGGCCGGCGCCGTGGCCGGTACGTTCACGTTGGCCAATGCACTGCTCGGCCCGCACATCTCCAGACTGGTCGACCAACATGGCCAGAGTCGCGTGCTGCCC
The DNA here is from genome assembly GCF_049300855.1 of Pseudomonas sp. Classification (GTDB taxonomy): domain Bacteria; phylum Pseudomonadota; class Gammaproteobacteria; order Pseudomonadales; family Pseudomonadaceae; genus Aquipseudomonas. Next base: position 75,910 of record NZ_JBAQKH010000007.1, on the reverse strand, counting down.
GTCGTCACCGCGTTCAGCATTGCCATGCTGCTGGCGCTGATCACCGCCGTCTACTTGCGCGCGCCTGTCGCACTGCTGTTTGTGCTGGCGGCATTGGCGGGGACGATGCCGAGCATGCCGTCGATGATCCGCGCGCGATGGACGCAGTTGTTCCGGGGCAAACCGCAGTTGCACACGGCGTTCTCGCTGGACACGGTCCTCACCGAAATGGCCTACATCGTCGGCCCGCCATTGGCGATCGGTTTGAGCGTGAGTTTTTTTGCCGAGGCCGGGCCGCTGGTTGCGGTCGGGCTGCTGGCCGTCGGGGTCACGGCGTTTCTGCTACAACGCCAGACTGAGCCGAAGGTTGTCGTCGGCCACGCCAGCCATGGCGGCTCAACCCTGCTGATTTCCGGTGTACGCACCATTGTGCTGGCGCTGTTGGCGATGGGAGTCATTGGCGGAGCCATCGATGTCGCCGTCGTGGCGTTCGCCAATGCGCAGGGTTGGCCAGCATCCGCAACCTTCATCCTCGCCGCCTATGCGTTCGGTTCACTGGTGGCGGGCCTGACCTTCGGGGCGATGAGGGTTTCGCTGGCGATCGAAAAACAGTTCCTGATCGGGATTCTGGTCACGGCGTTCACCGGCGTGTTGCCGATTTTTGCAGCGGACGTTTATGTCTTGTCAGTCACGCTGTTTATTGCCGGGATTTCGTTTGCGCCGACGATGGTCGTGGTGATGAAGCTGGGGACGATCATCATCCCGCCATCGAGGATTACTGAAGGGCTGACGTGGATGACCACCGGCATCAGCATTGGCGTTGCGCTGGGCGGCATGCTGGCGGGGCTGGTTATTGATGCCTGGGGCGCACGGGCCGGGTTCGGCGTGGCGATTGGGGCAGGGGTAATGATGGTGGTGGTTGTGCTGATCGGGTTGCGCACATTGGCGGCGGCTTCGGTTGCGCATGTTGAGCCGGAATTTTCGCCCTCACCCTAGCCCTCTCCCCCAGGAGAGGGGACTGATTGGGGGATGTTCGAGAGATACACCGACCTGAACGTGCTGTGCCGAATCCATAATCAACACAGTCGTTCAGGTCGATGTCCAGCGCCAGACACCTCGGTCGGCTCCCTCTCCTGGGGGAGAGGGCTGGGGTGAGGGGACCGGGATTCACTCAACCTTCAATCTGCCGCAACCGCTTATAGAGCGTATTGCGGCTAACACCCAAACGTCGCGCCAGGTGCGAAATATTACCTCCGGAAGCCTTCAACTCCCGGTTCAAGGCTTCAACATCATTCAGATCCAGTCCCAACGGCGCCGCGCTCCCCACCGGTTCCATCTCCAGATCAACAAAAAAATCATCCGGCAAATGCTCCAGCCTCACCGGCTGCTCCTCAGCCATCGCCAACGCCACCTGCATCACACTGCTGACTTGCCGCAAATTCCCCGGCCACGGATGACGGCTGAACAGTTCCAGCACCTCCGGGCTCAACCCCGCCCACTGCGTCGGCTCGCGATGCTGCTCCCACAGTCGTTTAAACAACGCCTCCTTATCACTGCGCTCCCGCAGCGGCGGCAACTCCAGCGTCAATCCACCAATGCGGTAATACAAATCCTCACGAAACCGGCCCAACTGCACTTGTTCACGCAAAGAGCGGTTAGTCGCCGAGATAATCCGCAGATCCACCGGAAACAACTCGCTACTGCCCACCGGCTGCACACAACGCTCCTGCAACACCCGCAACAACCGCGCCTGCGTCGGCAGCGGCATATCGCCGATTTCATCAAGGAACAGCGTGCCTTTGTCCGCCTTGCGAATCAGGCCGATGCTGCCTTTCTGGTTTGCGCCGGTGAACGCGCCTTTCTCGTAACCGAATAACTCGGACTCGACCAGTTCGGCGGGGATCGCCGCGCAGTTGACGGCGATAAATGCCTGTTTGCTGCGCGAACTGGCCTGATGCAGGGCTTTGACGAAGACCTCTTTGCCGACCCCGGTTTCGCCGTGAATCAGCAGCGGAATGTCTTTCTCCAGTAAACGCTCAGCCTGCCGCACGGCTTTTTCCACGCGGCTGTCGCCGAAGTGCAGGGTGTTGAGACTGATGGCGGTGGGCGTGGCGGTTTTCGGTTCAGCAGCAAACACGCGCGGCTGAATCGACGCCTGCTTCGGCCGCTTCAACAAACACTGAAAACGATTACGCCCGGAGGTCTGCAAGGCAAACGGCAAGCCATCCGGCTGATTGATCAGCTCCAACAACGACACGTTGAACAGGCTCTCGACACTGACCCGTGACAAGCGCACGCCGAGCAGATTGTCGGCCCGACGATTGGCCGACAACACCTGACCGCTCTCATCAAAGATCAACAACCCGGCCCACTGACTGTCGAGGTTGTTCAACCCGGTATTGAAGGTCAGTTGAAAATGCTGGCCATGGAACAGGTTGAGGATCAACCGGTTCTCCACGGTCTGGCTCATCATCTTGACCATGCCCAAGGTGTGCGAGGGCGGCAGGTAGCTGTCGCTGGAGACATCGAGCACCGCGATGACCTTGCGCTCGGCATCGAAAATCGGCGCGGCGGAACCGGTCATGAAACGGTTGGCCTTGAGAAAGTGTTCATCGTGTTCGATGTGTACCGCTTGTTCGCACGCCAGCGCCGTGCCGATCGCATTGGTGCCGCTGGTGCGCTCGACCCAACTCGCCCCGGCCTGAAAACCTCGGGCCAGGGTCGGCTCGATAAAGCGCTGCGTGCCCCACGAGGTCAGCACCTGGCCCTGATTGTCGGCGAGCATGATCAGGCAGTTGGAGTTGCTGAGGATGTTTTCGTAATAGGGCAGGACTTCCTGGTGCGTGGTCTGCACCAGTGAGTGATGGCTGTCGAGCAACTGCGCGATGCCGGCGGCGGGCAATTGATCGAAGGCGGGCGTGCTCTGGTGGTCGAGCCCGAACGCGCGACAACGTTGCCAGGACGTCTGGACGATCGCATCGTGGGACAGTGGCGGGGCAGGTGCGGCCATGGCAGTGGGCCTCTGATGCAGCGATTTTTATTGTTGTTATGAACCCAAATCCTGAGAACAACACAGATCAACTGTGGGAGCGAGCTTGCTCGCGAAAGCGTCGTATCAGTCACCGAATCGGTTGAATGACACACTGCATTCGCGAGCAAGCTCGCTCCCACAGGATCTCCGGTGTTCACCGAAATGAGTTCATAGAGTGTTGTTCACTATTGTTCATTGTCAATCGCCCAACTGTTCAAATGTGTTCAGCAATGAACGCCCAATTCCCGCGCTTTCAACGATTTTCACGACAAATCAACCACTTGCCATTTCTGGCACGAAACTCGCTCCCGTGCACAGGTCGCTTGACTCCAATAATAAAAAGGCCGAGCCATGTCACTCACCCTGGAGCACGTCAGCCGTACCGTCGAGGGCCAGACCTGGATCGACGATGCGTGCCTGAAATTCGAACCCGGTTCGTTCAACGTTTTGCTCGGCCGCACGCTGTCCGGCAAAACCAGCCTCATGCGTTTAATGGCAGGTTTAGACAAGCCCGACAGCGGCCGCATCCTGATGAACGGCGTCGACGTCACTCAACGCCCGGTGCGCTTGCGCAACGTGTCGATGGTCTATCAGCAGTTCATCAATTACCCGACCATGACCGTGTTCGAGAACATCGCCTCGCCGTTGCGTCAGGCCGGTGTGTCCAAAGAAGTCATCCATAGCAAAGTGCAGGAAACCGCGAAGATGCTGCGCATCGAGAAGTTTCTGCAACGCTATCCGCTGGAACTCTCCGGTGGTCAACAGCAACGCACCGCCATGGCCCGTGCGCTGGTCAAGGACGCCGAGCTGATCCTCTTTGATGAGCCGCTGGTCAACCTCGACTACAAACTCCGCGAAGAGCTGCGTCAGGAAATGCGCGAGCTGTTCAAGGCGCGCCACACCATCGCCATTTACGCCACCACCGAGCCCAATGAAGCGCTGGCCCTCGGCGGCACCACGACGATTCTTCACGAAGGGCGGGTGATTCAGAGCGGCCCGTCGACCTCGGTGTACCACCAGCCGCAAACCGTGCTCGCTGCCGAATTGTTCTCCGAGCCGCCGATCAACCTGATGCCCGGGCGCATCGCCGGCAACGAAGTGAGTTTTGCCAACTTCGTACACTTCCCGTTGAACGTCGATCTGCGCCCGGTGGGCGAGGGCGAGTTCCGTTTCGGCGTGCGCCCCAGCCACATCTCGCTGGTGCCGAGCAACGATGACGATCTCGAACTGGCGGTCACCGTCGAAGTCGCCGAGATCAGCGGTTCGGAAACCTTCCTGCACGTGCGCAACGAGCATTTCCTGCTGGTGCTGCACCTGCCCGGCGTTCACGAATACGACGTCGATGCGCCGATCCGCATTTACATCCCGACCCACAAACTGTTTGTTTTCGATGCGCAAGGCCGGCTGGTGCAAGCACCGGGCCGGCGTGTCGCGAGGGTTGCCTGATGGCCGAAATCCGTTTGCAGCACCTCGCCCACAGCTATAGCAAAACCCCGAGTGGTGCGGAGGATTACGCGATCCGCGAGATGGATCACGTCTGGGAGCAGGGCGGTGCCTACGCCTTGCTCGGGCCGTCGGGTTGCGGCAAATCAACCTTGCTCAACATCATTTCCGGCCTGCTCAGCCCCTCGCAGGGTCACGTCTTGTTCGACGGCAAAGCGGTCAACGACCTGACCCCGGAGAAGCGCAACATCGCTCAGGTTTTCCAGTTTCCGGTGGTCTACGACACCATGACCGTGTTCGATAACCTCGCCTTCCCCCTGCGCAATCAGGGCATGGCCGAGGCGAAAGTGCACAGCAAGGTGCAGGAAATCGCCGAAGTCCTCGACCTGCAAAACCTGCTGAGCAAGAAGGCGCGCAACCTCACCGCTGACGAAAAACAGAAAGTCTCGATGGGCCGTGGTCTGGTCCGTGACGACGTTTCGGCGATCCTCTTCGACGAACCGCTGACGGTGATCGACCCGCACCTGAAGTGGAAACTGCGGCGCAAGCTCAAGCAGATCCACGAGCAGTTCAACATCACCATGGTCTACGTCACCCACGATCAACTGGAGGCTTCGACCTTCGCCGACAAGATTGCGGTGATGTACGGCGGCCAGATTGTGCAGTTCGGCACGCCACGGGAATTGTTCGAGCGGCCGAGCCACACCTTTGTCGGCTACTTCATCGGCAGCCCGGGGATGAACCTGATCGAAGTGCAGCCGCAACCCGGCGGTGTTGGTTTCGCCTCGACGCACTTGCCTTTGTCCGACGCCATGCAGCGACATATCGAGCACGGTCAGTGGAAAAATCTGAAGGTCGGCATCCGCCCCGAGTTCATTCACGTGTGGGACGAGCCGTTTGATGACGCGATGCAGGCCAGGGTTGTACACGTCGAAGACCTCGGCACCTACAAGATCATGACCCTCGACCTCGACGGTGCGCCGCTGAAGGTGCGCCTGGCCGAAGACAAACCGGTACCGCAGGGCACCGCGTACATCAGTTTTCCGGCGCAGTGGCTAATGGTTTATGCCGATGAGTTTCTGCTGGAAGCCGACGAAGAGGTGCAGCCATGAACAAGGTGCAGAACAACAAGGCCTGGTGGCTGGTGTTGCCGGTGTTCCTGCTGGTGGCGTTCAGTGCGGTGATCCCGATGATGACCGTGGTCAACTATTCGGTGCAGGACATCTTCGACCAGTCCAGTCGCTACTTCGTCGGTGCCGACTGGTACAAGCAGGTGTTGCTTGATCCGCGTTTGCATGACTCGTTGCTGCGTCAGTTCATCTACTCGGCGTGCGTGTTGTTGATTGAAATTCCGCTGGGCATTGCCGTTGCCCTGACCATGCCGACCAAGGGCCGCTGGTCATCGGTGGTGCTGATCATTCTGGCGATTCCGCTGCTGATCCCGTGGAACGTGGTTGGCACGATCTGGCAGATCTTCGGCCGTGCCGACATTGGTTTGCTCGGTTCCAGCCTCAATGCGCTGGGCATCAGTTACAACTACGCGGCCAACACCATGGACGCCTGGGTGACGGTGCTGGTGATGGACGTCTGGCACTGGACTTCACTGGTGGCGCTGCTGTGTTTCTCCGGTTTGCGCGCGATTCCCGACGTTTATTACCAGGCCGCGCGCATTGACCGCGCCTCGGCCTGGGCCGTGTTCCGACACATTCAGTTGCCCAAGCTGAAGAGCGTGCTGCTGATCGCGGTGATGCTGCGCTTCATGGACAGTTTCATGATTTACACCGAGCCGTTCGTGCTCACCGGCGGCGGGCCGGGCAACGCCACGACCTTCTTGAGTCAGACGTTGACGCAAATGGCGGTAGGGCAATTCGACCTCGGTCCGGCAGCGGCGTTTTCGCTGGTGTACTTCCTGATCATCCTGTTGGTGTCCTGGCTGTTCTACACCGCCATGACGCACTCCGACGCCAACCGCTGAGGCCCGGCCATGAGCAAAAGAAAGCTTATTCCGTTGCTGGTGTACATCCTGTTCCTGCTGGTGCCGATCTACTGGCTGTTGAACATGTCGTTCAAGAGCAACACCGAAATCCTCGGTGGGTTGACGTTGTTTCCGCAGGATTTCACCTGGCACAACTACAAGGTGATCTTTACTGATCCGAGTTGGTACAACGGTTATCTCAACTCGCTGTACTACGTCAGCCTGAACACGGTGATTTCGCTGAGCGTGGCGTTGCCGGCGGCCTATGCGTTTTCGCGTTATCGCTTCCTTGGTGACAAGCATCTGTTCTTCTGGCTGCTGACCAACCGCATGGCGCCGCCGGCGGTGTTTTTGCTGCCGTTCTTTCAGTTGTATTCATCGATTGGCCTGTTCGACACGCACATCGCCGTGGCCTTGGCGCACTGCCTGTTCAACGTGCCGTTGGCGGTGTGGATTCTCGAAGGCTTCATGTCTGGCGTGCCCAAGGAAATCGACGAAACCGCTTACATCGACGGCTACAGTTTCCCCAAGTTCTTCGTGAAGATTTTCATCCCGCTGATCGGCTCCGGCATTGGTGTCACTGCGTTTTTCTGCTTCATGTTTTCCTGGGTCGAACTGCTGCTCGCGCGCACGTTGACCTCGGTAAACGCCAAGCCGATTGCGGCGGTGATGACGCGCACGGTTTCAGCATCGGGTATCGATTGGGGCGTGCTGGCGGCGGCGGGGGTGTTGACCATTCTGCCGGGCATGCTAGTGATCTGGTTTGTTCGCAACCACGTGGCCAAGGGCTTTGCCCTCGGCCGGGTCTGAGGAGCTGATGATGGAATGGATGAGCTGGACCACCCCGACCGCGGGGTTCTTCATCGCCATTGGTCTGCTGCTGGTGGGCATGACCACCTGGGAATTGCGCTCGCCGAGCATCCTGCGGCGAGGTTTTCTGCCGATTGCCACCACCCGTGGCGATCGTTTGTTTATCGGTCTTCTCGGCAGCGCCTACCTGCATTTGCTGGTGATCGGCGCCACCGACTGGAGCATCTGGGTGGCGTCCGCGTTGTCCCTGGTGTGGCTGTTGGCTGTGATGCGTTGGGGCTAGTCGAGTCGTTCGGCAACGCGGCTCCACAACTTAAACAGGAGGTCTCTATGTTCGACAAAAACAATAAGCTGCGACATAGCATTTCATTGGCAGCCATGCTGGCACTCAGCGGTTTGAGCGCAGTCGCTTGGGCTGATGCCTACGAAGACGCGGCGAAAAAATGGATCGGCAGTGAATTCAAACCGTCGACCCTGACGGCTGAACAGCAGCTCGAAGAATTGAAGTGGTTCATCAAGGCCGCCGAGCCGTTTCGCGGTATGGAAATCAAGGTCGTTTCCGAGACCCTGACCACCCACGAATACGAGTCGAAAGTGCTGGCCAAGGCCTTCACCGAAATCACCGGGATCAAGCTCACCCACGACCTGCTGCAAGAAGGCGACGTGGTCGAGAAAATGCAGACGGTGATGCAGTCGGACAAGAATATTTATGACGGCTGGGTCAACGACTCGGACCTGATCGGTACGCACTTTCGCTACGGCAAGACCGAATCGATCACCGACCTGATGGCCAACGAAGGCAAGAACTTCACCTCGCCGACCCTCGACATCAAGGACTTCATTGGCATCTCGTTCACCACCGCGCCGGACGGCAAGATCTATCAACTGCCCGACCAGCAATTCGCCAACCTCTACTGGTTCCGTGCTGACTGGTTTGAGCGTGCCGATCTGAAAGCCAAGTTCAAGGAAAAGTACGGCTATGAATTGGGCGTGCCGGTGAACTGGTCGGCCTATGAAGACATCGCCAAATTCTTCAGCGAAGACGTCAAGGAAATCGACGGCAAGCGCGTTTACGGGCACATGGACTACGGCAAGAAAGACCCGTCGCTGGGCTGGCGCTTCACCGATGCCTGGTTCTCCATGGCCGGTGGCGGCGACAAGGGCCTGCCCAACGGTTTGCCAGTGGACGAGTGGGGGATTCGCGTCGAGGATTGCCACCCGGTGGGTTCCAGCGTGACCCGCGGCGGCGACACCAACGGCCCGGCGGCGGTATTCGCCACGCAGAAATACGTCGACTGGCTCAAGGCTTATGCCCCACCGGAAGCGGCGGGCATGACCTTCTCCGAGTCCGGTCCGGTGCCGTCGCAGGGCAACATCGCTCAGCAGATCTTCTGGTACACCGCGTTCACCGCCGACATGACCAAACCGGGCCTGCCGGTGGTCAACGCCGACGGCACGCCGAAATGGCGGATGGCGCCATCGCCGCGTGGGCCGTATTGGGAGGAGGGCATGAAGCTTGGGTATCAGGACGTGGGTTCGTGGACGTTCATGAAATCCACGCCTGAGAAACAGAAACTGGCGGCGTGGTTGTATGCGCAGTTCGTCACCTCGAAAACCGTGTCGCTGAAGAAAACCATCGTCGGCCTGACGCCGATTCGCGAGTCGGACATCAACTCGCAAGCGATGACCGACCTGGCGCCGAAACTCGGCGGCCTGGTCGAGTTCTACCGCAGCCCGGCCCGCGTGCAATGGACCCCGACCGGCACCAACGTGCCGGACTATCCGCGTCTGGCGCAACTGTGGTGGAGCCACATCGCCGAAGCGGCCAGTGGCGAGAAAACCCCGCAACAGGCACTCGATGGTTTGGCCAAGGATCAGGACGCGATCATGACGCGCCTGGAACGCTCCAAGGCCCAAGCGGTGTGCGCACCGAAAATGAACCCGGAACGCGACGCGCAATACTGGTTTGACCAACCGGGCGCACCGAAACCGAAACTGGCCAACGAGAAGCCGAAAGGCGAGACCGTGAGCTACAACGAACTGCTGAAATCGTGGGCGGATGCGCGCAAGTAACAGCTGAAATGTGAAAGGCGAACGGCACTGCAAGGTGCCGTTTTTTTTGCGCCTGATCTACCGCCATCGCTTGCAGGCAAGCTTCCACAGTTTTCTGTGATGTTCACAAACTCCGGGCACGCCGCATATCACTGTGGGAGCTGGCTTGCCAGCGATTCGATTTGACATTCAACATTGATATCGACCGACCCGCCGCCATCGTTGGCAAGCCAAGCTCCCACAGTTTTCTGTGATGTTCACAAACTCCGGGCACGCCGCAGATCACTGTGGGAGCTGGCTTGCCAGCGATTCGATCTGACATTCACCATTGATATCGACCGACCCGCCGTCATCGCTGGCAAGCCAGCTCCCACAGGTTTTTTTAGTGTTCACAAGATTCGGGTACCCCGCAAATCACTGTGGGAGCTTGCCTGCAAGCGAAGGGGCCATTGGCGTCACCGCCGGAAACCCAAGCCTGAACACGGTCATCGCCCCCGGCAAACTCTTCACCTCCGCCACACCCTGATGCAGGCTCATGATCGAGCGCACGATCGCCAGGCCCAACCCGGTGCTGCCCTGCGAACGCGAGCGGCTGCTGTCGACGCGGTAGAAGCGGTCGAACAGGTACGGCAAATGCTGAGCCTCAATCCCGGCGCCGGGGTTGCTGACCAGCAGGGAGGCTTGCGTTGCACTCTGTTCAATCAGCAGCGTCACGGTTTTCCCGTTCGGGCAATGACGCAGCGCGTTGGACAGCAGATTGGAAATAGCCCGCTGAATCATCAACCGATCGCCCATCACTGTCGCACTGCCAACGACATTCAAATGAATATCCTTGTCCTGCGCCGACAACGAAAACATCTCGGCCACCTTAGCCACTTCAACCTCCAGCGCCACCGCTTCAAACGGTGCCAGTGCCGACGGATGACTGACCTGCGCGAGAAAAAGCATGTCCGAGACAATCCGCGCCACGCGCTCCAGTTCCTCGGTGCACGACACCAGCACGTCCTTGTATTCCTCGGTCGTGCGCTCGCGAGACAAGGTCACCTGCGCCTTGCCCATCAGGTTATTGATCGGCGTGCGCAGCTCATGCGCCAGGTCATCAGAGAACTGCGACAACTGCTGCACCCCGGCATCGAGTCGATGCAGCATGAAGTTGATGCCTTGCGCCAGTTCGCTCAACTCCTGCGGCATGTTCACCACGGACAATCGATGTTCCAGATCCTGGGTCGAGACCATCGCCGCGACTTTGCGAAACTCGCGCAGCGGCGCCAAACCACGCTGCACCGCGCCCCAAGCGGTCAGGCCGATAAACACCAGCAACAACGGCAAGGCAATCAGCGTCGAACGCAGATAGGCGCTGAGCAAAGCCTGATCATGGGCGTTGTCCATCGACAAAAGCACCGGCACGCTGTTGCCGTCCTTGAGACGAATCAGCTTGGACACCGTGAGGAACTTCGCCCCTTCGGCATCGATGCTGTCGGAGTAGGCCAGTTGATCGGTGGTCGCCCGCACCGCCTTCAATTCAACCCGTGGGTCACTCAAGCCGCTCCCGGATTTGAGCAACGGCGAACGCTGGTTCAAGCGGTCATAAATCGTCAGCGTGAGGTTGTCGTGGCCCATCACCTGATCCAGAAGAATATGCGGCTTGCCGCCGATTTCATTGGCGTCGACGTACAGCGACAGGCTGTGTTCGACCTGCGCCATCTTCTTTTCCAGGCTGTCGCGAGACAGCGCATTGAGCTCATGGGTCAACGCGAAATAGGCAAGGATCGCCAGAAACACCACCAACAGTGCGCCGAGAATACTCACCGTCAAACCGAGACGCATCGACAGGCTGGCCGGCTTCATTCCCGTGCCTCCAGCACGTAGCCGACACCGCGCAGGGTATGGATCAACTTGCTGTCGAAGGGATCGTCGATCTTCGCCCGCAAGCGGCGGATCGACACCTCAACGACATTGGTGTCGCAATCGAAATTCATGTCCCACACCAACGAGATGATTTGTGTGCGCGTCAGCACTTCGCCGGACTGGCGCATCAACAGATGCAGCAGGGCGAATTCCTTGGTGGTCAGGTCGATGCGCTGTTGCCCGCGAAACGCGCGATGGCGGCCCGGATCAAGCTCCAGATCGGCCACTTTCAGTACCTGTGGCACCGGGATGTTTTCGCTACGACGCATCAAGGTGCGCACCCGCGCCAGCAGTTCGGGAAACTCGAACGGCTTGACCAGATAATCGTCGGCGCCCAGATCGAGGCCACGGATCTTGTCGGCCAGGCGCCCGCGCGCGGTGAGCATCATCACCCGCGTCGAATGCGTGCGGCGCAACTGTTCCAGCACACCCCAGCCATCGAGTTCCGGCAGATTTACATCGAGAATAATCAGGTCATAGGCCTGTTGTTGCGCCAGATGCAAACCATCGGCACCGGTGGCGGCGTGGTCAACGACATAACCACTTTCGGTCAAACCCTGATGCAAGTATTCGGCAGCTTTAAGCTCGTCCTCGACGACAAGGATTCGCATGATCTTTCACCACTTTTAATTAATGGGTATTTAATTTAAAAGATCCTCACCCTAACCCTCTCCCATAGGAGAGGGGACTGAATGCGGGATATTTCACAACTACGCCGACGTGAACCAAATTTACTGAATCCATAATTGACTTGATGTAACAGGTCGATGGAAAGTGTCAGACACCTCGGTCGGCTCCCTCTCCCTCCGGGAGAGGGCTGGGGTGAGGGCAAGTCCGGACAATAAAGGTTGTAGTGGCTACAGGGTCAACGCCCAAACGCTTTAGATCAGTATTCTGCGACAGTCGGTCGCAGCACAAACCCAAAAATCCCCATCACTTTGATTCCGGCAAGTGCTGTTCAGCAGATAACTAGTGCGCATTTGTTTCCATGTATTGCGGCAACCCTATTTGCACTTCACATCCTAGAACAAAACAACTTCGGCAAACCGTGGATAACGGATTTGTAATGTTCCAGTCACCTTGTCGATAAGTTCAAAACCCTACCGTGGCGGCATTGAAGAATCTTGAATAAAGGAAGTCTGCCATTGCCCGGTTTAATAGAACTGACGGCGCGATCACGCCTGAAAAAAACCGCCAGCGTCATCCTGTTGCTGGCCTGTACCAGCCTTGCAAACGCAACGACCCTGACGCTGGATCAAGCCCTGAAGAGCGCCTTCGCCAGCAACCCGGATTTAGCCGCCGCGCAATGGGAAATCGGCATTGCCGAAGGTGACCGCCAACAGGCGGGGCTGATCCCCAACCCCGAAGTGTCGTGGGAAGCCGAAGACACTCGGCGCGATTCGCGCACGACCACGGTGATGCTCAGTCAGCCGATCGAACTGGGCGGCAAGCGCGGCGCGCGCATCGACGTCGCCAGCCGTGCACAGGACGCTGCCGGCATCGAACTGGAACGCAAGCGCAATGCCCTGCGCGCCGATGTGATTCAGGCGTTCAACAGTGCGCAAACCGCGCAGCAACGTTTGCAGCTGTCCCGGCAATCCCTGCAACTGGCCGAGCACGGTTTGCGCGTGGCGCAAGGACGGATCGAGGCGGGCAAATCGTCGCCGGTCGAGGGCACGCGCGCACAGGTGCAGCTCTCGCAAGTGCGCCTGGAGCTGAGCCGCGCCGAACGCGATCAGGCCAATGCATATCAGCAGTTGGCGCAAGTCATGGGCGCCCCGTTGCCGACGTCGACCCAGGTACAGGCGCCCACGCCAAGCATGCCGGCCGTTCCTCCACCGACAAGATTGCTCGAGCGTCTGAACGAGACTGCCGAACTGCGTCTGGCCAAGTTGCAGATCGATCAGCGCGAAGCCTCATTGGGCCTGGAAAAGTCCCAGCGCATTCCCGATCTCACCGTGAGCATCGGCAGCCAATACAGCGAAACCGAGCGCGAACGCGTCAACGTGGTCGGCCTGTCGATGCCGATTCCGCTGTTCAACCGCAATCAGGGCAACGTCCTCGCGGCCGCACGCAGAACCGACCAGGCACGCGACCTGCGCAACGCCACCGAGCTGCGCTTGCGCACGGAAATCCAGACCAGTCTCGAGCAATGGCAGACCGCCAACGGCGAAGTCACCGCGTTCAACCAGACCATCCTGCCCGCCGCGCAACGTGCGGTCGACAGCGCCACGCGCGGTTTCGAAATGGGCAAGTTCGGCTTTCTCGATGTGCTCGATGCGCAACGCACCTTGATCGCCGCGCGAAGCCAATACATCCAGGCCGTCAGCGAAGCGACCGACGCCCGCGTACGCCTCGAACGGATCTTCGGCGACCTCAACGTCCGCCCTTGAATTTCACTTTTCAGACAACTGCGCGCAGGCACGGCGCAGAGGAGTTTCCATGGATAAAAAACTGATGGTGGTCACGGTGGCGACGTTGGCGCTGGGCATTGGCATCGGCTCGCAGTGGGCGGGTAACTCCAGCATCGACGCGCATGCCGATGAGGCGTCTGAACACGCCGATCATGCGCAAGAAGGTGCAGCGGCCGAGCATGCCGAAGAGGGGCACATTGAGTTAAGCGCTGAGCAGATCACCGCTGCCGGCATTCAACTCACCGAAGCGAAGGCGCAAACCATCAGCCGCGGCCTGCCGTTCCCCGGCGAAGTGCGCTTTGACGAAGACCGCACCGCTCACGTGGTGCCGCGCGTCCCGGGTGTGGTCGAGTCGGTGGCGGTCAACCTCGGGCAAACGGTGAAAAAGGGCCAGTTGCTGGCGGTGATCGCCAGTCAGCAGATCTCTGATCAGCGCAGCGAGCAAGCCGCCGCGCAACGTCGTCTGGCCCTGGCGCGCACCACCTATGAGCGCGAGAAGAAACTCTGGCAGGACAAGATCTCCGCCGAGCAGGATTTCCTCCAGGCGCGCCAGGCGTTGCAGGAAGCTGAAATTGCCCTGAGCAATGCGCAGCAGAAGATCAGCGTGCTCAGCGGCAGCGTGGTCGCCACTGGCGGCAATCGCTACGAGTTGCGCGCACCGTTCGACGGCGTGGTGGTGGAAAAACACCTGACGCCGGGCGAGGTCGTTGATGAAAGTACAGCGGCGTTCACCCTCTCGGATCTGTCGCGAGTGTGGGTGACGTTCGGCGTTTCACCGAAGGATCTGAACAAGGTGCAAGTGGGCAAAGCGGTCACCGTCAGCGCCCCGGAACTGAACGCGGAAGTCAACGGTAGCGTGGCTTACGTCGGCAGCTTGCTCGGCGAACAAACCCGCACGGCAACCGTACGCGTGACGCTGGAAAACCCGCAAGGCTCATGGCGCCCCGGTCTGTTCGTCACCGCGCTGGTCGCCACCGACAGCCGCGAAGCGAAAGTCGCCGTGCCGGAAACCGCGATCCAGACCGTAGAGGACAAACCCACAGTGTTCGTGCGCACCGACGACGGTTTCGAAGCCCGCGCGGTAGAGCTGGGCAGCCGCGCCGCCGGCCACGTGGAAATCACCCAAGGCCTGGAACCGGGCGTGCAAGTCGCCAGCGCCGGTAGCTTCGTCCTCAAATCGGAACTGGGCAAAGCCTCAGCCGAGCACAGCCACTGATCCGGAAGACTCCCATGTTCGAACGCCTGATCCAGTTTGCCATCGAGCAGCGCATCATCGTCCTGCTCGCCGTTCTGCTCATGGCCGGCCTCGGCATCGCCAGTTATCAAAAACTGCCGATCGACGCCGTGCCCGACATCACCAACGTCCAGGTGCAGATCAACACCGGTGCCGTCGGGTTCTCGCCGCTGGAAACCGAGCAGCGCATCACCTTCCCGATTGAAACCGCGATGGCCGGTCTGCCGGCACTCGAACAAACCCGTTCACTGTCGCGCTCGGGCCTCTCGCAAGTCACGGTGATCTTCAAGGACGGCACTGACCTGTTCTTCGCCCGCCAATTGGTCAACGAGCGTCTGCAGATCGCCAAGGAGCAATTGCCCGAAGGCGCCGAAGCGCTGATGGGGCCGATTTCCACCGGCCTCGGCGAGATCTTTTTGTGGACGGTCGAGGCGAAGGAGGGGGCGCTCAAGGACGACGGCACAGCCTACACACCGACCGATCTGCGGGTGATTCAGGACTGGATCATCAAGCCGCAATTACGCAACGTGCCGGGTGTCGCCGAGATCAACACCATCGGCGGTTTCGCCAAGGAATATCAGATCGCGCCGGACCCGAAACGCCTGGCCGCATACAAGCTGACCCTTACTGATCTGGTCACGGCGCTTGAGCGCAACAACGCCAACGTCGGCGCCGGTTACATCGAGCGCAGCGGCGAGCAGTTGCTGATCCGCGCGCCGGGGCAAGTGGCGAGTACCGAGGACATTGCCAACATCGTCATGGCCAATGTCGACGGCACGCCGATCCGCGTGAAGAACGTCGCGACGGTGGAAATCGGCCGCGAATTGCGCAGCGGCGCGGCCACGGAAAACGGTCGTGAAGTGGTGCTCGGCACGGTGTTCATGTTGATCGGCGAGAACAGCCGCACCGTTTCGCAAGCCGTCGCCAGCAAGCTTGAACAGATCAATAAATCACTGCCGCAAGGCGTGATCGCGGTGCCGGTTTACGACCGTACGCATCTGGTCGACAAAGCCATCGCCACGGTGAAAAAGAACCTCATCGAAGGCGCGATTCTGGTGATCGCGATTCTGTTCCTGTTCCTCGGCAACATCCGCGCGGCGCTGATTACCGCGATGGTGATTCCGCTGTCGATGCTATTCACCTTTACCGGGATGTTCAGCAACAAGGTCAGCGCCAACCTGATGAGCCTCGGCGCGCTGGACTTCGGCATCATCGTCGATGGCGCGGTGGTGGTTGTCGAAAACACCCTGCGCCGATTGGCTCACGCGCAGCAGCATCAAGGTCGTTTGTTGACCCGTGCCGAGCGTTTCAAGGAGGTGTTCGCGGCGGCGAAGGAAGCGCGGCGACCGCTGATTTTCGGTCAGTTGATCATCATGGTCGTGTACCTGCCGATCTTCGCGCTCAGCGGCGTCGAAGGGAAAATGTTCCACCCGATGGCGTTTACCGTGGTCATCGCGTTGCTTGGGGCGATGCTGCTTTCCGTGACCTTTGTGCCGGCGGCGATTGCGCTGTTCGTGACCGGCAAGGTCAAGGAAGAAGAGGGCGCGGTGATGCGCGGTGCGCGTCGTGTGTATGCACCGGCGCTGGCCTGGGTCATGTCGCATCGCGCAATCGCAGTGGGCGCGGCGTTGAGCGTGATCGTGCTCAGCGGTGTGCTCACCAGTCGTATGGGCAGCGAGTTTGTGCCAAGCCTCAGTGAGGGCGATTTTGCCCTGCAAGCGCTGCGCGTGCCGGGCACCAGCCTGACGCAATCGGTGGACATGCAGCAGCGTCTGGAAACTTTGATTTTGGCGAAAGTGCCGGAAGTCGAGCGCGTGTTTGCCCGCACCGGCACCGCCGAAATCGCCTCCGACCCGATGCCGCCGAATATCTCCGACAGCTACGTGATGCTCAAGCCGAAAGAGCAGTGGCCGGACCCGGGCAAGTCCCGCGAAACCCTGATGGCCGAACTGCAAACCGCCGCCGCGACGTTGCCGGGCAGCAACTATGAACTGTCGCAGCCGATTCAACTGCGCTTCAACGAATTGATCTCGGGCGTGCGCAGCGATGTCGCGGTGAAGGTGTTCGGCGATGACATGAACGTGCTCAATGCCACGGCGGCGAAGATTGCGACGGCGATGCAAAAGGTTAATGGCGCCTCCGAGGTGAAGGTCGAACAAACCACCGGGTTGCCGGTGCTGACCATCAACATCGATCGCGACAAGGCCGCGCGTTATGGGCTCAACGTCGGTGATGTGCAGGACACCATTGCCGTTGCGGTCGGCGGGCGGCAGGCCGGGACGTTGTATGAAGGGGATCGGCGTTTCGACATGGTTGTGCGTTTGTCCGATGCCATGCGCAAGGACATCGATGGGCTGTCGGCGTTGCTGATTCCGGTGCCTGCGGTCAATGGTACGGCGAATCAGATCGGTTTCATTGCGCTGCAAGAAGTCGCCAGTCTGGATCTGGTGCTCGGGCCGAATCAGGTCAGCCGCGAGAACGGCAAGCGTCTGGTGATCGTCAGCGCCAACGTGCGCGGGCGGGATATCGGCTCGTTCGTCAGCGAGGCCGGTGAGGTGATCGAACGTGACGTGCAGGTTCCGGCGGGTTACTGGACCAGTTGGGGTGGACAGTTCGAGCAACTGCAATCAGCGGCCAAGCGCTTGCAGATCGTGGTACCGGTGGCGCTGCTGCTGGTATTCGGTTTGTTGTTCATGATGTTCAACAACCTTAAGGACGGTTTGCTGGTGTTTACCGGGATTCCGTTTGCCTTGACTGGCGGGGTCATGGCGCTGTGGTTGCGCGATATTCCGCTGTCGATTTCGGCGGGTGTCGGGTTTATCGCGTTGTCCGGGGTGGCGGTGTTGAACGGGTTGGTGATGATTGCGTTTATCCGGAATTTGCGGGAAGAGGGACGTTCGCTGACCGATGCCATTAACGAAGGCGCGCTGACGCGTTTGCGGCCGGTGTTGATGACGGCACTGGTCGCGTCGCTGGGCTTTATTCCGATGGCGCTGGCGACCGGCACCGGTGCGGAGGTGCAGCGGCCACTGGCGACCGTGGTGATCGGCGGGATTCTGTCTTCGACGATCCTGACGCTGCTGATCTTGCCGGCGCTCTATCAACTCGCCCATCGCCGGGATGAGGACGCTGTTCCAATTCAATAGTTAATCCCCCTGTGGGAGCGAGCTTGCTCGCGAAGGCGTTGTGTCATTCGACTAATCAGTCGACTGATACGGCCTCTTCGCGAGCAAGCTCGCTCCCACAGTAGTTTTGCGGCCATCCAGACGATTGGGCAGGCACATAACGGATATGTAATTTCCCCGCCACCGTCACGAAAGGTGCGCCTTGTTACTTTGATCCCGTCAGTTACTTAAACGAGGAATCAAAGATGAAACTTACCCGACTCACGGCCTTCGCTGCCGCTCTGGCGATCTCTTCCGTGGCCCTGGCCGAAGGCGGCGGCGACCGCACATTCGAGCGCATGGTGACCAGCAACGACCGTTCCATGGAGCTGTTCGTCGCCAAGGAAAAAGCCGCCGACAACCCGGTTGTCGTCAATGACAAGAAAGACGACAAGACCCGCGACCTGTAAGCCTGCTGCACCTGAACAAGCCCTTCATCGCGCATCGATGCCGGGCTTTTTTTTCAAGCCCGGACGGGAAGGAAATGGATATGAAAGTACTCAAGTTGATTGCATTCGCCGCGACCATGGCGATGTCGGTGAATGTGCTGGCCGAGGGCGGTGGTGACCGTACCTTTGAACGCGCGCTCAGCGCCAACGGCAAAGCCATGGAACAGTACGCCGCCAACCAGGGCAAGGCGCCGCCGGTGGTGAAGGATTACGAATACGGAATGAAGCTGGACGTGGTCAAGGTGGTGAGCGTGGTGAAGCCGCAGTCTGCGTGCAAAGTGGTGCCGACGGCCATGACTTATGAGGACTCCAACGGTCAGCTCAACACCATCAAGTACAGCGTGATGGGAGTGTGTCGAAACGGCGGCAGCTGATGGCGCACGTTGTGTATTTCAATTCGTGATGTTTAAAGTTTATGTGGGAAAAGCAGAACCTTCCCACAATGTTTTCAGGTTGTCCGTCGGACGTTGGCTCTCTAGTGTGTGTGGGTCGCTGCCAATTCAGCGATCGGGTTTGGAACCCCGGGACCCAAGAAGCGCAAAAGTGGCTTTCATGACGTATGCTTGCGCACCTTCATGGTGTGCACTCTGTTATGGCGGCTGTGCGCGGGAGACTTCGAGTCTGCCGGGTTTTCTCTGGTCCCCGGGTTCCAACCTGCGTACAGCTGCCACCCCTCGCGTGGAACCGAAAGGGCCAGCTCCACCGCAAGACTGGAGATACACCATGAAAAAGCCAACCCCTAATCCCCCCGAAACAGACGCCATCCCCGACGCCAACTCAACATCCCCCTACGTTTCCATTGAGACTAGAAAACTCCACGAAGCCGCCGACCGCGCCCTCGATTTCTACCTCAAACCCTCAGCCGCCATCATGTCCGCGCCATACATCCCCAACCAGATGTTCCTGGTCAATCCCAAAGCCGACACCGAATCATTACTGGCCAACGCCAGCGAATCGCTGTCGTCGGCCACAGTGATGCTCGGCGACTTCGCGGCGATGCTGGAAGGCACCCACCGCAAGACGCTGTTGGGGATTGCGCAGGTCGTCATGCTTGGCGAGCTGGCGGTGAACAAAGCGCTGGATAACGTGGAGGTCACGACGTAGGCGAAGGTCCTTTGGCGAGGATCTTTTTCTCGTAATAGGTAAACAAAACGACCGTGTATCTGAAAGCTATACGCGTATATGCATTGGCTACACGGTCGGTATAGAATCGACTCCGAAGCCGCTCTCATGGTTTCGCACCTCAAACGTTAGATCTCACGTTAAGAGCATGGCCTAAACCTCTCCGGGCCACTCAAGGAGTCAGAAAATGAAAAATAAACAAAATCTGATGTGCTAACGCCATAAGGAGGCTCCAGTTCCAGCATCACCTACCCAGATGGGAAACAGAACAATGTCCACAACTGAAAGTGTTGAAAAATCCAAACCCGTTCCAATCAACATGAGAGCGGACGAAAAGAAACGTAATCTGATCGATCTGGCGGCTGCCATGTCTGGTCGTGATCGCACAAGTTTTATCCTGGAAGCTGCCTGCCAAAAAGCTGAAGAGGTGATTCTGGATAAACGACTGTTCCTTCTCGACGACGGCGCATTTGACGCATTCGAACAGGCTATTGAAGCCAATCCGGCTCGAGGTAACGAATGCCTGCACCAACTGCTCGCACGTCCAAAACGTTGGAGTTGACCGCCCCCGAGAAGCTGAACGACCGACACGAACTCGATGCCTTCGATTCTGGTGAGGTGACCATTGACCAATACCTGCTGAGGAAGGCGCGAAAAGCCCAATCCACCAAGCAGGCTGTTGTTTACGTCAGTTGCCTCAAAGGTACGTCGAATGTGATGGCCTATTACACGCTCTCCAGCGGATCAGTCGCCCGTGCCAGCGTCATGCCGAAAAGCAGTCAACGCAATTCGCCCAGTGTCCATCCGGTAACTCTATTGGGGCGTATGGGCGTGACACGGGAAGCTCAGGGCCAGGGCTTCGCCATCGATTTACTGCAAGATGCGATTGAAAGAGCTCTCAACGCGTCTCAGTCGATCGGATCCAGCGCAATAATTGTTCATCCCTTGAATGATCGGCTGTCGAGCTTTTATATCAAGTACGCAGGGTTCATTCCGTGCCCCGATATTTCCCCTATAACCCTGATGCTGCCTTTACGCTAAAGCCTGGTTTAATCAACTACCCGCTAGGTTGTCTCGATAGCGGGTTGATTATGTCGCGACCGCAGAGCAAAAAAAGGCGCCCTGAAGGACGCCAAAAGATTCACCTCTTACCAAAGGAGCGCGGCCCTGTGCAGGGGCCGCGTTTCTGCCTGAGCGCTATTTGGCTGGCAACGGCGCCGCATCCACAACGGCCGGCACTGACGCGGACTCATGGTTCAGTTTGCGTCGGGCAATCTCTGCGCCGCGCAGACGCAGCGGCGTTTCGATAAAGCGGTAATTGAGTTCACTCAAGATCACCAGCACAACCACCGACGTGACGATCAACTCAAGGGTAAAACGCCCATCCAGCGGCACGCCCTGACTCGCTGCCACCCGCGTCCAGATTTCGGTGCTCAGGTGATTGGTAAACACGTGGATCACGTACAGGCCATACGACCGTGAGCCGAGCCACTGCATGAAACCGCGCATGAACAGCGGGCAATAGATGTAGCCTTTCTGGTAACTCGCCAGCCAGACAATCACGACCGCGACGATCGCGACCATGCCCACGGCAATCGGCAGGGCAATCAGTTGGATGGCCACGGCGCCGAGCATGTAGAGCAGAAACAGCGTGCACAGCAGCGGTTTTAATTGCCCCTGAGCCAATCCGAGCGGTTCTATCTGCTGATAGAGGCGGCTACGGCTGAACAGGCACAGGAGAATTCCCCAGAGCATGGCGTCGAGGCGGAAGTTGGTGAGCATGGTGCTGGCCGGAGTGCCGAACGGGTTGCGGTCCAGACCGAACTGCAAGGCAATCAGCGCGAACAGGGCAATGACCCGCCAGCGCGGCGCCGTGATAAACAACAGAAAAAACGGCAAGACGAAGTAGAACTGCTCCTCAAGCGCCAGGCTCCAGTAGTGCGGGCTGGAAGCCAATAGTGAGCCGTAACCATGTGCCAGGTTAGCGCTGAAGGTCGCCACAGCGGTGAAGCTGCGCAGGTTGTCGAACCACGAACCGAAAGCGTTCGACTGGTTGAAAACGAGAGAGAAACACAGCGGTATGAGGATCCACAGCCAGGCTGTAGGCAATAAACGGTAGGCGCGCCGTAACCAGAAACACGCGGCGGCCAGACCAAACTGACCCTGCGCGCGGTGCTTGTCGAAGTAGTCCAGATAAGCCTTGCTCACCACGAAACCGGAAATGCAGAAGAACAGGTCCACTCCGGTCCACGGCATGAAAATCGAGAACATCCTCAGCAGCGTATCGGCATGGAACGGCAGCATCATGGTGACATGGCTGAAGAAGGTCAGGCCGACAGCAGCCCCGCGCAAGTACTCGATTTCCAGGTTTTTACCGCTACTCATCGGTCCCTCATTATTGTTGTTTGTCCGCGCAGGCGAAGATGGCAGGTGGCCTGCGGTTCGGTCAAGGCAACGATGGCTTTTTCCAACGCAAAAAAAGGCGCCCCGAAGGACGCCAAAAGATTCACCTCTTACCAAAGGAGCAAGGAGCTTCTAAAGGTGAATGGGTATCGACCAATCAGTCAGAGAATGGCCAGCGGATACTCGATAATCACCCGAACTTCATCCAGGTCCGACTCGAACGCCGTGGCGCGAGTGGTGGCCTGGCGCAGACGTAGCGAGAGGTCTTTCATCGAACCGCTTTGCACCACGTATTTGACTTCGATATCGCGTTCCCAGCGCTTCTGGTCGGTCAGCGGATCGCCTTCGGCATCGCGGCGCATGTACACCGCATTGGCGTTGGAATAGTCGGCATCAGTGCCGCGCGCGTAGCGGGTCATGAACGACAAACCGGGTACGCCATAGCTGTTCATGTCGAGGTCATAACGGACCATCCACGAACGCTCTTTCGGTGAGTTGAAGTCGCTGTACTGGATGGAGTTGTCGAGGAAGATCGAGTCGGACTGGCGCAGGTAATCGAAGTCGTCATTGCCGTTGTTGCGCTGGTGGGAGAGGGCGACCGAGTGGGCACCAAGTTTGACGCCGACGCGGCCACTCCAGATGTTGTTGTCGAACTCGCCGAGCAGTTGTTTGCCTTCATCGACGGCCTTGTAATAGTTCAGCCCACCGAACAGCGACAGATCATCGGACAGTGGATAGGTCCAGGCCGTGCCGGCGTAATACTGATTCCACGCATCCTTGAGACGACTGGAGTACAGACTGAAACTGAGGTTTTTGTTCAGCACATAATCGCCACCGCCGTAAGCGATCCACGGCGAGTTGACCGGGCCTGCGTAGAACGTCGCGAAGTTCTCGCGCATGTCGCTCGACACCGGTTGGCTCATTGCATGCAATCGACCACCCTGCACCGACAGACCTTCGATGCTGGTGTTGCTCGCCGTCACCCCGCGAAAGCTTTCCGGCAGCAAACGCGAATCACCTGCCGCGACCACCGGGTTGGCCGGGAACACATCACCGACCTTGACCACCGTATCGAACGCCCGAATTTTCGCGGCGCCGCCGACCTTGGTGTATTCGTCCCGCGCCTCGCCGTCGCTGTTGACCGGCAACACATCAAACGAACTGCGCCCACCGTTGCGCCCGTCTCCGGTGTCGAGTTTCAGCCCGATCATCGCAAATGCATCGACACCGATCCCGACGGTGCCTTGAGTGAAACCGGATTCGAACTTGCTGATCACCGCGTGCGCCCAGGCTTCGGAATAACCGTTGCCGGTCGGGCTGGACTGGCCGTTGCGATGATCACGATTGAAGTAGAAGTTGCGGTTGAGCACCATCAGGCTGCTGCCTTCGACAAAGCCTTCGGGCTTGTCTTCTGCAAACACCACGGACGGCCCTGAGCCGACCACTACCGCTAAAGCGACCAGCGATATTTTTGAATTGTTAACCATCAAACACTCCTAGGGTTCGGCAGAACGGGAACGTGCGTCGGCGTGGGTTTTATTATTCGGCGGAGCAGGGCCCGCCGGCATGGTCGCCGGGTCACATCGTTGCAAGCTGCGGATAACGCCAAGGTGATGAGGGAATTACAATTTCGTCATGTGCGGGAAGCTCTTTGGGGGCGAGCAGGCTCCCACAGGTTGCAGCGGTGCGCGCAGAGAGGCCCGGAGTCAGTGTGCGGGTCGGTTGGCCAGCGATGGCCAGCGATTTTTGCCAAGCATGAGTGAACCCAGAAAATTCACTAATCTATTTCCTGATGTCGATTTACGAGCCCCCTCTATGTGGGGATCCACAGACCGTGCTAGGCCTTTGACCATGTCCTTATCTCTCAACATCAAGAGCGAAAACAGGGCCAGCGTATCGGCATTCGATGCCAGATGGTGCTCCGACTCACCAGGGGAAGGGTTATGCTTCCTTAACTCAGTATGAATTTTAGAGATGTGGATTGGTAACTCCTGGAGTTGTGAGGCAGTTTTCCTCTCAGAAGTGCCATAGTGAAAATGACTTTCGGGATACCCGAACGGATCTTCCGTGTCCGCAGCGAGATGAGACAGTTCGTGAATCAGAATTCTGGCTCTGCCAATGACGTTGTTTGACCTGAATAGCTCCGTTACGAAAATGCGTCGATACGTGTCCTCTCGAATGACAAAGGCGTTTTCTTCAAGTAATACGTCGGCTCTGCTTTCCACATACACGATCTGATCGCGAAGATCCCCGCCCTTCTGGTATCTGGGTATTTCTGCGTAAATGGCCTTGTAGCTCCGCAGCATGGATTTAGCAACTGTCAGTCCTGAATCCAGTTTAGCGGTACGGCTGCCTCCCAAAAATGCATCAAGTCCATCCGGACTTGCTGATTCCAGATACTTGATGGTGTCTTTGATTAATGTTGCGCTTAATTTCCAAGCCGCATCATTGGTTTTGGAGAATTCAATTTCGCCGGCAGCTAAAGCTTCGGTATTTCCTCGATACTTTACGGCGTAGTCATATTCTCCTTTTGTGGCCTTTTCTTCGTTCTCGTCGTTCGCCCCTTGATGTAACAACCCTAGGACGTCGTATCCGCTGGATGGATTGTTCTTCACGAACTTGTACAGATTAAGCCCATCAACATCATCCGCCGGATCCGGATTCAACCAGCGCTGCAACCACGCCACGTAATACCTGAACCCATAGTAATAAAGCCCCGTCGCATCGCGCTCTTTACCCGAATAGCGCAGGGTTTTATAACTCGCCTCGATTTCTCCACGCCCGGCAAACCACGCGGTGGTGCCAAATGGGTGATAACGCTCATGACTGATTACTTGACCGGCGCTGTCGAGTTCCAGCGTGCAGGACCCCAAATGGTCTTTGAGGCTGTAACGCGGTTGATCATTGTCGAGGCCTTTGGGCGGTTCGGATTCCCAGTGCAACACCTGCACGCTGCTGCGTGCGGCCTGAACACTGATGACCTGCAACGTTTCGCCCGTGCCGCTGTGGGTGCGAATTTGCAGATTGGGCAGATAACGCCCTTGCGCGATCAGCGTCCGGGCGTTGGTTTGCGTCTGCCGGACTTTGCGCAGGCGCATGCCGTCGGCGCCGTAAACGTAGCGCTCGTTGTCGTCAGTCGCGCCGTCACGTTCGACCGGTTGAACTTCGCGCAACTGGTTGCGCAGATCCCAATGCAAAGACTGCCCCGGTTGCAGGGCGAGCAGATTGCCGTTGGCATCGAAGCCGTTGCGAAAATCGTCTTCGTCCGGCGCCACGCCATTCAACACGGGCAGACAGCGGTTGCTTTGGGCGGCGGCGAGCAGGCGATGGCCGTGCTGTTGCGCGCCGTTGTGGGTCAGCTCCAGCAGGTTGCCGCCGCGGTCATAGCGGTAGGTCTGGGTGTATTGCGCGATCGCGGCGGGATCGTCAAACGGTGAAAACATTGGACCTTGACTGGCACCGCCAGCCTCCCATCCGGTTGCCCTGATCAGTTGATAAAGGCTGTCATACCCATAGCGGTTGATCGGCTCGATGCGCTGGTTGGCGAAGTAACGGATCGGCAGCGCGGCGTCTTCAATGCTGAGCACATTGCCCACCGCGTCATAGGCATAGCGCAAGTCTTGCAGGACGTCGTTGCCGCGTCGGGCTTGCAGGCGGGTCAGGCGGCCGTCTTCGGGGGCGAAGTCCAGCGCGGTGATGACGCCGTTGCCGGCGGTTTCCTGTTCGGTCTGGCCGTGGGCGTTGTACTGGATGGCGCTGACCAGGGATCGCGGCACGGTGTCGTTCGCCAGTTGCAGGCGCACCTCACGTAATTGACCGCCGAGGTTTTGCGCGAAGAACTGACGGTGACCTTTGGCGTCGCTCTGCTCAATGGTTTCGCTCAGGGCATTGAAAACCGAACGGCTCGTGGCGCCGGCGCCGGTTTCGCGCAACGCGTCGCGCTCGCTTTCAAGTGCGGGCCAGTCGGGGCCGTCCAATGCACGCAGAAAATGCCGGGTCTGCTCCAACGTCCCACCGCTCAATCCGAACTCGCTAAATACCTGAGTGCCCGCCGGGTCATCGTGGCGAATCAGTTGCCCGCATTGGTTATGTGCGGCGAAGAGCGGATCGCTGCCGCCATAGGCATAACGCTGCGCGCACAGCGCCCGACCATCGCGGGCCTGTTCGAACAAGGCCTGTGGTCTTAGTTGTTGGTCGTACTCGGTGGTGTGTTGGCTGCCCCGTCCATCCCAACTGTGCAAAGGCTGGTTCGCTTCGCCCAACAAACTGACGCGCCACCCTGCATCGACACTGACGTTGCTCAGCACCTGGCCCGACAAAGAGTAGCGGGTGATGAGGTTGGCGGGTGCAGCAACGTCGATGAACAAACGGGGGTCGCGCTGCGCCACCCAGCGTCCGGCAACCGCATGCTGCTGAGCCGTGATGCGCGCCTCGGGCTGCCGTTCATCCACTCGCCAATAGTCTATTTGGCGTACCGGCAAACCACGGCTGTCGATGGCGGTCAGTTGTGGCGTATGGACATGGATGTGCGGATTCATGTCCACCAATTTCTTGGCCGCTGTTCCGGGGGCGGTTCAAACAGGTCGTTTTCATCAAACGTCACGTTGCACCAGATCCAGTACCAGATCTGCCGGCGCAACGGCTTCGGTTCCGGCGGGTTGCCCTGGAGCATTTTCTTGGCCAGCACCGTTTCAGTCGGCCGGCCCGCCGCGTCGTAAAACTGCTGATCGAAAAAGGCATGCCGACGCATCGAGCGGTCGTTGACGTAGCGCGGTTGATCGGCGAAGTAGGGCCGATAGATCCGCACTTTTTCGCCTTTGTTGTTGTACTCCACGGGTTCGCTGACCCGCCAGCGGCGCGGTACTTCGGCCTCTTGCGGTTTGCCCTCAGGGTCGAGGATCAACTCACCGTGTTCATCTACCCGCCAGGCCTTGCCCGGCTCGACTTCCTGTTTGGTTTGCAGCGTGCGACCAAAACCGTCCAGGCAGGCAATGCTGACTCGCACCTGCATCTCGGGATCACCGGGATAACGGTCGGCCAGTAAAACAACGGAATGCACCGGTTCGCGTTGTGCCGCGTCGATTTGCTGCAGGAGTAAAGTTTCGTTCGGCGCGGGGTTTTGCAGACCGGCCACATGCTGCCTGGCGCGTTGGCAAAGGTGCCCGCTGGGGAGAATGAAACCTTCGGCTGTGGCCCATGCCAGCCATTCGGCAGGGGGAGGCGAGGTACGCGAGATGCGCCCCATCCAGCTGAAGGTGTCCCAGAACCCGGCGCAGGCGAAATTGCCGATTGCCGTTTTCGGATCGGCGATGGCGATGGCCGGGTCGCGGTCCTGCGGCGGGACGTAGGTTTGCAGCGAATCGAAGCCTGCCGGTTCGCCCAGTTCAGTACCGTGAAAGCTGGTGACCAGCGGTTCGCCGAACGCGTTGTACCGGGCCTCCTGAATATTGCGATTGGCATCCTCGATCACGGCGGGCAGTAGGGTTCGGTAATCAATGTCGAGGGCGCGGGTGGTACAACCGTCCGGCAAGGTCACGGCGGTGACCAAAAAACCGTTGGCGTCGTAGGTGATCAGGGTTTCACCGTGGCTTCGGGTCTCACGGTACTTCTGCATGGCGTAGAAATTGTTCAGAGGATGGTAGGTGGGGAAGCCTCGATGCACTGACCACAGGTAGTTTTTGGCGTCGTCCGGGTCTGCAGGCGGTGCTTGCGTCACCTCGGGCAGGAACAGCGGCATGATGTGGTAGCCGACTTCAGGCGATTCGAGTTTCTCCTTCAGGTTGAAGGGCATGTTGCCCTGATCGTCCTTGAGTTTGTCGTAAGCGCTCAGGGCCGTAGCGTCCAGCTCCGCTGTTTCGATATGGGCGGGCAAGCCTTCGAAGGTTGCCTGGCCCGGCTCAAGGGGCTCCCCGCTTTCAGGGGCCATGTAGTACTGCCGGGACAAACCCGACAGCACCGATTGTCTGGCCCATTCGCCCTCATCCTGGCTCAGCGCCAAGACCTGGTCATGGTCAATCATGGCCGGGGTCAGCGCGGCTTTTTCCAGCACCAGGGCATTGCCGCGATTTTGCCAGGGCAGGCCCAGGCGCCATGCCTCTGGATCCGGGAGGTGAATAGACTGTGATTTGGTTTGCGTCAGGTACCACTGCTGCTGTGCGTCATCGTGGGCATCTTTCCACCAGTTCTGCTGATACTCATCACTGAACGGCGGCGGATCGGTGACGGTTTTGCGACGTGCGTAATGAATGTCGAATGCATGCACGCAGGCACCGTATTCGTCCCACTCAAGGTTGATGTGGTGCTGGCATAACGGGTCGTCGGCAATGGCTGGCTCATACTGGTAGCTGATCGACTCCAGATCCACAGGCTGAAGTACCGCATAGGGCTGGTGCTGGCCTTTGGGACGTAGCACCCGCACCAGTGCGCGGTTTTCTTGAACGGTGTAGGGAACGGCAACGGTCGGGTCGTCATCGGCGGCGTAGATTTCCGAGCGCAGCATTCTGCCACTCAGCGCGCGGGCGATTTCGCGGGTGCTGTCTTCGTCAGCCATCGTCAAGGGCTGTGCGGCGCGATCGTTGAAGTGGTAGTTGTGCAGCAGCGTGGGTTTGAGGTCGACCGCTGATGAATCGCCGCCGTAATAACCGTCCCGGGAAGGGTCAATGGCGTCGCCCGTATGGAACCAGGTCATGCTGCGGATCGGCGCGCTGAAACCGACGCTTGCGCGCTCGGCCGCCGTGGCTTCGGTGTCCGTCTGTTTGAGCAGGCGAAAACCCTGGAACTCACGCTCGAAACGGTCGTAATAGCCACCACGGTAGGTGAAGCGCTGGGTCAGTCGGTTGCCGGTGATTTCATCGAGCTGCGTTTGCTGGCTGACCAGGTGCAGGGCAAACGGCAGGCGGGAAACAGGATTGTCGATGCCCTGGGCGTGCTGCTCCTGTTTTTCATCCAGCCATTCCTGTGCCGAGCTTCGATAGGTCACACCCGTACTGGCGCCCATATTGTTGCTGGTACGGTTGAGCAAGTAAGGCTTGGCCTTGACGAAATCGTAGCGCCAGTGGCGTGCTTTCATGTGCGGCACGCTGATGATCAGGCTGGCGCAACCCAGTCCTTGCAGGTCGGCGCTGCTGACCTGACAGAGGCGGTCGTATCGCACGCCTTCAGGCCAGGGCAGCTTGACGTCGGTCTGCGCGTAAACGGTGCCGCAGCGGTTCATGAACACCCGCAGGCAATCAGGCTCCAGGTAAATCAGGTCGGCGGCTCCCGAGCCGTCGAGGTCTGTGAGCAACACCCGGGCGGCATTGAATTCGCTTTCAGCGAACGGCAAGGTGCACAGGACAAAGCCCCTGCCAAAGCGCCCGCGGCCCAGGTGAGGCCAGCATTTGACTTCATTGTGACGGATGCGCACCCATTGCTGCTGGCCGCTGCCGAGCACGTCCGCGAACGCCACCAGTTCGGTCTGGGTATGGCTCAGGGTCGGCAGTTCGTCGTCATCACCTTCGGCGTTTTTTTCCAGATGCGGTACGTCGATGCCGTCGGCAAACCCGGCGGCACGACGGTTGG
The DNA here is from genome assembly GCF_049300855.1 of Pseudomonas sp. Classification (GTDB taxonomy): domain Bacteria; phylum Pseudomonadota; class Gammaproteobacteria; order Pseudomonadales; family Pseudomonadaceae; genus Aquipseudomonas. The sequence goes on along the minus strand of NZ_JBAQKH010000007.1, from coordinate 46,366 downwards.
CGTACAGGCGCACGCTGCGGGTGCCGATCAGTGCCAGATCGCTCAGGCCGCCACCCACCAGATCGGTCAGTTGCGCCTGCGGGTGGAGAAACTCATTGGGGAACGCATCGAAGGGGACGAAGCCGGACCAGTTGCGATCCGGGTCGAGGGTGAAAAAACCGCGCATCCCCGGCATGGCGAACACCCAGTCCAGCTTGCCGTCACCGGTCAGGTCGGTAAGCGACTGGTGAACCGGTTTGTTGCTGTCGGCTACCGGAATGTGCTCCAGGCGTTTCCAGTCGCTGTAGCACACGGCGTCGCCACCGGTTTCGCCGTCGCGTAACGGCTCGCGGTAATACCAGGCCTGGTCGTAACGAGACAACACGCCGGGCATGCCTTCGCCGTACAAGTCGACCATTTGATAGCGCTGGCCGTCATTGAGCCCGGGCATGTCCGGGAAGGCCGTCCAGCCTTGATGCGTCGGGTCCAGTTCGAACGCGTTGTAGCTGAACTCCATCGGCGGGCGACTTTCGATTTGCCCCAGGGCATCGTAAGCCTGCAGATGGGCTGCCGTCAGGTGGTTGTATCCCAGCGGACTTTGCCGGTGTTGCAGCAACAGGCGTTGCACCAGGACTGGCGTTTCCCCCAACTCCAGGGGGAAGTGATGAAACATCAGCACTTGTCGACACAGGCGTCGGGTGCCCAGCGCGAAACCATAGGCGTAGATCCAGAACGGGTCATCGCGTTCGGCCCATGGCTGTTGTTCGGCGAATGTCGGTAGCTGTTCCAGATCGCTACTGCGTTCGCCATAGTCAAAAATCAGATGAAAGTGCCATTGCTCTTTTTTCCAGCTGTCGGTCTCCCACGCGAACAAGTGCGGGCAGGCCTTGGCGTTGCCGTAGCAAATGCGTTTGAGATAGCGCTGGGCACGGTAGTCGTGCCACTGCGGCGCTGCGGGCAGGTCCGTTTCGGCCTTGTATTGGTAAACAATGTGCTCACCGCGCGTGTTGAGGCTTTCGTCGAGCAGCCAGACGCCGACGTGTTGCGGATGCAGCGGGTCGACCCGACGTGATTCCGGCGTGGTGCCGTACACATGCAGAGAGCCTTCCGCGCCGTGGATCAGCCAGAAACCTGCACGGTCAGCGTCAGTCGACCAATGCTCGATCAGGGCGAATTCACCTTCGATTCGCGGCCAGTGGCGTACCACCCTGTAGCTACGCGCCAGTGGCTCGCCGTTGTAGGTGCTGGCCGTGCGAAAGATCAGTTCACCGTCACTGTCGTTGCGTTCGGGCATCCAGACATCGCCGCCGGGTCCCACCACCTGATCAGTGCCGTCGTAAGTCGGTACGCCTTTGGTGGTGCGCACGGTGATGGCATTGTCTGTCGTCCGCCAGCCGATCCCGAATGCGCTGTTGCCGGTGTCGCTGCTGTAACTCACCCCTTGTGCAGGGGCAAAGCCGCGACCGGGAGAAATCGGCAGGGGCAGATCCAGCGACGCGGAGCCTTTGGTGCCAACGCCGCCCCAGCCCTTGCCGATGCTTTGAATGGCACCGCCCATTTTCGGCAGGGCCGGGGTGTTGATTGGCATCGTCGATTGTTGCGACTGCTCGTTCATAGTGAACCTCCCTCGCGTCTGGCCGTGTAGCTCACATGGACGATGACGTCGTTGAGGGATTTGAGCATCGCCGCCTGGGCTTCGTGGTTGGGGAAGGTCAGGCTCCAGCGTGAAATCGCCCCGGTGTATTCGAATGGCAGGTAGCGTTCATCCTGGAAGTTGAGCTGGAACTGGCCATTGTCGTCGGTGCCGTGGGAGAGGGCGATCTGTTGGCTGGCGCGCAGATTCTCTTTGGCGGTGCCGACGGTGGCGGCCATTTCAACCTTGCTGTAGCTCTGCGTCAGCACGGCGCAGATGTCCTGGTAGGGGCCGAGGCTGACGGGCAGGGTCACGGTGATGGTCTTGATCCGGCGCAGGTAGTGTTTTTGATCTTTGTAGTCATCGTCGAACATCTGTTGCGTCAGTTCGAATTCGCAGGTGCCGGTGGTCTGCAATCCTTCCTTGATGACGTCCCAGCTTCGGTTGATGTTGGAGTCTTTATCCTTGTCCTTCAGGTCCTTGAGCGAGACGGTTTTGCGGATCTCCAGCTCGCGCTTGTTGTTTTTCAAATACTCGGCGTGCATCCGCTGCAGGTTCATCTTCAGCTCTTCACCGGCGCCAAGGCCACGGTAGGTGGCGTTCCATGCGCCGGGGCGAATGAAGGTCTGAGTGAAGTCGCCCATCTCGTACTGCCAGCAGGCTTCAGCCGCCTGGCACAGCGATTGAGCGGTGCTGAGGCGCTGTGGTAGAAGCCGGCGAATTTGCTGTTGAGCCAGTCGTAGGTCTGGGAGCGGCTGAAGCGGTTGCTGCTGAGCAGGAAGTCGTGGCTGGCCCGGGCCTGGTTGAGTGCGGTTTGTGCCTGGCGCAGTTGCAGTCGAGTGGCTTTGTGTTGTTCTTCGTAAACGGCGAGTTGCGCCTGGATTTGTTCGGCTTCAAGTTTTGCCTGCTCGTGGGCCTGGGTCCATTCCTGAGCGCGGCGGCGGTATTGTTCGATACGGTCCATGAGCTGGCCGCGGGTGGACAACACTGACGACGCTCCCTTCAGCATGGACACGACACTGGCAGCTGGCGCTTCGATACGCTGGCCACCTACCGCAAAGCCGATAATGTTAGGAGCGCCTTTTGCCGACTCGGCATATGTCTCAACCGCGTACGCCGCGGCTTGAATCGCGCCGCCCAGGAAGTTATTCCCTCCAGCCTCAATTTCCAGGGCGCTCACACCTTCGTTCAACAATTTCTCGTAATAGCTGACGCGTGCCTCGATGATTGCCTGGCTGGCTTGCAGAGCCGCCTGGTTTTTTTCATCAATTTTCGTGGCCTGAATCTGTATATCAACTGCCACCTTCGCCAGATTCCACGCCTGTTGCTGTTGCAGCTCAAGGTATTGCGCCTGTTCTTTGCGTTCGATCAACGACAACAGCGTCGCGCCGAACTGGATCACGCTGTCGACCGCGTTCTGCGCCAGCGCGAACATGAAGGTGAAACGGTAATGTGCAATCTGCGGGCTCAACAGGCGGCTGAGGGCCGCCCCCGACAATCCCTGCCCCCAAGCGGCGAGCAGGGCACGCGGGTCCAGTGGTGCGGCGAACAAGGGCAGGTTCAGTGGATTGCCCGCCATGTCCAGATGATGCCGCAAGTTGTACAGCCGGCTTTCGGTCCGTTCCCAGCGCTGGATCAGTTCGGGGTTGAAGGGGCGGCGCAGGTACTGATTGTCGACAGTCGAAAGCGATGAGTCAGCGCTGTAAGGCCGCAGGCACAGCAACGGTGCGACCTCCGAGTCCGGCGCTTTGCCGATGCGCAGCGGCGGCTGTTCGCGCTGTTCGTGTTGAGTGCTGACCAGTCGTGCTTCGAACTCACGCAGTGCGGCATTCGCGGTCGAACTCAATGCATCGAGCTGGATGGGCGTCCAATCGTCAACCTGGCGGACATCCGCGCGAGGCCCCAGCAAGTCCATGATGTGCACGTAACGCAACTTGGCGTCTGCCAGCCCATCGGGAGTCAGTTCGCGATAGGCCTGGTCCGCCTGATTACTCTCGATATCGATATACAGGCCGTACAGGGCCTTCTGAAAATGCACCGGAAAACTCAGAGCAATCTGGTGCGGGTCATCGGGGTACAGAATGGCCTGACTGGGGTCGGCCGGACCGGGCCAGACAGGGTTTTCCAGTGGCACCGCTTGCCAGTAACCGGGATGACCGGGATCGCTGCTTTGACGTGAAGGGTCGAAGACATACGACAGCCAGTGTCTGGCCTCGTCGTATTGTTGTTCTTCGTTCAAACGGTGAGCTACCAGCCAGGGCAAATACAGGAACAACTCAAGGAAATACAAATAAAACGCGCCGGAGAAATCCATGGACTCCGGGCCGAAATCCTTGGAAAACGGTGGTTCTATCCGACTCGTCTGAGTTTCCCAACTTAGCAGCGGTCCCATGCCGTTCTCGGCAAGATTGATCAATGTTCTGGCAAACACTGTATTCATGCGAATGGGGGCACGCGGGGCGTTCCTCTTCTTATCAATACTATCGGTCTGCTCAATATCAGAGCCGGAGAAATCGATAAATTGGGCGGTGCCGAGCGATTGACTGTCGAATTCGGTGTTGATTTGTGGAGCGGTCCGGTGTGTTGTAATCAGGAGTTGCCCCCAGGTCAGCCTCAGCGCTTTAAGAGCCCCCCCCTTTAAACTCCAGGTGGCCAAGGTTGAGTGGTAAACCAATACGCCATAGATCAATGGAATCGTGACGTCCTTTGGTTCATCAGGCCAGGCAACGACTTCCCAGCCATCTGGCCGGAATGTGTTTTGGTCAATCGAAAAAGTCACCTGAAGTGTCGAGTCCTTCGACAGACTATTAACAATCGAAGAGCTGTAGATCGCTTGCACGTCCTCCCACGTTTCTGGCAATGCTTCGCTTATGACGTCTCGTGGGTGCATGACCACTTGTTGATAACCCACTCGGCCTCGGTAGTAGTCATAGCCATCAAATTTTATGGCTGCAGCGCCGGGTGATATCCGCTTCAGCTCAACTGTATGCTTTCGCAAATATAGATGTTCAAGACTCTGGATCAGAAGAGCCTTGCCTTCCAATGATGAACTTTCGCCCTTGGCGGTGCGCTCTACAGAAAACTTAGTGCCGTCACCCGGGTTGGCAATCAGGCTGTGGCTATTGGATTTCACCGTAATCGCGAATGTCCCATTTTCCACATCAAGCAAAGCGGTGTTGCTGGCCTTTATAGTGGAGCCCTCCAACAACGTAACGTAACTGCCCCCGAGATCGCCCTCCAGGTAAACCAATGTCAAATTTATAATGGGATCGTTTTTTATAACGAAAACGATTTCTGTGCGCAGCGTCGCTGGAAATTCTCTCTCTTGTTTAACGATCAATTTGATATTGGCATGGTCGCGGTCGTAGACCAGTTCCTGGTCTTTTCTGCTGTCCTTGATATTTGACTGTAAGTTGTCGAAGTTCCACAGTGACAGTGGGGTTTCTGGATAAGTGTTGGGTATTTCTACACTACCGAACTGCGGTGTGCCGGTGGGCAACCAGTACTGGAAGCAACCCGCGTTAAGCTTGGCAAATAACCGGCCGATTGATTGCACATGTGCCATGCCGTCGCCGTCTTCGGCAGTATTCTGTACTTTCTGCTTTTTGACTGCCTGAATGACAGCGCCGGAAAGTGGAAAGAGTTCCGATACTTTGAAGTTCTTGTCGATACGCAGGGTTCTTAAGAAATCGTAACTGTCTTTATTGCCGCTATCGTCCGCTTTGTCCGGAACATAGTTAGAGTACAGCGCAATAAACATCGACTCGGGGGAGGTTGAGTGATCATAGACAGCGATGGTCTGTGTTTCTCGCAACAGCTGATCCGGCGTTTTCGTGCTGTCGAGCGTTTTACAGTAGCTTTCGATGTAGACCCGAGGCGTACTCCAGCTGTCATCGTATTTCTGGTAACTGGCGTACAGGCGCAAGCGCGGGTAAATGTTGACAGTGTTTGCGGCTTTGCCCTCGATGGTCTCGGGGGCCATCGCAGTCTGATCCTGAAGTTCCAGTTCGGCCCAGATCACGAACAAGCGATTATTGAACCAGCACGGCCGGATCGTGTGCTCGATGGCTTTTTCCGAGATCGGCACATTGGCGCGTTGCCAGTCGGTCCAGGCATTGGGCAGGGGCTTGTCGTATTTTATCGAGTTGACGCCTGGGGTTGCTGCGGGCGCTTTCGCCGGGCGCTGACGCATGTCCAGGGCGCGCCAGTAGTAGGTGTTTTCGGCAGGGGATTTGCCGATGAAGTAATAAGTGCTGTTGGCAAAGTCTTCGCCGTCGATATAACCGTTGCAGACTTTGAGGTTGGCGATTTCTTCGAAGCGCCCCAGATAAGCGAGCACCGCAGCCTGCACGGTATCGGGCTGAATCTGTGCCTGGTTGAGGTCGCTCTCCAGTTGCTCGAAACTGTCGGTCTTGGTCAGCCGCAGGGTCGGATCGAGATAAATGTCCGGAAAGTAGTGCAGTTGCTGGGTAGCGGCCCAGATCGGGTAACGATTCAGGCCGTCGCGCCAGGTCTTCATCTGACCGGCAGTGAGGCTGTGATCGCTGTAACCGGGCTCCATGTTCAACATGATGCCGTTGATCAGTTGCTGGTGGCTGGCAATGGCACACGCCACGGGGCTGGTGGGTACATTCTGGCTGACCAGCACATCCAGCAACCAGTACTCATAAAGGTCATTGGCGGTCTTGATCTGCCCGGCAAGGCCGAGCTCGATCAGGTCCGGATCGTTGGGCACGGCTTCGTGCAGATATAGCGCGAGCATCGCATCACGCAATGACTCATTCAGTGGGGCGTCGAAGGCAGTTGTCATGATCGTTCCTTAACCATTGGCCAGTGTTGAATCAGCGGCATGGCTGGCGGCCATGACCGCTTCCCCGACGGCTTTCCAGTTGTCCAGCGAACTTGCGGCATGCAATTGGGTGGCCTGCAATAGCGCTTTGGCGGAGAGTCCGCTGGCCACGCAACTGGCTTGGCAACGGCGAACCCAGTCCACGTGCACCATGGAGGTGGCACGTTTGGCAGGGAGGGTGTCGGTCAGGGCGGTGACCTCCGTTGCCGACCATCCCAGCAACCGTGCCAAGGCCCCGTTGGCTGCGTCGTTGACTGTGTCGCGCAACGCCTTGTTTTTCAGTTTGGCCGGGGCGGGATTGGCCATGCTGAAGTAGCTCAACACGCTGTCTTCCGATTGGCTCTGGTTGTGGAACCAGTGACTGAAACGTTCGAACAGGTACAGATCCGAGAGCGAGGGCTGGCTATTGGTAATCTCGTATTCGTCACCGCTCAGCCATTCTCGATTGACCAGAAACAGGCGTAATGCGCTGTCGCTCAAGCGCAGGTGGACGGCAATTTCGGCATGGCAGGATACGTTCAGAAACTGCTCGATCAGATCGCTGGCGGGCGGCTGCTTCAGCGCGTCGATCAGCAGGCTGTAGACCGAGGTGTTGGCCCAGGAGAGGACCGCTACACAGCGCTCCGGCGCAAGTTTGGCGGTGTCCTGGAACAAACTTTCGAGCAGTTGTGTTTGTCGCACCTGCGCCTTGAGCAAGAGTTCGACCAGCTTCGCTTTACAGATGACTTTGACCGGTTCTTTCAGCCGTAGCGGGTCGACCAGTTTGTCAATTTCAGCCACCGGCCAAGTGGTCGGTTCATCAGCCGGACTCAGTGGACGATCAAGTTCCATTAACAGGCCTGACGCATTAAGCAGCTTGTGTCCGATCAACAAGGCAAACCACTCGAGTGCTCCCGCAGAGGCAGGGAGATCGTCGTACAACGGCAACCCCAGTAACGCGACCTCCTGCGCCGTCACACAGTTTCTAATCGTGTCGTCATGCAAAATGGCCAGACGATTGAGTAGGTCATCGGAGGGCGGCGCGGCTGCGGCTGCTGTAACTTGCGGGCCGCCATCCGGCGCCTCTGCCAGCACAGGAATGTATGGCCCCAGCCGTTGTTGCAATTGGGCAACCGTCTGTTGACTGTCCTTGAGCCACTCGACGGCCCAGTCCAGCTGCATCAGCACATCGAGGATGTCCGGCGTCGGCTTGTCTGCCACCGGGCTCAGACGGCCGCTGGCCAGTAGACTTTGGTAGTTGTGGCCGCCGAGCAGTAACGCCAGCGTCAGCAGCTCATCGACTGTGTAATTGAAAAGTCGGGCAATCCGCGCCTGACGGTAGAGCGACGAGACGGTGGCCAGGTCGCGCTTGAGTGCACCTACGTGAGTTTGGGTCCGTTTGGCAATCAACAGCAGCGAGTCTTCGGTCGGTTGCAGCCCAAGGCCGGCACACCATTGCAACAGGGTTTTCTGCGTGGCGGCATCAGTGGCGGTCAAGCTGATTGCCGTTTGGTCGAGGATCAGCGGCGTGTCGAATAATTGCACGCGGTTGAACACCTGATCGAACAACGGCAGCTCATCCTTGCCACTGGCATAGGGTGTGAGATTGTGCATCAGTGCCGCGAATTCCTCTGGCGCAATCCCGTAGCGCTGGTTCAGGTGGCGATAAACCCCCAATGCGCGCAGGGTATTTTCATTGAGCTCCATCCCGAGATTGCTTTCGCCTTCGGCGCGCATGGCGCTCAGGATGAGGGTGTCCAGTTGGGCAAAGGGAATCTGGCACCAGCGTTGCAATCGGACCATCCGCTGCAGGCGGTCGAGACGATCGAGTGACGTTTTGGTCAGGTGCCACTGCTTCGTACTGCCCGGCGTCCCTTGCTCCAGGTCCATGGCGTTATCGAACTGATCGCGGATGATTGATTCGGGGCTGGGTGGGTGCTGGCCGTCGTACAGATCGCCGCCCGTTCCGGTGCCATTGATGTAGCAGGCACCGTAGTGATTCGGGTGGGGAAACGGCAATACCATTGCATCGTCGGCGATCGGCACGCCGGCATGTTGCGGGTTGGAGCTGGGGCAGTTGGCGGACAATCGCACCGCATGCGTGCGGCGACACAGGAGCATTTCGACCTGTTCAGCATTGAGGCCTGTGTGCTGCATGAAGTCGGTGAGTCGGGTTATCTGCCACAACGGCGAATTGTCCGTAACGACGACTCCGTAGGATTGTTTGAAAAACGCTTGTTCCGCTGCGGTGAGGTTGTATGAATCATCAAGGGTAACGGTGACGCGCTGGCGAGCGAGGCTCTTCGCAGGGGCAGCGCCGTCGCAAACAAGCAGATTGAAGTGAGCGGTGAGACCGGTATTCGTGGGGTCGGGGAGTGCGCCGCTGGCCTGAATGAAGGAGGTGATGATCCGTGCGCCAGCGTTATGTTTACTGTTCAGTAACCACCGGCCCGTAATGTTTCCAGGTGTGGCAGAGGCCAGTGACAGCTCCACGCTCGCATTGTGGGTGGGGGTACCGTGCTCGGTAAACGTCACCGATACTTTATTGGTCCCTGTCGCCCCGGTGACAGGTGCATTCGCCTGGGGAACCGCGACGCCGATACCTTCCTGCCCCTCAGGCAATAGAAAACATTCGCTCAACAGTGAGTGTGGGTGAAGAAAAGTGTTCCCGGCGCTCCTCCAGCCATTAATCAAGTCATTACGGTTCAGATAAAAATTGCTGAATACCGAAGGTTCGATCAGCAACGCCTGTTGCTGTGGGCTCAGCCCGGACAATAGCCGTTGTGCCTGCAGCGTGGGTTGCTGCACGACGCCGTAACGGTTGGTTGCTTTCTGTTCGATTGGCAGCAGCAGGCTGGCGCGGTAGTTCAGCTCGCCCAGTCGCGGTTTTTTGTCTGCCAGGCCCAGTTGGCATTGATGGTGATAGAAGTTGTACGGCAATTGGAAAGGGTAGCGCCGTTCCGTCAACACTTGGTGAGTGGGCTTGTTTCTATCTGCCGGGATATTTTCCAGATAGTTGCGCAGATTACTGCCCAATACGTCGTTGACGATTTCCAGCATTGGTCGGGGAGTGAAAGTGCTTTCCTGGGTGATCAGCAGGCTTTTGAGGTCCGGGCGGCGCTTGTCGATCAAGACGCGTTGCGGGGCAATGTCGGCGCTCCCGGTGGCTTCCAGTTGCTGAATAAACACCCTGAGCGCACTGAGGTAGGCCACGGGTGAATCGATGGCGGCTATGGCGCCGACCTTGCAGAACTCGTCCCAGTTTTCCTCGAACAGATTGGGAAAGGAGGGCCCGGCAGGAACGAGTGCGCGCACGCCGCTGCGTTGGCCAAGTGCCTGGAAACCACCGGAGGAGGTCTTGTGTTCCCTGTACAAACGCGCAATCAGCGCCGCGTAACCCATGGCATTGTCGTAGGCCAGTTCAGCGTTGGCGTCACTGAATCTGGCGAGCTGTCGCGCGAATGCTGACTTGGGCAGACGGACGATATCGAAGACGGAGCTCAAGCCCATCTTTTGCATGGCCGTCGAAAAGTCTCCCCGCCGTTTTTTTAACACTTGATCGGTTTTGATAAGCGCGTTCATCAGCGAGTGGTTGTCATCGACCATGACGGAAGTTCTCCAGCCGGAAAAAGGGGGCATCGATGAAGGCAATGCCCGGCAGGATCAAACTAGCGATATTCGGGCGCGGCGTAACCTGTCAGACCTGACAGGTGGGAGGTGGTTTTTTAGAACTAATTGATCTGATTTTATTTTTTTTATGCTCGGATGTTGGTTTTTCTCGAGAGGACTTATGTCGAGAAGACTGGAAGTTTCCTTGGGTAACGTCTTATTAATCTAGCTGACTGTCAGAAATGACAGTTGTCGGGAGCTGTCGCAGGATTTAGTGTTTTTTTAGTTCGAATCAAGGGGCAAGTTGCCGATATTTCGTGCAGGCATATTTTTCAAAAAAGCTTTTGACTTTCAGTAAAGATTTTTCTTTTGGATCAGCTCCGAATTGCGATGGGCAAACGTGATCTGCAACTCCGTCGTGAGTATTTTTTATATCTGGGTGGTTGAGCGATGCAAGCGCATCAGTTGTTTGGAACTCACAAAGTGTCGAGAAAAAGAAATGAATAAATATGATTGTGTGATGAAAAACAGTGTCACTGAGATGTCGGATGATGGGACCCACAACGTCGAGAAAGAATGCTTCATTGAGGTTTCAGCAGAAGATTTTCAGATCGTTGAACTTGAACAGAGAGAGGAAGGCGTATTTGCCAGGGCGGTGTTGCAAGTGCGTTACTCAGGTCCGGGGCCGTGGTCGGCCTCGCTGGATGTTGAATACTCCTTTAGTCCTAGCGGCTCCACCTTTTTTTGTTCTGCGAAGCGATACCGAGCGGGTAATAATGGGCGAACCAAGGGGAATGTTTTTATTGATTTCGGCTCGGCAGAGGCCTGGGGCGTGAGGGAACTCACCAATGATGACGCCATACAAGATGGGCAGTGGCATGATCTGCAGAAAGGGGGGGGGTCAGTTGGCGGTAATCGAAACACGGCATTTGTGTTTTTCAAATATATATTTGATCAGCCTGGAATTGGCGATTCCTCGGCTTCCGTTAGAGTTGAAATCCCCTTTTCCCTTGTAGCGCCGACGATTGACAATCCGCAATTGGTAAAGACACCCAGACCGACATTAACGGGAACGGGCGCTCCTGGCGCGACGGTCAAGCTCTATCAACAAGATGTTGGCGACATAGTTTTCGCTACAGTGGAGAAAGTTCCCAATAACGGTTACTGGACGACTACGCTGACAGAGCCTTTGTGGATGGCCAATCCTTTCCGGATGACCGCGCAACAAACCTTGAGAGGTTATATCTCCGATTGGGCGAACCCCGTAAGTTTTACTGTCTTGTTCGAGCCAGTCATCGCTTCCGTTGAAGTCTCAAACGATGGAAAGCCGACTTTCAGCGGGTCAGGCGGGTTTGCCGGTGCAACCCTTGAGATCTGGATCTCGAATGGAGCTTATCTAACAGGTAAAACGCTCATCGCCAATGGTGACTGGGCGCTAGCCCACAACATCGCCATGCACCCCGGTGAGTACACCATCACTGCGAGACAGCAGGTGGGCGGGTACTACTCGGATTGGGCGATCGTTAAAGATTTTATTGTAAAGCCGCCCCAACCGATCATCACTTCCGTCGACGTATCAGCCGATATGAAAGCCACCATTGTGGGTACCGGTGGGTACGTCGGTGCAACGCTTGAGATCTGGATCTCGAATGGAGCTTATCTAACAGGTAAAACGCTCATGGCCCATGGTGACTGGGCGATAACCCACAACACAGCTTTGCCGGTCGGTAAGTACACGATTACTGCAAAACAGCAGGTGGGCGGGTACTACTCGGAGTGGGCGATGGACAAGGATTTTATCGTCAAGCCCCCCAAACCGAGCATCACTTCCGTCGACGTCTCAGCCGATATGAAAACCACTATTGTGGGTACCGGTGGGTACGTCGGTGCAACGCTTGAGATCTGGATCTCGAATGGAGGTTATCTAACAGGTAAAACGCTCATGGCCCATGGTGACTGGGCGATAACCCACAACACAGCTTTGCCGGTCGGTAAGTACACGATTACTGCAAAACAGCAGGTGGGCGGGTACTACTCGGACTGGGCGATGGACAAGGATTTTATCCTCAACCCCCCCAAACCGATGATTACAAAGCCTCTGCCGGATACTACTCACCTCGCCAATGTCATGGTGGAAGGAAGCCGTGTCGGTGAGGCGACCGTAACAGTGCAAGACGCTGCCGGAAACGTGCTGAACGGCACAATGACTTACAGCGGCAACGTATGGCAATTCGAGTATACCTGGGCACCTGGCCGAAAAAATCTCAAAGCGTTGCAGTCGCTGAATGGGCAAACCTCCGATGCGACTGCGGTTGTTGAGTTTTTCATCAAACCGTTCCAACCGGTCATCGAGCCGCCGCCAATCCCCTCTGCGCCCAGAGAGGCGCTGAAAGTCAGCGGCATAGCGTCCGGTACCGTCACCCTGCGGATGCTCGACGAAAAAAACCAACCGGTGGAGGGCGGTTTCTCAGGCACCGCGACGACCCGTATTTTCACACCGAAGGCTGACTGGGCGCCGGGCATCACAAAGGTCAAGGTCGTGCAGACGGTGGACGGTGTGGACTCCGATGCAAGCGCATGGGTCAGTGTTACAGCGAAACCCACTGCACCGAGTATCGCGCCGCCGCCTGTCCCGGCTGCTGCAAGAGAAGCGCTGACAATCAGCGGCGTCTGGTCCGGTACCGTCACCCTGCAGATGCTCGACGAAAAAAACCAACCGGTGGAGGGCGGTTTCTCCGGCGACGGGACTGCTCGCACCTTCACACCGAAAGCTGATTGGGCTGCCGGCGATAATACGGTCAAGGTGGTGCAGACGGTCAGCGGTATCGACTCAGATCCGAGTGATGAGTGCAGGTTTTTTGTGGTCTTGGAGGATCAACCGGATGCGCCTCGGTTCAACCTGCCGGTGACCGGTACGATCACCTCTTCACGTCCGACCATCAAGGTCACCGGCCACCCCGATGCATTGATTACCGTGCGCCTGGAAGAAGCTGAAACACTTCATGAGGCGCATGCGGACGCCGACGGAATTCTGCAGTTTGTGGTCGCTACATCGTTGGTGCCCGGTCTGACCAGCCTCGAGGTAAAACAGCTGCACAGTGGATTGGAGTCCAACTGGAGCGCGCCACATCTATTCACGGTCAGGGCGGCTGAAGTTCCGAAAACACCTGTCATTCGGACTCCGACAGAGGGTAGCGGTACCTCGCAAAGTTTCAGGATCACAGGCACAGGCACAACCGGAGGAACGATACATCTGCGCCATACGGATGAATCCATGATTGACATCATCGACGGCATGTCAAACTGGACCTGGAGTCCGAAGGAGCCATGGGGGACGGCAACTTACACCGTTGAAGCGCAGCAGGAACTCGACGGTGAGTACTCCGAGTGGACATCACCCCGCAGCTTTACCGTTTACGATCTTCGTTACAGTATCAACGATGCCGGCCCGGTACTGGGTAACCCGGTGGTGGGCTCCGGGCAAAGCGTATTGTTACGTGTTCAAGTGGCGTCCGGCGAGACGGGGGTGCTGGTCGAAGGGGTGGAGGTTGAATGGCGCCTCCAACCCGAGCAGACGTTGCTGGCAACGACGTCGACCGGTCGGGATGGTTGGGCTCGATATCTCTACACGCCGGCCACGGTCGAAACACATCAAGTGATGGCCGATATCACCGATGCCAACGACGGTATTGCCATGACGCACCTCTACGAGGTGACAGCGTTGTCGCGCGACGCGTGGGCGCAGCAAGCCGGGCTGTATCTGGACGATAAGCCGGTTGACCTGGCCGACGGCGACCTTGTGCTGTTAGGGGGAGGGGACAAGGCCTATAAGCTGGAACTCAGGGTCAACGGCGGCAGTGTTTTGATTGGCTCCACGGTGACCTTGCACAATCCGTGGGGCGTTGCAAAAGGTGAACTTGGCTTTTCTCCAGCGTTGGGCGCGCCGCAGGTGATAGACGATGCGCGATCGGTGCATTGGTACATTTTTGCTAACGAGGACAGCAGTGGCTTCTTCGGTTTGAACCTGACCAGCCCGGTGCTGCCCGACTGGCAACTGCCGGGACGCGTGGAAGCGGGAGACTTTGCCGAAGCGCTGGAGGTCGATTTTGATGGGTTCGCGCAGATTCTCGGCGGCGATCCGGCCTATCCGTGCCTGGGGGCGACGCATGTGATTGGCGTACGTCCCATGCGACACAGTCCTTTACTGGGCGCGGAAATGGTTTTGGCGTTGAGCCCGCAAGCGGCAGCCCTTGGCGTCACGGTGAGCCCGAGTACCCCACAAACTCTGGGCGAAAACGGCTTGAACTGGACGTTGAATTGCGCCAACAGCACCCAGGCAGGTGACTTTGCCGTGTGGTTGAAGGGGCAGGCGCTGGACTTCCAGTCTCTGGCGTTACCCATGTCGCTAGGGCATAACAAAGTCAAAATTATTGAAAAGTACGGACCCACACAGTCGGGCGGCCTTGGCAGGTATGGCATTCGGGCGGCGTCAACGTTCACGGACCGGCCCGCAGTTGATGTTTCGGTGACGGTCCTGTTCCCCCACGGGCAGCCCACGCCGCGTAAAACAGATGAAAAGGGTTGGTTGTATGTTCAATACGATGGCGACATTCCAACGTTGACCATTGTTAACCGCTATGACGGCAGCATTGTGAAGCCCTGATTAAACCGCTGTATGCGGGTCATGTGGCGGGTGGCTGAGCTGATCCGGCAATAAAAAACGGCACCCGAAGGTGCCGTTTTCATTTCTAGCCAGCCAAGCAATCAGCCCGCCAGACCCGCCTGCTGAACCAGGGTCAGCAATGGCTGCGGGTACACGCCCAGGAAGAACGCGACCAGGGCGATGGCCAGCAGCATCACGCCGCCTGCCTTCTGTTCCCAGTGCAGTTGGGCGTCGTGGCGACGCAGGTTTGGCTCGATCAGGTACAGGGTGACCATCACGCGCAGGTAGTAGAAGACGCCGATGGCGCTGCCCAGCACCAGCGAACCGACCAGCCACCATTGGTGCGATTCAACACCGGTCGCGATGATGTAGAACTTGCCGATGAAGCCCGCGGTCAGCGGGATACCCGCCAGCGACAGCATCATCACGGTCAGTACGGCGGTCAGGTACGGACGGCGCCAGAACAGGCCGCGGTATTCGTACAGGGCGTCCGCATCACGGCCGTTGTACGGCGAGGACATCAGGGTAATCACGCCGAAGGCGCCGAGGCTGGTGATCACATAAGTCACCAGGTACACGCCGATGGCTTCCACTGCCAGACCCTTGCTCGCCACCAGCGCGATCAGCAGGTAGCCGAAGTGCGCGATGGACGAGTAACCGAGCAGACGCTTGAGGTTGCTCTGGGTCAGTGCCAGCAGGTTACCGAACAGGATCGAGGCGATGGCGATGACGGTCAGTACATCGCTCAGCACGCCACTGCTGGCAGCAGGGGAGATCTGAAACAGACGCACCATCACCGCAAACACCGCAACCTTCGACGCGGTCGCAAGGAACGCAGCCACCGGTGCCGGAGCACCTTCGTAAACGTCCGGCGTCCACAGGTGGAACGGTACCAGCGACAGCTTGAACGCCAGACCGATCAGCATCATGCCCAGACCCAACTGAGCCAGCGAGCTAGGCAGGCCAGTCGCAGCCAGAGCCTGACCGATACCGACGAAGCTCAGCGAACCCGAGTCGGCGTACAGCAGCGCCATACCGAACAACAGGAACGCGGAACCGGCAGCCGAGAGCACCATGTACTTGATGCCGGCTTCCAGCGAACGCTTGTTGAAGAAGGCGTAAGCCACCAGACCGTAAACCGGTACCGAGAGCAGTTCCAGACCGATGAACAAACCGGCGAGGTGCTGCGCGCTGACCAGAACCAGACCACCGGCGGCGGCCATCAGGATCAGCAGGTAGAGTTCTTCACGGTTGCCCGGGTAGCCCGAACCGCCATCACCCAAATAGGCGTGGGCGAGGGTGACGCAGGCGAGGGTGGCGATCAGGATCAGCGCCATGTACAGGCAGGCAAACGAGTCGATCTGCAGCAATGGGGTCACGGCCAGAGGCGCGACTTTCAGCGCTGGCAGGATCGACAGCAAGGCCAGGTTCAGACCGGCGACCGAGATCAGGAAGGTCTGCGAGTGGTTGCGGCGCCAGGCGATTGCCAGCATCACCACGATAATGGTGAGGCTGGTGATCAACAGTGGCGCAAGCGCAATAAAGTGTTGAATCGTGAATTCCATAGCGCTCTTACCGGGCCGAAGCGAGTTGAGTGAAGGCGGTGCCGAGCCACTGCTGCACGCCATGCATCGTGGCGGCAGAGGTGTCGAGGAACGGTTGCGGGTAGACGCCGAGGTAAATCAGCAGCACCGCAAGGCCCAGCACCATGATCAGTTCGCGAGCGTCCATACCGTGCAGGATCGAATCCGATTTCGACGGACCGAAGTAGGCACGGTGGATCATGATCAGCGAGTAGACCGAACCGAACACCAGACCGGAAGTGGCAATCGCAGTGATCCATGGCGCGCTGGCGAATGTACCGATCAGGATCAGGAACTCACCGACAAAGTTACCGGTACCCGGCAGACCCAGGGACGCAGCCGCAAAGAACAGGCTGATCGCCGGCAGGTATGCGATACGCGACCACAGACCGCCCATCTCACGCATGTCCCGAGTGTGCAGACGCTCGTACAACTGACCGCTGAGGATAAACAGTGCCGCCGCCGAGACACCGTGCGCGAGCATCTGGATCACTGCACCTTGCAGCGCCAGTTGGCTGCCGGAGTAGATGCCGATCAACACGAAACCCATGTGGGAAACGGACGAGAAGGCAATCAGACGCTTGATGTCGGTTTGCGCGAAAGCGAGGAACGCACCGTAGAAGATCCCGACCAGACCGAGGGTCATGGCGATCGGCGCAAACTCGGCCGAAGCGTTCGGGAACAGCGGCAGGGCGAAACGCAGCAGACCGTAGGCAGCGGTTTTCAGCAAGATACCGGCGAGGTCGACGGAACCGGCAGTCGGCGCCTGGGCGTGGGCATCAGGCAACCACGAGTGGAACGGTACGACGGGCAGCTTGACCGCGAAGGCGATGAAGAAGCCGAGCATCAGGATGTACTCGGTGGTCATCGACATCTTGGTTTTCAACAGGTCGGCGTAGTTGAACGTAATCACGCCAGTGTTGTTGAAGTTGACCAGCACCAGACCGAGGATCGCCACCAGCATGATCAGACCGGAAGCCTGAGTGAAGATGAAGAACTTGGTCGCCGCGTAGATCCGGGTTTTCTTGCCGTCCGAAGAACTGTGACCCCAGAGCGCGATGAGGAAGTACATCGGCACCAGCATCATTTCCCAGAAGAAGAAGAACATGAACAGGTCGAGGGCGAGGAACACGCCGACAACGCCGCCCAGGATCCACATCAGGTTCAGGTGGAAGAAGCCAACGTGACGTTGAATCTCTTTCCACGAGCAGAGTACCGAGAGGATACCCAGCAGACCGGTCAGCAGGATCATCAACAGCGACAGGCCGTCGAGGGCCAGGTGCACGCTGATGCCGAAACGCGCGATCCAGATGTGCTTGAACTCAAGCGCCCAGGTCGGATCGGCGCCAGGCGCCGGGGCAAATGAATAGTCACCGTGGGCCCACAGCCAGAGGCCGAGGGCGAGTTCCAGGGTCATGGTCAACAGCGCAATCCAGCGCGGGAGGGTAGCGCCGAAGCGCTCACCCATCCAGCACAGCAGGCCGCCGATGAAGGGGATCAGGATTAGCCAAGGCAGAATCATGACGGGCTCGTTTCCTTTCGCAAATTCGCAAGGTTCATATCAGACCGCTACCAGCACGATGGCGCCAATCACCAGCACGGCACCAGCAGCCATGGAAGCCGCATACCAACGCAGTTGACCGGTCTCGGTGCGGCTCAGGGCAGTGTGACCACCCTTGGCCATACGCGGGATCAGACCGATGGTCTGGTCGAGCGGGTCTTTGCGCAGTACGTGGCTGATCGCAAGGTAAGGCTTGACGAACAGTTTGTCGTAGATCCAGTCGAAGCCCCAGGCGGCGAACCACCAGGCCGAAAGGAAACGGCCGATGCCGCTGTTGGCGATTGCCGTGACGAAGCGACGCTTGCCGAGGAACAGTAGCGCTGCCAGCAGGATACCGGCCAGGGCGATGGCGCCCGAGGCGATTTCCAGACTGTGCTTGGCTTCGCCACCGGCATGGCCAACGCTTTCCGGCAGTACGCCGTGCAGCGGTGGCACGATCATGGCGCCGACGAACGTCGACAGCACGATCAGCACCGACAGTGGCAACCAGTGCGAGATGCCGTGACCAGCGTGGGCTTCGGTCTTGGCTTCACCGTGGAACGTGATGAAGATCAGGCGGAAGGTGTACAGCGAGGTCATGAACGCGCCGACCAGACCTGCGTAAAGCAGACCGTGGTTGCCGCTGGCGAACGCTTCCCAAAGGATTTCGTCCTTGGAGTAGAAGCCGGCAGTGACCAGTGGCAGAGCGGCCAGCGCAGCACCACCAACGATGAAGCTGGCGTAGGCCAGTGGCAATTTCTTCCACAGACCGCCCATTTTGAAGATGTTCTGCTCGTGGTGGCAGGCAACGATCACCGCACCGGAAGCAAGGAACAGCAGGGCCTTGAAGAAGGCGTGGGTCATCAGGTGGAAAATCGCGCCATCCCATGCACCAACGCCCAGCGCCAGGAACATGTAGCCGATCTGGCTCATGGTCGAGTAGGCGAGGATACGTTTGATGTCGGTCTGAACCAGAGCGGCGAAACCGGCCAGCACCAGCGTTACACCGCCGACGATGCCGACCAGGTGCAGGATCTCCGGCGCCAGGGTGAACAGACCGTGGGTACGGGCGATCAGGTAAACACCGGCAGTTACCATGGTCGCGGCGTGGATCAGTGCCGAAACCGGCGTCGGGCCGGCCATTGCGTCCGCCAGCCAGGTTTGCAGCGGCAGTTGTGCCGATTTACCGACTGCGCCACCCAACAGCATCAGGGTTGCCAGGGTGATCCAGAAGTCGCCGACCTGGAATTTCTGCGGTGCCAGCACCAGCAGTTCCTGGATGTTCAGCGTGCCCACTTGCTGGAACAGGATGAACAGGCCGATGGCCATGAACACGTCGCCGATCCGGGTCACGATGAAGGCCTTGAGTGCGGCGTTACCGTTGTTGCGGTTGCTGTAGTAGAAACCGATCAACAGGTACGAGCACAGACCCACGCCTTCCCAGCCGAAGTACAGGAACAACAGGTTATCGCCGAGCACCAGGAACAGCATGCTGGCGATAAACAGGTTGGTGTACGAGAAGAAGCGCGAGTAACCCGCTTCACCGCGCATGTACCAGGACGCGAACAGGTGGATCAGGAAACCGACGCCAACGACCACGCCAAGCATGGTGATCGACAGGCCGTCGACGTAGAGGGCGAAGTCAGGCTTGAAGCCTTCGACCGCCATCCACTTCCACAGCACCAGGGTGTAGTGACCGCCTTCGGGTGGTGCGACGTTGAATTGCCAGATGACGTAGGCGGCGACAATCGCCGACAAGCCAATGGAACCCACGCCGATCAGCGCCGAGAGGTTTTCCGACCAGCGTCCACGGGAGAACGACAGCAGCAGGAAACCGATCAGAGGGAATACGAAAGTCAGAAAGATCAGGTTCATCCGCGCATCTCACTGGCAGCGTCGATATCGAGCGTGTGGAAGCGGCGATACAGTTGCAACAGGATCGCCAGACCAATACTGGCCTCGGCGGCTGCCAAGCTGATCACCAGGATGAACATGATCTGTCCATCCGGCTGGCCCCAACGGGCGCCAGCAACAATGAACGCCAGTGCAGAGGCGTTCATCATCACTTCCAGACTCATCAACACGAACAAAATGTTGCGGCGGACCATCAGGCCGACCAGACCAAGGCAGAACAGGATGCCGGCAACCGCCAGACCATGTTCGAGAGGGATAGCAGGCATGTCTTACTCCTTCGCCTCGTTACGGCCCAAATGGAACGCCGTGACGGCTGCGGCGAGCAGCAGCATCGAGGCGAGTTCGACCACCAGCAGGTACGGGCCGAACAGGCTGATGCCCACGGCTTTCGCGTCTACGGTGGTGTGGCCGATGGCCTGACCGCTCTGGTGAGCGAACAGCACATACAGCAGTTCGGCCAGCAGCAGCGCGGCGAGAATCACCGGGCCGGCCCAGATGCCGGGCTTGAGCCAGACGCGTTCTTGCTGAACCGAGGCGGGGCCCAGGTTCAGCATCATCACCACGAACACGAACAGCACCATGATGGCGCCGGCGTAAGCGATCACTTCCAGCACGCCGGCGAACGGTGCGCCGAGTGCGAAGAAGGTCATGGCCACGGCGATCAACGAGATGATCAGGTAGAGCAGGGCGTGCACAGGGTTGGTGTTGGTGACTACGCGAAGCGTGGACACAACAGCGATACCCGATGCGAAATAGAAAGCGAATTCCATCGTTCTTCCTTAAGGCAGCAAGCTCTTCACGTTGATCGGTTCGGCTTCGTTCTGCGCGGCGCCTTTCGGCTTGCCAGCGATTGCCATACCTGCAACACGATAGAAGTTGTAATCAGGGTTTTTGCCGGGGCCGGAGATCAACAGATCTTCCTTCTCGTACACCAAGTCCTGACGTTTGAACTCGGCCATCTCGAAATCCGGTGTCAGCTGGATTGCGGTGGTCGGACAGGCTTCCTCGCAGAGACCGCAGAAAATGCAGCGCGAGAAGTTGATACGGAAGAAGTCCGGGTACCAGCGACCGTCTTCGGTTTCAGCTTTCTGCAGCGAGATGCAACCCACCGGGCAAGCCACGGCGCACAGGTTGCAGGCAACGCAACGTTCTTCGCCATCGGGGTCGCGGGTCAGGACGATGCGACCACGGTAGCGTGGTGGCAGGTAGACCGCTTCTTCCGGGTATTGCAGGGTGTCGCGCTTGCGAAAGCCATGGCCGAAGACCATGACCAGGCTGCGCAACTGGGTACCGGTACCCTTAACGATGTCGCCAATATATTTGAACATGGGTCAAATCCTCACTGAACCGCGACTGCAGGCGTGTTCCACAACACGACTGCAGCGGTCACCAGCAAATTGATCAGGGTCAGTGGCAGGCAGAATTTCCAGCTGAAATCCATCACCTGGTCATAACGCGGACGCGGAATGGAAGCGCGCAGCAGGATGAACAGCATGATGAAGAACGCGGTCTTCAGTGCGAACCAGACGAAGGCCAGTTGCGGCAGGATGCCGAACGGACCGTGCCAGCCACCGAAGAACAGGGTGACCAGCAGCGCCGAGATCAGGATGATGCCGATGTATTCACCGACGAAGAACATGCCCCATTTCATACCGGCGTATTCAATGTGGTAACCGTCGGCCAGTTCCTGTTCCGCTTCCGGCTGGTCGAACGGGTGACGGTGAGTCACGGCGACGCCAGCGATGAAGAAGGTACAGAAGCCGAAGAACTGCGGAATGATGAACCACAGGTTCTGCGCCTGGTACTCGACGATGTCGCGCATGTTGAACGAGCCGACCTGGACCACGATGCCCATCAGCGCCAGGCCCATGAACACTTCGTAGGACACGGTCTGCGCCGACGCACGCAAGCTGCCGAGCAGGGCGAACTTGTTGTTACTCGACCAGCCGGCGAACAACACCGCGTAGACCGACAGACCGGCCATGGCGAAGAAGAACAGCAGGCCGATGTTCAGATCCGCGACGCCCCAGGTCGGGGTGATCGGGATGATCGCAAAGGCGATCAGCAAGGCGGACATGGCCACCACCGGTGCCAGGGTGAAGATCACCTTGTCGGCAAACGGCGGGGTCCAGTCTTCCTTGAAGAACATCTTCAGCATGTCGGCGGCGATCTGGAACATGCCGAACGGGCCAACGCGGTTCGGACCGTAACGGTCCTGCCACCAGCCCAGCAGGCGACGTTCGACAAAGCTGAGCAACGCGCCCGCGACCACCACGGCCAGCAGAATCACGATGGCTTTGACGACCGAGAGGATCACATCGATCACTTCAGGGGTGAACCAGGTCATTGCGCTGCCTCCTGCAGACCGTCGACGGATACGCCGGCGAATGCCGGTGGAATGCCGGCGATGCCCGCAGGCAATGCCACCAGACCTGCGCCCAGTTCTTCATTGATGCGCAGCGGCAGACGCAGGGTCTGACCGGCCACGTTCAGGCTCAGCAGGGCACCATCGTTGACGCCCAGACGATCCGCTTCCGACTTGGCCAGAGCAACGTACGGAGCCGGAATGCGCTCTTGCACCGGGGCGGCTTTCGAAGAGTTTTCTTCGCTGCCGAACAGGTGGAAGAACGGCACGGCTTGCCAGGTACCCGGCGCCGGGTTGAATGCGCGCGGTGCTGCAGCGAACCAATTCAGCGAATCGCCAGTGCTTTCGATCAGGCGGGTGCCCGGGTCGCCAGCGCGGATATGACCACCGACTTCGTCCTGGAACTTGTTCCACGCTTGTGGCGAGTTCCAGCCCGGCGACCAGGCGAACGGCACCTGCTGACGCGGTTCGGCAGAGCCCGAGTAACCTTCCATGGAGAAGGCAAACGCGGTGTCTTTGTCTTGCGGGGTGCGCGGTTCGTGAACGCTGATGTCGGCGCGCATCGCAGTGCGACCGGAATAACGCAGCGGCTCACGCGCCAGTTTCAGACCCTTGATGCGGAACGCCGCCGATGGTGCAGCGTCGACGATGCGCGCCAGTTGCTCGGTGCTCGAAGCAACGGCAGCCGTCACGTGGTCGAGTTGCGTCCAGTCGATCGGCTGGTTCAACAGGGTCGCGCGCAGGGCGTGCAGCCAGCGCCAGCCTTCGTGAACCAGGATGCTCGCATCCATGTATTGCGGGTCGAAAACCTGGAAGAAGCGCTGGGCGCGACCTTCCTGGCTGACCAGCGTACCGTCGCCTTCAGCGAAGCTTGCGGCTGGCAGAACCAGGTGCGCGCGATCGGTGGTGGCAGTCTTCTGATGGTCAGCAACGATCACCACTTGCGCAGCGTTCAGTGCAGCATCGACTTTTTCTTTGGCAGTGCGGGTGTACAGATCGTTTTCCAGCACAACGATCGCGTCAGCCTTGCCGTCGATGACGGCTTGCAGCGCAGCATCCACCGATTCGCCACCGAGCATGGCCAGACCTAGGCTGTTGGCTTCCGGGACGATCAGGCTGATCGAGCCGTTTTTCTCACGCAGCTTCAGGGCCTTGGCGATGTTGGCGGCGGCTTCGATCAAGGCTTTGGAGCCCAGCGAAGTACCGGCGATGATCAGCGGACGTTTTGCAGCGAGCAGGGCGTCGGCAATGCGCTTGGCCAGTTGCAGTGCTTCGGTGTCCAGACCTTCAACGGCCGGGGCGCTGGCATCCAGAGCGTGAGCCACGGCGAAACCGATGCGCGCCAGATCGTCAGGAGCGGCGTGTACGCATTCTTCAGCGACGTCGTCGAGCTTGGTTTCTGCCAGGCTGGCAATGAACAGCGGGTTCAGCGCGTGCTGACCGATGTTCTTCACCGCCGCGTCGAGCCAAGGCTGAACGCGCATGGCTTCGGCCATGTCTTCAGCTTTACCTTTGACCGACTGACGCAGCGACAGCGCCACGCGGGCAGCGGTCTGGGTCAGGTCTTCACCGAGGACGAAAATCGCATCGTGGTCTTCGATGTCGCGCATGTTCGGCACTGGCAGCGGGCTGTCTTTCAGCACTTGCAGGACCAGACGGATGCGCTCCAGTTCGGACGCTTCGATACCCGAGTAGAAGTGCTCGGCGCCAACCAGTTCGCGCAACGCATAGTTGCTTTCGAGGCTGGCACGCGGGGAACCGATGCCGACGATGTTGCGACCGCGCAGCAAGTCAGCGGCTTTATCCAGTGCAGCATCCAGACCGAGCTTGGTGCCGTCGGCCAGCAGCGGCTGACGTGGGCGGTCGGTGCGGTTGACGTAGCCGTAACCGAAACGGCCACGGTCGCACAGGAAGTACTGGTTCACCGAACCGTTGAAACGGTTTTCGATGCGACGCAGCTCACCGTAACGCTCGCCCGGGGAGATGTTGCAACCGCTCGAGCAGCCATGGCAGATGCTCGGTGCGAACTGCATGTCCCACTTGCGGTTGTAGCGCTCGGAGTGCGTCTTGTCGGTGAACACACCGGTCGGGCAGACCTCGGTGAGGTTGCCGGAGAACTCGCTTTCCAGCACGCCATCTTCAACGCGACCGAAGTACACATTGTCGTGGGCGCCGAATACACCGAGGTCGGTGCCGCCAGCGTAATCCTTGTAGAAACGCACGCAGCGGTAGCAAGCGATGCAGCGGTTCATTTCGTGGGAAATGAACGGGCCCAGTTGCTGGTTCTGGTGCGTGCGTTTGGTGAAGCGATAACGGCGCTCGTTGTGGCCGGTCATCACTGTCATGTCTTGCAGGTGGCAATGACCGCCTTCTTCGCACACAGGGCAGTCGTGCGGGTGGTTGGTCATCAGCCATTCGACAACACTGGCGCGGAACGCCTTGGATTCTTCATCTTCGATGGAGATCCAGGTGTTGTCGGTGGCAGGCGTCATGCAGGACATGACGATGCGACCACGGGTGTCGTTCTCGTCGGTGTACTGCTTGACCGCGCACTGGCGGCAAGCCCCGACGCTACCGAGCGCGGGGTGCCAGCAGAAATATGGAATGTCGAGGCCCAGCGACAGACATGCCTGTAACAGGTTGTCTGCCCCGTCGACTTCGAGCGCTTTGCCGTCTACGTGGATAGTGGCCATGGTTCAAAGGTCTTCGTTGGCCCGGTGTCAGCGGGCGTGGCTAATGGAATCTTGTTATCCGTGCGAATCAAACCAGCCTCGAAAGGCGTCATCGCAGGAGGCGAAGGGCCCGGGCCCTTCACCTTTTAAGCGTTTACGCGCCGATTACGATCGGCCTTGCCAGAGGCGGGACGGCGGCGCTGACTGGCGCGATACCGGCTTCGAACTCTGGACGGAAGTATTTGATGGCACTGCCCAACGGCTCCACGGCACCCGGTGCGTGAGCACAGAAGGTCTTGCCCGGGCCGAGGAAGTTGACCAGACCCAGCAGGGTCTCGATGTCGCCCGGCTGACCGCGGCCTTCTTCGATGGCCATCAAGAGCTTGACGCTCCATGGCAGACCATCGCGGCACGGGGTGCAGAAACCGCACGACTCGCGAGCGAAGAACTGCTCCATGTTGCGCAGCAAGGAGACCATGTTGACGCTGTCATCCACCGCCATGGCCAGGCCGGTACCCATACGGGTGCCCACTTTGGCGATGCCGCCGGCGTACATTTGCGCGTCGAGGTGCTCAGGCAGGAGGAAACCGGTACCGGCGCCACCTGGCTGCCAGGCCTTGAGCTTGAAGCCGTCGCGCATGCCGCCGGCGTAGTCTTCGAACAACTCGCGACCGGTGACGCCGAATGGCAGCTCCCACAGGCCCGGGTTTTTCACTTTTCCGGAGAAGCCCATGAGCTTGGTGCCCATGTCTTCGCTGCCTTCGCGGGCCAACGATTTGTACCAGTCAACGCCGTCGGCAATGATCGCCGGCACGTTGCACAGGGTTTCGACGTTGTTCACGCAGGTCGGCTTGCCCCACACGCCAACGGCGGCAGGGAAGGGCGGCTTGGAGCGCGGGTTGGCGCGGCGGCCTTCGAGGGAGTTGATCAGTGCGGTTTCTTCACCGCAGATGTAACGCCCGGCGCCGGTGTGGACGAACAGCTCGAAATCAAAACCGCTGCCCAGAATGTTTTTACCCAGCAGGCCAGCAGCCTTGGCTTCTTCCACGGCACGGTTGAGGTGCTTGGCGGCGGTGGTGTATTCGCCACGCAGGAAGATGTAGCCACGGTAGGTTTTCAGCGCGCGAGCACTGATCAGCATGCCTTCGATCAGCAGATGGGGCAGTTGCTCCATCAGCATGCGGTCTTTCCAGGTGTTCGGCTCCATTTCATCCGCATTGCACAGCAGGTAGCGGATGTTGATGGATTCGTCTTTGGGCATCAGGCCCCACTTCACGCCCGTGGGGAAGCCTGCACCGCCGCGACCTTTCAAGCCTGCGTCTTTCACGGTCTGGACGATGGCGTCCTGATCCATGTCGGCGAAGGCTTTGCGCGCCGCGGCGTAACCGTTCTTGGCCTGGTACTCGTCGAACCACACGGCTTCGCCGTCGTCACGCAGACGCCAGGTCAGCGGGTGAGTCTCGGCCGAACGCTGGATGCGGTTGGCAGGACCGAAAGATGTCAGGGTCATACGTAGCCCTCGAGCAGTTTGGCGACGCCAGCAGGCTGCACATCACCAAAGGTGTCGTCGTCGATCATCAGCGCCGGTGCCTTGTCGCAGTTGCCGAGGCAGCAGACAGGCAGCAGGGTGAAACGACCGTCGGTGGTGGTCTGACCCAGGCCGATGCCCAGATTGTTCTGGATTTCGCTGACCACCGACTCGTGGCCACCGATGTAGCAGACCATGCTGTCGCAGACGCGAATGATGTGACGGCCAACCGGCTGACGGAAGATCTGGCTATAGAACGTCGCCACACCTTCAACGTCGCTGGCCGGGATGCCGAGGATCTCGCCGATCGCGTACAAGGCGCCATCCGGCACCCAGCCGCGTTCCTTCTGAACGATCTTCAGGGCTTCGATCGACGCCGCGCGCGGGTCTTCGTAGTGATGCAGCTCGTGCTCGATGGCCGAGCGCTCGGTTTCACTGAGGGTGAAACGGTCTGTCTGGATAAGCGTGCTGTTCATGCTTAGCGGTCCACGTCGGCCATAACGAAATCGATACTACCCAGGTACGCAATCATGTCCGCGACCATGCTGCCTTTGATCACCGAAGGGATCTGTTGCAGATGCGGGAAGCTTGGAGTGCGGATCCGGGTACGGTAGCTCATGGTGCCGCCGTCGCTCGTCAGGTAATAACTGTTGATGCCCTTGGTCGCTTCGATCATCTGGAAGGATTCGTTGGCCGGCATCACCGGGCCCCACGAAACTTGCAGGAAATGCGTGATCAAGGTTTCGATGTGCTGCAGCGTGCGCTCTTTGGGCGGCGGCGTGGTCAGCGGGTGATCCGCCTTGTACGGGCCTTCCGGCATGTTGCGCATGCACTGGTCAATGATCTTGATGCTCTGGCGCATCTCCTCGACGCGAACCATGCAGCGGTCGTAGGCATCGCCGTTGGCGGCCAGCGGTACTTCGAACTCGAAGTTCTCGTAGCCGGAGTACGGACGCGCTTTACGCAGGTCGAAGTCGCAACCGGTCGAACGCAGGCCAGCACCGGTGACACCCCATTCCAGGGCTTCTTTGGTGTTGTACTGGGCGACGCCGATGGTACGGCCCTTGAGGATGCTGTTCTGCAGGGCAGCCTTGGTGTATTCGTCGAGGCGTTTTGGCAGCCATTCAACGAAGTCTTTCACCAGTTTTTCCCAGCCGCGTGGCAGGTCGTGGGCGACGCCACCGATGCGGTACCAGGCCGGGTGCAGACGGAAACCGGTAATGGCTTCAATCACCGTGTACGCCTTCTGGCGGTCGGTGAAGGTGAAGAACACCGGAGTCATGGCGCCGACGTCCTGGATGTAAGTCCCGAGGAACAGCAGGTGGCTGGTGATCCGGAAGAACTCGGCCATCATGATGCGGATGACGTCGACCTTCTCGGGCACCTTGATGCCGGCCAGCTTCTCGACCGAGAGCACGTACGGCAGGTTGTTCATCACGCCGCCGAGGTAGTCGATACGGTCGGTGTACGGGATGAAGCTGTGCCACGACTGACGCTCGGCCATCTTCTCGGCACCACGGTGGTGGTAACCGATGTCCGGCACGCAGTCGACGATCTCTTCACCGTCCAGTTGCAGGATGATGCGGAACGCGCCGTGCGCCGAAGGGTGGTTCGGGCCGAGGTTGAGGAACATGTAGTCCTCGTTCGGGCCGGAACGCTTCATGCCCCAGTCTTCAGGACGGAAGCGCGCGGCTTCTTCCTCAAGCTGTTGCTTGGCGAGGTTGAGGCTGTACGGATCGAACTCGGTGGCGCGCGCCGGGAAGTCCTTGCGCAGCGGGTGACCTTCCCAGGTCGGCGGCATCATGATGCGCGACAGGTGCGGGTGACCTTTGAAGTCGATACCGAACATGTCCCAGACTTCACGCTCGTACCAGTTGGCGTTCGGCCAGATGCTGGTGACGGTCGGCAAGCTGAGGTCGCTCTCGGACAA
This sequence comes from Pseudomonas sp., assembly GCF_049300855.1. Classification (GTDB taxonomy): domain Bacteria; phylum Pseudomonadota; class Gammaproteobacteria; order Pseudomonadales; family Pseudomonadaceae; genus Aquipseudomonas. Next base: position 18,122 of record NZ_JBAQKH010000007.1, on the reverse strand, counting down.
GGCGACCTTGATCATCACGTCACTATTACGCTCCAGCGACATGAGGTGATAGAACACGGTGAACTCGGCGTCGCTCGGCAGCCCTTGACGCTTGGTGCGCAGACGCTCGTCCACGCCGTGCAGGTCATAGAGCATGACGTAGGGCTTGGGCAGGTTGCGCAGGAAAGTCAGGACTTCAACGAGCCTGGCGCGCGCGACCCACAGTACCGGCATGCCGGTGCGGGTCGACTGAGCGGTGAACGCTTCGGCGCCAAAACGGTTGTTCAATTCAACGACCACATCCTGGTCGTCTGCCTTATAAGGCGGGATGTACAGAGCGCTGCCTGTAGTCATGGTTATTTTTTCGCTTTCGGTCAACGTAAAGAATGAAGCCAGCTTCTCGTTTCTTTGTCAGAACAGATCTGGATCAGACTTCGTCAGGGCTGCGCAGGTTGGTGACTGCGATTCGCTGTTCGCGGCGCTCTTCTTTCTGCGAAGGCATGTCGGCGCGATAAACGCCTTGATCGCCAACGACCCAGGAAAGCGGACGACGCTCCTTGCCGATCGATTCCTGCAGCAGCATCAAGCCTTGCAGAAATGCTTCCGGACGAGGAGGGCAGCCAGGTACGTAGACGTCCACGGGCAGGAACTTGTCCACCCCTTGAACCACAGAGTAGATGTCGTACATGCCACCGGAGTTAGCGCACGAACCCATGGAGATAACCCACTTCGGCTCGAGCATCTGCTCGTAGAGACGCTGGATGATCGGCGCCATCTTGATGAAGCAGGTACCGGCGATAACCATGAAGTCGGCCTGACGCGGCGATGCCCGGATCACTTCGGCGCCAAAGCGCGCGATGTCGTGGGGCGCCGTGAAGGCGGTGGTCATTTCCACGTAGCAGCACGACAGGCCGAAGTTGTACGGCCACAGGGAGTTTTTACGCCCCCAGTTGACCGCGCCACTCAGCACGTCTTCCAGCTTGCCCATGAAAATGTTTTTGTGGACTTGATCTTCTAACGGATCGGAAACGGTTTCCCGTTCGCCAATCGGATACTGCTCGTTAGGAGCATCGGGGTCGATCCTGGTGAGATTGTATTGCATTGCCAAAGCCTCATTGTTTCAGCTTCGCCTGCCGCTTGCGACGAGCTTCCGGAGCCCAGTCAAGGGCGCCCACTCGGAACAGGTAGACAAGACCTGCCAACAGAATTGCTATGAAAACGAGAGCTTCGACGAATCCGGTCCAGCCGCTTTCGCGGACGGACACAGACCATGCAAAGAGAAAGAGGGCTTCGATATCGAAGATCACGAAGAGCATCGCGACCAGATAGAATTTGGCTGAGAGCCGCAAGCGGGCGCCACCGGTAGGTAGCATGCCGGACTCGAACGGTTCGTTTTTGCTGCGACCCCAGGCTTTTGACCCAAGGAGGCTGGAGACGCCAAGCATGAAGGCACACAGGCCGACGACACCCAGAAGGAAAATGGCAAAGCCCCAGTTGTGGGCCATGAGTCCTGTCGCTTCGGGCATGCTGGTAATCCTTAACAGAGAGCAAAGGTCTCTGAGCTTGATAAAGAAATAGGCAGTGACGATATGTCGCAGCAATCAATCGCGCTGATTTTATGGCTAAACACCCTGCAAGTAAAATTCCTATAGCGAAATTATTTATTGGAATAAGGACATAGCGCATCTCCAATGCCCTGCAGCCCATGCGTTGCGGGCATTAGGCGGGTTTATGCAAATAATGTTTTGTAGGGAATGTAACGAACATAGTTGTGGCTAAATGATAATTAATATCGTTTGCAGGGGTTTTTTAACTGTTTAACGGGATGTCAGTTGGGAAGTTGTCTTACTTGCGCGTTACTGCAAGTAGCGACGGCGCCCGTTTTAGCGGATTTTTCTGACGGTTGTACCGCGCTGGATCAATGTTTTGATTCGCGATCACCCCCGACCCTGTGGGAGCGAGCTTGCTCGCGAATGCGGTTCATCATTCGACAGGGATAGTGACTGACATGACGCCTTCGCGAGCAAGCTCGCTCCCACAGGGGGGTTGTGGCGTCTGGGAGATTGTCTCGGGCAAAAAAAACGCCCCGAACCAGTCGGGGCGTCAGTTTTGCGGCTCTGCGGTTAACTTTCTATACGATCCGCAGAGGCCGTTTGCTCAGCGAAGCCGAATCAGTGGAACTGTTCTTCTTCGGTCGAACCGGTCAGCGCGGTCACCGAAGACGAGCCACCCTGGATCACGGTGGTCATGTCGTCGAAGTAGCCGGTGCCCACTTCCTGCTGGTGAGCCACGAAGGTGTAACCCTTGGCGGCGTCAGCGAATTCCTGCTCTTGCAGCTTCACGTAGGCAGTCATGTCGTTGCGGGCGTAGTCGTGCGCCAGGTTGAACATGCTGTGCCACATGTTGTGAATGCCGGCCAGGGTGATGAACTGGTGCTTGTAACCCATGGCGGACAGTTCGCGCTGGAACTTGGCGATGGTCGCGTCGTCGAGGTTTTTCTTCCAGTTGAAGGAAGGCGAGCAGTTGTACGACAGCAGTTGGTCCGGGTATTCCTTTTTGATCGCTTCGGCGAAGCGACGAGCCTCGTCCAGATCCGGCTTGGCGGTTTCGCACCAGATCAGGTCGGCGTAGGGCGCGTAAGCCAGACCACGAGCGATGGCTTGATCCAGACCGGCACGGACCTTGTAGAAACCTTCCTGAGTGCGCTCGCCAGTCACGAACGGTTGGTCGTACGGGTCGCAATCGGAGGTCAGCAGGTCAGCGGCGTTGGCGTCGGTACGGGCCAGAATGATGGTCGGGGTACCGGCAACGTCAGCAGCCAGACGCGCAGCGGTCAGCTTCTGTACGGCTTCCTGAGTTGGAACCAGTACTTTGCCGCCCATGTGACCGCATTTTTTCACGGAAGCCAGTTGGTCTTCGAAGTGAACGCCGGCGGCGCCTGCTTCGATCATGCTCTTCATCAGTTCGTAGGCGTTGAGTACGCCGCCGAAACCGGCTTCAGCGTCAGCCACGATTGGCGCGAAGTAGTCGATGTAGCCATCGTCGCCCGGGTTCTTGCCGGCTTTCCACTGGATCTGGTCAGCACGACGGAACGAGTTGTTGATGCGCTTGACCACGGTTGGCACCGAGTCCACCGGGTACAGCGACTGGTCCGGGTACATGGATTCTGCGGAGTTGTTGTCCGCAGCCACTTGCCAGCCCGACAGGTAGATCGCCTGGATACCGGCTTTGACCTGTTGAACAGCCTGGCCGCCGGTCAGGGCGCCCATGCAGTTGACGAAATCTTTCTCAGGACGGAAGGACGGCTTGGCACCCTGGGTCACCAGGTTCCACAGCTTGTCGGCGCCCATTTTTGCAAAGGTGTGCTCAGGTTGAACCGAGCCACGCAGACGGACAACGTCAGCAGCGGAGTAAGTGCGTGTCACGCCTTTCCAGCGCGGGTTTTCAGCCCAGTCTTTTTCGAGGGCTGCAATTTGCTGTTCGCGTGTCAGTGCCATGGAGATAAACCTCGTCGCGTCTTTTATGAAAAGTTGTTCTGCGGTGGAAAATTCCTGCGCTCGCTGACCAGAAGCTTAGGTGGTCAAGTCGGATTCGGCGGGGTAGGCGACGGGATGAACGATGGGCTCGAGGGGAAGTGAGCAGGTAGTGGCGGACTGTGGGCGCATGCGGGCGTCGTGGGCCTCTATACGGTCTACAGTGTGATGCCGGGTTACCTAAATACGCTTCCGTCCCTCGGGACAACTTCGTTCCAGTCGGCAACCTCGTCAAACACACCTTGTGGGCGGTACAGACACGAAGCGGTTCGCGGGGTAGGTGCGAACATCGCTTCGAAGGCCCTTGCCAGGGCCTCTGATTAGCGGGAGCGAGGCCATCATGCCTTCGCTTTTTTGCCTCGTCAAACGTTTTGTAGTGCTTTTTTTCAGGCACTACATCTTTCGTCTAATACGACTAATCAGTCAGTTTTCGGTGCTTTAGTCCAGGGCGTCGACTTTCACTCGCAAGGTCATGTCATCCCGGCCTTGAGTCGAGTAGCTGCGGGTCAGGCCCTGTTTGTCGGCCTGTGTCTGACGATTGACGCCGGCGAGGGTGATCCACTCACCCAAGCGTCCGCTGACAGTTGTGTCGGTACTTTGCACGTTCACTACATCGGGACGTTCCTGGCTCATGCGGTCACGGTTGGTACTGATCGCCAGGTGAACGATTTCACCGGTGACGCTGGCGGTGACGTAGAACCCTTGAGTGACGTTGCGATATTGGGTCTGGCTGCTGTAGTCGCCGTAGGAATTGCTCTGGCTGCTGGTGATCGGCACGCTCTGCCCGACTTGAATCAGCGCCGGCATGCCATCGGTGGCCTGCACTTGCTGCACGCCGCCGTCACGGCTGGCGGTGCTGCGGCTGATGATGCGGGTCTGGTTCGGTTGGGCGCCGTTGACCGAATAACCTTCGTCGCCACGGCCATTGTTTTCATTGGTGTCGACGGTAATCAGCAGGCGTTTCGGCGCCGTGTCGAGTTGGGTGATCAGCGCCTTGAGTTCCTGAATCTTGTCCGGCTCGGCCTTGATGATCAATTGGTTGCCATAGGCGCTGACCTGACCGTCCTTGCCGAGGAAGTCTTGCGCCATCGGTAGCATGTCGGTGCTGGTGCGGTAATTGAGAGGCACGATTTCTGTGGCTGCCATCACCGAAAAACTGCAGCCGAGCAGCAGGGTGGTGAGCAGGGTGCGTAGGGACATGTCCGTTATCTCCGCTTTCGAAAGGCTTGATATTGCCAGTTTGTCGGCCTTGGGTGGGGCAAGTTGAATCGTAGACAGCAAAACGCCCCGGCATCGGGTGATGTCGGGGCGTGATCGTTCCCACGCTCTGCGTGGGAATGCAGCCAGTGACGCTCTGCGTCACATGCCGCAAGGGACGCGGAGCGTCCCGAGAGGCATTCCCACGCAGAGCGTGGGAACGATCAGGGCAGAGCTCAGGCCGAATGCCGAACCATGTCGACATGCGGAATCCCGGCTTCGAGGAATTCCTCGCTGACCAGGCTGAAACCCAAGCGCTCATAGAACGCCGTGGCCTGCACCTGAGCGCTGAGCATTTGCTGCTTCAAGCCACGTTCTTCGGCTTCAGCAATCACCGCTTGCATCAGCGCATCACCCACCTTCATCCCGCGCCAGTCTTTCAGCACCGAAACCCGGCCGATGTGCCCATCAGGCAGCAAGCGCGCAGTGCCAATCGGAAAGTCGCCTTCAAACGCCAGAAAATGCACGGCGGTCGCGTCGTCCGCGTCCCATTCCAGCTCAGGTGGCACCGATTGTTCGGCGATGAACACCGTTTCACGAATGCGCCGGATCTCGGCGATGTCCTTCTGCCAGTCTGCGACACGTACGCGAATCTTATTCATCGGCGAACCCCAGGCTCCCTTGCTTGACCAGTTGGCACAGCAGGCTGCAAGCGTCTTCGTCGTTCAGCCACTCACCGAGGTTGTCGGTGTGCAGGGCGTCAGCGGCGCAGATCAGCTTCAGCAGTTCGCGCAGCTTGCCCGGCAGATAACGGCTCTGGCCGCTGGCGAACAGCAGCAGGTCGTCATCGACTTCCGACCAGGCCAGACGCGCGCTCGGGTTGCGGATCAGGATGGCGCCATCCTGCAGGGCGGCGAGGAAGTCTTCTTCTTCGATTTCTTCCGGGCCGGCCACCAGTTCCGGGTAGCGCGGTTCGGTCATGTACTGGCCGAACCAGGTCAGCAGCAGACGCTCGTCGCTCATGTGCTCGGCGAGCAGGGCTTTCAGGCGATCCAGTGCATCGTGTTGAATCTGGTGCGGATCGGCTGCCGGTTGCGCGTCGGCGTCGGTGTAACGCTCTTCGTCAGTCAGGAACTGGCTGAGGAAGTCGGTGAAGTGGGTCAGTACTTCGGAAGCGCTCGGCGCACGGAAGCCGACCGAGTAGGTCATGCAGTTGTCGACCGCGACACCGCAGTGAGCCAGACGCGGCGGCAGGTAGAGCATATCGCCCGGTTCCAGAACCCATTCTTCGGTCTCGTGGAATTCGGCGAGGATGCGCAGGTCCGCGTGTTGCAGCAGCGGGCTCTCGGAATCGCACATCTGGCCGATTTTCCAGTTGCGCTTGCCGTGGCCTTGCAGCAGGAACACGTCGTAGTTGTCGAAGTGTGGACCGACGCTGCCACCCGGGGCGGCGAAGCTGATCATCACATCGTCGACGCGCCAGCTCGGCAGGAAGCGGAAGTTTTCCAGCAGCTCGCTGACTTCCGGGACGAACTGGTCGACCGCTTGCACCAGCAGGGTCCACTCTTTTTCCGGCAATTTGCTGAATTCGTCTTCAGCGAACGGGCCGCGACGCAGTTCCCATGGGCGCTCGCCGTGCTCGATGACCAGGCGCGATTCGACTTCTTCTTCCAGGGCCAGGCCGGCCAGTTCGTCGGCGTCGATCGGGCTTTCGAAGTCAGGAATCGCCTGACGGATCAGCAGTGGCTTTTTCTGCCAGTAGTCGCGCAGGAATTCGCGTGCAGTGAGGCCGCCTAGAAGTTGAAGAGGAATATCGGAATTCATATGTAACCTATTGAAAAAAAGCACTTTTCAGACGGGAATAAAAACGCCCGGCGCGGCCGGGCGTCTCAAACGGATCAAGCGGTCGATCAGATGCGTTTGGCTTGCGCTACAGCGTTGCCGATGTAGTTGGCCGGGGTCAGTTGCTTGAGCTCGGCTTTCGCTTGCGCAGGCATGTCCAGACCGTCGATGAAAGTCTGCAACGCTTCAGGGCTGATGCCCTTGCCGCGGGTCAGTTCTTTCAACTTCTCGTACGGGTTCTCGATATTGTAACGGCGCATCACGGTCTGGATCGGCTCAGCCAATACTTCCCAGCAAGCGTCGAGGTCGGCAGCGATCTTCTGAGCGTTCAGCTCGAGCTTGCTGATGCCTTTGAGGCTGGCTTCGTAAGCGATCACGCTGTGGGCGAAGCCGACACCGAGGTTGCGCAGTACGGTGGAGTCGGTCAGGTCGCGCTGCCAGCGGGAAATTGGCAGTTTGCTCGCCAGGTGCTGGAACAGCGCGTTGGCGATGCCCAGATTGCCTTCGGAGTTTTCGAAGTCGATCGGGTTGACCTTGTGCGGCATGGTCGACGAACCGATTTCGCCAGCGATGGTGCGCTGCTTGAAGTAACCCAGGGAAATGTAGCCCCAGATGTCACGGTCGAAGTCGATCAGGATGGTGTTGAAGCGCGCGATCGCGTCGAACAGTTCGGCGATGTAGTCGTGCGGTTCGATCTGCGTGGTGTACGGGTTGAAGCCCAGGCCCAGCTCGTCTTCGATGAAGGCGCGGGCGTTGGCTTCCCAGTCGATCTGCGGGTAGGCCGACAGGTGCGCGTTGTAGTTGCCGACAGCGCCGTTGATCTTGCCCAGCAGCGGTACGGCAGCGACCTGAGCGATCTGACGCTCGAGACGGTAAACCACGTTCGCCAGCTCTTTACCCAGAGTGGTTGGCGAAGCCGGTTGACCGTGGGTGCGCGACAGCATCGGCACGTCAGCGAAGCGGATGGCCAGTTCGCGGATGGCATCGGCGGTCTGGCGCATCAGCGGCAGCATCACGTCGTCACGGCCTTCGCGCAGCATCAGAGCGTGGGACAGGTTGTTGATGTCTTCGCTGGTGCAGGCAAAGTGGATGAACTCGCTGACCTTGGCCAGTTCCGGCAGCTTGGCCGCCTGCTCTTTGAGCAGGTATTCAATCGCTTTGACGTCGTGGTTGGTGGTGCGCTCGATCTCTTTGACGCGCTCGGCGTGCTCCAGCGAGAAGTTTTCAGCCAGTTCATTGAGAACGGCGTTGGCCTCGGCGGAGAAGGCTGGCACTTCAGGGACACCAGCGTGGGCGGCCAGGCGCTGGAGCCAGCGCACTTCAACCAGAACACGGGCACGGATCAGGCCGTACTCGCTGAAAATCGGGCGCAGGGCCTGGGTTTTGCCGGCGTAGCGGCCGTCAACAGGGGAAACCGCAGTGAGCGAAGAAAGCTGCATGGGGTGTTCTCGGACAGTCGGGCAACGAAATGGGGCGCGTATCATACATGAAAAAATCCGCCGGTCCGTTGCCAACTGACCGGCGTATTACGCGTTACAGACTACAAAGCTTTTATTGCGCAGCGTTTACTCGCTGCGCATCAACGGATACAGCTCTTTGAGCAGCTTGCGCCGGCTGATCACCAACTGCCAGCGATGGCCGCCGAGCTGCCGCCACAGGCGCGCCGAGCGAATGCCGGCAAGCAGCAGGGCGCGGATCTTCGAGGCGTTGCTCGGTTGCTGCAGGTTGCGCATGTCGCCGTGCACCTGAATGCGTTGGCGCAGCGTGCTCAGGGTGTCCTGATACAGCGCGCCGCAAGCCGCGACCACGTTTTCGTGGGCCGGGCCGAAATGCTCGACCTGCGACTGGATCTGCGGCAAGCGCTTGCCGATGATGTCGAGCATGTCGTTGCGCTTGGCCAGTTGACGCTCCAGGCCGAGCATCGACAGGGCATAACGCAGCGGCTCGCGTTGCAGGGTGCTCGGGTCGCGTTCAAGGGCGCCAATCAGCGCGCGGTAACCTTCGCGCAGATTGATGTCGTCGCCGCCGTACACATCCAGCGTGTCCTTCGGATCGCGCACCAGCAGGCTGCCGAGCATGCAGCTCAGGCCGGCTTCACTGGTCTGGCCGGTCTTGGCGATCCGGTCGACCAAAACGGCCGCGAGAAACACACCGCCGAGCGCCGTCAGTTGCTCCTGAGTCGGGCTCATGCCTGGCCGCTCCACGGCTCGGCGATTTCGATCACGCCGCCACCGAGGCAGATTTCCCCGTCGTAAAACACCACGGACTGGCCCGGCGTCACTGCGCGTTGCGGTTCGTCGAACACCGCGCGGTAGCCGCTGGCGGTTTGTTCCAGGGTGCAGGCTTGATCGCTCTGGCGATAACGCACTTTCGCGGTCAGGCGCACCGGCTGGCTCAGGTCGATCGGATTGACCCAATAGATTTCCGAAGCGAGCAGGGCGCCGGAGAACAACCACGGATGGTTATTGCCCTGGCCGACGATCAGCTCGTTGGTGTCGAGATCCTTGCGCAGCACGTACCACGGCTCATCGCCGGCGTCTTTCAAACCACCGATGCCAAGGCCCTGACGCTGACCGATGGTGTGGTACATCAAGCCGTGGTGACGGCCGATGACTTCGCCTTCGGTGGTTTTGATCTCGCCCGGTTGTGCCGGCAGGTATTGCTTGAGGAAATCGCTGAAACGACGCTCGCCGATGAAGCAGATCCCGGTGGAATCCTTCTTCTTGGCGGTGGCCAGCTCGTATTTCTCGGCAATTGCGCGCACTTCCGGCTTTTCCAGTTCGCCGACCGGGAACAGCGTCTTGGCGATCTGTTCACCGCCAACGGCGTGCAGGAAGTAGCTCTGATCCTTGTTCGGATCGAGGCCTTTGAGCAGTTCGGTGCGGCCATCGATATCGCGGCGGCGCACGTAGTGACCGGTGGCGATCAGGTCGGCACCGAGCATCATGGCGTAGTCGAGGAACGCCTTGAACTTGATCTCGCGGTTGCAGAGGATGTCCGGGTTCGGCGTGCGACCGGCCTTGTATTCGGCGAGGAAATGCTCGAACACGTTGTCCCAGTATTCCGCAGCGAAGTTGGCGGTGTGCAGTTTGATGCCGATCTTGTCGCAGACAGCCTGGGCATCCGCCAGGTCGTCCATGGCGGTGCAGTATTCCGTTCCGTCGTCTTCTTCCCAGTTCTTCATGAACAGGCCTTCCACTTCATAACCCTGCTCGATCAGCAGGAGAGCGGAAACGGAAGAGTCCACGCCGCCGGACATGCCGACAATGACGCGCTTCTTGGATGTGTCAGAAGGGGCTGGATCACGCATAGGGATTCAATGAGTGTCTTGAAAAAGGACGCGATTCTAGCAGGCTCGCGGCCTCAAGGCTAAAGAGAAGGGCGGATCAGTTCGAGGCTGAAGTGATGACCGGCCAGATAATCGTCGATGCAGCGGATGATCAGCTCACTGCGCCAGTTGTCGCGTTGAGTCATTAATTCGTCACGGGTCAGCCACTTGGCGCCGACGATGCCGTCGTCGAGCTGATAATCCGGGTGGTGTTCGACGGCTTTGGCGCTGAAGCATACGCGCTGGTAGGTCACGCCGTTGCTTGGGGCGGTGTAGAGGTAAATGCCGATGACGCCGGTGGGCTCGACGTCCCAACCGGTTTCTTCAAGGGTTTCGCGGATGGCGGCGTCGATCAGGGTTTCGTCCGGATCGAGATGGCCGGCGGGCTGGTTGAGCACGTTACGCCCGGCCTTGTGCTCTTCGACCATCAGGAAGCGACCGTTGTCCTCGACGATGGTGGCGACGGTGATGTGGGGGAGCCATTCCATAAAACCTTCCTCAATCTATTGGTTGAAACCCATTCCCATTGTGGGAGCGAGCTTGCTCGCGAATGCGGTTTATCATTCAACATTTTCATTGACTGGCTCGCCGCCTTCGCGAGCAAGCTCGCTCCCACAGGGGAAGTGTGAACTCTGGAAACACAAACCCCGGCACAAGGCCGGGGTTTGTGATGTTCCCTTTACAACCTTAAACCAGCGCAGCAATCGCCGCGTTGAGGGTTGCGCTTGGGCGCATGGCCTTGCTGATCAGCTCGGCATTGGCGTGGTAGTAACCGCCGATGTCGACTGGCTTGCCCTGAACGGCGTTGAGCTCGGAAACGATGGTCGCCTCGTTCTCGGTCAGAGTCTTGGCCAGCGTCGCGAACTGCGCTTGCAGTGCAGCGTCTTCAGTCTGGGCGGCCAGGGCCTGAGCCCAGTACATCGCCAGGTAGAAGTGGCTGCCACGGTTGTCGATATTGCCGACTTTGCGTGATGGCGACTTGTTATTGTCGAGGAACTGGCCAGTTGCCTGATCCAGAGTTTTCGACAGCACCAGTGCTTTCGGGTTGTTGTAGTTCACACCCAGATGCTCAAGGGACGCTGCCAGTGCGAGGAACTCGCCCAGCGAATCCCAGCGCAGGAAGTTCTCTTCAACCAGTTGCTGCACGTGCTTGGGTGCCGAACCGCCGGCGCCGGTTTCGAACAGGCCACCGCCGTTCATCAGCGGCACGATCGACAGCATCTTGGCGCTGGTGCCCAGTTCCATGATCGGGAACAGGTCGGTCAGGTAGTCGCGCAGTACGTTGCCAGTCACCGAAATGGTGTCCTTGCCTTCGCGGGTGCGCTGCAGGGTGAATTTCATTGCGTCGACCGGCGCCATGATCTGGATGTCCAGACCGGCCGTGTCGTGATCCTTCAGGTAAGCCTGAACTTTCTCGATCACTACGCCATCGTGAGCGCGCATCGGGTCCAGCCAGAAAATCGCTGGGGTTGCGCTTGCACGAGCGCGGTTGACGGCCAGTTTGACCCAGTCCTGGATCGGCGCGTCTTTGGTCTGGCACATGCGGAAGATGTCGCCGGCTTCAACAGCCTGTTCCATCAGCAGGGTACCCTTGCTGTCGGTGACGCGAACCACGCCGTCAGCCTTGATCTGGAAGGTCTTGTCGTGCGAGCCGTACTCTTCGGCTTTCTTCGCCATCAGGCCAACGTTTGGCACGCTGCCCATGGTGGTCGGATCGAAAGCGCCATTGGCTTTGCAATCTTCGATCACAGCCTGGTAGATGGTTGCGTAGCAACGATCCGGGATTACTGCCTTGGTGTCGTGCAGCTGACCGTCAGTGCCCCACATCTTGCCGGAGTCACGGATCATCGCTGGCATCGAGGCGTCGACGATCACGTCGCTCGGCACGTGCAGGTTGGTGATGCCTTTGTCGGAGTTGACCATCGCCAGCGATGGACGAGCAGCGTAGACCGCAGCCATGTCGGCTTCGATCTGCGCTTGCTGCTCGGCCGGCAGGGCCTTGATGCGTGCGTACAGATCGCCGATGCCGTTGTTCAGGTTGAAGCCGATCTCGGCCAGCACGGCAGCGTGCTTGGTCAGCGCGTCTTTATAGAACTCGGCAACGATCTGGCCGAACATGATCGGGTCGGAGACCTTCATCATGGTTGCTTTCAGGTGCACCGAGAGCAGCACGCCTTGAGCCTTGGCGCTTTCGATTTCAGCAGCGATGAATGCGCGCAGGGCGTTTTTGCTCATCACGGCGCAGTCGAGGATCTCGCCGGCCTGAACGGTGGTTTTTTCTTTCAGGACGGTAGCGGTACCGTCCTTGGCGATCAGCTCGATCTTCACGGCGTCAGCGGCGTCGATCAGGGCAGCCTTTTCGCTGCCGTAGAAATCGCCGGTGCTCATGTGAGCGACGTGGGACTTGGAGTCTTTGGCCCAGGCGCCCATTTTGTGCGGGTGCTTGCGAGCGTAGTTCTTCACCGACAGCGGCGCGCGGCGGTCAGAGTTGCCTTCACGCAGAACCGGGTTCACGGCGCTGCCCTTGACCTTGTCGTAACGCGCCTTGGCGTCTTTGTCGGCGTCGCTGGTCACGGTTTCCGGGTAGTCCGGCAGGTTGTAACCCTGAGCTTGCAGCTCTTTGATCGCGGCTTGCAGCTGTGGCACCGAAGCGCTGATGTTCGGCAGCTTGATGATGTTGGCTTCAGGCGTAACGGCCAGGTCGCCCAGTTCGGCGAGGTGGTCGGCTACGGCTTTGTCGCCCAGTTGCTCGGGGAAGCTGGCCAGAATGCGCGCTGCAAGAGAGATATCGCGGGTTTCCACGGCGATATCGGCCGAGGCGGTGTAAGCCTCGATGATCGGCAGCAGGGAATAGGTGGCGAGGGCTGGAGCTTCGTCGGTGAAGGTATAGATGATCTTCGAGCGGGTGGGCATATTCGGATTAACTCTCTCTTCTTTGCTAAAGCGTGCGCAGAAACTCGAGGGGCGCCGGGTAAGCGCGTTCGTTCAAAGTCATCCATGAACCGAATGTCGAGATTCTTCGCGGTGATGTTGGGTGCATCAGTAGAGCGTCAAGCAGTCGGGCTGCGGTAACAGTCCGGCTATAAGGCGGAAAGTCTCGTTCTAGAGAGGCCAACCGTCGTGACCCTGTGGTCAGCGGGCGGCATTATACATAGGTAGCTGGCAATCTGCCGATGGTTCATATGCAACGATTCTCGTCCATTGGTCTAAAGGTCGCAGGGCAGGGTGGCGCGTAGAGTCGTCGCGAATGCTTGAGTTTGGCGCTTTTCCCTTTGCTTTCAGGCTTGTACGAAACGAGTTGTGCGAATGCCGGGAACTGAGGGTTTGCGTGTTGATTTAACTGGGTTACGCTCGAACCAAGCCAGATGTTCAATCCAAACAATGGAGTTCAGCATGGGTTACAAGAAGATTCAGGTTCCAGCCGTCGGCGACAAAATCTCCGTCAATGCAGACCATTCTCTCAATGTTCCTGATAACCCGATCATCCCCTTCATCGAAGGTGACGGCATTGGTGTCGACATCAGTCCGGTGATGATCAAGGTTGTCGATGCTGCAGTTCAAAAGGCATACGGCGGTAAGCGCAAGATTTCCTGGATGGAAGTCTACGCCGGGGAAAAAGCCACCCAGGTTTACGATCAGGACACCTGGCTGCCTCAGGAAACCCTCGATGCAGTCAAGGATTACGTGGTTTCCATCAAAGGCCCGCTGACCACGCCAGTCGGTGGCGGGATCCGTTCGCTGAACGTGGCCCTGCGTCAGCAACTCGATCTGTACGTCTGCCTGCGCCCGGTGCGCTGGTTCGAAGGCGTGCCAAGCCCGGTGAAAAAGCCCGGCGACGTCGACATGACCATCTTCCGCGAGAACTCCGAAGACATCTATGCCGGTATCGAGTGGAAGGCCGGTTCGCCGGAAGCCACCAAGGTCATCAAATTCCTTAAAGAAGAAATGGGCGTCACCAAGATCCGTTTCGACGAAAACTGCGGCATCGGCGTCAAGCCGGTTTCGCTGGAAGGCACCAAGCGTCTGGCACGCAAGGCCCTGCAATATGTAGTGGATAACGACCGCGATTCGCTGACCATCGTGCACAAAGGCAACATCATGAAGTTCACCGAAGGTGCCTTCAAAGAGTGGGCCTATGAAGTGGCCGCCGAAGAATTCGGCGCGACCCTGCTCGACGGCGGCCCGTGGATGCAGTTCAAAAACCCGAAAACCGGCAAGAATGTTGTGGTCAAAGACGCCATCGCCGACGCCATGCTCCAGCAGATCCTGCTGCGCCCGGCCGAATACGATGTGATCGCGACCCTGAACCTCAACGGCGACTATCTCTCCGATGCCCTGGCGGCAGAAGTGGGCGGTATCGGCATCGCGCCGGGCGCCAACCTGTCCGACACCGTGGCGATGTTCGAAGCGACCCACGGTACCGCGCCGAAGTATGCCGGCAAGGATCAGGTCAACCCGGGCTCGCTGATTCTCTCTGCCGAGATGATGCTGCGTCACATGGGCTGGACTGAAGCCGCGGATCTGATCATCAAGGGCACCAACGGCGCTATTTCGGCCAAGACTGTGACCTATGACTTCGAACGTCTGATGGACGGGGCCAAACTGGTTTCGTCTTCGGGCTTCGGCGATGCGCTGATTTCGCATATGTAAATCGCGGGCACATAAAAACCGCCTGACTCGATGAGTTGAGTCAGGCGGTTTTTTTATGGCTGAAAATTCAGTGGCGTCAGTTGGTCACTTTTTCTTCGTGAGTGGCAGCCGGGAGCGCTTCTTTGGCCACGTCTGCCGAGCAGATATTCACTGCGTGAAGGCCTTTGGGGCCTTGCACGATCTCGAATTTCACTGCCTGACCCGCTTTCAGGGTTTTGTACCCTTCCATCTCAATGGCGGAGTAGTGCGCAAAGAAATCAATCTCTTTGCCATCCTCATCGCGGCCTTCACGGGCGTCGGTATTGATAAAGCCGAATCCCTTGGCATTGTTGAACCATTTCACCTTGCCGACAGCCATGCTCAAATCCCTCTGCAACAGACTCCATCGCTGGAGTATCATCCAATTCATCCGCAATCTAATCCGTTAAAAGAATTGACTCCGCGGATCTTTTTTACCCACTGTGGGCTCTATTGGTTGTAACACCGTTTTCCCGATAGTCAAGGTGACCGGGCAGTCGGAGTTGAAAACGTGGACAACCGCCCCCACCACTGTATTTGCACAACTGACGAACCTTTCTTTCCATGCATGCAATCAGCCAGATTCGACTAACATTCAATCAGGATCGCCCGCTTCTCCAAAAGGATCTTCCAGAGGAGCACGACGACGATTCGGCAGGCGTTGCTGTTCAGGAAGCAAAGCCTGCGTTACAGGCGCCGCCGATGTACAAGGTGGTTTTGTTTAATGATGACTACACACCGATGGATTTCGTCGTCGAAGTGCTCGAGGTGTTTTTTAACCTGAATCGCGAGCTGGCGACCAAGGTCATGCTGGCCGTCCACACAGAAGGACGGGCAGTATGTGGAGTGTTTACCCGCGACATCGCCGAGACAAAGGCCATGCAGGTCAACCAGTACGCCAGGGAAAGCCAGCATCCGCTACTCTGTGAAATCGAGAAGGACGGTTAATCGCCGACCACTTGGGTATGAGGTGAAGCTATGTTAAACCGCGAGCTCGAAGTCACCCTCAATCTAGCCTTCAAGGAGGCTCGTTCGAAACGTCATGAATTCATGACCGTCGAACACCTTTTGCTGGCCCTATTGGACAATGAGGCTGCCGCCACCGTTTTGCGCGCCTGCGGCGCAAACCTCGACAAACTCAAGCATGACCTGCAGGAGTTCATCGACTCCACCACGCCATTGATCCCAGTTCATGACGAAGATCGTGAAACCCAGCCAACCCTGGGCTTCCAGCGTGTACTGCAACGTGCTGTTTTCCACGTACAGAGCTCGGGCAAACGCGAAGTAACCGGCGCCAACGTGCTGGTTGCCATCTTCAGTGAGCAAGAGAGTCAGGCAGTGTTCCTGCTGAAACAGCAGAGCGTTGCGCGCATCGATGTCGTCAACTACATCGCTCACGGCATTTCCAAAGTGCCGGGGCATGGCGATCACTCTGAAGGTGAACAAGATATGCAGGACGACGAGGGCGGTGAGTCTTCTTCTTCAGGCAATCCTCTGGATGCTTATGCCAGCAACCTCAACGAACTCGCGCGTCAGGGTCGAATAGATCCGCTGGTCGGCCGCGAATCGGAAGTCGAGCGTGTCGCGCAGATTCTGGCGCGTCGGCGCAAAAACAATCCGCTGCTGGTCGGTGAAGCAGGCGTGGGTAAAACCGCGATTGCCGAAGGTCTGGCCAAGCGCATTGTCGACAACCAGGTGCCGGACCTGCTGGCCAACAGCGTTGTTTACTCGCTTGACCTCGGTGCTCTGCTCGCGGGCACCAAGTATCGCGGTGATTTCGAGAAGCGCTTCAAGGCGCTGCTCAATGAACTGAAAAAACGTCCGCAGGCGATCCTGTTCATCGACGAGATCCACACCATCATTGGTGCCGGTGCTGCGTCGGGCGGGGTCATGGACGCTTCGAATCTGCTCAAACCGCTGCTGTCGTCTGGCGACATTCGCTGCATCGGTTCGACCACGTTCCAGGAATTCCGCGGCATCTTCGAGAAGGACCGTGCCCTGGCGCGTCGCTTCCAGAAGGTCGATGTCGTCGAACCGTCGGTGGAAGACACCATCGGCATCCTGCGCGGCCTGAAAGGGCGTTTCGAGCAGCACCACAACATCGAATACAGCGATGAGTCGTTACGCGCCGCTGCTGAACTGGCCTCGCGCTACATCAATGACCGGCACATGCCGGACAAGGCCATCGACGTGATCGACGAGGCGGGCGCCTACCAGCGTCTGCAACCGGTCGAAAAACGTGTTAAGCGCATTGAAGTGCCACAGGTCGAAGACATCGTCGCGAAAATCGCGCGGATTCCGCCGAAGCACGTCACCAGCTCCGACAAGGAACTGCTGCGTAACCTTGAGCGTGACCTGAAGCTGACGGTGTTTGGTCAGGACGCGGCGATCGATTCGCTGTCGACCGCGATCAAGTTGTCCCGTGCCGGGCTCAAGTCGCCTGACAAGCCAGTCGGTTCGTTCCTGTTCGCAGGCCCGACCGGTGTTGGTAAAACCGAGGCTGCGCGGCAACTGGCCAAGGCGTTGGGG
The DNA here is from genome assembly GCF_049300855.1 of Pseudomonas sp. Lineage (GTDB taxonomy): Bacteria > Pseudomonadota > Gammaproteobacteria > Pseudomonadales > Pseudomonadaceae > Aquipseudomonas. The sequence goes on along the minus strand of NZ_JBAQKH010000007.1, from coordinate 1,046 downwards.
ATCGAGCTGGTTCGCTTCGACATGTCCGAGTACATGGAGCGTCATACCGTATCGCGTCTGATCGGTGCGCCTCCGGGCTATGTCGGTTTCGATCAGGGCGGTCTGTTGACCGAAGCGATCACCAAACAGCCGCACTGCGTATTGCTCCTCGATGAAATCGAGAAGGCGCATCCGGAAGTCTTCAACCTGCTGTTGCAGGTGATGGACCACGGTACGCTGACCGACAACAACGGGCGCAAGGCGGATTTCCGCAACGTGATTGTGATCATGACCACCAACGCTGGTGCCGAAACAGCGGCGCGTGCTTCGATCGGTTTCACCCATCAGGACCACTCGTCTGATGCGATGGAAGTGATCAAGAAGAGCTTCACGCCGGAGTTCCGTAACCGTCTGGACACCATTATCCAGTTTGGTCGCCTCAGTCATGAGGTCATCAAAAGTGTGGTGGACAAGTTCCTTACCGAGCTTCAGGCGCAGCTGGAAGACAAGCGTGTGCTGCTTGAGGTCACTGATGCCGCGCGTAGTTGGCTGGCGGCCGGTGGTTATGACTCGGCGATGGGCGCGCGTCCGATGGCACGTCTGATCCAGGACAAGATCAAGCGTCCGTTGGCGGAGGAGATTCTGTTTGGCGAGCTGGCCGAGCATGGCGGTGTGGTGCACATCGACATCAAGGATGGTGAGTTGACGTTTGACTTCGAGACTACGGCTGAGATGGCCTGACGGTTTGATGTTGATTGGGAAGGCGCCTTCGGGCGCCTTTTTGTTGTCTGGGGTTTTTGGGTGTATATCCGTTGTTGCGGTAACGGCTGCTTGGGGTTCCGCCCTTACGGCGGGTCACTTTTTACAAACGCCTAAAAAGTAACCAAAAACGCTTGCTCCTACGTGCGGCCCGCTCGCTGGGGCTCGGGGTCCCTTCGCTGCGGGATCGATCCGGGCGCAGCGCCTACGGTTTGCTGCGCTGCACCTCCTCTCGCTGTGTTTGGCTGCGCCAAACGGTCGCTGCGCTCCCACGCCCGGATCAATCCCGCAACGAAGCCTTCCGATGT
>NZ_JBAQKH010000006.1:0-77116 GCF_049300855.1 Pseudomonas sp. | reverse complement strand
CCCAAAACCCAAGGAGCATGGTCGGCCCCAAGGCCGCCAAGACCAACAGGCCAAAAAAAGCCCCGCCAAAGCGGGGCTCTCTCACATCACACCCAATCAGAAATCAGCCTTGACCGACATCACGAAGTTACGCGGATCACCATAGAAGTTACCGAACCCTTCGGTACCAATCGTCGAGTAGTAACGCTTGTCAAACAGGTTATTCCCGTTAAGCGCCACCGACCAGGTGTCATCGATACGGTAGCCAATGCGACCGTTCCAGACCGCATAACCGGCGCCATCAATGTTGTCACCGCCCAAAGGCGAAGTACGGTAATTGCCCGTCTGCGCGTTGACACCCGCACCGATCGTCACGCGATCGAGCGGCCCGCTCAGGCTGTAGTCACCCCACACACGCAGCAAGTGGCGCGGTACGTAGGAGTTGTAGACCACGCCATCCTGCGTGGCGTCGGCATCTTCCAGCACTTTGGTCTGGGTGTAGGTGTAACCGGCGAGCAATTGCAGGCGATCGATCACTTCACCGCTGACTTCAGCCTCGAAGCCCTGGGCGCGAACCTTGCCGGAGTTGATCGAGCAGGAACTGTCCTCGCAACGCAGGTCATCCTGGGCGGCATCTTTCTGAATGGTGCGGAACAGGTTGAAGGAGCTGTTCAGACGACCGTCGAACCACTCGCCCTTGATCCCCAGCTCGTAGCTCTGGCCAACCAATGGCTTGAGGGTGCTGCCATCGATGGTCTTGTAGGCGCCTTGCGGGGTGAAGATGTCGGTGTAGCTGGCGTAGGCGGTCAGGTTGTCGTTGAGGTCATATAGCACACCGGCGAACGGCGTGACTTGGCCGGTTTCGGTGGACTTGGTGTCGACCGGGGTGCCTTCGCCACGGAAGTACTGCACCGAATCGGTGTCGGACTTGTACCAGCTGACACGGCTGCCCAATACCAGGGTCAGCGGATCAGCCAGTTTCAGGCGGGCGATGGAGTAGGCGCCGTATTGTTTGATGTGCATGTCCACCGGGCCGCCACGGGAGGCGTTGGCCAGGTAGTAGCTTTCGTCCGGTTGCGGGATGTGGTGGTTGGGGTCGAGCACGTTCTGCCGTTGGGGCAGGGCGGCGACGGCGTAGAAGTCATCCTTGTGCGAACGGCTGGCATTGGCGCCGATGGTCAGTTCGTGTTGCTGGCCGAAGGCGTCGAATTTGCCGTCGACATAGGCATCGAAGCCGTAATCGCGCTGGTCGTAGTCGTAAATGCTGCCCAGCATCAGGGTGTTGGTGGCGGTGGCACCGACCGGGACCGCGCCGCTCGGGAAGGCGTATTCCATGTCCTGAGTGTTGCGCGAGTACACCCCGGCGACTTTCAGCGACCAGTCATCGTTGAACTGGTGTTTGAGGTCGGCGAAGTAGGTGGCGCGTTTGCTGCGCTGGTTGTTCCACGCGGTGTTCAGGCAAGTGGAGCGCTTGAGGTGCAGGTCGGAGCCGTCGGCGTAACGCGGCAGGCCGCCCCAGCATGGCGTGGCGTCGACGTCTTCCCAGGCGAAACCCAGACCCAGCGTGGTGTCGGGGCTGAGGTCGAAGTCCAGGGCGCCGTAGTAGATCTGGTCTTTGCGGCTGGCCACGTCATAGAAATATTGACGGGTCTGTTCGGTGACCACGGCGCGACCACGGATGGTGCCGGAGTCGTTCAGCGGGCCGCCGGTGTCGACCTGGCCGCGATAGTTGTCCCAGGTGCCTGCCGACAGCGACAGTTGCGTGTGCGCCGTGTCCTGGCCGCGTTTGCGCACGAAGTTGACGCCACCGGCGGTGCCGCCTGCGCCTTTCATCATGCCGGCCGCGCCACGCAGGATTTCCACGCGGTCATAGATGGCCATGTCACTGTTGAAGCTGTCGGCCTGCACGTAGCTGCTGCCGATATCCAGCGGCACGCCGTCGTACTGGTACTGACCGGACATGCGGAAACCGCGGGAGTAGAAATACTTGCCGCCCATGGGCGAGTCATACACGGTGATGCCCGGGGTCTTTTCCATCACTTGTTCGATGGTGTTGAGGTTCTGGTCATCGAGCATCTTGCGGGTCATCACCGTGACCGACTGCGGGGTTTCTTTCAGCGAGTGCTCACCCTTGCCGATGGTCACGCCGCCGGTGGTGTAGGAGTTGCTGCCCTCGGTGGTGGCGCCCAGGCGGCTGGCGTTGACGTTGGTCGGGGCCAGTTCCATCGCGCTGCCGGTGGCCGGGCCGAGGAGGGTCACGGTGTTGCCGTCACGCTGGTAGCGGATGCCGGTGCCGTTAAGCATCGCCTTGAGCGACTCATCATCCTGGTAGCGGCCGTTGAGCGCGGTCGAACGCAAACCTTGCAGGCTTTCCGGGCTGTAGATGATTTGCAGGCTGGTCTGCTGGCCAAGGGTTTGCAGGGCTTGAGCCAGTGGCTGCGACGGGATGTTCAGGGTCCATTGCTGGGCCTGGACATACGGCGCTGCCGTGAGTGTCAGTGCCAGACCAAGGCCGGTGCCGGCCAGTCGAGTGCGTGTCGCGCCGTGCATCAGCAGGGCTCGAGTCAGAGGGCGAAGCATGAAACGGGATGCGGACATGAGGTTAAGACCTTGGCAGGTATAGTTGTTAATGGTTCTTATTCATCTCATTAAGACGAGGAAGCCGCGGCAAACCGGAAAATTATTTTTCCGGTCTGGCCACGGCCTCGTCGATCAAGCGGTTTGCAGTTCGCTTCTGACCTTGCCGGCCTCCATGCGCACCAGTTGATCGGCGACGTCGAAGTAACGGTCATCGTGGGAGATGACGATGATGGTCTTGCCCAGACGTTTGAGGTCAGGCAGCAGCTCGGTGTAGAAAATTCGTCGGAAGGTCGGGTCCTGATCGGCCGCCCATTCATCGAACACCAGCACCGGACGCTCTTCCAGCCAGGCATTGACCAGGGCCAGGCGCTTGCGCTGGCCGGTGGACAAATCGGTGGTGCTGAACGCGCCGTCACGCACGCTGACCTTGTGCGCGATTTCCAGACGTTCGAGGTAGCGGGTGGCGTCCTGCGGGACTTCGCGGTCGCCCTGAATCAGATCGTCGAACAGGTAGTAGTCGGCAAAAATCGTCGTGAAATTCTGCCGGTAGTCATCGCGGTTGAGCGCGGTGATCGGCTGATCGTTGACGCGGATTTCGCCTTCGGTTGGCGCGTACAAGCCCAGCAGCAGTTTGATCAGCGTGGTTTTGCCGCAGCCGTTTTCACCGACGATGAACACGATGTCGCCCTGTTCGATGCGCAGGTTGACCGGCCCCAGGCGGAACGGTTCGCTGCCTTCCACGGGCGGGAAGGCGTAACGCACGTTGTGCAGTTCCAGGCTGTTGACGGCACCGGGTTTCTTGCCTTGGTCTTCCAGCAGCAGGTGCGGCTCGGGCGAGGAGAATTGTTCGCTCAGTTCGGCGATGCGACGGAAGGCAATCTGCGCACGGCTGATGATCGGCAACGTGCTGACCAGGTGCTCCAGCGGCCCCTTCATGTACAGCAGCACCAGGACGAAGCCGCTCATCACCGCTTTGTCGCCGCTGGGCCAGAAGGATTGCAGGGCCAGCGCCATACCGATCACGACAAAGAACAACATCGAGCCGAAGGACTTGGCGATCACAAAAGTGTTGATGGATTTGATCTGGGTGTCGCAGATCTTCTCGGCGGTTTTCTGAATTCCGGCAACAAACATGCGCTGACGACGCGGGCGATGAATGCGCAGTTCCTTGGCACCCTCGGCAATCGCGTTGTAGTGCTTTTGCAGTTCATCTTCGGAGTCGCGTGCGGCGTAGAAACCGCGCATGCCCTTGGCCCGGGCAATCGCTTGAATGGTCGTGCCGATGGCGATGGCCACCAGCATCATCAGGAACATCGGCCAGGACAGCATGGCCAGATAGCCGAGGCAGCCGAGCGTGACGGTCATGGAAATCGCCAGCGGGGCAAAGGCGAAAGCGAAGTCGCTGATGGTGTCGACGTCGTGGGTCAGCACCGGGATCAACCGATGGCTGCGATAGCGTTCGATCTGGTCGATCGGCGCCGACAGGACTTTCTCCCCCAGCTCTTTGCGCAATTTGGCAATGATGTGCTGGCCGACGTAGTTGGTGCCGATGTCGGACAGAATCGTCGTCAGCAAGGCCAATGCACACAGGCCAGCGAAAATCATCACCACGGTGCGGGTCAGGCCGTCGTCGGAGTGCAGGGCATTGTTGATGGTCGCCAGCAGCACGGTGACGCTCAGGCCGCCGATCATGCCGAGCACGATGGACACAGAGACGATCAGGCGGAAGGGCTTGAGCAAGGCGAACAATTCGTTGATCGCCCCACGCGTAGGCTTGGTCATGGAGGATTCCTGCTTCGGTGCGGAGGGAGTGCCGGTACTTAAGGAAAACGAATGGTCACGGACTTTCTTTAAACGACCGCAGGCGGGGCTGCGGTCGTGGCAGGCAGGATCAGAGGTCGCGCACTACACGAAACCCGAGCCAGTCGCCTTTGCTGGTCGGCCAACTGCTGTTGCGGTTGCCGGAACGCGAGAACACCGGCGCCTCGCCCCAGTCGTTGCCACGCATGACCTGGCGTTCGCAGTTGTCCTGGGTCCATGGGCGACCGTCGTTGGGCACGCCGGAATAATCCTTGTGATAGCAGTCGGCGGTCCATTCGTAGACGTTGCCGTGGGCGTCGTAAACGCCGAAGGCGTTGGCCGGGAAGGTGCCGGCCGGCGAGGTGAAGTTGTAACCGTCGGCGGCGCCGTAAGTGTTGGCGTGTCTGGAGATCTGGTAGTTGTTGCCTTCATCGAACGGGAAAGGGAACGGCCCGGTGCTGCCGCCGCGTGCGGCATACTCGCGGATCGATTCGCTTTGCAGGCGATACGCGTGGCCGGTCTTTTTCGACAGCCAGTCGATGTAGCCCTGCGCTTCGGCGACGTTCATGCACACGGCCGGGTCGCGGGCGCTCTGTTTGAATTCCGGTTTGCCTGCGGTGCAGCGGCGGCCCGGGCGATCATCGAAGTCGTAAGGCTTGTTGCCGGTTTCGCGCACGTACGCGTCCCACTCGCCGACCAGCACCTGGAAGCGGCTGATGGCGAACGGTTTGCTGAAGGTCACGTCGTGGCGCGGGCCTTCGTCTGGCTCGCGACCGACTTCGTCGTCCGGGGTGCCCATGGTGAAGGTGCCGGTCGGCAGCACGACCATTTCCGGGCAGTCCTTGCAGTCCTTGAACACTTTGCCCGGCGCCGGCGGTGTCGCCGCTTGAGCCGCACCGGGCAGCAGGGCGGCGCACAGCGCGGTCAGGGCCAGCACGGGCAAGGCCTTGAAGGTGAAAGAGGCGTGAGGCTTTTTCATGAGTCGTCTCTGTGAAAGGAAAACGGGAGGCGAAGGATCAGGCGCGCAGTTTTTTGCCGAGGATGGCCATGAAGCGGTCCACTTCGGCTTCGTTATTGAGCAGGCCGGGCGCCGTGCGAATCACCGGGCCGACGTCGCGGCTGACCGCATCGCAGATCACCCGGTTTTGCATCAGGTAGGCGGCCACTGCATCGCTGTCCTGACCCTTGACCCGGAAGAACGTGAAACCGGCGGAAAACTGCGGATCGAGCGGGGTCACCAGTTCGATGTTCGCGTGCTCGCGCAGGCGCTGCTTCAGGTAGCCGTTGAGTTGATGAATGCGCGCCTGAACCTCGGCCTTGCCCAGTTGCAGGTGCAACTTGAACGCTTCGTCCACCGCCCAGCGATGCTCGAAAGCGTGATAACCGCCCGGGGTCATGATCGTGGCGAAGGAGGTGGCTTCGGAGAACGTCGGCACACTCGGGCTGACGTATTTCAGCTCTTCGCTGCGGCTGCAAACGATGCCGGTGCCGCGCGGGCCGAACATCCATTTGTGGGTGCCGGCGATGAAGAAGTCGCAGTTCATCTGCGGGAAACTCAGGTCATCGACACCGAAGCCGTGCACGCCGTCGACCACGTAAATCAGCCGATCCTTATCGTCGCGTTGACGGTTGTGTTCATCGACCAGCCGCGCAATATCGCTGATCGGCAATTTCACACCGCTGCCCGAATGCACCCAAGTCATGCCCAGTACGCGGGTCTCGGGGCGGATGTTGCGGTTGATGGTGTCGAGCACCTGATCCAGGGAAATGCTTTGCGGGTTGTCGAACAGCCTGAGTTTGCGCACCCGGGTGCCATCGCGGCGGCTGCGGAAATCGAGGATGTTGCGCGTGGAATAGTGCTCGTGTTCGGTGGTGAGGATTTCCTGATCAGGGCGCACCTGCACGCTGCCATAAATCATCGCCAGCCCTTCGGTGGTGCTGCCGGTGAGTGCGATCTGGCCGGGTTTGGCCTGCAGGTATTTGCCGGCCCAGACCCGCACGTTTTCCTGCAATTGTTCGTCGCTCCCCAAATCCCAGTCCATGGCCAGCCCCGGGTTCAGGTCGAGCGCGGCGCGATGGCGTTCGATGGCCTCGCGCACGGGTTTGGGATGGGAGGTAATCAGGAAATTGGCGAGGTGGATCGCCTGCGGATCCTGATCGAACAACTGGCGCAATTGCGTCCATTTGTTCGCGGATGCCACGGGGGTGGTCGTCGCCATGGCCGGCGCTGTCAGGCTGGCGCCAAACGGCAGGGCGGCCGCGACCACGCCAGCCTGTTTCAGAAAAGTCCGGCGGTCTGTCATGGCTTGGCAGTGTCCTGGCGGGAAATAAGTGCCGGTTTTGCGGCTTTCTGCACCTGATCCCAGACGCGCATGAAGTTGCCGCCCCACAGCTTGGCGATGTCCGCTTCGGAGTAGCCGCGCTGGATCAGTTCGGCGGTGACGTTGCGGATTTCGCCAACGTTTTCCCAACCCTTGATGCCGCCGCCGTCGTTGAAGTCGGACGAAATGCCGACATGGTCGATGCCGATCTTGCGCACGGTGTAATCGATGGCGTCGCCGAGGTCCTTGAGGGTGGCTTTCGGTTCTTCTTCAAGAATGCCGTAGAGGCCGCTGGCGTACTGGCCGAGTTTCTGTTCCGACCAGGCCGTGATGATCGGGTCGCCCGGCATCAGCGCCATGGCCAGGTTTGGCAACGGCGGCAGATCGAAGCGTGCGCGCAGGGCATTGAGTTTGTCCTGCGTGCCCTGAGTCAGCGGTTTGAGGTACTGCGAGAAGCCGACCACCTGAACCACGCCGCCGCTGTTCTTGATCAGCTGCAATTCCTTGTCGCTGAGGTTGCGCGGAATATCCACCGCCGCACGCGGCGCCGAGTGCGAGGCCACCAACGGTGTGCGGCTCAGCTGTGCAACCTGTTCCAGGCCTTTGGTCGACATCTGCGAAACGTCGATGATCACGCCCAGATCGTTCAAGCGCTGCACCGCTTGCTTGCCGATATCGGAGAGGCCGTCGAGGGCGTCCGGCGAGTCATTGAAGAACGGCAGCGGGCGCGACGAGTCCGCCCAACTGTTGTTGCCGATGTAGCTGAAGCCGAACATGCGCATGCCGCGCCCGGCCCACAGGTCCAGTTTGCTCAGGTCGTTGCCCAGCGGATAGGCGTTGAGCATGCTGATGAAAATCGCAAACTTGCCTTCGCCATGCAGACGGCGGAAATCATCCGGGGTGTAGGCGATGCCGACCTGATTGGGGAAGTCGCGGACCATGCCGGTGATGATCTTGTAGCGCACTTCCTGTTGGTTGCGGGCCTCTTCGACAAAACCTTCGGTCGGGCGGTGCGGGGCGTTCGGGCCGTTCCACATTTCCGGCCAGCCGAACACGGTCAGCGCGGCGCCCGACAAGCGCCCGCGATTGGCCTTGATCAGGTCGAACTGGCCGGAGCCGTCCTTGTCGGCTTCGTTGCCGTGGGCACCGAAACTCAGCGGTACGGTGATGTGGCTGTCGAAGGAGAGAATGCGGTCCTGCAACTCGGTCGCCTGTTTCATCACTTTTACCGGGTAGCCAGGGTTGTCCCGAAACCAGTAATCCCAAGCCAGAAACCCTGCGCCGGCGCTGATCGCCAAGGCCAGCGGCAGGCCGATAAATAGAGCCTTTTTCGAACGCGGTTTTGTCATTGCCATCTCATTCAGGTTCGCCGTCGAGGTGCAGGCGCAGGGGCCTTTGCTATCTGGGAGGAACGAGTGGCCGGGCGGGTAATTTAGTCGCGCGCAGGAAAAGCGCTCAGGGCGCGTAGCGATCTTTTGCCGGGGCCGTAAATTTCCCCGGCGAGCAAACGTTCTAGCTTGGATAAAGCCTGCTTCATGGCTGACACAGGTAGGGCAATGACGATCTCTCGACGCTGGTTCATGGCGGGCATGGCACTCACGGGCGCCGCGCTGCCTGCCGCTTTTTATGCACATCGTGAGCTGACCCGCGAGGAGTTTCCGATCACCCCGGGCGAGGCCACGGTCGATCTGGCCGATACCGCCGGGCAACAGTTGGCGGACAACCTGCGCGGCGTCTGGGATATCCGTTTCAGCGGATCTGCGGCGGGGCTCGATGGCTTGCCACGCGAAGGCCTGGAGTTGTTTCTCGACATTGCCCACCGTGGTCGCGGCTTGCGCGGGTGTCTCGATACCGGCGCCAACCTGCGCTCTGCAGAACCTGCGCGTTACCAAGTGATCGGCGATCTGGCGCCGGGCAACGGCGCCGAATTGTACTGGCGTTTAATGCGCACCGACGCGCCGCACGCGCCGCCGGTCTACGAATTCAAAGTCAAACTCGACGAAGTCTGGGCCGCGTTCGGCAATGCCGGCAGCGGTACGTTCACCGGGCAAGTGCTGCGCCTGGATCGGCCGTTGGCGCTGCCCGAACTGGACAATCATTTCATCGCCATCAAGCGACGTTTTCCCGAGGCCCGCGAGCGCACCGGGTTGAACCCGATGCTGTTGGCGTGGCTGGTCGCGCCGCAGCATCGCTTGTTCCACCAACTCTGGCACGCCAGCCGCGACAAGTGGCACAAGCTCTCGGAGAAAAAACGCGACGCCCTGCGCGGTATCGGCTGGCAGCCTGGGCCGCGAGACAAAGAGCGCGATGCCCGTGGCCCCAGCAAGGATCGTAACGGCTCGGGCGTCGACTTTTTCTTCATGCACCGGCACATGCTCGGCAAGGCCCGATCGATGCAGGATCTGCCGTCATGGCAGGCCTTCCCGATGCCGCAGCCGGAGCTGGAACGCGACCGCCAGGGCTTCGCCCGTTACTTCGACAATCACGATGGCGACGCACTGCCACCCACCTGGCTGACCGAAGGTGACGACGAATACACCAAGTGGGTCAGCGACATCAAGGCAGCCGAGACCTACCACAGTAATTTCCAGGTCTGGGAATCGCAGTACCGCGACCCGCGCTACCTGGCGAAACTCAGCCTCGGTCAGTTCGGCTCGGAAGTCGAATTGGGTCTGCACGACTGGCTGCACATGCGCTGGGCGTCGGTGGCACGGGATCCGTCCAACGACATTCCGGTGCCGATGGCGCGCGATCAGGCGGACTTCGCGGCGCGCTGGTATGCGCCGGAAAACGACTTCCTCGGCGACCCGTTTTCCTCCCATGTGAACCCGGTGTTCTGGCGTTTCCACGGCTGGATCGATGACCGCATCGAAGACTGGTTCCGCGCCCACGAGCGCTTTCACCCGGGCGAAGTCAGCCGGCTGGAAGTCAACGGTGTGCCGTGGTTTGCGCCGGGGCGCTGGGTTGAGGTCGATGATCCTTGGCTGGGGCCGGACACCCATGGCTGCAGTACCGTGCCGGGATTGCAAATCGGTCGCTCGGTGGAGATGGACCCGGAAACCATGAAGCTGGCATTGCGCATCACCTTTGGCGATGAAGACAACATGGCCGACCTGTTCCGCAAAGTGCCGCAGCGACCGTGGTATGCCCGGCATCTGAAAGTGAAAGGGCGGCAACTCTAAGCGCAAAAAAAATCGCAGCCTGGTGCTGCGATTTTTTTTGCCTGTGGATATTGCTTGCCTGACCTGGCGCTTTCGCGAGCAAGCTCGCTCCCACAGGGGGGCGCCACAGATTCCTGTGGGAGCGAGCTTGCTCGCGAAGGCGTCAGCCCAGTCGATCATTCGCTGTCAGATAACCTGCCAACCCCCGCCCAGCGCCTTGTACAGGGCAATGCTGGCCTGCAAGCGCGACAGGCGCAGTTGCACATTCAGGTCCTGCGCGGCATACAGCGTGCGCTGGGTTTGCAGTACGGTGAGCAAGTCTTCGGCACCGGCCTGATAACGGCTTTGCGCAATGTCGAACGCGGTCTGCGCCTGGCTCAGTTCTTCGCTTTGCCACTGGCGTTGTTCATCGAGGCCGCGAATGCTGCTCAGGGCTTTTTCGACGTCGGCGAAGCCATTGATGATCGCCCCTCGATAGGTTTCCAGCAGTTCGTCCTGACGCGCCTTGGCCTTGTCGCGTTCGGCGCTCAGGCGGCCGTTGTTGAAGATCGGCGCGGTCAAGCCGGAGGACAGGTTGTAGAACGTGGTGCGCAGCAGGTCCGCCGCCAGATCGGCGCCGGTGCCGAGGCTGGCGGTGAGGGTGATTTTCGGCAGCATGGCGGCGCGGGCCACGCTGACGTCAGCCTGAGCGGCCGCCAGTTTGGCCTCGGCGCTGGCGATGTCCGGACGCCTGCTCAGCAGATCGCTGGGCACGCCGCTGGCGATGTTCGGCCACTGCAACTGTTCGAATGATTGTTGCGGTGCCGACACTGCCTGCACCGGTTGACCGAGCAGGGCGGCGAGGGTGATCAGGGCTTCGCGGGCCTGTTGCTGCACCAGCGGCAATTTGCGCTGCTGTTCGGCGACCAGGCTTTTTTGCTGGGCCAGTTCCAGTGCGGTGGCGCTGCCGGCGTCGAAGCGGGTTTGCACCAGGTGCAGGACGTTTTGCGCGTTGGCCAGATTGAGCTCGGCAATCCGCGCCTGTTCGCGCAACGCCAAGGCCTGGGTGTAACTGTTGGCGACGCCGCTTTGCAGGGTCAGTTCGACGGTGGCGCGGTCGAATTCGCTGGCCTGTACGCCGAACACGGCGCTGTCGCGGGCCGCGCGTTTGCCGCCCCAGAAGTCGATTTCGTAACTGGCGCTCAGCTCGGCGTCGTAATAATCCAGCGAGCGATTATCCGGGCTGACGTCGAGTTGGCTGTAGCCTTTGCCGTGCAACAGTTTCTGCCGGTTGGCATTGAGACCGGCCTTGATTTCCGGCAGCAGCGGGGCGCCGGCAATCGTCGCGCTGGCCTGGGCCTGCCTGACCCGCGCAACAGCAGCGCCGAGGTCATGGCTACCCAGTCGCGCCTGTTCGACCAGTCGATCAAGCTCGGGGCTGCCGAACTGCGTCCACCATTGGCGGTTGCTCTGCACGGCGCCGGGCAGGTCAGGCGATTGCCACGCGGCCGGTGGCTGCAAGCCGCTGTCGGGGCGCGGCGCAGGGCTGTTGCAGGCCGCCAGCAACAGGCTGGCGGCAAGGATGGTCAGTGGCGCTTTCATAGATCGATCATTCACTGGTAAGGGCCGTGACCGGGTCGAGCCGGGCAGCCTTGCGGGCAGGCATGAAGCCGAAGAGGACGCCGGTGACCAGCGCGCAGGCGAACGCACCGATCACGGCCAGCCATTGAAATGCGATGGCCACGCCGCTGAGCAACAGCACGCCGCCGACCAGCATCGCCAGACTGATGCCGGCAATGCCGCCGACCACCGAGAGCATCACCGCTTCGGTGAGAAACTGGCGCAGGATGTCGCGCTGGCGCGCCCCGGTGGCCATGCGGATACCGATTTCCCGGGTGCGTTCGCGTACGGTCATGAGCATGATGTTCATCACGCCGATGCCACCCACCAGCAAGGAGATCGCGGCAATCGCGCCGAGCATCAGCGACAGCGTGCCTTGCGTGCGTGCTTCGGCCTGAATCATCGCGGCGTTGTTGGTCAGTTCGAAATCCTTTTTGCCGTTGTGCCGACGCAGCATCGCCTGTTCGATCGCCTGCTCGGCGTCTTTGACTTTGCGTGCGTCCTTGGCGGCGATCACCACGTATTCCGGATTACGGCTGCCGAACAGGCGCGTGCTGGCTGCCGAGTAGGGCACGGCGATGCGGTTGTCGCTGTCGGAATCACCCGAGCTTGAGCCCTTTTCCGCGAGAACGCCGAGCACTTGAAACGGCACGTTTTCGATCAGGATGTATTGGCCGATCGGGTCGGCGACATCCTTGAGCAGCTTGTCGCGCACCTTGGTGCCGATCACGGCCACGGCGGCGGCGCTGTCTTCATCGGCCTGGGTGAAGTAACTGCCCTGGACCACCGGCCAATTGAAAATACTCGGGAAATTGGTGTCGTTGCCACCGACGTAACTGCTGTGGTCGGCATTGCCGAAACGCACGCCGGCGGTCGAGCCGTTGACCGGCATGATGCGCTCCACCTGGGGCAGGGCTGCCAGTTCGGCGACGTCGTCGAGGGTGATGATGCCCGGTGGTGTGCGCGGGTTGGGTGCGGCGCCGCTGAGGTAAATGATGTTGGAGCCGAAGGCGCCCATTTGCGCCATCACCTGGCGTTTGCTGCCTTCGCCCACCGCCAGCATCACCACCACCGAGGCCACCCCAATGACGATCCCGAGCAGTGTCAGCGCGGTGCGAAAGCGATTGATCCACATGACCCGCCACGCCGCTTGCACGGCGTCGACCAGCTCACCTTTCCACGCGCCGGTCTGCGTGCTGCCGGTACTCAGGCGCTGGCGCAGGTCCACCGCTTGCAGGGCGCCGGGGTTGGCGCTGCGCGGTGGGGCTGACGGCTGTTCGGCGGTGTCGCTGATAATCAGCCCGTCACGAATTTCAATGATGCGCTTGGCTCGTTGTGCGACTTCGCGGTCGTGGGTGATGAGAATCACCACATGACCCTGACTGGCGAGCTCATCGAGCAGGGTCATGACCTCGGCGCCGCTGTGGCTGTCGAGGGCGCCGGTGGGTTCGTCGGCGAGGATGATGTGGCCGCCGTTCATCAGCGCCCGGGCAATCGACACCCGTTGCTGCTGACCACCGGAAAGCTGATGCGGGCGGTTGCCGGTGCGGCTGCCGAGGCCGAGCCGCTCCAGCAAGGCGCTGGCGCGGGCGTGACGTTCGGCGGCCGGGGTGCCGGCATAGATGGCCGGCATCTCGACGTTTTCCTGGGCGGAACCGGACGGAATCAGGTGATAACCCTGGAACACAAACCCGAACGCTTCGCGGCGCAGCCAGGCCAGTTCATCGCTGTCGAGCTGGGCGACGTCTTCACCGGCAAATCGGTATTCGCCGCTGGTAGGGCGGTCGAGGCAGCCGAGGATATTCATCAATGTCGATTTGCCGGAGCCGGACGCGCCGACGATGGCGACGAATTCGCCGGCATGAATCGACAGATCGATACCGCGCAACACTTCCACCAGCGGGCTGTCATTGCCGCCGTAGGCTTTGCGAATCTGCCGCAGGTCAATCAGTGGGGTTTGCATTCAGCCTCCGCTGCCGGTGGCCGGCGCGCTGAGGATGTGATCGCCTTCGACCAGGCCTTCAAGCACTTGTGTGCGCAAGCGGTCACTGATACCGATGCGCACTTCACGCGCCTGGATTTCACCATTGGCGGCGACGATCTGCGCCCGTTGCCATTGTGGGCGTGAGCCCGGTTGCAGGGCGGCGCTGGGCACGGTGAGGGTGTCTTGCGCCTGTTGCGCCACAAAGAACACCTGTGCCGTCATGTCGGTCATCAGGCTGTTGTCGGCGTTGTCGACGTCGAGCAGCACGGTGTAGAGCACCACGCGTTCACTGCCGCTGCGACCGCTGGTGGGGCTGCCACCCTGACTCTGTTCGAGCGGGCGCGGCGGCACTGGCAGAATCTGTCGTACGGTGCTGCTCCAGCGTCGGCTGCCGCCGCTGAGGGTGGTGAAGTAGGCAGTCATGCCGGGTTTGACGTGGCCGATGTCCGCTTCCGAAACCTCGGCCCATACGGTCATCGGCGAGAGCCGGGCGATGCGCAGGATCAGCGGGGTTTGCTGTTGCGCATTGAGCGTCTGGCCTTCGCGGGCGCCGACGGCGACGACGGTGCCGCTCATCGGTGCATAAATGCGCGTGTAGCCGAGCTCCGCTTCGTCACTGCGCAGGCTGGCCTGAGCCTGACGGATCTGCGCCTGGAACATGTCGATGCGGGCCTGGGTCGCGCGGACTTCGGCGCGGGCCGTCTGCACGTCTTCCTCACGGGTGGCGCCACCGGCGGCGAGCTTCTGCTGGCGCTGGTATTTCTGTTGCGCGAGGTCGTGCTGGGCGCGTTGTTCCTGCAACTGCGCCTTGAGGTTTTCGATGGAAAACCGCCCGGCATCCAGTTTGGCCTTTTGCGTGGACGGATCGATCTCTACCAGTAACTGGCCTTCCTTGACCGTATCGCCAGCCTCGACATGAATCTTCTGGATCTGCCCGGACGCCTGCGCACCGACATCCACGTAACGACGTGGCTGCAACGTGCCCAGTGCGGTCACGCTGTTTTCGATACTGCTGCGCGTCACCTGCACCGTGGCGAGGGCGTCGCGCCCGGGCGGCAGCACTTGCCACGCGGCAACGGCGATCACGGGAATCAGACAAAGGGCGGCGAACAGGGCGCGTCGAGCGGGGCGGGGACGTTTCATGCAGGGTTCCGGCCAGTGGAATCGGCCCGTCATTCGGCTATTGCACAGGCGTGCAGGGGCGCTGAACGCTGTCGCATGGCACGACAGATACGGGGAGCTGTCCTGTAAACGATGAATGCACAAGGGAATTTAAGCGCCGTACACATCAAGTAACAGGTAGCCAGACGCGACTATTTGGGGCGGATGTGGAAACAGCTCTTTAAATCTATATGAGAATTACTATAAATTACGCACCTCAAGTTGCCACTATCTTGCTACTGCGTATTCCGTGGCCGGATCAGTGTGCTCAAGGACAGGAACTGCATCGATGCGGTCGGGAGTCATGTTGGAAAACTACTATCGCGAGCTGGTGTGTTTCCTTAACGCCAAGCTGGGCAACCGTCAGGTGGCCGAAGATGTGGTGCATGACGCTTATGTGCGGGTACTGGAGCGCTCCAGCGACACGCCGATCGAACAACCGCGCGCCTTCCTTTATCGCACGGCATTGAATCTGGTCATCGACGATCATCGACGCAACGCCCTGCGCCAGGTCGAATCGCTTGATGTGCTGGACAGCGAAGAACGCTATTTCACCCCGTCGCCCCATGGCACCCTCGACCATGGTCAACGTCTGGAGATGCTTCAGCGCGCGCTGGCCGAGTTGCCGCCGCGCTGCCGGGAAAGTTTTCTGCTGCGCAAGATCGAAGGTCTGTCCCATTCGGAAATTGCCGAGCACCTGGGGATTTCCAAGGCGTTGGTGGAAAAGCACATCGTCAACGCCATGAAACATTGCCGCTTGCGCATCAAACAATGGGATGCCCATTGATCCTTGCTCATTAAATTTCCTTGCATCGTCCTCGTTCCTACTCAACAGACGACCTGCTGACCTGATTCAGGCCGGTCAGGCCACCCAGGCTTTATCCCCGCGTTGAGGGGTTCATCCAGAGGACACTGGAAATGACACAGGCAATTGCATCGCCCATCGTTCACGACCTGATCGGCGTCGGTTTCGGCCCTTCGAACCTGGCGCTGGCCATCGCTCTGCAAGAGCGCGGCCCGACTCAGGGCGAGCTGGATGTGCTGTTCCTCGACAAACAGGCCAACTACAGCTGGCACGGCAACACCCTGTCGACGCAGAGCGAGTTGCAGATTTCCTTCCTCAAGGATCTGGTGACCCTGCGCAATCCGACCAGCCCGTACTCGTTCGTCAATTACCTCAAGTATCACGGTCGTCTGGTCGACTTCATCAACCTCGGCACCTTCTATCCGTGCCGCATGGAGTACAACGACTACCTGCGCTGGGTCGCCGGGCAGTTCACCGAGCAGAGCCGTTACGGCGAAGAAGTGCTGACCATCGAGCCAGTGCTGCACAACCATCAGGTTGAAGCGCTGCGCGTGATTTCCCGTGGCAGCGATGGCCAGCAGCATGTGCGGACCACCCGTTCGGTGGTGGTCAGCGCCGGTGGCACGCCGCGTATTCCCGAGGCGTTCAAGGCGCTGAAGGGCGACACCCGGGTGTTCCACCATTCGCAATACTTGTCGCAAATGGCCAAGCAGCCGTGCGTGAACAATCAGCCGATGAGCATTGCGATCATCGGTGGCGGGCAGAGCGCGGCGGAAGCCTTCATCGACCTGAACGATTCATTCCCGTCGGTACAGGTCGACATGATCCTGCGCGGATCGGCCTTGAAGCCTGCCGACGACAGCCCGTTCGTCAACGAAGTGTTTTCGCCGGAGTTCACCGACCTGGTGTTCCAGCAGAACAGCGCCGAGCGTGAGCGTCTGGTCAACGAGTACCACAACACTAACTACTCGGTGGTCGACATTGACCTGATCGAGCGCATCTACGGCATCTTCTATCGTCAGAAAGTCTCGGGTGTTGCCCGTCACGCGTTCCGTACCCTGACTACCGTCGAGAAAGCCACCGCCACCGAGAACGGTATCGAGCTGGCTGTGCGCAACAACGCCACTGGCGAAGTCACTGTGCGCAATTACGACGCGGTTGTTCTGGCCACCGGCTACGAACGGCAGATGCACCGCAAACTGCTGGCACCGCTGGAAGAATACCTGGGTGATTTCGAGGTTGATCGCAACTACAAGCTGATCACCGACGAGCGCTGCAAGGCCGGCATCTACATGCAGGGCTTCTGCCAGGCCAGCCATGGTCTGAGCGACACGCTGCTGTCGGTGCTGCCGATTCGTGCGGACGAAATTGCCGGTTCGTTGTATGAACACGGCAAGAACCGTGGGCATCGGTCGATGGCGGATTTGCTGTTGGCGACTGCCAGCTGAATCCACTTTGCCTGAACCAGATCGTTCCCACGCTCTGCGTGGGAATGCCTCAACGGACGCTCCGCGTTCGGCTTCTGGAAGGGACGCGGAGCGTCCCAGGCTGCATTCCCACGCAGAGCGTGGGAACGATCATCCTGAACCCTTCCTGAACATCCGCTACATTCCCCGACACACTTCCCTTTGCGGGTTTACTCTCCAATCATCGGGGCGTAAGCTTCGCGCGTTTTCATCAATAGCGGAGACCCACAGTGGG
The DNA here is from genome assembly GCF_049300855.1 of Pseudomonas sp. Lineage (GTDB taxonomy): Bacteria > Pseudomonadota > Gammaproteobacteria > Pseudomonadales > Pseudomonadaceae > Aquipseudomonas. The sequence continues at coordinate 60,025 of NZ_JBAQKH010000006.1, read as the reverse complement.
TACTTGTTCGAGTGACAGTTGTCGGCCGGTCTCGGTAACCGGCAGATTCTCGGCAAGATAACGCGCAGCCTTTCTCTGCCGTTGTCTCGCCGTAACAGCGAGCAGCGGCATCCCGTGCATGACCCGTCCTGGGCCATGTCTGGACGTTCCTTCTCATCGACGCTGAGCAGAGCGTGATTGCGACTTTATTGTCGTCATCGCAGCCCTATCGACACGCCTGTCTTTTCTGACTGGCGCGCCAGGCCTTGCCGTGCCGGTTTTTCCGGCGGACGAGGCGCGGCCGTACCTGCTTGACGGTTTCCCGGCTGACCATAGGGGCAACAGCCATGAAACTTACGCTCAAGGAATTTTTCGCAGGTTTTCTGCGGACCCGCCACATCGCCCGGCACTTCCGTCGTCTGGCGCTGCTGGAATCGATCAACGACACCACGGTCAGCCGTGAAGTCCCGCCGACTTTGGCCAACACTCTGGTCGATGCTGCGCATTGCGACAGCGGCGTATTGCTGTCTTCACTCGGCACGCATTCCGATGGCCTGACCGATGTCGAAGTCGATGCGCTGCGTGCGCAATACGGCCTCAACGAAGTCGAACACGAGCAGCCGCTGCCATGGTGGATTCACCTGTGGCACTGCTACAAAAACCCGTTCAACCTGCTGCTGACCCTGTTGGCGGTGATCTCGTGGCTGACCGAAGATCTCAAGGCCGCCGTGGTGATTTTCTCCATGGTGGTGCTGTCGACGCTGCTGCGCTTCTGGCAGGAAAGCAAATCCAATCAGGCCGCCGATGCACTGAAAGCCATGGTCAGCAACACCGCCACGGTGATGCGCCGTGACGCGCCACGCAGCGAATTGCCGATCAAGCAACTGGTGCCGGGCGATCTGATCGTGCTCTCGGCCGGTGACATGATTCCTGCTGATTGCCGGGTACTCAGCGCCAAGGATCTGTTCGTCAGCCAAGCGGCGATGACCGGTGAATCGATGCCGGTCGAGAAGTTTCCACGTCAGGCTGATCGCGATACGCGCAATCCGCTGGAACTGGACAACATTCTGTTCATGGGCACCAACGTGGTGTCGGGTACGGCGGTGGCGGTGATTCTCACCACCGGCAACAGCACCTATTTCGGTGCGCTAGCGCAACGGGTTGGCGCGACTGATCGCGCAGTGACTTCGTTTCAGCAAGGCGTCAACAAAGTCAGCTGGCTGTTGATCCGTTTCATGTTCGTCATGGCGCCGCTGGTGCTGTTCATCAACGGCTTCACCAAGGGTGACTGGACCGAAGCACTGCTGTTCGCGCTGTCGATTGCCGTCGGCCTGACCCCGGAAATGCTGCCGATGATCGTCACCTCGACGCTGGCCAAAGGTGCGGTGTTTCTGTCACGCAAAAAAGTCATCGTCAAACGCCTCGACGCGATCCAGAACTTCGGCGCCATGGACGTACTGTGCACCGACAAGACCGGCACGCTGACTCAGGACAAGATCTTCCTCGCGCGCAATGTCGACGTCTGGGGCCAGGACTCCGATGACGTGCTGGAAATGGCTTACCTCAACAGCTACTACCAGACCGGCCTGAAAAACCTGCTGGATGTCGCGGTGCTGGAACACGTGGAAGTCCACCGCGAACTGAAAGTCGGCACGGCGTTTCGCAAGGTCGATGAGATCCCGTTCGACTTCAATCGTCGGCGCATGTCGGTGGTGGTCGAGGGGCGTGGCCAGCCACATCAACTGATCTGCAAAGGCGCCGTGGAAGAAGTCCTGGCGGTGTGCAGCCGCGTGCGTCACGGCGAGGTCGATGAAGCCTTGAGCGATGAATTGCTGACCCGGATTCGTCAGGTCACCGCAGCATTCAACGCTGAAGGCTTGCGCGTAGTGGCGGTGGCCGCACGCTCGATGCCCGAAGGTCGCGAAGTTTATAGCCTGGCCGATGAGCAGGAACTGACGCTGATTGGTTATGTGGCGTTCCTCGATCCACCGAAGGAAAGCACCGCGCCAGCGCTCAAGGCCTTGGCCGAACACGGTGTGGCCGTAAAAGTGCTGACCGGCGACAACGAGCTGGTGACGGCGAAAATCTGCCGCGAAGTCGGCCTTGCGCAACAAGGCCTGCTGCTGGGCAATGACGTCGAGCGCATGAGTGACGCCGAACTAGCAGTGGCGGTAGAAAAAACCAACGTCTTCGCCAAACTGACGCCGTCGCACAAGGAGCGCATCGTGCGCATCCTCAAGGGCAACGGGCATGTGGTCGGGTTCATGGGCGACGGCATCAACGATGCACCCGCGCTGCGCACCGCCGACATCGGTATTTCCGTGGACAGCGCGGTGGACATCGCCAAGGAAGCGGCGGACATCATCCTGCTGGAAAAGAGCCTGATGGTGCTGGAGGAGGGCGTGCTCGAAGGGCGTCGCACCTTCGCCAACATGCTCAAGTACATCAAGATGACTGCCAGCTCCAACTTCGGCAACGTCTTTTCGGTGCTGGTCGCCAGTGCGTTCATTCCGTTCCTGCCGATGCTGCCGATGCATCTGCTGGTGCAGAACCTGCTCTACGACATTTCGCAGATTGCCATTCCGTTCGATAACGTCGACGAGGACATGCTGAAAAAACCACAACGCTGGCAGCCGGGTGACGTCGGGCGCTTCATGCTGTTCTTCGGCCCGATCAGTTCGATCTTTGACATCACCACGTTCGCCTTGATGTGGTACGTATTCGATGCCAACACCCCGGATCACCAGACGCTGTTCCAGTCCGGCTGGTTCGTGGTCGGGTTGCTGACCCAGACGCTGATCGTGCACATGATCCGCACGCCGAAGATTCCGTTCCTGCAAAGCCGTGCAGCCATGCCGTTGCTGGTGATGACCGGAATCATCATGGCGGTCGGCATCTTCCTGCCGATGGGGCCGCTGGCGCACTACTTCAAATTGCAGGCGCTGCCGTCGCTTTACTTCGTGTTCCTGCCGGTGATTCTGCTGGCGTACATGGCGCTGACCCAGGCCGTGAAAGGGTTCTACATCCGCCGGTTTGGCTGGCAATAACAGCAACACAACACTGATCCTCACTGTGGGAGCGAGCTTGCTCGCGAAGGCGTCGTGTCAGTTTCAGGAATGTTGGCTGACACACCGCTTTCGCGAGCAAGCTCGCTCCCACAGGGGGATTTGTGTGTATTCAGGGAGATGACGATGCAAGCCATCAACAACCTCAACCTCGATTCGCTGCTCGACACCCTGGTCAGCCTCAGTGCCGCCTTCATCCTCGGTGGCCTGATCGGCTTCGAGCGCCAGTACCGGCAACGCACCGCTGGCCTGCGCACCAACGTGCTGGTCGCGGTCGGTGCGGCGATTTTCGTCGACATGGCCAACCGCCTCGCCGGTGCCGAAGGCGCGGTGCGCGTGGTCGCTTACGTGGTCTCCGGCATCGGTTTTCTCGGCGCCGGGGTGATCATGCGCGAAGAGGGCAACGTGCGCGGTCTCAATACCGCCGCGACCCTGTGGACCTCCGCCGCAGTCGGCGCTTGCGCGGGTGCTGATTTGCTCGCCGAAGCCGTACTCGGCACGCTGTTCATTCTGGCCGCCAATACCTTGCTGCGGCCGATCGTCAATAACATCAACCGTCAGCCACTGGACGTGGTCTCGGCGGAAGTCACCAACATCGTCTACGTCATCGCCCGACGCTCCCAGCAAACCGCCGTGTTCGCCTTGCTTGAGGCCGAGCTTGAGCGCAGCAACTACCCGGCCAGTGATGTTGATGTGCATGCGTTTGGCGCCGATGAAATCGAGATTGAAGCGACGCTGGCGACAACGTCGGTTGATGGCGATGAACTCGACGCACTGGTGGCGCGGATTTCCACATCGGCGCTGGTGGTGCAGGCGTTCTGGAGCCCGAGCACCACTGAGTGATAGGTCCAGGCTGCGCTGCAGTTCTCGATCACTCAGCGATGAATGAACGTTTTTTTAGGAAAAGTCCTACAGAACCCTTCGCAGGGCTTGCGTAGTCTTGCCGCACTCAGACACCTGACAGCGGTAGATTGCCCATGACCAACAAATCCCTGCGTATCCTGATCGCCGACCCGCAGCATTTTCACCGGATGAAAATCGAGCGTCTGTTCAACAGTCTTGATTACTACCGCGTTGCGCCGGTGCAGAACCTTGCGGAGTTGTTGACCCTGGTGGAATACGGTTGCGAGCCGTTCGATGTGGTGGTCATCAACGCTGAACTGTCCGCCGGCACGCTGGATCTGGCGGATTTCTTTCTCGACAACCCACAGGTTCGTCAGGCCTTGATCTACAACGAGCCCTCGGCACCTGTGCACGCCGTTTCGGGTTTCGCCGGCGAACATGTGCACATCCATCACGCCGCCTTACCTGGCGCTCAGTTGATCAGGCACTTGATGGCGCAGGCCGAGGGCTGCACAGGGTTGCGGAATCTGCGCCCGGAACGTCGGGCCAATGCATAGAAACGCGCTTGCCGCAACTGTCAGGTCTGACAGGTGATTCACCTTCCGTTCCGTGCGACATTCTCTGCGCAGCCATTGCGTCAGGATCAGCCCATACCGGTGGCGCGTCATGTCTTTTGTACAGGGAGTGGTCATGAAGTCAGCGCTGATCGTCGATGATCATCCAGTGGTGCGCGCCGCCATCCGCATCGTGCTGCAAGCCGAAGGTTTCAAGGACATCCACGAGGCGTCCAATGGCAGCGAGGTCATGTCGCTGATTCGCGAGAAAAATCCACGCCTGGTGATTCTCGATCTGTGTTTGCCGGCAGTCGGCGGGCTGGATGTGCTGGCACGAATCAAGTCTCACGATCCTGGTTGTCGGGTCCTGGTCTTCAGTTCGCACGACCCGCTGTTCTATCAGGAGCGTTGCCTGCGCGCGGGGGCCATGGCTTACGTGACCAAAACCAATCAGCTGCAACAACTGCACAAAGCAATTCAGGCGGTGATGGTCGGCTACACCTATTTTTCCGCGCTGCCGGAGCATGTCAGTGTAATGACCACCGTGCAGACCACGGAAAAACAGATGATCGATCAGCTCTCCGATCGCGAACTGAGTATTTTCGAGCAGTTGGGGCAGGGCAAGGCCAACAAGGCGATTGCCGAGGACATGCACCTGAGCCACAAAACCATCAGCACTTACAAAACCCGGCTGATGAAAAAGCTCGGCGTGGGCTCTGCGGTGCACTTGCGCGATTTCGCCAAGCGCAATCACTTGATCTGAACCTGCGAACATGAAATTGGGATACCAGGTCTGGTGGCTGTGGTTGAGCCTCGTACTGGTGTGCCGTGCCAATGAGTTACCACAGCCACTGCAGGTACTGACGCGTGCCGGGCCGGACAACGTGCAGGTGCGTCTGGACGAACAGGAACGGCAATGGTTGCGTCAGCATCCGCTGTTGCGCATGGGCATTTCCGGGCCCGATTACCCGCCGTTCGAGATCACCCGCAATCAGCATGAGCTGGAAGGGCTCACGGCGGATTACGCGGATCTGTTGGCGCAACTGCTCGGCATCCGAATGGAGGTGCGGCGCTATGCCAACCGGGACGCAGTGATGGCGGCACTCAAGCACGGTGATCTCGACCTGCTGGGGACATCCAATCAGTTTGAAATCGCCGACCCGAATTTCATGTTGTCGCGCTCTTACGCTGAAGATCAGCCGATGCTGGTGACCCGGCACGATGAAGCGTTGCCCATGGACCTGGCTGGTAAACGTCTGGCCATGGTCGAGGATTATCTGCCGCTGGCGAGTGTGCAGGCGTTTTATCCGCAGGCGCAGGTGCAGCGCTACCCCTCGGCGATGGACGCGCTCGGTGCTGTGGCGTTTGGCGCCGACGATGTTTATCTGGGCGATTTCATCAGCGCCAACTACTTGATCAACACCAATTATCGCAATGACCTGCAACTGGCCGGGCCGTCGGGGCTTGATGCCAATCCGTTCGGCTTTGCCATGTTGCGCAGTGATGTGCGCCTCAAGCGTATTGTCGACAAGGCGTTGGCGGCGATTCCGCTTGAGCATCGCTATCGCATTGAACAGCGCTGGAGCGCCGGGCCTGCGGAGATGGCCGAGCAGGCTCGGGTGCAACTGAGTGCCGCCGAACAGCAATGGCTGGAGCAACATCCGCTGGTGCGGGTCGGCGCCATCGAAGATTTTGCGCCACTGACTTTTTTTGATGCTGACGGTCGCTTCAGCGGGCTTTCGGCGCAACTGCTGAGCCTGATCAGCCAGCGCAGCGGCCTGCATTTCGAGATCGTGCGCGGAGCCTCGCTGGATCGGCAGATCGAGCAGCTTAAGGCCGGTGAACTGGATGTGTTACCGGTGGTCACGCCGAGCAGCGAGCGCGAGGCCGAGCTGCAATTCACTCGGGCCTATCTGAACAATCCCTTCGTCCTGGTCGGTGCGGCGACGGCGCAAAGCCCGCGCACGCTCGATGACCTGGCGGGCAAGCGGCTGGCGATTTATCGCGGTCACCCGTTGCGCGGATATCTGCTGGCGCGCGTGCCCAGGATTCGTCTGGTCGAGGTCAAAAGTCCGGCCGAGGGCATGGCGTTGATTGCCAAGGGGCAGGCCGAGGCTACGGTGAGTTCATTGCTGGTCGCGCGCTTTCTGATCGCCCGGCAGTACCGCGAGCGTTTGCGCATCATCGGCACTGTCGGCGACCAGCCGGCGCGCATTGCACTGGCGACGACGGCGCAGGCGCCAGCGCTGCATTCGATCCTGAACAAGGCATTGCTGAGCATCGCCCCGCAACAGATGGACGATCTGGTCGAGCGTTGGAGCCACGACGTGGTGGTGGAGGACAGCTACTGGCTGCGGCATCGCCAGACCATTGTTCTGGGGTTTGCCGGGGCAGCGGTTTTGCTGCTGCTGGCGCTGGGCTGGATCGCTTTCCAGCGTTGGCAGATCCGCCAGCGCCAGCAATGGTTGCAGCAATTGCAGGAAGCCAAGGAAGCGGCGGACGATGCCAACCGCGCCAAAACCACGTTTCTGGCGACCATGAGCCACGAAATCCGCACGCCGATGAACGCGTTGATCGGCATGCTCGAACTGGCGCTCAAGCGTGCCGAAGAAGGGGTCACCGATCGTTTGGCGATTCAGGTGGCGTCCAATGCCGGGCAACAGCTGCTGGCCCTGATCGGCGACATCCTCGACATCGCGCGCATCGAAACCGGGCATTTATCGCTGGCCCCTGAACGCGCCAATCTGCGTGAACTGGTGGTGTCGGTGTGCCGTGTATTCGAGGGGCTGGCCCGGCAGAAACGCTTGCTCTGGCACATCGACGTCGATGTACACAGCGACGTCGATGTGCTGATTGATCCGACGCGTTTCAAGCAAGTGCTGTCGAATCTGCTGAGTAACGCAATCAAGTTCACGGAGGATGGCGAAGTGCGTCTGTGGCTGACGGTGAGCGCCGTTTCGGCCGAGCGACTGGCGGTACAAGTGGTCATCGAGGACAGCGGCATTGGCATCAGCGCGCAGGATCGGCAGCGGCTGTTCAGTCCGTTCGTGCAGGCACGCAACAGCGCGCAATCGGTGCGCAGCGGCTCCGGGCTGGGGTTGGTGATCAGTCGCAGTCTGTGCGAAATGATGGGCGGCACCTTGCGTCTGGACAGCGAGCCGGGGCGGGGTACCCGTGTCGAGGTCAGTCTCGAGTTGCCATTGCTGGTCGCACTCGCGCAGCCTTCCACAGCCACTGAAATAGCGGCGACGACCGCCTGTTCACTGAGCGTGCTGGTGGTGGATGATCACCCGGTGAACCGTTTGTTGCTGTGCTGGCAGTTGAGCGATCTCGGGCATCGTACGGTCGACACCGAGGATGGCCATGAAGCGCTGGAACGCTGGCGGGCACAGCCGTTCGATGTAGTCATTACCGATTGCAACATGCCACGGCGCAATGGTTACGAACTCGCCCGGGCCATTCGTGATGAAGAAGCCGCGAGTGGTCGCACGCCGTGCCTGATTCTCGGATTTACCGCCAATGCACAGGTCGAGGAGAAAGTGCGTTGTCTTGCCGCCGGCATGGACGAGTGCCTGTTCAAACCGATTCGCTTGCACGATCTGGCGCAAGCTCTGAGTGACGCCAGCCATTGTGAGGGGATTGTCGTCGAGGAGGATGAAATCGCTCTGGCCGTGCTCGACTTGAGTGCACTGGAACAAATGGCCGGCAGTGATCACGCGCTGATCGTGCGTCTGCGCGAGGAAGTCTTGAACAGCCTGAACCAGGATCTGCAACGCCTTGATGCCTTCAGTCAGGAACAGGATGCGGGCGGGCTGAGTGAGCTCGCCCATCACATCAAGGGCGCCGCGCAAATGGTCGGCGCGGCGCGGGTGGTCTCGGCGTGCGACGAGCTCGGGCGGGCGTGCGCAGATGCCGAAAGCGTGACGCTGGGCAGGGCGATCGAAACGCTGCGCGAAGCCATGCACGGCCTCGCGCAACGCCTTGAGACTTGAGGCTTGATGCTTGAGACTTGAGGCTCAATCCCAGGCTGGCGCGATGCCTTTCGGGCTGGTCAGGCGATGGCCGCGCCGACATCGGCTTCGTTTTCATAGATTTGTGCGGTGTCGATGACGCGGTAGCCGAGTTCAAGAGCGGTACTGAGCGAATCGATGACGTGGGGCAAAGCACTGTTGACCAGAAGTCATGAATCAGGTTTGCATTTTGTCTTGTCCGGGCTGGCCTCATCGCTGGCAAGCCAGCTCCCACAGGGATTTATGTTGGCAATGAATGATGTGTTGACCCCCAAATCCTGTGGGAGCTGGCTTGCCAGCGATGGCTGCACCGCCGATTCAGGCAATGTCGCTGTGGGCAAACTCCTCGCCGAGAAAATCGATCAAGGTGCGCACCGACGGTAACAAGCCGCGCCGCGACGGAAAGATCGCATGCACCACCCCGCACTTCGGCGCCCAGCCCGGAATCAACTCGACCACACGCCCCGCGGCAATGTCCTCACGCACCACCACACTCGGCAAATGCGCCACGCCAACCCCGGCAATTACCGCTTGGCGCAAAGCAATCAAATCATCAGTGACCATCCTCGGCGAATGTCGAATCAGCGCGGTATTGTCATTCGGTCCGAGCAGTTCCCATTGATATTCACGCTGCGCCGCGCCCCAATGCAGGCTCGGCAAACCATTGAGGTCAGCAGGCGAGGGCGGTGACGACAGGTGTTCGACAAACTGCGGGCTACCGACCACCGATTGCGTGCTGTTACCGAGCACCTTCATCACCATGTCGGTGTTCTCCAGCGGCGGAAAACGCACGCGCAGGGCGATGTCGAAGCCTTCGTGCAACAGATCGACGCGGCGATTGGTGCTCTCGATGAATAATTCCACCAGCGGGTATTTGAGCATGTAGCGGGTGAGCATCGGCCCGACCCAGGAGTTGAGTAGCGCTGTCGGACAACTCAAACGTACCAGCCCTTGCGGTTCGGAGCGGTTGCGCTCGATCAGCTCGGCGGCGCTTTCGGCTTCGACGCGCATGGCCAGGCAGCGCTGGTAATACGCCTGACCGATTTCGGTCAGCGAGCAATGGCGACTGGTGCGGTGCAGCAGGCGTACGCCGAGGCGTTCTTCCAGTTCGGAAATGCGTCGGCTGAGTTTCGATTTGGGCATGTCCAGGGCGCGCCCGGCGGCAGCGAATCCGTGGTGCTCGACCACTTGGGTGAAGTAGTAGAGGGTGTTGAGGTCTTCCACCATCGTTCTCCATATAGAACGCTAAGGCTGATTTTTGCAGTCTAGTGCATTAATGGTCATGGATTTAAGCTTGATCCATCGCATCACTCACCCCCATTGGAGACAACCATGAAAAACATCATCGGTATCTACACCAGCCCGCGCGGCCATTGGGTCGGCGATGGTTTCCCGGTTCGCACGCTGTTTTCCTACGATAACCTGGGCAAACACATCAGCCCGTTCCTGCTGCTCGATCACGCCGGCCCTGCCGATTTCACCCCGACGACTGAACGGCGTGGCGTTGGTCAGCATCCGCACCGTGGTTTCGAAACCGTGACTATCGTTTATGAAGGCGAAGTGCAGCACCGTGACTCGACCGGCAGTGGCGGTGTGATCGGCCCGGGCGACGTGCAATGGATGACGGCGGCTTCCGGGATCCTCCATGAGGAGTTCCACTCGGAAAACTTCGCCAAAACCGGCGGCAAACTGGAAATGGTCCAGCTGTGGGTCAACCTGCCGGCCAAGGACAAAATGGCCGCACCGGGCTACCAGACCATTCTCGACAGCGACATCCCGAGCATCGCGCTCAAGGACAACGCGGGCAGCCTGCGCCTGATCGCCGGTGAGTTCGATGGCCACAGCGGCCCGTCGCGCACTTTCACGCCGATCGATGTGTGGGATCTGCGCCTGAACGCCGGCAAGTTGCTGACGCTGGAGCTGCACGAAGGCCGCAACACCGCACTGGTGGTGCTTAAGGGCTCGGTGCAGGTCAACGGTGTGGAATCGGTGCGCGAAGGGCAGTTGGCACTGTTCGAACGCAACGGTCATCAGCTGACCCTCGAAGCCAGCCAGGACTCGGTGGTGTTGCTGCTCAGCGGTGAGCCGATCGATGAGCCGATCGTCGGCCACGGCCCGTTCGTGATGAACACCGAGCAGGAAATCCACCAGGCCTTCGCCGACTTCCAGTCCGGCCGCTTCGGCCAGATGCACACTTAACGCACTACCACTGTGCTCTACATAGGACGCGTAGGCCGGTTCGCAGGCCAGGGATGGCTGTTGCCTGAAGAAAAGCGACAAGCGCAGCGTTTCACGCCGTGGTCGACAGGTCCGGTAATCACGCCAAAAGGGCCACTGATCCGACAGTTGCTCATTTGGCCTGGGCCGGGGTGGTGCCGATCGACATCATGGCTACGCTTTGCGAGCTGCAAGGCTCGACATGTCGCGAACGAACACGAGGTGCCGGATTCCCGGCGCTGATCGTTTCATCCACGCCGATCAACAGTCGGCTTCGTCAACACGCGAGGATTACTGCAATGACCACTCAATACAAACGTCTGGACAAGAACAATGCTGCCGTTCTGCTGGTCGATCATCAGGCGGGCCTGCTGTCGCTGGTGCGCGATATTGACCCTGACAAATTCAAGAACAACGTGCTGGCGCTGGCCGATCTGGCCAAGTATTTCAAGCTGCCGACGATCCTCACCACCAGTTTCGAAACCGGCCCCAACGGCCCGCTGGTGCCGGAACTCAAGGCACTGTTTCCCGATGCGCCATACATCGCCCGTCCGGGGCAGATCAACGCCTGGGACAACGAGGATTTCGTCAAGGCGATCAAGGCGACCGGCAAGAAGCAGTTGATCATCGCTGGCGTGGTCACCGAAGTCTGCGTGGCATTCCCGGCGCTCTCGGCGCTGGAAGAAGGCTTTGATGTGTTCGTGGTCACCGATGCTTCCGGCACGTTCAACGAACTGACCCGAGATTCGGCGTGGAACCGTATGTCCACGGCCGGTGCGCAATTGATGACCTGGTTTGGCCTCGCCTGCGAACTGCACCGCGACTGGCGCAACGACATCGAAGGGCTGGGCACGCTGTTCTCCAACCACATCCCGGACTACCGCAACCTGTTCACCAGCTACAACAGCCTGAGCAACGATAAATAACCTGGGTCACACCTCAATCCCCCTTGTGGGAGCGAGCTTGCTCGCGAAAGCGGTGGATCAGTCAAAGACGTATTGACTGACACGACGCCTTCGCGAGCAAGCTCGCTCCCACAAGGGTTTTGCGGTGTTTTTGCGCGGGTGTTCATCCGCTGAAATCAATTGCTCCTACACTTGCTCAATCTGTGCGATCTTCTCGCGATTGGCCTTCGTCGGAGTTGTTTGATGCTGTCTCTGCTGACCGAACATCCGTTGTTTTGCGCGTTGATCCTGATCCTCCTCGATCTCGGTCTGTGGCGTCTGATCAGCTCCCGTGGCAGCGAGTGGAAACTGCTGGTGCGGGTGCTGATTTTCGCGTTGTTCAGCGTGCTGCTGTTCAACGAAGGCCTCAACCCGATGGAGCCGGCGCCGTGGGCCGACAACGTGCCGCTGCACCTGGCGGCGACAGGGTTGCAGATTGGCTGGTGGCTGTTCGGCGCGCGTACCCTGACGGTGTTGATCGGCGCAGTGATGATGCAACGGGTCGGCCACACCGGGCGGTTGTTGCAGGATTTGCTCGGCGCGGTGATTTTCCTCATTGCGATCATTGCGGCGCTGGCTTACGTGCTGGATCTACCGGTCAAAGGCGTGTTGGCCACCTCCGGCGCCTTGGCGATCATCGTCGGTCTGGCCTTGCAGAGTACGCTCAGCGACGTGTTTTCCGGGATCGTCCTCAACACCACCAAGCCTTATCAACTGGATGACTGGATCTCCATCGACGGCACCGAAGGCCGGGTCACCGATATCGATTGGCGCGCCACGCGTTTGCAGACCAGTCAGGGCAGCATGGCAGTGATCCCCAACTCGCTGGCGGCCAAGGCCAAGATCATCAACTTCAGCCGGCCGAGCAACATGTTCGGCGTCGCGGTCAGCGTGCAAGTCAGCCCGCATGCGCGGCCCAATTCGGTAATCGATGCACTGGAACGAGCGATGCAGGGTTGTCGGCAACTGCTCGACACACCGGCGCCGAGCGTAGCGCTGAAAAGCTCCGGCAGCAGTGGCGCGGAGTACGAGATCAGCGGATTTGTCGCCTCAATGGGTGAGAAGCGCGTGGTGCGCAATCAACTGTTCGACCTGGCGTACCGGCACTTGCAGGCGTCCGGGGTCAATCTGCTGTCGAGCGATGAAAGCACGGCGCCGACCAACCTGTCGCGGCCACGGGCGTTGCTCGACAGTTCGCCAATCTTCTCGACCCTGCGTCAGGAAGAGAAAGACACCTTCAGCCAGAACATGACCCTGCAAACCTTCCGCGCCGGCGAGACGATCCTTGAGGCGGGGGAGGTCAGCGATCACTTGTTCATTATCGAGTCGGGTGTGGTCACGGTGACGTTGACGCGCCATGGCACGCCGTTCGAGTCCGGACGCATGGGCCCGGGTGAAGTGATCGGCGAGGCCGGCATTCTTTCCGATACTTCTGTACCTGCGACGTTTGCCGCGAAGACCTTCTGTGCCCTCTACCGCATCGAGAAGACTTACCTTAAACCGTGCCTCGATGCGCGCCACGACATCAACGACGCAATGAAAGCCTTGCTCGATTACCGCTTGCACAAGGCGCAGGCGCTGACCGAGGAAGTGCCGGTGGTGGTGGCGAAAAAAGGCTTCCTGCAATGGCTGCGCAGTCGCGCCTGAGGTTATGCGTAGGCGGCGAGTTTCTGCTCCAGGTGCAAGCGCACCTGCGGCCACTCGTCGTCGATGATGCTGAAACGCACCGAGTTGCGCTTGCGTCCATCCGGCATGATCCGCTCATGGCGGACAATGCCTTCCTGCTGCGCGCCAAGGCGCAGGATCGCGTTGCGCGACTTCTGATTGTTCTCGTCGGTGGTGAACTGCACGCGCACGCAATCGAGCACCTCGAAGGCGTGGCGCAGCATCAGGTACTTGGCTTCGGTGTTGACGAAGGATTTCTGCCAGCTCGCCGAGATCCAGCTGCTGCCGATCTCCAGCTTGCGATTGAGCGGGTCGATCTTCCAGAAACGCGTTGAGCCGATCACTTCACCGCTGTCCTTCAGCACAATGACGAACGGCATCACCGTGCCGGCATCACGGCCATCGAGGGCTTTTTTCAGATAGCTGTCGACGGTGCTTGCTGAGGGCACGACCGTGACGGTGAGATTCCACAACTCGCCATCGGCGGCAGCGTCGAGCAGGGCGGCGGCATCTGAATATTGAAGCGGGCGCAGAAGGATGCGCTGACCTTGCAGCGTGGTTTGCATGGGATTCACGTCTCGGCAGTGCAGGCGAATGGCGAGCGCCTATTACGCCGCAGCGGGCTGATCCGATGCAACCGCCACGATGTTCACGAGGTCACAATTTTCACAGCCCACGGGCAGGAGCCTGCGCCGATGAAAAACCTGCGAATCGCCACTTATAACGTCAATGGTTTACGCGCGCGCCTGCCGAATCTGCTGGATTGGCTCAAGCGCGAGCAACCGGACATCGCCTGCCTGCAAGAACTCAAGTCTGTCGACACGGCATTCCCCGCCGCCGAACTTGAAGCCGCCGGTTACGGCGCCATCTGGCAGGGCCAGGCCGCGTGGAATGGCGTGGCGATTCTGGCCCGTGACGCGCAACCGCTAGAGAGTCGACGCGGTCTGCCGGGCGATCCGGATGACAAGCACAGCCGCTATCTGGAAGCGGCGGTGCACGGCGTGCTGGTCGGTTGCCTGTACCTGCCCAACGGTAACCCGCAGCCGGGGCCAAAATTCGATTACAAACTGGCCTGGTTCGAACGGCTGATCAACTACGCCAAAGACCTGCAAAGCAGCGATCACCCGGTGGTGCTGGCCGGTGATTACAATGTCGTGCCGACCGACATGGACATCTACAACACCCGTTCCTGGCTCAAGGATGCGCTACTGCAACCGCAGAGCCGCGAGTGCTATCAACGCTTGCTCGATCAGGGCTGGACCGATTCGCTGCGCCATTTGTATCCCGAGGATCGGCTCTACACGTTTTGGGACTACTTCCGGCAGCACTGGCAAACCAATTCCGGCCTGCGCATCGATCATCTGCTGCTCAACCCGGCGCTGAGCCCGTATTTGCATGAGGCCGGCGTGGACGCCTGGGTGCGCAATGAGCCGCACGCCAGTGACCATGCACCGACGTGGATTCGCATCGGTTCACGCAAGAAGCGCTAGCAGACGATTGGCGAAATCAATTGTCGGAAACACTGCCCGATCCCGTATACATGGCGACCATCAACGCAGTGAACTGCGGCCCCATGCATAAGGATTGAGCAATGAGCGAGCCACGCCTGACGAATCTGAAGCTGTACCTGCAACACCTCGGTTTTGATGCCCCGCCGGCGCCCACGCTGGAGAGCTTGCGATTGTTGCAACTGCGCCACACCGGCGTGTTTCCTTTCGAAAACCTGGCGACGATTACCGGGGCGCCGGTGTTGATCGATCTGCCGTCCATCGAAGAAAAAGTCTTGCTCGGTGGCCGTGGCGGTTACTGCTACGAACTCAATAATCTGTTTTTTGCCCTGCTGCTTGAATTGGGCTTCGACGCCCGTGCGATCAGCGGGCGGGTGGTGATGAATCAGCCTGCAGGCAGTTGGACCGCGCGCACCCACCGTTTGAGTCTGGTGACCATCGACGACGTGCGTTACATCAGCGATGTCGGCTTTGGTGGCATGGTGCCGACCGCGCCGCTGCTCCTCGACACCGAAGCTGCGCAAGCGACCCCGCACGAACCGTATCGCATTGAAAAACAGGCCGACGGCTACATGCTGCAGGCCGAAGTGGCGGGCGAGTGGCGGCCGATGTACTTGTTCGATCTGCAGCGCCAGGAAGACATCGATTACACCATCGGCAACTGGTACGTCTCGACGCATCCCGAGTCACCGTTTACCCAGCGCCTGATGGTCGCACGCACCGGTGATGGCTGGCGCAAGACCCTCAATAACGGCAGCTTCGCCGTCCATCGCATGGGCGCCAGCAGTGAGCGGCGCGAGGTGGCGGATGTCGATGAATTGATCGAGTTGTTGGCGCACGAGTTTGGCCTGCGCCTGCTTGATCTGCCCCACGTGCGTCAATCTCTGGCGCGGATGATTCTGCCTGTTGCCGTCTAGGGTTTGACGTCGGGCTCCAGCACTCGACGGATTTCCCCGACCGCTGCCGAGAGCTTTTTCTCGAGGCTCTTGAGATCGGCGGCGGTGATGCCTTTCTTGAATTGCCCACTCGATTCGGCTTGTTCCGGTTTGGCAATGGCATCGAGCAGGGCATGACGCAGGGTGTTATTGATTACCGTCTGATAACCGAACCCTTCGCTCTCTGCGACCGTACGCGCCGCTTCGATGACAGCGTCATCGAGCATGATGGTGATGCGTGTTTTACCCTTGTTGGGCGCCACTGCGCCGCGTTTGCCCTGAGAGAAGTCATATTCGTCTTTCATCGGTCAAGCCTCCAGAAAATAAGCGCAGCGTTCGCTCGGTGTGGCGGCACGTGCAGAAATGATTCGAACGACATTCGCTTCCCGGTAACTGTACGCAACGACCAACAAACGTCCTTTGCCGTTGAGGCCGATCGTGATCCAGCGTTGTTCGTCATGGTCGTTGTCCTCGATCGTCAGAGCTCGTTCGTCGTGGAGGACCGGTTCGGTTTCCGCGAGACTGACGCCCTTGTGCTTGAGTTTGTTGGCTGCGTTCTTGCTTTTGTCGTACTGAATAGTGAATGACTTCATTATGCATACTTTATATGTATAAAAAAGAGTGCGACTGCACCGTCGGTCGCCGTGAACACTTCAGCGTAGTGGCGGCAGGCGAGGGCACGGGAGGGGAAGTGTTGCCGGATTTGTGGGGGATGGAAGCGGCAGGATAGAAGCTTGGGTGGCTACCTATCCATTATGTGACTGATAAGTTGTATACAACTCTATGGACATTTGTCACGAGTATTGAATACAGTGTGCGCATAACAAAAACCAGGGAACCCCCCACCATGAAAACGCCCCATGTTTCACACCAACGGCCCGAGGACGAAAATCTCGGGGTCGGCGCGAATATGGCTTACGGCCTGCAACATGTTCTGACCATGTACGGCGGTATCGTTGCGGTGCCACTGATCATCGGCCAGGCGGCCGGCCTGTCGCCGGCGGACATTGGTTTGCTGATTGCTGCTTCATTGTTTGCGGGGGGGCTGGCGACACTGCTGCAAACCCTGGGTCTACCGTTTTTTGGCTGTCAGTTGCCGCTGGTACAGGGCGTGTCGTTCTCCGGCGTGGCGACCATGGTCGCGATCGTCAGCAGTGGCGGGGAGGGCGGCTTCCAGTCGGTGCTTGGCGCAGTGATTGCGGCCTCCTTGATCGGCTTGCTGATCACGCCAGTGTTCTCACGTATCACCAAGTTCTTCCCACCCTTGGTCACCGGCATTGTGATCACCACCATCGGCCTGACGCTGATGCCGGTGGCCGCGCGCTGGGCGATGGGCGGCAACAGCCATGCGCCGGACTTCGGCAGCATGCAGAACATCGGTCTGGCGGCCGTCACGCTGGTGCTGGTGTTGTTGCTGAGCAAAGTCGGTAGCTCGACCATCTCGCGTCTGTCGATCTTGTTGGCCATGGTGATCGGCACGGTGCTGGCGGTGTTCCTCGGCATGGCGGACTTCTCCAGCGTCACCACCGGGCCGATGTTTGGCTTCCCGACGCCGTTCCACTTCGGTATGCCGACTTTCCACTTCGCCGCGATCCTGTCGATGTGCATCGTGGTCATGGTGACGCTGGTGGAAACTTCGGCGGACATCCTGGCGGTCGGTGAAATCATCGGCACCAAGGTCGACTCCAAGCGTCTGGGCAATGGCCTGCGGGCGGACATGCTGTCGAGCATGTTTGCACCGATCTTCGGCTCCTTCACCCAGAGCGCCTTCGCCCAGAACGTCGGGCTGGTGGCCGTGACCGGGATCAAGAGCCGTTATGTGGTGGCCACTGGCGGTGTCTTTCTGGTGATCCTCGGCTTGCTGCCGTTCATGGGCCGGGTCATCGCCGCGGTACCGACTTCGGTACTTGGCGGTGCCGGTATCGTGCTGTTCGGCACGGTGGCGGCGAGCGGTATCCGTACGCTGTCCAAGGTTGATTACCGCAATAACGTCAACCTGATCATCGTCGCCACCTCGATCGGTTTCGGCATGATCCCGATTGCCGCACCGAACTTCTACGATCACTTTCCGAGCTGGTTTGCGACCATTTTCCACTCGGGTATCAGTTCGTCGGCGATCATGGCGATCCTGCTCAACCTGGCGTTCAACCACTTCACCGCCGGCAACTCGGATCAGCAATCGGTGTTTGCCGCAGCCGAGGAGCGCACCCTGCGTTATCGCGATCTGGCGGCGCTGCGTGAAGGCGATTACTTCAGCGACGGCAAGCTGCATGACTGCGATGGCAAGGAAGTGCCGGTGATCGAGCCGGATGATCACGATCATGGGCAGGGCGTGCCGAAGGTGCAGGTGCGACCCAGCGAGCACGTCTGAAGACTGCGTCTGAATAGAAAAGGGCCGATCTGTTACCCACAGATCGGCTCTTTTCGTTCTTTTCAGGCGCCCACAAAAAAGCCCCTGAATCTTTCGATTCAGGGGCTTTGCTATTTGGCTCCACAACCTGGACTCGAACCAGGGACCCAATGATTAACAGTCATTTGCTCTACCAACTGAGCTATTGCGGAATTGGTGCGTATGTTACTGATTCAAAAAGAGAAGTCAAGCATCGATTGTGAAAATGAATGATTCGCCGGGATGCGCGGTGGATTGTCAGCGATTGGCGGTTACCAGATTCCCGCCAGAGGTCTACCATGGCCGCCCGGAAGTGGTCACACGCGCTGCCGGCCATTCGCCGAAAAAGGTACGCGTCATGAACCATTTGTCCCGCAACAGCGAGGTGTTCGCATGAGCATCGCGCAAATCAGCCTGCCCAAAGGCGTCGGTCCTCACGCCGAAAAACTCTTCGATGCAATAACCCAGGCCAGCACCGCCGAGGAATTGAACCGCGCGGGCGGCAAGGCCGAAGGTTTTGTCCTCGGTCTGGAAAGCACCAAGGCGATCAAGAGCCAGATCGCCGAATCGCTGTACGTCGTCTATGACGATGCTGCGACTCAGCGTGCGGCTGAACTGGCTTAACTGCCGAAAGTAATGGTGCCCATCAACAGCTTGGCGTAAGCCGCGGTGGCGGCCAGTTGCACCAGCCACAGCGCCAGGCCGCCGAGGAAGACCCCGGCTGCAACTTGCAGCACCAGGCTTTTCTCGCGTTTGGCCGACGCGCGAGGGATGAAATCATCCAGGTCGTCTCGGTCGGCGCGCAGGTTGTCGTTTTTCATATCTGATCTCACAAAATTCTGGAATGTACTCATCACCTGTGGGAGCGAGCTTGCTCGTGAAGGCGTCATGTCAGTCGACAACGATGTTGAATGACAGGTCGCTTTCGCGAGCAAGCTCGCTCCCACATTTGGACATGTGTGCAGTTTAGAGGGGATAGGGATTGTTTCGTGACAATAAAAAACGGGAAGCCCCAAGGCTTCCCGTTTTTCATCAGGCAGCGAAATCAGATGACCTGAACGATCGCATCCGTCACAGCCTTGATGTTGCTCTGGTTCAGCGCAGCCACGCAGATGCGGCCGGTGTCCAGGGCGTAGATGCCGAACTCGTTGCGCAGGCGATGAACCTGTTCAGTGGTCAGGCCGGAGTAGGAGAACATCCCGCGCTGGCGACCGACGAAGCTGAAGTCGCGGCCCGGTGCTTTCTCGGCCAGCAGGGCAACCATCTGCTCACGCATGCCGCGAATGCGCAGACGCATTTCGGCCAGCTCGGCTTCCCACTGCGCGCGCAGTTCCGGGCTGTTCAACACCGCAGCGACGATGCTTGCACCGTGGGTCGGCGGGTTGGAGTAGTTGGTGCGGATCACGCGTTTGACTTGCGACAGTACGCGCGCGCTTTCTTCTTTCGACTCGCTGATGATCGACAGCGCGCCAACGCGCTCGCCGTACAGCGAGAACGACTTGGAGAACGAGCTCGAGACGAAGAACGTCAGGCCGGACTCAGCGAACAGGCGCACGGCAGCGGCGTCTTCGTCGATACCGTCGCCGAAACCCTGGTAAGCCATGTCGAGGAACGGCACGTGACCTTTGGCGCGGACGACGTCCAGCACGTTGTTCCAGTCCGCCGGGGTCAGGTCGACGCCGGTCGGGTTGTGGCAGCACGCGTGGAGGATAACGATCGAGCCGTTCGGCAGGGCGTTGAGGTCTTCGAGCATGCCGGCACGGTTAACGTCGTGGGTGGCGGCGTCGTAGTAGCGGTAGTTCTGCACCGGGAAACCGGAGGTTTCGAACAGCGCGCGGTGGTTTTCCCAGCTCGGGTCGCTGATCGCCACAACGGCGTTCGGCAGCAGTTGCTTGAGGAAGTCGGCACCGATTTTCAGTGCGCCGGTCCCGCCGACGGCCTGAGTGGTGATAACGCGACCGGCGCTGATCAGCGGCGAGTCGTTGCCGAACAGCAGCTTTTGCACGGCCTGGTCGTAGGCGGCGATGCCATCGATCGGCAGGTAGCCGCGCGAAGCGTGTTGAGCGACGCGAATCGTCTCGGCTTCGATTACAGCGCGCAGAAGTGGAATTCGCCCCTCTTCGTTGCAGTAAACACCCACGCCCAGGTTGACCTTGGTGGTCCGGGTATCGGCGTTGAATGCTTCGTTGAGGCCCAGGATTGGATCGCGGGGTGCCATTTCGACAGCGGAGAACAGGCTCATTATTGCGGCGGCTCTGAATGGATAGTGGAGGGACGTGTGGCGCTCCAGCCGAATGCACTAGAGCGGTGCACAAACGGGGAGCTAGTATAGAGGCCATCTGCGAGCAATGGCGACAGGCGATTAGGCTTTTCAGGCAAGTTTTTCCGATTATTTCTTGACCGTTAGTCGATTGCTCATGTCAGAGTCTTTACCGGATGTAGGACGTTTGCCTTGAAAGAGCGGGCAATCGCCACCACATTGAGCACAATCCAGCTTTTTTCTTGCGCGACATCGGTCGTTTGCGGTCGTCCCCGTGGTGCTCCGCTTTGTTCGGAATGCCGCGATCCCAGAGGTGTGTATGTCCGAATTCCAGCTTGTCACCCGCTTCGAGCCCGCCGGCGATCAGCCGGAAGCCATTCGCCAACTGGTCGAGGGCATTGAAGCCGGGCTGGCGCACCAGACGCTGCTCGGTGTGACCGGTTCGGGCAAGACCTTCAGCATCGCCAATGTCATCTCGCAAATACAGCGCCCGACGCTGGTGCTGGCGCCGAACAAAACCTTGGCTGCGCAGCTGTACGGCGAGTTCAAGGCGTTTTTCCCGAACAACGCCGTCGAATATTTCGTTTCCTACTACGACTACTACCAGCCCGAAGCCTATGTGCCGTCGTCCGACACCTTTATCGAGAAGGACGCGTCGATCAACGACCACATTGAGCAGATGCGTCTGTCCGCGACCAAAGCGTTGCTGGAGCGCAAGGACGCGATCATCGTCACCACGGTGTCGTGCATTTACGGTCTGGGCAGCCCGGAAACTTATTTGAAGATGGTCTTGCACGTCGATCGCGGCGACAAACTCGATCAACGCGCATTGCTGCGGCGCTTGGCCGACCTGCAATACACCCGCAACGACATGGATTTTGCCCGGGCAACATTCCGTGTGCGTGGCGATGTCATCGACATTTACCCGGCGGAATCCGATCTGGAAGCGATTCGCATCGAGCTGTTCGATGACGAGGTCGAAAGCATTTCCGCGTTCGACCCGCTGACCGGCGAAGTCATCCGCAAGATGCCGCGCTTCACCTTCTACCCGAAGAGCCACTATGTGACGCCACGGGAAACCCTGCTCGACGCCATCGAACACATCAAAGTCGAATTGCAGGAACGCCTCGAATACCTGCGCAGCAACAACAAACTGGTGGAAGCCCAGCGGCTGGAACAGCGCACCCGTTTCGACCTGGAAATGATCCTCGAACTGGGTTACTGCAACGGCATCGAAAACTACTCGCGCTACCTGTCCGGGCGTCCGGCCGGTGCCGCGCCGCCAACCCTTTACGATTACCTGCCGGCGGATGCGTTGCTGGTGATCGACGAATCCCACGTCAGCGTGCCGCAGGTCGGCGCGATGTATAAGGGCGACCGTTCACGTAAGGAAACCCTCGTCGAATACGGCTTCCGTCTGCCCTCTGCACTGGATAACCGGCCGATGCGGTTTGACGAATGGGAAGGGGTCAGCCCGCAGACCATTTTTGTCTCGGCGACACCCGGTAACTACGAAGCCGAACATGCTGGGCGCGTGGTCGAGCAACTGGTGCGCCCGACCGGGCTGGTCGATCCGCAGATTGAAGTACGCCCGGCGCTGACCCAGGTCGACGATCTGCTGTCGGAAATCTCCAAACGGGTGGCGATCGAAGAGCGTGTGCTGGTTACCACCCTGACTAAACGCATGGCCGAAGACCTTACCGATTACCTCGCCGATCACGGCGTGCGCGTGCGTTATCTGCACTCGGACATCGACACGGTTGAGCGCGTCGAAATCATCCGCGACCTGCGTCTCGGCACGTTCGATGTGCTGGTCGGGATCAACCTTCTGCGCGAAGGTCTGGACATGCCGGAAGTGTCGCTGGTGGCGATTCTTGACGCGGACAAGGAAGGCTTCTTGCGTTCTGAGCGTTCGCTGATTCAGACCATTGGTCGTGCTGCACGTAACCTCAATGGCCGGGCGATTCTGTATGCCGATCGCATGACCGGCTCGATGGAGCGGGCGATTGGCGAGACCGAGCGGCGTCGCGACAAGCAGATCGCCTTCAACCTGGAAAACGGCATCACCCCGCGCGGGGTGATCAAGGATGTCGCCGACATCATGGAAGGCGCCACCGTGCCGGGCTCGCGCAGCAAGAAGCGCAAAGGCATGGCCAAGGCTGCCGAAGAGAACGCCAAGTACGAAGCCGAATTGCGTTCGCCGAGCGAGATCACCAAGCGTATTCGTGCGCTGGAAGAGAAGATGTATCAGTTGGCGCGGGATCTGGAGTTTGAAGCGGCGGCGCAGATGCGCGACGAGATTGCCAAACTGCGTGAGCGGCTTTTGGCGGTTTGATCTTCATTGCCTGAGCGGGCCTCATCGCTGGCAAGCCAGCTCCCACAAGGATTGATGGCGTACACGAAATTTGTGAACACCAAAGAAACCTGTGGGAGCTGGCTTGCCAGCGATGGGGCCAGAATAGGCACCGCAAATATCAGTGAGACTCCCCAGTCTTCAGCCCTTGCGGCAATTTCTTGGTCAGCAATATCGCCAACATACTGATCCCCAGCGCAATCCCGACAAAGTGAAACGCATCGTTGTAGGCCATGATCGCCGCTTGCTGATGGACGATCTCGCTCAGCTTGCCCAACGCCGCCGTGTCACTGCCAAACCGATCGGTCATCGACGCCAGCCGCTCGGCCACCTGTGGATTGGTCGGCACCACCGCCTCGCGCAAATAATCGAAGTAAGTCTTGGTGCGTGCATCCAGCAGCGTCGCCAGCAGGGCGATGCCAATCGCACCGCCGAGGTTACGCAGAATATTGAACAGACTCGACGCCGACCCCGCGTCCTGCGGCAGGATGTACGCCGTGGCGATCAGCGAAATGGTCACCATGATCAATGGCTGTCCCAGAGCCCGAATGATCTGGATCTGATTGAACTGCGGCCCGGCGAAATCCGGGTTGAGCACCCCCGATGAAAAACTCGCCAACCCGAACAGCCCGAACCCCAAGGTGCACAGCCACTTCGGCGAAATGAACTTCATCAACTTCGGCACCAGCGGAATCAGGAATAACTGCGGCACACCCATCCACATGATCACTTCGCCGATCTGCAGGGCGTTGTAGTTCTGAATCTGCGCCAGGTACAGCGGCAACAGATAGATCGAACCGTACAACCCGACACCCATGCCCAGGCTGGAAATACTCGATAAACCGAAGTTGCGATTGCGCAGAATGCCGAGGTTGATCAGCGGATTGGGTTTGGAAATCTGCACGATGACAAAGGTGATCAAACTTACCAGCGCAATGCTGCCCAGCGTCACGATCAGGCTCGATTCCAGCCAGTCCTTGCGATGGCCTTCTTCCAGAAACACCTGCAAGCAGCCGAGGCCAATCCCCAGCGTGAGGATGCCGGTGTAGTCGGTGCTTTTCAGCAGTTCCCAGTGCGCTTCCTTCTTCTCCAGGCCGTACATCAACCCGGCGATCATGATCAGCCCCGGCGGAATGTTGATATAGAAGATGTATTCCCAGCCCCAGTTTTCCGTGAGCCAGCCGCCCAGCGTCGGGCCGATGGACGGGGCGAACGTGGCGGTCATGGCAAACATCGCCATGCCTTTGGCGCGATGGTGCTCGGGGAGCTTGATCAGCGTCAGGGTGAACGCCAGCGGGATCAGCGCGCCGCCGGTGAAGCCCTGCATGGCGCGAAAGACGATCATGCTCTCCAGGCTCCAGGCCATCGAGCACAGCAGCGATGAAACCAGAAACCCCAGCGACACCCACACCGCCAGCCGCCGTGCCGACAGCAACTGCACCAGCCACGCGGTCAGCGGAATCATGATGATTTCCGCGACCAGGTACGAGGTGGAAATCCACGAGCCTTCTTCCAGCGTCGCCGACAGCGCGCCCTGAATGTCTTTCAGTGACGAGTTGGTGATCTGGATGTCGAGCACGGCCATGAAGGCGCCGAGCATCACGCTCATCACCGCAATCCAATCGCGCCGGGTCGGTTCGCCGACCGGGCGGATCAGCGAATCACCGGCCATTGTCCGGGGCGTCTTTGATGTTCACGGTGGCGGTGACCGACATGCCCGGACGGATCTTGCCGTGCAGCGGGTTGTCGGCCTTGAAGGTCAGTTTCACCGGAATTCGTTGCACGACCTTGGTGAAGTTGCCGGTGGCGTTGTCCGGAGGCAGCAGGCTGAACTGCGCGCCGGAGGCGGCGAATAGGCTGTCGACCCGTGCTTCGATCGGCGTGTCGCCATACGCGTCAAAGGTCAACTCGGCTTTTTGACCGGGCTGCATATGGCCGATCTGGGTTTCCTTGAAGTTGGCCTGCACCCAGATGTCTTCGTCCGGGACGATCGACAGCAGATAAGCGCCGGCCTGCACCACTTGGCCGTTACGGGCGGCGCGCTGGCCGACCAGGCCACTGATTGGCGCGTGGATTTCGCTGCGGGTCAGGTTGAGTTCGGCTTGCGCCAGATCGGCGCGGGCGTTGGCGATCTGTGCATCTAGGCGTTTGATCTCCGCGTTCAGGGCGTTGACCTGCTGACGCTGGCCCTGTGCGTCGGCTTGCGCCTTGGCCACTTGCGAACGGGCGATATGCGCGTCAGCGGAGAGGGTGGTCACGCGTTCTTCGGACACGTAACCGGGTTTGCGCAGAGTCTCGGCGCGCGACAAATCCATCTGCGAACGGCCGAGCGTTGCTTGAGTGGTCGCCACTTGCGCATCGCTGGCAGCGATCAGGCTCGATTGTTGGGTCAATTTACTTTGCGCTTGCAGGCGTTCGGCTTCGCGGGTGGCGAGGGCGGCATTGGCGCGATCGATGGCCAGACGGAAATCATTCGGCTCAAGGCGCACCAGCAACTGGCCTTTTTCGACGTGCTGATTGTCCTGCACCAGCACTTCATCGATGCGCGCGCTCAATTGGCTCGACACACGGGTGATTTCGCCCTGGACATAGGCGTTGTCAGTGCTTTCATAAAAGCGTCCCTTGAAAAACCAATGGGCGAAAAAGCCCCCGGCGATCAGCAGGACGAGCAGCAGAAAAATCAACAGGCGACGCTTGAGTTGGGCAGGCATGGGCAAACTGTAGTCGAGGAATTGTAAGGAAAGTTATCAGCAGGCGAATCTGGCATACAGCCGATAAACGGTAAATGCCATCCGCTGATATTTGCCCATTCACCACGGCTTACGGGCGTTCCAGACGCAAACTTGGCTTAAATGCCCTGTCTGCTGGAGCGGGGCGGGTGTCGCCTGTTACCATTCGCCGCTTGATTGTTTTGCTTTTCATTCTTTTCGAGACATGCCATGACCACCGTCCGCACTCGCATCGCGCCATCGCCTACCGGGGATCCCCACGTAGGTACCGCTTACATCGCATTGTTCAACTACTGCTTTGCCAAGCAGCATGGCGGTGAGTTCATCCTGCGGATCGAAGACACCGACCAGTTGCGTTCGACCCGCGAGTCCGAACAGCAGATATTCGACGCCCTGCGCTGGTTGGGCATCGACTGGAGCGAAGGCCCGGACGTTGGCGGCCCGCACGGCCCGTATCGCCAGAGCGAGCGTGGCGATATTTATCAGAAGTACTGCCAGCAACTGGTCGACATGGGCCATGCGTTCCCATGCTTCTGCACTGCTGAAGAACTCGATCAGATGCGCGCCGAGCAAATGGCTCGCGGCGAAACGCCACGCTACGACGGTCGCGCGCTGCTGCTGTCGAAAGAAGAAGTCGCCGCTCGTCTGGCGGCTGGCGAACCGCACGTAATTCGCATGAAAGTGCCGAGCGAAGGCGTTTGCGTGGTGCCGGACATGCTCCGTGGCGACGTCGAGATCCCGTGGGATCGCATGGACATGCAAGTGCTGATGAAGACCGACGGCCTGCCGACGTACTTCCTCGCCAACGTGGTCGACGATCACCTGATGGGCATCACCCACGTGCTGCGCGGCGAAGAATGGCTGCCATCGGCACCGAAACTGATTCTGCTGTACGAATACTTTGGCTGGGAGCAACCAGAGCTGTGCTACATGCCGCTGCTGCGCAACCCGGACAAGAGCAAGCTGTCCAAGCGCAAGAACCCGACCTCGGTGACGTTCTACGAGCGCATGGGCTTCATGCCGGAAGCGATGCTCAACTACCTCGGTCGCATGGGCTGGTCGATGCCGGACGAGCGCGAGAAGTTCTCGCTGCAGGAAATGGTCGACAACTTCGACCTCAAGCGCGTGTCCCTCGGCGGGCCGATCTTCGACATCGAGAAGCTGTCGTGGCTCAACGGCCAGTGGCTGCGTGATCTGCCGGTGGAAGAGTTCGCCAGCCGTCTGCAGACCTGGGCGTTGAACCCGGAATACATGATGAAGATCGCGCCGCTGGTGCAGGGCCGCGTTGAAACCTTCAGCCAGGTTGCACCGCTGGCCGGCTTCTTCTTCGCCGGTGGCGTCAATCCGGATGCCAAGCTGTTTGAATCGAAAAAGCTCTCGGGCGATCAGGTGCGGCAGTTGATGCAGTTGATCCTGTGGAAGCTGGAAAGCCTGCGTCAGTGGGAAAAAGACAACATCACTGCAACGATTCAGGCCGTGGTGGAATCCCTCGAGCTGAAGCTGCGCGACGCGATGCCGCTGATGTTTGCTGCGATCACCGGGCAGGCGAGTTCGGTGTCGGTACTCGACGCGATGGAAATCATTGGCCCGGATCTGACCCGCTATCGCCTGCGTCAGGCAATTGACCTGCTGGGCGGCGTGTCGAAGAAAGAAAACAAAGAGTGGGAAAAACTGCTGGGCGCTATCGCTTAAGCGCACCTGACTCTGCAGGAACCAACGGAGGCCGGGATCTTTTGATTCCGGCCTTCGGCGTTTTTCCCCCCGAATTTACGGGGGAGGGCGGTAAGTGATTGTTATGCCGACGAAAAACTTTGAAAAATTTCAAAAATAAGTTTGACAGGGTTTCGGTACGCCATTAAGATTCGCCCCGTCCTCAGCGATGACATCAACGATGAGGGGCTATAGCTCAGCTGGGAGAGCGCCTGCATGGCATGCAGGAGGTCAACGGTTCGATCCCGTTTAGCTCCACCAATTTTACACTTCAAGGTCTGGCCACACCGGCCTTGAAGCGATCAACGCTCAGCGTTGATCAGTTGTATAGAAGGGTTTGCGTCCCCTTCGTCTAGTGGCCTAGGACACCGCCCTTTCACGGCGGTAACAGGGGTTCGAGTCCCCTAGGGGACGCCAGTTTTACAGAAGTGATGTTGCAAGATGTCACTCCGCCGCGAGGCGAAAAATCCGGGGCTTTAGCTCAGCTGGGAGAGCGCCTGCATGGCATGCAGGAGGTCAGCGGTTCGATCCCGCTAAGCTCCACCAATTTTACACGTTCAAGGTCTGGCCACACCGGCCTTGAATCGATCAGTTCTCAGCGCTGATCAGTTGTATAGAAGGTTTGTGTCCCCTTCGTCTAGTGGCCTAGGACACCGCCCTTTCACGGCGGTAACAGGGGTTCGAGTCCCCTAGGGGACGCCACGATTACCCGCTCTGCGGGATTTATAAGGGTCATTCAATTATTGAATGGCCCTTTTGTTTGTCTGGCGTTTGGCCAATTCTCCTTTTCCTTACACTGTGCTTCAGACCAGCGGTCATATACTTGACTTGCAGAATATTATTATGAGAATAATATTCTAGTCGTAATATTCGGAGGCAACGATGAACGATAAAAAAGCTCAAACCCGCGAACGCATCCTCAAGGCTGCCAGCGCCGCACTGATTCAGCGTGGCCCGGCCGACCCAAGCGTGGGCGAAGTGATGGGCGCAGCCGGCCTGACCGTCGGTGGCTTCTATGCGCACTTCGAAAGCAAGGACGCCATGATGCTCGAAGCGTTCAAGCAATTGCTCGGTCGCCGCCGCGACCTGATTGCCGACATGGATAGCGAACTGACCGGTGAAGAGCGCCGCGCGTTGGTCGCTGCGTTTTACCTGTCGCGCAAGCATCGTGATTCCAGCGACGCAGCGTGCCCGATCCCGGCTTCGATTGGCGAATTGGGTCGTTTGCCGGAATCGTTCCGCATCGCGCTCAACGAACACCTGGAACTGATGATTGCGCAGTTGGCGTCCAGCCCTGAGGACACCGACAAAGCCTTGGCCGACGTGGCGTTGATGGTGGGTGGTCTGGCCCTCGCAAGGGCGCTGGGCCCGGGAGATTTATCCGATCGATTGCTGCGCGCTGCCAAGTCGGCGGTGCGTTGACCTGAAGGCAACACGCCTGAGGAGAGAGCGATGAACACGTTGAAGTGGGTTCGTGGCGTTAATGGCACCTTGGGCTGGATTGCACCGCAACGGGTAGCGAGCAAAATGCGTCTGGCGTTCATGACGCCACGGTCGCTGCCGCTAAGGGATTGGGAGCTGCCGCTGCTGGCCAGTTCCGAGCGCATCACCTTGCGCTTCGGTCTCTCCGCGCTGCGCTGGGGCCAAGGCCCGACCGTGCTGCTGATGCACGGTTGGGAAGGGCGGCCCACGCAGTTCGCCGCACTGATCACCGCGCTGGTCGAGGCCGGGTATACCGTTGTCGCGCTGGATGGTCCGGCGCACGGGCGTTCGCCGGGGCGTGAAGCCAATGTCGTGTTGTTCGCTCGGGCGATGCTCGAAGCGGCCGCCGAGCTGCCGCCGCTGCAAGCGGTCATCGGCCATTCCATGGGCGGCGCCAGCGCGATGCTCGCCGTACAACTGGGCCTGCGCACCGAAACCCTCGTCAGCATTGCCGCGCCTGCACGCATTCTTGGCGTGTTGCGTGGTTTCGCTCGATACGTCGGTATGCCGCCGCGAGCGCGTTCCGCCTTCATTCGTCAGGTCGAACAGGACGTTGGCATGCGCGCCGCCACGCTCGACGTTGCCCACTATCAACTGGATATGCCCGGCCTGATCGTGCATGCCGAGGACGACAACTTCGTCTCGGTCAAGGAATCGCAACTGATCCACGAATCCTGGTTCGACAGCCGCCTGTTGCGCCTTGAAGGTGGCGGTCATCAACGCGTGCTGGCCGACCCGCGCGTGGTTGATGGTGTGTTATCACTGCTGGCCGGCCGCAGCCTCCAGGCGCGCCAATCGGCGTAAGCATCCGGTACACTGCCCCGGTTGAATCATTGATCGGGAGTGGGGCATGGGCTGGGATCGGGCAACGCCGTTTACCATTGATCTGCAAGTAGGTGCCGAAGACATCGACGGGCTGGGCCACGCGAACAACGCTGTGTACGTGACCTGGCTCGAGCGTTGTGCCTGGCGCCATTCGCAGCGTCTGGGCCTGGATCTGGTCGAGTACCGGCGTCTGGACCGGGCGATGGCCGTGGTCCGTCACGAGATCGATTATCTGGCCGCCGCCTATGAAAGCGACGAACTGCAATTGGCGACCTGGATCGTCGATTGGGATCAGCGCCTGAAAATGACCCGGCATTTCCAGCTCAGGCGCCCGAGCGACAACACCACGTTGTTGCGCGCGCAAACCACGTTTGTCTGCATTGAACTGTCCACGGGCAAGCCCAAGCGCATGCCGGCAGAATTCATCGAAGGCTATGGCCCGGCGATCCAAGCCTCAGAGTCTGCCCAAATCTAAACTGTGGGAGCGAGCTTGCTCGCGAATGCAGTCTGTCAGTTGATGCATGCATACCTGACACGCCGCCTTCGCGAGCAAGCTCGCTCCCACAGGGAAATGTGTTGTTCTGCGGATTCGCGCGATATCCAGTAAACTGCCGCACGTTTTTCTTCAAGTAGTGTTTTCCCATGCAAATTGCTCTGGCGCCCATGGAGGGGTTGGTCGACGACATTCTCCGCGACGTGCTGACCCGCGTTGGCGGCATCGACTGGTGCGTGACCGAATTCATTCGGGTCAACGACCAGTTGCTCACCCCGGCCTATTTCCACAAGTTTGGCCCGGAGTTGCTCAACGGCGCCCGCACCGCGTCCGGTGTGCCATTGCGTGTGCAATTGCTCGGTTCCGACCCGGTGTGCCTCGCGGAAAACGCTGCACTGGCCTGCGAGCTCGGCTCCGAAGTCATCGACCTCAACTTCGGCTGCCCAGCCAAGACCGTGAACAAATCCCGTGGCGGCGCCGTGCTGCTCAAAGAACCTGAACTGCTCAACCAGATCGTCGAGCACGTGCGCCGCGCCGTACCCGCGCACATTCCCGTCACCGCAAAAATGCGTCTGGGCTTCGACAGCCCGGACGGTTCACTGGTTTGCGCGACGGCATTGGCCGAAGGCGGCGCCGAGCACATCGTGGTTCACGCTCGAACCAAGATGGACGGCTACAAACCCCCAGCG
Source organism: Pseudomonas sp. (assembly GCF_049300855.1). Classification (GTDB taxonomy): domain Bacteria; phylum Pseudomonadota; class Gammaproteobacteria; order Pseudomonadales; family Pseudomonadaceae; genus Aquipseudomonas. Next base: position 29,375 of record NZ_JBAQKH010000006.1, on the reverse strand, counting down.
CATTGGGAATGGATCCCGCGCGTGCAGGACGTGGTCAAAGTCCCGGTGTTCGCCAACGGCGATATCTGGAGCGTCGAAGACTGGCGGCGTTGCCGCGAAATCAGTGGCGTGGAAGACATCATGCTCGGTCGCGGACTGGTGTCACGCCCGGATCTAGCCAAGCAAATCGCTGCTGCTCGCGCCGGTGAAGAAGTGGTCGAGATGACTTGGGCCGAGCTGATGCCGCTGATTCAGGACTTCTGGCTGCAAGCCAAAGCGCAGATGACCGCGCGCCAATCGCCGGGCCGTTTGAAGCAATGGCTGGCCATGCTGACGCGCAATTATCCGGAAGCGACCGAGCTGTTTACCGTACTGCGCCGTGAAACTGAACCGGATCATGTCTCGCGTTTGCTCGGTCTGCCGGTTGCCGAAGCGGCCTGAAAAAATCTGCAAATAATCTCTTGAAATCATTTCAGCGGTCCCTATCTAAGGGTTACGCGATGCCGAATTCGGGTCGCGGAGTCAAAAAACCTTGCTGATTGTTTTCAGGAGATTTGAACCATGAGTACTGCATTTTCCCTCGCGCCACTGTTCCGTTCCTCGGTGGGTTTCGACCGTTTCAACGACCTGTTCGAAACCGCCCTGCGCAACGAGCCCGGCAGCAGCTACCCACCTTACAACGTCGAAAAGCACGGTGATGACCAATACCGTATCGTCGTCGCTGCGGCCGGTTTCCAGGAAGAAGACCTGGAACTGCAAGTCGAGAAAGGTGTGCTGACCATCAGTGGCGGCAAGCGTGACGCCAACGAAGGCGTGACCTTCCTGCACCAGGGTATTGCCCAGCGTGCGTTCAAGCTGTCCTTCCGCCTGGCCGATCACATCGAGATCAAGGCGGCGGATCTGAGCAACGGTCTGCTGAGCATCGACCTGTTGCGGGTGATCCCCGAAGAAGCGAAAGCCAAACGCATCCCGATCAATGGGGTGCAGAAGCCGGCGTTGCAGCACTGAGTCATGTGCCGCAACACAATCGCCTGAACCGGCGATGAGCCGCTGAATGAAGGCCCCGATACGTCGGGGCCTTTTTTGTGCGCGCAAGAAAGCCGACGCAACGTTTGCCGCTGCTGTCGTGGCTCTTTACAATCCGCGCCAACAAGGCCGGCACTCCCTCATTCCCGCTGGCCCCGGAGCCTTTGTTCATGGACGAATTGGAACAGCGCTGGCTGTATGCGCTTTCTGCGCCTTTGGTCGCCCTCAATCCCGACGCCGATTACGCCGCACCCACCTATTGCTTCGATCTCAAACACGTCGATGTCGAGGGCGGTTGGGGTATCACCACACGCCAGCAACTACTGGACATGCTCAGTACGGCTGACACCGGCCACGCAACACAGTTGAACGAAGCCTATCGGCAGTGGGAGCGGTGTCTGCCGTCTGAATGGCAGGCATTGCTCGAAACACTCGACACCCGCCAGCGCGCCTTTCATGAATTGGCCAGTCGCACCTTTGGCGAGTGCGGTTCCGGTGGCATCCGTGCCTGGGACATTGGTCGCATGGGCTTTCTGCTGCGCTCAGCGGTGTTGCACGGCTGGATCGATCTCACTGAAAGCCTCTGGCTGCACGGTCGCATGGCGGCGCGCGCGCGGTACTACTACGACAGCTGGACGAGCTACCTGAACGGCTTTGTCTTCGGCAAAGCGTTCTGGCATTGCCTCGGCAACAAAGATGAAGAGCTCAGCCACGAATACGATCGGCAGGGCGACTACATCGGCACCACCGTGGTCATCACCAAACTGGACCGCGATGCCCGCGAGTTTTTCGCGCAATTGCCGTGGGACATGCCCCTGCATCTGCCCGAACGGCCCGACTCGCTAGGGGAGTTTGACTGGTCATGAGCTGCTGGATTCGCTTGGGTATCGAGCCCACCAAAGACAACGACGCCATTCGCGTTGCCTATCGCGCGCGCCTGCCGCAACACCACCCGGAAACCGACCCGGAAGGTTTTCAGGCACTGCGCGAAGCCTATGAGCTGGCGCTTCGATTCGCTCGTGAGGAAACTCCCGCGCCGGATGAGCCGGCCGATGATGAGGTAAGTCCTGCCGATCAGACGATGGCGGATTTCGACGCCTTACTGCTTGATTCAACGCGTCGCTTCCATCCTGCGGCCTGGCAGGCGTTCAACCTTGAGCTCGATCGTCTGCCGCTGGAAGTGTTGGACGAGGTGTGTTGGCCATTGTTGCGCGAGTTGCTCGACGCCGGTCCGATTTCCCACGTCTGCGCACGCTTGTTGGCCCAACGGCTTGGCTGGGCAAGCCGCCTGCTGGATCTGGATTTCGATAATGCACGGCATGTCGACGAATTTTTGCAGCGTATCGACGCGGCGGATCCGTTCGATACCGCGTTGATGAGCCACTGGCCCGCTGTCGCGCAACTGGAAACGCTCTGGTATGTGCGCACGCTGAATCACCTGCACCGAGAAGCGTCGCTGGATGACTACCGCTATTTCGCCAGTCTGCATACCTGTATCCCGCTGCCTGCGGATGATCAGTTGTTGCAGCGTCTGGCGATACAGTCCAGTCAGGCCGGCATCGCCAGCAAAGACTTTCTCGACATTTTCAGTGAGCAGCATCGGCTCGCGCCGCAGAATGTCGACTGGCTCTATCTGTTGGCGAGTCAGCGCAGCGCGCTGGGCATGGAGGAATTGGCGCTTCAGGCCTGGGTGCAGCTCTGGCGTGAACATCAGCACCCGAAAGCCGCGACCTGGCTGTTGGCGCTGTGCGCGCGCCATCAGCCGCAACGCCTGCCGCTGCTGATTCAGGCGTTCGATCGTCTGGAAAACTTCCGCGACTGGTCCGATGACCTGAGTGATGTCAGCCAGGAATATGGCAGTCCATCGCAGCGCCCGGAAACGTTGGGCCGCTGGTTCCGGGCGCGGCAACTCGACTTGCAAGACATTGCCGATGCCTTCGTCGAGTGGCGTATCAGCGAGGATGAGTTGCCGTTGCTGGCGTGGCTGATCACTGACAGCGATGACCGGCCGCTGCAAACCCTCTATCAACACGCCTGGGCTTTGCATCGCGGTGATGTGCCATTGCTGCAACGGATCATGGCGGCGCCCGAGCCGCCGGACGTGATCGATCAACTGATCCTGGAGGGTTTCCGCTATCAGGCAGATCAGCAGATCTGCTGGTTGACCCAGGCGCCGATTCCGTTGGCGCTGGAGGCCTTTCTGGCTGGCGACACAGCGACTGCACTCGCGCCCGAACTGCACAAGGGCGAGCCACTGGAACTGAGCCTGCGGTGGATGCGGCGTTTGCGCGCCTATGACGTCCAGTCGCTGGCGCGGCTGGACGAGGCGTTCAGTCTCGACAAGCGCGACGCGGTGCTCTATGGGCTCAAACTGCAAGCGCGACTGGCTGAACAAGGCCTGCACCTTCCGGTGATCGATGGCCATTGTGATGTCTGGGAGTGGCACCGTCAGGCGCTGTACCTGCTCGCTACGCTCAACGAACCGGTGCGCTGGCTGGGTGCGCAATCGGCGCACTGCATCGACGCGATGAATATTGTGCGTGAACATCCACTGGCACGTTTGCAGCCGCTGCTCTGCCGCTTGAACCGTGAACAGGGGAGTGCCAGTGGTCTGTTGGGCTGGTTGCAGGCGGCAGATCCGGTGCATGCCTTGCTTGCGCGGCAGTTGTTCAGCGTTCAGGAGGCGCTCGACAGCACCCGGCTGTTGAGCAATGACCGTTTGTTCGAATGCATGCGCAGCGATGTCGGCAGCTTCAGCGAGGATCTGCTCGGCCGCATGCTCGCGGCAGGCGTGCTGTATCACGATCCGTTACTCAATGCGCAACAACGCAAATACCTGCTCGAAAGCATCACCGAGGTGGTCAATCCTCAGGACTGGTTCGACGGATTCCGTCACGGCTTGATCAAGGGTGAACCGACGCGGCCGCCACGTCAGGCGCTGACGGATGAAGGCGTTAACGATTGCGCTGCGTTTTATCTGGCGCTGGATGTGCTCAAGGACCTGGTGGCCTACGGCAGTGCTGGCGTGCCACGGCAGAAAATTCTACTGCGCATGCAGCGGGCCAAGGACGATGGGCAAAATGGTCTCGGTTTGCGCTTTGCGTTGAGTGCGCTGCTGTCGTGGTCCGAGCGTTTGCTGCTGGCCAAAGCCGACACTCGCCCGACGCCGGCGACGGCGTTCTGGCGTATTGGCACGCGATTGGGCCGTGAGGCATTTATCGGTCAGGTGATTGCCATCTTGCTGCTGTCGCCACTGTTGGCATTGTTCAGTGGATCAATGGCATTCGCCTACGGGGTGTTGGCCCTGGCGCTGGTGCTGTTGTTAAGCGCCATCCTGCGCCGCCTGCATGATATGGGGCGAGGCGTTGCGACTTTTGTGCTGCTGGTCGGCCTGTCTCCGGTGTTGCCGTTTCTGCCGTTGGTGTTGTTCGGTTTCCCCGGCGAGAAATTACCCAATCGCTATGGCGTGCCACCGGACAGTGATCGTGAGGACACGTTGTCCGGTGGGTTGCAGGCGGCTTTGCGCCGGCTCATCGGCTAGAGGCGCAAGTCATCCAGTACCTTGTTGAGTTGTGAGCGGTGGCTGGCGATCTCTTCCGATCGCTGGCCGCCCAGCACCGTGGTGAAGCTGTCCAGCCAGTCGGCAATGCGCTGGCGTTCTTCCCCAAGACTCTGCGTCCACGCCCGTTCCAGTCGAGCCAGCAAGGTGCGGTTGGGCAGGGTGTCGCGCGGATGAATCTTCAGCGAGGTCAAACGCTCATGGCTGGCTTGACGTGATTGCGCGTCCAGCCCGGTCGGGCTGCGGTCAATGCTGTGGCTGTGGCGTTCGCCCGTCTCCGCTAGCGTGACGTCCACTTCAAGCAGGCCGTTGATGTCATAACTGAAGCGCACATCCAGCGCCTGGATATGCTCGCTGGGCGTCAGTTTGACATCGAAGGCATCGATGAAAATGTTGTCGCGCACCCACGGACGTTCGCCCTGATAGACCGAGATACGGATGAGTTCCTGGCCCGGGGAGGTCGTGTGATAACGCTCCACCTTTGAGGTCGGGATGATGGTGTTGCGCTCGATGATGGGCGAGAAAGCCCCTTTGATGTCGCCGCCCCGCATAGTCGAAATGCCCAGCGTGTAGGGGCAGACGTCAGTCAGAATCAGCTCTTCCACGGCACCGTCGCGCGCCTTGCACGCCGCCTGCGTCGCCGCCCCCAGCGCAACGATTGTGTCCGGATCAAGGTGCCGGTAAGGCAGGCGTCCGAACAGCGTCGCGACCATTTGCTGGACTGCCGGCATGCGCGTGGCGCCGCCGACCAGTACCAGGCTGTCGAGGTCGCGAGGCTTGAGGCGAGCATCGCGCAGCGCTTGTTCTATCGGCGCGCGCAAACGCGCCAGCAACGGTTCCCAGATTTTTACCGCAGCGGCTTCGTCCAGCGACCATTCGAAGGTTTTGTCGGCGTGGCGCCAGCTCAGGTGTTGAGTGCCTTCGCCGAGCTTGCATTTCAGTTGTTCCAGCGCATCACCGAGGCTGGCCATGCCTGGCGCATCGACCATGGCCGGGGTCAGTTGCCAGTGTTTCAGGCAGGCCTGCAACAGCGCCGCCGTGAAGTCTTCGCCGCCGAGAAAGTTGTCGCCGGTGGAGGCGTGCACTTCGATCAGCGGCAAAGCGTATTCCAGCACCGTGACGTCGAAGGTGCCGCCGCCCAGATCGAAGATCAGCGTCCGTTCGAATTTTTGCTCGTGCAGCCCGTAAGCCATGGCGGCGGCGGTCGGCTCGTTGATCAGGCGTGTCACCGCGAGCCCGGCCAGTTCGGCGGCAAACAGCGTGCGTTTGCGTTGTTCGTCGCTGAAATACGCCGGCACGGAAATCACCGCTTCCGACACCGGATGGCCAAGAAAGGCTTCGGCGTCCTGCTTGAGGGCGCCGAGGACCAGCGCTGATAACTCTTCCGGGCTGAACTGACGTGCACCGAGCTGGACTTGTTTATCGCTGCCCATGAACCGCTTGAACGCCGCAGCACTGCGTTCCGGGTGCGTGGTCAGGCGGGCGCGGGCCGCTTTGCCGACCAGAATCGTGTCGTCGTCATCGAGACTGATCACCGAGGGCGTCAGCACCTCGCCGAGGGCGTTGGGAATCAGGCGGGCCTGACCGTCTTGCCAGACGGCGATCAGGCTGTTGGTGGTGCCAAGGTCGATACCCAGCAAAGCCGGGCGGGGAAGGGTTGCATCCTGCATGACAGATCTCGAGACGGCGCAAAAAACGCGACCCTACAGGTTGGCGCAAATCGTGGCAATTGCGCGTCTGTTGCAACGTGCACGGTTTATGGCAAGAGCTTTTTCAGATCCTTGAGCGCAACCGGTCGGCTGTGCAGATAGCCTTGATACAAATGGCAGCCCAAACCCTGCAGGAACGCCAGTTGTTCCGGGGTTTCCACGCCTTCGGCAATCACCTCCAGTTCCAGGCTGCGTGCCATGGCGACAATCGCGCGAATGATCTCGGCATCGTTCGGGTCAGTGGTCGCATCACGGATAAACGACTGGTCGATTTTCAGCGTGTCCACTGGCAGGCGCTTGAGGTAGGTCAGTGACGAATAGCCGGTGCCAAAGTCATCCATGGCAAAACTCACACCGAGCTTCTTCAAGCGGCGCATTTTGCTGATGGTGTCTTCGAGGTTCTGGATGACGATGCCTTCGGTGATTTCCAGTTTCAGCAGCGAGCAGGGCAGGCCGTGGCTGCTCATGCTGTGCTCGATGCGCTCGACGAAGTCATTCTGACGGAACTGTCGTGGGCTGATGTTCACGCACAGGCTGAAATTCAGCGGGTCGACCCGTTTCTGCGCGATCAGTTGTTTGAAGGCATTGCAGGCCTCATCCAGAATCCAGGTGCCGACTTCGAGAATCAGGCCGCTGTCTTCCAGCACTTTGATGAACTCGGTAGGCGACTGCGCGCCCAGTTCGGGGTGATTCCAGCGCACCAGGGCTTCGGCACCGATGATGCGGTTGTCGCGGGCATCCACCTGCGGCTGAAAGTGCACGTTGAACTCACCGCGCGACAGCGCCAGGCGCAAGTCGGTCTCCATGCGCAGCCGTTCGCTGGCCGCTTTCTGCATGGTGTTGTGGTACATCTGCGTGGTGTTGCGCCCGGAATCCTTGGCCCGGTACAGCGCGATATCGGCGCGTTTGAGCAGGTCGGTCGGCGTCGAGCCATGATCGGGGATCAGCGCCACGCCAATACTCGGCGTCACTTGCAGGCGCTGGCCGTCGAGGAACATCGGTTCCGAGAGCAATTCGCGCAGGGTGTCGGCCAGATTGCGCACCTGCACGCTGACTTCGTTACGCGAACCTTCAAGACCGCTGAGCAATACCACGAACTCATCGCCACCGAGGCGCGCGACGGTGTCTTCCATGCGCACGCTGGCTTCGAGCCGCGCGGTGATGATCTTCAGCACCGTGTCGCCGACCGGGTGGCCGAGGGAGTCATTGATGTGCTTGAAGTGATCGAGATCGAGAAACAGCAAGGCGCCGCGCAGGTTGTGGCGCTTGAGCAGGGCGATCTGCTGGCTCAGGCGATCCATCAACAGCGCCCGGTTGGGCAGGTTGGTCAGCGGATCGTGATAAGCCAGATGACGAATCTGCGCTTCGGCGTTTTTCAACAGGCTGACGTCGCGGGCGGTCAGCAACAGGCACGCGGTTTCATTAAGGGTGATCGGCTCGACCGAGACCTCCACCGTCAGTAACTCCCCGCGCTTGTTGCGCCCGAGCATTTCCTGATGGTGTACGCGGCCCTTGATCTGCAATTCGGCGAGTAAGGCCGAACGCTGTTTTTCCTCGGCCCAGATGCCCACCTGATACACGGTTTTGCCCACGACTTCTTCAGCGCGATAACCAGTGAGCCGGCAGAAACCGTCGTTGACTTCCAGGTAACGGCCGGTGTCGCGTTCGGTGATGGTGATGGCGTCGGGGCTGGAGTGAAACGCTTTGGCGAATTTCTCTTCGCTGGCTTTCAGCGCCGCTTCCGAGCGCTGTTGCTGGGTGATATCGCGCAGGGTGGTGACGATGCACGGCTGGTCGCCGACGCTGATCTGCCGGCTGGAAATCACGCACGTCAGCGATTGCCCGTCCTTATGCTGCACGATAATCGCGACATTGCTCAGGCCTTGTTCGCGGATCACCCGCTCGATGCGTTGCAGGCTTTTCGCCGACGCGTCCCACAAGCCGATTTCTTCGGCGGTGTGGCCAATCACGTCGGCGGCGCTCCAGCCGAAAGTCTGGCTGAAGCTGGAGTTGATCTCGATGAACTCACCGGTTTCCTGGCGGGTGACGCAGATCGGGTCGGGGCTGACCTGGAACAGCGTGGCGAATTTCTCTTCCGAAGCCACCAGACGCTGTTCGCGTTCGACCTGATCGGTGATGTCGAGCAGCGTGCCGGCCATGCGCAGCGGTGCGCCGTTGTCGTCGCGATAGAGCCGCGCGCGGCTTTCCAGATAGCGTGAGCTGCCGTCCGGCAATTGCACGCGATAAGTCAGTTGATAGTTGCCCGCCGGGCCTTCGCGCAGGCTGCGGTAGGCGTCGCGCATGCTGTCGCGCTCCTCGCCGGGCACGCCTTCGAAAAACTCTTCGAACGATTCATGGAACGGTTTCGGTTCCAGCCCGTGCAATTGCGCGGCGCGCGCCGAGCCGTAGAGCATGCCACTGGGAATGTGCCAGTCCCAGGTGCCGAGTTGCGCCGAGTCCAGCGCCAGATCGAGACGTTCCTGGCTGTCCTTCAAGGCGTGTTCGGCAGCCTTGCGTTCGGTGGTGTCGAGGAAGGTGCTGAGCAGATAAGGCTGGCCTTCGAGTTCGACCTTTTGCGCACTGAGGATGCCATCGTGAATCTGCCCGTTGCTGGCGCGAAACTGCACTTCCATGCTGATCAATTCGCCCTTGGTGTTGGTCTTCTTGACCAGTTCGGCACGTTGCTCCGGATGCACCCACAGGCCCAATTCCAGGGTGGTGCGGCCGATGGCGCTCTGCACCGGCCAGCCAAACAGGCTTTCGAAATACTGGTTGGCCTCGCTGATCAGGCCATCTTCCTGACGGGTCAGCAAGACCATGTTCGGGCACAGGTGAAAAAGTGTCGCGAAACGTTTCTCCGAGCTGCTCAGGGCTTGTTCGCGTTGACGCTGGTGGGTGATTTCGCGAATCACCCCGATCATTCGGGGGCGGCCGTTTTTATCCGGCAGCAGGCTGCCGCTGATCTCCAGCCAGTGCAGGCTGCCGTCCGGCCAGCGGATGCGGTGGTGCATCGCTTGTTCCAGCGGCGCGCCGGCGATCACTGCGTGGAAGGCGCGAACGGTCTTGGCGCGATCCTCCGGGGGCAGCAAATCGAGGTATTCGAGGTCTTCCGGCAACGGCTGCCGAGGGTCGAAGCCGAACAATGCCTGGGTGCCACGTGACCAACTGATCTGCCCGCGCTCGATGTCCCAGTACCAGGCACCGAGGCGTGCGCCGTTGAGCGCGGCGAGCAATTGCGGCGCACTCTCCCAGCTCTGCTCGGAATGACGCGGGTCAATCGCCTGAATACGCGGCATCGGCGGAATTCGGTCAACAGATTTCGGCATTGATAACGGGCCTTGAGCTGATGGTGGCGTTAGGCACAGGGGCAGCGGCTCTATAGGAGTAGCACAAGTTGGCCTCAAGTCCCTGGCAGATCGATTTGTGCATCCAGCAATGCCATGAAGGCTCTTGCCGCATTCGATAGCGTCCGTTCGGTGTGCAAGATATAGCCTAGCTGGCGACTGAGCTGTATGCCCGGCAATGCGATGCTTGCCACCTGTTCATCGAGCATGGTCCGGGGTAAAACGCTCCAGGCCAGGCCGATCGAGACCATCATCTTGATGGTTTCCAGATAGTTGGTGCTCATGGCGATGTTCGGCGTCAGGCCTTGGGCCTCGAACAAGCGTTGGACAATATGATGGGTAAAGGTGTTACCGCCGGGGAAAACCGCCGGATGACCGGCAATGTCGGCCAGACTGACGGCGCCGTTATTGATCAGCGAGTGCTCCGGGGCGACTACAAAGTCCAGCGGGTCGTCCCAGACGGGTGTGGCTTTGACCAGTGCGTGCGGCTCCGGCGCGAGGGTAATGACCGCCAGTTCGGCGCGGCCATGGAGAATTTCCTCGTAGGCCACTTCCGAATCGAGAAACTGAATATCCAGCGCCACCTGTGGGTAGCGGCGGGTGAATTCCCTTAACAGCGGCGGCAAGCGGTGCAGGCCAATGTGGTGACTGGTGGCCAGGGTCAGGCGCCCGCTGACTTCACCACTGAGGTTGGTCAGGGCGCGGCGGGTGTCGTCGAGCACGTTGAGAATCTGATAAGCCCGTGGCAGCAGGGAGCGGCCGGCCTCGGTCAGGCCGACTTCACGGCCCAGTCGATCAAACAGACGCACCTTCAATTGCTGCTCCAGCCCGGCGATGCGTTTGCTGATTGCCGGTTGCGTCAGGTGCAAGCGTTCGCCGGCGCCGGAGAAGCTGCCGGTCTCGGCAATTGCGATAAAAGCGTTGAGGTTGGCCAGATCCATGTTGGTATTCCAGTTGGTTATCCAAAGCATAAAAAATATGAATTTGAGTTATTTAATCTAACCCCATAGGATCGGCCTCACAAGCCAAAGGGTTATTGATAAGCCCAGGGCATAGAAACAAGCTGATGAGGAACCGTCTGATGGCCGGCAAAACGCTCTACGACAAGCTCTGGGATTCGCATTTGGTCAAGCAGCGCGACGATGGCTCGGCGCTGATCTACATCGATCGTCACATCATCCACGAAGTGACCTCGCCGCAAGCCTTCGAAGGCCTGCGTCTGGCTGGGCGCAAGCCTTGGCGCATCGATGCCAACATCGCGACCCCGGACCACAACGTACCGACCACCCCAGAGCGCAAGGGCGGCATCGAAGCCATTGCCGATCAGGTCTCGCGTTTGCAGGTTCAGACCCTCGATGACAACTGCGATGAATACGGCATCGTCGAATTCAAGATGAACGACGTGCGCCAAGGCATCGTCCACGTGATCAGCCCGGAGCAGGGTGCAACCTTGCCGGGCATGACCGTGGTCTGCGGCGACTCGCACACCTCGACCCACGGTGCATTCGGCGCCCTGGCTCACGGTATCGGCACTTCCGAGGTCGAGCATGTGCTCGCCACCCAGTGCCTGGTCGCGAAGAAAATGAAAAACATGCTGGTGCGCGTTGAAGGGCAATTGCCGTTCGGCGTGACCGCCAAGGACATCGTCCTCGCGGTAATCGGCAAGATCGGCACCGCCGGCGGTAACGGCCACGCCATCGAGTTCGCTGGCAGCGCGATCCGCGACTTGTCCGTCGAAGGCCGCATGACCATCTGCAACATGTCCATCGAAGCCGGCGCCCGCGTGGGTTTGGTAGCGGCGGATCAGAAGACTGTCGACTACGTGAAGGGTCGCCCATTCGCCCCGAAAGGCGCGGAGTGGGACATGGCCGTCGAAGCCTGGAAAGACCTGGTCTCCGACGCCGACGCCAAGTTCGACACCGTGGTTGAGCTCGACGCTGCGCAGATCAAACCGCAAGTCAGCTGGGGTACTTCGCCGGAAATGGTTTTGGCCGTTGATCAGAACGTGCCGGACCCGGCCAAAGAGATGGATCTGGTCAAACGCGACTCGATCGTCCGTGCCTTGAAATACATGGGTTTGACCGCCAATCAGGCGATCACTGACATTCAGCTGGATCGCGTGTTCATCGGTTCCTGCACCAACTCGCGCATCGAAGACTTGCGCGCTGCGGCGGTGATCGCCAAGGGCCGCAAGGTTGCTTCGACCATCAAGCAAGCGATCGTGGTGCCGGGCTCGGGTCTGGTGAAAGCACAGGCGGAGGCCGAAGGTCTGGACAAGATTTTCCTCGAAGCCGGTTTCGAATGGCGTGAGCCGGGTTGCTCGATGTGCCTGGCGATGAACCCCGACCGTTTGGAGTCCGGCGAACATTGCGCCTCGACCTCCAACCGTAACTTCGAAGGCCGTCAGGGCGCCGGTGGCCGTACCCACCTCGTCAGCCCGGCCATGGCGGCGGCGGCAGCGGTGAACGGTCGTTTCATCGACGTTCGTGAATTGATCTAAAGGAGCGCAGCATGAAAGCTTTTACCCAGCACACTGGTCTTGTCGCGCCTCTGGATCGTGCCAACGTCGACACCGACCAAATCATCCCGAAACAGTTTTTGAAGTCGATCAAGCGCACTGGTTTCGGCCCGAACCTGTTCGACGAGTGGCGTTATCTGGATGTCGGGCAACCGTATCAGGACAACTCCAAACGCCCGCTGAACAAGGACTTCGTGCTCAACGCCGAGCGTTATCAAGGCGCCAGCGTATTGTTGGCCCGCGAGAACTTCGGTTGCGGCTCCAGTCGTGAGCACGCGCCGTGGGCGCTGGAAGAATACGGTTTCCGCAGCATCATCGCGCCGAGCTATGCCGACATCTTCTTCAACAACAGCTTCAAGAACGGCTTGCTGCCGATCATCTTGAGCGACGCTGAAGTCGATGAATTGTTTAAGCAAGTTGAGGCCGAGCCGGGCTATCAATTGCAGGTCGATCTGCACGCGCAGACCGTGACCCGTCCGGATGGCAAGGTGTACAGCTTTGAGATCGACGCGTTTCGCAAGCATTGCCTGTTGAATGGTCTGGACGATATCGGCCTGACTTTGCAGGACGGTGATGCGATTGCGACGTTTGAGGCCAAGCATCGGGTGAGCCAGCCGTGGTTGTTTCGCGACGCATAAGCAAGTTTTGAATTGATGCAGTTCAGGCTGGCCTCTTCGCGAGCAAGCTCGCTCCCACAGGGGAATGCATTTCAAGTGTGGGAGCGAGCTTGCTCGCGAAGGCGGTAGTCCAGGCAATACAAGGCTAAAACCCAGAAGGAAGTGACCATGACCAGCACCGCTCAACACACCCAGGTCGTACAAAAGCAATTCGGTGAACAGGCCGCCGCCTACCTGAGCAGCGCCGTTCACGCTCAAGGCACCGAATTCGCCCTGCTACAAGCTGAGCTGAAAGGGCAGGGCAACGCCCGGGTGCTGGACTTGGGTTGCGGCGCCGGTCACGTCAGTTTTCACGCCGCACCGCTGGTCAGGGAAGTGGTCGCCTACGACCTGTCGCAGCAGATGCTCGACGTGGTCGCCGCCGCTGCCGTTGATCGCGGTTTCACCAACATCGCCACGGTGAACGGCGCCGCCGAGCGTCTGCCGTTTGCCGATGGCGAGTTCGACTTCGTGTTCAGCCGTTATTCGGCGCATCACTGGAGCGATCTCGGTGTGGCCCTGCGTGAAGTGCGTCGGGTGCTGAAACCGGGCGGTGTGGCGGCGTTCGTTGATGTGTTGTCACCGGGCAGTCCATTGTTCGACACTTACCTGCAAAGCGTCGAAGTGCTGCGTGACACCAGTCATGTGCGCGATTATTCCGCCGCCGAATGGCTGCGGCAGGTCAGCGAGGCCGGTTTGCATGTGCGCAGTACCACGCGTCAGCGTCTGCGTCTGGAGTACACCAGTTGGGTTGAGCGCATGCGCACGCCTGAAGTGATGCGCGCGGCGATCCGCCAGTTGCAGCAGTCGATGGGCAACGAAGTGCGCGAATATTTTGAGATTGATGCCGATGGCTCGTTCAGTACAGATGTCATTGTGCTGATGGCTGAGCGCTAAGAATTTTTCCGGGCGTGCCGGTAAAGGCGCACCGATTGAAGACACGAGGAAAGCATGAGCAAGCAGATTCTGATTCTCCCAGGTGACGGTATTGGTCCGGAAATCATGGCCGAAGCGGTCAAGGTGCTGGAATTGGCCAACGACAAGTACAGCCTGGGTTTCGAGCTGAGCCATGACGTGATCGGTGGCGCCGCCATCGACAAGCACGGCGTGCCGCTGGCCGACGAAACCCTCGACCGTGCCCGCGCTGCCGATGCTGTGCTGCTGGGCGCCGTCGGTGGCCCGAAATGGGACACCATCGAGCGTGATATCCGCCCTGAGCGCGGCCTGCTGAAAATCCGTGCCCAGCTGGGCCTGTTCGGCAACCTGCGTCCGGCGATCCTGTACCCGCAACTGGCCGATGCGTCGAGCCTGAAGCCGGAAATCGTTGCCGGTCTGGACATCCTCATCGTCCGTGAGCTGACCGGTGGCATCTACTTCGGCGCGCCACGCGGCACCCGCACGCTGGAAAACGGCGAGCGTCAGTCCTACGACACGCTGCCGTACAGCGAGAGCGAAATCCGCCGCATCGCCCGTGTCGGTTTCGACATGGCCATGGTCCGTGGCAAAAAGCTCTGCTCGGTGGACAAGGCCAACGTGCTGGCGTCCAGCCAACTGTGGCGTGAAGTGGTCGAGCAAGTGGCCAAAGACTATCCGGAAGTCGAACTGAGCCACATGTACGTCGACAACGCCGCGATGCAACTGGTGCGCGCGCCGAAGCAGTTCGACGTGATCGTCACCGACAATATGTTCGGCGATATCCTGTCCGACGAAGCGTCGATGCTCACCGGTTCCATCGGCATGCTGCCTTCGGCCTCGCTGGACTCCAACAACAAGGGCATGTACGAGCCTTGCCACGGTTCCGCTCCGGACATCGCCGGTAAAGGCATCGCCAACCCGTTGGCGACCATTCTGTCGGTGTCGATGATGCTGCGTTACAGCTTCAATCTGCATGACGCGGCCGATGCCATCGAGAAAGCCGTGAGCGTGGTGCTGGATCAAGGCCTGCGCACTGGCGACATCTATTCGGCCGGTTGCAGCAAAGTCGGTACGCAGGAAATGGGCGACGCAGTAGTCGCCGCGCTGCGGAATCTGTAATCTCTCGGGCCCGCTGCGAAATTCAATACAAAGCAGCGGCCCACTTTTCAAGAAGGTGTAGTTGCGATGAAACGTGTAGGTCTGATCGGTTGGCGCGGGATGGTCGGTTCCGTGCTCATGCAGCGGATGCTGGAAGAGCAGGATTTCGATCTAATCGAGCCGGTGTTTTTCACCACGTCCAACGTCGGTGGCCAAGGCCCGTCCGTGGGCAAGGACATTGCTCCGCTCAAGGATGCTTACAGCATTGACGAGCTGAAGACCCTCGACGTGATTCTGACCTGCCAGGGCGGCGACTACACCAGCGAAGTGTTCCCGAAGCTGCGCGAAGCCGGCTGGCAGGGTTACTGGATCGACGCGGCCTCGAGCCTGCGCATGAACGATGACGCGGTGATCATTCTCGATCCGGTCAACCGCAAGGTCATCGACCAGCAACTCGACGCGGGCACCAAGAACTACATCGGCGGCAACTGCACCGTCAGCCTGATGCTGATGGGCCTGGGCGGTCTGTTCGAAGCCGGTCTGGTCGAGTGGATGAGCGCCATGACCTATCAGGCGGCCTCCGGTGCCGGCGCGCAGAACATGCGTGAACTGATCAAGCAAATGGGCGCGACCCACGCCGCTGTCGCCGATCAACTGGCCGATCCGGCCAGCGCGATCCTCGACATCGACCGTCGTGTCGCCGACGCCATGCGCAGCGAAGCGTACCCGACCGAAAACTTCGGCGTACCGCTGGCTGGCAGCCTGATCCCGTGGATCGACAAGGAACTGCCGAACGGTCAGAGCCGCGAAGAGTGGAAAGCCCAGGCCGAGACCAACAAGATTCTCGGTCGCTTCAAGAGCCCGATCCCGGTCGACGGCATCTGCGTGCGCATCGGCGCGATGCGTTGCCACAGCCAGGCGCTGACCATCAAGCTGAACAAAGACGTACCGATCGCCGATATCGAAGGGCTGATCAGCCAGCACAACCCTTGGGTCAAACTGGTGCCGAACAACCGCGATATCAGCATGCAGGAGCTGAGCCCGACCAAGGTCACCGGTACCCTGAATGTTCCGGTCGGTCGTTTGCGCAAGCTGAACATGGGTTCGCAGTTCCTCGGTGCGTTCACCGTCGGCGACCAACTGCTGTGGGGCGCGGCCGAACCGCTGCGTCGCATGTTGCGGATTTTGCTTGAGCGTTGATTGCTTGAAGTAATGAAAGAACCCGTGCCTTGAAAGAGGTGCGGGTTTTTTTATGCCGATCGTTCCCACGCTCTGCGTGGGAACGCATCCCGGGACGCTCCGCGTCCCTTCACAAGCCGAACGCAGAGCGTCCGATGCGGCATTCCCACGCAGAGCGTGGGAACGATCCGGGTGGGCGCCACAAATCCCGCAGAAATTGCCTGTGCGCCAGTCACCCGGTAAAGTGCCGCTCCCCCCGTTTCGCCAGAGGCTCGCACCATGACCCAGACCCTAGATATTGCCGTGATCGGCGCCACCGGTACTGTCGGCGAAACCCTCGTACAGATTCTCGAAGAGCGCGACTTCCCGGTCGGTAACCTGCACCTGCTGGCGAGCAGCGAATCCGCCGGCAGCTCGCTGCTGTTCCGCAACAAAAACGTGCGCGTGCGCGAAGTCGACGAGTTCGACTTCAGCAAGGTCAAACTGGTGTTTTTCGCCGCCGGCCCGGCGATCACCCTGAGCTACGCCGCCCGTGTCCAGGCTGCCGGTTGCTCGCTGATCGACCTGTCCGGCGCCTTGCCGGCCGATCAGGCACCGCAAGTGGTGCCGGAAGCCAACGCCGCAGTGCTCGCCGCTTTGACAGCGCCGTTTCAGGTCAGCAGCCCAAGCCCATCGGCCACTTCGCTGGCCGTGGTGCTGGCGCCGCTGCTTGATCTGCTCGATCTGCAATCGGTGCATGTCACCGCCAATCTGGCCGTATCCGCCCAGGGCCGCGAAGCCGTTACCGAACTCGCGCGGCAAACCGCCGAGCTGCTCAATATGCGCCCATTGGAGCCGACGTTCTTTGATCGGCAGATGGCCTTCAACCTGCTGGCGCAGGTCGGCACACCTGACGCGCAGGGCCATACACTGCTGGAAAAACGCCTGGTGCGCGAGTTGCGTCAGCTGCTGGCGCTGCCTTTATTAAAGATTTCCGCAACTTGCGTTCAAGCCCCGGTGTTTTTTGGCGATAGCTTTAGCGTGACCTTGCAGTCAACGCAGGCCGTCGACCTGACAAAGGTCAACGCGGCACTGGAAGATGCACCCGGAATTGAACTGGTCGAGGCCGGGGATTACCCGACGGCAGTCGGTGACGCGGTAGGGCAGGACGTTGTCTATGTCGGTCGCGTGCGCAGCGGTGTCGACGACCCGGCGGAACTTAATCTGTGGCTGACGTCAGATAACGTACGCAAAGGCGCGGCCCTAAACGCTGTGCAGGTGGCTGAATTGTTGATAAAAGACCTGCTGTAAAAGATACTTGGCAACAATTTGTCGACTGATTCTAGGTGAGCGCTATGCTTGCCCAGATTGCTTGATAACGTGTCACCCTCCGGGACTTTCCGGGGCATCAAAGAAATGATCGCGCGCGACATCTGTCGTCGTCGCGCGCAATGCCTTACGGCAGCGGTATTCAACATCTTCTCGCTGGCCGAGGAACGTTCAAACAAAGGATGAGGCTATGGTTCAAGTTCGCAAACTGGTGTTAGCAATAGCGGCCGCCTCGGCGCTGTCCTCCGGTATGGCGCATGCCCTCGGGCTCGGGGAGCTGACCCTGAAGTCGACCCTGAACCAGCCGCTGGTGGCTGAAATCGAGCTGCTCGACGTCAAGGATCTCACCGCTGCCGAAGTGGTGCCGAGCCTGGCTTCCCCTGAAGATTTCGCCAAGGCCGGCGTCGACCGCCAGGCCTTCCTCAACGATCTGACCTTTACCCCGGTGCTCAACGCCAGCGGCAAAAGCGTGCTGCGCGTCACCTCGAGCAAGCCGCTGTCGGAGCCGATGGTCAAGTTCCTCGTGCAGGTGATGTGGCCGAACGGCCGCCTGCTGCGCGACTACAGCGTGCTGCTCGATCCGTCGAAGTTCTCGCCACAGACGGCTGATGCCGCCGCGCAACCGGCGCCGTCGCAGACCATCGCTGCGCCGACCACTGGCGCCACGCACCCGACGCAGTACACCACCACGCCGCGCGATACCCTGTGGGAAATCGCCGCGAAGGCGCGTACCGGCGGTTCGGTGCAGCAGACCATGCTGGCCATTCAAGCCTTGAACCCGGATGCGTTCATCGGCGGCAACATCAACCGCCTGAAAACCGGTCAGGTGCTGCGTCTGCCGGATTCGGTGCAAAGCACGGCATTGCCGCAATCCAAAGCGATTGCCGAAGTGGCAGCGCAGAACGAAGCCTGGCGTCAGGGTCGTCGTTATGTGGCCAAGCCGGGCACCGGTCAGCAGCAACTCGATGCGACCAACCGTGGTCGCGGCAATAGCGGTGCTGCGCAGAACGCCCAGGACAATCTGAGCCTGGTTTCCGCCGAAAGCGCCAAGGCACGCGGCAAGGGCCCGGCCGGTGACGCCAAAGCCTTGAGCAACAAACTCGCGGTAACTCAGGAAAGCCTCGACACGACCCGTCGTGACAACGAGGAACTGAAAAGCCGCATGTCCGATCTGCAAAGTCAGTTGGATAAACTGCAGAAGCTGATCGAGCTGAAGAACAATCAGCTGGCGAAGATGCAGGCCGAAGGGTCGGGCGCTGCGCCGGCTGCAAACGCCGCCGCGCCGGTGGTGCCAGCGATCACTGCTGAATTGGCCGCCACACCGCCGGCCACTCCGGCAGAAGCCGCCACAACTTCGCCAACGCCGGAGTCGGCTATTGCGCCACCTGCGGAGACGCCGGTTGAGCCCGTGGTCGAGCCGGTTGTCGAAACCAAACCGGCCGCCGATGATGAAAAAACCTTCAACGAACTGCTGACCAATCCGATCCTGCTGGGTCTGGTCGGTGGCGGCGCCGTGGTTCTGCTGCTTCTGTTGTTGCTGCTGGCGCGTCGCCGCAAAGCGCAGCAAGAGGCCGAGAAACACATGCGCATGGCCCGTGCGCTGTCGGAGGAGCAAGAGTTCTCGGCTGAACAGGATCTGCCGGAAAGCAGCTTCGAAGGTCTGGAAACACCGGCAGCGAGCGTCAAGCTCAATACTCCGGCGCCTGCTCCAGCGCCTGTCGTGGCGCCGGTGGTGGCACCGATCGTCATGGCTGAGCCGATTGCCGCGCCGCTGGTGGCGCCGGCCGCCGAGCGCTCCGACGACGTCCTCGACAAGGCTCAGTCGCACATCAATGCCGGTCGCCTGAATCAGGCTGCCGCGCTGCTGGAAGAAGGCGTCAGCCTTGAGCCGCAGCGCAGTGATCTGCGCCTGAAACTGATGGAAGTCTACGGTCAGCAGGGCGACCGTGATGCGTTCGTCGGTCAGGAGCGTCAGTTGGTCGCTAATGGTGACAACTTCGCCAAGGTCGAAGAGCTCAAGAGTCGCTTCCCGGCCATGGCTGTCGTCGCTGCCGCGGGTCTGGCCGCAGCCGCCGTGGCTGCCGAGCTGGACGCGCAGTACGTCAAGGATTTGCTGCTGGATGAGCCTGAAGCACCGGCGCCGGCGCCAGTGGAAGATGATCTGGACAGCGCGTTTGACCTGAGCCTGGACGATCTCGACAACATCACGCCGGTCGAGCCTGCGCCGGTTGTTGAGCCTGAAGCGCCGATCGAACTGGACGAATTTCCGTCGGACGACGATCTGAGCTTCGAATCGGTGCTGCAACAGCAGACCGAGGTCAAAGAGAACCTGGACGATCTGTCGGACTTCGACCTGGATCTGGACCTTGGCGCCGAGCCGGCTCCAGCGGTTGATCTGGCCGACGACGATTTCCTGCTGGACCTGGACGAAGGCGTGAAGGATCTGTCGCCGGTCGAGCCGCCGGTGGTAGCTGACGTGCCTCAGGATGATCTCGAGCTGCCAGCCGATTTCGATCTGTCGCTGGCTGACGAGATGGACAGCAATCCGGCGGCTGAGCCTGATGCGTTCGCGACCGAGCTGGATGACGTCAACGCCGAGCTGGATCGCCTGTCGCAAAGCATCGCCGAACCGAGCTTTACCGAAGCTGATGCGGCGGTGGGTGGTGACCTGGGTGAGGACGATTTCGACTTCCTCGCCGGCACCGATGAGGCGGCGACCAAGCTCGATCTGGCTCAGGCCTACATCGACATGGGCGACAGCGACGGTGCGCGCGACATCCTCAACGAAGTGTTGACCGAGGGTGACGAGAAGCAGCGTGGTGAGGCCAAGGACATGCTGTTGAGCCTGCAGTAATTCCAGCAGTAAACGAAAACGGCAGCCCGGTGAGGCTGCCGTTTTTGTTTGTGCCGGAATGTGGGTTGTCTTGGCTATTGTCATCGCTGGCAAGCCAGCTCCCACAGGTTTTGTGTGCGCGGTAGAAACTGTGGGAGCTGGCTTGCCAGCGATGGGGGCCGCTCAGGCGACAGAGAACCCTCTGGCATCCCTGAACCACAGCCTTATAATGCCCGCCTTTGCACAAACAGCAGGCTGTCCCACCTTGGCAAACATAGAAAACCCGGTCGCCGAAATGGCCCCCGACGGCTTTTACCGCGTCGCACTGGGCGTTGAGTACAAAGGCTCGCGCTACAGCGGCTGGCAGCGTCAGTTGACGGGTGTCGCGACGGTGCAGGAAGAACTCGAAAAAGCCTTGTCGAAAGTCGCCAACTCACCGGTTTCGCTACAGTGCGCCGGGCGCACCGACGCCGGCGTGCATGCCTGCGGACAAGTGGTGCATTTCGATACGACGGTCGATCGTTCGCTGAAAGCCTGGGTGATGGGCGCCAACATCAATCTGCCGCATGACATCAGTGTCAGCTGGGCACGGGTGATGCCGGCGCATTTCCACGCGCGCTTCAAAGCCATCGCCCGGCGCTACCGCTACGTGATCTACAACGATCAGATTCGCCCGGCGCATCTGAACCAAGAAATCACCTGGAACCACCGTCCGCTCGACGTCGAGCGCATGGCCGAGGCCGCACAGTACCTGATCGGCACCCACGATTTCAGTGCGTTTCGCGCCGGCCAGTGCCAGGCCAAATCGCCGATCAAGAAGATGCACCACCTGCGCGTCACCCGTCACGGCAAAATGATCGTGCTCGACATCCGCGCCAATGCCTTTCTGCATCACATGGTGCGCAACATCGCTGGTGTCTTGATGACCATCGGTGCCGGCGAGCGCCCGGTCGAGTGGATGAAGGAAGTCCTCGAAAGTCGTGAGCGCCGCTCCGGTGGGGTGACCGCGCATCCGTACGGTCTGTATCTGGTGCAGGTCGAGTACCACGACGAATTCCCGTTGCCCGAGCGTTTTATCGGGCCACATTTCCTTACGGGTTTCTCCGAACTTGACGGCTGACGCCCTCGAACGCTTTTGTTACCATCCGGGACTTTCCCGGATTTTACCTTGGAGTTTTTCTCGACATGTCAGCCGTTCGCAGCAAGATCTGCGGGATTACCCGCATAGAAGATGCGCTGGCAGCCGTTGAGGCCGGAGCGGATGCGATCGGTTTCGTGTTTTACGCCAAGAGCCCGCGGGCGGTGACCGTGCAGCAGGCGCGGGCGATCATCCGGGCGTTGCCGCCGTTCGTGACCACCGTGGGTTTGTTCGTCAATGCCAGCCGCTGCGAATTGGGCGAAATCCTCGATGCCGTGCTGCTGGATCTGTTGCAGTTTCATGGCGATGAAGTCGCTGAAGACTGTGAAGGCTGGCATCGTCCCTATATCAAGGCGCTGCGGGTCAAGGCCGGTGATGACATTGCTGCAGCCGTTGATGCTTACCCGAGTGCCAGTGGCGTGCTGCTCGACACTTACGTTGAAGGCGTACCCGGCGGAACCGGTGAGGCCTTCGACTGGTCATTGATTCCGCAGGGTTTGAGCAAACCGTTGATTCTGGCCGGTGGTTTGACTCCCGAGAACGTCGCAGACGCCATGGCGCGGGTAAAACCCTACGCGGTAGACGTCAGCGGTGGGGTAGAGGCGAGCAAAGGCATCAAGGATCACGCAAAGGTTCGCGCGTTCATCAACGCGGTACGCAAAGCGCCATATTGATGTGACGGCTGGCAGTCTGCCGCCGTCCATCAATGCACTTGCATAAAGCAGGCGAGGCTGAGGGTTTATGGAATGCACGCAGGTCATGTTTCGCGCTGACCGTGGCAGTCCGGCAACCATCGCCACACACATGAATTTAGCTGAAGGCATACGCGGGGCTGCGAACCAGAGCGTTCGGGCCGCCGGTACTGGAGAAAGAAAGCATGAGCAACTGGTTAGTAGACAAACTGATCCCTTCGATCATGCGTTCCGAGGTCAAGAAGAGCTCGGTGCCTGAAGGTCTGTGGCACAAATGCCCGTCTTGCGAGGCTGTGCTGTATCGTCCGGAGCTGGAAAAGACCCTGGACGTTTGCCCTAAATGCAACCACCACATGCGCATCGGCGCACGTGCGCGCATCGACATCTTCCTCGATGCCGAAGGTCGCAACGAACTGGGCGCCGATCTGGAGCCGGTTGACCGTCTGAAATTCCGCGACGGCAAGAAGTACAAGGATCGCCTGACCGCTGCACAGAAGCAGACCGGCGAGAAAGACGCGCTGATCTCGGTCAGCGGCACCTTGCTGGGCATGCCAGTGGTGGTGTCGGCCTTTGAGTTCGCCTTCATGGGCGGTTCCATGGGCGCCATCGTCGGTGAGCGCTTCGTGCGCGCCGCCAACTACGCGCTGGAAAACCGTTGCCCGATGATCTGCTTCGCCGCCTCCGGTGGTGCGCGCATGCAGGAAGCGCTGATCTCGCTGATGCAGATGGCCAAGACCTCGGCCGTACTGGCGCGTCTGCGTGAAGAAGGCATTCCGTTCATTTCCGTACTGACCGACCCGGTCTACGGCGGTGTTTCGGCGAGCCTGGCGATGCTGGGCGACGTAATCGTCGGTGAGCCGAAAGCCCTGATCGGCTTCGCCGGTCCGCGCGTTATCGAGCAAACCGTGCGTGAAAAACTGCCGGAAGGTTTCCAGCGCAGCGAATTCCTGCTGGAGCACGGCGCGATCGACATGATCATCCATCGTCAGGAGCTGCGCCCGCGTCTGGGTAACCTGCTGGCACAAATGACTGGCAAGCCGACGCCGAAATTCGTCGCCGCGCCCATCGAGCCGATCGTGGTTCCACCGGTCCCTGCCGGCCTATGACCGAGCGCACCCTTGGCGAATGGCTCGCCTACCTTGAGCAGTTGCACCCGTCGGCCATCGACATGGGGCTGGAGCGTTCGCAACAGGTAGCGTCCCGCATGGGGCTGGGCCAGCCGGCGCCTCGGGTGATCACGGTCACCGGCACCAACGGCAAAGGTTCGACCTGCGCATTCGTGGCTTCATTGCTGCGCGCGCAGGGTCTGAACGTTGGTGTCTACAATTCTCCGCACCTGCTGCGTTACAACGAGCGGGTGCAGCTCAACGGCGTCGAAGCCACTGACGCGCAACTGTGCGAAGCCTTTGCTGCGGTCGAGGCCGGGCGCGGCGACACTTCCCTGACTTACTTCGAAATGGGCACCCTGGCGGCGTTCTGGCTGTTTCAACAGGCAAAACTCGACGCTGTGGTGCTGGAAGTCGGGCTGGGCGGGCGTCTGGACACGGTCAACGTGGTCGATGCCGACATCGCGCTGGTCACCAGCATTGGCGTCGATCACGCTGATTATCTGGGCGACACCCGCGAATCCGTGGCTTTCGAGAAGGCCGGAATTTTCCGTCAGGGCAAGCCGGCCTTGTGCGGCGATCTGAATCCTCCGCAACCGTTACTCGACAAGGCGCGGGAACTGGCGTGCCCGTTCTTCCTGCGTGGACGTGATTTCGACCTCGGCATTACCGATCAGCACTGGCAATGGCGCGGGACGGATGCTCAGGGTCAGGTGGTTGAACTGCGTGACTTGCCGCTGCTCGATCTGCCGATGGAAAACGCCGCCCTGGCATTGCAGGCGTATCTGCTGCTCGGTTTGCCGTGGAATGCTCAGCAGATCGTCGCGGCGTTGCAGTCGACTCGTGTGGTCGGCCGTCTGGATCGTCGTTCGTTCGAGTGGAACGGCAAACGCCTGAATCTGTTGCTGGATGTGGGTCACAATCCGCACGCCGCCGAGTATCTGGCCCGCCGTCTGGCCTCACGGCCGCCGGTCGGCAAGCGCCTGGCGGTGTTCGGTCTGCTGGCGGACAAGGATCTGGATGGTGTTGTCGGCGAATTGAATGCTAGTGTCGAGCATTGGGCTGTGGCGCCGCTGGATTCGGCGCGCGCACGCCCAGTGGCTGAGTTGCACGCAGCACTGCAGAACCTTGGCGCCGCCGTCACGTCTTACGACAGTGTCGCCGCCGCGCTGGAAGGGCAGTGTGCCGTGGCCACCAGTGACGACGAGATTCTGTTGTTCGGATCATTTTATTGTGTCGCCGAGGCCCTTGAATGGCTGGCCCGGCGCTCCACGGAGGAAGCGGCAAATGGCTTTGCTGGATAAAGCGTACAAGCAGCGCATGGTTGGCGCTTTGGTGCTGGTGGCGCTGGCGGTGATTTTCCTGCCGATGCTGTTTTCCCGTCAGGATGAGCAGCGTCAGGTGACGGTCGAAGCCCCGGCGGCGCCACAGGCGCCCGTTGTGCCGCAAGTGCAGATGGAAACGGTGGCCGTGCCTGAACCGCAAGCCTTGCCGCAAGAGCCAGTGCCAACGGATGAAGACGTCGCCGAAGACACGGCGCCTGCTGCGCCCGTCGCAGCGACGCCGACGGCTCCCATCATGATCACCAAGCCTGCTGCGCCGCCTGCGGTGGCCAAGTCGATTCCGGCGCCTGCGCAGCCTATCGCAGCGGCATCGAGCAAGCCTGACACCACGCCAAGCCGCGTCGATGCCAACGGCCTGTCGGTGAGCTGGTCGGTGCAACTGGCCAGCCTGTCGAGCCGCGCCAGTGCCGAAAGCCTGCAGAAGACCCTGCGTAGCCAGGGTTATAACGCCTACATCCGTTCGGCCGATGGCAAGAATCGGGTGTTTGTCGGCCCGCTGATCGAGCGCGCCGAAGCCGATCGTCTGCGTGATCTGTTGGGTCGTCAGCAGAACCTCAAGGGTTTTGTTGTACGTTTCCAGCCTGAGCGCGGCTAGAAACTATCACCTCGATTGAAATGCACTGACAATCGCAGCTTACCGAGAGGCATGCGCTCTGCTAAAATGCGCCGCCTTATCCGTCTGTAGGCTGCACTGTGCCATTTACCTGGGTTGACTGGGCGATCGTTGCAATCATCGCCATCTCCGCTTTGATCAGTTTGAGCCGCGGCTTCGTCAAGGAAGCATTATCGCTGGTGACCTGGATCATCGCAGGAGTCGTCGCCTGGATGTTCGGTGGTTCACTGTCCGAGTACCTCGCCGGATACATCGAAACCCCATCGGCTCGCGTGATCGCGGGCTGTGCCATCATGTTTGTCGCCACACTGATCGTGGGCGCAATGATCAATTATCTTATCGGCGAGTTGGTTCGCGTCACCGGGTTGTCCGGGACCGATCGATTCCTCGGCATGGCCTTCGGCGCTGCGCGTGGCGTGTTGCTGGTGGTCGTGGCGGTCGGGCTGTTGAGCCTGGGGCCGGTACAGCAGGACGGGTGGTGGAAAGAATCGCAGCTCGTGCCAAAGTTTCTATTGGTCGCCGACTGGTCCAAAAACCTGATACTCGGGTGGAGCAGTCAGTGGCTTGCCAGCGGAATCAGCGTACCCGCTGATATTCCGTTCAAGGAGCAACTCTTGCCGTCGGCGAAAACGCCTCAGTGAGTGTTGTTCAGTTCAGATCCATTAAGTAGGGGTTGCGTCGCATGTGTGGCATCGTCGGTATCGTCGGTAAGTCGAACGTCAATCAGGCGCTGTATGACGCGCTAACCGTGCTCCAGCACCGCGGCCAGGACGCTGCCGGTATCGTCACCAGCCATGATGGCCGGTTGTTCCTGCGCAAGGACAATGGCCTGGTGCGTGACGTGTTTCAACAGCGTCACATGCAGCGTCTGGTCGGCCACATGGGTATCGGTCACGTCCGTTACCCGACCGCGGGCAGCTCGACTTCGGCCGAAGCCCAACCGTTTTACGTCAACTCGCCTTACGGCATCACCCTGGCGCACAACGGTAACCTGACCAACGTTGAACAGTTGGCCAAAGAGATCTACGAATCCGACCTGCGTCACGTCAACACCAGTTCCGATTCGGAAGTGCTGCTCAACGTGTTCGCCCACGAGCTGGCCCAGCGCGGCAAGCTGCAGCCGACCGAAGAAGACGTGTTTGCCGCCGTGACCGACGTGCACAACCGTTGTGTTGGTGGTTACGCCGTTGTGGCGATGGTGACCGGTTACGGCATCGTCGGTTTCCGTGACCCGCACGGCATCCGTCCGATCGTGTTCGGCCAGCGTCACACCGACGAAGGCGTCGAGTACATGATCGCCTCGGAAAGCGTTTCGCTGGACGTGCTCGGTTTCACCCTGATTCGCGACCTGGCCCCGGGCGAAGCGGTCTACATCACTGAAGACGGCAAGCTGCACACCCGTCAGTGCGCGACCAACCCGTCTCTGACCCCGTGCATTTTCGAACACGTCTACCTGGCGCGTCCGGATTCGATCATCGACGGCGTGTCGGTCTACAAGGCCCGTCTGCGCATGGGCGAGAAGCTCGCCGAGAAGATCCTGCGCGAGCGTCCAGAGCACGACATTGACGTGGTTATCCCGATTCCGGACACCAGCCGCACTGCGGCACTGGAGCTGGCCAACCACTTGGGCGTGAAATTCCGCGAAGGTTTCGTCAAGAACCGTTACATCGGCCGTACCTTCATCATGCCGGGCCAGGCGGCTCGCAAGAAGTCGGTGCGCCAGAAGCTCAACGCCATCGAGCTGGAATTCCGCGGCAAGAACGTGATGCTGGTCGACGACTCGATCGTGCGCGGCACCACGTGCAAGCAGATCATCCAGATGGCCCGCGAAGCCGGCGCGAAAAACGTCTACTTCTGCTCGGCGGCGCCGGCAGTGCGCTTCCCGAACGTTTACGGCATCGACATGCCAAGCGCTCACGAACTGATCGCGCACAACCGTTCGACTCAGGATGTGGCGGATCTGATCGGCGCTGACTGGCTGATCTATCAGGACTTGCCTGACTTGATCGAAGCGGTCGGTGGCGGCAAGATCAAGATCGAGAACTTCGATTGCGCGGTGTTCGACGGCAAGTATGTCACCGGCGACGTCGACGAGGCCTACCTGAACAAGATCGAACAGGCGCGTAACGACTCCTCGAAGATCAAGACCCAGGCGGTCAGTGCGATCATCGATCTGTACAACAACTGAGTTTCTACCGGCCCTGAGGGGCCGGTTTTGTATCTGACTTTTAATTTTCGTGAACAGGGCAAGGAGTGACAGCATGAGTCAGGAATGGGATGCCGGTCGGCTGGACAGCGACCTTGAAGGCGTAGCGTTCGATACCCTGGCCGTACGTGCCGGTCAGCACCGTACGCCGGAAGGCGAGCACGGTGATCCGATGTTCTTCACTTCCAGCTACGTGTTCCGCACCGCCGCCGACGCGGCTGCGCGGTTTGCCGGCGAAGTGCCGGGCAACGTTTACTCGCGTTACACCAACCCGACCGTGCGCGCGTTCGAAGAGCGCATTGCTGCACTGGAAAGCGCCGAGCAAGCCGTGGCGACCGCCACCGGCATGGCCGCGATCATGGCAGTGGTAATGAGCCTGTGCAGCGCCGGCGATCACGTGCTGGTTTCGCGCAGCGTATTCGGCTCGACCATCAGTCTGTTCGAGAAGTACTTCAAGCGTTTCGGTGTGGAAGTCGATTACGTGCCGCTGGCCGACCTTTCGGGTTGGGATGCGGCAATCAAGTCGAACACCAAGTTGCTGTTCGTCGAATCGCCATCCAATCCATTGGCTGAGCTGGTCGATATCACCGCCCTGGCGGACATCGCGCATGCCAAAGGCGCGATGCTGGTAGTCGACAACTGCTTCTGCACGCCTGCATTGCAGCAGCCGCTGAAAATGGGGGCAGACATCGTCGTGCACTCGGCGACCAAGTTCATCGACGGCCAAGGCCGTTGCATGGGCGGTGTGGTTGCCGGCCGCAGCGAGCAGATGAAAGAAGTCGTCGGCTTCCTGCGCACTGCCGGGCCGACCCTGAGCCCGTTCAATGCGTGGATCTTCCTCAAAGGTCTGGAAACCCTGAACCTGCGAATGAAAGCACACTGCGCGAATGCCCAGGCGCTGGCCGAATGGCTGGAGCAGCAGGATGGCATCGAGAAGGTGCATTACGCCGGTCTCAAGAGCCACCCACAGCACGAACTGGCCCAGCGTCAGCAGAAGGGCTTTGGTGCGGTCGTGAGTTTCGAGGTCAAGGGTGGCAAAGAGGGCGCATGGCGCTTCATCGATGCGACGCGACTGATTTCGATCACCGCCAACCTCGGCGACAGCAAAACCACGATCACCCACCCGAGCACCACTTCTCACGGCCGTCTGGCGCCGCAAGAGCGTGAAGCGGCAGGCATTCGTGACAGTCTGATCCGCGTCGCGGTCGGTCTGGAAGACGTCGCTGACCTGCAAGCCGATCTGGCGCGCGGTCTGGCCGCGTTGTGATCGAGTTGTCCACTCCGACAGCGGGTACCCATGGCCGCGTCGCACTGGTCACGGGTGCCGCGCGCGGTATCGGTCTGGGGATCGCGGCGTGGCTGATCAGCGAAGGCTGGCAAGTGGTGCTGACCGATCTGGACCGTGTGCGCGGTTCGAAAGTGGCGAAGGTGCTGGGTGAAAACGCCTGGTTCATTGCCATGGATGTTGCCGATGAAAGTCAGGTAGCGCTCGGCGTGGCTGAAGTGCTGGGGCAGTTTGGTCGTCTCGATGCGCTGGTGTGCAACGCGGCGGTCGCTGATCCGCACAACATCACGTTGGAAAGTCTTGATCTGGCTTATTGGAACAGGGTGCTGGCGGTGAACCTCAGTGGGCCGATGCTGTTGGCCAAGCATTGCGCGCCGTACCTGCGCGCTCACAACGGCTCGATCGTCAATCTGGCCTCGACCCGTGCGCGGCAGTCGGAGGCAGACTCCGAGGCGTATGCGGCGAGCAAGGGCGGGTTGTTGGCGCTGACGCATGCACTGGCGATCAGCCTTGGGCCGGAGATTCGCGTCAATGCGGTCAGCCCGGGCTGGATCGACGCCCGCGATCCTTCTGCGCGTCGAGCCGAGCCCCTGGCTGAAGCCGATCATGCTCAGCATCCGGCGGGCAGGGTAGGGACGGTTGAAGACGTGGCGGCGATGGTTGCCTGGTTGCTGTCGAGGAATGCCGGGTTTGTCACCGGGCAGGAATTCGTCGTCGACGGCGGCATGACCAAGAAAATGATTTACAGCGAATAGATCGCGTTCTTTTTCTGAATTTGCGTTGAATGGACTGGCGCCTTCGCGAGCAAGCTCGCTCCCACATTTGGAATGCAATCCCCTGTGGGAGCGAGCTTGCTCGCGAAGGCGGT
>NZ_JBAQKH010000005.1:0-1541 GCF_049300855.1 Pseudomonas sp. | reverse complement strand
GAGTTGCGTTCACGCCTGCTCGGCTGTTTCGAACGCGCAAGTCTCATCACCGACGCGAGCGCTCGCCGCCGGCTGCTCACCTTCGCCGTGGTCGGAGCGGGCCCCACCGGCGTCGAGTACTCGGGTGCGGTGGCGGAGTTGATCAACCACGTGCTACCAAAGGATTACCGGCGGATCGACTTCACCGAGGTGTCCGTGGTGCTGATCGAGGCCGGGGACCGCGTCCTGGCAAGCTTCGCGCCACGCCTGAGCCGCCTTGCGGCGCGCTCGCTGCAACGCAAGTCCGTGCGCATCGTGCTCGGCAAGTCGGTGCGCAACATCGACGAGTTCGGGCTCGTGCTGGATGACGGCGAACGCGTCGAGACGAACACGGTCGTCTGGACCGCCGGCGTGCGGGCTGCGCCGCCGCTCGACCTCGGTGGTGACGCTCTTGTCCGAGGTGGGCGGATCAGGGTGACGCCATCGCTGCACCTCAGCGGTCACCCCGAGGTGTTCGTGATCGGGGACGCGGCGGCTGTGGAGCAGGCGGGCGCGGTGCTGCCGATGCTCGCGCCGGTCGCGATCCAGGGTGGGAAGTACGTCGCACGAGCGATCGGCGCGCGCGTCAAGGGGCGTGAGAGCGCTCCCTTCCGCTACCGCGACAAGGGCACCATGGCGACGGTCGGTCGCGGCGCAGCAGTGGCACAGATCGGACCCGTGCACATCAACGGGTTGGTGGGCTGGTTCATATGGATCTTCGTCCACCTGCTCTACCTGGTCGGGTTCCGCAGCCGCGCTCTCGCGCTCTGGTCCTGGGGGTGGAACTACTTCTTCTGGGATCGGCCGGTCCGGCTCATCGTCACGCCCTCGGCGGATGACTGACCAGAATCCTGCTGGACGTCGGTGGTGGCCTGCTGCTCGCGGGCCATGAAACTCCCGAGCTCCTCGATGGTGCTCATGATCGGCGACGGAAAGACCACGGTGGTGTTCTTGTCGACGCCGATCTCCACCAGGCTCTGGAGGTTGCGCAACTGGAGCGCCACCGGGTGGGCCATCATGATGTCGGCAGCGATCTCGAGCTTGTCCGCGGCCAGTGCCTCGCCTTCCGCGGCAATGATCTTGGCGCGTTTTTCGCGCTCCGCCTCCGCCTGACGGGCCATCGCCCGCTTCATGCTGTCCGGGAGTTGAATGTCCTTCAGCTCCACCAGCGTGACCACCACTCCCCAATCCGCCGTGGTGACGTCAAGGATCTCGCGAATGCTCAGGTTGATGCGGTCGGTTTCGGCGAGCGTCTCGTCAAGCGTGTGCTGGCCGACCACCTTTCGCAGCGTCGTCTGTGCGATCTGATTGATCGCGGCGCCGACGTTCTCGATCGCAACGACCGACTTGACCGCGTCGACGACTCTGAAGTAAGCGACGGCGGACACGTCGATGCTGACGTTGTCGCGCGTGATGATGCCCTGCGACTGGATCGGCATCGTGACAATGCGCAGCGATACGCGGCGCAGCAGGTCGATGACCGGGATGATCGGCCGCAGCCCCGGCCTGCGGAGGCCGATCAC
>NZ_JBAQKH010000004.1:0-60457 GCF_049300855.1 Pseudomonas sp. | reverse complement strand
TTTTTTCTTCTATCTCCTCCATCCTGTGCCCTACACAAATCCCTGTGGGAGCGAGCTTGCTCGCGAAGGCGGTCTTGCAGGATGGAAGCAATTTCGTCTTTTTCAGAAAAACTTCAATCCTGCTATTGACTTAGGTTCGCTACCTGCGTAAATTTCGCGGCCTCGGAGATGCAAACGGGTGATTAGCTCAGCTGGGAGAGCGTCTGCCTTACAAGCAGAATGTCGGCGGTTCGATCCCGTCATCACCCACCACTCCCCGAGAGACTTGCGTAAGCAAGAGCGTAGGCTGAAAGTGCCTGCACCGACGCGCAGCGGTAGTTCAGTCGGTTAGAATACCGGCCTGTCACGCCGGGGGTCGCGGGTTCGAGTCCCGTCCGCTGCGCCATATTTTACGAATCAGGCTTGTCTGGTTCGCGATTGCAAAGCACCGAAGCTAGCAGTCAACACGAGTTACTTGAGCGCAAGCTCAAAGCGATACGCAGCGGTAGTTCAGTCGGTTAGAATACCGGCCTGTCACGCCGGGGGTCGCGGGTTCGAGTCCCGTCCGCTGCGCCATATCTGCTTCAAGGACCACTGAACGCCTTGAAGCACCGAAAGCAACCATTGGTTGATTCGGAATCGATAGCAAAGACCCTGGTCGAAAGACCGGGGTTTTTTGTGTCTGAAATTTGGCTTTCCGCTTTTTTCTTCTATCTCCTCCATCCTGTGCCCTACACAAATCCCTGTGGGAGCGAGCTTGCTCGCGAAGGCGTCGGCACATTCAAAATTTGCATCGGCTGGCACAACGCTTTCGCGAGCAAGCTCGCTCCCACATGGGAATGCCCAATTATCTCTGCGGTCTAGATGCGCTGCCACGTCGCATTGATTTTTTGATTCTTTAGTCAAATTTTTGTAACTGGTTGTTTGCTGCGAGCGCAGAAACCTTTAAAGTTAACCTTTCGGTCAGCTTTGCACTGTCATCACGCCTTTCGTTTAGCCAAGAAGGGCTTCTGCAAGACTCGAGATTCCCCAGTAGATAACCAGAAGGGCGGACGTATAACCGCCCAGAGGATGATCCATGTCCAACCGTGATATATCCCGGCGCTCGTTCCTCCAGGGCGGGTTAGTGGCGGGTGTGAGCGTCACGCTCACGCCGCTCAGCACCCAGGCGCTGGCTGCCTTGATGGAAAACAGCGTCACCGTGCCGTCCGAGAAATGGCTCGGCAACAACGGCAAGGCGCGCCAGCGTAACGATGCATTGTCCAAGGTCTGCGGCAGCAAGGTCTTTGCTCGCGACATCCGCTCCAAGGACATGCCGGGCTGGCCCGAGCAGCAAGGCCACGCCATGTTGCTGAAAACCATCAAGGCTGACCGCATCTACGCCGGCTACGATCTGTCGTGGCTCGGCGCCGACCTGCAGCCTGACCGCATTGTCACCGCCGCGGACCTGGACAAGGACGGCATCGTCTTCCCGGAAGAACACGCACCGGATCCATTGCTGCCAGAAGGCAAGGTGCCGATGTTCATCGGTCACCCGGTAGCCATCCTGATCTGGAACGACTTCGAGCGTTTCCGTCAGGCCAAGAACAAACTCAAATTCAATGACAAAGCGATTCGTTACGGTGCACAAGTGCCGTATTACGAAGGCGATCCGTATGGCAGTTTCCGCTATGTACGTGTGGGCGGCGCGACCTCGGCCGACGAGGACGAATTTGCCAGCCTGAAGGACTCGATCCTCTTTCCGATGCTGAAAAACCGTCGTCCGGTGTGGAATTCCCAGCCGAACCTGCACGGCAACCTGACCGAGCGCGGCCTGTTCTACGCCGACCGCATGAAGAAAGAGATCGATACGCCGCCGGACAACTGGCTGGTATTCGACGAGCGCTACAAAACCCCGTCGATCGAACCGGCAGCGATGGAGCCGGACAACGGCAACGGCTGGTACGACCCGAAAACCAAAACCCTGCATTTCGTGGTAGCCACCCAGTGCCCACTGGAAGCTGCGACCGAGACCGCAAAAATGATCTCGCCGTCGCGCTTCGGCCTGGCCAACCTGAACATGCACCCGGGTTACACCGTCGGTTACGGTTCCAAAGACCACAACATCTTCGTCTACTACGCCGCCCTCGCCGCGTTGTACGGCGCCGGTGTGCCTGTGCGCCTGGCCAACGACCGCTACGAGCAGTTCCAGAGCGGCATCAAGCGTCACCCGTTCGACATCCGCTACCAATTGGCCGTGGACAAGAACGACTACAGCTTCAAGATTTTCCGCGCGGAAATGAGCGTCGACGGCGGTGGCCGGATCAACTACAGCCCGTCGGTGGCTGCGGTTGGCGCCACGGCGGCGCAGTCGATCTACTACATGCCGCAGAACGACCTGCAAGTCACCGCCTACCACTCGCGTGCTGTTGAGGCGGGTTCGATGCGCGGCTACGGCACTCTGCAAAGCATGGCGGCGACCGAGATGATGGTCGACGAAATCGCCAATCGCCTCGGTGTCGATGCCATCGACTTGCGTCGCAAGAACGCCCTGCGTTCGGGCATGAAAAACACTCAAGGCGCGATCCCGGCTGGTGCGCTGCGCCTGCACGAAATTCTCGACAAGGCTTCGGTGCACGAAGTCTGGAAAAACCGCGACGCGATCAAGAAACAGCGCGAAGCCGCAGACCCGGACAACTGGTACGGCGTCGGTTTCGCCATCTGCCAGAAAGACTTCGGCACCGGTTCCGAAGCGCCGATGGCCAGCATCGAATTCACCGCTG
This sequence comes from Pseudomonas sp., assembly GCF_049300855.1. GTDB lineage: Bacteria > Pseudomonadota > Gammaproteobacteria > Pseudomonadales > Pseudomonadaceae > Aquipseudomonas. The sequence goes on along the minus strand of NZ_JBAQKH010000004.1, from coordinate 57,716 downwards.
ACGGTCGCATTACCCTGCGCCACATCGGCATTGAAATCGGCACCGGCATGTCCACCTCGCAAGCCCTGGTGGTTGCCGATTTCCTCGGTAGCCCGGCGCACGAAGTGAAGACTGGCGAAACCGAATGGAAGGAAATGCAGCTGATCACCAGCGGCAACCCTTACATCATGAGCCAGGCCGAGCAAGACAACCTGCTGCGCAACCCGCGCTGGGTCGGCAAATTGGCCTCGGCTTCGTCGGCGACCAACTCGGCGTACTACTTCAGCCACGCCACCCGTGAAGCGGCGCGCGTGCTGTTCAACAACGGTTTGTGGCCAGCGGCCATGGAAATCTGGCGTCAGGGTCCTTACGGCGGTCAAGCCAACCCTTACGTGGTGCGTCGCGAAGATGCGCATTGGGTCGACGGTAAACTCACCGCCAACGGCATGCAGCCGCTGAGCTTCGAAGAGCTGGCCAAACGCGCTCACGAGCGTGGTCTGGTGACCGGTGCCACCGTTCACGCGTTCAACCGCTGGAGCTGGGCTGAAGCCGAATACAGCATCGACGGCGTGCGCGAACGCCTGCCGCTCGACGGTCTGGCGGTGAAATACGGCGACGGCGCGCCAAACGCGAAAAAAGCGTTGATGAACACTGCCGGTTTCCATCTGCTGGATCGCCAGAACATCAACTACCCGGTGGTTCAACTGAACAACGCCGCCGTGACTTACTACAGTCCGGTTGCGACGCTGGTCGAGTTGAAGGTCAACAAAGGTTCGGCGGAAGTCGAAGTGCTCAATCACCACTCGTGGGTCGAGTGCGGTCGTGTGCTGGTCGAAGAGTTGGTCAAGGGGCAGCTCGAAGGCGGTATCGCCATGGGCATCGGCCACGCCTTGATGGAAGAGATGCCGCTGTATGAGGGCGGACCGGGGGAGGGTGACTGGAACTTCAACCGTTATCGCCTGCCGATGGCCCGTCACGTTGCCGTGTGGAAACAGACGTCGGAAATTCTCCCGGCGCTGTCGCCAAGCGATCCGTCCAAAGGCATCGCCGAAGTGGTGATGATCCCGATTGTCGGCGCCATCGGTAACGCCGTGGCCCACGCCATCGGTAAACGTGTTCGCGATCTGCCTATCACTGCTACGCGCATCAAGGAGGCCCTCAATGGCTAACCGTCCGCTTCAATTGACCCTCAATGGTCAATCCGTCGGCCCGGTGGACATCCCTGATGACCTGCCGATGATCGACTACCTGCACGAATACAAAAACCTCACCGGTTCGCGTCTGGGCTGCGGCCAAGGCATTTGCCACGCCTGCGTGGTGATCGTCGACAACCCGGACGGCACCAGCGAAGAAGTGCGCACCTGCATCACCGGCGCGCATTACTTCGAAGGTAAAAAAGTGCGCACCATCGAATCGCACGCCAAGCGTGATGAGGCAGGTCAGGTAACCGAACTTAACCCGATCCAGCAGCGCTTCGTCGATGAGTTCGCGTTCCAGTGCAGCTACTGCGCGCCGGGCTTCGTCAATGCTGCGACCGTGCTGGTTGAAAAGCTGCAGCGCCAGCCGATCGTGCAGAGCAAGCTCGAACAAGTCATCGAGGACAGCCTCGGCCATCACGTCTGCCGTTGCACCGGGTACGTGCGTTACTACAACGCCACCCGCAACGTGCTGACCGATCTCGGCCTGGTCAAGGAGGGTTAAGCATGAAGCTTTTTCTGACCCGCCTGACCCTGGCGGTCGGCCTCGCTGCGCCGGTGGTGTTTGCCCACGCCGATGATCAGGTCAAGCGCGGCGAATACCTCGCCCGCGCCGCCGATTGCATGGCTTGCCACACTGCACCCGGCGGTGCGCCGTTTGCTGGCGGCCTGCCGATCGTCTCGCCGTTCGGCACGATCTACGGCACCAACATCACCCCGAGCAAAGAGCACGGCATCGGTCTGTACAACGATGACGAGTTCTTCGCTGCGCTGACCGAAGGCAAGCGTCGCGATGGCGCCAATCTGTATCCGGCGATGCCGTACACCTCGTATCACCTGATGCCGCGCGAAGATTCGGACGCGATCCATGCGTACCTGAAAACCATCGAGCCGATCGAGCGCGCCGCACCCGTCACCAGCCTGAGCTTTCCGTTCAACGTGCGTCCGGGCCTGATCGGCTGGAACATGATGTACGGCAAAGCGCTGAAGCTGGAACCAGCCGAAGGCAAAAGTGCAGCCTGGAAACGCGGCCAGTACATGGTCGAAGTACTCGGTCACTGCGGCGAATGCCACACCCCGCGCGGCCTGCCGGGTGCGATGCAGTTGGATAAGCGTCTGACCGGCGGCATCCTCAATGGTTATCTGGCGCCGAGCCTGCTGGCCACTGATCTGGCCGCTCGCGGCTGGAACGAGCAGGATCTGGGCACGTTCCTCAAGCACGGCATGAGTGCGCAAGGGACGATGTTCAACGAGATGTTCCCGGTGTTCCACAACAGCACCCAGGGCCTGAACGATACCGATCTGGCGGCGATGGCGACGTTCTTGCTCGGCGACAAACCGCCGGCAGCCAAGGCGTTGGTTGAAGTGCCCGTCGAGAAACTCAGCGCCAGTGCCCAGCGCGGCCAGCAGGAATACCTGAACGTCTGCGCCGGTTGCCATGCGGTGGGTGGCGAAGGCAAGCCGCACATCGCGGTGGCCATGCGCGGCAACACCACATTGCGCCTGGAAGACCCGCGCAACTTGTTGCGGGTGATCGAGGATGGTATCGGTGAACAGAAGTTCTCCGGGTTCGAGCACATGCAACCGATGCCGGGTTTCGCCGACAAGCTCAGCCCTGAGCAACTCACCGATCTGCTCAACTACCTGCGTCAAGGGTGGGGCGGACAGTCCGCCGAACTGGCGGTGAGCGAGGTGCAGAAGCTGCAAGCCGACGCACCGTCCATCGAGCACAAGGCGCACTGACATGCAGCATCTCGATCTACAAGTGGTGCGCCGCGCGCTGGAGTGGTCGGTGGCGGGGCAGCGCATCTGGCTCTGCACCGTGCTGACCACTTACGGTTCGGCACCGCGTGCGCCGGGTTCGCTGCTGGCGGTGAACGATGGCGGACAGTGGATCGGCTCGCTGTCGGGTGGCTGCGTCGAGGAAGATTTCCTTGAGCGTGTCGCCGAAGGTGCGTTTCTCGATGCGATCAACGTCGTGCGTTATGGCGAGGGCGACGACCCGCGCTCGCGAGTCAGCCTGCCCTGTGGGGGCATTCTCGATGTGCTGGTAGAGAAGTTTGACGCTGACTGCGAAGTGCAGGCGCATCTGCGTGAGTTGGAGTCGGCGCTGCTCGGTCAGCGTCGCTTGATTCGCGAGGTCGATCTGGCCAGCGGTGCGCGCAGTCTGTTCGCTGATCGCGAGCAGGGTGCGCGGATCGAGCGCGAGATTGATCGGGTGCGGATTCGCATTGGTGCGGCACAGCGCTTGTTGCTCGCCGGTTATTCCAGCGTGGCGCAGGCATGCGCCGAGTTTGCCGTCGGCCTCGGGTTTGAAGTGATTCTCTGTGATCCGCGCGATGAAGTGCTCGAAGGCGTGGTGCTGGATGGCGTGGAGATTCGTCGGCAATTGCCGTCGGTGTTTATTGTCGACGGTGGTTGCCATCGCGATACGGCGGTGGTGGCGCTTACTCACGATCCGCGTATCGACGACCTGGCGATGATGGAGGCGGTGCGCACTGAAGCGTTCTACATTGGCGTGATGGGGTCGCTGCAGACGTCGCAGAAACGCTTCGAACGGTTACGTCGGATTGGTGGTTTGGGCGAGGCTGAGTTGGCGCGGATCCATGCGCCGATCGGTCTTAACCTCGGCAGCAAGACGCCGGCAGAAATCGCGCTGGCTGTGTTGGCGGATATTCTGCGGATTCGCAGTGGTATCGCTCGGGATCAGCTCTGAGTGTTGCGCAATAAAAAAGGGCCGCTGTCAGCGGCCCTTTTTTACATCCCGAATTTATCGCGCAGTCCGTAATACCACGCGCCCAGTGCGGCAAACGGCGTGCGCAGCAACTGCCCGCCCGGGAAAGGATAGTGCGGCAAGTCGGCAAACGCATCAAAGCGCTCGGCCTGACCGCGCAACGCTTCGGCCAACACCTTGCCTGCCAGGTGCGTATAGGTCACGCCGTGGCCGCTGCAACCTTGCGAATAATAGATGTTGTCGCCCAGGCGCCCAACCTGAGGCAAGCGCGACAACGTCAGCAGGAAATTACCCGTCCAGGCGTAATCAATCTTCACATCCTTGAGTTGCGGAAAGGCCTTGAGCATTTTCGGGCGGATGATCGCCTCGATGTTTGCTGGATCGCGCGCGCCATACACCACGCCGCCGCCGAAGATCAGGCGCTTGTCGCCGGTCAGTCGGTAGTAGTCGAGCAGGTAGTTGCAGTCTTCGACGCAGTAATCCTGCGGCAGCAACGTTTTCGCCAGCTCCTCACCCAGCGGTTCGATGGTGATCACCTGCGTGCCGCACGGCATCGATTTGGCCGCGAGTTCCGGCATCAGGTTGCCGAGGTAGGCATTGCCGGCGACGATGATGAATTTGGCCCTGACCTTGCCTTGCGGCGTATGCACAACCGGGTTGGCGCCGCGCTCGATGCGCACGGCAGGCGATTGTTCATAAATGGTGCCGCCGAGGGACTCGACCGCTGCCGCTTCGCCGAGTGCGAGGTTCAACGGATGAATGTGCCCGCCACTCATGTCGAGCATGCCGCCAACGTACTGATCGCAGGCAACCACTTCGCGAATACGGCGTTGATCGAGCAATTCGAGTTGCGTATGGCCGAAGCGCTCCCAGAGGCGTTTTTGCGATTCCAGATGGCCCATCTGCTTGGCGGTAATGGCTGCGAATACGCCGCCGTCCTTCAGGTCGCACTGGATGTTGTACTTGGCCACACGCTCGCGAATGATCCGGCCACCCTCGAACGCCATATGTCCGAGTAGTTGCGCTTGCTTGGGGCCGACGCTGCGCTCGATCACATCAATGTCGCGGCTATAGCTGTTGACGATCTGCCCGCCATTGCGCCCCGATGCGCCGAAACCAACCTTGGCCGCCTCCAGCACGGTCACGCGAAAACCGTTCTCCAACAGAAACAGCGCCGAGGACAATCCGGTATACCCGGCGCCGATCACACAGACGTCCGTCTCCACATCATCCTGCAAGGCAGGGCGGGGCGGTACGGCATTGGCCGACGCAGCGTAATAAGACTCTGGGTAAGGGGTGTTCGCCATCCTGCAGCCTCTGTTTAATATATTTTACGAGTGCGTCGATCCTACCCGAGTTGAAAAACCGCCGCCAGCCACCGGAAAATCTTCGTCGGCGACCCGAAATTAAATATTTTGCATATTCATAGGCTTAGGTGAAAAAAAGGTGTTGACACCCCTCCGGAATTCCGTAGAATGCCGCCTCACAGCAGGCACGTAGCTCAGTTGGTTAGAGCACCACCTTGACATGGTGGGGGTCGTTGGTTCGAGTCCAATCGCGCCTACCAAACAAAATCCGCTCTGCTGGGCGGTCTAGAAGGGCTCACCGAAAGGTGGGCCCTTTTTTGTTGTCTGGGGTTTGCATAGCCCCCGCCTCAGAACGCCAGTTCGGCGCTCACCTCAACATGGTCGATCGTCTTGTCGCCGTGTCCCTCCTGATAGTGCTTCGTCAGCTTCTCGTCCGCGTGGCCCGGCAGCGCCTGTATGTATCCCTGCGGGAAGTTCTGCTGTTCGTGCAAGGGTCATAGCGAGTCGTAGTAGGAGGGGGCGCTTTCAATCCGGATCCGGACATTTGAAGTGCCATGAGTAGACCTTCATATCCTTGATCTCTTCCCCGACGGTGCCTACACCCAGGCAGGTATGGTTTTTGGTGTAATTAAAGATGCAGTACTGAACGCCCACTGAGCAGGATTCAATTTCAACAAAGCCTTTTCGCATGAGGATGTTTTCGACACCGTATTCACCGGAATAGGTTTTGTTGGGTTTCCAGCCACTATTGAGCAGTGCTTTTCTTGCACTGAAAAACGACATGCCTTCCTTGATGGGGGCGTTGGCCGCGCTGGCGAAGAAGCTGCTACAACACAAGAAGCTGACAAGCAGTGTTTGTCGTTTCAATTTTTTACCGTCCGTGGAATTTTGCGCCCGAATAATCCTCTTGGGCTGAAGTGGAGGTCAACAATTCTTCCAGTACCTGAGTGGTCGACTTCTGACCGTCTGTCGCCATCGTCCTTTGAAATAGTTTGGATATTTAATGACTTACGATATTTTTTAACCGACCGGTTATCAAAAATAAGTTGTTGCGCGGCCATTGATTCAGTAAGATCCGCCCCGCGTTCACCACCACGGTTTATGCATTTTTAAATCCCAAGCTTCCATCAGCTGCTTGGGATTTTTTTTGCCTGCGATTTGGCTTTTCCCCTCTAGGCGTTTAGCGACTGTCTGCCCGTTACGGGCAAATCCCTACTTTTTCGACTACTACTGACTGGCCGATTTTCAACTCTTTATAAAGGGGTGTGTCGATGCTGGTTCACTGGTCTCTTGCAGCGGTTCATCTATTGGCTTTTGCCTTGGGCTTCTGGGCGGTGTTGACTCGCGGTACGGCGTTCAGCCGCCTGGCCGCCGGGACGGGGGAGGCTGGGCGAGTTTTGCTCGCTGACAATATCTGGGGGATTTCAGCGCTGATCCTGCTGGTCACGGGTGGGATGCGAGCGTTTGGAGGGTACGAAAAAGGCACTGACTATTACCTTCATCAGCCACTGTTCCATTTGAAGATGACGTTGTTCGTGCTGATTTTGCTGGTAGAGCTCGCGCCGATGATCACGTTGATCAAATGGCGGATTGCATTGGGGCGGGGCAGAACGCTCGATACCGGCCGCACAAGGTTGTTTGCGCGGATAAGTCATCTTGAAGCGTTACTGATGGTGCTGATGGTGATCGCGGCCACTGGCATGGCCCGAGGTGTGACATTTGGTTAGGAGGGCGCTCTTCTCTGTGTTCTCTCGGAAACGTCCTACATCCACTGTTTGGAATGCTAGGTAGTATCGACGCTCAGGGAGGTGTGGCAATGTCAGGCGCCGTGCCCAGCGAGGTGGGGAGCGGGTGGCAATACGGCGCGTGAATCTTTAGCCAGTCATTACACGCAGGTAAACGAACTGGCTAGTGACTGCGATGCGGTTCAGGGCGTTTGTGGCTTGTCCGGTGCGGTCAGGCCAGCTTGAATGCGCTGATAAATCTCTTCACGGTGCACGGCAACGTTTTTCGGGGCGTTGATGCCGATGCGGACCTGTTGGCCGCTTACGCCGAGGATGGTGATCGTAATGTCATCACCAATATTTATGCTTTCACCGACTTTGCGGGTGAGTATCAGCATGGTCTTCTCCTTGATTGCTTTGTAGGGCACCTGATTCAGACAGTGCAGAGGTCGGTGGTACGTATAGATTAGTGCGAAGTCTCACGGTTTGGGTGCCTCTTTCTGACGCGCAGACGCGGCATTAATTCCCAGGGCGTAACTATACAGAGGCTGCATTCATCAATCTCGTTGTTTTGTGCCCATTTTGCGGGGCTCGCGAAGTATTTATGAATGATAAGATCGCCGCTTTGAGAATTCCGAGGAAAGTGTTGTGCGCAAATTGGTCTGGGTCATCGCGGCACTGGTGTTGGCAGGATGTGGTGAAGGCAAGAGTGTAGACGTGCAGAAACCGAAAGCGGCAGTTGCCGCGTCGCCTGCAGCAGCAACCCCGCAGTGGGATCTTGAGGTGCGCGGTGAAACGCCTCAAGCGGTGAGCGACTTGAGCGGCTGGTTGATCGAGCACGCTTTCGTGCCAACCGTGATCAAGGACGGTAACGGTAAAACGCGGATTCTGATCGGCCCGTTCAACTCCCAGGCTGAAGCCGAGGCGCGGAAGGTGCAAGTGGATGCGGCATTGGTGAAAGCCAAAAAGCAGAACGTTGAGTCGGTGTTGATCGAGCACCCGATCACGCCATAAGCACTCCATTCGGCGGAGCTACCTAAAGGCAATCAGGCGCGATTCGTTCCTATTGGAATCGTTGATGATTTCCCGAAGGAGCTCCCCCATGGCCTCCGCCAATCCGTACAAACTCTTCGATGTCACTTTGCATCGTAAAACCCAACTGAGTCCGCACATGATGCGGATTACGCTTGCGGGTCCATCGGTCCATGAAATGGCTACCTGGGCGCCGGATCAACGGGTGAAGCTGTTTTTCCCGGCGGCAGACGGTTCGCAGTCAAAGCTCTCCCAAGAGGATGGCTGGTACGCGCGATTCAAGGCGATGTTGGTCGACCGACGCCCCGCCATGCGCACCTACACCATCCGCCATCTGCGCGCTGAACAGGGCGAGGTGGATATCGATTTTGTTCTGCACGGTGAAACCGGTCCGGCCTCCCGTTGGGCGTTGCGCGCCCAGCCGGGGGATTCGATGCAGATTCTCGCCCCTGACCAACTTTTTTCCGCGCAGCAGGCCGGTGGCTTCGAATGGAAGCCGCCACGAGCCCTGAGGCAGTTGCTGCTGGTTGCCGATGCGACAGCGTTACCGGCGGCGCTGGGTATTCTGGATGAGTTGGCAGCGCTGCGCGAACCGCCGCAAACGCAGGCGTTCTTCGAAGTCGACAGTGCGCAGGACATGCTGGCCGTGCCTGACTGGCCCGGTTTAACCGTGCAATGGCTGGTGCGCGATCAGGCCAATGTGACGGTCGCCGGCACCCTGATGGTGGACGCTGTGCGCCAGGCGAGGTTGCCCGTTCATGCGTCTTTAGCGGGGCAGGCCGCTGAGTTGGCCGAGGTCGATATCGATAAAGACATTCTTTGGGAAATCGCCGATACGGCGACTGACGGATTCTATGGCTGGATCGCCGGAGAAAGTGCGGCAGTCATGAGCCTGCGCAAATACCTGATCAAGGACTGCGGCATCGCGCGCGAATCGCTCAACCTGATGGGCTACTGGCGCTACAACAAACCAGGCAGCTGAGTACAAAAAAGGCCTCGAACATGACGTTCGAGGCCTTTTGTTTTGGGCGTGCGATCAGCCGCAGGCTTTCATATTCACCGGGCCGACAAACTCGTTGCCGCGCCCCATCACACACGCCACGCTTTGATTGCGTTGACGCTCCCAGTCCTGCACCGGGTAAGTCTTGTCCCAGGCCTCATACAATTGCCGATCCTGCTTCGACAGGCGCAAACCGTATTGCTTGCTCATGTAGAAATAAGTGCGGGCAATCATGCCGCGAATGGAAGGGCGGGGCATGACCTTCTTGGCTTTGAAGTCGACCTGCGTCAGGCACGATCCGTACTGCCCGGATTGCACCGGCAGCCAGCCGTAACTGAAGTTGCTGCGGTCGCCATTGACCTCGCCAATGCTCGGCACCAGGTTGTGCAGATCAGCTTCAGCCTTCTGATAACTCGGGTCGTAACGCGTGCAGTTTTTGCGTCCGCCTTCCTGCCAGCATTGACGCTGATGACCGAATTGCCAGGCCGGGACAATGTGTTCCCACTCGATGCGTGAGGCGCGTTTGGCGTTCTTGCGTGGCACATAACCACAAGCCTTCAAATCAACCTTGTTGCCGGTGTATTTGCACCCGCAATAAAACTCGGTTGACTGCGGCGCATACAACTTCCAGGCGACCTTTTTGGCTTCGGTGAATGTGCGAGGGGCGCCGGCCTGGGCGCCCATGGTGATGAACAACAACAGCAATGCAAAACAGCGGACACTCATTGGATCAATCTTCCTTCGGCACAACCCAAAAAATCTGCACGCCACCGTCGTCGCGGTAGGCGAGGGTGACGTTGTCGTTCTCGTCGATTTCCTCGAGCAGGCGCTCCCAGTCATCCATCGGCTCGTCGGGCAGGCGGAAGATCAGTGCGGCTTTGGCTTTTTGAGCGGTGGGCGAATTGATGATTTTTTGAACGCGCATACCCATGCGTTCGTAAGCGTCAGGAGCATCAGGGGAGGTGGCCACGAGGTTATCCTTATTAAGCTGTACGTGCATACAGTATTTAACTGTAAGCATTTTCGCAACTGCTTAAAATTCAAGAAAATCCTCTGACAGCGGTTTTCAGATTTTGATGTAGGCCGTGTCGATTTTTTTGTGGGAAAAGTGCGAGAGCTTTGTAAGTAACGCACCACCCACCTAATGGGCGAGTAGTGCGCAGGGTACCCGATCGAGAATTGAGCGGGCGAAGGTCAATCAGTATTCCCAGAACATCCGTTGCAGCTCTTTGCTGTCGTTGGTTTTGGTCAGGGCGACCATTGCCAGGATGCGGGCTTTCTGTGGGTTCAGGTCGTGGGCGACAACCCAGTCATATTTATCGTCTGGTTGTTCGGCGTTGCGCAGAACAAATCCGCCGGCATTGACGTGGGAAGAACGGATGATTTGCACGCCGTCCTTGCGCAGAGCTTGCAGGGTCGGCACTACGCGGGAGGACACCGAGCCGTTGCCGGTACCGGCATGGATGATCGCCTTGGCGCCGGACTGTGCAAGGGCCTTGTAGGCGGTATCGCTGACGTTGCCGTAGGAATAAGCGATTTCTACATCAGGCAGGCTCTTGATGTTTTTGATGTCGAATTCCGAATCCATGGTGTGACGCTTCGCTGGCAAGCGGAACCAGTAGGATTTGCCTTCAACCACCATGCCCAGTGGACCCCAGGCACTTTTGAACGCCTCGGTCTTGATGTTGATCATTTTGCTGACGTCGCGACCGGACTGGATTTCATCGTTCATGGTCACCAGTACGCCTTTACCGTGCGCTTCTTTGCTGCTGGCCACGGCCACGGCGTTGTACAGGTTGAGCATGCCGTCTGCAGACATGGCGGTGCCCGGACGCATCGAGCCGACGACGATGATCGGCTTGTCGGTTTTTTCTACCAGGTTGAGGAAGTAAGCGGTTTCTTCCAGGGTGTCGGTGCCGTGGGTAATGACGATGCCATCGACGTCTTTGCTGTCGGCCAGTTCGGCCACGCGACGACCCAACTGCAGCAGGTTGTCGTTGGTGATGCTTTCCGAAGCAATCTGCATGACTTGTTCGCCGCGCACATTGGCCAGTTTGTTCAGCTCGGGAATGCCGGCAATCAGTTGCTCGATACCCACCTTTGCAGCCTGATAGGTGGCGCTGTTAGCGGCGCTGGCACCCGCACCGGCAATGGTGCCGCCAGTGGCGAGAACCACGACGTTGGCGAGTTTGGCCTGGGTTTCGACTTCTTTTGCCTGAAGGGCGGTGGGCAGGAGCAGGAGAAGGGCCAAAGCGCCCGGAACCAAAGTGTTGAAAGCAGATTTCATTATTTTTCTCTCTAGTAGTGAGACGGTGCTGATGCAGGTTCATCTAGATGCATCCCAAGCCGATCTGGATGCTCGGGATGCTGTGAAGGGAGCAGGATCTGTACCAGCCGTACTTTGCGTCAGAGAAATGTTTAACTTGATGATTTACATCAAGATTTTATGAGTTGACGAATCGCGGGGAGAATCGTTTATCCGGGTTTCCGAACGCCGGGCACTTTCGTGTTCGGCTCTCCGAAAAGGACTACCGCTTTTGTCCGCTGAAGCGAGTGGCGGTTTTCGGCGTTTCTGCTAAAGAAACCTTCACACGGGCCGATGGGTGTTCAAGGAAACTTAAATTGAGGGAGTTCACATGTCACTGACGGTCGGTTTAGCAAATCCTGGCGCGGTCACCATTGGCGGCAAAACCGCAGCGACCATCAATGCATTGAGTCAGGCGGGGGCGGACGCTTCCAGCGAAGCGCTGGGCACTGAGAAAGAGCAGGGCAATCAGGTCAGGACCGGTGGTGCTGCCGCGCCAGAAGACAGCAAGGCTGAAAGCGGCGATAACCTGAGCGTCACGGTCAAGATGTTGCTCAAGCGAATGCAGGAACTGCAGAAGCAGCTTCAGGAGCAGCAGCAACAACTGGCGGCCGCCCAAGCCAAGACCTATCCGACGCCTGAGGCCAAATCGCAAGCGGTGATGTCCATTCAGGGGCAAATCGCGCAAACCAGCGCCGCGATGGCAGAAGTGGCCGGTGCGCTGGTCAAGGAAATGACCAAGAGTTCCACCAGCGGTAATCTGGTCAGCACCACGGCATAAGCAGCGTAGGGCGAGTCGGACGATTCGCCCTACAAAAAATGACGATTTCTGATTGTTGACAAATGTCGGCGGGATTCGCATAGTTCGGTCTACGCAAACGTTTGCGCGGCTTTCCCGGCGCATTATGGCCTTGGGGAAAGCGAAGTAGCTTACGCCAGCGCAAGCGTTGCTCACAATAATCATAAGATCGGAGTGAACCCATGAAGCTGCCATTCGCTGGACGTCTTCTTGCTGTCGCTATGCTGGCTGCCACAGCCGCCGCACTACCTGTCTCCTCGGCGTTCGCCGAATCTGTCGAAAAACCCAAAGTCGCGCTGGTCATGAAATCCCTGGCCAACGAATTCTTCCTGACCATGGAAGATGGCGCCAAGGCCTACCAGAAAGAACATTCCGCCGATTTCGACCTGATCTCCAACGGCATCAAGGACGAGACTGATACCGCTGGCCAGACCCGTATCGTCGAGCAGATGATTCTGGCCAAGGTCAATGCGCTGGTCATCGCGCCTTCCGATTCCAAGGCCATGGTGCCGGTGATCAAAAAAGCCGTCGATGCCGGTATCACCGTGATCAACATCGACAACCAGCTCGATCCGGCCATCGTCAAAAGCAAAAACATCAGCGTGCCCTTCGTAGGTCCGGACAATCGCAAAGGCGCGCGTCTGGTCGGTGAATACCTGGCCAAGCAGCTCAAGGCCGGTGACGAAGTCGGCATCATTGAAGGCGTGTCGACGACGACCAACGCCCAGCAGCGTACCGCTGGCTTCAAGGATGCAATGGACGCCGCACAGATCAAGGTCGTTTCCCTGCAGTCCGGCGATTGGGAGATCGACAAAGGCAACAAGGTGGCCGCGTCGATCCTCAGTGAATACCCGGACGTCAAAGCATTGCTGGCCGGTAACGACAGCATGGCGGTAGGTGCCGTTTCCGCAGTCCGTGCTGCAGGCAAGGCCGGTCAGGTGCAGGTCGTCGGTTACGACAACATCAATGCCATCAAGCCCATGTTGAAGGACGGTCGCGTGTTGGCCACGGCTGACCAGTTCGCTGCGAAGCAGGCAGTGTTCGGCATTGAAACCGCACTGAAAATCATCAAGGGCGAGAAAGTCGACAGCGGCGCCAACGGCGTGATCGAAACACCGGTCGAGCTGGTCACCAAGTAAGTCTTCTGGCGACACAACGGCGCTCGTCCGTCCGGGCGAGCGCATGGAGAGTTTTTATGTCAGTTTCCGCCCCGAACGCTGTCCTCTCGGTCAGCGGTATCGGCAAGACCTATGCGCAACCGGTGCTTGCCGGCATCGATCTGACGCTGATGCGCGGTGAAGTGCTGGCGCTGACCGGCGAGAATGGTGCCGGCAAAAGTACCTTGTCGAAGATCATTGGTGGTCTGGTCACGCCGACCACCGGCCAGATGCAGTTTCAGGGCAAGGACTATCGTCCGGGCAGTCGTACCCAGGCCGAAGACCTCGGCGTGCGCATGGTCATGCAAGAACTCAATCTGTTGCCGACCTTGTCGGTGGCGGAGAACCTGTTTCTCGATAACTTGCCAAGCAATGGTGGCTGGATCAGCCGCAAGCAATTACGCAAGGCCGCTATCGAAGCCATGGCGCAAGTCGGTCTCGACGCGATCGACCCGGATACGCTGGTCGGCGAGTTGGGGATCGGGCATCAGCAGATGGTCGAAATCGCCCGCAACCTGATCGGCGATTGCCATGTGCTGATTCTCGATGAGCCGACTGCGATGCTGACCGCTCGCGAAGTCGAAATGCTCTTTGAACAGATCACCCGATTGCAGGCACGCGGCGTTGCGATCATCTACATTTCCCACCGCCTCGAAGAGCTCGCCCGAGTCGCCCAGCGCATTGCTGTGCTACGTGACGGCAATCTGGTCTGCGTCGAGCCGATGGCCAATTACAACAGTGAGCAACTGGTCACCCTGATGGTCGGCCGCGAACTGGGCGAACACATCGACATGGGGCCGCGCAAGATTGGCGCGCCGGCGTTGACGGTCAAGGGCCTGACGCGTTCGGATAAGGTTCGCGACGTTTCGTTCGAAGTGCGTGCCGGCGAGATCTTCGGGATTTCCGGGCTGATCGGGGCAGGGCGCACGGAACTGCTGCGGTTGATTTTCGGTGCCGACCTCGCTGACAGCGGCACCGTCGCACTCGGTTCGCCGGCCAAAGTGGTCAATGTGCGTTCGCCGGTCGATGCAGTGCGCAATGGCATCGCGTTGATCACCGAAGATCGCAAGGGTGAAGGTCTGCTGCTCAGCCAGTCGATCAGCGCAAATATCGCGCTGGGCAACATGCCGGAAATCTCCAGTGGCGGTGTGGTTAACAACGGCGACGAAATGGCTTTGGCGCAACGTCAGATCGACGCCATGCGTATCCGCAGCTCAAGCCCGACGCAGCTGGTTTCAGAGCTGTCCGGCGGTAACCAGCAGAAAGTGGTGATCGGTCGCTGGCTGGAGCGTGATTGTTCGGTGCTGCTGTTCGATGAGCCGACCCGTGGTATCGACGTTGGCGCCAAATTCGACATCTATACCTTGCTCGGCGAACTGACGCGCCAGGGCAAGGCGCTGGTGGTGGTGTCCAGTGACCTGCGTGAGTTGATGCTGATCTGCGACCGGATCGGCGTGCTGTCGGCGGGGCGTTTGATCGACACCTTCGAGCGCGACAGCTGGACCCAGGATGATTTGCTTGCCGCCGCGTTCGCCGGCTACCAAAAACGTGATGCGTTGCTCAATGAAGCGGCGCCTAGGGATCTCCCATGAAAACTGCATCTCCTGCCGGCAAACGTAGTGGCAATTTCTACGGCCTGGGCACCTATCTGGGCCTGGCCGGTGCCTTGCTGGCAATGATTGCGCTGTTCTCGGTCTTGAGCAGCCACTTCCTGTCCTATAACACCTTCAGCACGCTGGCCAACCAGATTCCGGACTTGATGGTCCTGGCGGTCGGCATGACCTTCGTGTTGATCATCGGCGGCATCGACCTTTCGGTCGGCTCGGTATTGGCGCTTGCCGCTTCGACGGTCAGTGTGGCGATTCTCGGCTGGGGCTGGGGCGTGTTGCCCTCGGCGTTGCTCGGCATGGCGGTGGCGGCATTGGCCGGTACGGTAACGGGGTCGATCACCGTGGCCTGGCGGATTCCGTCGTTCATCGTCTCCCTCGGCGTGCTGGAAATGGCCCGAGGTCTGGCCTATCAAATGACCGGATCGCGAACGGCGTACATCGGTGATTCGTTCGCCTGGCTGTCGAACCCGGTTGCGTTCGGTATCTCGCCGTCGTTCATCATCGCCTTGCTGGTGATCATCATTGCCCAGGCCGTTCTGACCCGCACCGTGTTCGGTCGCTACCTGATCGGCATCGGCACCAACGAAGAAGCCGTACGTCTGGCCGGGATCAATCCGAAGCCTTACAAGATTCTGGTGTTCAGCCTGATGGGCCTGCTGGCCGGTATCGCCGCGCTGTTTCAGATTTCCCGTCTGGAAGCGGCGGACCCGAATGCCGGTTCCGGTCTCGAGTTGCAAGTGATTGCGGCGGTGGTCATCGGCGGTACCAGTCTGATGGGTGGGCGTGGTTCGGTAATCAGCACGTTTTTTGGTGTGTTGATCATTTCCGTACTGGCGGCCGGGCTGGCACAGATCGGCGCTACTGAACCGACCAAACGCATCATTACCGGTGCCGTGATCGTCATCGCTGTGGTGCTCGACACGTATCGCAGTCAACGCGCAAGCCGACGGGGCTGAGACATGGCAACGATCAAGGATGTAGCGGCGCTCGCGGGGATCTCCTACACCACCGTGTCCCATGTGGTGAACAACACTCGGCCGGTCAGTCAGCAAGTGCGGCTTAAAGTCGAAGCGGCGATCAAGAGCCTCGACTACGTCCCGAGTGCCGTGGCGCGCTCGCTGAAAGCCAAGACCACCGCCACCATCGGGCTGCTGGTGCCGAACAGCCTCAACCCGTACTTCGCGGAGCTGGCGCGCGGCATCGAGGATTATTGCGAGCGTAACGGCTACTGCGTGATCCTCTGCAACTCTGACGATAATCCGGAAAAGCAGCGCAGCTATTTGCGCGTGCTCCTGGAAAAACGTATCGACGGTTTGATCGTTGCTTCGGCGGGCGGCGACAGTGGCCTGGCGCAAGGTTTGGCAGGGGTTAAAACGCCGATGGTCATCGTCGACCGAGGCCTCGAAGGGGTCGACGCCGATCTGGTGCGCATCGATCACGAATACGGTGCCTATCTCGCGACCCGCCATCTGCTGGAATTGGGCCATCGCGATATCGCCACCATCGGCGGTCCGGCGAGCACCAGCGTGGCGCAGATGCGTCAGGCCGGTTATTGCCGGGCGCTGAAAGAGGCGGGCATCGACGTGCAGCCAGCGCGCATGCTGGAAAGTGATTTCACCAGCACTGGTGGCTACAACGCGGCAGCGATGCTGCTTGAAAGCAATCCGCCGAGTGCGATTTTTGCCGGTAACGACATGATCGGCATCGGTGTTCTGCGTGCCGCCGCTGAGCGTAACGTGCGCGTACCAAGCGAGCTGTCGGTGATCGGCTTCGACGATATCCAGATGAGCCGTTATGTGTACCCGGCATTGACCACTGTCGGCCAGTCGATCCTGCAACTGGGTGAGATGGCTGCAGAAGTATTGCTGCGCAGGATCGCTACACCGAGCCTGGGGACGGATCAACGCATCGTGACCCCAAGTATTGTCTTGCGCGAGTCGACCGCGCCGCTGTCCGGCGTGTTCACCGAATACCGCTGAAAACCGAATTGACGAGTACTGATGTATGCCAGCAAATGTAGTGGTAATAGGCAGCCTGAACATGGATCTGGTGACTCGGGCGCCACGGCTGCCGCGAGGCGGTGAAACGCTGATCGGTCATTCCTTCACCACCGTGTCCGGCGGCAAGGGCGCCAATCAGGCTGTGGCTGCCGCCCGCCTGGGCGCGCAAGTGGCGATGGTCGGTTGTGTCGGCAACGACGACTACGGCGTGCAATTGCGTGATGCGTTGCTGGCCGAGCAGATCGATTGTCAGGCGGTGAGTGTCGTCGACGACTCCAGCGGTGTTGCGTTGATCGTGGTGGATGACAACAGTCAGAACGCCATTGTCATCGTTGCTGGGGCCAACGGCGCAATGACGCCCGCGGTCATCGATCGTTTCGATGCCGTACTGCAAGCCGCCGACGTGATCATCTGCCAGCTCGAAATCCCTGATGCCACGGTGGGGCATGCGCTCAAGCGTGCGCGTGCACTGGGCAAAATCGTGATTCTCAATCCGGCACCGGCCAGCCGCCCACTGCCGGCTGACTGGTTTGCTGCGATCGACTACCTGATCCCCAACGAAAGCGAAGCCGCCGCGTTGAGCGGACTGCCAGTCGACTCGCTGCAAACCGCAGAAAGTGCTGCCAGTCATCTGATCCGCCTGGGCGCGGGCAAAGTCATCATTACCCTCGGCGCCGAAGGTTCGTTGTTCGCCAACGGCAAAGGTTTCGAGCATTTCCCGGCACCGAAAGTGAAAGCTGTCGATACCACGGCGGCGGGGGATACCTTCGTCGGTGGTTTTGCCGCTGCGTTGGCAAGTGGCAAGTCCGAGGCTGAAGCGATCCGCTATGGGCAGATTGCCGCCGCGCTGTCGGTAACCCGTGCCGGTGCGCAACCGTCCATTCCAACCCAATCCGACGTACAGGCCTTTAAACCCGCATGAAAAAAACTCCCCTGCTCAACGTCGCGTTGTCGCGACTGATCGCGTCCCTGGGCCATGGCGACATGGTGGTCATCGGTGATGCGGGGTTACCCGTGCCGCCAGGTGTCGAGCTGATTGATCTGGCGCTGACTCACGGCGTGCCTGACTTTGTCAGCACCCTCAAAGTCGTCCTCAGCGAGATGCAGGTGGAAAGCCATGCGCTGGCCAAGGAGATTTTCGACAAGCAACCGACCGCGCTGAGTACGCTGGACGCCCTGAATGAAGAGGGCGCGCTGGGCCGTCGTGACTTACTCAGTCACGAACAATTCAAAGTTCTCAGCCGCCAGGCACGGGCGATTGTCCGTACCGGTGAATGCCAGCCGTATTGCAACATCGTGCTGGTCGCCGGGGTTACGTTTTAATTTTTGATTTCACCTGCACAAGGAATGCGCCATGCAACGCTATGCTCAAAAACTGCATCAACTCATCCGGGGTTTACTGCTTTTGTCCGTCATCACTGCGACCGGCGCTCAGGCGGCGGAAAAAATCGACCTGATCATTGATACCGATCCAGGCGCCGACGACGTCGTCGCGTTGCTGTTCGCACTGGCCTCGCCGGACGAACTGAACATTCGCGCGCTGACCACCGTGGCCGGCAACGTGCGTCTCGACAAAACCTCGCGTAACGCACGCCTGGCGCGCGAGTGGGCAGGGCGCGAAGACGTGCCGGTTTATGCCGGTGCGCCACAGCCGCTGATGCGCACGCCGATCTACGCCGAGAACATCCATGGCAAGGAAGGCCTGTCGGGTGTCACCGTACATGAGCCGAAAAAAGGTCTGGCTGAGGGCAATGCGGTCAATTATCTGATCGACACCTTGAAGAAGGCCAAGCCACACAGCATCACCATCGCCATGCTCGGTCCACAGACCAACCTGGCACTGGCGCTCATCCAGGAACCTGAAATTGTTCAGGGCATCAAGGAAGTGGTGATCATGGGCGGTGCGCACTTCAACGGCGGCAACATCACCCCGGTGGCCGAATTCAACCTGTTTGCAGATCCGCAAGCGGCTGAAGTGGTGCTGAAAAGCGGCGTGAAGCTGACTTATCTGCCGCTGGACGTGACCCACAAGATCCTCACCAGTGATGCGCGCCTGAAGCAGATTGCCGCGCTGAACAACAACGCGAGCAAAATTGTCGGCGACATCCTCAACGAATACATCAAAGGGGACATGGAGCACTACGGCATTCCGGGTGGCCCGGTGCATGACGCCACCGTCGTGGCTTATCTGCTCAAGCCGGAACTGTTCACCGGTCGTTCGGTGAATGTCGTGGTGGATAGTCGTGAAGGGCCGACTTTCGGTCAGACCATCGTCGATTGGTACGATGGCCTGAAAGCGCCGAAAAACGCCTTCTGGGTGGAAAATGGTGACGCGCAAGGCTTCTTTGACTTGCTGACCGAGCGCCTGAAACGCCTGAAGTAAAGCATTCGCCCGCAGGTGCCAGCCTGCGGGTTTTTTACACCCTCTCAGCGTGTTCAACCTGTTCGGTCGGGTAGCGCTCGAAAATCTGCTTTATGAATTGCTTGGCCGCTTCAGTGCCCAACTCTTTGACCAATAGATCGATACCAATCAGCGCAAGCTCCTCGGTGGTTCCCGGGCTGTAAGAGCTGTGTCCGTCTGCCCATTTGGCATTAATCGCGGCGTCGATGCTGATGGTGGTCATGAGAGCGCTCGAATAGTCGGAAGATCTTGGGTTTGAGTTAACCATTTTGTCGGGCATTTGGCACTGCGACTTAGGCATGAGCGGAGTGCTATGCGACACTTGGTCTTTTAAGGCTTTCCAAGGATCGTGTTGTGCAGATCGATTTGAATACCCCTGACGGCCTCACGCTCCAAGCCGTGCGCCAATTGCTCGCTTGCGCCAGTGATGATGAGCACACGCAGGTGCGCGTGACCAAGGGCGGTATCGCGTACATTTCTTCCGGCGTTACCGGTGGGCAGGATATCGACGGTTTGCTGTTTCGCCTGGAAACCTGGGCCAAGGGTTCGGGGTACGTCGGCAATGTCGCGGCCAGCGACGAGGTATGGGTGATGCAGATTTTCAACGCACTGAAGGACAACTGGCCGAACCCGCCGTACGACTACATCGACGTTTATTGAGCGCCGTTAATATTCAGTCACGATTGATTGATGAAGTGGCTCGTGCCGCTCAGGCAAACTCGGCGTTTTTCCGGTCGTGGGGCAGGGTGATGGCATTGCCCGTGAAACCAAACGCCCGAATGGCGGTCGCACGATCTCAGCTTAACTTTTTGAAATAAGGAGGCTTCATGCCTTTGAAGTTCGCGACACTGGGTGCACTTATGGCCGCTGCCATGCTGGCCGGTTGCAGCACGACCTCCAGCGAGTCGGCAAAGGAATCTGTGGCGACCGAAGCCGGTCACAGCCGCTGTGAAGCATCGGCGGCGGAATTCGCCATTGGCAAGAAAGCTTCGCCAGAGCTTCTGGAGCAGGCGCGCAGCAAAGCCGGGGCGCAAAATGCCCGCTTCCTCAAGCCGAACGACATGATCACGCTCGAGTACCGCTCCGATCGCTTGAATCTGAACACCGACAACAATCTGGTGATCACACGCGTCAACTGCGGCTGATCACGCGCCACTTTTGTTGCAGGCATAAAAAACCCCGTCACATGGACGGGGTTTTTTTAGTGCGCGCAGAAATTACTCTGGGCGAACCTGTGCAGCTTGCATACCCTTTTGGCCTTTCTCAGCCACGAAGGAGACGGTCTGGCCTTCTTTCAGGCTTTTGAAACCGTCGGATTCGATAGCTTTGAAGTGTACGAACAGGTCGTCACCGCCACCTTGAGGAGTGATGAAGCCGAAGCCTTTTTCATCGTTGAACCACTTAACGGTGCCGGTTTGGCGATTAGACATGGTGTATCTCCAAGAAACATATATTTTTCAGTACTGTGCTGCTCAGGCCAACTGGGCACACCCGGGTATCATAGTCGAAATGTTCGCTTTGGTAGCCCCCCGGACGTGCTGTTTGCCAATCAGTCGTGTTTTCTTTGCTGTCTTTTTTCGCTGAAAGCCCCGGTTTACAAGGCTTCTAGCGGAACGTAAAGACGATAAAAAAACCTGTAAAACCTGCATAAATCGTCTGAAAAGGCTCAAATTCAGCCCGTTTCAGGGGCGCTGAGCCGAGTCAGAAGGGGGTTTTGATCACTTTTTCGCCGGGGTATTTGCCTTGCATTTGGCGATTTGGCCCAGCGCTTTCTGCTGCAGCTCTGGGGAGGCCTTATTGTCCATCAGCGCCTGAATGTCGGCGGCAGGGTAGGACTTGATGGCATCCGCGCCACAGGCACAGTGCGATTTGGCCGCAGCAGCACCAATTTGCGGAGTCGCCGCCTGGGTGCACTGCGCCATGTACTTGTCACGCTCGCCTTTCGGCCAGTCGGCGTGGGCGCTCAGCGGCAGCAGCATTACGATAGGGGCGACTACGGCGAACAGGGTATTCAGACGCATGCGAGGATGCTCCTTGTGGGTCAATGTCTTGTTATCTGAGGGCTGAAGGGGCCATCAAGTTCAGCACTCTGGCATAAAAACGGACGATTTGCCTTCTGGCAAAACAGAGGCATAAGTGACCGCTCATCTGTGCTAGCATGCCGGGCTCAAGCGTTCTCAGGCTCCGGATGACCTTCAGTCCCGGTGCGGTCAACGTGCGAATATTCTGATTTGAATCCCAGTCACTCTGGTTCGGTTTTCCGGTTGGCCGCAAGGCTCCTGCCGCTGTAAGGCAGGCGTTCGTCATTGAATGGCCTGGATCGGATCTTGTACTGGCTCATCCCAACCCACGTGACCTTTGGTAGGGGTCACCACTAGGAGAGGAGGCGCCATGCCAACTATTACTCTTCCCGACGGCAGTCAACGTTCATTCGATCACCCGGTTTCCGTAGCCGAGGTCGCCGCATCCATTGGTGCCGGTCTGGCCAAAGCCACTCTGGCCGGCAAGGTCAATGGCCAACTGGTCGATGCCAGCGACATCATCAGCAGCGACGCGACCCTGCAAATCATTACGCCAAAGGATGAAGAGGGGCTGGAGATCATTCGCCACTCTTGCGCCCACCTGGTTGGCCACGCGGTCAAGCAGCTGTACCCGACCGCTAAAATGGTCATCGGGCCGGTCATCGACGAAGGCTTCTATTACGACATCGCCTTCGAGCGTCCTTTCACTCCGGACGATATGGCCGCTATCGAACAGCGCATGCAGCAGCTGATCGAGAAAGATTACGACGTCATCAAGAAAGTCACTCCGCGCGCCGAAGTGATCGAAGTGTTCAAGGCCCGTGGCGAAGACTACAAACTGCGCCTGGTCGAGGACATGCCGAACGAGCAGGCCATGGGCCTGTACTATCACGAAGAATACGTCGACATGTGCCGTGGTCCGCACGTGCCGAACACCCGCTTCCTGAAATCCTTCAAGCTGACCAAGCTGTCCGGTGCCTACTGGCGCGGCGACGCCAAGAACGAGCAATTGCAGCGCGTTTACGGCACCGCTTGGGCGGACAAAAAACAGCTGGCGGCCTATATCCAGCGCATCGAAGAAGCTGAAAAGCGCGATCACCGCAAGATCGGCAAGCGTCTGGGCCTGTTCCACACCCAGGAAGAGTCTCCGGGTATGGTGTTCTGGCACCCGAACGGCTGGACTCTGTACCAGGTGCTCGAGCAGTACATGCGCAAGATCCAGCGCGACAATGGCTACCTTGAGATCAAGACGCCGCAAGTCGTTGATCGCAGCCTGTGGGAAAAATCCGGGCACTGGGCCAACTACGCCGACAACATGTTCACCACGCAGTCGGAAAACCGCGACTACGCCATCAAGCCGATGAACTGCCCGTGCCACGTGCAGGTGTTCAACCAGGGCCTGAAGAGCTACCGCGAACTGCCGATGCGTCTGGCCGAATTCGGTGCCTGCCACCGTAACGAGCCGTCGGGTGCGCTGCACGGCATCATGCGCGTACGTGCGTTCACTCAGGACGACGCCCATATCTTCTGCACCGAAGAGCAGATGCAGGCCGAATCCGCTGCGTTCATCAAGCTGACCATGGACGTTTATCGTGACTTCGGCTTCACCGATGTCGAGATGAAGCTGTCCACTCGTCCGGAAAAACGCGTTGGGTCCGACGAGCTGTGGGATCGCGCTGAAGCTGCATTGGCCGCAGCCCTTGATTCTGCGGGCCTGCCGTACGATCTGCAGCCGGGCGAAGGTGCGTTCTACGGTCCGAAGATCGAGTTCTCGCTGAAAGACTGCCTTGGTCGCGTTTGGCAATGTGGTACCCTGCAGCTCGATTTTAACCTGCCTGTCCGTTTGGGCGCTGAATACGTCTCTGAAGACAACAGCCGCAAACACCCGGTGATGTTGCACCGCGCGATCCTCGGTTCCTTCGAGCGTTTCGTCGGGATTCTGATCGAGCACTACGAAGGTGCGTTCCCTGCGTGGCTCGCGCCAACCCAGGCGGTGATCATGAATATCACTGATAAACAGGCAGATTTTGTTGCAGAAGTAGAAAAAACTCTCAACGAAAGCGGATTTCGTGCCAAGTCCGACTTGAGAAATGAAAAGATCGGCTTTAAAATCCGCGAGCATACTTTGCTCAAGGTTCCCTATCTCTTGGTAATCGGAGATAAGGAAGTCGAGATGCAGACTGTCGCTGTGCGTACTCGTGAAGGTGCTGACCTGGGCTCGATGCCCGTCGCCCAGTTCGCTGAGTTTCTCGCGCAAGCGGTTTCCCGGCGTGGTCGCCCAGATTCGGAGTAATTATTATTAAGCGTGAAATGAGACAAGATAAACGAGCTGCACCGAAAGCCCCGATCAACGAGAATATCTCGGCACGCGAGGTTCGGTTAATTGGGGCTGAAGGTGAACAGCTTGGGATTGTGTCAATTGAAGACGCGCTTCTTAAGGCTGAAGAGGCCAAACTGGATTTGGTGGAAATTTCCGCCGATGCAGTACCCCCTGTTTGCAAACTGATGGACTACGGCAAATCGATCTTCGAGAAGAAGAAACAGGTTGCCGCAGCCAAGAAAAACCAGAAGCAGATTCAGGTTAAAGAAATCAAGTTTCGTCCAGGGACGGAGGAAGGGGATTACCAGGTAAAACTGCGCAACCTGGTACGTTTCCTGAGTGATGGGGACAGGGCCAAGGTATCCTTGCGATTCCGCGGCCGTGAGATGGCCCACCAGGAGCTGGGGATGGAACTCCTCAAGCGGGTTGAAGCTGACCTGCTCGAGTACGGTTCGGTCGAACAGCATCCTAAGATGGAAGGACGCCAGCTGATCATGGTCATCGCCCCGAAAAAGAAGAAGTAATCAACAGGGCACGGCAGGCCTTCTGATTATGTTTATCAACTGAATGCGGAGTATCCGAACATGCCAAAAATGAAAACCAAAAGTGGTGCTGCTAAGCGGTTTCTGAAAACTGCTAACGGTATCAAGCACAAGCACGCTTTCAAGAGCCACATCCTGACTAAAATGTCGACCAAGCGTAAGCGTCAACTGCGCGGTAGCAGCTTGCTGCATCCGTCTGACGTGGCAAAAGTCGAGCGCATGCTGCGCCTTCGTTAATTTTAGTCAAGAATAGAGGAAGTAACTCATGGCTCGTGTAAAGCGTGGCGTCATTGCCCGTAAGCGTCACAAAAAAATTCTGAAACTTGCTAAAGGCTACTACGGCGCACGCTCCCGCGTATTCCGTGTTGCCAAGCAAGCGGTAATCAAGGCAGGCCAATACGCCTACCGTGACCGTCGTCAGAAAAAACGTCAGTTCCGCGCTCTGTGGATCGCTCGTATCAACGCTGGTGCTCGTGTTAACGGTCTGTCCTACAGCCGTTTCATCGCTGGCCTGAAAAAAGCGTCCATCGAGATCGACCGTAAGGTTCTGGCTGATCTGGCAGTGAACGAAAAAGCGGTGTTTGCTGCGATTGTCGAGAAAGCTAAAGCCACCTTGGCTTAAGTACCCCCGACAATCACCCGGTCTCGCTTCCGTGGGGCCAGGTGGTAAACGTCTTAAATAGGGGAAGAGCCTTCAAGCTCTTCCCCTATTTTGTATCTGGAGTCTGTACATGGAAAACCTGGATGCGCTGGTCTCTCAAGCACTAGAGGCTGTGCAAAGCGCTGAAGATATCAATGCCCTGGAGCAAATCCGGGTTCAATACCTTGGCAAGAAGGGCGAATTGACTCAGGTGATGAAGACCCTGGGGAATTTGCCGGCAGAAGAGCGTCCGCAAGTCGGCGCCCTGATCAACGTTGCCAAGGAACGTGTCACAGGCGTTCTCAATGCGCGCATGGCTCTGTTTGAAGAAGCCGAACTGGCTGCCAAACTGTCCGCCGAATCCATTGACGTGACGTTGCCGGGCCGTGGTCAGACCTCCGGTGGTCTGCATCCGGTGACCCGGACTCTGGAACGTGTAGAGCAGTTCTTCACCCGCATTGGCTACGGCATTGCCGAAGGCCCTGAGGTCGAAGACGACTATCACAACTTTGAAGCGCTCAACATCCCAGGCCACCACCCGGCCCGGTCGATGCATGACACCTTCTATTTCAACGCCAACATGCTGCTGCGCACCCATACCTCGCCGGTACAGGTCCGCACCATGGAATCGAAGCAGCCGCCGATCCGCATCGTCTGCCCAGGCCGCGTGTATCGCAGTGACTCCGATATCACCCACTCGCCGATGTTCCACCAGGTCGAAGGCCTGCTGGTTGATCGCGACATCAATTTTGCCGATCTCAAAGGCACCATCGAAGAATTCCTGCGGGTGTTCTTCGAGAAAGAACTGGCCGTGCGTTTCCGTCCTTCGTACTTCCCGTTCACCGAGCCATCCGCTGAAGTCGACATGGAATGCGTGATGTGCAGCGGTAAAGGCTGCCGCGTCTGCAAGCAGACTGGCTGGCTGGAAGTGATGGGCTGCGGCATGGTTCACCCGAACGTGCTGCGCATGTCCGGCATCGATCCGGAAGAGTTCTCCGGTTTTGCTTTCGGTATGGGCGTCGAGCGTCTGGCCATGCTCCGTTACGGCGTGAACGACTTGCGTCTGTTCTTCGACAACGACTTGCGGTTCCTCGCGCAATTTCGCTAGTCGTAACGAATTCTTAGGAGAGCAGGATGAAATTCAGTGAACAATGGCTGCGTGGCTGGGTTAGCCCGCAGGTAAATCGCGACGAGCTGGTTGCTCGTCTGTCGATGGCGGGTCTTGAGGTCGATAGCGTGACCCCGGCCGCCGGTGTTTTCAGTGGCGTGGTGGTGGGCGAGGTGCTGAGCACCGAGCAGCACCCTGATGCCGACAAGTTGCGCGTGTGCCAGGTCAGCAATGGCGCGGAAACCTTCCAGGTCGTGTGCGGTGCGCCAAACGTGCGTCCGGGCCTGAAGATTCCGTTCGCCATGATCGGTGCCGAACTGCCGGGCGACTTCAAGATCAAGAAAGCCAAGCTGCGCGGCGTCGAGTCCAACGGCATGCTCTGCTCGCAAGCCGAACTGCAGGTCGGTGAGGGCAATGACGGTCTGATGGAGCTGCCGGCCGATGCGCCGGTGGGTGAAGATTTCCGCGTGTATCTGGATCTGGAGGACGCCAGCATTGAGGTCGACCTGACCCCGAACCGTGGCGACTGCCTGTCCCTGGCCGGCCTGGCCCGTGAAGTCGGCGCGCTGTACGACGCGCCGGTCACCCGTCCGGTGGTCATGGCCATTGCTGCCGTGCACGACGAAGTGCGTTCGGTGGAAGTGCTGGCGCCTGCCGCATGCCCGCGTTACCTGGGCCGCGTTATCCGTAACGTTGATCTGTCCAAGCCAACGCCGCTGTGGATGGTTGAGCGTCTGCGTCGCGCCGACGTGCGCAGCATCGACGCTGCCGTCGACATCACCAACTATGTGATGCTCGAACTGGGCCAGCCGCTGCACGCCTTCGATCTCGCCGAAATCAACGGCGGCATCCGCGTACGCATGGCGGAAGAGGGCGAGAAGCTGGTGCTGCTCGACGGTCAGGAAGTCAGCCTGCGCAGCGATACGCTGGTGATTGCCGACCACACCCGTGCTCTGGCGATTGCCGGTGTGATGGGCGGCGAGCACAGCGGTGTGTCCGCTACCACTCGCGACGTATTCCTCGAAAGTGCTTTCTTCGACCAGATCGCTGTTGCTGGCAAGGCGCGTTCCTATGGCCTGCACACCGACGCTTCGCACCGCTACGAGCGTGGCGTCGACTGGCAACTGGCCCGTGAAGCCATGGAGCGCGCCACTGGCCTGCTGCTGGAAATCACTGGTGGCGAAGCCGGCCCGATCATCGAGACCGTCAGCGAGCAGCATCTGCCGTCGATCGCGCCGATCACGCTGCGTGCTCAGCGCATCACTCAGATGCTGGGCATGGAAATGGATTCGGCACAGGTCGAGCGTCTGCTCGGCGGTCTGGGTCTGGGCATTACTGCCGATGGTGCAGGGCAGTGGCGCGTCGAAGTGCCAAGCCATCGCTTCGACATCAGCCTGGAAGTCGATCTGATCGAAGAACTGGCGCGTCTGTACGGCTACAACCGTCTGCCGGTTCGTTACCCGCAAGCGCGCCTGGCGCCACAAGCCAAGGCTGAAGCGCGTAGCGATCTGCCGGAACTGCGCCGTTTGCTGGTGGCTCGCGGTTATCAGGAAGCGATCACTTACAGCTTCATCGATCCACGTCAGTTCGAACTGTTCAACCCGGGCGTCGAGCCGCTGTTGCTGGCCAATCCGATCTCCAACGACATGGCTGCCATGCGTTCGTCGCTGTGGCCTGGCTTGGTCAAAGCGTTGCAGCACAACCTCAACCGTCAGCAGGATCGCGTGCGTCTGTTCGAAAGCGGTCTGCGCTTCGTTGGTCAGCTCGAAGGCCTGAAGCAAGAGCCGATGCTGTCCGGTGTGGTCTGCGGTAGCCGTCTGCCGGAAGGCTGGGCACAAGGTCGCGATACCGTCGATTTCTTCGACGTAAAAGCTGACGTTGAGGCTGTGCTGGGCTTTGCTGGTGCGCTGGATTCTTTCACCTTCGCACCGGGCAAACACCCGGCGCTGCACCCGGGTCAAACCGCGCGCATCGAGCGCGAAGGTCGTGAAGTCGGTTTCATCGGCGCTATCCACCCGGAATTGTCGAAAGCCTTGGGTCTGGATCGTCCAGTCTTCGTTTTCGAGCTGGTTCTGGCTGAAGTGGCACTCGGTAAAATGCCGAAATTCCACGAGTTGTCGCGCTTTCCTGAAGTGCGTCGTGACCTTGCATTGATTGCGCACAAAGACGTCGCGTCCGCGGCTGTACTGGACGTAATCCGTGAAAATGCAGGCGAATGGCTCACAGATCTCAGGCTGTTTGACGTGTATCAGGGTAAAGGTATTGATCCTGATAGAAAAAGCCTTGCAGTTGGCTTGACCTGGCAGCATCCATCGCGCACTCTTAATGACGATGAGGTGAATTCGACGACGCAAAATATCCTCACCTCGCTCGAACAAAGGTTGAACGCCACGTTAAGGAAGTGACGTATGGGGGCTTTGACGAAAGCTGAGATGGCGGAACGTCTGTATGAAGAGCTGGGCCTGAACAAGCGGGAAGCCAAGGAATTGGTCGAACTGTTTTTCGAGGAAATCAGGCACGCTCTTGAAGACAACGAGCAGGTCAAATTGTCCGGTTTCGGCAATTTCGACCTTCGGGACAAACGCCAGCGGCCTGGCCGCAACCCGAAAACGGGGGAAGAAATCCCGATCACGGCTCGCCGTGTGGTCACCTTTCGTCCAGGGCAGAAGTTGAAGGCCCGAGTTGAGGCTTATGCTGGAACCAAGTCATAACGACGAACTACCCGTCATCCCGGGCAAACGCTACTTCACCATTGGTGAAGTCAGCGAGCTGTGTGCCGTAAAGCCACACGTGCTGCGCTACTGGGAGCAGGAGTTTCCTCAACTCAACCCCGTCAAACGCCGCGGAAACCGCCGGTATTATCAGCGCCAGGACGTGCTGATGATCCGGCAGATCCGCGCGCTCCTTTACGATCAAGGTTTCACCATCGGCGGCGCACGCTTGCGTTTGTCCGGCGATGAAGCCAAAGACGACACGACCCAATACAAACAGATGATTCGGCAGATGATTGCTGAATTGGAAGATGTGCTGGTGGTTCTCAAGAAATAAAAAGCAGCGTTTGAATACTTCCAGTTTTCAAAAGCTTGCGCTATATTCTTGAGCGTTCTTCGAGGTGAAGAACGGTTGCAACACCAGTCGGGGCGTAGCGCAGTCCGGTAGCGCACTAGCATGGGGTGCTAGGGGTCGAGTGTTCGAATCACTCCGTCCCGACCATATAATTCAATGACTTAGCCCAATCTGAAAAGGTTGGGCTTTTTCATGCGTAGGGACTTTTGCAGGGGGCGTTTTTCTCCTCGAGATGGTCAGTCCCGCCCTTTCGTGTCTCCTACCGAACTCCGGAGGATCAGGAGCATGCTCGTTCCCAATTCCGACACCCGTATCCTTCAATCCCACTGAAGTTGCAGACTGCTGTTCCGGCACCCTGAATTCATTTTGTGCGCGACTGTTGGGGGATTTAACTACACGCCACTGCCGGGACTCTGCCGTTGAGTTTAAATTGGAGTGGGTCTACCGGAACTCCGGCAGCCGGGACAAGCCGAAATGCTGGGGATCTCCTTCTTTACGTTCTCACTTCTCCAGGTGGAGCCGGCGGGTTCCGTTGCAGGCCTACAGCTCTAAGAGGCGACGATGTTTGGGGCAGGCATGCCAGCTCATTGATTCTGCTGGTTCCCCGAGAGTGTGCGCTGTCTGTGTCGACGGGCGGTCTCGACGCAGCGTCTGAGGTGGAGGGCGAGGGGCACTGAACTCTACGTCGTGCTGGCGGTGCCGGAGCTTCTCAGATACCAGTGACAATGCGCGCCTATCGACTGTGTTGGTCCAGTCCCATAGTCGAATGGATCTATGACGACAGAATATTTACTCCGTCTGATGGGACTGACCAGATTTGGCGAAGTGGCGACTGCTCAAAAACTACTCCTGTTGATCATGCGCGCGCTGCTCTGAAGGTCATTGAGTGTACTCTCGAACCTCACGTTTCCCGTTGTTTACTGGCACTATGGCCCTGATTCCCGAGGCGTCTCTATTTGGAGTGGTAACAGGTATCAAAGCGGTAACATCTTCATACGCTGCTATCACGAGTGATTCCGCATTCATGAAGTTGTTAATTGGTGTTTGTGTTTTTATGGTGTATGTATTGCTACCTTTGTTATAAAGTTTGTAGGCGCCGGTGTTTATGTAGCTTCCGTCTTTAGAGTGTATTAGCACTGCAAGCATTAGATTTTTTTCTTTGCATGTGCTTTGTGTTGTGAAGGTAAATACAGCGTACTTCGAATAAGGCTTGTCCACAGAGATTTTGCTGATAGTGGCTCCGCAGTCGAACACAATCTTGTCTGATGTGCCCGTTGTGAATAAGTTTTCAGGCAGTATTGTTTCTTTGACCTTTACGGATGTTAAAGTGATTGATGATATATAAATAATGCACGCTGCAAAAATTGCAATTGTTTTGAGTTTGTTTTTTGAGATGTATATGTTAACTATTGCATTTCTTGCCGGGCTTTCAATTGTTTTATACAGAATGCATGCCAGTACAATTGAGTATGCCCACGCTTGGTAGTAGGCCATCTCACCGGTTCCAAATACATTTGGGAAGCTTGAGATTAAATATATTGTAGGGTAGTGGCATAAGTAAAGTGCAAAGCTCGCCTCGCCCAAGAACGTAAGAGGAGCGAAACAAAGCATTTTGGTGATGCGCCCCGAGCTAATAGAGAACACCAGAATAGTAAAAGCAAAGGCCAGTGCCGACCATGCGGCGTTGATATAGATAGTTACCCCGGTCCCAAGAATAGATTGGCCGAAAGCAAGATACTTGCTCAGTGCTATATTGGAAGCAGAAACCAGTAAAGCCACTACCTCAACCATAGTGCCGTGCCTTTTTATAATGGAGAGGTCCATCACGGAAAGCTTCTGGGCAATATGGTAAGCAGCGATTCCGGCCGTGAACTCAAAAAGCCGAGCAGGAGGGAAGAAGTATAAAAGACTTGATCTGTTTATGTCTTCATTAAAGTTTTGTGTGAGGGCGATGTAAATTAATGCTATGAGAATCAATGATTCTGCTATAAATATGTGCTTCCAGTGTGTTTGGAATTTGTTCGCCAGAAATGGAAATAGCAAATAGAAAAAAACTTCGACCGAGATACTCCAGGAAACTGCGTTTATAGATGCTTGCCAGCTCTGCAGCGGCACCCATGCTTGTATCAATGTCAGGTTTGCAAATAGTTTCTCTAAGCCGTCATTTATATAAACTGCTTCGGGGTTGACGGAGTAGGCAACTCCCAGCCAATAAGCTGCCGTAACTACATGCAACGGCCAAAGTCGTGCGAATCGTGCAACATAGAATTTATGAAGAGAGCCGGTTGAATTGAATTGCCTATAGGCATAGGATAATATAAAGCCGCTCAATACAAAGAAAAAAGATACCGCTTTAGAGGCTGTTACGTATTGCTCTATGTTGAATACACTGAATGCATCTGATGTGTGTAAAGCGACTATCAGGGCTGCAGCAAAGAAGCGCAGAGATGTAAGTGCGTCCAGTTTTTGTCGGGGCTGCATTTCTAATATTTTCCATTTTCTGTGCGTGCATCCATACAGACGATGCGAGGAATCGATACTGTTTTTCTATCTATGTATCGTAAAAAGGCGAATGTACCAGAGGCTTTTTTGAAACGCTATCAAACAAATCCTCGCCTAAGCATTCTGAGCAAAACCATGCACCCTGACCCACCATCGAGCGGGTATTTCATGCCGGGATACATTATGAGTGTCATTGAAAAAGACAGTGACATCCTCGCTCGAACACTGTGGGGTGAGACGTGCGGCGAAGGAGCGACCGGGCAGATTGCCGCAGCCTGGACGATGCGGAACCGAATGTTCGACGGTTAAGAAGGGCAGTAGGATGGGGAGTTCGCTGACGTTTGCCAATCGAAGTATCAGCCCTGTTTCTGGAACATGCTCTAGGTCAATGAGTGATGAGGGTTGGATTGGTCCCACCCAGGAGCGGCTCGGAGCGATTATGAAAATCGCTCCATTACAGTTTTATAATTCATTTAAAAAGCCAACGCATTCAGCACTCGCTTCTTGAGTAGTGCGTTTCCCTTCATGAGATGTCAGCAGGGCTAACTACTGCCATTGCGTCGGGCTCGCCGGTTTTAATGTTTGGAGCACCCTTGTGGACGCAAAAAGCAGGGCTATTGCGCTGATTTTTTCTTGATGTCGTGCGAGTCACTCGAACCAGCAGCGTCCTTTTCCGTTTCGTGCGGTTGCGCACCGGCGTTGCCGCCCGAGGATTCTTCGCCTTTCTTGTTAGCTTTTTCATCATTGGATTGTTTGCTATTGGATTGATTGACACCTGGCAGGGCGGTTGGCGGGGCAGCAGACCCTGCATTTGTCTCCTCGGCGGCCATAGCGCATGTCGGGCCGATGAGCAGCAGGCTGGCGAAGGACAGGACAGCAATGTTCTTGATCATCATCTGTACGCTCCACTGAGGGGTGTACAGCGTTGGAAATACTGCGAGGGGAAAGGTGCGGATCAGCGGACGAGTGGCACGAAGGCAAATTGCTGGCCCCCAGATTTCTGCTTCCCCGGCAAAATCGCCTTTTTTCAAAAGGTTAGGTTGGCTCTATGCGGACGATTGTCATCACCGTTGCAACGCTTTCCCTGGCTGTTTTCGCGGTGGGAGTGCAGGCGAAGGAGCTGAGCAAAAGCCATCGTTTTGCCTGTGTATGGGGTTCGGACATCGCCGCCGGCGCGCAGCAGTCGAAGCTCTCGGGCGTCTCGCTGTACGGCGCACGTAAACAATTGCAGGTGCGCCGATTTCAGCAACCGTGGATGCGCATGACCGCGATGGGAATTACCGAGCAAACCTACAACAGCTCGTCGAAGCTCAAACCGGCGGCGGTCAAGCAGACCTATTACGAACAATGCGTACGCCACGAATTGGCCCAGCGTTAATACAAAAAGCCCAACTTGAACAGTTTGGGCTTTTTCATGCCTGACGAAATCTCAGCGTTACTTCTCGCTCTCGCAATTGACCATCCACGACACGCCAAAACGATCGACCAACATGCCGAAACGCGCGGCCCAGAAGGTCGCCTCCAGCGGCATGTCGATGCGACCATCCAGGGCCAGTGCGTTGAACACGCGCTCGGCCTCGGCAATGCTGTCGACATTCAGCGAAATCGAGCAGCCGCTCATGCCTTGAGTCGGGCGGTCGGGTGTGGTGTCCGAGGCCATGATCATTTGATCACCCACTTTCAGGCAGGTGTGGATGATCAGGTTGTGGTGTTCTTCGGGCACATGTTCGGCGGCGGGCGTTTCGCCGAACGTCATCATCGCTTCGAGCTTTCCTTGCAAGGCTTGCTCGTAAAAGGTGAAGGCCTCGCGGCAGTCACCGTTGAAGATCAGGTACGGGTTGATTTTCATGTCTCTGCTCCCGGCAGTCAGGCGCGGAGCGTGGCGGGGGTTCGCCGGGTTCCGCGTAGGGCGGTTAAAACATAGCAGAGCGTTGGACGCCGGAAAGGCCGGAGTCTTCCAGATGTTTTTGTTCTGAAAAGCGTGTCGACGATAACGCGCTCGTCGTGTGAAGTTCAGCCGTAGTGCTGGAGTACCATGACCCACCACCACCACCACCACCACCACCATCACCAGCAGAGTCCAATGCCCCATGCCTGATCTATCGCGTTTCACCTCTTTGTTCGATCAGGCGCAGCGAGCCTTGCGCTTGGTTTGGGGGACATCGCGTGGCTTGTTTCTCGGGCTGGTGCTGGCAACGTTGCTGGCCGGTTTGCTGCCGGCACTGGCGGCATGGCTGGGGCAACGGATTGTCGATGCGGTTGTGGCAGCGATGCAGTTGCACGCGCAACACGGCAGTGCGCCGCTGTGGCCAGTGTTGCGTTATGTGTTGATGGAGGCCGGGGTGTTGGCGCTGTTGTCCGGCACGCAACGGGCATTGTCGGTGCAGCAGTCGCTGTTGCGCGTACAACTGGGGCAGAAGGTCAACACGTTGATCCTGCAGAAAGCACAGACCCTGTCACTGGTGCAGTTCGAGAACTCCGAGTTCTACGACAAACTGGTGCGTGTCCGTCGCGAGGCTTCGACCCGGCCACTGGCGCTGGTCATGAAGTCGTTGGGACTGATTCAAAACCTGATCATGTTGATCAGCTTCGGTGTGCTGCTGGTGCACTTTTCCCCTTGGGCGCTGGTGCTGCTGGTGGTCGGTGCGTTGCCGGTGTTCTTTGCCGAGGCGCATTTTTCCGGTGACGCTTTTCGTCTGTTCACCCGCCGCGCGCCGGAGAGTCGGCAGCAGAGCTACATCGAAACCTTGCTCTCCCACGAAACCTATATCAAAGAGGTCAAGCTGTTCGGCTTTGCCCCACTGTTGCTGCAACGCTACCGCGACACCTTCGCCAGGCTGTATGCCGAAGACCGCCGTTTGACGTTGCGGCGCGATGGCTGGGGTTTCGGCCTCGGTCTGCTCGGTACTGCGGCGTTTTACGTGGCCTATGCCTGGGTGGTGATTGATGCCGTGCACGGCCAGATCAGCCTCGGTCAGATGACCATGTATCTGGTGCTGTTCAAGCAGGGCCAAAGCGCGGTGAGCAGCAGTCTGAGTGCGATCAGCGGCTTGTATGAAGATGGCCTCTATCTGACGAGTCTTTATGAATACCTGGCCGAACCGGTGCAGGTCGATACCGGCCACCTGACGGTCGGCGTCTGCCCGGGCGATGGTTTGCGTTTCGAGAACGTCGGTTTCCGGTATCCGGGTGCCAGTCGGCCAGCGCTGGAAAACATCGACCTGCAACTGGTGCCAGGCCAGAGCATCGCGCTGGTCGGCGAGAACGGTTCAGGCAAGACCACGCTGATCAAGTTACTGACCCGGCTCTATCGCCCCGATCAAGGGCGCATCCTGCTCGACGGCAGCGATTTGCAGGATTGGCAGGAAACCGCGTTACGGCGGCGGATTGGCGTGATTTTTCAGGACTACATCCGCTACCAGTTCAGTGTCGGAGAGAATATTGGCGTCGGCGATACCTTGGCGTTCAACGACGCGCAACGGTGGAAAGAGGCCGCTGCCCAAGGCATGGCGGCCCCCTTCATCGAAGGGCTCGACAAGGGTTATGCCACGCAATTGGGACGCTGGTTTGCCGGCGGCCAGGAGTTGTCTGGCGGGCAGTGGCAGAAGATTGCCTTGTCCCGCGCGTACATGCGCCGTGATGCCGACATTCTGATCCTCGATGAGCCAACGTCCGCCCTTGATCCGGCGGCCGAGGCGGCGGTGTTCGAACATTTCAGCCAGCACAGCGAAGGGCGCATGACCTTGCTGATTTCCCATCGATTTTCCAGCGTGCGCAATGCTGACCACATCATCGTGCTGCAACAAGGGCAAATTCTGGAGCAGGGCGGCCACGATCAACTGATCGCCGCCGACGGGCATTACGCGCAATTGTTCGATTTGCAGGCTCGCGGCTACCGTTAGGTGTCCCGGCCGCTGCGCAGGGTCGCAGGCCCGGCCACGCTAGGGGTGGGCTTGCTCTGCATCAGGCTGTCGAGCGCCTTGCGGTAATTCTGCCCACCCAGCGCCATGCTGTTGTTATGCGTCGCGCCCGGCACCAACAGCAGGCGCTTGGGTTGTTGCGCGGCGTTGAACAGTTGCTCGCTGAAACGCGGCGGCACGAAAGCGTCCGCCAAACCGTGGACCACCAGCAGCGGCATGTGGATATCAGCGATCTTGTCGATGGAATCGAATTTTTGCGACAGCAGCCAGCGCACCGGCAGCGAAGTGTTGGCCACCGACGCGGCAACGTCCGCCAGCGTGGTGAAGGTGGACTCGATCACCAGTCCGCGCACCGGCAATGCAGAGTGATCGCGAGCGGCGGTCTGCCCGAGTTCAGCGGCCAGATCGATCGCCACGGCGCCGCCAAGGGAGTGTCCGTAGATCAGGCGTTTGGCCGGATCCGGTTGCAGCAGTTTGAAGCGCTCCCACGCCACCCGCGCATCTTCGTAAACACTGCTCTCCGACGGCAGATCACCGTGACTCTTGCCGAAACCGCGGTAGTCGATGGCCAGCACTGAATAACCCGCCGCGCGCAATTGTTCGATGCGGAACAACTGCCCGGTGAGGTTCCAGCGCACGCCATGCAGATAAAGAATGGCCGGCGCATTGGCCTTTTCTGCCGGCCACCACCAGGCATGAATGTTCTGCCCGGCCTTGAAACTCTTTGGTTGCAGGTCGAGTTCCTGCACGCTGCCGGGCAAGCCGTGATACCAACCGGCGGTGCCCGGTTCAATGCGAAACAGCAGTTTACGTTCGGTGTGTTCGAGCACGGCACAACTGGTCGGCACGCCGATAATCAGCGCAGCCATGCAGGCAAACGCCAAACGGCGGCGTCGCAGACGCGTCATGAAGGACAGGAACATTAAACGTTTCACCCAGGCGCAGACAAAGAAGGCATTTTTACCAGATGCCTCGGTCTGCGCGTGAGTTTTTCGACCACCGTACCGATGCAACGATTACCAAATGCTGCAAAGACTCACACGACCTGCAAAACGATCTTGCCGATATGGTCGCCAGCCTCCATGTGCGCGTGAGCCTGGGCGGCGTCGTTGAGTGAATAAACCTTGTCGATCATTGGCAAACAGCGCCCGGCAGCCAGCGCCGGCCATACGTGCTCTCGCAGTTGATCGGCAATCGCGGCTTTTTCGGCAGCGGTGCGCGCGCGCAACAGGGAGCCGGTGATCACCGCGCGTTTGGCCATCATCGCCAGCAGATCAAAGTCATTGGCCCGCGCACCGCCGAGGAAACCGAGCATGACCAGACGGCCATCCATCGCCAGGGCGCTGACGTTATCGTTGAGATACGAGCCGCCCATGATGTCGAGGATCACATTGACGCCCTGGCCTGCGGTTTTTTCGCCGATGACTTGGGCGAACTCTTCCTCGCGGTAGTTGATCGGCAAGCCGCCAAGCTTGCTGATCGCTGCGCATTTGTCCGGGCTGCCGGCGGTGGCAAACGCTTCAATACCGAACTCGCGGCATAGCATCAGTGCGGTAGTGCCGATGCCGCTGGTGCCACCGTGAATCAGCGCGCGTTGACCACGGCTGGCGCCGCCGAGGCCGAACAGGTTGGCCCACACAGTGAAGAACGTTTCCGGGATCGCGGCGGCGTGCACCCAGTCCAGGCCGTCGGGAATCGGCAGGGTCTGGCCGGCCGGGACTGCGCAGTATTCGGCATAACCGCCGCCATTGGTCAGCGCGCAGACTTTGTCGCCCACCGCGAACTGGTTGACACCCGCCCCGAGGGCCACGACTTCGCCGGCGACCTCCAGCCCGGGAATCGGGTTCATGCCGGGTTTCATCGGATATTTACCGGCGCGCTGCAAAGCGTCCGGCCGGTTGATCCCGGCGGCGTGCACGCGGATCAGCACTTCGCCTTGTGCGGCGACCGGCAGCGCCACGCGTTTGGGTTGCAGGACCTCGGGGCCACCCGGTTCGGTGATTTCGATTCGGGTCATTTCATTGGGCAGGGACATGTCGATTCCTCTGAGTTCAGGTTCAGTAAGTGGGAGCGTGTTGCGCAAGCAATGATTCCCTTCAATTTGCGCAGCCGTGTGGTTCGACAGGGGCGGGCAGCCATTTCATGGCTTGCTCCAGCAGCAGTGCCACAGAGATCGCGCCTGCGGCGATGACGAACAACAGCGCGTGGTGACCGCCACTGGCATTGAACAGCGCGGAATAGGCGAATCCAGCCAGCGCCTGAAAGGTGGCGAACGATACCGTGGCACGGCTCCAGGCAATTTGCTGGCGATGATGCTCCGGCACCAGCTCATGCACCCGGGCCAGGGCGAGCGGCACGATGCCGGGCGGAAATGAACCGAGTATCACCGCCAGCAACGCCAGCGCCACAAACGAGTGGGACATCGCCAGCAACCCAAGGGCGATCGCCTGCACCACCAGCACCAGGCGAATGCCGGAACGTGCGCCAAGCTGATCGGCAAGAAAGCCATAACTCACCGGGCCGACAATCGCGCCCAAGCCGTACATCACCCAGATCAGCGCGCCGATATGTGCCCCCGCGCCAAGTCCACGCGCCACGTAATCCACCAGAAACACCATGGCAGGCACCAGGCCAGCGGCCATGAAGGCGTATTGGCCGAACAGCAAATACACACCGCGAGGCGTCGGTTCAACGGGCGCCGTTTCCTGCGCGGCTTGCGGGTGTGGGAAGTCAGACGGCCAGCCGAACCAGCTCAGCGCCGTCAGCAGCAAGGCCAACGCGCCCAGGCCCAGCCATGTCGCTTGCAAGCCGAGGCTCAATAGCGGCGGCACCAGCGTCCCGGAACCGGCAATGCCAAGACCGATGCCGAGAAAGATTGCGCCACTGGCCAGTCCTTTACGCGCCGCCGGAACGTGTGGCAATACGGTTGCGGCCACCAGCACCATGATCGCGCCACCGGCAATCCCCGACAGCAGCCGCCAACCAAAGAACCAGCCCACCGACAACGGAAACGCACAGGCAAAAAAAGCCGCCGTGACCACCAGCATCATCAGCCGCAAGGCATTTTTATTGCCGAGCTGGCGCGCTGTCGGCCGGCCGAGCAGCGCGCCGATCAGATAGCCCACCAGATTGGCCGCACCGAGGTAGACCACATCATTGGCGCTGAACCACCGCGCCTCAATCAGCGAAGGGATCAACGGCGTGTAAGCGAAACGCGCCAGCCCGATGCTGACCAGGCTGGCGCAGAGGCCGGCAAAGATCGGCAGCCAGATACCAGTGGAGGTTGAAGTGCGCATGATAGCGATCTCGCGGAAGGTTTATGGCGCTCAGCATATCGGCTATCGTTGCTGCGTTAATGCAGCGATTAAGCGTTACTGCGATGCGAATTTGCATCACTTGGAGGCAAGATGAATTGGGATGACGCACGGGTATTTCTTGCCGTTTGCCGCGAGTCGACGCTACGGGGCGCCGCGCGGGTGCTGGGAGTGGATCAGGCTACGGTCGGACGACGGATCACGGCACTGGAAAAGTCCCTGAGTGCGACGCTGTTCCTGCGCACTTCCGACGGCTACGCGTTGACCGCCGTCGGTGAGGCGGCGCTCCAGAGCGTGGAGAAAATGGAGCATTCGGCACTCGAACTGGAGCGGCAGATTCAGGGCCTGGACGATCGCCTGACCGGCACGGTACGCGTCAGCACCACGGACTCGCTGGCCATCGACTTTCTGATCCCGGCCATTGCCCGGTTGCACGAGCAGCACCCGGACGTGCGAGTGCAGCTTGATGCGTCCACGCAGATCCTCAGTCTGGCCAAGCGCGAGGCGGATATCGCGGTGCGCAACACCCGGCCGGACAACCCTGATCTGATCGCCCGGCGCATTGCCCGATGGCCGGTGGGGCTGTTTGCTTCCCAAACGTATATAGACGCCAATGGAGTGCCGCAGCCGGGCACGGCATTTGAAGGGCATGATCTGGTGGTTTATCAACCGTATCTGCAAGGCAAAAAAGATCTGACGTTGGTATCGGAGCCAATGAGTCGCGGTCGGATCGTCGCCAGCCTCAGTTCCAGTTTGCTCGTCCGTCGTTCGATTGCAGCAGGGTTGGGTGTAGGAGAAATCCCTGTGTACATGGGCGCGCGAGATGGCCTGATCAGGCTTTGGCCGGAGCGCACCACGCCGCTCCCGTATGAGGTATGGCTGGTAACCCACGCGGACCTGCGCCATACCGCGCGGGTGAGGGCGGTGATTGAGCAGATTGTCGACGTGTTCGCATCGGAGAATGACTAGGCGGAAGCTGTTTTGGCACGGCTACAACCTCTGACGAAACGGCCTACACCAGAGGCAGAATCCCCCGGCTTGTCAGCATTCTGGATGGGGCCTATTGTTTCGGCATGTCGGTGAGGGGCGCAGGGCTCGCACTGATGTTGATACCAGGGAAGGTATTGGTAAACCCAGGAAGGTGCCGAATTGAGAACCACGGAATTCAGTCAAAATTCAATCAGTGACCTGTCGAGTAAAGGTCGGAATACTCAAACCATGAACGCTATAAGCCGTGAAGAGTTCAATGCCAGGATCGAGACCATTGAGACGAGGATGGACGCTCGGTTCGAGGGTGTGTCGGCAAAAATCGATGCTTATCTTTTGACTCAGGCGGAGAGGGACAAACGATACGATTTGATGTGGGATGGCGTACAAAAAATCGCCGAGGACTCAAAAGAAGCCATCAAACAAGCCTCGACAGTGAAGGCGCATTACTGGGCGACGACAGCCGTCCATTTTCTCGGAATGATCACCGTCGTCGTGGGGGCGCACTTTGCCAATCAGGCAGCGGTGTTAACAACCTTGCAGACGACACTCGCTGCGATCCAGGTAGGTAAAGATATAGGCGTTCCAAGACCTGCTCCGCAACAAGCACCCGAATCACCACAATAGAAAACGGCCTTCAAAGAAGGCCGTTTTTGTGAGCATTGAAATACCAGGTCATGGCATCTCAGGCAATTCCTGCGGCCGCAGGTCGAACACCAACACCTCGGCATCGACACCATTGCTCAAGGTCAGCAACTGTTCTTCGCGAACCCGCACGCCGTCACCTTCGCGCAATGGCTGGCCATTGAGTTCAACGCTGCCACGTGCGACATGCACATAGGCATAGCGGTTGGCCGCCAGTTCCAGCGTGGCGCTTTCCTTGCCGTCGAACAGTCCGGCGTACACCCGTGCGTCCTGGCGTACTTTCAGTGAGCCGTTGTTGCCGTCCGGAGAAATGATCAATTGCAGACGACCGCGTTTTTTCCCGGCGCTGAAATGCTCCTGTTGATAGCGCGGTTTGGCGCCGCTGACTTCCGGCACGATCCAGATCTGCAGGAAGTGCACTGGCTTGGTCGCTGAATGATTGAACTCACTGTGTGCCACCCCACTGCCGGCGCTCATCAATTGCACGTCACCCGGGCGGATGACCGAGCCGGTGCCCAGCGTGTCCTTGTGTTCCAGCGCACCTTCCAGCACGTAGGAAAAGATCTCCATGTCGCGATGCGGGTGCTGGCCGAAACCTTTACCGGCAGCAACGCGGTCATCGTTGATCACCAGCAGGTCGGAAAAACCCTGTTCGCGAGGGTCGCGATAGCTGGCAAAGGAAAAGGTATGAAAGGACTTCAACCAGCCATGATTGGCGAGGCCACGATCGGAGGCTTTGCGAAGGGTCAGCATGATGAAATCTCCTTGCGGGACGTGAATTCGTCCGAGTGAGGAGAAGGTTACTGTTTACTGTGCGATGCAATAAGTAGGTGGAAATTGAAAGACTGTCCCGATCAGGTTGACAGTTGTGCGATGCGCTTCGCACAAACTCTTGCGCCCTCAATGTCGTACTTGGCCATAATGTCTGGCCTGTCTCATGTCTCCTTGATTTAAGTGATGTCTGCCCATGAAAACCGTGGCAATGGTGCTATTTCCCGACTTTCTTCTGCTCGACATGGCCGGGCCCCTGGAGGTCTTTTCGGTTGCCAATCGCTATCTGAAACCCGATGCGCATTATCAGTTGATCACCCTTGGCACCGAGGATGGCCCGCTGCGGGCCTCCAACGGCGTGTCAGTGCACGCCGACCGGGTTATCGGCGACGCTGACACCGAACGTTATGACTTGTTGCTGATACCGGGAGGCCCCGGAGCCTACAACCAACAATTTCCGGCGTTGTTCGCCTGGCTCAAACGCGCCGTCCAGCGCGTCGAGTATTACGGTTCGATCTGCACCGGCGCTTTTGTACTGGGGCACGCCGGATTGCTGGATGGTTACCGTGTGACCACGCACTGGAACTACACCGAGCGCTTGATCAAGGGTTTCCCTAAAGCCCATGTCACCACGGATCAGATCTATGTCGAGGATCGCAACCTGATCACCTCGGGCGGTGTCACCGCCGGGATCGATATGGCGCTCGCTGTCATCGCCCGCGATCACGGCAAGAAACTCGCCCAGGATGTCGCCAAAGTCCTGTTGGTGGTGATGAAACGGCAGGGCGGGCAGGCGCAGTTCAGCCCGTTGATGGCGGCCGTGGCACCGCAGGAAACGCCGATCACCCGCGCGCAGAGTTACGTGCTCGAACACCTCGACGAAGCGTTCACGGTCGAGCGCATGGCGGCGATTGCCAATATGAGTGCGCGACACTTCGCGCGGCTGTTCGCCCGCGACATCAACATGACGCCGATGGAGTTTCTGCAAAGTGCGCGCATCGACTGCGCGCGAAATCTGCTGGAAACCAGCGATCTGCCGCTTAAAACCGTGGCGTACAAAAGCGGTTTCGGCAGTGTCCGGCACATGCGTTCACTGTTCGCTGAAAAGCTCGGTCTGACCCCCGCACAGTACCGCGAACAGTTCAGCTAGAGCGCTCGTGTCCGTCTGGCGCACCCGG
Source organism: Pseudomonas sp. (assembly GCF_049300855.1). GTDB lineage: Bacteria > Pseudomonadota > Gammaproteobacteria > Pseudomonadales > Pseudomonadaceae > Aquipseudomonas. The sequence continues at coordinate 15,458 of NZ_JBAQKH010000004.1, read as the reverse complement.
ATGTCCGTGCTGCGCCTCGTGTAGCAGTTGTCGCGTCATCAGAGGCTGCCAAGATAGTTGGCATGGATAGCCTTAACGATTTGAACTCGGCGTCGGTGCTGCATTTCGGCCCTTACGCCTTCCACCTGCGCCAACGGCTGATACTCGATGGAGATCGGCCCTTGCGCATGGGCGGTCGTGCGCTGGACATTTTGCAAGTGCTGCTCGAGCGTGCCGGTCGAGTGGTCGCAAAGGCGCAACTGATCGCGCTGGTATGGCCGACCTCGGTGGTCGAAGAGATCAACCTGCGCGTGCACATCGCTGCACTCCGGCGCGCATTGGGTGATGGTGAAAACGGCCAGCGCTACATCGTCAACGTGCCGCAATGCGGATACAGCTTTATTGCCCCGGTGCGTTGCGACAGCGCCGCGCAAGTGGTCTTCGAGGGTTTGCAAACGCCGCTGCATAATTTGCCAGCTCGACTGACCTCGGTCACCGGTCGTGACTCGCTGGTTGGCGGGTTGGTGCGACAAATGCCGCTGTGCCGGCTGATGACCGTCACGGGGGCGGCCGGGGTGGGTAAATCCACTGTCGCGTTGCGGGTGGCGGAATTGCTGTTGCAGTACTACAGAGATGGCGTGTGGCAGATTGATCTGAGCTTGATCGACGACGACACACCGCTGCTCGATCATGTGCTGCGCACCCTCGAAAGCGATTTGCCCGGACTGTCGACTCGCCATGCGTTGCTGCTGCTGGATAACGCTGACCACCGTCGCGATGCCTGCAGAGCAGTGGTTGAAACGTTGCTCGAGGCCGCTCCCCGACTGTCGATTCTCGCCACCAGCCGCGAGGCCTTGCAGGTCAGTCTGGAAACCCTTAAGTGCGTGCCACCGCTGACCCTGCCAAAACGCTCGGCAGGCGATTGCCTCACTGAAGCCATGGGCCATTCTGCGGTGCAGTTGTTTGTCAGCCGTGCGCGGGCTCGACAACATGATTTCCATTTGCGCGAGCAGGATGTCAACGCTGTCCTTCAGATCTGTCGCCAACTCGACGGTTTACCGCTGGCGATCGAGCTGGCGGCGGCGCAGATTGATGCACTGGCGTTGGTCGGCTTGCACGCGCAGATGAGCCACGGTCTGCAAGTGCTCAGCCATGGCCGGCGCACCGCGGTAGCGCGACACCAATCGATGCAGGCGGCACTCGACTGGAGCTATCAGCGTTTGAGCGAGCAGGAACAACGCGCGCTGCAACGTTTATCGGTGTTCAAAATGGCGTTCACGCTGGAAGCGGCGCTGGCGGTGATCAGTTGCCCGCAACTGGCTTCGTCACGGCTTGCCGCGATTATCGAAAGCCTGGCGCACAAGTCATTGCTGACGGTGGAGCGGGGCAGCCGTGCCGGCCGATACCGCATGCTCAATACCACCCGATGCTATGCCCGCGAGCAGCTTGAGCGTAGCGGTGAAGGGATCGATCTTGAGCGCCGGCATGCACGTTACATCAACCGGATTCGCCGAGCCTCAGGCGTGCACGTGCTCGCGTAATTCGTCGATCAGCAAGCGCACCTTGCGCAAGTCCGGGGTCGCGTAACCCTCGGTGAAACGTTGATAGATCGGGGTGAGCAAATCCAGCGCCTCGGCGCAGCGTGATTGGCGCTGCCAGAGTTGCGCCAGTGACGTGGCGCTGCGCAGTTCCCAGGCAAGCGCGCCTTGCGCGCGGGCGATGGTCAGGGATTGTTGCAGGAGTGCTTCGGCTTCCTTGAGGGCCTCTTCGCGAGCAGGCTCGCTCCCACCGGGGATTGTGGTGAACTCAGAATCAGTGTGGGAGCGAGCTTGCTCGCGAAGGGGCCCGTTCAGACCAACCATCTCTCCATTCAACAGCGCATCCGCCCGCGCCCGCAAAATCTCCGCCGTGCTCCACCCGGCATCACCACTCAGCGCCCGCTCAAGCAGCGCGTCATCCATAAAACGGCCATCCAGCGTCACCATGATTTCCCGAATCAGCCCGCTGCTGTCCTTGGGCACTGGCGCACTGGCTTGCACGTCGATCACCTGCGCGTAATGCCGGGCCCACGTGTTGAACAACAGCACCGAATGCTTCTGCGATTGCGCCAGCAACAACTGCAACAATGCCCGGGCATTCTGCTGATCGCCGTTGTAATGAGCGATCAGGCAACTGGCCAATGCCAAGGTGTAGCAAATCGAAGTGCCATGGTCGATCTGCACGGCAATATCCAGAGCCTGCCGCGCCGTGCGCCACGCTTGCTCCGGCAATCCCTGCATCCACAGCACCCGCGCCAGCACCGTCAGCGACGCGACGCTCTGGTCGTATTGCACGCCAAAGCCGTGCGTGAAACGGTTGACATGACCGCTGTGCGCCATGCGCTGCAGCACTTGTTCGGCGTGAATGCGCGCCTGTGGCTGATCCCCGGCATAGTGCAGGGCCAATACCCGCAAGCGGTGGGTACTCAGTGACAACAGTGGATCGCCGTGCAGGCCGAGGCGGTCGAACTGTTCACTCTGGGCCAGCGCCATGCGGTAGTGCCCGCAACTGAGGTTGACTGCCATGTGTCCGGACACGGCGCGCAATTGCCCGGCGACGTCGTCGTGCTCGCCGGCCAACTGGCGAGCTTCGGCGAAAGCTTCGATGGTTTCCGCCGTGCCACCCCAGGTGTGATAGCAGGCACTGCCAAGCGCCAGTTTCAGGGCGACTTTCAGGCGCACGCAGGGGTCGCCGAGTTCATCGAACAGGCTCAATGCCCGGCGCACATAGCCGCCGTACTCCTTGAGCAATGACAACTCTTGCCACACAGGCGCCGACGCTGCCGCCAGGCGAATCCCCAAACCACCGGGGCCGACACCGTTCAAGCTCCAGTCCAGCGCCGCGCGCAGATCTTCCAGGCCTCGCGCATAACGTTCGATCCACAACAGTGTCGGCGTGTTTTCCCAATCGTTTTGCGCTTGTTGCATCAAGGCCAGGCAGCGTTCAGCGTGCCGTTCGCGGGTGTCGTCGCATTCGGCGGCGTGCTCGAGTTTTTCCAGGGCATAACGGCGGGTCGTGTCGAGCAGGCGATAGAACACCTCTTCATCACCGACCTCGACGCTGAGCAGGGATTTGGCCACCAGTTGCGTGATCGCCACAAACACCACACCGGGGTCGATCTGTTGGCCGACAATAACTGCCGCTGCCGACTCCAGGGTAAAACCACCGCGAAACACGCCCAAACGGCGCAGGCAGGTCTGCTCGCAACCGTCGAGCAGATTGAAACTCCAGTCCAGCGTGGCGCGCAGGGTGAGATGGCGCTCAAGACTGTTTTGATTACCCGCTGCCAGCGGTGGCAAACGGCCCTGCAGTTGGCTCAGCAAACCTTCCAGGCCCAGTTCGGCGACCTGCGCTGCCGCCAGCTCCAGCGCTAGAGGAATACCGTCGAGTCGGTGGCAGATCTCGATCGCTTGTGGCAACTGTGCGTCGCTCAGTTCAAAGCTTTCCTGCGCGGCCGTGGCCCGTTCGATGAACAGTTGCAGCGCCGAGAAGCTCAGCGCTTGCTCGCGATTCAATATCGCCGGCATCGACGGATATTCAAGGGAATCCAGACGCTGCACGAATTCGCCTTCTGCGCGCAGACTCTCGCGGCTGGTGGCGAGGATATGCACCTTCGGTGCCCCGCGCAGGATACTTTCGCTGAGCGCCGCGACGGCATCGATCAGGTGTTCGCAGTTGTCGAGCAGCAACAGCATTTGCCGCTGTTGCAGGCCATTGACCAGCGCCGCCAGTGGATCGCCCTCGAGTAATGCCAGATCGAGCAGCGCAGCCAGGTGCGAGTAAATCAACCGCGGATCGTTGAGCGGTGCCAGGTCCACCAGCCGAATGCCGTCGCGGTACTGTCCGATCAATTGCTCGGCCACGCGCAAGGCCACCGTGGTTTTGCCGATTCCGCCGGGGCCGACCAAGGTGATGCAGCGTCGGCGCGGCAACTGCGTCATCAGGCTATCGACGATGGCCTGGCGACCGATCATCCGCGTGCGCCGCAAGGGCAAATTGTGCCGACCGCCAGCATCGCCCACAGGACGCTCCTCCATGGATTGCGGTAAAACCGGGGCGACGAAACTGTAGCCCCGTTGCGCCACGGTGATGATGTAACGCTGGCCAGCCTGACCGTCACCGAGCGCTTTGCGCAGTGCCGCCATGTGCACTCGCAGGTTGATGTCCTCGACCACGCTGTCCGGCCAGACCCCGGCCATCAGTTGCTGCTTGCTCACCACTTCGCCGGCATGCGCCAGCAGAATCAGGAGGATATCCATCGCCCGCCGGCCCAGGCGCAACGGCTGCTCGCCTTCGAGCACCCGTCGTTGACCGGGATGAATCCGATAGGGGCCAAAACCGAGGGCCTGATTCGGGGAAAGACTCAACAGCTCACTCCTGCGGTGCTGCGACGGACAGAGCGGAGTAGGGCCGGGCGCGTGCGCAGGCCTTCTATTCCGGGGTGTCCCGGCATAATCCTCAGGTTTGAGCGTCAGTGCAACGGGGGCTGCGGGCATCCAGGTCAAAACACGGCGGGTGGTGCACGGTGAATGTTCGGTTCACGCATGATCTGGCAGCGCCAGGCAAACGGATTGATGCCTTCGCTACGGGTGAACATATGGCAGAAATGCGCCTGATCGCAGAAGCCGCATTCCAGGCTGATCTGCGTCAGGCTCAGGTCGGTGTGCTGGATCAACAACTTGGCTCGCGCGATGCGCTGGCTGCGAATCCAGTCCTGCGGCGACACCCCGGTGCTGCATTTGAAGGCGCGGGAAAAATGGCTGCGCGACAGCGAGCAGGCGCGGGCCAGTTCGGTGACTTCCAGGCTTTCACCCAGGCGTTCGAGAATCAGTTGTTTGACCTGCCGTTCGCGTTGCGGGCTGAGCCCGCCAATGCCGCTCTTGCGCGGTTCGCTGGCAGGGGCGAGGGCGACGGTGGGTTGCAAGTGAGCCATGGCCAAGGTCCGTGTCGGTGGGGAAGGCACGGTCGGCGCGTTCCCCCAGGTCAAAAAACAACGCTACGCAGAGGGATTCATTGTTGGGCCGAGGGGTGAGGCTGACGAGTTAATCGTTGTTAATTTGCTTAACAGCTTGAGCTAAAACCCCCGTTGATCACGTAAAGTGCGTAGCACTTGCGTCTGGTTGGCCATCGAAGGAAAGCGCCCATGAACCGTAACGATCTGCGTCGCGTCGACATGAACCTGCTGGTGATTTTCGAAGCGTTGATGTTCGAAAAGAACCTGACCCGCGTCGCCGAAAAACTGTTCATGGGCCAGCCTGCGGTCAGCGCGGCGCTGGGCCGGTTGCGCGATCTGTTTGATGATCCGCTGCTGTTGCGCAACGGCCGCAGTATGGAACCGACGGCCCGCGCGCTGGCCATTCTCAAGGAGCTGCAACCGGCGATGGATGTCATCTCCGGTGCGGTCAGCCGGGCCAAGGAATTCGAACCGGCGAGCAGTTGCGAGGTGTTCCGCATCGGCCTGTCGGACGACGCCGAATTCGGTCTGTTCCCACCGCTGCTGCGCCAGCTTCAGCAAGAGGCGCCGGGCATTGTCGTGGTAGTGCGCCGCGCCAATTACCTGCTGATGCCGGCGCTGTTGGCGTCGGGGGAAATCTCGGTGGGCGTCAGCTACACCACCGATCTGCCGGCCAACGCCAAACGCAAGAAACTGCGCGACATTCCCTGCAAAGTCCTGCGCGGCGATGACCGTCCGGGGCCGCTGACACTGGACGAATACTGCGAGCGCCCACATGCGATGGTGTCGTTCTCCGGCGACTTGAGCGGCAATATCGACATGGACCTGGCCAAGGTCGGGCGCAGTCGCCGCGTGGTCCTCGGCGTGCCGCAATTCAGCGGCTTGCGCGCCTTGCTCGCCGGTACGGAAATGATCGCCACCGTACCGGATTACGCCGCCTGCGCCTTGGTTGAAGGCTGCGCCCTGCGCGCCGAAGACCCACCGTTCCCGATTGATGCGGCGCAATTGTCGATGGCGTGGAGCGGGGTGCATGACAACGACCCGGCGGAAAAATGGTTGCGCTCACGAATCAGCCAGTTCATGGCGGCGCCGCTGGATATCCCCCCGGCCGAGCGCTTCGAAAGCAAGGCCTGAATTCGCGGGGCAGGGCTGCGAACTTTCACGGATTTTCCACCCTTGTCATCTCGCCGTTCGTCGGAAACTGCTCTTCACCTGTCAGATCTGACAGGTGACGATTGTCGATTTCCCAGCCTTTAATCACTCCGTCGCCCGATCCCTCGGCAGGAGTGTTTTGTCATGCTTTTAAAACTCAAAAAACAGATCGCAACGCTGGCACTTGCTGAGCCGGATATTACCGGTCGTACGCTTCCCATTCTTCCCTCGGGGGAGTGGGGGATCAATCGCGCTGCGGCGCAAGGGATCTATCCGGACGATGGATTGCAGGTCTACCTCAGCCCATGGACGACCAAGAATAAAGGCGACCTGGTGGTGCTTACCAAAGACTCTGACGAGGTGGATCGGTACACCATTCGTGATGCATCAGAAGCCGATCAGCGTGCGACTCTGTTCGTTGCTCCGCGGCATCTCACTTCGGGCTCCCATGAAATCAGCTATTGGGTAAAGCGACTTGGCCTGGATCCCGCCGAGACGTACACGCCGCCATTGAAAATTTTCGTCAAGCTGGAAATTCCCGGCGGACAGGATACGGAGGAGGGGCCGGGGCATTCCAATCTGTTCATGTTCATCCCGCCGGAATTTGTCTCTGGTGGAGTGGACAGCGACAACATTCCGGTGGATCCGGATGATGAGGATAATCCGGATGCGCCGAAAGCGGGTGTGCCTATCGTCATTCGAAACGCATCCGGTAGCGGCGAACCCTATCCTGAGATTGCCGTGGGCGACCAGCCTCAGATCAGTTGGGGTGGCATTTTTATCTGGGGCCACCCGGTGACGGCGGAGCAAATCAGTGATCCGGTGAACAATCCCATCACGATTTACGTCAAGCGGGCGATTATAGAAAAAGCAGGTGATACCGATGCGGTGGGCTTGGCCGTGAGCTTTCGCGTGCGCGATATCGTCCACAACTACTCGGAGGACTGGTGTAAAGAAACCCGGATCAGGGTTTCGCTCAACACCAACCGGCTGGTTGCCCCTATTGTCAAGGATGCGCTCAACAATGTTCTCGACCTTGACCGGTTGGGTGATAAAAACGTCGTCGTTCAGGTCTGGGCAACCTCGAGCGAATTCAAACATCAGGACTGGATTGAAGTAAAAGTCAGCGGTACCACCGCCGATGGCGAAGCCGTCACATTCACTGCGCCGAAGCAGGAGGTGGACAATCTCCCCCACACCTATGAGTTCGAGTTTGAGAATGCGGATCTGCGCAGGCTTGTCGCAACCCAGGTGATTTTTTCTTATGAGGTCGAGCGCGAGGGGATTGCCGATCCGCTGCAATCCAAAGGCCAGTTCGTACAAGTCAAAGGTGAGGCCACGCGCCTGGACGCCCCTGTTGCAGAAGATGAAAACCAGGGCGCTATTGATCCTGACCTGGCACGTACCCGGATTCTGATTCGCTTTAATCCGCTGTTCAACCATGGCGATGCGTTTGAACTGGTGTGGTTCGGTAAACGTCCGGATGGCAGTGTCTATATCCCGGAATTCGAAAGGTATATACCGAGCCGGGAGGAAATCGTCGACCCGATCGGTTTTTTCCTCACTGTCGAAGGCTTGCACTTGAAGTCCATTGAGGGCGGAACGCTGGTGCTGTCATACGTCCATCTGAGTGTGGATGGGAACGGCGACATTGTCAGGCGTGTGTCGCGTCCCGCGACATCGCTGAACGTGGGCGAGCCGAAATTCGAGTTGGTCAAACCGATCGTGCTGGGCGAAAACAATGGCTCACTGGAGCCTGATGATTTACCCAACGGCGTTGGTCGGCTCACCGTTCCCAAACCCATCGTCACGCCGACGAAACGCGGCGATAAGGTGACTTACAAATGGGAGGGGAAACAATCAGGCAAGACCAGCGACTTCATCGACATTACTGCGCTCAACGAGAACAGCGACGTGCCATTCCGACTCAGCGAGAAGTTTGTTGCCGAGCATATCGAGCCAAATCGCGGTGCCACGATCACGGCCAGTTACGAAATCTGGCGTAAAGAAACCGACACGATCAGTTATTCCAACCCGCTGGTGTTCTCCGTCGGCGAGTCCACGCAATTGCTGGATCCGGCCCGCGTAGTGCAGGCGCTCGATGACATTCTCGATCCGGCCAATGCTCCGGACGGAGCGACCGTCGAGATACCGGCCAATGACCCCGAGAATGCCGGCGATCACTTCTATATGACCTGGGCATCATCGGACGGAGTGGTCAATCACACTGATGACAAAGTGGTCAGTAGCAATAACAAGGGCAAACCGATCGAGTTCATTGTTGGTCCGCCAATCGTGCAGGCCAGCGTGAACAAAAAAGTGACTGTCGATTATCGGGTCGAGTTGTTTGACGGCGGCGAGGCAGACGGCAAACCTTATGACTTTGACGTGCAAGCGCAAGAGTTCCGTCTACCGGTAGCCACCTTCAGGGAGGCCACGGGTTCGCAGAAAGATCAGTTGAACCCGGACGACGTCTACCCCAACGGCGCAACGGTGGTGATCCCGGCGACGGCTCAACTGAAGACCGACGATGAAATCACCGTGACCGTGGTCGGCAAAACCACCACCCCTTACACCCACACGGTTCTGGCAGCAGAGGCCGACAAAGAACTCAGCGTGATCAAGGCGGCCCACGCGGTGATCAGCGCCAACCTCGATGACAGCATCGCGTTGAGTTATGAGGTCAAGCGCAAGGCGGGAGGGACCGATGGCCCGTCGGTGCCGACGGTTTACGATGTTCGCCGGGTCATTGGCAGCGGTACCCTGAAGATTATGGGCGCCCGTTATAACCGCAGTACTTATCGCGCATCCAGTGCCACTCGTGTACTGAGCGCATTCAACGCCACCACGGGGCAGCCGCTGCAAGCGCAGTGGAAGTACGCTTCGGACACAGAGTGGATGACCGCTGCCACCTGGCGCGACACCTCACCGCAGCAGCCGCTGCAAGTGCGCACGGCGGATGATCTGGTCACGCTCAACTCAGCCAACATTATTGGCAACGGGATCGATACCACGGTCACAGGTTTCGCGGCTTTCGTCGCTCACCGAGATGTCGGGGATGTCGCTGGTTGGGGCAACGCTGAGTACGGCGCCAATATTCCTCCCACCATCATCACTATGGATGACATCGTTGAGGTGAGCTGCACGCGCAGTGCTTATGCGGCTCGCCGCGCCAATAGCGCAGTTGTCGCCTGGGGAACCGCCGACGAGGGCGGAAGCATGACCGGTATAGATCCGCTGGGTTTTGTCGAAGTCATCGGTAATGCGACCGCGTTCACCGGGTTGAAGACTACCGGGCAGGTGTTTGCCTGGGGCACAGCCGCCGATGGAGGTAGTGTTCCTGCAGAAATCAGCGCACTGACGGATATTGCTCGCGTGGTGGCGGCGGGTCAGGCTTTTGCAGCAATACGAGCCGCCGGGAATGTTGTGGCCTGGGGCCTGGCGGAAAATGGTGGGGTGGTTCCGGGTGAGATTGCAGGCTTGACCGATATCGATAATTTGATCGGCAGCTATGGCGCCTTTGCCGCACATCGTGGCAATGGCCGGATTGTCGGCTGGGGCCACGCGACCTACGGCGGCTCTGTGCCGGCCGAGATTGCGTCCCTGACCGACATCATCGAATTGAGTTGTGCCAACGCGCAGGCTTTCACCGCACGGCGTGCCACCGGGCAGGTCGTGGCGTGGGGGACGGCTGCGTACGGCGGGACGATTGACTCGCTGATTGGCGGGCTCACGGACATTGTCGAGGTCAGTTCCACCTGGCGCGCATTCGCAGCACGCCGAGGCAACGGTCATGTAGTGGCGTGGGGCACTCCCGCGGAGGGTGGTCTGGTGCCTGCCGAAATCGCGGCGCTCGATGACATTGTTCAGGTGTGTGGTTCCTCCATGGCTTTTGCCGCGTTGCGCAAGAACGGCACAGTGGTCGCCTGGGGGGATGCGACCGTAGGTGGCGATACCTCGACGGTCGTCACTGAGCTGACTCAGGTACAAGCGCTTTACGACAACACTCACGGGTTTACCGCGCTCACCGCTGATGGTCGAGTCGTGACTTGGGGGCATCCTGCTGGCGGCGGGGACAGCAGCGCCGTACAGGAGCGGCTGAGGGGCAAGGTGTCTTATCACGCTACCCCGACCTCCAGAGGCCGGGCACTTCTGGCCAGTCGCTGGGCCGAGCTGAATATCGGGCGTTGAACGCCTGCTATTGAGCCTTCCTTCAACCCCGAAATACGGTGCTCGACAGAGCGCCGTGTGAGGTGTCGCCATGCACAAAACAACAAACACCCCGCTCAAACCGTCTGTAGACGAAGCGCCCGGCGATGTACTTGATCCTGCAGACATTCCGACCAAAGGCGTGACAGTCAGAATCAAACCTTATGACGACATGGCCTACCGTGACTATGTGTATCTGTTTGTTGGTGAGGTCGTTGGTGAGGAATACACCGATGACATCCCGATTGGTTCGACCGCTGTTGGCAAAGACGTCACATTTACCGTGCCCGGCAGTGCGCTGATCGCCAACGCGAAAGACATCGTACTTGTTCGTTACCAAGTGCAGTTTGTTGGCGGCGATCTGGTGGATTCGCAGCCACTGGAGCTCGTATTGCAGTCGGGCTTTGACGCGAAAGCGACCCTCGATCTGAGCGCACATAATCACGTGGTGTCAGTAGACAAACCGCCGGTCAAGTTACCCGCCGCCGCCCGAATGACGCGACTGGCGCAGTGGGGGAGTGGCCCCTATCAATACACCAGCAGCGATCCGGCCATTGCCAGTGTCGATGAGCAGACGGGCGAAGTCAGCGCCCGACGCAATGGCGACTGTGCGATCAGCGCCACCGACAGCCAGAGCCAGACCCGAACCTACCCGTTGACGGTCAAGGGGATTGTTGAAGTGCATTTCCTCACCGACCGCGCGGATTGGCAAGGGATGCTCAGACTCTGTGAAACAGCAAAATTGCAGCCGGTCACGCTGTCCCGGATCAAACGCATGTGGACGCTGTACTTTCCCGACGCCGGCCCTGTGGCCGAATACCTTGAGTGGCTGAATTATCCCGTGTGGACCGGCGATGAATTGGGAGCCGGCACCGCTTGGACCTATGACCTGAACGGCGATTCGGTCAATGACAATGCCAGTGCGCACAACAAGGACACGTATTGGCAAGTCCTTGGGGTTAGCGCGACCCAAGCGAAGCGTCAAGAGGGCAGGGGGTAGAAACCATGCAAAGCGCACGGACGCAGATAACCCGATACCTATTGGCATTGCTGTTGCTCAGCGGTCCGGTTCTCGCCGCCACCGGCCCGGAAACCGCGCAGTTGCTCAACAAGCGTTATCAGAACACCACGGCAGAATGCGCAGGCGCTAACCCGGCGTATTTTTGCAGCGGGGTGCTGGTGCGTGGGAGCAATCCGACGGCCAAATTCTGGAAGTACGGGGAGGTTGCCCAAAAACTGGGGGCGGTAAGTTTTGTTTATCTGCGTAACGATCTGGGGATGCGTACGGTGCCTGGGGCGAACGGGGTAGTGTTCAGCGATTCATTCACAGCCATCGGGAATGGTCTTTCGCTGGAGGTGTTGTGTGCCTACCCATTCGCTTTCCCATCGACGGCTACCCGCGCAAACTTCGGTTGCGCTGCCCTGTCAGCCACACAGCACCTGCAAGACGTCAGTTCTTGTGCCGACGTTGGCGTCAGCGATGCGCCAGCCTGGTTGGCGCACTTTCAACAACAAGGGCAGTTACCCGAAAAGCAATGCTCGTTGAGCAGCCTTGACCCGGCACAATTCAAGGCTAGCCTGCTGGCGCACCAAGGCATCGACGATAGCTGGTCGGCCAGACCGAACAAGGTGCAGATCAAAAACTGGGATCCCGATGCACCCGGACTGTTGCCGGTTCAAGGCCTGTATTACGACGTGACGCAACCCGGGGCGTTACTCGGCGCGCAGAAAGATCAGCGTGATTACTTCATTGCCACGGGTGAGTGGCTGCCGATCCTGCGCATGAACCTGAGCGAACCACCGGATGCCGTATTCGGTTTCAATCTGCAGGATCAGTTGTATATCGGTTATCGGATTGCCGCCAACATGAATGCACGCTTCGCCGATACGGCTTCGGGTTGCCTGCGCGAAAAGCCCGGATTTCACTGCAATGGCGTGTTGGTTCGAGGTGCAGATGCGTCAGCGGGTTTAGTGCCCCTTGAAGCCTTTTTCTATGTGTCGGGAAGCAGTCCGGGATTGGCCAATGCGCAATTCATCCAGCGTGACTATTTCACGCAAACCCATGCGTTTTTACCCGTTATACGATTGAATCTGGCCAGTGCAGATAGCCGACCTTTTGTATTTGAAGTGGGGGATAAGACGGTTCAGGACACCTCAACTCAAACCCTGGTCCGAGGCATAACGCCGCGACCGCCAGTCTCGTCGCAAAAGGACTCTGGCCCTGATGAAAATTAATAGCTTGCTCGTTTTTCTGGTAGCGCTCGCGCACTTTGATATTTCCCTCGCCGCAACCGGCCCGGAAACCGCGCAGTTGCTCAACAGGCACTATCAGAACACCACGGCAGAATGCGCAGGCGCCAACCCGGCGTATTTTTGCAGTGGGGTGTTGATACGCGGTACTCAAGGTACACAGGAGTTCTGGAAACACAGCGAAGCATCCGTTCAACTGGGGGCGCAGGCTTTCAACTATCTGCGGGCCGATCTCGACACGCGCACGCTCGGACAGCCCAATGGGTTGATCTTCAGTGATGCCTTCACTGCCATTGGTCAAGGCAAGCCGCTTGATGTGCTGTGTGCCTACCCCTTCGAATTTCCAGTGCAAAGCACGCGACCTGACTCGGGATGTGGCTGGGTTGCTGCGGTACAGCACTTGCAGGACGTCAGTTCGTGCAGCGGTCTGGGTGTCACCGACGTACAAGGATGGCTCGCGCATTTTCAACAGGAAGGTCAGCAAGCCGCCGGGCAATGTTCGCTAAGTAGCCGTGATCCTGCCCAGTTCATGGCCAGTCTGCTCGCACACCAGCAGATTGATGCGCAATGGGCCGCTCAACCGACGCTGCTGCTAGTCGGGAACTGGAACGAACAAACCCCTGAACAACTGCCATTACTCGGCTTGTTCTACGACGTCAACCAGAGTCAGTCGCTGCTCGGCGCGCAGAAAGATCAGCGCGATTATTTCGCTGCCACCGGTGAGTGGCTACCGATCCTGCGCATGGATCTGAACCAGCCGCCGCAGGCAGTGTTCGGGTTCAATCAGGACGATCAGTTGTATATCGGTTATCAGGTGGCAGCCAGGTTGAATGCGCGTTCGATCGAGAAAGTACGCGAATGCCGTGGCAGCACCGCGGCGTTCAATTGCACCGGCGTGTTGATCCGCTCAACGGATGTTTCAACGGCATTTCATTCCTGGAACCCCAGTCCTTCGTCGGTTAACGGCAATGGTGTTTCCTTCACTTACATTACCGACGGCGCGTTGATCGCCAAGACTTACAAACCTCAGGGTTTCATCACTCGCGAGTCTTTTGCGCCCACCGGTAAACCGCTGACGGTTCGCTGCCTCTATCCCTTTGATGCTGGCACCGGCGGCTCTGCCGACATCTGTCGAACCCATGGCGGTCAGTGTGAAGAGTTGGGTATCGACACCCGCGAGGGATGGATTGAACGCTTTGCAAGTACCCCGTTGAGAAGCTGCGCGTTCAATACCGAGGCCAGGATGTTCGAACTGGCGACCACGGTTCGTGCTGACGCCAGAGACCCGTACGGCTGGAACGAGCTGATTGTCGCGGCCTGGTCGGAAGACGATCCGCAAAAGCTCCCTTTGGAAGCTTTCACCATCATTACGCCTTCGCATATTGCCGGTGATGGCCTAGCCGGCGCTCGATTCATACAACGTGATTACTTCGAGGTGACCGGTCGCTTCATTCCCATCGTGCGCGTGCTTTTTACCGCCGCACCCGGCTCGGTATTTTCCTATGACCCACAAGATCAGGCGCTGTCGGACACCAGCATGCGGATGTTGAGCAACAAGATTCCGTTTTTGCCGAGTTCCATGCGTGATGATTGATTCCCGCTCGACGTCAGGCAGGCCCGTATGAGCCCAATAATTCCAAGGCTCACAGCTTTTTTGTTGGCTCTTGTGCTCGCAGTCAGTTCAAGTCAGGCCGCGACCGGCCTGGAAACCGCGCAGTTGCTCAACAGTCGTTATCAGAACACCACGGCAGAATGCGTGGGCGCTAACCCGGCGTATTTTTGCAGTGGGGTGCTGGTGCGCGGCAGTGATCCGGCTCCTGAGTTCTGGAAACACGGTGAAGTCGCCACGCAGTTGGGGGCTGAGGCTTTTCTGTATCTGCGTATCGATCTGGGGACTCGCACGTTGTCATCAGCCAACGGCGTTATCTTCAGTGATCATTTACTGCCATAGGTCTGGGTAAATCGCTGAACGTGTTATGTGCCTATCCATTCGAACTGGGCCTGCACAGTTCAGGGCCAGCCTGCTCGCGAAAGCGGTGTGTCATTCAAAACATCTGTTGGCTGACCCGACGCCTTCGCGAGCAGGCTCGCTCCCACATTGGCTCGCTGTGATCCCTAGATTTTCGGTGGTTTAAACATCGCCGTTTAAGCAACACCCTCAGACACTCTTTCAGGCTACGCAACCTTGCGCCTTTGCCTACAGCTACGCCAGAATCCGTCGGCTTGTTCGCTTGTGGTCGGGTCTCTATCGTTTGGTGGTCGCTGAAAACTCAGCGATCGGGTTTAGCGACTCGGACCAAAAAAAGTGCATCAGCGCTCCATGCTTCGTTGCAGGCTATCGTCTGCACTTCGCTATGGCGGCTGTATGCGGGAGACCTTCGGGTCTACCGGGTTGCCTTTTTACCGGTTCGCTAACCTGCATACGGTCGCCACCCATCCTGTTTAGCGACAGGACGTGGTGATCCCGGCTCTAAAAAGGAGATTCACCATGTTCAAAGTCACGCCCAACCCGCCAGACATCGACCCCACGTCCCCCTACGAATCCATCGATTCCCGAAAGCTCCACGAAGCCGCCGACCGCGCCCTCGACCATTACCTCCTGCCACCCGGCTCCACGCCACCCCCACGCCACCCCCACGCAGAACCCGTGGCATGTACGCCGTAACCGCTGACACCAAAAACGAAGAACTGCTGACCGATGCCAGCGAAACACTCGCCTCGGCCAAAACCATCGCCCAGGACGTCGCTCACCTGTTGCCCGCACCGCAGCGCCGGGCGTTGTTGGGGATTGCCCAGTTGATCATGCTCGGTGAGCTGGCAGTGAATCGGGTGCTGGATAACCTCGAACCACCGGCCTAAGCACACCCCCTGTGGG
>NZ_JBAQKH010000003.1:0-69193 GCF_049300855.1 Pseudomonas sp. | reverse complement strand
GTTTGATCGCGCCTGCGTACATGCCGCCCAGCGCTGAAGAGTCGATGGCCAGTTGCGGTTTGCTGCTGCCGTCGTCGGCGCGCGCGGTGGCGTTAAGGGTTTGTGCGTTGACGTCGTTGCGACCGGCGACAATCGTCAGATTCTGCGCCTGAATCTCGGCATTGATTTTTGCGCTACGGGTGATGATTTCGAAACGATCGACGTTGGTCGCGTTAAGGCCCGCGCCTTCGATGGCCACCGAGCCCTGATCGACCTGAAAACGATCCAGCCGACCGTTGTCGAGCACCGGTTTACCGGTGGTCAGGGTCACGCGCGGCGAGTTGATGAAACCGCAGCCATTACAGGTAATGCCGTAAGGGTTGGCAACAATGACCCGCGCCGACTGCCCCGCCACTTCGGTGTAGCCGCGCAACTGGCTTGGATTACCGCTGATGACTTCGTTGAGAATCGCCTGTGCCGAACCGCTGTTTTTCAGGTTCGGGTTGTCGATGATGTGGCCGCCCAACTGCGTCAGATTATTCTGCGTCGAACCGTTGTTGAGAATCAGCCCCTGCGCACCGACGTTGTAGTCGTGGAACTGGTTATGCGACAGCCCGCTGGCATTGGGCGTGGCAATGTTGATGATTGGCACGCCATTGCCGGCGCGATCCAGCGAGGTATTCGGGTTGGCCACCACGATGCCGTCGGCCTGCGCCCACATCGGTTGCCAGAACATCACGTTGGCCAGCAGAAACGCCAGCCCGCGCTTGGGCATGCCGAGGAAAGACTCGCGTTTTTTTACGGCAGCAGCAGGCTGACGGGCAAGAAAGGCGTATTGGCGAACGTCCATGTCGTAAATCTCATTGCAACGGGCGGCGATAGTCGGATTGACGGCGAGTGCAGTACTTCCTGACAGGCGAACGTTGACGCCGATCAGCGTAAAAAAAGGGCAAAGGGAGGTGATGTAATGACAAAGTCGATCACAGGCAGATCGCTAAACCTCGGTTGAGTCCCTTGTAGCAGCGCACTAGTATCAAAATAGTGGCGCGATATTAGATGGCCACTATTTTGACGTCAATTTATGAATAGACCGAGACATCTCTTCCGATGAGCGGTATTAATTGAAACGCGTCCTCGTGAGTCGTCGCTCACCCGCACAACAAGCCCTCCCACCGCAATAATCTGTAAACTCTCCCCTCTTTCGCCGCCCTCATTTCACCTGCGGCCATCACCTCTTTAATTGTTGCGGAGTCCACCTTGCGTCTGTTCCACACCTCCGACTGGCACCTTGGGCAAAACCTGCATGGCCAGGAGCGCGATTTCGAGCACGCCTGTTTTCTCGAATGGCTGCTGCGCCAACTGCAACTGGCGCAGCCGGATGTGCTGCTGATTGCCGGGGACATCTTTGACACGGTCAACCCACCGGTCAAAGCCCAGGAACGCCTCTACGATTTCATCGTCAGCGCCCACGAACAGCAGCCATTGCTGACCATCGTGATGATTGCCGGCAACCACGATTCCGGCTCGCGGATCGAACTGCCCGCGCCGTTGATGCGCCGTTTGCGCACCCACGCGCTGGGTCGGGTGCTGTGGCTGGATGACGGGCAACTGGATGCCGACCGCTTGCTGTTGCCACTGCCAAATGCCCAAGGCGAAATTGCCGCGTGGTGTCTGGCGCTGCCATTCCTGCGCCCGGCGGAGGTGACTGGCGCGCATCTGGGCGACAACTATTTGCGTGGCATCGGTCAGGTGCATGAGTGGCTGATCGAAGCGGCGAACGCCAAGCGCAAACCCGGTCAGGCGCTGATCGCCATCAGCCACGCGCACATGGCTGGCGGTTCGGTGTCGGAAGACTCCGAACGCAGCCTGATCATCGGCAACGCTGAAGCCCTGCCCGCCAGCCTGTTCGGGCCGAGCATCAGTTACGTCGCCCTCGGCCATTTGCACAAACCGCAGAAGGTCAACGGTGAGGAGCGCATTCGCTATAGCGGTTCACCGATTCCGTTGTCGTTCTCGGAGACTGGCTACCAGCACCAGATTCTCGACGTCACCCTCGATGGCGAAACCCTGGTCAGCGTCGAGCCGAAACTGATTCCGCGTTCGGTCAACCTGCAGCGCATCGGCCCGGCACCGCTGGCCGAAATCCTGCTGCAACTGGCCGACCTGCCGAACATCGACCTGCTCGCCGAAACCCAACGCCAGCCGTGGCTGGAAGTGCGTGTAACCCTCGACGAGCCGCAGCCGGATCTGCGCCATCAAGTCGAAAGCGCTCTGCAAGGCAAAGCCGTGCGTCTGGTGCGCATTGCCGCTGAATACGCCGGCAACCGAGGCGCGGATGGCGCCGAGGACGGCACTGCGCTGATCGAACTCGACCAACTCACGCCACAGGAATTGTTCAGCCGCGCCTGGCTCGACAACTATGGCAGCGAGGTCGACGAGCAGACGCTGAAGGACTTCGCCGAACTGCTGCAGGACGTACAACTGGAGGGCGAGCAGCCATGAAGATTCTCGCCATTCGCTTGAAGAACCTCGCCTCGCTGGCCGGCCCGTTCGAGATCGACTTCACCGCCGAACCGTTGGCCAGTGCCGGTTTGTTTGCGATTACCGGCCCGACCGGTGCCGGTAAAAGCACCCTGCTCGATGCATTGTGTCTGGCGTTGTTCGGCGCCGTGCCGCGTCTGAACAATACCGGCCGTGACGCCAAGGTTCCGGATGCTGACGGTGAAATAGCCACTGGCGACCCGCGCACTTTGCTACGTCGCGGCACCGGTGAAGGTTATGCCGAAGTGGATTTTGTCGGTGTCGACGGCCGTCGCTATCGGGCGCGCTGGGAAGCCAACCGTGCGCGCGAGAAGGCGGGCGGCAAGCTGCAGGCCAGTCGTCAGAGCCTGCGTGACATCGATCAGGATCAACTGCTCGCCAGCCAGAAAGGCGAATACAAAACGCAACTGGAAGCCGCGCTCGGCCTGAACTTCGAACAGTTCACCCGTGCCGTGCTGCTGGCGCAGAGCGAGTTCAGTGCGTTCCTCAAAGCGGACGACAACGACCGCAGCGAACTGCTGGAAAAACTCACCGATACCGCGCTGTACACCCGCCTCGGCCGCCGCGCTTTTGACAAGACCAAAGAAGCCCGCGAAGCGCACAAGCTGTTGCAGGATCAAGCCACCGGCGTGACCCCGCTGGCCCCCGAGGCCCGGGCCGAGCTGGACGAGCGCTTCAATGCTGCGCAACAGCAATTGAAGTTGCAGCAGGCGCAGCTCAAACAGCTTGAGCAACAGCACGCCTGGCTCAAGGATTTGCGGGTGTTGCAGGACGCGCAGCAAGCCGCCACCGAGCAACTGCACAGCGCGCAACAGCATTCGGAAAGTCTGGCCGGCGAGCGGGTAAAACTGACGCGACTGGAGCAGCTCGGCCCGCAGCGGCACCAGTTCGCGCGTAAAACCGAACTCGATGCGCTGTTGGCGCCGTTGGCTGCACAGATTGCTGCGCACACGCAGCAACACAGCGAGCTGACCGAGCGTCAGACACAACTGGAGCAGAATCTCCAAGCGGCGAAAGTCGCCCTGAGCGAAGCGCAGCAGCGCCAGTCGGAAAACGCGCCGCTGTTGCGTCAGGCCTTCGAAGAACAAAGTAACCTCGCCCGCCTGGCCAAAGAAGTCGCCGCGTGCGCTGAAGCCCAAGCCAATGCGCAGCAAGCTTGTACCGAGGGCCAGAACGCAATCCAAGCCTTGCTGGAAAAACAGACCCAGGTCGGCGAGCGCCTGCAACGCATCGCCGCCGAGCTTGAGCAAAGCACTCATCTGGCGCCGTTGAGCGACGCGTGGAATGCCTACCGCGATCGCCTGCAACAGTTGATGCTTATCGGCAATCGCCTGAACAAGGGGCAGGCCGAGCTGGCGAGCCTCGAAGAGAACGCCGCGCGCAGTGCCTCAGAGCTGACCACGCAAAAACAGCAACTTGAAGTGCTGTTCAAAGAGGCCGGCGCCGAACCCGACGCTGTCGCCGAGCAGATCGGCATCCTTGGCACGCTGTTGCAGGACAACCGCAAACAGTTGCGCGCCTTCGAAGAGCTGTCGCGCCTGTGGACCACGCGACAGGATCTGGACAAGCGCAGCCGCGAGCTGCAACAACGCCAGCTCAGCGCGCAGCAGGAGCGCGAACGCCTGACTCAGGACGGCGTGAAAAGCAAAGCCGAGCTGACCGTCGCCGAGCAAACCCTCAACGTCACCCGCGAGCTGCTTGAGCGCCAGCGGCTGGCGCGCAGTGCCAGTGTCGAAGAATTGCGCGCGCAGTTGCAGGACGATCAGCCGTGCCCGGTCTGTGGTAGCAACGAGCATCCGTATCATCAGCCCGAAGCGCTGCTGCAAAGCCTCGGTCGGCATGATGAAAGCGAGCAGGCCAATGCTCAGCAGGTGGTCGATCAGCTCAAGGAAAAGCTCATCGAGCTGCGTGCCGAAGTCGGTGGCGTCATTGCTCAGCAGAAAGAACTGCTGCAACAGCAAGAACAACTGGCGACCCAGCAGCAAGCGTTGGCGCCCAGCCTCGATGCGCATCCGCTGTCCGCGCAGTTGTTCAATCAGGACGCCGCCCAGCGCGATGCCTGGCTGCTCCGGCAAAACGAGCAACTGAACCAGAGCATTACCCAGGACGAGCAACGCCAGAGCGCCCTGCTCACCCTGCAACAGGATGCCGCGCGTCTGACCCAGCAATTGCGTCAGGCCGAAACCGCACATCAGCAAGCAGCGCAGAACCTCAATAATCAGCAGCGCGAATTGAGCAGCGATCGGCAGCGTCTCGACGAGGAACTGACGGCGTTCGGCAATGTGCTGCCGGCCGAGACCCTTGAGGCCTTGCGTCGCGAGCCGGCGGCGACCTTCATGCAGCTCGACCGACAGATCGCCGAGCGTCTGGCCCAACTCGAGCAGCAGAAGGAAGAACTGACCGAGCAGCAACAGCGTCAGCAAACGCTGGAGAAAGAGCAGGACCGTCAGCAGACCCGCCTCCAGCAAGCGCAAACGGCTGAGCAACAGTTCAATGCGTTGGCCGAGCAGCAGCAACTCTGCCAGCAGAAGCTTGCGCAATTGCTTGGCGACCACAGCAGCGCCGAGCACTGGCAGCAGCAACTGGAACAGGCTGTGGAACAAGCGCGCGCGGCGGAAACCGGCACGGCTCAGGATCTGCAAAACGTACGCACGCAGATTGTGCAGATCGCCGCTGAACTCAAGGCGCAGCAACAGCGTTTGCAGGCGCTGGACAGCGAGGAAAAGGATCTGGCGAGCAAGATTGCCGACTGGCGCGCTCGTCATCCGGAGCTGGATGACGGCGGCCTCGAAGACTTGTTGCGAGTCGATGATGAGCAAGTCGCGCAATTGCGCCAGCGCTTGCAGCTCAATGAAAAAGCCATCGAACAGGCCAAGGTATTGTTGCAGGAGCGTGACCAGCGTCTGCTCGATCATCAGGCGCAGCACAACGGCAATCTTGATGCCGAGCAACTGACCACGGCCCTGAGCGATTTGCAGAACCAGTTCAGCGTCAGCGAGCAACAATGCGCCGAACTGCGTGCCGAACAGGTTGAAGATCAGCGCCGGCAGAACGCCAATCAAGCGCTGGCCAAGCAGATCGCCGAAGCCTACGCCGAGTATCAACGCTGGGCGCGACTGAGTGCCCTGATCGGCTCGGCCACTGGCGACACCTTCCGCAAGATCGCCCAGGCCTACAACCTCGATTTGCTGGTGCATCACGCCAACGTGCAACTGCGCCAACTGGTCAAGCGCTATCGCCTGAAACGCGGCGGCAGCATGCTCGGCCTGCTGGTGATGGACACGGAAATGGGCGACGAACTGCGCTCGGTGCATTCGTTGTCCGGTGGCGAAACGTTCCTGGTGTCGCTGGCCCTCGCACTGGGCCTGGCGTCGATGGCGTCGAGTACGCTGAAGATCGAATCGCTGTTTATCGACGAAGGCTTCGGCAGCCTCGATCCAGAGTCGCTGCAACTGGCCATGGATGCGCTCGATGGCTTGCAGGCGCAGGGCCGTAAGGTCGCGGTGATTTCCCATGTGCAGGAAATGCACGAACGGATTCCGGTGCAGATTCAGGTGCAGCGTCAAGGCAACGGTTTGAGCACGCTGGAGGTGAAATGAACACGCTGTATTCCTTCCGCCGCTGCCCGTACGCCATGCGCGCGCGGATGGCGTTGCGCTATTCGGGTGTGCCGGTGGCCATCATCGAAGTCAGCCTCAAGGCCAAACCGGCCGAGATGCTGGCGATCTCGCCCAAGGGTACGGTGCCGGTGCTGGATGCAGGTGGGCGGGTGATTGATGAGAGCCTGGAGATCATGCGCTGGGCGTTGGCGCAGAATGATCCGCAGGGTTGGTTGCTTGATGGCGACTCGCGGATTGCTGAATTGATCGAGGCGAATGATCACGGGTTTAAGGTGCAGTTGAATTGCTACAAGTATGCCGAGCGTTATCCCGAGCAGCCGATGGAGGTTTATCGGGCTGAAGGCGCGGTGTATTTGCAGCGGCTGGAAGTGCTGCTCAACGATCGCGATTATCTGCTGGCCGATCATCCGAGCCTGGCGGATATCGCCCTGCTGCCCTTCGTTCGGCAGTTTGCCCATGTCGATCGTGAGTGGTTTGCGCAGACACCTTATGTTCGCTTACAGGCCTGGTTGCAGCGTTTCCTCGAATCCGAACTCTTCACCTCGATCATGAGGAAGTAACCCTTACCTTCCTGCTTGATCGTTCCCACGCTCTGCGCGGGAATGCCTCAAGGGACGCTCTGCGTTCCAATCGGGCGCGGAGCGTCCGGGGCTGCATTCCCACGCGGAGCGTGGGAACGATCAATCGCGTCGTCTAAGCCAGCGCGTTGCACATGCCGAGCGCCATGCAATCCACTTCGAACGGCCCGAGAAAATCCGCCGAGACTTTTACCGGCGGATTGCCGGCCATCAGCCCCAGCGTGTTCGCCCGTTCGATGTTGTGCGCAATGTTGTGATTGGACTCTATGGCCCGGGCCAATGCGCCCACCGAGCCTTGGCCGATGCCTAATAACGAGGCGCCGTTGGTGAAGAACGCCAAACCGGCGATCACCCAAAGTCTGTAGCCTTTCATGCGCCGCCGACTCCCGCGAGTTCGGCCCGGTCGACCATCACGCCTTGCGAGCGGACCTCGAACTGGATGCCGGGGTGGTCGACTTGAATCGGCGCTTCGAAGCTGTGTTCCATCTGCGAAGCAATGCTGACGAACAACACCACGGCCAGGTACAGACCGATGGCCAGGTAGGCGCCGCGTTTGGCTGAATGAAGGATTGCGCTGGCCATGGTGTTCTCCCGTGGGCATGTTTCGATGTCCACAGAATCAATCAAAAAAGCCGTGGCAACCACTCAGGGTTTGCCATAGTAAACATCAGCTTCGTTGATTATTTAGCCAGTCTATTTGCCTGCTTAAACAAACCTATCGTGCTGCGAAAAACACACGCACACGTGTAGGAGCTGCCGAAGGCTGCGATCTGATCGTTCCCATGCTCAGCGTGGGAATGCCTCTCGGGACGCTCTGCGTCCAGTGACGCGGAGCGTCACGGGCTGCGTTCCCACGCGGAGCGTGGGAACGATCCCAAGGGCAAGATCAAGATCGCAGCCTTCGGCAGCTCCTACAGGGAGTTGTGCGCAATGGGCATTTCAGTGTTGGGCTTTGTGATCCAGAGCAGCGTAGAAGTTGGCGCTCTGTTGCAGGTATTTCTGGGTGTAGCTCTGGGTGTGGGATTTTTTGCTGGCGATTTCAACGTTGGCACCGGCTGGCAGTACCACGGTGGCGGAGATGGCGGAAGCGGCGATAACGGAGAAGAGATTGAAGTTCATGGCGGTAACCCTCGTGTTCGGTTGGCTTGCTTGCCCGGTTGGGCTGTGAAGCAAACTTAACGCTCGAGGGCTGATCGCTTGAAATGCTTTGTAGCATTACCGGATATCAGCGCGATTAATACAAAGAGACAGGCCCCGCAAAACGGGGCCTGTGGCTTATTGTCGCACTAGAAACTTCAGATCGCTCGGGGCGTCCATCGGCAGTTTTTGCACGGTTTTGCCGAGCAGACCGGTCTTGCCATCGCGCTCGACGACGACAATCTGGTTGCTCTTCTGGTTGGCGATCAGCAGGAATTTGCCACTTGGATCGAGGCCGAATTCGCGCGGGTGATCACCTTCCACCGAACGCTTTTGCAGCTCTTTGAGCTGTGCGGACGCCGGATCAATCGCGAACACCACCAGTTGATTGGCAGTGCCACGGTTGCTGACGTAGAGGAACTTGCCATCCGCCGAAGCGTGCAATGCGGCGCCGGCCTTGTCCGAAGTGGGCTGACCGGCGGCCAGATCGACCAGTTGCGTCTGGGTCAGCACGCCGTCGTGGTAGTCGAACACCGCAACCTGCGCGCTCATTTCCATGGTCAGCCAGGCGTGTTTGCCATCAGCGCTGAACAATAGATGACGCGGGCCGCTGCCGGCAGGCATGGACACCGATGCCGTTTTCGCCGGGGTCAGCGGCAGGTCCGGGTTGGCTTTCGGGTCGAACTGGTAAATGAACACCTTGTCCGCGCCCAAGTCATTGGAGAACACATAGCGACCGTCCGGCGATGAGACCGTCGAGTGCACGTGATTCGACGCCTGACGCTCCGGGTTGACGCGGCTCGCCGGGTGCGCGCTCATCTGCACGACGGGTTTGAGCTTGCCGTCGGCACCGACCGGCAATACCGCCAGCGTTCCACCCGGGTCTTCCATCACCGAATAGTTGCTGACGAACAGGTGGCTGGCGTCACCGCTGAGGCTCGAATGCGTCGGCTCGTTGCCCAGGCTCTGCACCTGACTGATCAGGGTCAGGGCGTGGGTTTTCGGATCGATCGAATAGCTGCTGACGCGGCCGACCGGGTCTTTCTGGCCCGGGCCGTTTTCATTGACCACGAACAGGCGATGCTGGTCTTTGGACAGGGTCAGCCACGACGGGTTTTCGCTCTTGACCACTTGCAGCGGCTTGGCGTCGATCTGGCCGGTGGCGCTGTCGAAGTTCATGCGATAGATGCCCTGGCTGGTGCCGGCGGTGTAGGAGCCGACCAGCAACTGGAAGCTTTCCGCAGATGCCGTGGACAGGCCCATTGCACCGACACTGCCGGCCATCAGCAGCGGCCAGAATTTACTCATTTTCATTATTGTCATCCTCGTCGTCGCTGCTGCTGACTACATCGCCAAGGCAGACCAGGCGGTGTTCGCCAGTGGTTTTGGTGTCGCTGGCATAACCAATGACCAGCCAGCTCTGCAGGTCTTCGTCAAACGTTGCCGCTGCAACCTGCGCCGGGGTGAATTCCCAATGCTTGGCCGCGCGGCCATCGATGCATTCGATGTGCAGGTTGTCGTCTTCGTCGAGGGCGAATTCGAAGGCATGCAAGCCGTCGATTTCGACCATGCCGCAGTGTTCGAGGGCGTTGAGAAGGGTTTGGGCAGTCATGGCAAACAGTCTTTCTAGGGGGGAAAGGGCCAATGATAGCTCAATGTGATCCAGAGGCCCCGCTGTTACCCCTGTGGGAGCGAGCTTGCTCGCGAATGCAGTGTGTCAGTCGACAAATATGTTTCTGATACACCGCTTTCGCGAGCAAGCTCGCTCCCACAGGGGATATTGGCTGGCAGTTACAGCGCGTCGCGCGAGGGCTTGCCATCAACGAGGCGCTGGATGCGCAGCGGGTTGGCGTTTTTCAGCGGCTCGGGCAACAAGCTGTCCGGGTAGTTCTGGAAGCACACCGGGCGCAGGAAACGGTCGATGGCCAGTGTGCCCACCGAGGTGCCACGGGCATCGGACGTCGCCGGATACGGCCCGCCGTGCACCATCGAATCGCACACTTCGACACCGGTCGGATAACCGTTAAGCAGGATCCGCCCGACCTTCTGCTCCAGCAATGGCGTCAGCTCAGGGAAACGTTCGAAGTCCGCCTGCTCGCCAATGATCGTCGCAGTCAGTTGCCCGTGCAGGCCATGCAACGCAGCGCTGAGTTGCGCCTTGTCGGCCACTTCGACAATCACCGTGGTCGGGCCGAAGACTTCTTCCTGCAGCACTTCATCGCCATCGATCAGCAGGCTGGCATCGGCCTTGAACAATTGCGGCTGGGCCTGATTGCCCTGCTGCGGATTGCCGGCCAGATGCTCGATGCCGGAATGCGCCAACAGCTTCTGCAAACCTTTGCCATAGCTGCCGAGGGTGCCGGCGTTGAGCATGGTTTGTGCCGGTTGATCGCCGATCAAACCGGCGACTTGCTGCACGAACGCGCTGAACTGCGGCGAGCGAATACCGATCACCAGCCCCGGATTGGTACAGAACTGACCGCAGCCTTGCACCACCGAAGCGGTCAGGTCGCGGGCGACGGTTTCCGAACGCTCGGCAAGTGCCTGCGGCAGGATGATCACCGGGTTGATGCTCGACATCTCGGCAAACACCGGGATCGGCTGCGGGCGCGCAGCGGCCATGTCGCACAGTGCCCGACCGCCCTTGAGCGAACCGGTGAAACCTAAGGCCTGAATCGCCGGATGCTTGACCAGCCATTCGCCGACGCCACCACCGTAGATCATGTTGAACACGCCGGCAGGCATGGCGGTTTTTTCTGCCGCACGAATCAGCGCATCGGCGACCAGTTCAGCCGTGGCCATGTGACCACTGTGGGCCTTGAACACCACCGGGCAACCGGCGGCCAGTGCCGAAGCGGTGTCGCCGCCAGCGGTGGAAAATGCCAATGGAAAGTTGCTCGCGCCGAACACCGCGACTGGGCCGAGGCCGATGCGGTATTGGCGCAGATCAGGACGTGGCAATGGCTGGCGGTCCGGCAATGGCAGATCAATCCGCGCCCCGTAGAAATCGCCGCGACGCAGCACTTTGGCGAACAGACGCATTTGCCCGCTGGTGCGTCCGCGTTCACCTTGAATCCGTCCGGCCGGCAACGCTGTTTCGCGGCAGACCACGGCGACGAAATCATCACCGAGGGCATCCAGTTCATCGGCAATCGCGTCGAGAAACTGCGCGCGGCGTTCGGCGCTGAGGCTGCGGTAGGCCGGGTACGCGGCAGCGGCGGCTTTGGCGGCGGCGTCAACTTCTTCAGCCGTGGCCTGGATGAAATCGTGGGGCAGTTGTTCGCCCGTGGTGGCGTCAACGGATTGCAGTTTGACGTCGCCAGCCGCGCTGCGCTGACCGCCGATGTAGTTGTGACCGAGAATCTGAGTCATGGGATCTCCTTAAAGGGTGCCGATGCTGTCCGGCGCAAAAGCGGCTGGAACCGAAACGATGCCATTGACCAGCGGCGCGCCGAATTCGGCTTGGCTGATCTCGAAAACGTCGCCCGGCTGCGTGCGAATGCCATCGGCGAACGACAGGGTCGCGGTGCCGAAGAAGTGAATGTGTACGTCGCCGGGACGCAGGAACTGGCTGTATTTGAAGTGGTGGTATTCGAGGTTGGCGAGGCTGTGGCACATGTTCGCCTCGCCACTGAGAAACTCGTTCTGCCAGAGCACTTCGCCGTCGCGCAGAATTCGACTGGTGCCGGCAAGGTGTTGAGGCAGTTCACCGGTACGAAGTTCCGGACCATAGCTGCAGCTGCGCAATTTCGAATGCGCGAGGTACAGGTAATTCTTGCGTTCCATGATGTGGTCGGAGAACTCATTGCCGACTGCGAAGCCCAGGCGATAGGGCTTGCCGTCGTTGCCGATGAGGTAGAGGCCGGCCATCTCCGGTTCCTCACCGGCATCCTCCGCAAATGGCGGCACCGGGAAAGGTTGGCCCGGACGCACAACGATGCTGCCGTCGCCCTTGTAGAACCACTCCGGTTGTACGCCGGCCTGCCCCGCCGCCGGTTTACCGCCCTCCACGCCCCATTTGAAGATGCGCATGGTGTCGGTCATCGCCGCTTCGTCGCCAGCCTGCTGGTGCATTTTATCCCGCGCCGAGGCGCTGCCAAGATGCGTCAGACCGGTGCCGCTGACCAGCATGTGCGCCGGGTCCGGGTGGTCGAGGGGCGGCAGGATGCGCAGTTGCGCGAGCAGTTCGGCATAGTCGTGGCTGATGCCGAGACCGAGGGTGTGCACTTGCTGCTCAAGGGAGTGGCCGGCCTCGATGGCGGCCAGCGCCAGATCGCGCGTGCTGCGGGCGTCTTGCACTTCGCGCACCAGACCGTTGTCGACCACGCCGACGCGGCGTTCGCGGTTGCTTAATTCGAATTGAACCAGATGCATATGTCCTCTCCTGTCTACAAAACTTGGAAACACTGCAAAACCCTGTGGGAGCTGGCTTGCCAGCGATGGCAATCTGTCTGACACATCCATGTTGGATGTGCCGCCGTCATCGCTGGCAAGCCAGCTCCCACAGGTTTAGTGGTGATTGGTGGTTGGGTTTCAGGTGCGCGTGGCGCCGCGTGCGCTGGCGGCGAACTGGTCAACCGGCAGCACGTGTTTGCGTTCCAGCACTCGGTAGACAATTCCCGTCAGGATCAAGCCGAACACCATCACCCCCGAGAGGAAGTACAGCCCAGATGCCAGATTCCCGGTGTACTCCTTCAACGCCCCAATCACGAACGGCCCGATGTACCCGCCCAGATTCCCCACCGAGTTGATCAACGCAATCCCCGCCGCCGCACTCGCGCCAGCAAAGAACCGGCCCGGCAAGGTCCAGAACACCGCCGTGCAGGAAAACAGCGCAAACGCCACCAGACACAGCGCCGCCAGTTGCGCCACCGGCAACGACAGCCATGCGCTCATGAACAAGCCAATTGCGCCCAGCACATAAAGGACGGCGAGATGCCCGTAGCGATCATTCAAACGGTCAGAGCTGCGCGGCACGATCAGCAAACCGATGATCCCGAAAATGTACGGCACCGACGAGACGAAACCGGTGACCAGATCGCTGCCGCCAAACTGTTTGATCAGCGTCGGCAACCACAGACCCAAGCCATAAATGCTCAACGTCACCGGCAGATAGAACAGCGCCAGCAGCAACACGCGTTTATCTTTCAGCGCATGCAGCGGATTGCCGTGGCGAGTCTGGCCGTACTCCTGCAGATCCTTTTTCAGTTCGCCGGTCAGCCAGTCTTTCTCGGCCTGATCCATCCATTTCACTTGTTGCGGGCCGTCCGGCAACCAGCGCAGGACCGGCCAGGTCAGCAGGATCGCCGGCGTGCCGATGACGATGAACAGCCACTGCCAGCCGTGCAGGCCAAGGACGCCGTCCATGCCGAGCAAACCGCCGGACACCGGGCCGGTGATCATCATCGCGATCGGCTGGGAGAGGATGAACAGCCCGAGAATCTTGCCGCGATGGCGCACCGGGAACCATTGGGTGATGTAGTAGAGAACGCCGGGGAAGAACCCCGCCTCGGCCGCGCCGAGCAGAAAGCGCATCACGTAGAAACTGTGCGGGCCCTGAACGAAGGCCATGCCGATGGTGATCGCGCCCCAGGTGATCATGATCCGCGCGAACCAGCGTCGTGCGCCGAAGCGTTCGAGCATCAGGTTGCTGGGAATTTCGAGGAGGAAGTAACCAATGAAGAACAGCCCGGCGCCGAGGCCGTAAGCCGCATCGCCAATGCCGATGTCGGCGCCCATGTGCAGCTTGGCGAAGCCGACGGCGGAGCGATCCACATAGGCGATCAGGTACAGCAGGATCAGGAAGGGAATCAGTTTCAGCGTGATGCGCCGTATCAGCCGCAGTTCCTGGCTCATGAGATCGGTCTCCGATTGTTGTTTTTATAGAACCTCGGGGGACGCCTCTCACGGAAAACCGTCAGGGCCATCCCTCCGTCGAAAACGACTATATAGTAATACTAATTCACCAACAACACTTCCAAACCTAGGATTTTGCGCTTAGATTAAGCCGTAGCTGGAACACTATAGTCATACAATAAGAGAATCGATCATGTCTGATAAGAAACCCACTCTGCGCTCCGCCCAATGGTTTGGCACGGCCGACAAGAACGGCTTCATGTACCGCAGCTGGATGAAGAATCAGGGCATCGCCGACCACCAGTTCCACGGCAAGCCGATCATCGGCATCTGCAACACCTGGTCGGAACTGACCCCGTGCAACGCGCACTTCCGCCAGATCGCGGAGCACGTCAAACGCGGGGTGATCGAGGCTGGCGGTTTTCCAGTGGAATTCCCGGT
This sequence comes from Pseudomonas sp., assembly GCF_049300855.1. Lineage (GTDB taxonomy): Bacteria > Pseudomonadota > Gammaproteobacteria > Pseudomonadales > Pseudomonadaceae > Aquipseudomonas. Next base: position 55,041 of record NZ_JBAQKH010000003.1, on the reverse strand, counting down.
GTTCTCCAACGGCGAATCGAACCTGCGCCCGACCGCCATGCTCACCCGTAACCTGGCGAGCATGGACGTTGAAGAGGCGATTCGCGGCAACCCGATTGACGGCGTAGTGCTGCTGACCGGTTGCGACAAAACCACCCCGGCGCTGCTGATGGGTGCGGCCAGCTGCGATGTGCCGGCGATTGTTGTGACCGGCGGGCCGATGCTCAACGGCAAGCACAAGGGCAAGGACATCGGTTCGGGCACGGTGGTCTGGCAGCTCAGCGAGCAGGTCAAGGCTGGCACCATCACCATCGACGATTTCCTCGCGGCCGAGGGCGGCATGTCGCGTTCGGCGGGCACCTGCAACACCATGGGCACCGCATCGACCATGGCCTGCATGGCTGAAGCACTGGGCACTTCGCTGCCGCACAACGCGGCAATTCCGGCGGTGGATGCGCGGCGTTATGTGCTGGCGCACATGTCTGGCATGCGTGCGGTGGAGATGGTTCGTGAAGATTTGAAGCTGTCGAAGATTCTGACCAAAGAAGCCTTCGAAAACGCTATCCGCGTAAACGCCGCCATCGGTGGTTCGACCAACGCGGTGATTCACTTGAAAGCCATCGCCGGGCGCATCGGTGTCGAGCTGGATCTGGACGACTGGACGCGCATCGGTCGCGGCATGCCGACCATTGTCGACCTGCAACCGTCGGGGCGTTTCCTGATGGAAGAGTTTTATTACGCCGGTGGTTTACCTGCGGTGTTGCGCCGTCTCGGTGAAGCCAATCTGATTCCGCATCCGAATGCGCTGACCGTCAACGGCAAATCCATCGGCGAGAACACCAAGGACGCGCCGATCTACGGCGAAGACGAAGTGATCCGCACGCTCGACAATCCGATTCGCGCCGACGGTGGCATCTGCGTGTTGCGCGGTAACCTGGCGCCACTGGGCGCGGTGCTCAAGCCGTCCGCAGCGACCCCGGAATTGATGCAGCACCGCGGTCGCGCGGTGGTGTTCGAGAACTTCGACATGTACAAGGCGCGCATCAACGATCCGGAGCTGGACGTCGATAAGGATTCGATTCTGGTGATGAAGAACTGCGGGCCGAAGGGTTATCCGGGCATGGCCGAAGTTGGCAACATGGGCTTGCCGGCCAAGCTGTTGGCACAGGGCGTGACCGACATGGTGCGCATTTCTGATGCGCGGATGAGCGGCACGGCGTATGGCACCGTGGTTTTGCACGTGGCGCCGGAGGCGGCGGCCGGCGGGCCTTTGGCGACGGTGCAGGAAGGCGACTGGATCGAGCTGGATTGCGCCACCGGGCGTTTGCATCTGGATATTCCGGACGCCGAACTGGCCGCGCGCATGGCGGATCTGCAGCCACCGCAGCAATTGTTGGTGGGCGGCTATCGTCAGCTGTACATCGACCATGTGCTGCAGGCGGATCAGGGCTGTGACTTTGACTTCCTCGTTGGCTGCCGAGGCGCCGAAGTGCCGCGCCACTCTCACTGATCACACAAATCCCTGTGGGAGCGAGCTTGCTCGCGAAGACGGCGGTACATTCAACAGTTATGTTGTTTGACCCGCCGCTTTCGCGAGCAAGCTCGCTCCCACAGTTGTTCTTTACCCGCCTCAAGATTGTGCCGTGCCTGCTATGATGCGCGGCATCTCCATCGCTCAGGATTGCCCCGCTCCCCATGGATTACCGCAAACCTTCCGACCGTAAAAGCATGCACTCGCGCATCGTCCAGGAACTGGGCATGCAGATCGTCTCCGGACGCTTCTTGCCCGACGACAAACTGCCCGCCGAAGCCTTGCTCTGCGAGGAGTACGCGGTCAGCCGGCCGGTATTGCGTGAAGCCACGCGGGTGTTGGTGGCCAAGGGGCTGGTGTATTCCAGACCGCGAGTGGGAACGGTGGTCAAGGCGCGCCGCGAATGGCACATGCTCGACCCGGACGTACTGCACTGGCTGATGCAAAGCAGCCCGCAGAATGAGTTCTTCAATGTGCTGACCAGTGTGCGCAGCATCATCGAACCGGCGGCCGCCGCCCTCGCCGCTCAACACGCGACCGAGGCGGATATTGCCGCGATTGGTGAGGCGTACCAGCGCATGGAAGCGGCGCCGACCCCGGAAGCGTTGTTGCAGCCGGATCTGGATTTCCATAGCCGGATTGCCGATGCGACGCACAATGATCTGTTGGCGAACCTGTGCAATATGTTGTCGGTGGCGATTGCCGAGGCGTTGAAGCATTCGAATCAGCGGCCGAATCTGCATGAATTGGCGTTGCCGCGGCATAAGGCGATTTTGACGGCGATCGAGAATCGTGATGCGCTGGGTGCTCGGCATGCGACGTTGGTGCAGCTGGATGATGCGCGTAGTGCACTAAGTGTCGTGCTCGGAACAGAACTGTCTTAACGCTTGAATCCTCTTGCCCTCACCCTAGCCCTCCCGAAACGTCGGACCGCCCAGAGGTAGAGGGGACCGACCGAGTTGTGCTTCGTCATACATCGACCTGAAAAACCGAGTCGATTATGGATTCACAGCAAATCGTTCAAGTCGGTGTAAATCGCCAATCTCCCCCAATCAGTCCCCTCTCCCTCCGGGAGAGGGCTAGGATGAGGGGCTCTTGATCTTAAAACACAAAAAAAGCCGCAACCCTAAGGTTGCGGCTTTGTCATTTCAGCCTTTCAGATCAGTGGGCAAACAGCGAATTGCCCTTCTGCCCCGCCAGTTTCTCCGGCTTGATCAGGAACTTCGCCAGTGCCGGCAGCAGCCACAGCGCACCGAACATGTTCCATAGCAGCATGAAGGTCAGCATCAAGCCCATGTCGGCCTGGAACTTGATCGCCGAGAAGATCCAGGTGCACACACCGATCGCCAGGCACAGGCCGGTGAACAGTACCGCTTTACCGGTGGATTTCAGCGTTTGGTAATAGGCTTCCTGCAACGGCAGCCCGGCACGCAGGAAACTCTCCAGACGGCTGTAGATGTAGATGCCGTAGTCGACACCGATCCCCACACCCAGCGCCACCACCGGCAGGGTCGCAACCTTCACGCCGATGCCCATGAACGCCATCAGCGCGTTGCCGAGCACCGAGGTCAGCACCAGCGGCAGGACGATGCACAGGGTCGCCGCCCACGAACGGAAGGTGATCATGCACATCACCGCCACGCAGATGTACACCAGAATCAGGATGGTCAGCTCAGCCTGTTTGATGACTTCGTTGGTGGCCGCTTCGATCCCGGCGTTACCGGCCGCGAGGATGAATTCCAGGCCGTCCTTGTTATTGTCCTTGGCGAATTCCTGTACCGCATGCACCGCCCGATCGAGGGTTTCAGCCTTGTGATCGTTGAGGAACACCAGCACCGGCGCCAGCGAGCAACTGTTGTTGTACAGACCGTCGGCGCGGGCGATCGAGTTGTTCAGCACGTCCGGGTTGCGCGACAGGGTTTCCCATTTCAGGTTGCCCTCGTTCATGCCCTTGATCATCTGCTTGGACACGGTCACCAAAGAGATCGCCGACTGCACGCCCTCGGTGTTCTGCATCTTCCACATCAGTTCGTCGATCGGCGCCATGGCTTCGTAGCGTGAGCAGCCTTCAGCCTTGGTCTTGACCATCACCACCAGCACGTCGGAACTGGTCGAGTAGTTGTTGATGATGAAGTTGTTGTCCTTGTTGTAGCGCGAATCCGGACGCAGTTCCGGTGCGCCCTGGTCGAGGTCGCCGATTTTCAGGTTCTGGCTGTACCAGAGACCGCCACCGAAGGCGATCAGCGCCAGCACCACCGAGATGCGTGCGACTTTCGGATTGGCGAAATTCGACAGCAGGCGCCAGAACGGGTGTTCGCGGTTGGCGTCCTTCTTGCTCCTGGCAATCGCGCGTTTACTGATGCCGACATAGGAGATGGCGACCGGCAGCAGAATCAGGTTGGTGAACACGATCACCGCCACGCCGATCGACGCGCCGATGGCCAATTCACGGATCACGCCGATGTCGATGATCAGCAGTGTGATGAAGCCCACCGCATCCGCGAGAATCGCGATCATCCCCGGCAGGAACAGTTGCCGGAAGGTGCGCCGCGCGGCAGTCAGCGCGTTGTCGGCCTCGCTGGATTGCAGGGCGATACCGTTAATCTTCTGCACGCCGTGGGAAATGCCGATGGCGAAAATCAGGAACGGCACCAGCATCGAATACGGATCGAGCCCGAACCCGAAGAAGTGCATCAGGCCGAGTTGCCAGACCACCGCCACCAGCGTCGTACTCAATACCGCGATGGTGCTGCGCAGGCAGTTGGTGAACCACAACAGCAGGATCAGGGTGATGACGAAGGCGATGCCGAAGAACATCACCACCATCACCAGACCGTCGATCAGGTCGCCGACCTTCTTGGCGAAACCGACGATGTGGATCTTGACGTTGGGGTTCTGCGCTTCGAACTTGTTGCGGATCTTGTCTTCGAGTTCATGGGAGAACTTGCGATAGTCCAGGGCGAGCAACTTGCCCTGGTCTTCAGGGTCCGGGTAAGACTCCAGCAACGGGATGTCGACGATGCTCGACTTGAAGTCGTTGGCCACCAGACGCCCGACCTGGCCGGACTTGAGCACGTTGTTGCGCAGCAGGTCGAGGCTGTCCTGCGAGCCGTTGTAGCTCTGCGGGATCACTTCACCGCCGGCGAAACCCTCTTCGGTCACTTCGGTCCAGCGCACGCTCGGGCTCCACAGCGACTTCAGCCCGGAGCGGTCAACGCCAGAGATGTAGAACACCTCGTCGTTGATCTGACGCAGGGTCTCCATGTATTCCTTGGAGAAGATGTCGCCATCTTTGGCCTCCACCGAAATGCGCACGGTGTTGCCCAGGTTCGCCAGATCGTTGCGGTGCTCCATCATCTTCTCGATGAACGGATGCTGGAGCGGGATCATTTTTTCAAAACTGGTCGACGGCCGGATCAGCGTCGCCTGCCAGAACAGGAAAATACTCACCACCAGGCAGATGAGGATGACTGCCGGGCGGTTATTGAAGATCAGACGTTCAAGATACGTCGCCTTTTCCTGCTGAGGAGTGATCAAGGAAGTCATAGCCCCGCCTTCTTATTATTTACTTCGGCGCCGTTTGGCTGCGTGGTGTGAACGCCACCCTGCCCGGTCAGAATCAGGTTGCCGTCGCCGGCAGCGGTGACGGAAGACAGCGAGATGCGATCCGGGCGGTTGAACACGCTGAAGGTTTCGCCATTGTCACTGCTGCTGATCACCGAACCGCCGTTGCCGACGATGACGATCGAACCGTCGGGGAGCAAGGTTGCGCCGGACAGACCGAACTCCAATGCACCACGGGCGGCTTTCAGTTCGACCTGCTCCCAAGTGCTGCCGAAATCGGTGGAGCGGTAGAGGTTGCCGCGCAAGCCGTAGGCCAGCAGGGTTTGTGGTTGCGCCGTGCCGATCACGCCGAACAGCGAGCCTTCGTATGGGCCTTCGAGTTTTTCCCAGGTCTGGCCCCAGTCGGCGGAGCGAAACATGCTGCCCGACTCGCCAACGATGAACAGCCCGGCGTCTTTCACCGCGGCGATAGCGTTGAGGTGGAATTGATCTTCGTTGTCGAGGCGGTCGCTGACGTCTTGCCAGTTTTTGCCGCCATCGGTGGTTTCCAGCAGTGCGCCATAAGCGCCCACGGCCATGCCGCTGTTGACGTCCTTGAACCAGACATCGAGCAGCGGCGATTCACGTTTGAGGTCTTCGAATTGCTTGGTCCAGGTCAGACCGCCGTCTGCGCTGGCGAGGATTTGCGCGTCGTGCCCGACCGCCCAACCGTGCTTGTCGTCGACAAAATACACCGCGGTCAGCAGTTGCCGGCTCGGCACTTTGGCCTGGGTCCAGGTCTTGCCCTGGTCGTCGGAGTAGACAATGTGCCCGCGATCCCCGACCGCCACCAACCGTGTGCCCGCGTGGACAACATCGAGAATCAGGCTTTTCGCGGCTTTGGCGGATTCGGTGGCATAGACCACGTCGGCTGGCGCCTCGGCGGCCATCACCGGTGCCGATAACGTGGCCAAGCCCAGCAGAGAGAGTGCTGTGGCCAGCAACGCGGTGTTGCGTAACGCCGGCGGGCGGCAACGACTCATAGACCTTCCCCTATTTATTATTGTTAGGCCATCTGGCCTTCAAGGGCGCCGCAAGTGTGCTCCGCTGATGGCTGGTCAGAAGCATAGTCCTGAAACCCGCAATCCAGAGCCACTTCGGAAGCTGGCTCATCCTATCGGGCTTTCGAAACGTCTGACAATCGGCGCCACGTTATCTTTTGTTAACCGAAAGCGGCCTCTGTAACAAAGAAATTCCCCTGTGCTCGCGAAGGCGCTGGGTCAGGCAATGAACATGTCGACTGGAAGGGCCTCTTCGCGAGCAAGCTCGCTCCCACAGGGGTTGGTGGTGGTGGTGGGATTTGAATACATGACCATTCGCCGGAGTGATGCGGCAAAAGTCATCGAGAGGACTTGCACGATCGGTATTATGGTATACCATCAGACGCACTGACACTCTCAATCCCCCAACGGAGCAGCTCATGAGTTTCGAAATTCGCAAGATCGTCAGCTATGTCGAAGAAACCTTCATCGAAGGCGGCAAGGCCACTGACAAGCCAGTGACCATGGTCGGCCTCGCCGTGGTGATGAAAAACCCTTGGGTGGGCAACGGTTTCGTCGAAGACCTCAAACCGCAGATCCGCGCCAATTGCTCAGACCTCGGTGCACTGATGGTCGAGCGTCTGGTCGGCATCATCGGCGGCGCGGAGAAGATCGAGGCCTACGGCAAAGCCGCCGTGGTCGGCGCGGATGGCGAGATCGAACACGCCTCCGCGGTGATCCACACCCTGCGCTTCGGCAACCACTACCGCGAAGCGGTCAAGGCCAAGAGCTACCTGAGCTTCACCAACAAGCGCGGCGGCCCGGGCACCTCGATTCAGATCCCGATGATGCACAAGGACGACGAAGGTCAGCGTTCGCACTACATCACCCTGGAAATGCAGATCGAAGATGCGCCGCGTGCCGACGAAATCGTCGTCGTGCTGGGTTGCGCCGACGGTGGCCGCCTGCACCCGCGCATTGGCAACCGCTACATCGATCTGGAAGAACTGGCCGCCGAAAAGGCCCAGTAATCACAATAAAAAGGCATTGCAGGAGCGCTCCATGATTCGGCTCACCGCTGAACTCACCCCGGCTGGCACCAGTTACCTGGCGACCGGCCAAGGCCAGCCCGTGGTTTTGATCCACGGCGTGGGCCTCAATAAAGAAATGTGGGGCGGCCAGATTGTCGGCCTGTCCAGCCAATACCGGGTGATCGCCTACGACATGCTCGGCCATGGCGCCAGCCCGCGACCGGCCAGCGGCACCAACCTGCTCGGTTATGCCGATCAGTTGCTGGAGCTGCTCGATCACCTGAATCTGCCGCAGGCAGCGGTGATCGGTTTCTCCATGGGCGGTCTGGTCGCGCGGGCCTTTGCCCTACATTACCCGCAGCGCCTGCAAAGCCTGGTGGTGTTGAACAGTGTGTTCAATCGCAGCGAAGAACAGCGTGCCGGCGTCATCGCGCGCACCGCGCAAGCCGCTGAACATGGCCCGGACGCCAATGCCGAAGCCGCGCTGTCACGCTGGTTCAGCCGTGAATATCAGGCGGCCAACCCGGCGCAGATCGCCGCATTGCGCCAGACCCTCGCCAATAATGATCCGCAGGGTTACCTGACCACCTACGAATTGTTCGCCACTCAAGACATGTACCGCGCCGACGACCTGGGCAGTATTCAGGCGCCGACGCTGATCGCCACCGGCGAACTCGATCCGGGTTCGACTCCGGAAATGGCCGAGCAACTGGCCCGGCGCATCCCCGGTGCGAAGGTTGCCGTGCTGCCTGAGCAACGGCATATGATGCCCGTAGAGTCGCCGCGTCTGGTCAATCAGACGCTGCTGGAATTTCTCCAATTCGCACACTCCCGACAAAACCATATAAAGGGGATCGTTGCATGACACTCGCACGCTTCCAGATGTGCATCGGCGGAGAATGGGTCGACGCCCTCTCCGGCAAGACTTTCGAAAGCCTCAACCCGGCGACGGCACAAGCCTGGGCCGAACTGCCTGACGCTGATGAAGCGGACGTCGAACGTGCCGTGCAATCGGCACAGACCGCTTTCGACAGCCCGGCATGGCGTGGCCTGACTGCCACCGCACGCGGCAAGTTGCTGCGCCGTCTCGGTGATTTGATCGCCGAAAACAAGGAACAACTGGCGCAGCTGGAAAGCCGCGACAACGGCAAGCTGATCCGCGAAACCCGTGGCCAGGTCAGTTATCTGCCGGAGTTCTTCCACTACACCGCAGGCCTCGCCGACAAGCTCGAAGGCGGCACGCTGCCGCTGGATAAGCCTGACCTGTTTGCCTACACCGTTCACGAAGCCATGGGCGTGGTTGCTGCGATCATTCCGTGGAACAGCCCGCTCTATCTGACCGCAATCAAACTCGCTCCGGCCCTCGCCGCCGGCAACACGATTGTGATCAAACCGTCCGAGCACGCCTCGGCGACCATTCTTGAGTTGGCGCGGCTGGCCCTCGAAGCCGGGATTCCGCCGGGCGTGGTCAACGTCGTCACCGGTTACGGGCCGAGCACCGGCTCCGCCCTCACCCGCCATCCGCTGATCCGCAAGATCGCCTTCACCGGCGGCGCAGCGACGGCGCGGCACGTGGTGCGCAGCAGCGCGGAGAACTTCGCCAAGCTGTCGCTGGAACTCGGCGGCAAGTCGCCGAACATCATCTTCGCCGACGCCGATCTCGACAGCGCGATCAACGGCGCGATTGCCGGGATCTACGCCGCGTCCGGGCAGAGTTGCGTGTCCGGTTCGCGCTTGTTGGTGCAGGACGAAATCTACGACGAATTCGTCAATCGCCTGGTCGAACGCGCCCAGCGCATCCGCATCGGCAACCCGCAGGAAGACAACAGTGAGATGGGCCCGATGGCCACCGCGCAGCAACTGGCGGTAGTGGAAGGTCTGGTGGCTGATGCTATCGCCGAAGGCGCGCGTTTGCGCACTGGCGGCAAGCGCCCGACCGATCTCGGCGACGGCTGGTTCTACGAGCCGACGCTGTTCGAATGCGACCGCAATTCGATGAAGATCATGCAGGAAGAAGTCTTCGGCCCGGTGGCGTCGGTGATCCGCTTCAAAGATGAAGCCGAAGCGCTGGCGATCGCCAACGACTCGCAATTCGGCCTTGCCGCCGGCATCTGGACTCGTGATCTGGGCCGCGCCCATCGTCTGGCGCGCGATGTGCGCTCGGGGATCATCTGGGTCAACACTTACCGCGCGGTGTCGGCAATGGCGCCGATTGGCGGCTTCAAGAACAGTGGCTATGGACGCGAAAGCGGCATCGATTCGGTGCTGGCCTACACCGAACTGAAAACGGTGTGGATCAACCTTTCCCAGGCGCCAATGCCTGATCCGTTTGTGATGCGCTAGGAGTCCTGCGAAATGATCGAACCCGGCATTTACAAAGACGTCATGAGCTCGTTCCCGTCCGGCGTCACGGTGGTCACCACCCTCGACCCGGATGGCGGCATCGTTGGTATCACCGCCAGCGCCTTCAGCGCGCTGTCGATTGACCCGGCGCTGGTGCTGTTCTGCCCCAACTACGCTTCCGACACTTACCCGGTGCTGCGTGACAGCAAGAAGTTCGCAATCCATTTGCTGTCGGCTGACCAGACGGCTGAGGCCTATGCGTTTGCCGGTAAAGGCAAGGACAAGGCCAAGGACATCGAGTGGCATCTGAGCGAACTCGGTAACCCGATTCTGGCCAAGGCGACGGCGATCATCGAGTGTGAGTTGTGGCGTGAATATGACGGTGGTGATCACGCGATTATCGTTGGCGCTGTGAAGAACCTGATCCTGCCGGCGCAACCGGTGACGCCGATGATTTACCACAAGGGCAAGCTCGGGCCGTTGCCGACCCTGGCCTGAGGCGACAATGCAAAACCCTGTGGGAGCTGGCTTGCCAGCGATGAGGGCTTAACGTTCAACATTGATGTTGGCTGATAGTCCGCTATCGCTGGCAAGCCAGCTCCCACAGGGATTGAGGTGAGGCAAAGAATATGAGTAACGAAAAGTACGAAAAAGGCCTGAAGATCCGCACTCAGGTATTGGGCGAAGCCTACGTGCAGCGTTCGATAGAGAACGCCGACGACTTCACCCGTCCCCTGCAGGAAATGGTCACCGAATACTGCTGGGGCCATGTCTGGGGCCGCGAAGGTTTGTCGCTCAAGGAGCGCAGCATGATCAACCTGGCGATGATCTCGGCACTCAACCGTCCGCATGAACTCAAGCTGCATGTGCGTGGCGCCTTGCGTAACGGCCTGAGTCGTGAGCAAATACGCGAAATTCTGCTTCAGGTCGGCATTTATTGCGGCGTTCCGGCAGCCGTGGACAGTTTCCGGCTGGCCCGTGAAGCCTTTGCCGAAGCCGACGCCGAAGCCTCAGTTAACCCCTCGGCTGTTTAGATGCCCGTCTGGCATGGACAGCCAACCGAAAGAGCGGACCCCATGAAACGCCAGCCACTCGACGACAGCTTCAAGGTCAATCGCAACCCCGTTACCCTGCGCGAAATCGTGCTGGATAAACTGCGTAGCGCGATCATGAATTTCCAGCTCATGCCAGGCGATCGTCTGGTCGAACGCGATCTGTGTGATCGCCTGGGCGTCAGCCGCACCTCTGTGCGTGAAGCCCTGCGCCACCTTGAATCCGAAGGTTTGGTCGAGTTCGCCGATGCCAAAGGCCCGCGTGTCGCCATCATCACTTTGGCCGACGCCGTCGATATCTACGAATTGCGTTGCGTGCTGGAAGGCTTGATCGTTCAGCTGTTCACCCTGCGCGCCAAGGCCAAGGACATCAAAGCCCTGGAAAAAGCCCTCGACGACAACCGCAAGGCGCTCAAGGACGGCGAACTGCAACAGGTGATCGACTCGGTGCAAGGCTTCTACGACGTGCTGCTCGAAGGTTCGGGCAACCATGTCGCGGCAACGCAACTGCGTCAGTTGCAGGCGCGCATCAGCTACTTGCGCGCGACTTCGGTTTCGCAGGAAAACCGTCGCGGCGCGAGTAATCAGGAAATGGAAAAAATGGTCGCGGCGATCAAAAGCGGCGATCCGCTGGTGGCGCATCAGGCCTGCGTCGATCACGTACGCGCGGCGGCTGCCGTGGCCCTCGATTACCTAAAGCGCAAGCAGGAAGAGACTGGCGCTACGCCTGCGATCACCCTGCCGATCGCGCTGAAAGAACCCCGTATAGGTCACTGATATGTTCAGCCCGAGCTTTTGCCCGAAATGCGGTGGCCCTGACCTCGGTCAGCAGATACCGGCGGGCGATACGCACGAGCGCCTGATGTGCCGCGGCTGCGGCTACATCCACTACGTCAATCCGAAGATCATTGCCGGCTGCATCATCGAGCAGGACGGCAAATATCTGCTGTGCCAACGGGCGATTCCCCCGCGCCCGGGCACCTGGACGCTGCCGGCCGGTTTCATGGAAAGCGGCGAAACCACCGAACAAGCGGCGATCCGTGAAGTCTGGGAAGAAAGCGGCGTGCGCGCGGAAATCGTCTCGCCGTATTCGATTTTCAGCGTGCCGAAGATCAGCGAGGTGTACATCATCTTCCGCGCGATCGCGCTGGAGATTACCGGGCAGTTCGGGCCGGAGACCATGGATTACAAATTCTTCGCACCGGAAGAGATTCCGTGGGAACAGATCTATTACCCGGCGATCCGGCAGATTCTCGAGCGCTATATCGAAGAGCGCCAGGCTGGGGTGTATGGGATTTACATGGGCAATGACGACAGCGGCAAGATCCACTTTATCCGCTGATCACCACCTATCCCCCTGTCTGATCGTTCCCACGCTCCGCGTGGGAATGCAGCCCGGGACGCTCCGCGTCCCTTTCAAAGCCGAACGCGGAGCGTCCGAAGAGGCATTCCCACGCGGAGCATGGGAACGATCAATACCCTAGGCTTCAGAGTGGGGCGATGCCTTCGACGATGACGATTTCCGCCCGCGCCCATTCTTCGCGATACCTTTTCGCCTCCTGGTACGCCGCCGAGTGGTAGCACGCCACAGCCTTCTCATAGCTCTCGAACTCGATCACCACGCTGCGTTGTGGCGTCTCGCGCCCTTCCATCGCCTCGTTGCGCCCGCCTCTGGCCAGAAACTTCGCGCCAAACTCGGCAAAGGCGGCCGGCGCGCGCTGGGTGTATTGGCTGTAGTGATCGGCATCGGCTATATCCACATGAGCAATCCAGTACGCCTTCATAGTGACCTCTTTGTTGATTTTGTATTATGGTATACCAATATATTTCCAACGAACCCTGAGAGTCCAGCATGGCCTTCAATAGCATCGAAGAAATCATCGAAGATTATCGCCTCGGCAAAATGGTCCTGCTGGTCGATGACGAAGACCGCGAAAACGAAGGCGACCTGCTGCTGGCCGCCGACCGCTGCACGCCTGAGGCGATCAGCTTCATGGCCCGTGAAGCGCGCGGGCTGATTTGCCTGACGCTGACCGACGCACATTGCCAGCGTTTGGGCCTGGAGCAAATGGTCCCGGCCAATGGCAGCGTGTTCAGCACCGCGTTTACCGTGTCGATTGAAGCGGCGGTTGGCGTGACCACCGGCATCTCGGCGGCAGATCGCGCCTGCACCGTTGCTGCCGCTGTCGCACCGAATGCCCGCGCGGAAGACCTGGTGCAGCCGGGCCATATCTTCCCGCTGCGGGCCAAGGAAGGTGGCGTGCTGACCCGTGCCGGGCATACCGAGGCGGGTTGTGACCTGGCACGCCTCGCCGGGTTCACCCCGGCCTCGGTGATTGTCGAGGTGATGAACGACGACGGCACCATGGCCCGTCGCCCGGATCTGGAAGTGTTCGCGCGCAAGCACGGGATCAAGATCGGCACCATCGCCGACCTGATCCACTATCGCCTGAGCACCGAGCACACCATCGAACGGATTGGCGAACGTGAGCTGCCAACGGTGCATGGCACCTTCCGCCTGATCACCTTTGAGGATCGCATCGAGGGCGGCGTGCACATGGCGATGGTCATGGGCGATTTGCGTCGTGAAGAACCGACGTTGGTGCGCGTGCACGTGATCGATCCGCTGCGCGATCTGGTCGGTGCCGAATACAGCGGGCCGACGAATTGGACGCTGTGGGCGGCGTTACAACGGGTTGCGGCTGAAGGGCACGGGGTTGTGGTGGTGCTGGCCAATCACGAGTCGTCGCAGGCGCTGCTTGAGCGGGTGCCGCAATTGACTCAGCCGCCTCGGCAGTTCAGTCGTTCGCAATCGCGGATTTATTCGGAGGTGGGGACTGGGGCGCAGATTTTGCAGAATCTGGGGGTGGGTAAGCTACGTCATCTGGGCCCTCCTTTGAAATACGCTGGCCTGACCGGGTATGACCTGGAGGTGGTCGAAAGTATTCCGTTCACTGAATAAAGCTGCCCTCACCCCAGCCCTCTCCCGGAGGGAGAGGGAGCTGACCGAGTTGTTTAGTCGCTATACGCCGACCTGAGATACCGAGCCGAACTCAGGTTTTGAACAGCCTCCAATCAGCCCCCTCTCCCGAAGGGAGAGGGCTGGGGTGAGGGGCTGGATCTGACATTCACAAAAAACATCCAAGCCGAACGCATCAAATAACCGCCCGGCCAGATAACCGGTAAGGCAAAGTGCTTGCACAAAGTTTGGAATACCATAATATGATATTCCATAGACCGGACACTCCAACGAACGTCCATCTACTGCTCCCGACAGGCGGGCAACAACGCAAGCCCGCTCAAAAACACAACAATGAGGGCGTAAAAATGGTGTTGAACAAAGCTGCAACCGCGATCTTTTTTGCGGGACTGCTCAGCGTCACCGGCCAGGCTGCAATGGCGGCCGACAGCGTGAACTTCGTCAGTTGGGGCGGAAGCACCCAGGACGCGCAGAAACAGGCCTGGGCCGATCCGTTCAGCAAGGCCAGCGGCATCACCGTCGTGCAGGACGGCCCGACCGACTACGGCAAACTCAAAGCCATGGTCGAGAGCGGCAACGTGCAGTGGGACGTGGTCGATGTCGAAGCCGATTTTGCCCTGCGCGCCGCGGCTGAAGGCCTGCTCGAACCCCTCGATTTCAAAGTGATCCAGCGCGACAAAATCGACCCGCGTTTCGTCAGCGATTACGGCGTCGGCTCGTTCTTCTTCTCCTTCGTCCTCGGCTACAACGAGGGCAAACTCGGCACCAACAAGCCGCAGGACTGGAGCGCGCTGTTCGACACCAAGACCTACCCCGGCAAACGCGCGCTCTATAAATGGCCAAGCCCTGGCGTGCTCGAACTGGCGCTGCTGGCCGACGGCGTGCCTGCCGACAAGCTCTACCCGCTGGATCTGGACCGCGCCTTCAAGAAACTCGACACCATCAAGAAAGACATCGTCTGGTGGGGCGGCGGCGCGCAGTCGCAGCAACTGCTGGCGTCCGGTGAAGCGAGCATGGGCCAGTTCTGGAACGGTCGCATTCACGCCCTGCAAGAAGACGGCGCGCCGGTCGGCGTGAGCTGGAAACAGAACCTGGTCATGGCCGACATTCTGGTGATTCCAAAGGGCTCGAAAAACAAGGACGCAGCGATGAAGTTTCTCGCCAGCGCCAGCAGCGCCAAAGGCCAGGCCGACTTCTCCAACCTGACCGCCTACGCCCCGGTCAACCTCGACAGTGTGGAGCGTCTGGATTCGGCGCTGGCCCCCAACCTGCCGACTGCCTACGCTAAGGATCAGATCACTCTTGATTTCGCGTACTGGGCCAAAAACGGCCAGGCCATCGCGACACGGTGGAACGAATGGCTGGTCAAATGAAAATGGCGGCCACCGCGTCCCGTCCCTCCACTGCCACCGGCAGCGCCCAAAGCGCTGCCGGCTCGGCCCACGGAACACAGGCGGTTGCGATGCAGCAAGCCCCGTCCCTCAGACAACGCTGGCGCGGCGCCGGCAACCTCGTGCCAGCGCTGCTGTTCATCGGCCTGTTCTTTCTCGCGCCGTTGATTGGCCTGCTGTTGCGCGGCGTGCTTGAACCTGTGCCCGGCCTTGGCAACTATGAACAACTGTTCGCCAACTCGGCCTATGCCCGAGTACTGCTGAACACCTTTTCGGTGGCCGGGCTGGTAACGCTGTTCAGCCTGTTGCTGGGTTTTCCGCTGGCCTGGGCGATCACTTTGGTGCCGCGCGGCTGGGGTCGCTGGATCCTCAACATCGTGCTGCTGTCGATGTGGACCAGCCTGCTCGCCCGCACCTATTCGTGGCTGGTACTGCTGCAAGCCTCGGGCGTGATCAACAAGGCGTTGATGGCGATGGGCATCATCGATCAGCCGCTGGAAATGGTGCATAACCTGACCGGCGTGGTGATCGGCATGAGCTACATCATGATCCCGTTCATCGTCCTGCCGTTGCAGGCAACGATGCAGGCCATCGACCCGATGATTCTGCAGGCTGGCTCGATCTGCGGCGCCAGTCCGTGGACCAACTTCTTCCGGGTGTTCCTGCCGCTGTGCCGGCCGGGTCTGGCCTCCGGTGGCTTGATGGTGTTCGTGATGTCGCTCGGTTACTACGTGACCCCGGCGTTGCTCGGTGGGGCGCAGAACATGATGCTGCCGGAGTTCATCATTCAGCAGGTGCAATCGTTCCTCAACTGGGGCCTGGCCAGTGCCGGCGCCGCGTTGCTGATCGCGATCACTTTGGTGCTGTTCTACTTCTACCTGAAGCTTCAACCGGAATCCCCGGTTGGCGCCAGTAACGCGAGGTAAGCCGACATGCTCCTGACTCCCAATGCGATGAGCCGCCGGATGCGTTTCGGCCTCTATGCCACTACCGGGCTGATCGGTTTGTTTCTGCTGTTGCCGATCGTGTTTATCGTGCTGCTGTCGTTCGGTTCCTCGCAGTGGCTGGTGTTTCCACCACCGGGCTGGACGCTGAAATGGTACGGCCAGTTCTTCTCCAACCCGGACTGGATGAACGCCGCAGCCGCCAGTCTCAAGGTCGCTGTGCTGACCACGATCTGCGCCGTGGCCCTTGGTATGCCGACGGCGTTTGCACTGGTGCGCGGACGTTTTCCCGGCCGGGAAATGCTCTACGGTCTGTTCACCCTGCCGATGATCGTGCCGCTGGTGATCATTGCCGTGGCGGTGTATGCGCTGTTCCTTAAGCTCGGTTACACCGGGACCATGTTCGCATTTGTCGTCAGCCATGTGATCGTCGCGTTGCCGTTCACCATCATCTCGATCATCAACTCGCTGAAGCTGTTCGATCAGTCGATTGAAGACGCCGCGGTGATCTGCGGTGCTTCGCGCCTGCAAGCGGTGTTCAAGGTGACGTTCCCGGCGATCCGCCCGGGCATGGTCGCCGGCGCCCTCTTCGCCTTCCTCGTTTCGTGGGACGAAGTGGTGCTCAGCGTGATGATGGCCAGCCCGACCCTGCAAACCCTTCCCGTAAAAATGTGGACCACCCTGCGCCAGGACCTGACGCCAGTGATCGCCGTCGCTTCGACGTTGCTGATCGGCTTGTCGGTGTTGGTCATGGTCATCGCCGCCGCGCTGCGCCGGCGCAACGAAATCAGCGCCTGAGCGCCAGGAGTACGACATGAGTGCCGTGATCAAAGATGCTTCCCAGCAGAACGACAAACCCCTGGTCAGCCTGCGCAACCTGAACAAGCACTACGGCGACTTTGCCGCCGTCGACAACATCTCGCTGGACATCAAGGACGGCGAGTTCCTGACCTTCCTCGGCTCCAGCGGCTCGGGTAAAAGCACCACACTGTCGATGCTCGCCGGGTTTGAAACACCGAGTAGCGGCGAGATTCTCGTCAACGGCCAGTCGCTGGTGAACGTGCCGCCGCACAAGCGCGACATCGGCATGGTGTTCCAGCGCTATTCGCTGTTCCCGCACCTGTCGGTGCGCGACAACATTGCCTTCCCGTTGGCGATTCGCAAACTGGCGACGGCTGAGCGCGAGAAGCGTGTCGATGCGATGCTGAAACTGGTGCAACTGGAACAGTTCGCCCATCGCCGCCCTTCGCAACTCTCGGGCGGCCAGCAACAACGCGTGGCTATTGCCCGGGCGCTGGTTTACGAACCGCGCATTCTGCTGATGGACGAACCGCTCGGCGCGTTGGATAAAAAGCTGCGCGAGGATTTGCAGGATGAATTGCGCCAACTGCATCGTCGTCTGGGCATCACCATCGTTTACGTGACCCACGACCAGGAAGAAGCCATGCGTTTGTCGCAGCGCATTGCGATTTTCAGTCACGGCAAGATTGTGGGATTGGGCAGCGGTTATGACCTTTATCAGAATCCGCCGAATGCGTTTGTGGCGTCGTTCCTCGGTAACTCGAACTTCCTCAAGCTCAAGGCGCAGGGTAATGCGGCGGCTTCGTTTGAAGGGCAGTCATTGTCGATTCGACTGACCGCTGGTTTGCACACCGATCAGGATGTGTTGCTGATGGTGCGGCCGGAAAAGGCACTGGCGTTGAGCGTGGCGCAGGCGAGCAGCGAACCGCTGCCGTCGGGGTGGAATGAGGTTTCAGCGAAGGTGGTGGAAGTGTTGTTTCTCGGTGAGAGCCAGACGTGCAGTGTGGTCACGTCGGGCGGGACTTCGATGACGGTGAAAGCGTTGTCGGCTGCTGGCATGCCGCTCAAGGCCGGGGATCCGGTGCAGGTGCGCTGGGCTACTGCCGACGCCTGTGTCTACACCGAATGGACTGAAAGCGACCTGAACAAAGCCGCCGGCTCCCACTGAAATCCCCTGCGGCAGCTCCTACAGGAATGCATTCCGAATGTGGGAGCGAGCTTGCTCGCGAAGGGGCCGTGTCAGTCACCAGCAATATTGAATGACACACCACATTCGCGAGCAAGCTCGCTCCCACAGGGTCTGCCGTCATTTCAACAATGTCCCCCTCAGGGCCACCCCAGCGTCGGGCTGCGGTGGCTCTTTTTTTATCTCAAGGCGCCACCGTCACATCGCCCTGCCCGCTCTCGGCGAGCGCTGCAGCGACAAACCCTTCAGCCTTCTTGCGCTCAACGAACGCCCGCACATACGCCGCGCCGGCCCTGCGCCCACGGGGCACGGCCATGGCCTGGCGAATCGCCGTGAATGCACCGTCCAGCACGCGGTAACGCGCGTCGGCATCCGCGACTTTCTGCAATGGCTGACGAACCCCGGCGGCGGCATCCAGGTGTTGCTCGATAAACAGGTCAACGGCACCCGCCGAGGTTTCGGCACGCTCCAATTGTGCGTGCTTCAGCGTGCGACTGAGGAACAGGTCATAGGCTGCGCCTTTGCCAACGGCCAGTCGCAATCCTGGCTGATCGAGATCCTCGACGTTGCGATACGGTGCCTGCGCTTCGATCAGATAAGTCCCTTCAATAATCACGTACGGCTCGCTGAACGCGATCTGCGCCTCACGCACCGGCTCGATCGCAAGAAACGCCAGATTCCATACGCCCTCTTCCAACGCCGCGAAGACCTTGCCCGCCGCATCAAAGGTGCGCATCTCCAATTCGACACCCAACTCGGCAGCCAATGCTTTGGCCAATGCCACCGAAACACCCTGCGGCGCACCGTCCGCCCCGCGCTGTGCCAGCACCGGGTTGCCAAAATTGATGGCGGCATGCAGCACGCCGTCGGGCGCGAGATCGGCCATTACGGCCGGGGTGATTGCACTCATGGTGTTGCTCCCTGATCGGATAAAAAGTCAGTGTGCGTCGTGGCTGACACTGTCGAGGACACAACACACAGCGCGTAAGCCTTATGTCGGTGCCTGACAGGCACTCAAGTGTTCCAGCGCCCGACGCGTCACCGCATCGATGTAAGCCGCGTCACCATAGACCCGCGCCAGCAGAATCGCCCCCTCGTAATCCGCCACCCATTGTCGAGCGGTCAGCAAGGCTTGTCCCTCATCGACCTGGCCTTCCAGCAAATGCGCAAACGCCTTGGCCCATGCATCGAAAAATCCGCGAATCGGCTCCAGCAATTCACTTTTACCGTACGCCGCATCGACCGCCACCACGCCCATCAGGCAACCAATCGAGTCATCCTGAAACAGCCGCGCAGCCTTGCGGCCCATTTTGCTCAGGCGTTCTTGTGGCGTGAGTTTTTCGTCGAAGGCAACGGCAAACAAGGTCTGGTTGATGACCTGATGCGTCCAGTCGAGCACGTCACGCAGCAAGGCCTCCTTGTTCGGATAGTGGTGATAGAACGAAGCCTTGGTAAAGCCGCAAGCGGACGCGAGTACGTCCATGGTGGTGCCATGGTAGCCGAGGCGTTTGAAGGTATTGGCGCACCGCAGAAGCAGCTCTTCACGGGGGATTTTCAACGGTCGCACGGGTATTTCCTGATCCGGATAACTGGCGGTGATTCTATGACATAAGCCTGCCCTTCTCAATTTGACGGTTACCAACTGTTCGTTTAGTTTCTATTAACCGAACAGATGGTCAGTAACTGGCCGCCGACAAAAAATCAGGGAGAGCAGAGATGAACGAAGCCAACAGTGGCCCCGGCCGAGTCACCCGCGAACAACGCGGTCAGTTGTTTTTGATCGGTCTGGATCGCGCCGGCAAACGCAACGCATTCGACAGTGCAATGCTGACGGACCTGGCATTGGCCATCGGCGAGTATGAGCGCAATGACGAACTCCGCTGCGCCGTGCTGTTCGCGCATGGCGAGCACTTCACCGCAGGCCTGGACTTGATGGAGCTGACGCCGAAACTGGTGTCAGGCGCCTTCAAGTATCCTGAAGAAGGCATCGACCCATGGGGCGTTTCCAAACCGCGCAGGCGTAAACCGGTGGTGGTTGCCATTGAAGGCATTTGCTGGACGGCGGGCATCGAATTGATGCTCAACGCCGATATCAGCATTGCCGCCACCAATGCCCGTTTCGCTCATCTGGAAGTGTTGCGCGGGATCTCTCCCGCCGGCGGTTCCACCGTGCGCTTCACCCGCGCAGCGGGCTGGACCGCCGCCATGCGCTACATGCTCACGGCGGAAGAGTTCGATGCCGATGCCGCCCTGCACATGCGCCTGCTGACCGAAGTGGTCGCACCCGGCCAGACTCTGGCACGCGCCATCGAATACGCCGAACGCATTGCCAAGGCTGCGCCTCTGGCGATTCAGGCGACGCTGCAATCGGCGTTTCTGGCGCAGGATCAGGGTGACGATGCGGCACTGTCGAAGCTTGATGAACAACTGCTGGCCCTGATCAAAACCGAGGATGTCCGCGAAGGCGTCATGGCGATGATGCAAAAGCGCGAACCGCAGTTCAAAGGTCGCTGAAGGCTTTGCTCAACTCACTCGGAACAATTTCATGAACACCATGGCCGCAGCCTTCACCGAATCGATCCAGAGACAGGACATCGCCCTCATTGCCCGCGATGGTTATCCGTTGTCAGCCAAGCGCTACAGCGCGCCGGGCGCGGTCAAAGGCAACCTGATCATGGCCGGCGCCACCGGGGTGCAACAGCGTTTTTATCGGCGCTTTGCCGAGCATGCAGCGCGTCAGGGCTTCAATGTCCTGACCCTCGATTACCGGGGCATCGGTGAATCGAAGCCGGCTTCCCTCAAAGGCTTTGAGATGTCTTATCTGGATTGGGCTTATCAGGATCTGGCGGCGGCAGTGGATCTGCTAAGCCAGGAAGCGTTGCCGTTGTATTGGGTCGGCCATTCGTTTGGTGGTCACGCGATTGGTCTGTTGCCCAATCACCCCGCCCTGACAGCTTGCTACACCCTGGGCAGTGGCGCGGGGTGGAGCGGCTGGATGTCCCGAACCGAGGCCTGGAAAATCCGTCTGATGTGGACGTTTGTGCTGCCGGTGATTGTCGCCCGCAAAGGCTACATGGCCTGGAGCATGCTGGGCATGGGCGATGATTTGCCGCTGGGCGTTTACAACGACTGGAAACGCTGGTGCAAATTCCCCCACTACTACTTCGACGACCCCCAGATGAGCCATCTGCATGCGCTCTACGCCGAGGTCACAACGCCATGCGTTTTCGCCACGTCGGTCGATGATCCGTGGGCGCCACCGCGTTCGCGCGATGCGTTTGTCAAAGCCATGGTGAATGCACCGCTGACATTGCTGGATCTGCAGCCGCAACTGGGCAGCAAACCGTACGGGCACATGGGTTACTTCCGTGAAAGCGCACAGCCGTTGTGGGATGAGGTGCTTGATTGGCTGCAAAGCGTCCCTGCACACACCACATAACTTGTAGGAGCTGCCGCAGGCTGCGATCTGTTGATCTTGCTGTTAAAAACAAGATCAACAGATCGCAGCCTCGTTTCACTCGACAGCTCCTACAGGGGTTTTGTGGTGTTTAGGTGATCGGGGAATAGCCTTCGATTTCGTCCGGCCAGGCGGTGAGGATTTCGAAGCCGGTTTCGGTCACCGCGACCATATGCTCCCACTGCGCCGACAACGAGCCATCCTTGGTCAGCACCGTCCAGCCATCGGGCATGTTTTTCACATGACGCTTGCCGGCATTGAGCATCGGCTCCACGGTAAAAATCATCCCGGCCTTAAGCTTCATCCCCTGATTGGGAAAGCCGTAATGCAGAATCTGCGGCTCGTCGTGATAGACCTTGCCAATCCCGTGCCCGCAATACTCGCGCACGACGCTGAAGCCTTCCTTCTCCGCCAGGCTCTGAATCGCGTGGCCGATGTCGCCCAACGTCGCGCCCGGTTTCACCACGCGAATACCCGCGCACATCGCTTCGTAAGTGGTCTTGATCAAGTGCTGCGCCTCAAGCGTCGCCTCACCGACCACGTACATGCGGCTGGTGTCGCCGAACCAGCCGTCCTTGATCACGGCGATGTCGAGGTTGACGATGTCGCCATCCTTCAACGGCGTCCCCGATGGAATCCCGTGGCAGACCACGTCATTAACCGAGGCGCAGACGGTTTTCGGAAAGCCGTGATAGCCGACGTTGGCCGGCACCGCTTTCTGCACGTTGACGATGTAGTCGTTGCACAGCCGATCCAGTTCATCGGTGGTCACGCCGGCCTTGACGTGCGGCACCAGCATTGCCAGCACTTCAGCGGCGAGTTTGCCGGCAGCGCGCGATTGCGCGATGTCGGCCGGGGTGTTGATCTTGATCTGGTTTCTCATGCGCTGACGGCTTCCTGAGTCAGTTGTTGCAGGTCGAGCCCGCCATTTTGTTCGGCGCGAATCAGCAAGCGGCAGATCGCACTGTGGTCGAGGTTGGGGTGCAGTTCGGCGAGCATGCCGATGCGCATCCAGTGCTCGGCTTGCGCGTTGATCGAGCGGCTGAGGGCGTTGCTGGAGATCCGCAGGTTCTCGTGCATGTCCTCTGAAATCTTTACGATGCCCATATATGAATCCGATACGATGTGTATATGGATCGTATATTAGCCAAGCCTTAAGCGAAATTGCAAATCAACTCAGCGCCGCATCGAAAAACGATGAGATAAGCCGACTGGAACGCCGCTCGGCCAGGCAGTACAGATAAGTCTCGGTAAAGAGTTCTTCGCCTTCGATTCTGATCGTGCGGATTTTTGGATCAGCAATGAACTCCGCTTCCGACACCACGCCCAACCCGAGCCCGCGCACCACCGCCTCACGCAACGCCTCGCGACTGCCGATTTCCATGGCGATGCGCGGTTTGACCTGCGCCGCATTCAGCGCCTGTTCCAGCACCAGCCGCGTGGTCGAACCGGGCTCACGTTGCAGCAGCCGCTGCCCTTCCAGTTCCTCCAGGCGCACGCTGCCACGATTGGCCAGCGGATGCTCATGGTGCGCAAACAAGATGATCGCATGCCGTGCATAACGCACCGAACACAACGCCGGATCATCCTGCCGCCCGGCCAGCACGGCGATGTCGGTCACGTAGTTTTCCAGATCCGACAGCACTTGCGCCGAGTTGCCCACGCGGATCGACACATCGATATTCGGATGCTGCTGCAAATAGCTGTCGACCATTTCGATCACATGAAACGGCCCCACCGCACCGACCTTGAGCTGGCCGCTGTCGAGCCGTCCGGAGTCGCGCAGCAGGTTGTGCGCCTCCAACTCCAGCAAGGCAAGCCGTTGCGCGATCGGCAGCAGTTGCCGTCCCACATCCGACAACTCGATCCGCCGCCCACGGCGATGGAACAGCTCGACATTGTGCTGACGTTCCAAGGCTTGCACCTGAGTGGTCAGGGTCGGTTGACTCAAGCCCGACGCGCGCGCACCGGCACTGAAACTGCCGTGACGGGCAACGGCGAGAAAGGCCCGCAATTTGGCGCTCGACATCCATAGACTCCATCAATAGTTAGCTGCGGTTTCGCATATTGAATTGATTGAATGACTGTCACGTGACAGCCCTAGCCTGTGGCAACTCCCAACCACACCGTGGAATGCCATGAAAACAATCAAACAGTTTCTGCGTGTCGCCAGCCTTGCCGTACTTGCCCTGAGTGCCAGCCAGGTCTGGGCCAAGGACAAACTGACCATTGGCCTCATCCCCTCAGAAGATTCCCAGGCGATGATCGAATCGAGCAAACAAGTGCTCGACGATCTGCAAGCCAAAA
Source organism: Pseudomonas sp. (assembly GCF_049300855.1). Taxonomy (GTDB): domain Bacteria; phylum Pseudomonadota; class Gammaproteobacteria; order Pseudomonadales; family Pseudomonadaceae; genus Aquipseudomonas. Next base: position 31,456 of record NZ_JBAQKH010000003.1, on the reverse strand, counting down.
TCGGCATGCCAGTGGTGCCGTTCGTGGCCACCGACTACAACGGCATTATCGAAGCGCTGCGCTCAGGCAAACTCGACGTCGCCTACCTCGGGCCGTTCTCCTACGTGCTGGCGACCTCAGTGGCGGACGTCGAAGCGTTCTCCGTGGCAGTAACCAAGAAGACCGGACAGAGCGCATACAAAAGCGTGATTCTGGCGCGCAAGGACAGCGGCATTCATACGTTGGCCGACCTCAAGGGCCATACCTTCGCCTTCGTCGACCCGAGTTCAGCATCTGGTCACCTGTTCCCAAAAGCAGGTCTGGAACAAGCCGGTTTTGCCCCGGACAGCCTGTTCAAACGGGTGATTTTCTCCGGTTCCCACGACGCCAGCATCCTCGCGGTCGAGAACAAGAAAGTTGACGCGGCAGCCGTGGCTGACCGCATCTTCGCCAGCGCCGTGGCCAAAGGTGTGGTGAAGCAGGATGACTTTGAAATCGTCTGGAGCTCCAAGCCGATTCCCGAATCGCCGATGGTCTGGCGCAAGGCGCTCGATCCGGAACTGAAGAAGAAAGTCGCCGACGCACTGGCCTCGATCAAGGACGTGCCGTGGGGTGATCAGGGCGTGCTCAATGGTTTCCAGCCGACCACCGACGCCTCTTACGATGTGGTGCGCGAAACCGCCAAGGTGCTCGATCTCGATTTGCGGAGCATGAAATGATCAGCATCCGTCAACTGACCAAACACTACGGCAGCAACCCGGTGTTGCGCGGCATCGACCTTGAAGTCGCTGCGGGCGAATTCGTCGTGGTGCTCGGTCAGTCCGGCGCCGGTAAATCGACCTTGCTGCGCTGTATCAATCGCTTGGTGCAGGCCGACAGCGGCACGCTGAGCGTGGCGGGCATTGATGCCCTCGCCTGCCCCGACACCAGCGTTTTGCGCCGTGAAGTGGCGATGATTTTTCAGCACCACAACGTCGTGCCGCGCCTCAGCGTGCTGAAGAATGTGCTGACTGGTCGCCTCGGTTCCGTCGGCACCCTCGCCTCGATTCTGCAACTGTTTCGCCGTGACGATGTGGCGCTGGCAATGCAATGCCTGGAGCGCGTCGAACTGGCGCACAAGGCCGGCGAGCGCACCGATTCATTGTCTGGCGGGCAGAAGCAGCGCGTCGGTATTGCCCGCGCCTTGGCGCAACGGCCGCAGGTGATTCTGGCGGATGAACCGATCGCCAGTCTCGACCCGAAAACCGCGCGTCTGGTGCTGCAGTACCTGCGCGATGCCACCCGCGAACTGGGCATCACCGTGCTGTGCAATCTGCATCAGGTCGAATACGCCCGCGAGTTCGGCGACCGCGTGGTCGGCCTCGCGCACGGGAGTCTGGTGTACGACGGCGACGCGTCGGGCATGACCGAGGCCGATCTCGCGCGAATCTATCCCGGGCATTCGGCAGAACACTCCGCTGACGTCCCGGCGCCCACCCTGTCCTACCGCACTGCCTCGAGGGCCTGAGCATGCAATCGCAAAACTATCAGTGGGTCGGCGAGCGGCCCCGTGGCACGCGCGGTTGGCTGACCACCGCCGGTATCGTCCTGATCGTGCTGTGGACGCTGAACTGGAGCGCGCAAGGTGCGCAACTCAGCCTCGGTGAACTGGCGGCGGGTTTGCCGCAGATTGGTGATTTTCTCTCGCGCACCTTTCCGCCGGACCTGAGCATTCTTCCTCGTCTGCTCGCGCCAGCGGTGGAGACCTTGCAGATCGCCATTTGGGGCACCCTGCTCGGTGTGTTGCTGGCAATTCCGCTGTCCTTTCTCGCGGCGCGCAATCTGAGCCGCAACCGCTGGGTGTTTCACGCCACCCGCCAGGCACTGAATTTCACCCGCAGCATCAACGAACTGATCCTCGCGCTGATCTTTGTTTCAGCCGTCGGCCTCGGCCCGTTCCCCGGTGTCCTGGCGCTGGCACTGCATGGCCTGGGCATGCTCGGCAAGTTCTTCGCCGAGAGCATCGAAGAGATCGACCAAGGCCCGATCGAAGCGCTGCAAGCGACCGGTGCGCGGCCACTGCAGGTGATCGTGTTTGGCGTTTTGCCGCAAGTCATCACCGCGTGGATTGCCGTGATTCTGTACCGCTTCGAAGTCAACCTGCGCTCGGCCACGGTGCTGGGCATGGTCGGCGCTGGTGGCCTGGGCTTTGAACTGGTGAGCAGTCTCAAGCTGTTCAAATATCAGGAAACCGCGACCTGCATCATCGTCATCACTTTCATGGTGATCGTCGCCGACGCCGTATCGAGTCGACTGCGTGCCGCCATCCAGAGCGGTTCGACGCATTAACCGCCGCTGTTATCGGCTCAGCCGATTCAAACCTGCGATTTATCGATTTGTACCGTTGTCGACCGCCATCGAGTATGTGGCCACACGACAACAACAAGAAGGATCCACCATGACTGCCCGTTTTCAGAACCCCGTCGATACCCGCTTCGGCTGGGGCAGCCTGCAAGACCTCGCTGCCATTACCGACCAGCAGACCGTGGCCCTCGTTACCTTCCCTGAGGCCCGTGGGCTGGGGCTGATCGATCGCCTGCAAGCGTTGCTCGGTGAGCGTCTGGTCTACGTGTTCGAAGACGTTCAGCCCAACCCGGACGTCGCCCATCTGCGCAGCACGTATGAGCAGTTCTGGCAGCGGGCCGCCGATTGCGATGTGGTGCTCGCGGTTGGTGGTGGCAGCGCCATCGACACCGCCAAAGCCTTGATCGTCGGCACCGAATCCGGGCATTTCGATGAACTGTTGACACTGCTGGCGACCGGTGAACCGTTCACCCCGGCACGCTGCAAACAGTTGATCGCCGCGCCAACCACCGCCGGCACCGGCAGCGAAGTCACGCCGTGGGCGACGATCTGGGACAGCGCCAGCCAGAAGAAATACTCGCTGCATCTGGATTGCACCTGGCCACGGGTGGCGATCATCGACCCGCAACTGATGCTCACTGTGCCGGCCAGCGTCACCGTCTCTACCGGGCTCGATGCGTTGTCCCATGCGCTGGAAGCGATCTGGAACGTCAACGCCAATCCGGTCTCGGACACCTTCGCGATCTCCGCGATCGAGGACATCCTCGAATGCCTGCCGCGCCTGCACAAGGACCTCTCCAGTCACGAATTGCGCAGCCGCATGGCACTCGCTGCGCTCAAGGCCGGGCTAGCGTTTTCCAACACCAAAACCGCGCTGGCGCATTCGATTTCCTATGAGATGACCTTGCGCCACGGCTTGCCCCACGGCATCGCCTGCTCCTTCACCTTGCCGCTGGTATTGGGTTTGGCTTGGGGTCAGGACGCCACTCGCGACCGTACCTTGCAACGGGTATTCGGCGCGGACCTGGGCAAAGCCCAACAGCAACTTCGCGAGTTCCTGCACAGCCTCGGGGTGAAGACCGAGTTTGCCGATTACGGCGTCTCGGCCAAGGACGCCGACGCCATCATCCACCTCGCGATGCAGGGCGCGCGCGGCAAGAACTTCATCGGTTCGCAAGCCGCCTGACGTCGCCCGAAAACTGAACGACCCAAGCACAGCCGGCGGCGTACAACGCTGCGGTGATTTCCTGTCGCACCGAAAAAGAGTGCACCCGCCGACGACAAACGGCGGGACTCCACAACAATAAGGAAAAGATCATGAATCGTGCCCAAACCATGCCTGGTCTCGCCGTCCGTTCTGCCTCGTTCCGGGTCGCGCAGTGGCGCATGCTGCTGGCGGCGATGTTCTGTTACCTGTTTTTCTACACCGGCCGGCAGACCTTCGGTTTTGCCATTCCGGGGATTCAGGCCGAGTTCGGTTTGAGCAAGGAAACCCTCGGCTGGGCCTCTGCTGCGATGCTTTGGGCCTACGCGATTGGTCAGGCCATCAACGGCAACCTCGCCGACAAGTTCGGTGGCCGGCGCATCATGACCCTCGGCGCGGTGCTGTCTTGCGGTGCCAACTGGGTGACCAGTTTTGCCGGCGGTTTCAGCAGTCTGATTCTGCCGTGGGGCGTCAACGGCTACTTTCAGGCCTTGGGCTGGGCGCCGGGTGGTCGGTTGATTGCCAATTGGTGGGCAGCGGGTGAACGCGGCAAGGTCTATGGTTTTTACACTTTCGCTGCCGGTTGCGCGTCGATTCTGTCGTACGTCACCTCCATCGTCGTGCTCGAAGTGCTGCAACTGGAATGGCGCTGGATCTTCCGCTTGCCGGTGCTGCTGATGCTCGCCGGCGGGATCATTTTCTATCTGGTCGCCCGCGAACGGCCGCAGGATCTGGGCTTTGAGCCCGTGGGCGATACCGGCGTGGCCAACGCTGACGACAAACATCAGGAAGCCGCGCAGGGCGAAGTCGAGTCCTCGGCGCAACGCTATAAAGCGGTGCTGAAGAATCCGCGTTTGCTGATCGCCGCGCTGTCCCTGGGCTTTCAAAACGCGGCGCGCTACGGCTTGATCGTCTGGGTGCCGGTGCACTTTCTCGGCGCCAACTGGAAAAGCGGCGACAGCATGGTCGATCCGAAATGGATCACCGTCGCCCTCCCCGTCGGCATGGCGGTCGGCGCGTTGAGCAACGGCTGGGTGTCGGACAAGTTGTTCGGCTCCAAGCGTTACCTGGCGATCATGCTCTATATGGTGCTGGGGGCGGCGACCAGTCTGTGGATGTGGAGCCTGCCACCGCACAGCGTGATCGGCCTGGTGGCGCTGTTCCTTTGCGGCTTCTTCGTCTACGGCCCGGCCTCGAGTTTCTGGGCTCTTTGTCCGGACCTGGTAGGTGCCAAACGCGCCGGCACCGCGACCGGGATCATGAACTTCTCGTCCTACCTGTTCGCCGGGCTGGCCGAGCCGATGATCGGTCGTTTGCTTGACACCACGGCAAACACGTCTCTCATCTTTATTGTGGTCACCAGCGCCTGCCTGTGCAGCGCGGCAGTGGCATTGTTCATTCGACGCTGACGGGGCTTGCATGTACCAGTATCACAAGTGGTTGCGTTCGTTTCATGCGGTGGCGAAAACCGGCAGCTTCACCCTCGCGGCAGAGTACCTCAGCGTCGGCCAGCCGACCGTCAGCGAGCAGGTCAACGCGCTGGAGAACACCTTCTCGGTGGAGCTGTTCCATCGCCGTGGCCGCTACATCGAAATGAGCGCGGCCGGGCACAAACTCTACGCAATCACTCAAGGTCTGTTCGGCCAGGAAGATGAAGCAGTGCAACTGCTGCAGAGTTTCAAACAACGTAAAAACGGCATGTTGCGTCTCGGCGCGGTGTCGCCGCCGATTGCCATGAACCTGACCTATGAGCTGATGCAGCGCCATCCGGATATCGAACTGGAAACTTCGTTTTCCTCGGAAAAGGACACCTTGGCGCGGTTGTTCAACTTCGATATCGATGTGGCGATTCTGGCCTTGTCGGAATTCGATGAGCGCTTCCATACGCGCCTGTATCACCGCTATCCGATTATCGCCGTGGTGCGCGATGACCATCCGTGGGCCAGTCAGGCGCAGGTTCACATCAGCGAAATCAGCCGCGAGAAATGGGTGATGCGCGAGCAAAGTGCGCGTACCCGGCAACTGGTCGAAGAAAGCTGCAAGCGCCTCGACATCGACCTCAACCGCGTCATGCAACTCAACAGCCGCGAAGCCATCGTGCACGCCATCGTCAAAGGCATCGGTATCGGGTTTGTCTCGGCCGTCGAGTACGCCGAAACTCCGGGCACCACGCCGATCACCTTCGTCGATCACCCGTTCTTTATCGAATACCACCTGTGCTGCCTCGGCATCCGCCGGAACCGGCCAGTGATTGCCGAACTGTTTGATGCGAACCCACCGCTGAGCTGATCAGCACTGACCCTTGAGCCGCCTACCTCATTGCCGAGGGACGGCCCACGCTTACCTGAAAACGGAGATTGACCATGCAGTACCAACAACCGACTCACCTGCAAGCCGCGATCCTCGACTGGGCCGGCACCGTTGTCGATTTCGGCTCGTTTGCACCGACGCAGATTTTCGTCGAAGCCTTTGCCGAGTTTGGCGTCGCGGTGTCGCTGGAAGAAGCGCGCGGGCCGATGGGCATGGGCAAGTGGGATCACATCCGCACCCTGTGCAACCTGCCGCAGATTGCCGAGCGTTATCGTGCAGCGTTTGATCGCTTGCCAAGCGACGAGGACGTGACGGCGATCTACGAGCGCTTCATGCCGCTGCAGATCGAGAAAATCGCCCTGCATTCGGCGCTGATCCCCGGTGCGCTCGAGGCGATTGCCGCGTTGCGTGGCAAGGGTTTGAAAATCGGTTCGTGCTCCGGTTATCCGGCGGTGGTGATGGCCAAGGTTGTCGAACTGGCGCGGGAAAATGGCTACATCGCCGACCATGTCGTCGCCACTGATGAAGTGCCGAATGGCCGGCCGTATCCGGCGCAGGCGCTGGCCAACGTGATTGCCTTGGGCATCAGTGACGTGGCGGCGTGCGTCAAGGTCGATGACACCTGGCCGGGGATTCTCGAAGGGCGCGCGGCGGGCATGTGGACGGTGGCGTTGACCTGCTCCGGCAACGCACTGGGCCTGACCTATGAGCAATACAAGGCGTTACCGTCGGACCGACTGGCTGAGGAGCGCGCGCGGATCGGCAAGATGTTCGCCCCCTCGCGCCCGCACTACCTGATCGACACCATCGCCGAGCTGCCTGAAGTCATTGAAGACATCAACGCGCGCCTGGCCCGAGGCGAAACCCCGCAGTCCTGCTGATTGATCGTTCCCCCTCTGCGCTGATCGTTACCCCTCTGCGCTGATCGTTCCCACGCTCCGCGTGGGAATGCAGCCCGTGACGCTCCGCGTCACTGGACGCGGAGCGTCCCTAGAGGCATTCCCACGCAGAGCGTGGGAACGATCAGGGGCCAAATCGCAGGCAAAAAAAAGCTGCCAAAAATGGCAGCAAAAACTTTAAGAACACGCGATGTATTGGCCTAAGCATAGACGCCGGATAATGACAGTGTCATGACAGCCACACATTCATCGAACCGCCCCCACCCCGTCATCAGGGTGTCATCAAGATCACGGCAGAATCCTCGCAAACCGTCTTGAGCCTCGCGACGGAAGTTTTGCAGGGATTCCCATGAAAGAAGACGCCTCGCTGTTTGCCGCCATCGACCTGGGTTCGAATGCCTTTCGCCTGATGATCGGCCAGTCGGTGCGCAGCCGAAAGGGCTTGCAGATTCAGGAAGTGAAAACCTTGCGTGAACCGGTGCGCCTCGCTGAAGGTTTTGACGGCGGCACGCTCGACACGATGGCACTGGATCGCGGCTGGCAGGCGTTGGCGCGGTTCGGCAAGAAGCTGCGCGGTTTCGAAGCCGGCCGGGTTCGCGCGGTGGCGACCAGCGCGGTGCGTGAGGCGGACAATGCGCAACTGTTTCTCGCCAGCGCCGAACGGCATCTGGGCTTTCCCATCGACGTCATTTGCGGCCATGAAGAGGCGCGACTCGTCTACGCCGGCGTGACCCACGCCTTGCCGAGCGCCGAAGACATGCGCCTGGTGGTCGACATTGGCGGCGGCTCCACCGAGCTGATTCTCGGCCAGGGCGCGCAACCGTTGCTGACCGAAAGTATCGCCATTGGCAGCGGCACCCTCGGGGCCCGCTATTTTCCCGATGGGCGGATTTCTCCCGGCGCACTGCAAGAAGCCGAGCGCGTCGCCATCCTGCAATTTGAACACGTCGCCAAGCGCTATCGCGCGCAAGGCTGGCAGCAAACCATCGGTTCTTCCGGCACTGCGCGCATGCTCGCCAAAGTGCTCAAGGCCAATCGCCTCAACGACTTCGGCCAGGACGGCATCACCTACGGCGGGCTGCTGCGCCTGTCGTTGCTGTTGCTGAAGGTGAAGAACGTCCAGCAACTGAAACTGACCGGGCTGCAACCGCATCGCCAGAGCATTCTGCCCGGCGGGCTGGTGTTGATGCTGGCGGCGTTCAAGGTATTTGGTATTGCCCAGATGGAACCGTCCGAACCGGGCCTGCGCCTGGGCGTGTTGCACGGTTTGATGAGCAAGCACTGATCCTCACCACAGCAGATTCGTCTCCCCTTCAGCGGCTTGATCGACTACCATGCCGCCGCTGGTTCCCGAACGGGACTAACAGGGAATCCGAGGTGCTTGCACAGCATTGATCGGAACTGCCCCCGCAACTGTAGGTGCCGAGCCTGCTCCACGACTGCCACTGGGTGAACCCCGGGAAGGCCGGAGCCAAGGCGATGACGCATCAGTCAGGAGACCTGCCGGCACAGTGATTACTAACCGGCGGGGTGTCCGGGAAGGACATCGTGCCGTGCGCGTCTTCGTTGGCTGCCCGGCCTTGCGCTGTTTTCCTGACCGCGTTCGATGGTGTGTTTCCAGACCGTACTCTCCCGCTCCCCGTACGGTTCCTTCGGAGACTGCCCCATGCTGCTGCCCCGCATTGCTACCCTCATCACCGGCCTGAGCCTTGGCGCCATGGCGCAGGCGGCACCGACTGCCTACCCGCTGACGATCGAAAACTGCGGCAGCACCCTGACCTTCCAGCACGCCCCGACGCGCACCGTGACCATCGGCCAGGCGGGCACGGAAATGCTCTACGCCATGGGTCTGGGCGACAAAGTCGTCGGCACTTCGCTGTGGTTCAACAACGTGCTGGACAAATACAAGGCGCAGAACGACCAGATCGAACGCCTGGCCGATAACGAACCGAGTTTCGAATCGGTGATCGGCAAACGTCCGGAACTGGTCGCCGTGGAACTGGAATGGATGGTCGGCCCGCAAGGCGCGGTCGGCACCCGCGAGCAGTTTCATGAATTGAAGATTCCGACCTACCTGCTGCCCTCAGATTGCGAAGCCAAGGACAACCTCGTCGGCGCCGACGGTACGCGGCTGGCGCCGTTTCGCATCGACACCATCTACAAGAGCTTGAGCCAACTGGCGCAAATCTTCGATGTGCAGGCGCGTGGCCAGCAGCTCAACGACCAACTCAAGGCCAGCCTCGCCCATTCGATTGCCACCGCCCAAGGCAAAAAACTGAAGGACGCCAGTGCGCTGGTGTGGTTCTCCAGCGCGCAAATGGACATCGAGCCATTCGTGGCCGGGCACAAAGGCATTCCCGACTTCATGCTCAGCACCCTCGGCGTGCGCAACGTGGTGGAGTCCGATGAGGAGTGGCCAACCGTCGGCTGGGAAACCATCGCCAAGGCCAACCCGACCTTCCTCGTCATCGCACGGATGGACCGTCGGCGCTTCCCTGCCGACGACTATGAAAAGAAGCTCGCCTTCCTGCGCAGCGACCCGGTGACACGCAACATGGAGGCGGTGAAACACAACCGCATCATCATTCTCGACGCGATGGCCATGCAGGCCAGCCTGCGCATGTTTGATGGCATCGAGCAATTGGCCACGGCCATCAACGGCTATGACCTGTCGCAATGAATGCCAGCCTGATCCGCACGTTACTGGCCTTGGCGACCCTGTTGATTGCAGTGGTCGCTGGCGTGGCCATTGGTGAGACCTCGATTGAACCGGGCGTGGTCGTGCAGGTGCTGGCGAACAAATTGTGGGGCGCCGGGTACGCGCTGGACCCTATCGATGAAGGCATCGTCTGGAACTACCGCCTGACCCGCGCACTGGTCGCGGCCGCGTGCGGTGCCGGTCTGGCGACCTGCGGGGTGATTTTGCAGTCGCTGTTGCGCAACCCGTTGGCCGATCCGTATCTGCTGGGGATTTCTGCCGGGGCTTCGACCGGGGCGGTGATGGTGGCGTTGCTCGGGGTTGGCGCCGGGCTGGTGTCATTGTCCGTCGGCGCCTTCGCCGGCGCGGTCACGGCGTTCGTGCTGGTGATTGTGCTGGCGCGAGTCAGCGGCTCAGCGAGCGGCACCGGGCAGATCATTCTCGCCGGGATCGCCGGTTCGCAGCTGTTCAACGCGCTCACGGCGTTCTTGATTACCCGTTCGGCCAGCTCCGAACAGGCGCGCGGCATCATGTTCTGGCTGCTGGGCAATCTGGGTGGCGTGCGCTGGCCGTCGGTGTGGCTGGCGGTGCCGGTGGCCGTGCTCGGGTTGGTCGTGTGCCTGTGGCATCGGCGGGCGCTGGATGCGTTTACCTTTGGTGCGGACTCGGCGGCGTCCCTAGGCATTCCGGTGCGCCGGGTGCAGATTCTGCTGATCGGCTGCGCGGCGCTGGTGACGGCGGTGATGGTGTCGATCGTCGGCTCGATCGGCTTTGTCGGGCTGGTGATCCCCCATGCGGCGCGCCTGTTGCTCGGCACCGGGCATGCACGTTTGTTGCCGGCCAGTGCGTTGGGCGGCGCAGTGTTTTTGATCGCCGCCGATGTGTTGTCGCGCACCTTGATCAAGGGTCAGGTGATTCCGGTCGGGGTGATTACAGCATTGGTCGGTGCACCGGTGTTTGCCTTGATTCTGGTGGGTCGGAGATCGGCGCGATGAGCAGTGTTTTGAGTTGTTCTGGTCTGAGCTTCAGAGTGCGCGGCGCCGAGTTGCTCAGCGGTGTCAGCCTTGAAGTTCAGCGTGGCGAAACCCTGGGCATCGTCGGGCCGAACGGTTCAGGCAAGTCCACCCTGCTCAAACTGTTGGCCGGGTTGCGTGAACCGAGCGCTGGCGAGGTCCTGCTCGAAGGTCAGCGCTTGGGCAAAATGGCCCGGCGCAGCATTGCGCAAAAGCTTGCGGTGGTCGAACAACAAGCCGACACCGATGACGGCATTCGCGTGTTCGACGCAGTGGCGTTGGGGCGTACGCCGTGGCTGTCGGCGCTGCAACCGTGGTCGCAGGCGGACGACGCCATTGTTCAGCAGGCGTTGACCGACGTTGACGCAATGCACCTGCGCACGCGTCTGTGGCGCAGCCTGTCCGGCGGTGAACGGCAGCGGGTGCACATTGCTCGGGCATTGGCGCAGCGCCCGCAAATTCTACTGTTGGATGAGCCGGCCAATCACCTCGACATTCAGCATCAGCTGACCATTCTCAACGTCGTGCAGGCGTTGCCGGTGACCACGCTGATCGCGCTGCATGATCTCAATCAGGCGCTGAAGTGTGATCGTCTGGCGGTGCTGGAACGCGGGCGACTGGTGGCGCTGGGCGAACCGTTGGCGGTGCTGACACCGCAGCGGTTACAGGAGACGTTCGGGGTCAGGGCGCATTACCTGACGGACCCGTTCGATGGGGCGCAGATTCTTCGATTCCATTCATAAGGCTGTGCATGTGGGTGGTCTGCCACACCGGGTCAGCGTCGACATCGATGATCTCGAAGCCCTGCCGTTGCCAGAACGCGATGGCGCCCGGCAAGAATGGATGGGTGTGCAGGTAGATCACCTCGACTCCGCCGGCGAGTGCCAGGTCCCTGAGCGATCGGTACAACGCGCCGGCCAACCCGGATCGCCGCTGTGAAGGCACGACGAACAGGCGGACGATTTCCACCACTTTGAGGTGCGGATAGGGCAAGTGCGGGAAGCGCCGGTCATAGGCGAGATAGCCGATGGTGGCAACGATCTGCCCTTCATGGCGAGCAATCAGAAAGCGCCCTTCCCCACGCAGATAAACCTCGGTGAACCGCGCCAGATCGTCAGGCATGCCGGTCGCGCTGAGCTTGGGGAAAAGCTCGGCGCGGGCCTTTAAGACAAAACTCAGAATTTCAGGAATGTCGGCGTCGGACACGGTTTGGATAACGGGTTGATCACTCATGTAGCGGCAAATACCTGGAATGCGGCTGGGCACAGTAGCAACAACAGGTCCCGCGAAGCCATCCAATCGCCTGACTTACGCAAAACCCTGTGGGAGCGAGCTTGCTCCCACAGGGTCGGATGTCATACCGATTGAGCGTTACGCCAGCTCTTTACGCAGCTGTCGGGCGGCGGTGACCATGTGCACCAGCGCCGCTTCAGTCTCCGGCCAGCCACGGGTTTTCAGACCGCAATCCGGGTTGACCCACAGCCGCTCGGCCGGAATGCGCTTGGCCGCCTTGCGCAACAAATTGGCCATTTCCGCGGCCTCCGGCACCCGTGGCGAGTGGATGTCATAGACGCCGGGGCCGATTTCGTTGGGGTAAGCGAAGGCTTCGAACGCCTCCAGCAGTTCCATGTCCGAACGCGAGGTCTCGATAGTGATCACGTCGGCATCCATCGCCGCGATGGACTCAATCACATCGTTGAACTCGCTGTAGCACATGTGCGTATGGATCTGCGTTTCGTCGCGCACGCCGGAAGCACACAGCCGGAACACTTCTGTCGCCCAGTCCAGATAAGGCTGCCACTGTGCCTGACGCAACGGCAGACCTTCACGGAACGCCGCTTCGTCGATCTGCACGATCTTGATGCCGGCGGCCTCCAGATCGACCACTTCGTCGCGGATCGCCAGCGCCAGTTGCCGCGCCTGCACTTCACGGCTGACGTCTTCACGCGGGAACGACCACATCAGCATGGTTACCGGACCGGTCAGCATGCCTTTCATGACCTTGTCGGTCAGGCCTTGGGCATAGCGGATCCACTCCACGGTCATGGCTTGCGGGCGGCTGAGGTCGCCGAAGATCACCGCCGGTTTGACGCAGCGCGAACCGTAGCTCTGCACCCAGCCGAAGCGGGTGAACGCGTAGCCATCGAGTTGCTCGGCGAAGTATTCGACCATGTCGTTACGCTCGGCCTCACCGTGCACCAGCACATCAAGACCCAGACGCTCCTGGATTTCCACAGCATGACGAATCTCGCTGTACATCGCTTCGGTGTATTCGGCTTCGCTCAGCTTGCCTTGCTTGAATGACTGACGGGCGAGGCGGATCGACGCGGTTTGCGGAAACGAACCGATCGTCGTGGTCGGGAACAATGGCAGATCGAGTCCGGCGCGCTGCTTGGCGATGCGCTGGGCGAACAGTGATTGACGCTGGCTGTCCTTGGCCGTAATCGCCGCGACCCGCGCCTGAACCGCAGGTTTGTGAATGCGCGGCGAAGCAGCGCGAGCGGCCTGCACCGAACGGCTTTCGGTCAATGCTCGCAGCACTTTCGGCGCTTCCGGCTCATTGATGGCATGCGTCAGAACAGCCACTTCTTCACACTTCTGAACGGCAAAGGCCAGCCAGCTTTTCAGCTCGGCATCGAGCTTGTCTTCACGGCCCAGATCCACCGGGCTGTGCAGCAGCGAGCAGGACGGCGCGACCCACAAACGATCACCCAGACGCTCATGGGCATGCTGCAAGGTCGCCAGGGCATTTTCCAGATCGCAGCGCCAGACGTTACGGCCGTTGACCACGCCCAGGGACAACACTTTGTAGGCCGGCAGACGATCGAGAATGGTCGGGTATTGCTCCGGTGCGCGCACCAGATCAATGTGCAAACCGTCGACCGGCAGGTTGGCGGCCAGACCGAGGTTTTCTTCCAGACCACCGAAGTAAGTGGCGAGCAGTTTTTTCAGCGGATCACGCTGAATCTGGTTGTAGGCACGCTCGAACGCGTTCTTCCATTCCTGCGGCAGATCGAGCACCAGAATCGGCTCGTCGATCTGCACCCACTCGACGCCTTGGGCGGCGAGGCGAGCGAAGATTTGCCCGTACAGCGGCAGCAAACGATCAAGCAAATCCAGCTTGTCGAACTCGGCGCCTTTGGCCTTGCCCAGCCACAAATACGTCAGCGGGCCGATGATCACCGGTTTGACGTTATGGCCCAGAGCGCGGGCTTCTGCGACTTCCTCGAACAACTGCTCCCAACCCAACTGAAACTGCTGGTCGGCGCTGAATTCCGGGACCAGATAGTGGTAGTTGGTGTCGAACCACTTGGTCATTTCCTGAGCGTGCGCACCGCCGCAGCAACTGTCGCTGACACCCCGTGCCATGCGGAACAGGGTGTGCAGATTGGCTTTGCCATCGTGCGGACGGAAGCGCTCAGGGATCACGCCGAACATCAGCGAGTGCGTCAGGACCTGGTCGTACCAGGCGAAATCGCCGACCGGCAGCAACTCGATGCCGGCGTTTTTCTGCAGGTCCCAATGGGCCTTGCGCAGTTCACGACCGACGTCACGCAAGCCTGCCTCGTTCAGTTCTCCTTTCCAGAACGCCTCTTGCGCTTTCTTCAGTTCGCGGTCGCGACCGATGCGCGGAAATCCAAGGGAATGGGCCAGTGCCATAACAAACAACTCCAATGCTTTGCTGATGGCGGCCATTGTCGACAGCAAGCCTCAGTGAGACAAACTCATTTTAATATTGATGATCACAAGTATTGCTCATGATCAGATCATCACTTGCTGGCGCTTGAGAACACGCCTGCGTGGCGGACCGTCATCGATGCCACTGCGTTTTCGGAGCAGGATTTTCCTTCACAGATCAAGCGATTGATGGCAGTGACGACGCCCTTTGAATACTCAATGACGCGTCTATATAAACGCAGATAAACCGTGCCCTGCAGCCCTCTGATTTCGTTCTATCGTTAGATCGAACTGGCTGTATTTACGACCGACTAAAGGTTGCGACAGCCGATGTCTGAGCCTATGTTGCACGCGAGTCTTTTCCCCCGCGATTGGAACGCGATCAACACCATTAAGAGGTGAAGAAATGTCAAAGGAATCACGCCCTGCCGTACTTGGGCTGATCGGCAATACTCCGCTTGTGCAAGTCACCCGCTTTGATACCGGGCCGTGCACGCTGTTTCTCAAACTCGAATCGCAGAACCCCGGCGGTTCGATCAAGGACCGTATCGGTCTGGCGATGATCGACGCCGCCGAGCGTGATGGTCGTCTGCAACCCGGTGGCACCATCGTCGAAGCCACCGCCGGCAACACCGGCCTGGGCCTGGCACTGGTTGGCCGCGCCAAGGGCTATCGCGTGGTGCTTGTCGTGCCAGACAAAATGTCCACCGAGAAAGTCCTGCACTTGAAGGCCATGGGCGCCGAAGTGCACATCACCCGTTCCGATGTCGGCAAGGGTCATCCCGAGTATTACCAGGACGTCGCAGCGCGTTTGGCGAAAGACATTCCCGGTGCGTTTTTCGCCGACCAGTTCAACAACCCGGCCAACCCGCTGGCCCACGAATGCAGCACCGCACCGGAGATCTGGGCGCAGACTGAACACGATCTGGACGCGATCGTTGTCGGTGTCGGTTCGGCCGGCACGCTGACGGGCCTGAGCCGCTTCTTCAAACGCGTGCAGCCGGATCTGGAAATGGTCCTGGCCGACCCGGTCGGTTCGGTGATGGCGCAATACAGCCGCGACGGCTCCCTGCCGACGCCCGGTTCATGGGCGGTGGAAGGTATCGGCGAGGACTTCATTCCGTCGATTACCGACCTCTCCAGCGTGCGCCACGCCTATTCGATCAGCGATGAAGAAAGCTTCGATCACGCCCGCCAGTTGCTCAAGGCTGAAGGCATTCTCGGCGGCTCGTCGACCGGCACCCTGCTCGCGGCGGCGCTGCGGTATTGCCGCGAACAGACAGAGCCGAAACGCGTGGTGAGTTTCGTCTGCGACACCGGCACGCGCTATCTGTCGAAGGTCTACAACGATCAGTGGATGACCGATCAAGGCCTGTTGCAGCGCAAAGGCTATGGCGACCTGCGCGACCTGATCGCCCGCCGCTTCGAGGACGGCCGCGTGATCAGCGTCGGCCCCGACGACACCCTGCTGACCGCGTTCCAGCGCATGCGTCTGGCGGATGTCTCGCAATTGCCCGTGCTGGTGGAAGGCAAGCAACTGGTCGGCGTGATCGACGAATCGGACATCCTCCTGCCGGTGCACGAAGACGCCGCGCGCTTCAGCCAATCGGTGTCCAGCGTGATGACTGACAAACTGCAAACCCTCGCCCCAGGCGCCACTCTTTCCGAGCTGGAAGCGGTGCTCAGCCGTGGCCTCGTCGCCATCATTGCCGACGCCTCGGGCTTCCATGGCCTGATCACCCGCACCGACATGCTTAACCAATTACGGAGATCCCTCGCATGAGTCAGCACGACGATAAATCCCAAGGCTTCGCAACCCGGGTGATCCACGCCGGGCAGACGCCGGACCCGACCACCGGCGCGCTGATGCCGCCGATCTACGCCAACTCCACTTACCTGCAAGACAGCCCCGGCGTGCACAAGGGTTTCGACTACGGCCGCTCGCACAACCCGACGCGTTTTGCCCTGGAGCGTTGCGTGGCGGATCTTGAAGGCGGCACCCAGGCGTTCGCGTTCGCCTCCGGGCTGGCGACGATTTCCACGGTGCTCGAACTGATCGATGCCGGTTCGCACGTCATCTCCGGCAATGACTTGTACGGCGGCACGTTCCGCCTGTTCGACAAGGTCCGTCAGCGCAGTGCCGGACATCGTTTCAGCTACGTCGATCTGACTGACCTGGCGGCGTTCGAAGCGGCGCTGCAGGACGACACACGCCTGGTGATTGTCGAGTCACCGACCAACCCGCTGCTGAGCCTGTCGGACCTCGCCGCTATCGCCCGTATCTGCCGTGCACGCGGGATCATCAGCGTGGCCGACAACACCTTTGCCAGCCCGTATATCCAGCGGCCGCTGGAGCTGGGTTTCGACATCGTGCTGCACTCGACCACCAAATACCTGAACGGTCACTCCGACGTCATCGGCGGCATCGCCGTGGTCGGGCAGAACCAAGAACTGGCCGAGAAACTGGGCTTCTTGCAGAACGCGGTCGGTGCGATTGCCGGGCCGTTCGATGCGTTTCTGACCTTGCGTGGGGTGAAAACCCTGGCGCTGCGCATGGAGCGTCATTGCAGCAACGCGCTGGATCTGGCGCAGTGGCTGGAACAGCAGCCGCAGGTCAAACGCGTCTACTATCCGGGGCTGGCCTCGCACCCGCAGCATGAATTGGCCAAGCGCCAGATGCGTGGTTTTGGCGGGATGATTTCCGTGGACCTGAACAGCGATCTGGACGGTGCGCGACGCTTCCTCGAGAACGTGAAAATCTTCGCGTTGGCGGAAAGTCTCGGTGGCGTTGAAAGCCTGATCGAGCACCCGGCGATCATGACCCACGCGACCATTCCGGCTGATACCCGCGCGAAACTGGGGATTGGCGATGGTCTGGTGCGTCTGTCGGTGGGCGTCGAAGACGTCGAAGACCTGCGCGCCGATCTGGCGCAGGCGCTGCAATCGATCTGACCTTGCAGGAACGACAAAGCCCGCACGAAGCGGGCTTTGGTGTTCGAGCAGGCGGCCAGTGCTGGTCTCTGGCTTACAAGGTTTATCGGGCTTCCCACAGTACCGGGCCACATTGAAAAGGTACGGCCTCGGCTGCTTCACACGGCATAAGGGCTGGATCTCAGCGCGGAGATCTTTCTAACCGTGTACCTTTCGGAGCGCGCCCCACGCCCCCTTGCTATCCGATTGCGCATCAGTCTGCGTCTTCGCCTACATCTTTGAGCCTAGCAAAGGCTCGTCGACATGAATCAGTGTTTTTAGACTGATTCGAGCTTTGCCCGCATCGGGCAGGAAGCGAAGCGCCTAACGCCCGTCGATCCCCCCGCCGCACCGCCTCGCTATCGCGATCTATACTCAATCAGTTCGATCATGTTTCTGTCGACACCCGCACGCCTGACGGTGTGCCCGTGCCTTTCGCCAACCAGATTAACCCGAGCCAAATGAGTCGTAGCGCCGGCGAACACGCGGCGCTCGATGCCTTATCGCTTTGTGGCTGCTGGGTCGTGGAGAAAAACTATGAAACACAAGCTGTTGTCAGGCGTGCTTCTGGCGGTCGTGGCGTCCGTGGTGGTGCCCAATGTCTGGGCGGCGCAACCGCAGGCGCTGGCGTCCGATGGGTCGGATCATGTCGGTGCAGGCGCGGTGGCTTCTGATGGGGCTGATCATGTCGGTGCGGGCGCAGTCGCTGCTGATGGCGCCGATCATGTCGGTGCCGGTGCGGTGGCTTCTGATGGGGCTGATCGTGTCGGTGCGGGCGCGGTAGCTTCTGATGGTGCTGATCATGTTGGTGCTGGAGCGGTCGCGTCCGATGGTGCTGATCATGTCGGCGCAGGCGCGGTGGCTTCTGACGGTGCCGATCATGTCGGTGCAGGCGCGGTGGCTTCTGACGGTGCCGATCATGTCGGTGCGGGCGCGGTGGCTTCTGATGGGGCTGATCGTGTCGGTGCCGGTGCGGTGGCTTCTGATGGGGCTGATCATGTCGGTGCCGGTGCGGTGGCTTCTGATGGGGCTGATCATGTCGGTGCGGGCGCGGTGGCCTCAGATGGCGCCGATCGTACCGGCGTCAACCGGGTGGCCTATTCGCGCGTCGGCGTTGGCTCTGATCGTGTTGCCTCCGCGTTGATGACGGGCAGTTATTCCGACCAGTTCAACAGCCCGCAGTAATCTTCCCTCGGCCCAACGGGCGGCTCCGGCGAGCCGTCTGTTGCGCGCCGCACTAGCACATTTGTGCTAATCGACCGCCCTGTCCGCTGGCGGTATATTCCCCCGCAACCCCCGATGTTCCTCAACGTTGCCCGTTCGCAGCGTGCGGGATCGTTGTGCCTGGAAATCAGAACAACACCAAGGAAGACACACCATGAAACTCCACACAAACCTCTGCAAGATCGCCCTGGTCGGCGCTGTGCTGCTCGGCATGGCCGGCTGCCAGACCGTCAAACCCACTGAAGCGAGCATGAAAGAACGCGCGCAAACGGTGATCGGTAAACCGGTGTCGAAAATCGACAACATCCGCAACGACAGCACCCTCACCTACTACACCGCTTACACCCCGGTCGGGGAATACAACTGTGAATTGCCCAGTGGCGTAATCATCGCCGTGGCGAGCATGGGCATCATGTCGCCGCCGCTGTCATGCCTGCCGAAAGGCGCCTCGCCGATTCCGTTGCAGTAACTTCCCCGCCCGGTAAAGGACACCGTTTACTTATGAAAACCCTGATCGCAACACTCACCCTCAGCGCGCTGTTCCTCACTGGCTGCGCCACGCCGAAACAATGGGAAGCCACTGGCGGCAGCAAAAACGATGGCGTCGTCCAGGTCTCCTATGACCTGGGCCAATTCGAAAGCGGCCAGACCAGCGCCGAACAAGGCCTGACCGTCGCCGCACAACGCTGCAAGACCTGGGGCTACAAAAACGCCGAGGTTACCGGCTCCGAGAAAAACATCTGCCGCACCATGGGCCAATACAACTGCCTGCAAACCACCATCACCCAGGATTACCTGTGCAAGCGCTGATCTGAAAATGTGGGAGCCAGCCCGCTGGCCAAATCGCTAGCAGGATAGCTCCCACAGGGATCTTTGGTGTGTCCGCGATGATCATTCACGAAACGCTTTCAGCGGGTTCGGATTGCCGGTCGCGCAGGGCTCGCAAGGTTGCGCGCAGTTCGGCCGGGCGTACCGGTTTGGACAGAATGGCAATGTCGCGGTCGTGCAAGGCTGCCTGGATTTTCTCGACGTCGTGCCCGGTAATGATCATCGCCGGCACCGCCCAGCCTCTCTGCTTGCGCACATCGTCGATACATTCGACGCCGGTGGCATGGGTGCCGAGGTCATAATCGGCGACGATGATGTCGCAGTCGCTGACCAGGTCCTGAGCCGTCAACTCGGCCTGAACCACACAGCCCCAACGCTCCAGCAACGCTGAAGTCGCCAGCAGCACATTGCGGTCATCTTCCACCAGGCACACCTTCAGCCCGGTCAGCAAACCGACTTGGCGCGCCTCATTCCGATTAACCGTTAACGGCACTGGCGCGGCGATCGGCAATCCGTACAAAGTCACCGCCGTTCCGCGCCCAAGCCGTGAACGCAGAGTAACGCCGACACCAATCAACTCACCCAGACGCTTGACGATAGACAGCCCCAGCCCGACGCCTTCGACATCCTTGTCGCGCACTTGCCGCACCCGATAAAACTCCTCGAACACCTTGCCCAGATGCTCTTCGGCGATGCCGTTGCCACGGTCATAAATCACGATGGCCAGCCCTGCCCCGCGCCGGCGCACGCCGATCAATATCGGTCGATGTGCACCGTACTTGAAGCAGTTGGACAGCACGTTCTGCACCATGGTCGCCAGCAACGCCGGATCGGTCTGAACCCAGTACGGACAAGGACGCAAACGCAGCTCAACGCCGGCCCAGCGTGCGGCTTCGGCATTCTGGCGAATCAGCTCCGCCAGCCATTCGCCCAGGTTCACGCTTTGCAATTTCGGCAGCACACGACCGTTATCGAGGGTGTACAGGTCGAGAATCGAGCGGAACAGTTGAGAGACGTTGAGCAGCGAGCGGTCGATGTTGTCGACCAACCGCCGCTCTTCATCACCCAAGCGCGACTCACGCAGGCACGCGGTAAACAGGCCAATCGAATGAATCGGCTGACGCAGATCATGACTGGCCTGGGCAAGAAACCGCGACTTTTCCAGATTCGCCGCCACCGCTTCTTCGGAAGCCTTGCGCGTACGTTCCAGCAACAAGTGCGCATAAAACGGAATCACCGTGCTGGTGAGCATCAGCATCAACACCATGAACGGTTGCGCCTGCCACACCGGCGTCAGGCGATAAACACACAGCAATGCCAGCAACGCCAGCCCGGTGGCAATCGCCAGATAGCGCGAGCCGTAGCGCATGCCGTTACCAAGGTTGACCCAAATGATCACCGCATACAGCGGCAACGCCATCTCACCGCCCACCACCAGACCAAAGCAGGTGCCGGTGTAATCGTGGATCATGGCGAAAATCCGTCGCGCCGGGTAATGCCCCGGCCAGCGCGAAATCGCTTGGCGCAGGGCGATCGAGGCCAATAAAAACAGGATGATGTAGGTAATGATCGGCAGGTACGTATCGAAGCGCTGGCCCGGCAAAAAGCCCAGTATCAGCATATAAACCACGGCGATACTGGCGATGATAATGCGCAGATTGGCCTGGTCGAGTTCGGTGTTTTTCTCGAACTTCATGGTAAACGTCCTTGTGCGGCACTCGTCAGATTCAGCAGCAACCTACAGGCAACCCTCGCGCCCGATGCTAAGGTGCATGCCTTGAGTAATGTCTGATCCAGGGAGGGTCATGCCATGACATGCCGAATTATCATAGCCGACGATCACCCGTTGTTTCGCGAGGCGATGCTGCGCACGGTTCAACGGTTGTTGCCTGATGCAGCCCTTGAAGAGGCCGGTGACCTCGACGCCGTGCTGGCCCTGTTGCCCCTGGGCGACGAGCCGGACACGCTGATTCTTGATCTCAGATTTCCCGGACTGACCGGCGTCAGCCAACTCGCCGAGCTGCGTCGGCGCCTGCCGCGCACCACGTTGATCGTGGTGTCGATGGTCGATGATGAGTCGCTGATCAACGAAGTCATGGCCGTCGGGATCGACGGTTTCATCGGCAAGAACATCGCCCCCGATGAAATCGGTCAGGCGATTCTGGCGATTCGCCAAGGTGAAGTGCTGGTGAAGTTTGCACCGTCGGGCCTGTTGCCGCTGGAAACCAGCGCAGCCCTCACGCCGCGTCAACAAGAGGTGCTGCGCTTGATCGCGCAAGGCAAGACCAACAAGGAAATCGCCCGTGAACTGGATATTTCACCGTTCACGGTGCGCATTCATGTGTCGTCTTTATTACGCACGCTGAATGTACCCTCGCGGGCGGCTGCGGCGGTGAAATATTCAGGCCTGTGAGTGGCGCCTGCGGCAGCGCCGAAAGGGGTTCGCGTTATGGATCGACTTGCGCCATCAACTCCGGCACCGATTCCTGGCGTTTCGCATAACGCTGGGCCAGCACCGCGCAAACCATCAACTGGATCTGATGGAACAGCATCAACGGCAGAATCAACACGCCAATCGTGCTACCGGCAAACAACACCTGCGCCATCGGCACACCGGTGGCCAGGCTCTTTTTCGAGCCGCAGAACAGGATGGTGATGCGGTCTTCCTGGCTGAAGCCGAACGCCTTGCCGAGCAGTGTCGAGGCCAGCAACACCAGCGCCAGCAGGATGCAGCAGACCACCACCAATCCCAGCAGATCAACGACCGGAATCTGATGCCAGATACCTTCGTTGACCGCCTCGCTGAATGCGCCGTAGACGACCAGCAAAATCGAGCCCTGATCGACAAACTTCAGCCAGTTCTTGTTGCGCCCCACCCACGCACCGATCCAGCGCCGGGCGATCTGCCCGGCAATGAATGGCAGCAGCAGTTGCACGCTGATTTTCAGGATCGCATCGAGGGTTGAGCCGCCGTCACCGTGCACGTCGAGCAGCAACGTCACCAACAGCGGCGTGAGGAAAATCCCGAACAGGCTCGACGCCGCCGCGCTGCAAATCGCTGCCGGGATGTTGCCCCGTGCCAGAGAGGTGAAAGCGATAGCCGACTGCACTGTGGCCGGCAACGCGCACAGGTAGAGCATGCCCATGTACAACTTGTCGCCGATCAGCGGTGATAACAGCGGTTTGAGCGCCAGCCCGAGCAGCGGGAACAGCACAAATGTCAAGCCGAACACCAGCAAATGCAGGCGCCAGTGACCGGCACCGGCAATGATCGACTCGCGCGAGAGCTTGGCGCCATGCAGGAAAAACAACAGGGCGATGGCGAGGTTGGTCAGCCAGCCGAAACCGACGGCGACCTGGCCGCTGGCCGGCAGGAAACTGGCCAGCAGCACGACGCCAATCAGCGTCAGGGTGAAGTTGTCGGGCAAAAAACGTGGGCGGGTCATGGTCGGTTCATCCGGGGGTTGCCAGTGCGTGCTGACGACTCTAACGTGACTGCCAATTACCGACTAACGCCGAAGGGCCACAAGATGCCGCCTAAAGGACATGACAAGAGCGTGCGTCGCAGCATTCCCGGGCTGCCCAGCCTGCCGCGTCCACTCTATGGGCGCACCGAATCGCTGCCCAATCGCGCCCTGACCCGGCGCCATAGCCACCCGTGGGTGCAGTTGTCCTATGCGATTCAGGGTGTGCTGGAAATCCAGACCAGCGCCGGCCGCTTTGTCGCGCCGCCGGAGCGCGCCGTGTGGATCCCGGCGGGTGTGCCGCATCGCGTGTTCAGTTCGCCGCACACGGAAATGCGCAGCCTCTACATCGATTGCAGCGTCGCCGAATGGGCGCTCGAGCGCTGCCACGTGCTCGGCGTCAACGATCTGCTCAGGGAACTGATTCGCGCGTTCAGTGAGGTTCCGGTGGAATACGACCAGAGCGGCCCACACGGGCGCTTGGCTCAAGTCATCCTCGACCAATTGGCCGAGGCGCCGCAGATCGACCTGATGCTGCCGTTGCCGCAAGACGCCCGCTTGAAGCAGATCTATCAAAGCCTTGAACAACACCCGGAACAGCAGACCACGCTGAGCCATTGGAGCGAGAAGTTCGGCGTCACCGAAAAAACCCTCACGCGCCTGTTTCTGCGTGACACCGGCCTGACCTTCCGCGCCTGGCGTCAGCGCTTGCGCCTGCTCGGCGCGCTGACACCGCTGGAGAAAGGCGAACGCGTCACCGACGTCGCGCTGGCCTGCGGTTACGACTCGACGTCGGCGTTTATCGCGGCGTTTCGTCAGCAGTTTGGCGAAACGCCGGGGGAGTTTTTTCGCTGATCAGCGATCCGCCAGCTCTTCCAGCAAATCCGCTGACGGCACGAAATACAGGCCGCCGGTGACCGCTGTGCTGAAGTCCAGCAACTTGTCGTAGTTGCCCGGCGGCTTGCCGACAAACATGTTTTCAAGCATTTGCTCCATCGGCTCAGGCGAACGCGCATAGCCGATAAAGAACGTACCAAACTCCCCTGCCCCCGGCCGGCCGAACGGCATGTTGTCGCGGAGGATTTTCACTTCCTCGCCGGCTGCGTTAGTGATGGTGGTCAGCGCACTGTGCGAATTGCTCGGTTTGACCGCGTCATCCAGTTCGATATCGGACAGCTTGGTGCGACCGATGACGCGCTCCTGAGCTTCAACGCTCAAGCCGTTCCAGGCGGTCATGTTGTGCAGGTATTTCTGCACCAACACATAACTGCCGCCGCTGAAGTCCGGATCTTCGTCACCGACGATGGTGAAATTCACCGCTTTGCGCCCGACCGGGTTTTCCGTGCCGTCGACGAAACCGATGATGCTGCGCATGTCGAAATAGCGGAACCCCTGCACCTCATCGACCACGGTCACCGCATCGCCGAGGGCCGCCATGATTTGCGTAGCCAGCTCAAAACACAGGTCCATTTGATCGGCGCGAATGTGCAGTAAAAGGTCACCCGGGGTGGCCGGAGCGTGCCGCCCTTCCCCGCCAAACTCGCGAAAACCGTGCAGCGACGCCGGGCGCGGACTGCCGAACAGGCGATCCCAGGCGTCCGAGGAAAAGCCGCAGATGCACGTCAGATTGCCTGTCGGTACGCGTTTGCCCACCGACCGTACCAACCCGGCGACATCGCCGCACCAGTCTTTGACGGTTTGCGTGGCTTCAGCCCCGGCATTCAGCGTCGCGACAATGAAAATTGCGCTGCTGGTGATCGGACTGCACACCGCTTGAGGTTCGAGAATGTCGGTATTCATCGCTGAAAACATTGCTCCGTAAAAAGTGCCCGAGCTGTTAACGAGGGCTGATACTTCGTTTTTAACGAACTGTTGCGCAGAAATAAACGATTTTTCTTTGGCGCAAACTCGTCGCTAGCATGGCCTCGTCTGACCCCAATCCAAGAATAGACAGGGAGCGTGACATGCCAGCCACCAACATCAATATCGGCGAACCGTGGATGTGGGCCGCCTTCATCGTTTTCGTGCTTGCCATGCTGGCATTGGACCTGTTTGTCTTCGGCGGGCGCAAGGCGCATCGGGTCTCAGTGCGTGAAGCCTTGTCCTGGGTCATTGCCTGGTGTTTGTTGGCGCTGAGTTTTGCGGCGCTGCTCTGGTGGTATCTGCACGGCGCGTTTGGCGCTGAAATCGCCCGACAAAAAACCCTCGAATTCCTCACCGGTTATCTGATCGAGCAGTCGCTGTCGATCGACAACATGTTCGTCTTCGTGATGATTTTCAGCTACTTCGCGGTGCCGCCGGAGCTGCAGCGGCGGGTGCTGCTGTACGGCGTGCTCGGCGCGATCGTGATGCGCGCGGTGATGATTTTTGCCGGTGTGTGGCTGGTGTCGCAGTTCGAATGGCTGCTGTATGCGTTCGGCGTGTTCCTGATCATCACCGGAATCAAGATGCTGGTGTTTGCCGAGCATCAGCCGGACCTGGACAAGAATCCGCTGCTGCGCTGGGTGCGTGGGCATATGCGCATCACCAGCGGCTTTCATGGCGAACGGTTTTTCATCCTGCAGAACGGCGTGCGCTGGGCCACGCCGATGTTTCTGGTGCTGGTGCTGATCGAGGCCAGTGACCTGATGTTCGCGGTCGACAGCATCCCGGCGATCTTTGCCGTGACGACTGACCCGTTCATTGTCTTCACTTCGAACATCTTCGCGATCATGGGCTTGCGGGCGCTGTACTTCCTGCTGGCGGACATGGCAAACCGCTTTCATCTGCTCAAGTATGGTTTGGCGATTGTGCTGGTGTTTATCGGCGGCAAGATGGTGTTGATGCCGTGGCTGCACATGCCGGTGGAGTGGTCGCTGGCGGTGGTGGGTGGGGTGATTCTGGGGTCGGTGCTGCTGAGTTTGGTGATGACTAGAGAAAGCGAACGCAGCACGGAATGACACACCACCAAAACCTGTGGGAGCGAGCTTGCTCGCGAAAGCGGTGTGTCATTCAACGATGATGCTGGATGATCCGACGCCTTCGCGAGCAAGCTCGCTCCCACAGGGATTTCATTTAACCGATAGTTATTTATCGGACTTGATGCTGGTCCATACGCGAGTACGTACGCGCTCAAGTTTCTGCGGCAACGGCTGCACCACGTAGAGGTTTTTCAGCGCTTGCGGGGTCGGGGTCAGGTTCGGGTTGTCGGTGATTTCCTTGTTGATCAGCGGGATCGAGTCCTTGTTGGCGTTCGGGTAGCCAAGGAAATCGCTGATCGGCGCAATCACTTTCGGGTCGAGCAAGGTGTTGAGGAACTCGTGGGCCTCGGCGACGTTTTTCGCGCTCTTGGGAATCGCGAAGGTGTCGAACCAGATCGGCGCGCCTTCCTTGGGCAGACGCCAGTCGACCACTACGCCGTTTTTCGCCTCTTTGGCGCGGTTGCCGAACTGATAGAAGCTGCCGGAGTAACCGATGGCCACGCAGATGTCGCCGTTGGCGATGTCGGTCATGTATTTGGCCGAGTTGAAGTAGGTCACGTACGGACGCACCTTGAGCATCAGCTCCTTGGCTTTTTCATAGTCGGCGGGGTTCTGGCTGTTCGGGTCGAGGCCCAGATAATGCAGAGCCAACGGGAGGATTTCCGTCGGCGAATCGAGCATCGCCACGCCGCAGGATTTGAGTTTTTCCATGTTCTCCGGTTTGAACACCAGATCCCAGCTGTCCACCGGCGCGTTGTCGCCCAGTGCCGCTTTGACCTTGGCCGGGTTGAAGCCAATCAGCACGGTGCCGACCATATAAGGCACGCCGTACTGGTTGCCCGGATCGTTCTTGCCCAGCAGTTTCAACAGCTCCGGATCCTGATGGCTCCAGTTCGGCAGTTTCGATTTGTCGAGTTTCTGGAACACGCCGGCCTTGATCTGCGTTTCAAGGAACTGGTTCGACGGCACGACGAGGTCGTAACCGGAGTTGCCGGTGAGCAGTTTGGCCTCCAGGGATTCGTTGGTGTCGAAGGTGTCCCAGGTCACTTTGATGCCGCTTTTCGCAGCGAAATCCTTGGGCACCGAGGGCAGGATGTAATCCGCCCAGTTGTACACCCGCAGTTCGCGCTGCTCGGCCTGGACCGCGCTGGCCAACAGCGTCAGCCCACACACGGTGGCACCCAGAATGCGTTTCATCGTGACCATGGTTGTTTCCCCAAAATGCGGCGTGAGTTCGATGGTTTTTATGTTCTGTACACGGCAGCGGCTTGAAAGGTAGCCAAGGGCAAAGAAGTCCAGCGATTAATTGTGGTTTTGATTCTTGCTGACAGCGTCGCCCGAGCACAGTGGGTGATCGGCCAAAAGGGGATCGATATGGCCAATTTGAATGACCGTCAGAATGCGTAAACGACAATGCCCGGCACTTGGCCGGGCATTGTCGAGTAACGGATCAGCTCAGTCGGTGTAACCCAATCTCGCCGCCCTGCTCTGCTGTGTCTGGCCGCGGGTCGCCAGGCAGTAATACAACGGCACGGTGACCACCAGGCCGACCAGCCAGGACAGATCCGCACCGTCGACCAGATTGGCGTAAGGCCCGACGTACAGCGACGTATTGGCGAACGGCAACTGCACGATGATGCCGATGAAGTAGGCAATGATCGCGTGCAGGTTGAAACGCCCATAAACCCCGCCATCAGCGCGGAAAATCGATGTGATGTCGTAGTTGCCGCGCTTGATCAGGTAGAAGTCGATGAGGTTGATCGACGCCCACGGCACCAGCACCAGCAGCAGCGCCAGAATCAGGCCGATAAACTGGGAAATGAAATCCGCCGACGCACCGAGCGCCACCACGCAGCAACCGGCCAACACCACACTCGACAACACCACGCGCACTTTGATGCTCGGCGTCCATTGACTGGCGAAAGTCTGGATCGAGGTGATGATCGACAGCACCGCGCCATACAGATTGAGGGCGTTGTGGCTGATGATATTCAGCAGGAACAGCACCATCAGGATAGGCCCGAGCCACCCGGTGGACTGCTTGACCGCCGCCATCGCTTCGGTACCTTCCGGAGTCGCCAGCACGGCCACCGCGCCGAAACTGAACGACAGAATCGTGCCCAGCGTCGCACCCAGATAGGTCGCCCAGAACGGTTTGGCGATACCAATGTCGGCCGGCAGGTAACGCGAATAGTCAGAGACGTACGGCGAGAAGCTGATCTGCCAGATAATCCCCAGCGATACTGTCGCCAGCCAGCCGGACAAGTTAAAACTGCCGCGCGTGAGAAAGTCCGCCGGCAAGTCATGGGCGAAGATATAGATGAACCCGGCGAGCAACGCGCTGCCCATCACCCAGGTACCGATGCGGTTCAGCGTGTGAATGAAGTTG
Source organism: Pseudomonas sp. (assembly GCF_049300855.1). GTDB lineage: Bacteria > Pseudomonadota > Gammaproteobacteria > Pseudomonadales > Pseudomonadaceae > Aquipseudomonas. The sequence goes on along the minus strand of NZ_JBAQKH010000003.1, from coordinate 3,497 downwards.
TAGCCGATCACGCCAATCGCCGTGGCCGCCAGCGCGCCGATCAGGATGCTCATCGGCGCCGGCACCGACGGCGCGATGCCGACGATGGATTTACCCGCCAACACAATGTTGGAAATGAAGAAACCGATATAGATGATCGCCGCAAAAAACACGATCAACAGCGCGCCATAACGACCGAACTGGCCGCGGCTCTGGACCATTTGCGGAATGCCCATGCGCGGGCCCTGAGCCGACGCCAAGGCAATCACCACGCCGCCGATCAGGTGCCCCAGCGCAATCGCCAGCAACCCCCAGAGCAAATCGAGATGGAACACCTGAACCACCATGGCGCCGGTGACGATGGGCAGTGGCGCAATGTTGGTGCTGAACCACAGGGTGAAAAGGTCGCGGGCCTTCCCGTGGCGTTCCGCGAGTGGGACGTAGTCGACCGTGTGATTCTCGATCAACGGATCTTGCCGGGACATCTGGGACATATGCATGAACTCGAGTTGGTCTGTTCTTATCGTTGTTTGAAGCCAAACCGGGGGAGCTCTTTGGCCGCCCCTCAGATGCAGACCATATTATGGTATTCCAAACAATTCACAAGACTGATCCGTAGTTTACGACGCCAGCTGATACGCCATCCTCGCTGAAACCGTGGCCTGTAGACCAGCCGAAAGCCCCGTAAACGCTGAGTTTCCGACGAACGCGGCACGTTTATCGGTTCAGCTGAAAAGCCCTTGCAAAGATCGAATACTGGTATACCATCAGACCAACAAACACATAAAAACAGCGTCACAACACCCGAGGACCGACCAATGATCGATGCCGCCATCTACAAACAAGTCATGGGCTCGTTCCCGTCCGGCGTAACCGTCATCACCACGCTGGACGATGACGGCCAGATCGTCGGCCTGACCGCCAGCGCCTTCAGCTCGCTGTCGATGGACCCGGCGCTGGTGCTGTTCTGCCCCAACTACAGCTCCGATTCCTACCCGGTGCTGATCAAAAACAAACGCTTCGCGATCCACGTTCTGTCCGGCGGCCAGCAAAGCGAAGCCTACGCTTTCGCCCGCAAAGGCAAGGACAAGGCCCAAGGCATCGAGTGGACCTTGAGCGAACTGGGTAACCCGATCCTCGCCAACGCGACAGCTATCATCGAGTGTGAACTGTGGCGCGAATATGAAGGCGGCGACCACGCCATCATGGTCGGCGCGGTGAAAAACCTGATCGTCCCCGAGCAAATCGCCGGGCCGCTGGTGTATTGCCACGGCAAGATGGGCGCCCTGCCCGTCCTGGCCTGATCGTCAGCCCTGCACAAATCAACTGTGGGAGCGAGCTTGCTCGCGAAGGCGCCTTGTCAGTCGCCATAGATGCTGGCTGTTACACAGCCTTCGCGAGCAAGCCCGCTCCCACATGTAGCCTCAACAACAAAAGATCCGAGGAAGCGTCATGAAATTTTCCCTGTTCATCCACATGGAACGCTGGGACGAAAGCGTCAGCCACCGCCAACTGTTCGAAGACCTCACCGAACTGACCCTGATGGCCGAGGCCGGTGGTTTCAGCACCGTGTGGATCGGCGAACACCACGCGATGGAATACACCATCTCGCCGAGCCCGATGCCATTGCTCGCCTACCTCGCCGCCAAAACCACCACCATCCACCTCGGCGCCGGCACCATCATCGCGCCGTTCTGGCACCCGTTGCGCGTCGCCGGTGAATGCGCGTTGCTCGACGTCATCAGCAACGGCCGCATGGAAGTCGGCCTGGCCCGTGGCGCTTATCAGGTTGAATTCGATCGCATGGCCGGCGGCATGCCTGCCTCATCTGGCGGCCAGGCATTGCGCGAAATGGTCCCGGTGGTCCGCGCCCTGTGGCAAGGCGACTACGCCCACGACGGCGACATCTGGAAATTCCCCACCTCCACCAGCGTGCCGAAGCCGATCCAGAAGCCGAACCCACCGATGTGGATCGCCGCCCGCGACCCGGACTCGCACAACTTCGCCGTGGCCAATGGCTGCAACGTGATGGTCACGCCGCTGATGAAGGGCGACGAAGAAGTCCTCGACCTGAAGAACAAGTTCCAGACCGCGCTGGACAACAATCCAGACGTACCGCGCCCGCAATTGATGGTGCTGCGCCATACCCACGTGCACACCGCTGACGATCCGGATGGCTGGAAAGTCGGCGCGAAAGCCATCTCACGCTTCTATCGCACCTTCGATGCGTGGTTTGGCAACAAGCAGACCCCGGTCAATGGTTTCCTTGCGCCAAGCCCGGAAGAGAAGTTTACCGGGCGCCCTGAGTTTGAGCTGGAGAGTTTGCACAAAACGGCGATGATCGGTACGCCGGAAGAGATCATTCCACGGATCAAGTACTACCAGGAACTGGGGGTGGATGAGTTCAGTTTCTGGTGTGACAACAGCTTGCCGCATGAGGAGAAGAAGAAGTCGCTGGAGCTGTTTATCAAGCATGTGGTGCCGGCGTTTCGGTAAACACTTTGCAGGTTCAGCCCGGTAAATGAAAACGCCCCGATAGAGTTCGGGGCGTTTTAGTTTTACGTGGGCTCATCGTCCCAGAAATTTCCGGCGGGTGCGTATTGTCCATCTCGAAATACAGTGCACCAACCAAAGCTTCGATAGAACATTTCAAGATCAATGATCTGGTAAAGGCCTTCGCTAATTTTACTTAAGGTAATCAGACTGTTCGCATAGTGGGTGTATTGACCACCCGCCCCGGCGATTGCCCGTCGCTCCAGCTCCTCACGATTCCAGCCCGATACGATCCCGGATGATTCGGGGACTGTATCCGAGAAGGAAATCTCGAACTGCGTTGAGACCTTGCAAAGGCAGGGAATCCGTTGCTGCCTGAGCAAGTCATCAGAGATGAGGTTGTCAGGGAAATGAATGTTCAATTTCAAATGGCTCAGGCTCCGATAAAACTGGTAAAACTGGGAAAGACCGTCAGTCCCCATTTATTCCACGATTATTCAAATTCGATGGAGTCGAGAATTGTTTGCAGTTTGACGGGATCAGCTGCACCACCAAAATAGTATTCATTCCCGCCCAAATCCTTCAAATCGTCCGGGGTTCCCTTCCAGTAGAGGACGAAGAATTTTTCATCCAGCAAATCTTCCATAGCCCCTCCGTCCTGAAATGACGACACCCGAATGTAGGGTCCATAAATATTGTCAATGCACACCACAACCCGCTTTCCAGTTACTGAATCAATCATAGTTTCAATCCCACTTTATACTGTTGAACCAGTCGAGGTCCTCCTTGGTTGGCGTAAAACTGGGACAGCCCCTGAGGGATCCCCACAAATCTACTCCAGGCTCTGCGCCTGATGATGCACCTCATCACGCAGAGCTTTCTCCAATGTTTCCCAGTCTCCGCTGCCTCCGAACTCTATGCATCTACACCAATACTCCAGGCCCAGTCGCCACAATGAGAGCACTCGTCGTTCTCTGAGACTGTTGCTTTGATAGCGCCGCTCAAGGTTACTTTTTCGAGCCTGA
>NZ_JBAQKH010000002.1:0-116607 GCF_049300855.1 Pseudomonas sp. | reverse complement strand
CGGCTGTGGACGGATCAGACATCCTCGGCATTCCTGCCCTAGAGGCTGCACCGCAGGCACCGCATATTTGGGTATACCCGCCGACAAAAGCAGCAGATGGAATTCTGGTCAATCCGGTTTATCCGCCGGAGTACCGGGATTTTATTCTGGTCTTTCCGGCGAGCTCGGGGGTTAGGCCGGTATATATAGTCTTAAACGTTCCTAAAGATTTCAAATACCACCCCGCCCCTGTTTCGCTGCCGGCCTTTCCAGACGTGAAACCTGCACCACTGAAAACCTCCGTTCGCGGTGGAGGAAAAAAGCGAAGACGTTGGAAAGATGCATCGGGGAAAATTTACGAATGGGACTCTCAGCATGGCAAGGTTGAGATGTACACCAAGCAAGGAAAACATCTTGGAGAATACGACCCGAAAACAGGGGAACAAACAAAGCCTGCCGATTCCACAAGGAGAGTAGAAAAATGAAGCATGTAATAGAGGTATTCGATCGAAAGACTGAGGATTTGCTCCTGACCGTAGAGATCGCGGCGCATTACGAGGAAGCATTGAAGGCGCTGATGAACTGGCAACAACCTGAAGATGAGTTCGATGGCTCGGATTTAGACGAAGAGCAGATCAAAGTTTTGGAGGACTGGACTGGAGAAAAGCTCTTGGACGCAACTCATATAGTTCAGTTGGTGTGCATCGAATGACTTATGGCAACTTCAAGCTGAATCACACCGTCGAGGCATTTAATAAACGCACAGCTCGGTTAGTTTTCGAGATCCCCGTTCCCGATGGAAACATTGAGCGGCTCAGAGTAATCATGCATTGGGTCAATCCCGAAGACGAAATCTTTGGCTATGACCTCGACCAAGAGCAAATAAAGCAATTGGAAGCTTTAATCGGTCGAGCTTTCTACGACTCCAAATACAATTTTCAAATGGGTTGTCATGGAAGCGAGTAAATATCCTAAAAAAAAACCCGACCAGTCTCCTGATCGGGGTTTTCTTCAACGACTCGCTATCGCTTAGTGCGAAACGCGGCTGGTCCCGCCAACGGTGGAGATGCGCACACGCTCGCCAACGCGGAACACTTCGTTCTCCTGAACCTGCTGCACATAGGCACGCATGCTGCCGTCGTCTTCACGTACGGTGATTTCCACGCCTTGGGTACGGGTCAGACCTTCCTCAGTCGCCGAGCCGATCAGACCGCCCGCCACCGCACCGATGACCGCAGCAACGATGCTGCCCTTGCCGCCGCCGATGGCGCTGCCGCCGACGCCACCCACCGCTGCACCGGCGATGCCGCCGATCGGGGTTTTGGTGCCTTCGATTTTCACCGGGCGCAGGGATTCGATGGTGCCCATGCGAATCGTCTGCACGCGACGCGCTTCGTCACGGGAGTAGGAGTCACCGGTCAGGCTCGATTGGCAGCCGGTAAGCAACATCGCCATCGTGGAAAAGGAAGCAACCAGCAGAACAGACTTACGCATAGCATCAACTCCAAAGGAACATATATTCATTAAACTCCGCGGCTTGACGCCTGTCACGACGCCGCCCGGATAAATTGGCTTTCATTCAGGCGCGGTACAGACGCCTGCACGCTTTCCCTGACATAGCCCTACAGTAGCGCCAAATGAGCGATTCTGCGCCACTGACACCAAGGATTTTCATGGATTACTTCATCATCGTCGTCACCACTGCCGCCGGTTTGTACTTCCATGGGTGGTTGTACGTGCGGATCAAACGCTGGATGGATCGCGACCTGGCGTTGTCGCTGGCCGGCAAGGACGAAGACAAACGCGCCTTCATGCTCGAACAGCTGGCCAACGCTCAAACGCAGAAAATCAAGCGCCGGGATCTACCGAAGTGGCTTGAGGCCGCCGCGGCAGGCTATCCCGCTCGGTAGACTGCTTAGGGTGCCAGACGTTCAAGAATCCAGTCGGCGCCCTGCACACGGTAGTTGAGGCGATCGTGCAGACGGCTCGGACGGCCCTGCCAGAACTCGATGCGCTCGGGCAGCAGGCGATAACCGCCCCAATGTTCCGGGCAGTCGGGTTGCGTGTCGGAGAAACGCTGCTCGGTGGCCTTGAGCAAATCTTCCAGCTCACCGCGCCCGTTGATCACCCGACTCTGCGGTGAAGCCCAGGCACCGAGACGGCTGCCCAGTGGACGCACCTGATAATAGGCATCGGACTCTTCTGGTGTGACCTTCACCACCCGCCCTTCGATGCGCACCTGGCGTTCGAGAGCTGGCCAGAAAAAAGTCATGGCGGCAAACGGGTTGGCCGCCAGATGCTGACCCTTGGCGCTGTCGTAGTTGGTGAAGAAGGTGAAGCCCTGCTCGTCCAGGCCCTTGAGCAGCAGAATGCGGCAATGCGGTCGCCCATCCTTGTCGACCGTGGCCAGGGTCATGGCGTTGGCTTCCACCGGCGCCTGTTCGGTTTTGACCGCGTCAGCGAACCACTGGTGGAACAGCGCAAACGGCTCGGCCGGGGCTTGCGCCTCGGTCAGACCATCCCGGGTGTAATCACGACGCATATCTGCCAGAGCCTGGGTCATGGCGCATTCCTTTTCGTTAGCGGATCACTTCTTGGTCGTATCGGCTGCGGCGACTTTCTTGTCGGTCGCGGCGGCTTTGGCTGGAGCAGTCTTTTTCGCTGGAGCCTTGGCCGGGGCTTTTTTAGCCGGAGCCTTGGCAGCCGCTTTTTTCACCGGAGCCTTTTTGGTTGCCGGTACAGCAGCTTTTTTCGCGGCAGGAGCCGGAGTGACCGATTTGGCGACTGGCTTGACGTCCTGTGCCGCGACCAGGGTCACTGGCTTCGGTGCCGGCATGTTGTATTTGCTCAGCAGGGCAACCATGGTGTTCTGCGGGGTCACCAGCAATTCAACACGACGGTTCAACGCACGACCTTCAACACTGTCGTTGGCCGCACGCGGTGCTTCGGAACCCATGCCACGCAGCATCAAACGATCACGCTGCAAGCCGCTGAGGCGGAAGATCGCGGCAACGGCCTGGGCACGTTCCTGACTCAGTTTGATATTGGCCGGGGCGGCACCGGTGGTATCGCTGTGACCGAGGACCAGCACGGCGGTTTTCGGGTCGGCTTCAAGAATTTTCGCCACGCGGGTGAACGGGCCAAGAGTGACCGGCAGCAACATGGCTGGGCGATCCGGGTTGAACGAGCCTTCGACTGGCGCTGTTACCACCAGCACGTTTTCACGGCGCTCGAGTTGCAGATTGCTGTCCTTGACCGCCTCACGCAGGCGCGGTTCGTAGTCATCCAGCCAGGCTTGGGTGACTTTAGGGTCCGGCATCGGCACTGCTTGTGTGGTCGGCTGATCCTTGCCGCCGAACGGCCACCACCACTTGCCGCCACTGTCGGCATCAGCCTTGGCCACGGCGACCGGCTTTTTGGCTTCCGGCGCGACTTCCGCCTTCATGTCAGCCTTGGCGGCTTCATCATCGGAACCGAACGGCCAGTACCAAGGGTTGCTGCTTTCTGTCTTGGCCACTGGCGCAGTGGCCGCAGGTTTCAGCGGCGCCGGAGCCGGCTCCTTGGCGGCCACTTTGTCGGAAGAGCCAAACGGCCACCAACTGCCGCCGTCCGCATCGTTTTTTGGGGTCTGTGCACAACCGGTGATCGCTACACACAGGGCCAGGGCGAGGGTCTTTTTAGATGACATTGAAAATCCACAAAATGAAGTAATGAAAAATCAGAGCACTTTCGCCCGGATAAACAGCCGTTTTGAAACGAAAAACCGCTTGAGGTTCCGACCCTGGAACCTCGGATGAAACTTTACAGACAAGTGGCAAGTACCCGTGCGAGCTTCTGCGCGCGCGGATCCATCAAAACGTAAGGCCCAAGGGTATTTGTCACAAAACCAAACGCGACATCATGCTCAGGGTCAGCAAAACCGATGGAGCCGCCCGCGCCCGGATGGCCAAACGCCTTGGGGCCGAGGCCATAAGTGGCATTAGGCACGTCCGGTTGATCGAGCATGCAGCCCAGACCAAAACGAGTGCGGGTCAGCAAAGTCTTGTCTTCGCCAAGGCTGTGTTCGCGGGTCAGCTCTTCGAGCATGTCGCTTTCGAGCAGACTGCCGTCGAGCAGGCCGGCATAAAAACCGGCCAGACTGCGCGCATTGCCGTGGCCGTTGGCCGCCGGTTGCTGCATGCGCCGCCATTCAGGTTTGTTGGTGCTGGTCAGCACCGATGGCGGATTGGTAAATGCACGGGTGGTCATGGCGGTTGGCTCGCGCATAGACACTTGCAGCAGGCGTTGCGCGGCGGCATCGCCAGCGTTGCCCTTGCCGCGCGCGATGTGCGCCACGCGATGGAATTCTTCATCGGCCAGGCCAACGTGAAAGTCCAGGCCCAACGGCTTGGCCACACGCGCGACGATCGATTCGCCCGGCCCACGACCGTCAGCGCGGCGCAGCAACTCACCGATCAGCCAGCCATAGGTGATTGCGGCATAACCGTGGCCGGTGCCCGGCGTCCACCAGGGTGCTTCCGCCGCGAGGGCATCGACCATGGTTTGCCAGTCATACAGTGCTTGGGGGGCGAGCAATTCACGCAGTGCCGGCAAACCGGCCTGGTGGCAGAGCAATTGGCGCAAGGTTATGGCTTCTTTGCCGGCAGCGGCGAACTCCGGCCAATAGCGAGCGACCGGAACGTCCAGCTGCAACTTGCCTTCGGCGACCAGTTGCAGCGCGGTGACGGCGGTAAAGGTTTTGGTGCAGGAGAACAGGTTGGCGATGGTGTCGCTGTGCCAGGCTTCAGCGCCATCCTTGTCGGCGGTACCAGACCAGAGGTCGAGGACGGTTTCTCCACCGACCTGAATGCACAGGGCTGCGCCGCGTTCCTGGGGATCGTCGAACAATGCGGCGAAAGCTTCGCGCACCGCTTCGAATTGAAGCTCGTAATGTCCCTGAATCTGCACCCGCAACTCCCCCGCGAAAACGCTCTACAAAGTGGCCCGCATTGTTCCAGCCCTTGAGGGATTTGGGAACAGCTGCGGGCCAGACGGTTATTTCAGATATTTCGGTGCAGCAGTGGCTCAGATCTCAGTGACCATTGCCGGAATGTCCACCGGCATGCCCTGCCCCCGGCCCTTTACCGGCCTCGCCTTTGCGCCCGCCCTCAGCCTCGTGCCCCGCCGCTGCGGCCGTTTTCTCAGCCTCTTTGCCAAGCTGATCAATGGCCTGCAAATTGCTCTTGCGTACCGTTTCGACAAAGCCCTGATACGGCAGATCCGTCACCCCGACCAGGCCGAAATGACCATTCTCGCCATCGAGCACACGTCCGGTCACCGGCTGATCCAGATACTGGAACCAGTGCACGCCGACTATCGATGGCTCATTCAGCGCCTGTTTGAGGAAATTGGCGTACGCCGGGCCGCGATCTTCTTCTTTGCTCAGTTGCGTTACGCCGCCCCAGAACGGGCCGCGATCGGCCGAGCCGAAGTTGAACTCGGTAATCAATACCGGTTTGTCCAAAGCGCCCAGTGCGGCAAAGTCGTAACCATCCTGCGGTTTCAGTGTGTACATATTGAAACTCAGCACATCGCAATACTGTGCGCAGGACGCCACGGCTTCCGGGGTGCTGATGGCGAAACGGCCGCCCAGCAGCAACTGATTCGGCGCGTGCCATTTCAGCGAGTCGGAGATGGTTTTGAAGTAAGTGTCGGCGAAGACTTTCTGGAAATATTTGAAGTCAGCCTCGATTTCCGGATGCTCCGGGTTCGGCAGCGGCGGCACGAAACCCGGGTCTTCCATCAATTCCCACGCCGGCAACTCGATACCCCAAGCCTTCGACAGCCCCGCCTGATTGCGATACTTGTCGCGCAACTGTTTGAGGAACGCCCGTTTGGCCGGCACGTCGGTGGTCATTTTCAAGGTGCCATAAGCCAGCGCATAGCGCGACTTCGCATCGTCGCCGGGGCCGGCCCAAGCCAATTCGTTGTCAGCGTAATAGCCGATCAGCCAGGGATCGTCGCGGTGATCACGGGCGGCAATGGCCACGGCACGCTCGGTGGCCATGGCGAAGCGCGGGTCGAACGGATCCGGCATGCCGCCCCACCAGTCGTTGCCGGTGCTGATGCTGGTGTAATCGCCAACGATCGACAACGGCAGGGTATACGGCACACGCTCGGCATCACTTAACGAATCGGCACTCCAGTTGCCGACCGTGTTGAAGCCCCAGGCTTGCAGGCGATCGAGCGTGTGGTTGGCCCACTGTTGCTCATCGACAGCGGCCTTGCACGGCTCGGCAGTTTTTTCTGTCGTTACTTGTACCGTTTCAGTCTTGGCGGCTTCAGCGACGCCAGACTTCGGCTCCGCAGGCACAGCGACAGGCTCAGCCGCTTTCACCGCAGCAGATTCGGCAGCTTCGGACTTGGCCGCGTCAGCGACGCCGGATTTAGCTTCACTGTCTGTTTTGCACGGATCGCCGTAAACACGCTGCAAGTTGGCGCCGTAGAAGTCGTACCAGCGTCCGTAACCGTAACCCCGGCCCTGATCGGCACCGTTGCCACCACGGTTGTCGCCCTCGCCAAAATGTCTGGCCAGTGGCTCATCGGGTTTGGGCAGCGATTCGAACATGTACTCTCGACCGGCGACGTACGTCTGGTTGACGTCCGGGCTGACGGTGTTCACGCCCAGCGAGTAAAACGGATGACCTTCAGGCGTGACCAGATACCAGCGACCGTCACGTTTTTCTGTGCGGAAGAAACCGCTGGCCTTGAACGCCGGGCCTTTGCTCCAGCCACCGAACTTGTCCAGCGAGGACTTTTCGCGCTCGGCCAGCCAGGTTTTCAACTGCTGCTGTTCCTTGGCGGCAGCGGATTTCAGCTGTTCGTCGCTGGCGACTTTTTCCGGCCATTTGCTGCGGGTCGATTGCCCGTAAGCGTCGACCAGATTGCCGTAGACAGCTTGGGTCACGGCATCGCCGTCCTGCACGCCGAAACGCTCGAGCAACAAGCTCTGCGCGACTTTCGGCTGATCCATCGACAGGCTCACCGACACCACCTGGCTGCGATCCAGCTCTCCGCTGCTGCTGGCCAGCAATACGCGCTGACCATCGACGGTCATCGGCATCGGCGGCCCGGCCTTCATGCCTTGGCTCAACGGTGTCGAGGCCACCAGCGGCACCAACAGGGTTTGCGCCGGGCCGGCCGGCAGGTCGACGCGGCTGACCAGCGTCTGGCCATTGTTGCTCTGGATTTGCACGTAGACCGTCACGGCCCAGTTCATCGCGCTCTGCAGGCGCAGGCTCATCATGCCCGACTGCGACCAGTCCCACGCGCCGGTCTGCGGCGCCAGGCGCAAGGTCGGCCGCGCCACCGGGTTGAACGTCACACGGCGCAGCACTTCACCTTCCGGGGTTTGTTCGGCGTTGGCTTGCGGCAGATCGGCGTTTTCAGTGGTGACTTTGACCACGTCGGCAGGGCGTACAAAGTTGAACAGGGTCTGCTGACCGGCGGGCGCTGCCAGCAACGGGGCAGCGAAGATCAAGGCGAATACGGCAGGCAACGAACGGCGGATCATAAGAACGGAGTTCTCCCTAACGACCAACTAAGGCCAATGGAAAAGCATGGCAGAGAGATAGACAACGCGGCGGGCAAAACTGCCCACCGTTGTCTCAGGATATTTCACGACGGAAAGGCGGCAACGCATTGAGGATCGCCTTGCCGTAGCGCTGGGTGACCAGTCGCCGATCGAGCAGAGTGATGGTGCCGCGATCTTCTTCGGTACGCAGCAGACGCCCGCAGGCCTGAACCAGTTTCAACGAGGCGTCGGGCACCGAAATTTCCATGAACGGGTTGCCGCCACGGGCTTCGATCCACTCCGACAGCGCCGCTTCGACCGGATCATCCGGCACCGAGAACGGGATCTTGGCGATGACCACGTGCTCGCAGTAGGCCCCCGGCAGGTCGACACCTTCGGCGAAACTGGCGAGACCGAACAGCACGCTGGAATCACCGCCATCAACGCGCGCCTTGTGCTTGTTCAGGGTTTCCTGTTTCGACAGGTTGCCTTGAATGAACACTTGCTTGCGCCAGTCGCGGTCGAGGCCGTCGAACACGTCCTGCATCTGTTTGCGCGAAGAGAACAGCACCAGCGTACCGCGCGAACCTTCGACCAGATCCGGCAGCTCACGGATGATCGCTGCGGTGTGGGCGGCGGCATCGCGCGGGTCGGCCTTCAGATCGGGCACGCGCAAGACACCGGCATCGGCGTGATGGAACGGGCTCGGCACCACCGCAGTGACGGCTTTTTTCGGCAGGCCGGCACGCATGCGGAAGCGGTCGAAGGTGCCCAGCGCGGTCAGCGTTGCCGAAGTCACCAGACAGCCGTAGGCCACGTTCCACAGGCTGCGACGCAAGGTTTCCGCCGCCAGAATCGGGCTGGCGTTGACCTCGATGTCGAACAGCGAACCGCTTTCGGCCAGGGTCAGCCAACGCGCCATCGGCGGGCTGTCTTCCGGGTCTTCGGCGGTGAATGCGGTCCACAGTTCCCAGTTGCCGGAGGCACGGGACAACAGGCTGCCGAACAGCGGATACCACTCTTCGGCCTGATTGCTGGCGATGCCGATGTTGACCTCGCCGTCCATGCCTTCCTTGAGCAGGTCGGTGAGGCGCGTGAACAGATCGTTGAGACGCGAGAAGCCTTTCTTCAACTCGATGCCCATTTCGCGCATGTGCTCGGGAATCACCCCGGCGACAAAACGATGGCGCGGCCGCTCACGGCCCTCGACGTCTTCGCCGGGTTTGAAATCGGCGACTTGTTCGCAGGCGCTGAACATGAACTGTTGCTGGGCCTTGATCTCCCGTGCCAGCTCCGGTACTTGTTCGATCAGTTTGCCGAGATCGCCCGGCAGCGGGTGCTGGGCCAGCAGTTTGGTCAGATTCTTCGCCGTGGTTTCCAGCCAGTCAGCGGTGGAACGCAGGCGCGTGTAGTGGGCGAAGTGGCCGATAGCCTTATCCGGCAGGTGGTGGCCTTCGTCGAACACGTAAATGGTGTCGCGCGGATCGGGAAGCACCGCACCGCCGCCCAAGGCCAAGTCAGCCAGGACCATGTCGTGGTTGGTGACGATCACGTCGACCTTGCCCATGCCTTCGCGGGCCTTGTAGAAAGCGCACTGGCCGAAGTTCGGGCAATGACGGTTGGTGCACTGGCTGTGATCGGTGGTCAGACGCGCCCAGTCGGCGTCTTCCAAGGCATTCGGCCAACTGTCGCGGTCGCCGTCCCACTTATTGCCGGCGAGCTTTTCGATCATGCTGGTGAACAGCTTCTGACTGGCCTCATCGACCTCGATCTTGAAGCCTTCTTCTTCGAACAGCTGGGCGGTGGCGGTTTGCGCGTGACCTTCCTGCAACAGCATGTCGAGCTTGGACAGGCACATGTAGCGGCCCCGGCCCTTGGCCAGGGCGAAGGTGAAATTCAGCCCGCTGTTGCGCATCAGGTCGGGCAAATCCTTGTAGACGATCTGCTCTTGCAGCGCGACGGTCGCCGTGGCGATGACCAGACGCTTGCCGGCGGCTTTCGCGGTCGGGATCGCCGCCATGCTGTAGGCCACTGTCTTGCCGGTACCGGTGCCGGCTTCCACCGCAACAATCGCGGGGTCGCCACTGCGCCGGCCTTCGTCGTCGGTGTCGATATCCCCGAGGACTTTGGCGATTTCAGCGATCATCAGGCGCTGGCCGTAACGCGGCTTGAGGCTCTTGGCCTCTAGAAAACGCGAATAGGCGCCCTGGATCGTGGTTTTGAGTTCAGTACTGATCATGGATTGTCGGGCGCAAAAAACGCTGGATAAATTTTCAGTGGTTTCGGATGGCGGCTATCATACCCCGCTAATTAATCCCGCGCAGAACGGAGTAACCCAATGACACTTTTTAGCCTCGTCTATCCCCTGCATGTGCTGTCCGCCCTGGTCTGGGTCGGCGGCATGTTTTTCGCCTGGATGGTCCTGCGCCCCGCGGCTGTGAAGGCCCTCGACGGTCCCGCCCGTCTCACCCTGTGGGTGGAAGTGTTTCAAGGTTTTTTTCGTTGGGTCTGGGTCGCGGTGATCCTGTTGCCGATCAGTGGCGTGGGCATGTTGCATTTACAGCAGGTCGGGTTTGAGACCGCGCCGAAATATGTGCAGGTGATGATGGGCTTGTACGTGGTGATGACGGCGCTGTTTATCCGCATTCAGGGGTTGATGCTGCCGGAGCTGCGTAAAGCGGTGGAAGCGAAGGACTGGCCGGCGGGTGCGGCGGTGCTGGGGCGGATTCGCCGGGTGGTGGGGCTTAATCTGATTGTCGGGTTGGTGCTGGTGGCGATTGCTGCGGCAAGGCCGTGATTGTTCCCACGCTCTGCGTGGGAATGCCGCAAGGGACGCTCCGCGTCCAGTGACGCGGAGCGTCACGGGCTGTGTTCCCACGCAGAGCGTGGGAACAATCAGCCATGGATAGCGTGAGTCACCTCGGTCGGCCCCCTCTCCCTCCGAGAGAGGGCTGGGCCGGCGGCGTTCCGATGAGGGTCTGCTTTTACAAGCGCTGCACCGTCACAGCCCCCGCCGCCCCCACCGGCCCAGGCTGGCCATCAACCCCGGGCTTGCCGTTCTTGCCGCCATCGGCGCGATACACCAGGCAACCCTTGGACTTGCCGCCCTTGCCTGCTTTGCCGCCAACACCCGCCGGGCCACCGTTGCCACCCGCCACGTTGACCTTGATCAGCTCCGCCGGAAACTCGCGCGGCACTTCAAGACGCACCAACGCACCCGGTGCACCCGGCTGGCCGTCGGCGCCGTTGCTGCCATCAAAACCGTGCCCAGCCGAACCATAAGTGCAGCCCGGGTCTTCGCCGTTACCGCCATCGAGGCCGACAAAACCCGGCGCGCCGGTGCCGCCACGGGCATCGACCAACAGTTGCGGCGCGTTCAACGCCTTGAACTGCAGATTCAGATTGCGCCCGGCACGGGCGGCTTTTTCATAAGTACCCGGCGCCCCGCGCGCGGTGATCTGGCTGCCTTCGCTCAGCTCTGCGCGAACGACCTTCATGTCCAAAGCGTTCTCGCCCGGAACGATCGCGATGCGTGCTTCATGGCCAAGACGTAGTTCACCGACACTCAACTCGGTCACGTTCGCTGGAATCAGCAACGTGCCGTAATCCGCCACTTCCAGTTTTTCCAACTGCAAGGTGCTGGTCGTGTTGGGCAAACGCATCAGCGAATTGGTCTCAACACTGACCACCTGGGCACAGGCCAGTGGGCTGATAAATGCAGCAAGCAAGCAAAGGTTACGCATGGGAAGAAGCCTCCGGAGCGGCCGGGGCCGGGATGGATTGCAGGTGGAAAACGCCAAACAAGAGGATGCGGCCACGGTCACGCCAAGGGTGCGGGCGACCTTTGAGGCTGCGATTGCACAGCAGCACTTCGAATAGATGAATCAGCAACAACAGACCGCCGGCCAGATTGACCAGCAGATGCAACGGATGTACGAACGGCACCAACTGATTGGCCAGTACCACGCAGCAGAACAGCAGGGTCAACAACCGCCCCAGCCCCCAGAACACTTTCATACGCTCCCCCGTGTTGCGAATTATTCTTTGGGCGCACAGTAACGGCTTCTGCGGGGGATAAGCCAGAGGGATAAATGAAAAAACTTTGCTCGACCGCCAAATGGCTGCCGGGACGATGAAGATCATCGCCCGGCAGCTCTAGCCCGCGGACTACAGACACCTCCTAACGATTGATGTGCAACTCCACACGACGGTTTTGCGCGCGCCCTTCGTCGGTAGCGTTATCCGCCACCGGCTCGCTCTCGCCCCGCCCTTCGCTGGTGAGTTTGTTCGGCGCCAGGCCCTGACTCAGCAAGTACGCCGCGACACTGCTCGCACGCCGCTCCGACAATGCCTGGTTGTACGCATCCGAACCTTTGCTGTCGGTGTGGCCGATGACCTTGATGCTCACCACGTCGGCATTGCGCAGTTTGTCCATCAGCGTATCGAGCTGGGCTTTGGCCGCCGGGGTCAGGTCGGACTTGTCGAAATCGAACAGCACGTTGCCGGCATCGCTCAAGGTGATGACTTCAGTTTGCGGCGCTGGCTCCGGTACCTTTTCCGTGACCGGATACTGCGGCAGCGGGCAACCACGGTGATCGACAGGGGTATTGGCCGGGGTGTCAGGGCATCGGTCGCGGCGGTCGAACACGCCGTCGCCGTCTTCATCGCCGTCCTGGGCATAACAGATCAGTCCGCCGGTCAGAATCCCCAGCGCTGCGCCGCCACCGGCCCAGCCGCCACTTTCAATGGCGCCGAGACCGCCACCGACCAGCCCGCCGATAAGGCTGCAGATCGGCCACGTACGTTGATTGAGGGGTGCCGTGCCATCGCTGTGGGTGGCGCAACCGGTGAGCAAGCTGCCTAGCAGTAGTACCGGCAAGACGGACCTTGAGAAAACACTCATTGTGAAAGCTCCTGTGTCACCGGCCCATACCGGTTACACAGGAGTAAAGACCCGCATCCGCGACTGCACAAGCCGCGGATGCGAGAGGTCTAGCGGACGATTTTGATTTCAGTACGACGGTTTTGCGCGCGACCGTCAGCGGTTTTGTTGTCGGCAACAGGCTGGCTTTCACCCAGACCGGACACCGAAACGAAGCTGGCGCGTGGCACACCCTGCTGGATCAGATATTCCACCACCGAGTGCGCACGACGATCCGACAGTTTTTTGTTGTAGGCATCGCTGCCCACGCTGTCGGTATGACCGGTCACGGTCAGTTGTGCAGTCGAGGATTCCTGTTTCAGGCGGGTGGCGACCTTGTCGAGCACTTGTTTATCAGGGCCGGTCAACGTGGCTTTGTCGAACTGGAAGTGAACATCACGGATAACAATGGTTTCTTCCTTGACCACTACAGCTTCTTCGACCACGGGTGCAGGCGCTGGTGGTGGGCAACCGTCAGCGTCGACTTGCACGCCTTTAGGCGTGTGCGGGCACTTGTCGCGACTGTCCGGCACACCATCGCCGTCTTCGTCGCCATCACCGTGCACCCAGCAATAGGCCGCTGCCGTACCACCGACCACCAACGCCCCATACCCCGCCCACGCCGAGCTTTCCGTCGCGCCGAGCCCCGCACCCACAACACCACCGACCGCCGCACAGGTCGGCCAGTCGGTTTTCTGCAAACCTGCGCAACCAGTCAACACACTGGTTAGCAGAATCAAAGGTAATGCTGTCCGAACTATGCTCATCTGGTTTTCTCCTGAGGGATCGGCTTAGAACCGATTCAGGGAGTAAAGACCGGAGTTTTAATCTCCGCCAGCAATAGGCCACCGCTGTTTGCGACCGTGTTCACAGGACTTTGGCGCTTTTGCCGCAAACCCGCGTGACAGGGCGCTAGGCTCCGGTGGTGGAGCGCGCTAGTCTTGGCGATCTGATTGAGGAGCTTCGATGAACGTCGCCATTTCTTCGCGCACGCCACAGCAGGCGTTGGCTGCTTTACTGGATCGTTATGCCCCGGCGCGCTTGCTGCTGATCGGCGCCAGCGAGTTTCCGGCGTTGAGCGCCTTTAAAGAGGCGCATCCGGACAACGTCGTCGCCCATGCGGCACCGGGTCCATTGCCCGCCGAGCTGGCCGCGCAACGTTTTGATCTGGCGCTGGTGGTCGATTGTCTGGAACATTTGCCCAAGCGCGATGGCCTGAATCTGTTGGGCGGCATCCGTAATCTCAACGCCAGCCGCATCGCTGTGCTGGCGGACCTGGCGGCCAGCGGCTGGCAGGAAACCGACTTCTATTCGCTGGCACTGCAAGCCAGTGAACGCTTCCAGCGCGACGATCAAGTGCTGACCCTGTTCACCTACGATCTGCTTGACTACAAACAAGTCCCCGACTGGCTCAACTCACGGTTCTGGGCCAATCCGGAAAACTTCGGGAAATACTGGTGGTAATGCAATGAGTACAGCCATTTGCCCTTGCGGCAGCGGCAATCTGCTGGATGCCTGCTGCGGTCACTATCACGACGGTCATCCTGCGCCGTGCGCCGAAGCGCTGATGCGGTCGCGCTACAGCGCCTACGTATTGGGCCTGATCGACTATCTGGTGGCGACCACCCTGCCCGCTCAGCAAGCAGGGCTGGATCGGCAGTCGATCAGCAACTGGAGCGCACAGAGCACCTGGCTCGGCCTTGAGGTTGAGGGTTCGGAAGTCTTCGGCGGCCAGCCGGAACACGCCTTCGTCACCTTCACCGCACGCTGGCACGACGATCAGGGCGAGCACAGCCATCGCGAGCGTTCTTCGTTCGTGCAGAACAGCGGGCGCTGGTACTTCATCGACCCGACGGTGCAGTTGAAGCTGGGGCGCAATGACAGTTGCCCGTGCGCCAGCGGGCAGAAGTTCAAGAAATGCTGCGCAGGGTATTTCGGCGCCTAGATTCGTCGGCGACTAGACTGGGGCCAAAGGGAGTTTTACTCGATGCTCAGTCAATGGCGCACATTCCAGATTTTCACCCTGATGCTGATCCTGAACCTCGGCGGTTGTGCGTCCTGGTTCAGCGATGACAGCGTCGACCCCGCCGTGCACCTGGTGAAAGTCGAGGTGGTGCGCGCCAAACTGCTCGAACAGAAATTCATCCTGCACTTTCGCATCGATAATCCCAACGACAGCGACTTGACCGTGCGCGGGCTCGAATACCGTATTCATCTGGCCGACATGCTTCTGGCCGATGGCGAATATGAACGCTGGATCACGGTCGGCCCGAAACGCAGCGGGATGTACAAAGTGCCGATCCGCACCAACCTGTGGCCGCAGGTAAAAGAGGTGGTGAAAATGTTGAAAAGTCCGAACCAGCAGATTCCCTATCGTTTGCAGGGTGAAATGGAAACCGGTTTATTCATCGCCCACTACGTGCACCTTGAGCGCAATGGCGTGATAATCCCCGCCGATTTAATTCCGGAGCAACACCGATGACCCAGCAACCTCATGTCCATGGCCCTGACTGCAACCACGACCATGACCACGACCATCATCACGATCATGACCACGGCCATGTTCACGGCCCGAACTGCGGCCACGCCCACCAGGAACCGGTGCGCAACGCCCTGAAAGACGTCGGCCGCAACGACCCGTGCCCATGCGGCAACGGCAAGAAATTCAAGAAGTGCCACGGCGCTTGATGCGCGGGGCGAAGACCCTCTTCGCCTGACCTGCCGCCTTCGCGAGCAAGCTCGCTCCCACCGTTGATCTGCACTGAACACATTTTTTGTGGACATCCGCAGGCCCTGTGGGAGCTGGCTTGCCAGCGATGAGGCCGGCACATTCAACATTGATGTCGCCTGTTACTCCGCCATCGCTGCGATGCGGCGTTCCGACAAGCCAGCTCCCACAGGTTTATCAGTCGGCTGCCAAAATCTGGGCAGTGCCGAGCACCGTCGCATACTCCCCGTGCAAATTCCCCAGCGACATCCCGTGTACCTCTTCAGCCGTACGCAACGTGCCGAAATAATCAGCCTTGTCGAAGGTGAAGCACGCATCCTCGGCCACCCACGTATCAAACCCAAGATTGCCGGCCGTGCGCGCTGTCGACTCCACCGAGTTATTGGTCGCCACTCCGACGATGATCAATTGCCCGATCTGCGCCTCACGCAACCGCGCCTCTAACCCAGTGGCACAAAACGCATCCGGCACCTGTTTCTGAATCAGCCATTCGCCACCCTGCGGCAAAAATCTTTCCTGAAATTCCACCCCGTCCTGCTCCGGCCAAAACACCGAATTCGGCTCGCGCGACAGATGCTGCACATGAATCACCGGCCTTGCGCTGCGCCGCCACAGCCCCAGCAGATCGAGGATTCGCGCTTGCGCCTGAGGATTATTCCTGCGCCCCAATCGCGGCTGCAGGATGCCTTTTTGCTGGTCGATGATGATCAGTGCAGCGTTGGCCTGAAGCTCCATGGCGATTTTTCTCACGCGGGGTCATTGAATTCTGCGCAGTTCAGCATCACCTGTTCCTACTAAGCAAGCCATCGAACGCACACGAGACGACCTGACGCCGGCGTTTGCTACTCGCACGCACGTCCATTTCAGCTTTGGAGTTTTCCATGATCGACCTGTATTACTGGACCACCCCCAACGGCCACAAGATTTCCCTGTTCCTCGAAGAAGCCGGCCTGCCGTACAACGTTCATCCGATCAACATCAGCCAGGGCGAGCAGTTTCAGCCGCACTTTCTGAAAATCGCGCCGAACAACCGCATCCCGGCCATCGTCGACCACACGCCTGCCGATGGCGGCGAGCCATTGTCGCTGTTCGAGTCCGGGGCGATTCTTTTGTACCTGGCGGAGAAAACCGGGAAGTTTCTCCCCAAAGACCTGCGCGGTCGGCAAACGGCGCTGCAATGGCTGTTCTGGCAGATGGGCGGACTGGGGCCGATGGCTGGGCAGAATCATCACTTCAGCCAGTTCGCCCCGGAGAAAATCCCTTATGCGATCAAGCGCTACATTGATGAAACGGCGCGGCTGTATGGCGTGTTGAACAAGCAACTGGCTGATAACGAATTCGTCGCCGGCAGCGAATACAGCATTGCCGACATGGCGATTTATCCGTGGATCGTCTCGCACAAGTGGCAGAGCCAGAACCTTGAGGACTTCCCGCATGTGTTGCGCTGGTTCAACCACATCAAGGATCGCCCGGCGACAGTGAAGGCCTACGCGTTGGTGCAGAAAATCAATCCACCGAAGGCTTGACCCGAGCTGATCGTTCCCATGGCAAGCGTGGGAACGATCAATGGCAAGAAATAACCACTCGCCCCGCTTGCGCGGCCACCTCCTGCTCACTAACGTAGCGCCTTTACTGACGCTACCCCCCGCAGGAGCTTTGCCATGGCCTCGCCAGCCCTCACACATTTTCTTCCCCGGTTCGGCGTTGCCGCAGCAGTGGCCGGTGTTTTGGGCCTGTCCGGTTGCCAGACCTGGAACGCTCAGGACACCCTCCCGCCCACCTCCGGCGTGCAACCGCTCAAGGGCCTGGCGCAGAACGTATCGGTGCGACGCAATGCCATGGGCATGCCGTTGATCGAAAGCAACACCTTCCATGACGCACTGTTCAGCCTCGGCTACGTCCACGCCAGCGACCGCATCAACCAGATGGTCACCTTGCGTCTTTTGGCGCAGGGCCGTCTGGCGGAAATGTCCGGCGCCTCGATGCTCGATGCCGACCGCTACATGCGCGCGGTCAATCTGAAGAAAAGCGCCGGCGAGCTCTATAAAGCGTCGTCGCCACGCCTCAAGCGTTTCTTCGAAGTTTATGCGCGGGGCGTCAACGCCTACCTGTTCCGCTACGCCGACAAGTTGCCGGGCGACCTCGCGTCCAGCGGTTACAAGCCGGAATACTGGAAGCCGGAAGACTCGGCGCTGATTTTCGCCCTGCTGAATTTCAGCCAGTCGGCCAACCTGCCGGAAGAAATTTCCTCGCTGGTGCTCGCGCAAACCGTGACCAGCGACAAGCTCGCCTGGCTGACGCCGTCCGCCCCCGACGAAAACCTGCCACTGTCCGAAGCCGACAAACTGCAAGGCCTCAAGCTCACCGGGCAGATTCCCGGCCTGACTGAATTGAGCAACGCCAGCCAGCAACTGTCGGCACTGAGCCTGCTGGGCACGCCGTCCTCGAACAACTGGGCAATCGCCCCGCAACGCAGCCGCAGCGGTAAAAGCATTCTCGCCAGCGACGCCCATGGCCCACTGGCCGCGCCGTCGCTGTGGAGCTTCGTGCAGATTCGCGCGCCGAAATATCAGGCCTCAGGCGTGACCGTTGCCGGTTTGCCGCTGGTCCTCGGTGGTTTCAACGGCAAAGTGGCGTGGAGCATGACCAGCGTGCTCGGCGATAACCAGGACCTGTTCCTGGAAAAAATCCGCCGCCAGGGCAACAACCTGACCTACGAGGTCAACGGCAAATGGCAGCCGCTGGGCGTGCGCAACGAAACCTACTTCGTCAAAGGCCAGCGACCGATTCGCGAGGCGGTGTACGAAACCCGCCACGGCGCCTTGCTCAACAGCGCGCAAGCGGCAACGCAAGGCAGCGGTTTCGGCCTGGCCTTGCAGACCCCAAGCTTTACCGATGACAAATCACTGGATGCATTTTTCGATCTGACCCGTGCGCAAACCGTCGAGCGCGCCTCGGACGCCAGCCGGGAAATCCGCGCCATCGCCCTGAATCTGGTGTTCGCCGATGCGAGCAACATTGGCTGGCAAGTCACCGGGCGCTTCCCGAATCGTCGCGAAGGTGAAGGTTTGCTGCCATCGCCGGGCTGGGAAGGTCGTTACGACTGGGACGGTTACGCCGACCCAATGCTGCATCCCTATGATCAGGACCCGGCGCAAGGCTGGCTCGGCACCGCCAACCAGCGCGTGATCCCGCACGGTTACGGCATGCAATTGTCGAACTCCTGGGCAGCGCCGGAACGCGGTGAACGTCTGGCCGAACTGGCCGGCAGCGGCAAACACGACAGCCGCAGTGTAATCGCCATGCAATACGACCAGACCACCACCTTCGCCGCCAAGTTGAAAAAAGTCTTCGAAGCGCCGGGCATGAAGCAACCGTTGAAACAGGCGATCGATGCCCTGCCGGAAGCGGATCGCAGCAAGGCGCGCGAGGCGCTTACGCGGTTGATGGCGTTCGACGGCAAGCTCAGCCCGACTTCGGCGGATGCGGCGATTTACGAACTGTTCCTGCAGGAAAGCATGAAGCAGATCTTCCTCGACGAACTCGGCCCGGAATCGAGCCCGGCGTGGAAAGCGTTTATCGCCAATGGCGATTTGTCTTACGCGGCGCAGGCCGATCATCTGTTGGGACGCGAAGACAGTCCGTTCTGGGATGACATTCGCACACCGCAGAAAGAAGACAAAGCGCTGATTCTCGCGCGCAGCCTCGCTGCCGCGATAAGCGCGGGCGACAGTCAGTTGGGCGGCGATCACCGCGCCTGGCAGTGGGGAAAATTGCACAGCTATGCCTGGAAGAACAGCAATGGCCAGACTGTACGTGGACCACTGGCGGCCGGTGGCGATCACACCACGCTGAACACTTCGGCGTTCGCCTGGGGTCAGGATTTCGCTACCACCCGCGCGCCGTCGATGCGCTTCATCGTCGACTTCGGTCAGACCGAGCCGTTGATGGGCCAGAACGGTACGGGGCAGTCGGGTAATCCGCTCAGTCCGAATTACCTCAATGGCATCGATGCGTGGCTGAAGGGGCAGTACATCGGTTTGCCGATGCAGCCGCAGAACTTTGACCGGGTGTATGGCAAGGCCCGTTTGACTTTGACTCCTGGGAAATAGCCTTACGTCAAAAGCCCCTCACCCTAGCCCTCTCCCGGAGGGAGAGGGGACTGATGGGGGGATGCTGCAGAATTACGCCGACCTGAAAGTGCTTTGCTGAATCCAGGATTTGCTCGGTTCGTGTTTTTCGACATCCTGGATTTGTTTGGTTCTTGCTGTGCCGAATCCATCATCAACTCGGTTCGTGTTTTGCCGAATCCATAATCGACTGGGTTTTTCAGGTCGATGTCACTCGCCAGACACCTCGGTCAGCCCCCTCTCCCTCCGGGAGAGGGCTGGGGCGAGGGTTGCTCTTCAAAGCCGATAGAACTTCCAAGCGCGCGTCAGCCTCATAGCTAACAAGCCCCCCATTCTGGTAACGACATGGACCTTGTTATCGCGCGTCCCGAAGGACTTTATTGCCCTGCGGGAGATTTCTATATCGACCCTTGGCGCCCCGTCGAGCGCTCGGTGATTACCCATGCCCACGGCGATCACGCCCGCACCGGCAACCAGCATTACCTCGCCAGCAGCGCCAGTGAAGGGATTCTGCGCGCGCGACTCGGTCAGGACATCAACCTGCAAACCCTTGCCTACGGCCAACGCCTGACGCACCACGGCGTCACTTTGAGTTTTCACCCGGCCGGCCACGTGCTCGGTTCGGCGCAGGTGCGTCTGGAATACGGTGGCGAAGTCTGGGTCGCGTCCGGCGACTACAAGATCGAACCGGATGGCACCTGCGCGCCGTTCGAACCGGTGCGCTGCCACACGTTCATCACCGAATCGACCTTCGGTTTACCTATCTACCGCTGGCAGCCGCAGGCGCAGATCTTTGCCGAAATCAATCAGTGGTGGTCAGCCAACATCGCCGCCGGCAAGGCCAGCGTGCTGTTCTGCTACTCGTTCGGCAAAGCCCAGCGGATTCTCCATGGCATCGACGAAAGTCTCGGGCCGATTCTCAGCCACGGCGCGGTCGAGCCGCTGAACCGGGTCTATCGCGAGGCGGGCGTGTATCTGCCGCCGACGATCTACGCAGGCGACGTGAAGAAAAGCGACCCGATCATGCGTCAGGCCCTGGTCATCGCCCCGCCCTCAGCCGGAGGCAGCAGCTGGATGCGTCGTTTCGGTGACTTCAGCGACGCCTTCGCCAGCGGCTGGATGCGCTTGCGTGGCACCCGCCGGCGGCGCGGTGTGGATCGCGGATTCGTCTTGTCCGATCACGCCGATTGGCCCGGCCTGCTCTGGGCAATCGAACAGACCGGCGCCGAACGGGTGATGGTCACCCACGGTTCGATTGGCGTGCTGGTGCGGCATCTGCGCGAACTGGGTCTGGATGCCCAGGGTTTCAACACTGAATACGGCGATGACGAAGAAGAAAACATCGCCGCCGAACCGACCATCGCCGAGATGCCCGCATGAAAGCATTCGCCGAGTTGTACGCCGAACTCGACGCGACCACGTCAAGCAACGCCAAACTGGCGGCGATGCAGGTCTACTTCGCCCAAGCAGAACCGCACGACGCCGCGTGGGCGGTGTACTTCTTGTCCGGTGGCCGGCCCCGGCAACTGGTGCCGGTGCGAATCCTGCGCGAACTGGCTGTCGAGATTTCCGGCCTGGAACCGTGGTTGTTCGAAGAAAGTTATCAAGCAGTCGGCGACCTCGCGGAAACCATTTCACTGGTGCTCGCAGAAAACCCGCACAGTTCCGACGCCGGCCTCGCCGAGTGGATCGAAGACAAACTGCTGCCGCTACGCGGTGAAACACCGGAATACCTCAGCCGCCAACTGCCCGCCCTGTGGGCGCAACTGGATCGATCAAGCCTGATGCTGTGCATCAAATTGATCACCGGCAGTTTCCGCGTTGGCGTCTCGAAATTGCTGGTCACCCGGGCCCTGGCCTCAATGGCCGGACTGGACAGCAAGCGCGTGGCGCAGCGTCTGGTCGGTTACACCGATCTGTCCAACCGGCCGAGCGCCGCCAGCTACCTGAAACTGATCGCTCCTGAATCCAGCGATGAACATGCCCAGCGCGGCGGTCAGCCCTACCCGTTTTTCCTCGCCCATGCCTTGTCGCAACCGGTGGAAGAATTCGAAGCGCTGATCGGCCCGGCCAGCGATTGGCAGATTGAATGGAAATGGGATGGCATCCGCGCGCAAGTGGTCAAGCGTGAAGGCCGGCTGTGGATCTGGTCGAGGGGCGAGGAACTGGTCACCGAGCGCTTTCCCGAACTGGACGTGCTGGTGCACGGACTGCCCGACGGCACGGTGATCGACGGCGAAATCGTCGTGTGGAAAAGCTCGCATCCGCGCACTGAAGACGCCTTCGATCCGCAATCGACCGAACCACCGGCCGTACAGCCCTTCGCCCTGCTGCAACAACGCATCGGCCGCAAGACCCTCGACAAGAAAATCCTCGAAGACGTGCCGGTGGTGGTGCTCGCCTACGACCTGCTCGAATGGCAGGGCGAAGACTGGCGCAATCAGCCGCAGGCCAAACGCCGCGCGCAACTGGAAGAGGTCATCGCGCGCTGTAACAGCCCGGTGTTGCTGCCCTCGCCCGTGCTCACCGGCAACGACTGGTTCGACCTCGCCCGCCAGCGCGAAGCCTCACGGCGGCTGGGCGTTGAAGGGATGATGCTCAAGGCGCGGGATTCGCTGTACGGGGTTGGCCGCACCAAGGACATGGGCGTGTGGTGGAAGTGGAAAGTCGATCCGTTCAGTGTCGATGCAGTGTTGATTTATGCGCAACGCGGGCACGGTCGGCGCGCCAGTTTGTACAGCGATTACACCTTTGCTGTGTGGGACGGGCCGCCGGAGTCCAGCCAACGCGCGCTGGTGCCGTTTGCCAAAGCGTATTCGGGGCTGACCGATGCGGAAATGCGTCAGGTCGACAGCATTGTGCGCAAGACCACGGTGGAGAAATTCGGTCCGGTGAGCAGTGTGAAGCCGAGTCTGGTGTTTGAGCTGGGTTTCGAAGGCATTGCCCTGTCGCGGCGGCACAAAAGCGGAATCGCGGTGCGTTTTCCACGGATGTTGCGCTGGCGCCAGGACAAGACTGTGGATGAGGCGGATAGCCTTGCCACCCTGCAGGATCTGCTGGCCTGACCCCTTTTCCCGGGACAGTGATTTTTTGATCGTTCCTACGCTCCGCGTGGGAATGCCTCAACGGACGCTCCGCGTTCGGCTCTGGATGGGACGCGGAGCGTCCCAGGCTGCATTCCCACGCAGAGCGTGGGAACGATCAGCCCTAAATCAGTGCAAGCTATTTTCAGTGCCCGTTTGCGGGCACTGATTCGCTAATCCAATCGCTGCGCCAACCTTTTAAAACACTTGTTCGGGACTCTGGTTCGGAAATTGCTACTTTCTATAGGTCGTACGCGTTCCAGTAACAATAATTCTGCGCCACAAGCGCTCATATTGGTTCTTAGGGATTGAATAATGAAAAAAGCATTGCTGACCCTTTCTGCACTGGCGTTGTGCATGGCCGCTGGCTCCGCGCTGGCCAAGGAATACAAAGAGCTGCGCTTTGGCGTTGACCCTTCGTACGCACCGTTCGAGTCGAAAGCGGCCGACGGCAGCCTGGTGGGCTTCGACATCGACCTGGGCAACGCGATCTGCGCCGAACTCAAGGTCAAGTGCAAGTGGGTCGAAAGTGACTTCGACGGCATGATTCCGGGCCTCAAGGCCAACAAATTCGACGGTGTGATCTCGTCGATGACCGTGACCCCGGCCCGTGAAAAAGTCATCGACTTCTCCAGCGAACTGTTCTCCGGCCCGACCGCCTACGTGTCGAAAAAAGGCTCGGGCATCACTGCCGACGTCGCTTCGCTGAAGGGTAAAACCGTTGGTTACGAGCAAGGCACCATTCAGGAAGCCTACGCCAAAGCCGTGCTGGACAAGGCTGGCGTGAAAACCCAGGCCTATCAGAACCAGGATCAGGTGTATTCCGACCTGACTTCCGGCCGCCTCGATGCCGGTATCCAGGACATGCTGCAAGCCGAACTGGGCTTTTTGAAGTCGCCACAGGGCGCCGACTATGACGTCAGCAAGCCAGTCGACAACGAATTGCTGCCAGCCAAAACCGCTGTCGGTATTAAGAAAGGTAACACTGAGCTGAAGGCGCTTTTAGATAAAGGTATCAAAGCGTTACACGATGACGGCAAATACGCCGAGATTCAAAAGAAACACTTTGGCGATCTGAATCTGTACAGCGGCAAATAATGCCCCGGCGCCCATCCTCGATGGGCGCCTTTTCCATCCGCTCAGGTTGCTGATTTATGTTCGAAAACCTCTTACAAAATCTGGGGCTCGCAGCCTTCAGCCTCAAGGGTTTTGGCCCTTTGCTGTTGGAAGGCACCTGGATGACCATCAAATTATCGGCGTTGTCGCTGTTGGTGGCCGTGTTGCTCGGCCTGCTCGGCGCCAGTGCCAAACTGTCAAAAATCAAACTGGTGCGCCTGCCCGCACAGCTCTACACCACGCTGATTCGCGGCGTGCCGGACCTGGTGCTGATGCTGCTGATTTTCTACAGCCTGCAAACCTGGCTGACGACGCTGACCGATTACATGGAATGGGAATACATCGAAATCGACCCGTTCAGCGCCGGTGTGCTGACCCTGGGCTTCATATATGGTGCGTATTTCACTGAAACCTTCCGTGGCGCGATTCTCGCTGTACCGCGCGGTCAGGTCGAAGCCGCCACCGCGTATGGCCTCAAACGCGGCCAGCGCTTTCGCTTTGTGGTGTTTCCGCAAATGATGCGCTTCGCCCTGCCGGGCATCGGCAACAACTGGATGGTGATGCTCAAGGCCACCGCGCTGGTGTCGATCATCGGTTTGGCGGATCTGGTCAAAGCCGCGCAGGACGCCGGTAAAAGCACCTATCAACTGTTCTACTTCCTGGTTCTCGCCGCGTTGATCTATCTGCTGATCACCAGTGCCTCGAACTTCATCCTGCGCTGGCTCGAACGCCGTTATGCCGCCGGTTCTCGGGAGGCCGTACGATGATCGAACTTCTGCAGGAATACTGGCGCGCCTTCCTTTATACCGACGGCCAGAACATCACCGGGCTGGCGATGACGATGTGGCTGCTCAGCGCGTCGATCTTCATCGGTTTCCTGGTCTCGATTCCGCTGTCGATCGCCCGCGTTTCGCCGCACTTCTACATTCGCTGGCCCGTGCAGTTCTACACCTACCTGTTCCGTGGCACGCCGCTGTATATCCAGTTGCTGATCTGCTACACCGGGATTTACAGCCTCGCCGCCGTGCGCGCACAACCGCTGCTCGACAGCTTCTTTCGCGATGCGATGAACTGCACGATCCTCGCCTTTGCCCTGAACACTTGCGCCTACACCACGGAGATTTTCGCCGGGGCGATTCGCAGCATGAACCACGGCGAAGTCGAAGCGGCCAAGGCTTACGGACTGACTGGCTGGAAGCTGTACGCCTACGTGATCATGCCGTCGGCGCTGCGCCGTTCGTTGCCGTATTACAGCAACGAAGTGATCCTGATGCTGCACTCGACCACCGTGGCCTTCACCGCGACCATTCCCGACATCCTGAAAGTCGCGCGGGACGCCAACTCGGCGACCTTCCTGACCTTTCAGTCGTTCGGCATCGCCGCGCTGATCTACCTGACCATTACTTTTGCGCTGGTCGGCCTGTTCCGCCTTGCCGAACGCCGATGGCTGGCCTTCCTCGGGCCGACTCACTAGGACAACTTTGCAAATGCGCCACCTGATCCATGACTTGCTGGCCCCGCTGCCGGGGACCGCACGACAGATCCACAGCTTCCACTTCGGCCCGGAGCAGGCCAAGGGCAAGGTCTACATCCAGGCCTCACTGCATGCCGACGAACTGCCGGGCATGCTCGTCGCCTGGCACCTCAAGCAGCGTCTGGCCGAGCTGGAAGCCGCCGGCCGCCTGCGCAGCCAGATCGTACTGGTGCCGGTGGCCAACCCAGTCGGCCTCGAACAAGTACTGATGGACGTGCCGCTGGGTCGCTACGAACTGGAGAGCGGGCAGAACTTCAATCGCTGGTTCGTCGACCTCAGCGAAGAAATCGGCAACGCCATCGAGGGCAAGCTCAGCGACGATCCGCAGCACAACCTCGAACTGATCCGTACGCATCTGCGCGACGCCCTCACCCGCCAGACCGCCAGCACGCAACTGCAATCCCAGCGTCTGACCCTGCAACGGCTGGCCTGCGATGCCGACATGGTGCTGGACTTGCACTGCGATTTCGAATCGGTGGTGCACCTCTACACCACGCCCGAAGCGTGGCCGCAGGTCGAACCGCTGGCGCGCTATATCGAGTCGCAGGCGAGCCTGTTGGCCACCGATTCCGGCGGCCAGTCGTTCGACGAATGCTTCACGCTGCTGTGGTGGCAATTGAAGGAACGCTTCGGCGAACACTTCGAGATTCCGCTGGGCAGTTTCTCGGTGACCGTCGAGTTGCGCGGTCAAGGCGATGTCACCCATCCGCTGGCCAGCCGCGACTGCCAGGCGTTGATCGACTACCTGATCCAGTCCGATGCGATCGTCGGCGAGACCAAACCGCAGCCGTCGCTGCCCTACCCCGCCACGCCGCTGGCGGGTGTGGAGCCGGTGACGACACCGGTCGGCGGCTTGCTGGTGTACACCGCAGTGGCCGGCCAATACCTGGAAGCCGGGCAACAGATCGCCGAAATCATTGATCCGATCCACGACCGGATCACCCCTATTCATTGCACCACTGCCGGGCTGATGTACGCCCGCTCGCTGCGGCGCATGGCCACTGCCGGCATGGTCATCGCCCACGTCGCGGGCACCGAAGCCTATCGCAGCGGCTACCTACTTTCGCCTTGAGGATGTCTGTCCCATGTACAAACTGACCGTTGAAGGCCTGCACAAAAGCTATGGCGACCATCAGGTGCTCAAAGGCGTTTCGCTCAAGGCCAGGACCGGCGACGTGATCAGCCTGATCGGCGCCAGCGGCTCGGGCAAAAGTACCTTTTTGCGCTGCATCAACTTTCTCGAACAACCCAATGACGGCGCCATGAGCCTGGATGGCCAGGCGATCCGCATGGTCACCGATCGCCACGGCATGCACGTCGCCGACGCCGATGAACTGCAGCGCCTGCGCACGCGTCTGGCGATGGTGTTCCAGCATTTCAACCTGTGGAATCACATGACCGTGCTGGAAAACATCACCATGGCCCCGCGCCGGGTGTTGGGTTGTAGCAAACAGGAAGCCGACGATCGCGCGCGGCGCTACCTGGACAAGGTCGGTTTGCCGGCGCGTGTGGCGGATCAATACCCGGCATTTCTTTCTGGCGGCCAGCAACAGCGCGTGGCGATTGCCCGGGCGTTGGCGATGGAGCCGGAGGTGATGCTGTTTGATGAGCCGACGTCGGCACTGGATCCGGAATTGGTAGGAGAAGTGTTGAAGGTGATTCAAGGGCTGGCCGAGGAAGGCCGGACCATGATCATGGTGACCCACGAAATGAGTTTCGCCCGCAAAGTTTCGAGCCAGGTGTTGTTTCTGCATCAGGGCTTGGTTGAAGAAGAAGGTGCGCCGGAAGATGTGCTCGGCAATCCGAAGAGCGAACGTCTGAAGCAATTCCTCAGCGGTAACCTGAAGTAATGATTAGCGCATAACCCTGTGGGAGCGAGCTTGCTCGCGAAAGCATTCTGTCGGTGACATTGATTTTGAATGTTCCTACGCCTTCGCGAGCAAGCTCGCTCCCACAGGGGAACTCTATAGCCGACAAAAATCAAACTTGTCGACCTGCCCCGTGGTCACTGGAAGAACACCTCCAGAGCACGCGCAGCCCGCATGGCGAAATCCCTCGACCTCGCAAAAACCTGGTTCAGTGCACGCGGCTGGAAGCCGTTCGCCTTCCAGAAACAGGTGTGGGCGGCGGTCAAGAACGGCGACTCCGGCCTGCTCCACGCCAGCACCGGTGCCGGTAAAACCTACGCAGTGTGGTTTGCCGCGCTCAATCGTTTCGCCAAACCCGCAGCGGTTGTTGAATCCCCGCGTAAACGCAAAGCCCCCGCAGAGCCGCTGACCGTGCTGTGGATCACGCCCATGCGCGCCCTCGCCGCCGACACTGCGCGCGCCCTGCAAACGCCAGTCGATGACCTGCAGATCCCCTGGAGCATCGGCCTGCGCACCGGCGACACCAGCAGCAGCGAACGCGCCCGCCAGAGCAGACGCCTGCCGACCACGCTGATCACCACGCCGGAAAGCCTGACGTTGCTGCTCGCCCGTGCCGATGCCCAAGTGGCGCTGTCGACACTGCGCATGATCGTCGTCGATGAGTGGCACGAACTGCTCGGCAACAAGCGCGGCGTACAACTGCAATTGGCCCTGGCCCGCCTGCGTCATTGGCAACCCGAACTGATCGTCTGGGGCGTCTCGGCCACCCTCGGTAATCAATCCTACGCCGAACAAGTGCTGATCCCGCAGGTCGGCGGCATCAGCGTTCAGGGGCAGAGCGAAAAATCGCTGAAGGTCGACACCCTCCTCCCACCGGCCATCGAGCGTTTTCCGTGGGCCGGGCACATCGGTCTGAAGATGCTGCCGCAGGTCGTTGCTGAGCTGGATGCCTGCGCCAGCTCCCTGGTGTTCACCAATACTCGGGCGCAATCGGAAATCTGGTATCAAGCGCTGCTCGACGCCCGACCGGACTGGGCGGGGCTGATCGCCCTGCATCACAGTTCACTGTCTCGCGAGACGCGCGACTGGGTAGAACAAGCCTTGAAGAACGGGCAACTGAAAGCCGTGGTCTGCACCTCAAGCCTGGACTTGGGCGTGGATTTCCTGCCAGTCGAGCGCGTGCTGCAAATCGGCTCGGCTAAAGGCGTCGCACGCCTGATGCAACGCGCCGGGCGTTCAGGCCACGCGCCGGGGCGCACGTCGCGGGTGACGCTGGTGCCAACCCACAGTCTGGAACTGATCGAAGCCGTCGCCGCCCGCGATGCCGTCGAGCAACGGCGCATCGAACCGCGTCTGTCACCGCACAAACCGCTGGATGTGCTGGTGCAGCATCTGGTCAGCATGGCCCTTGGCGGTGGTTTTATTCCTCAGGACTTGTACGAAGAGGTCCTTGGTGCCTGGGCTTATCGTGACCTGACACCGGCTGACTGGGCGTGGGCGCTGGCGTTCGTACGCCATGGCGGCATGTCTCTGACGGCTTATCCGGATTACCGCCGGGTCGAGCCGGACGAACACGGCGTCTGGCGCGTCCCCGATGCGCGACTGGCACGCCGGCACCGCATGAGCATCGGCACTATGGTCAGCGATGCCAGCATTCATTTGAAATTCTGGAGCAAGGGCGGTGGCGGCAAACAACTGGGCAGTGTCGAGGAAGGCTTTATCGCGCGGCTTAAACCAGGCGACGGTTTCCTCTTTGCCGGACGCTTGCTGGAACTGGTGCGGGTGGAAAACATGACGGCTTATGTCAAACGCAGCACCGCAAAAAAAGCCGCCGTGCCACGCTGGAATGGTGGGCGGATGCCACTGTCCAACGAATTGGCCGAAGCCGTGGTCAGGCGCTTCAGTGCGGCCGCACAGGGTGAGTTCGTCGGCCCGGAAATGCAGGCCTTGCGACCACTGCTGGAAACCCAGATGCGCTGGTCGGGTTTGCCCACGACAGGCAACCTGTTGGCCGAAGTGCTGAAGTCCCGTGAGGGCTGGCACCTTTTCCTCTATCCGTTTGCCGGGCGCCAAGTGCATCTGGGCTTGGCGAGCCTGCTGGCCTGGCGCGTCAGTCAACGCCAGCCCGTGACGTTTTCCATCGCGGTGAACGATTACGGCCTGGAATTGCTCAGCGCCACGCCGATCGACTGGGCCGAGTATTTGAATGCACAGCTGTTCAATGCCGATGATTTACTGGCCGACGTTCTGGCCAGCCTGAACGCTGGTGAACTGGCTCTGCGGCGCTTTCGCGAGATCGCGCGGATTGCCGGGCTGGTCTTTGCCGGCTACCCCGGTGCGCCAAAAAGCACCCGCCAGGTACAGGCCTCCAGCGGCCTGTTTTTCGAAGTGTTCAAACAATACGACGCCGACAATCTGCTGCTGGCGCAGGCCGGGGAAGAAGTCCTACGGGAAGAACTGGATATTCAACGCTTGGAACAGACTTTGGAACGGGTCAACGGGATGACACTGGACGTGCATCAGATCAAACGTCCTACACCGCTAGGGTTTCCGTTGCTGGTGGAACGCATGCGCGAAAGCATGAGTTCGGAAAAACTCGCTGATCGCATCAGGCGGATGGTCGGTGACCTGGAGAACAGCGCCGACAAGGATAAATCACGATGAATGCGGCCTACCCGGTGCGTCTGGCCGGCGAAGAACTCTGGCTATTGCCGGAAAAAGCCCTGTACTGGCCCGCGCAACAGGCGCTGTTGATTGCCGACGCGCATTTCGGCAAAGCGGCCGCTTACCGCAGCCTTGGTCAACCGGTTCCGCACGGCACCACGGCGAGCAATATCGCAGTGATTGATCGGCTGCTGGCGAGGCTGCCCTGCCGCTTGTTGATCTTTCTCGGGGATTTTCTCCACGGCCCCGGCTCTCATGCGCCGGGCACGCTGGAGGCGCTGGCACAATGGCGGGCGTGCCACGCTGACTTGGCGATGACGTTGATTCGCGGCAACCACGACAAACGCGCCGGCGATCCACCTGAATCACTGAATATTCGAGTGGTGCCGGAACCGCTGCTGCTCGGGCCATTCGCCTTACAGCATGAGCCAGATCCGCACCCAGAAAGGCACGTGCTGGCAGGCCACGTACACCCGGTCTATCGGCTGCACGGCAAGGGTCGGCAAAGCTTGCGCCTGGCGTGTTTCCGACTCGGCGAACGCATCAGCCTGCTACCGGCATTCGGCGCTTTTACCGGCGGGTACGCGGTCCAGCGGGAGGATAGTTGCAGGATTTTCGTCATCGGCGACAACGAAATATGGCCAGTCAGTTGACGTCTTCACAGACCTCATCTGACGGGCCATTCATTTGCAATGCCGATCAGGCAACCGGCGCCGGTGGCGGCTCGTCCGGAAGGGTCGGTTCGCCCGGCTCGGTCGGTTGTTCGTTGGGGGTATCGGGATCGGGCTGTCCGGGAATTCCGCCGGCCATGCTCAGTGGCGGATGCGCCAACAAGGACCAGGCCAATACGCCAATCTGATTGGGCTCGAGCCTTGCCAGTTCGGCAGTGATTTGCGGATCGATCTTCATAGGGCACTCCTCGGCGAAGGCCCGTTTTGCCGAAAGCAAAAACGGGCAGTACACCCCATAGAGTGTCTGCCCGCCAAAGAATTCCCGCGATCTGTCGGATGGACCGATCAGGTGCGCGGCAAGGTCACGCCACGCTGGCCCTGGTACTTGCCACCGCGATCCTTATAGGACACTTCACATTCCTCGTCGGATTCAAGGAACAGCATCTGCGCCACGCCTTCGTTGGCGTAGATTTTCGCCGGCAGGTTGGTGGTGTTGGAGAACTCCAGGGTCACGTGGCCTTCCCACTCAGGCTCGAGCGGCGTGACGTTAACAATGATGCCGCAGCGCGCGTAGGTGCTTTTACCCAGGCAGATGGTCAGCACGTTGCGCGGAATGCGAAAGTATTCGACGGTGCTGGCCAGCGCAAAGGAGTTCGGCGGAATGATGCAGACGTCGCTGTGGACGTCGACGAAGCTGCCCGGGTCGAAGTTTTTCGGGTCAACGATGGACGAGTTGATGTTGGTGAACACCTTGAAGTGGTTGGTGCAACGCACGTCGTAGCCGTAGCTCGACACACCGTAGGAGATCACCCGGCTGTCGTCGCTGCCACGCATCTGGCGCTCGACGAACGGCTCGATCATGCCGTGTTCCTGCGCCATGCGGCGAATCCACTTGTCCGATTTGATGCTCATGGCGGGTGTCCTGAATAGCGAGGTGGAAAAATTCTGTCCGGCATCTTACCGGGCGCGCCGCCGGGTTCAAAGTGCGGCCTGCAATTCTCGCCGATCCCCCATGATTTGCGCGCTCTGGCGACGAACCGTCACACCGCCGATCCCGAAAACAGAGAAACCTTCGCAAGAAGCATTGGCACTTCTCGGAAACTGGGTTAAGGTGGCGTCACTGTGTTGCTTGTGTCACTGAGAATCTCTACACGATATGTTGAATTTCGATCCAACCATCTACAAGAATTTTTCCTGCTCTTTGCACTCAGTCTCGGCCAGGGTTCTTCCTGAGTCGCAGTTATCTTTGTTCAAGGAGTTACACCATGTCTAATCGCCAAACCGGTACCGTTAAGTGGTTCAACGATGAAAAAGGCTTCGGCTTCATCACTCCACAATCCGGTGACGACCTGTTCGTTCACTTCAAAGCTATCCAATCCGACGGCTTCAAAAGCCTGAAAGAAGGCCAACAGGTTTCTTTCATCGCTACCCGCGGTCAGAAAGGCATGCAAGCTGAAGAAGTACAAGTTATCTAACTTGTAGCTTCTTTAGAAAAGAGCCCCGCCCTTAAAAGCGGGGCTTTTTTGTGGGCGTCTGTTTTGTACAGGCAAAAAAAAACGCAGCCCGAAGGCTGCGTTTTTTATGAAGGGGTTACCAAGCCACGCCAAACCCTGCGGTGTAACGGGTCTTGTTCAGATCGGCATCGTTGGTGCCGCTGATGATGTCACGCTCGGCCTTGAGGTTGAGCGATGCCCAGTCGGTGACCTTGTAGCGCAGGCCCATTTCCGCATCCAGCGCATAGTTGGCCACGTCGGAAAGCGGCTTGCCGATTTCACCGTTGGTGAAAAACTCGACTTTCTTGCCAATCAGGTAACGGTTGTAATCCCACTTCATGGCGACGGAATAGAAGTTGTCCTTGCTGCCATCGCGATACTCGTAATCGGTGCGGTTGAACAGCGAGCCCAGCGAGAATGCGCCCAACTCGTCGTCCCAGAACTGGTAGCCAGGACCGGTACCGACCACGCGCTGACGCGCCAACTCTTCGATGTGATCGCGCTTGTAGTTCAGACGGCCCTGCCAGAACCACTTATCGGTGAGGAAGCGGTCGAGTGCGTATTCCGCACGCCAGTTGTCGGTGGTGGTTTCCTCGTCCTGCACTTCGCGGTTGTATTCGCCTTCGGCGGTGTGGCGCCAGCGCCCATGACGTGCAGTGGTCTTGAAGCCGACATCGTAGTCGTCGGTGTCTTTCTCGGCGCGCTGATAATCCAGCGCCAGGTCGACATTGCCCTTCCACACCAGATCCTCGACCACCGGTTTCGGCTTGAGAATC
Organism: Pseudomonas sp.; assembly: GCF_049300855.1. GTDB lineage: Bacteria > Pseudomonadota > Gammaproteobacteria > Pseudomonadales > Pseudomonadaceae > Aquipseudomonas. The sequence goes on along the minus strand of NZ_JBAQKH010000002.1, from coordinate 84,092 downwards.
TGCTGAATGCTCGCCAGCTCGACGGTTTTCGGCGCCTCACCGTTGGCGAGGGTGACCTTGCCGTCTTCGGCGGCCGTCAGTGATTTGGAAACTTCACCGGCGTAGGCATCCTGCTTGACCAGCAGGTGCTGATCGCTGTCGAGGGTCTTGACCTCTTTCCAGTCAATGGTGACTGCACCGGCATATTTGGTCTGGATCAACAGCTTGCCGCCATCGAACACGGTGATGGTGCCGCTCAACTTGTCACCGTTCTTCAACCAGACGGTGTCGGCAAGCAGGGGCGTGGACGCACTGAAAACAGCAAGGCACAGCAGGGATCTGGACAACATAAGCGAATCGAAGGCTCAAGTTTGCGGAAAAAGGTCGGCATTATCCGTAGGAATAAGACCCTGACAAGGACTGACCGGACTATTTCTGATGAGTTCATTTCTCAATTGCGCGATCACCGATTACTCTGAAAGCCATCAAACTGTTCTTGCTCAGGAACCGCGTACGTGAAAGACCCGCTCGACAGCGTTGAAAACGATGCGCAAATCCGACGCACGGCGCTCTACTCGACGCTCGCCCAAGTCCCCGAAGGCAAAGTCGTCAGCTATGGTCAGTTAGCTGAACTGGCCGGGTTGGGGCGCGCCGCCCGCTGGGTCGGTCGCACCTTGAGTCAGTTGCCCGGCGATACCAGGCTGCCTTGGCACCGTGTGCTGGGCGCCGGCGGTCGGATCAGCCTGCCGGTGGGCAGCCCGTCGGGCGATGAACAGCGCGCACGATTGCGCATGGAAGGCATCACCGTCCTGAACAATCGTGTGGATATTCAGCGCCATGGCTGGCGTCCGGTAGAGCACAGCGGTTAGAGTGCGCGCTTTGTTTTCGCAATCTTGAGGCAGACTTCAGCCCATGCCCCGTAAAACCTGGCGCGCCGCGCTAGCCGCTTATGCCAGTCCTTCGACGCTCGTGCTGTTGTTGCTGGGTTTCGCCGCCGGCCTGCCGTACATGCTGGTGTTTTCAACGCTTTCCGTCTGGCTACGTGAAGCGGGCGTAGCCCGTGAAACCATTGGTTACGCCAGCCTGATCGGCCTCGCTTATGCGTTCAAATGGGTCTGGTCGCCCCTGCTCGACCAATGGCGCCTGCCATTACTGGGCAAGCTTGGTCGACGCCGTTCCTGGCTGGTGCTGTCGCAGACACTGGTGATTCTTGGCCTGATCGGCATGGGCTTCTGCGACCCACAAAAGCACTTGTCCTGGCTGATCGCCATTGCCGTGGTCGTCGCCTTCGCCTCCGCCACCCAAGACATTGCGGTCGATGCCTATCGCCTGGAAATCGCCGAAGACAACCGCCAGGCCGCCCTCGCCGCCAGTTATATGTCGGGTTACCGCGTGGCGGCACTGCTGGCGACTGCCGGCGCCTTGTTCTTCGCCGAGGGCTTCGGCTCCACTGGCTTCAACTATCAGCATTCGGCCTGGGCCGGCACTTATGCGCTGTTCGGCGCATTGATGATTCCAGCACTGCTGACCACGCTGTTCATGCGCGAGCCGCCGGTGCCACTGCGTACGCAGTTGCAGGCCGGGCGATATACCTTCATGCATCAACTGATGTCGGTGTTTGTGTTGATTGTTTTGCTGGTGTCGGTACCGGCGATGTTCACCCAGCTCTACAACACCGATTTCGCCAGCGTGCTGTTTGGCGGCATGAGCCCGCTCGACCTGCTGCTCGAAGACCGCGCCTTCCTGCGCGCCATTCTCTACACCCTGCTGACCGGCCTGTGCCTGTCGACCATGGGCCGTCGCGGCCTGGCGCCAGTGCTGACGCCGGTCAACGACTTCATTCTGCGTTATCGCTGGCAAGCGTTTCTGTTACTGGGCCTGATCGCCACCTACCGGATGTCGGACACAGTGATGGGCGTCATGGCCAACGTGTTCTATATCGACCAGGGTTTCACCAAGGATCAGATCGCCAGCGTCAGCAAGATCTTCGGCCTGATCATGACCCTCGTCGGCGCCGGCATGGGCGGACTGCTGATCGTGCGCTTCGGTATCCTGCCGATTCTGTTTATCGGCGGCGCGGCCTCAGCGGCCACCAACCTGCTGTTCGTGATGCTGGCCGACATGGGTCCGAACCTGCAGATGCTGGTGGTGACCATTTCCCTCGACAACTTCAGTTCCGGTCTGGCGACATCGGCGTTCGTCGCCTACTTGTCGAGCCTGACCAACCTGAAGTTCTCGGCCACGCAATACGCCTTGCTCAGCTCGATCATGTTGCTGCTGCCGCGCCTGATGGGTGGCTATTCCGGCGTGATGGTCGAGAAGTTCGGTTATCACAGCTTCTTCCTGATCACCGCCCTGCTCGGCGTGCCGACGCTGCTGCTGATCGCCCTGCACTGGTTCCAGGAAAGCCGCCGCGAAGGCCCGACGCCAACACCCGAACCCGTACCGACGCAGGCTACAGAAGAGTCGTAAGACGTTTCGCCAACGGCGGGAGGAATCCTGCCGTTGGACCTCACCACCGGCCGCACGCCTGTACGCCAGCAAAACTCGCCGGTACACTGCTCCGTCATTTCCAGTCATAGCAACCGACAACGGCCAACCATGCGCACCAGTCAATTTTTGCTCGCCACACAGAAAGAAACGCCTTCCGATGCGGTCGTGATCAGCCATCAGCTGATGCTGCGCGCCGGCATGATCCGCAAACTCGCCTCGGGCCTGTACACCTGGCTGCCGATGGGCCTGCGGGTTATGCGCAAGGTAGAAGCCATCGTTCGTGAAGAAATGAACGCTGCCGGTTCTCTGGAAGTGTTGATGCCGAGCACCCAACCCGCCGAGCTGTGGCAGGAATCGGGGCGCTGGGAAGAATACGGCCCTGAGCTGCTGCGCATCAAAGACCGCCACGGTCGCGACTTCTGCGCGGGCCCGACCCACGAAGAAGTGATCACCGATCTGATGCGCAACGAGTTGAGCAGCTACAAGCAGCTGCCAATCAACCTGTACCAGATCCAGACCAAATTCCGTGACGAAATCCGTCCACGCTTCGGTCTGATGCGCGGCCGCGAATTCATCATGAAGGACTCGTATTCCTTCCACGCCGATCAGGCGTCGCTGCAGATCACCTATGACCGCATGCATGAAGCCTACTGCAACATCTTCACGCGCCTGGGTCTGAAATTCCGCCCGGTTGAAGCGGATAACGGTTCGATCGGTGGTGCCGGTTCGCACGAATTCCACGTGCTGGCCGAATCCGGCGAAGACGACATCGTCTTCAGCAACGGTTCCGACTACGCGGCGAACATCGAAAAAGCCGAAGCGGTGCCACGCGAAACTTCGCGCGCCGCTGCAACCGAAGAGCTGCGCCTGGTCGATACGCCAGACACCAAGACCATCGCGGCGCTGGTGGAAAAATTCAATCTGCCGATTGAAAAGACCATCAAGACCCTGATCGTGCGCGCCGAAGAAGAAGGCAAGCTGATCGCGCTGGTCATCCGTGGCGACCACGAGCTCAACGAAATCAAGGCTGCCCAGCAACCTGGCGTCGCCAGCCCGCTGGTCATGGCCACCGATGCCGAACTGCGTGACGCCATCGGCGCTGGCGCAGGCTCGCTCGGCCCGCTGAACCTGCCGTTGCCAATCATCATCGACCGTTCGGTCGAGCTGATGAGCGACTTCGGTATCGGCGCGAACATCGACGACAAGCACTACTTCGGCGTGAACTGGGAGCGTGATCTGCCGATTCCAACCGTGGCTGACCTGCGTAACGTGGTCGCGGGCGATCCGAGCCCGGACGGCAAAGGCACGCTGGAAATCAAGCGCGGCATCGAAGTCGGGCACATCTTCCAGCTGGGCAACAAGTACAGCAAGGCGATGAAGTGCGAAGTGCTGGGCGAGAACGGCAAGCCGGTGACCCTGGAAATGGGTTGCTACGGCATCGGCGTTTCCCGCGTGGTGGCTGCGGCCATCGAGCAGAACAACGACGCCAACGGCATCATCTGGAGCGACACCCTCGCGCCGTTCCAGATCGCTTTGGTACCGCTGCGTTATGAAACCGAGCAGGTGCGTGAAGCCACCGACAAGCTGTACGCCGAACTGACGGCGGCCGGCTTCGAAGTGCTGCTGGACGATCGCGACAAGAAAACCAGCCCGGGCATCAAGTTCGCGGACATGGAGCTGATCGGCATTCCGCACCGGATCGTGGTCAGCGACCGTGGTCTTGCCGAAGGCAACCTGGAATACAAGAGCCGTACCGAGCCGGAAGCGCAAGCGCTGCCGGTCGCCGATGTGGTGTCCTTCCTTCAGGCCCGTATCCGCCGCTGATTCCAGATAGAGACGTCATGTTCAAGCGAAACACCTTAGGCCTCGGTGGCACCGCCCTGTGCGGTGCCCTGTTGGTCAGCGGCTGTGCCAATCACATGTCACAACGCAGCGAGCACGAAGAGCGGGTCGAGCGAAAGCTGCTCGACCATAGCCTGCAGATCGATGTCGGTGAGCCTAAGGCGCTTGAGCTGCCGCAGCGACGCGTGAAGATCAACGAGCAGAAGACTTTCGAAGTCACCGAATTCGAGGTCACCCGTCGTTACGACCGTTACACGCCCTACCAGCCTTGGCGGGAGATCTACGAGATCCCGCTGGGCGCGGTGGCCGTGGTCGGTGGCGTCGGCGCCAACGTGGTCAACGTGTTTGCCCTCGGCAACCTGCCGGACAGCGTGACCAAGGACTGGCTCAGCTATGGCTTCGCCGGGCTCAACCCGTTCATGAACGTGCAGTCCAACGGTCGTGCACAGCAGAATCTGGCCGGCATCGATGAAGTCCAGCGCGACAAGCGCACGGAGTATTCGAGCCTGCCATGGAGCGAGCGCCCGGTGCAGGTCAAGGCTGGCAAGCAGACCTTCGACATGACCACCGACCGCAACGGCGTGTTGCGCTTGAACCTGCTCGACAGTCCGTTTGCCGAAAATGACCTCAATCATGTCGGCAAATTGCAGATCAGCGTCGAAGACGCCAAAGATGATGTGCACTCCGATTCATCGCTGATGATCAGCAGTCATCTGCGGGGCAAGCTGCTGGAAGCGCACGGGCTGATTTACGACGATCTGGAAGACGACGAAGTGAGCCAGTGGGTGCACCGGGTCAAACGTCTGTCGGAACTGGGTCTGGAAGAAGAAGCCAGCGAACTGGAACAAAGCCTGATCGAACTGACGCGCAACGATCCTGAGTTGCAGACTGAGTTTCTCAAGTCGCTGACCAAGGATGCCGGGCGTCTGGTGGCGGACCCAGGCCCGAATTAACAGCTGAAAGCATCGCGGGCAAGCCCGCTCCCACAAGGTCTCGGGTGTTCACATAATTTGTGTTTCACCATAGAACCCTGTGGGAGCGGGCTTGCCCGCGATGGCAATCTCGAATTCACCGAAAAATTAACGCTCAAACAACTCCATCTGCTCAAACCCGCCGCGCAAATCCTCAAGCCGCACCCCAACCCCCAACAACCGCACCGGTTTGCCGCCGCGATTGAACGCCTGCGTCAACATCAACTGATAGCTGCCCAGGTCCCGCCCTGCCCCGGCCTGCTCCAGCGTCGTCTGGGTAAAATCATGAAACTTCACTTTGACGAACGGCTTGCCCGGCCGATAACTGCTATCGATCCGTGCCATGCGGGTTTTCAGGGTTTCCAGCAGCTCCGGCAGTTTATCCAGGCAACTGCGCAGGTCCGGCAGATCAGCGTCGTAGGTATTTTCCACGCTGATTGACTGACGCCGACTGTCGTTATGCACCACCCGGTCATCGATCCCACGGGCGAGACTCCACAGTCGCTCGCCAAAACTGCCGAACTCGCGCACCAGCGCCAGCTTGTCCCACTCGCGCAAGTGCTGGCAGTCGACGATCCCCAGCTTGCCGAGCTTGTCGGCGGTGACCTTGCCGACGCCGTGCAACTTGCTCACCGGCAAACCGCTGACAAACTCCTCCACCTGATCCGGCGTAATAACGAACAAGCCGTTGGGCTTTTTCCAGTCACTGGCGATTTTTGCCAGAAACTTGTTCGGCGCCACGCCCGCAGACACGGTGATGTGCAATTGATTGGAGACCCGGCGGCGAATGTCTTGGGCGATGCGGGTGGCACTGCCGCCAAAATGCGCGCTGTCGGAGACATCCAGATAGGCTTCATCCAGCGACAACGGCTCAATCAGATCGGTGTAATCGGCAAAGATCGTGTGAATTTCTTTTGAGGCTTCGCGATAGGCGTCCATGCGCGGCTTGACGATGGTCAGGTCCGGACACAGCTTCAACGCATGCCCCGATGCCATTGCCGAACGTACACCGTACGCTCGCGCCTCATAATTGCAGGTAGCAATCACCCCGCGGCGGTCCGCCGAGCCACCCACCGCCAACGGCTTGCCGGCCAGACGCGGGTCATCGCGCATCTCGATGGCGGCGTAGAAACAGTCGCAGTCAATGTGGATGATTTTTCGCTGAGTCATGTCAGAAAAGGAAACGTGGCAAGCCGGACCGGCAGTATCTCACTGGCACCTGTATATAGCACCAGTGGTATGAATGTTCTTTCCAGACGGTAGGAAATGTCCTTTGAATTTATTTTCTCAATCGACGAGCGGCCGCCAATAGAGCTGAAAGCCTTGCCCCACCTGACCTGTAGCGTGAAAAACGCCCGAGAAAAAGCGCTAACCGATTGAACCTCAACAGATTTTATCCAGATTGGAGGTTGACACCCCGGCGTTCCGCTGTAGAATGCCGACACACAGACGCGGGATGGAGCAGTCTGGTAGCTCGTCGGGCTCATAACCCGAAGGTCGTCGGTTCAAATCCGGCTCCCGCAACCAAACATCAAAAAAGGCTACTCGAAAGAGTGGCCTTTTTTGTGCGCGTCTGTTTTGTCGATTTCCTCTTCTTATAAAGAGGTGATCGCCAAACAGGAATTCGTTGCATTTCCGAATGTTAGCGGGCCACCTGCGACCGTTTGACGCGATTGCACACTTATTTGACCCTTTACGGGATTAGCGGTTGACACCTCGCCGTTCGCCTGTACAATGCCGCCACACAGACGCGGGATGGAGCAGTCTGGTAGCTCGTCGGGCTCATAACCCGAAGGTCGTCGGTTCAAATCCGGCTCCCGCAACCAAACATCAAAAAAGGCTACTCGAAAGAGTGGCCTTTTTTGTATCTGTTGAAAAAGTCCTTTCGCAACAATGATCTGTCACTGTGCAGTGAACCGCTTGGGATCTTCAGAAGTCCTCACTTGCGACTATGCTTGAGTCGCAGGCAAGGCGTCTGCAATCCAGGAACTGCCCTCGCCGATACCCGGTGAGAGGCGTAGTATTTTGTGATTATTTTTTTCTACAGGGATTGGTAACTTGGCTGGATACCCCCATCCTGTCGCGCACAATCCAAGAGGTGATTGATGCGCGCCAACTCGTCTGATCCACAAGACACCGTCACAGCGGAACACCCGATCAAACCCGAGCGCCTGCGCTTGCTGGATCGGTTGAGCAAATACCGTCAGCCCATCGGGCTCGGGGTCACTTTGCTGTTGTTCGCGATTGCGCTGATTGCCTGTCGTCATCTGCTCGCCGAACTCGATCTCTATGCGTTGCACGACTCGATTCTCGATGTGCCGAAACCCGCCCTGCTCGGCGCTTTCGGTGCGACCGTGGTCGGCTTCGTTATTCTGCTCGGCTATGAATGGTCGGCCAGCCGTTATGCCGGCGTGACATTGCCGCCGCGCACATTGGCGCTCGGCGGCTTCACCGCATTTGCGATTGGCAATGCGATCGGTCTGTCGCTGCTGTCCGGCGGCTCGGTGCGCTACCGCTTATATGCACGCTTGGGTCTGGGGGCGTCTGAAGTCGCGCACATGACCTTGTTCGCCAGTTTGTCGCTGGGGTGCGCCCTGCCGCCGCTGGCAGCGCTGGCGACGCTGAGTGACCTGCCTGCGGCCTCTCAGGCGCTGGGGTTGTCCGAGAGCCTGCTCGGCACGGTCGCCGCTGTTGTGCTGGCGCTTGCCGTAGTCCTGGCTATCGGCATCTATCGTCGGCGCCTGCCGGAACAACCGTTGCGCGACAACCTATTGGTCAGGGTTGGCCGACGCACGCTGCGCTTGCCGGGTCGACGCCTGACGTTCCTGCAACTGATCATTACCGCCCTCGACGTTGCGGCTGCTGCCACTGTCCTCTATCTGTTGCTGCCAGAGGCGCCACCGTTTGGCGCGTTCCTGCTGGTGTATCTGCTGGCATTGGCGGCTGGCGTGCTCAGCCATGTACCTGGCGGCGTGGGTGTATTCGAAGCGATCCTGCTGGCCGCTTTCGCCGACACGCTCGGTGCCGCACCACTGGCCGCGGCGCTGCTGCTGTACCGCCTGATCTATGTGGTGCTGCCGCTGCTGGTCGCCTGCGTATTCCTGCTGATCAACGAAGGTCAGCGTCTGTTCCAGACTCAAACCATGCGCGCAGCCTCCGGTCTGGCGGCACCGATTCTGGCAGTGCTGGTGTTCTTGTCCGGCGTGGTGCTGCTTTTTTCCGGGGCGACTCCGGAAATCGATACGCGCCTGGAACACATCGGCTTTCTGATTCCGCATCGTCTGGTTGACGCTTCGCACTTCGGCGCCAGTCTGATCGGCGTCCTCTGCCTGATGCTCGCTCAAGGCCTGCGCCGTCGCCTGTCGGCGGCGTGGATGCTCACCACCATTTTGTTGCTGGTGGGCGCCCTGCTCTCGCTGCTTAAAGGCTTCGACTGGGAAGAAGCAACGCTGATGACACTGACGGCTGCGCTGCTCGGTGTGTTCCGTCGCTCGTTCTATCGCCCGAGTCGCCTGACCGAACTGCCCTTCTCGCCGCTGTACCTGGTGGCCAGCCTGTGCGTCCTCGGTGCGTCGACGTGGTTACTGCTGTTTGCCTATCAGGACGTGCCGTACAGCCATCAACTGTGGTGGCAGTTCACCCTTGATGCTGATGCGCCGCGTGGCCTGCGCTCGCTGCTCGGTGCCGCCGTGCTGTTGCTGGTGATCGCCCTGACCTGGCTGCTGCGCACCGCACGCCCGGTCATTCACTTGCCGACGCCCGACGAACTCGATCGCGCGGCAAAGATCCTGATGGCCTCGTCACAACCCGACGGTGGCCTGGCGCTGACCGGTGACAAGGCGTTGCTGTTTCACCAGAACGACGAAGCGTTCCTGATGTACGCACGCCGTGGCCGCAGCCTCGTGGCGCTGTACGACCCGATCGGCCCCGGCCAGCAACGCGCCGAGATGATCTGGCAGTTCCGCGACCTCTGCGACATCCACCACGCCCGCCCGGTGTTCTACCAGGTGCGCGCGGAGAACCTGCCGTACTACATGGACATCGGCCTGACCGCGATCAAATTGGGCGAAGAAGCCCGGGTCGACCTGCACCGCTTTGACCTGGAAGCCAAGGGCAAAGAGATGAAGGATCTGCGTTACACCTGGAACCGTGGCACCCGCGATGGCTTGTCGCTGGAGATTCACGAGCCGGGTCAGGCGCCGATGGACGAGCTGAAAGTGATTTCCGATGCGTGGCTGACCGGCAAGAACGTGCGTGAGAAAGGCTTCTCCCTCGGCCGTTTCAGCGACGAATACCTGAAGCATTTCCGCATCGCGGTGATTCGCTTCGAAGGTCGCCCGGTGGCATTCGCCAACCTGCTCGAGACTTACAGCCATGACTTGGCGAGTCTCGACCTGATGCGCGCGCACCCGGACGCCCCAAAGCTGACCATGGAATTCATGATGGTCGGCCTGATTCAACACTATAAGAGTCACGGATACGCGCGTTTCAGCCTGGGCATGGTGCCGTTGTCGGGGTTGCAACCCCGGCGTGGTGCACCGTTGACCCAGCGTCTGGGCTCGATGGTTTTCCGCCGTGGTGAGCAGCTGTACAACTTCCAAGGCTTGCGCCGCTTCAAAGACAAGTTCCAGCCTGACTGGGAACCCCGTTATATGGCCGTGCCCGCCGGACTCGATCCGCTGGTGGCGCTGGCCGACACTGCTGCCCTGATCGCGGGTGGCTTGACTGGATTGGTGAAACGCTGATGATTCAACGCTCCCTGAAGTACATCCTGGCCGCACTGATCGTGCTGGCCGTGATTGCCGGCGGCGGTTACTGGTACCTGAAACGCCCGGCACCGGAACCGACCGTCGAACAGCTGACCCCGGCCGATGGCGCCGCCATGACCCGTGTCATTCCCGGCACCAAGCCCAAGGCCCAAGTGCTGGTCGCGGTCAACGACGACCAGAAACTCAGTGAAAAACAACTGACCACCCTGAGCCGCAGTGCCTCGGCGCAGATCGTTCAGGTGATTCTGCCCAAGGACTGCCTGCTGCAAAGCCGCGCCCTGCAATCGGGTCTGCGGGAACTGAACGGCCCGGCCACGCTGGTCAGCGGTATTGGCCCGGGCGCTGTGCTGGCCTGGCGCTGGTTGTCCGAGCAGAAAGACGACAAGGCCCAGGCCGTGTCCGTCGACCTCGCGCTGGAAAAAGGTGGCTGCACGCACCTGCTGCCGAAATCCGCCGCCCACGGCCACTGGCTGGTGGCATGGAACGACAACCCGGACGACGCCAGCGCAGGCTTCGTGCGCGATCAACCGAACGCCGAAACCAGCATCAGCGACTACGACATCAACCTGCCGCAAGTGCTGAACAACGAACTGCGCAAGATCCTCGTCGGCGGTGACAAGGCCAACGGCGGTCTGGCGATCCCGGTGGTTGAAGTGCCGGCCGGTCAGGCGAAAGACACCGTGACCCTGTTCCTCTCCGGTGATGGCGGCTGGCGCGACCTCGACCGCGACGTCGCGGGCGAGATGGCCAAAATCGGCTACCCGGTCGTCGGCATCGACACCCTGCGCTACTACTGGCAGCACAAGAGCCCGGAGCAAAGCGCACTGGACCTGACCGAGCTGATGCAACACTACCGGCAGAAATGGGGCACCAAACGCTTCATCCTCACCGGTTACTCGTTCGGCGCTGACGTGCTGCCGGCGATCTACAACCGCTTGCCAGAAACCGAGCAGCAACGCGTCGACGCAATCATCCTGCTGGCCTTCGCCCGCACCGGCAGCTTCGAAATCGAAGTCGAAGGCTGGCTGGGTAACGCCGGCAAAGAAGCCGCCACCGGCCCGGAAATGGCCAAGCTGCCAGCCGCCAAGGTTGTGTGTATCTATGGTGAAGAAGAGACCGATGAAAGCGGCTGCACGGACAAGACTGCAGTCGGTGAAGCGGTGAAACTGCCTGGCGGCCACCACTTCGATGAGAACTACCCGGCGTTGGCCAAGCGCTTGGTGGACTTGATCGAGAAGCGTCAGAGCAAGGACTCGGTCGCCGAAGAGTGATCTGAGCCACGCCCACAAAAAGCCCCCGCAACTTCACAGTTTCGGGGGCTTTTTACATTCCAGCCGCCACCACAATCCCTGTGGGAGCGAGCTTGCTCGCGAAAGCGGCGGGTCAGTCAACAGATTCGCCGACTGACACTAAGACTTCGCGAGCAAGCTCGCTCCCACAGGGGGATTGCGCTGGATTCAGCAGTTTTGTGAAGGCTCGCAAATCTCTTGACTCTTCAGGAAGCTAAAAAAACCAAGTGTCCACATTCCATAAAACGTGGACACCTGCTTGATTGGCATTATCGATCGTCAACTCCACACTCATTCATCTGCCGAACAAATACCCGCAAAACCGCCAGCAACGTTTAGTTTCGTTTACTTCTGGTCTCGCAATATCAGATGACGCCCACAGACCTTGTAGGCAAACTCCGAAACTCACGTTGGGGCGGCTTACTGCCCTATTGCGCTGTTTTTTCACGGGATACTCTCCGGACGTCGCTGACCCATTCAGCGATCGGGCTTGGTAACCCGGTGGAATAAGGCGCAACAGCGCACCCGACACGACTCAGGCGTTATCCCGCCCGAGCCCCTGTGTTATGGCAGCTGTGCGTGGGACGCTTTCGGGCGTGCCGGTTTCCTTGATTCCCCGGTTTACCAACCTGCGCACAGCTGCCACCCATTCGCTTGGTATCGGATGCGGCAGCTCTCGAAATCAAGGGAACTGACAATGAACAATCCATCTGATCTTAAAACCATCGGCTTCACCCCTTTCCTCTACAACTCGGATCAAGCGTTCTTCAACGTCCGCGCCGGCATCCCGATCATCGATGCCTTGTCGCAATCCTCCGACCTGCTATCCCTCGCCAAATCCTTCGCAGAAGACGCCGCCTTCATCAGAGACACCGACCGCCATGCCTGGGCTGCGCATTATCTGACGGTGATGGGCAAAGCCTTGATTGATGATGTGATCCAAGCGCTGATCCCACGACCTGCGCGGACGAAGAGCGAATCCGAAGAAGAATTGCCTGAAAGCCACTAACACCACAGAACCCTTGTGGGAGCGAGCTTGCTCGCGAATGCGGTGGATCAGCCACCACATGTCTCGACTGACACTCAGCCTTCGCGAGCAAGCTCGCTCCCACAGGGGGATTTGCAGTGGATTGGAAGTTTATGTGCGGGCACAAAAAAGCCCCCGACAGCCTTGAAGCTGACGGGGGCTTTTCAGTTGAAGCGAGGCTTACATTTCCACCTGCGTCCCCAACTCAATCACCCGGTTCAGCGGCAGATTAAAGAAGCGCAAATTGCCGTTGGCATTCTTCAACATGAACGCAAACAGCGCCTCCCGCCAACGCGCCATGCCTTCCAGTTTCGAGGCAATCACCGTTTCGCGGCTGAGGAAGTACGTAGTGCGCATCGGGCTAAAATCCAGATCATCCAGATGACACAGCTTCAAAGCCTGTGGCACGTCCGGCTCGTCGGTGAAGCCGAAGTGCAGGATCACCCGGAAGAAGCCCTCCCCGTGCGCTTCCACCTCGAAACGCCGCGATGGCGGCACGCGCGGGATGTCTTCGTAGACCACCGTCAGCAACACCACTTGCTCATGCAGCACCTGGTTGTGCAGCAGGTTGTGCAACAGCGCATGCGGCACGGCGTCGGAGCGTGCGGTGAGGAACACCGCAGTGCCCTGCACACGATGCGGCGGTTGCACGCGGATGCTGCTGATGAAGATCGGCAGCGGTAGCGCGCCTTCGTCGAGGCGTTCGACCAGCAGTTGCTTGCCGCGCTTCCAGGTGGTCATCAGCACGAACAGGGCAATACCGGCGATCACCGGGAATGCGCCGCCCTGCACAATCTTCGGCACGTTGGCGGCGAAGTACAGGCCGTCCACCAACAGGAAGCCGATCAGCACCGGCACGGCGAGGATCGGTGGCCATTTCCACAGCAGCAGCATCACCGCCGACACCAGAATGGTGGTCATCAGCATGGTGCCCGTCACCGCCACACCGTAGGCGGAGGCCAAGGCGCCAGAGGATTCGAAGCCAAGCACCAGCAGCACAACGCCAACCATCAGCGCCCAGTTCACCGCGCCGATGTAGATCTGGCCCTGCTCATCGCTGGAGGTATGCTGGATGTACATGCGCGGGATGTAGCCGAGCTGGATCGCCTGACGGGTCAGGGAGAACGCACCGGAAATCACCGCTTGCGAGGCAATCACCGTGGCCAGCGTCGACAGGCCGACCAGTGGAATCAGCGCCCAGCTCGGTGCCAGCAGATAGAACGGGTTACGCGCCGCTTCCGGGTTTTCCAGCAACAAAGCGCCCTGCCCGAAGTAATTGAGCACCAGCGCCGGCAACACGAGGATGAACCACGCGCGGGCAATCGGCTTGCGGCCGAAGTGGCCCATGTCGGCGTACAGCGCTTCGGCACCGGTCAGTGCCAGCACCACCGCGCCGAGAATCGCCACGCCCATGCCTGGGTGCACGGTGAAGAAACGCACCGCCCACGCCGGATTCAGCGCATGCAGCACTTCCGGCGTATGGCTGATGCCATACACACCGAGGGCGCCGAGGACGAGGAACCAGGTGACCATGATCGGCCCGAACAGGATGCCGATCCGCGCCGTACCGTGACGCTGGATTAGAAACAGTCCGACCAACACCACCAGCGACAGCGGCACCACCCAATGGTCGATGCCATCAAACGCCAGTCCCAGACCTTCAATGGCCGACAACACGGAAATCGCCGGGGTGATCATGCTGTCGCCATAAAACAGCGCAGCACCGATCAGCCCACACACCACCAGCAACGAGCGCAGCTTCTTGCGATGCCCCGCCGCTCGCCGTGCCAATGCGGTAAGCGCCATGATGCCGCCCTCGCCCTGGTTGTCGGCACGCAGCACGAACATCATGTATTTGATCGAAACGACCCAGATCAGCGACCAGAAGATCAACGACAGAATACCCAGCACGCCGTCGTGGTTGACCGGTACGCCGTAAGCGCCGGAAAACACTTCTTTGAGGGTGTACAACGGGCTCGTGCCGATGTCGCCGTAAACCACCCCGACCGCCGCGACCAGCATACTCAGCGGCTTGGTGGCCGAACCCTCGGCGCCTGCCGCATGACTACTTGCCTGACCCATCCAACACTCCTACTTCTCAGAACCGGCTTCTTTGAATGAAGCACTATGCTTTGTGGTGCAGCATGCGCTGTTTTACCTGTTGTTACAGACGTTTTGTTGACTGTAAAAAATTGGTAAAGCTCAACGGCGCGAAGCATAGCGCAGCACTCGTCGTATTTCCCTGCATAAAGCTGGTCAAGTGCGTTGCCCGCCGCTAGAATTGCGCACTTTTTGATCAGAGGCGCGCCCTAAGCGCCCATCCGTCGGCTTTCGCACCCAGAAAGCGATGTCACAAAATACCGAGGTTAGACATGTCCACCACTCCTGCGCCGGCCAATCCAAAGGTTGGCTTTGTATCTCTGGGTTGCCCGAAAGCACTGGTCGACTCCGAGCGCATCCTGACCCAGCTGCGCATGGAAGGCTATGACGTGGTGTCCACCTATCAGGATGCCGACGTTGTAGTCGTCAACACCTGCGGTTTCATCGATTCGGCCAAGGCTGAGTCGCTGGAAGTGATCGGCGAAGCGATCAAGGAAAACGGCAAGGTCATCGTTACCGGTTGCATGGGCGTGGAAGAAGGCAACATCCGCAACGTGCACCCGAGCGTGCTGGCCGTGACCGGTCCGCAGCAGTACGAGCAAGTGGTCAACGCCGTGCACGAAGTCGTGCCGCCGCGTAAAGATCACAACCCGCTGATCGACCTGGTGCCGCCGCAAGGCATCAAGCTGACCCCGCGCCACTACGCCTACCTGAAGATTTCCGAAGGCTGCAACCACAGCTGCAGCTTCTGCATCATCCCGTCGATGCGCGGCAAACTGGTCAGCCGTCCGGTCGGTGATGTGCTCGACGAAGCTCAGCGTCTGGTCAAATCCGGCGTTAAAGAGTTGCTGGTCATTTCGCAAGACACCAGCGCCTACGGCGTTGATGTCAAATACCGCACCGGTTTCTGGAACGGCGCGCCGGTGAAAACCCGCATGACCGAACTCTGTGAAGCGCTGAGTACCCTCGGCGTCTGGGTGCGTCTGCACTACGTTTACCCGTACCCGCACGTCGACGAGCTGATCCCGCTGATGGCCGCCGGCAAGATCCTGCCGTACCTGGACATCCCGTTCCAGCACGCCAGCCCGAAAGTGTTGAAGTCGATGAAACGTCCGGCGTTCGAAGACAAGACCCTGGCACGCATCAAGAACTGGCGCGAAATCTGCCCGGACCTGATCATCCGTTCGACCTTTATCGTCGGCTTCCCGGGCGAAACCGAAGAAGACTTCCAGTACCTGTTGAACTGGCTGACCGAAGCCCAGCTCGACCGCGTCGGCTGCTTCCAGTACTCGCCGGTTGAAGGCGCACCGGCCAATGATCTGGATCTGGAGATTGTTCCGGACGACGTCAAGCAAGACCGTTGGGATCGCTTCATGGCGCACCAGCAAGCGATCAGCTCGGCGCGTCTGCAAATGCGTATTGGCCGTGAGATCGAAGTGCTGGTAGACGAAGTCGACGAGCAAGGCGCGGTCGGCCGCTGCTTCTTCGATGCCCCGGAAATCGATGGCAACGTGTTTATCGACAATGGCAGCAATTTGAAGCCGGGCGATAAGGTCTGGTGCAAGGTGACTGACGCTGACGAATACGATTTGTGGGCTGAGCAGATCTGATCTGAACGTCAAAAGCCCCTCACCCTAGCCCTCTCCCAGAGGGAGAGGGGACTGATTGAGGCGTTCTTTCGAGGTACATCGACCTGCGCGATCCGGTCGAACTCAGGTTTGAACAGCACGAAGATCAGCTCCCTTCCCCCTCGCCCCCTCTGGGGGAGAGGGTTGGGGTGAGGGGGAGAGTTCTTGCTGGCGACAGAGATAGCCAGCCAGACACCGCAACAAATACAAAAAGCCCCGCTCTTTTTACAAGATGCGGGGCTTTTTTACGGCTATCGTTTAGCGGGGGACGGACTCCCTTGAAACGGACAAGAGGCAGACGGGCATGCGTCACCATTCGGTCATCCACACGCCGAAACTCAGCGATTATCAGGAACTGACCCGGGTCTGGGAGGCCTCGGTCCGTGCGACCCATGATTTTCTGCCGGACAGCTACATCGAGCTGCTGCGTAATCTGGTGCTGACCCGCTATCTCGATGCAGTGATGCTGATCTGCACCAAGAACGCCGACCAGCGTATCACCGGGTTTGCCGGTGTCGCGGCGGGCAAGATTGAAATGCTGTTCATCGATCCCGAATATCGTGGCCAGGGCTTGGGCAAGAAACTGCTCACCTACGCGATGCAGCACTTGAATGCCGATGAACTCGACGTCAACGAGCAGAACCCCCAAGCCTTGGGCTTTTACTTCAAGCAGGGTTTCGAGGTGATCGGCCGCTCGGAGGTCGATGGCATGGGCCAGCCGTATCCGTTGCTGCATATGCGCCTGCGCCAAAATCAGCAACGCTCAGGCAACGGCTGATACACCATGGAACCCCTGTGGGAGCTGGCTTGCCAGCGATGCAGAAGCCTTGGTCTGACAGATGCACCGAGGTGATGCCATCGCTGGCAAGCCAGCTCCCACAGGTAAAGCGTACACCGTGTAAATGGAACCGGGCTTAACCGGCGCCACACAGGTACAATGCCCACCCCTTTTTTGTTACGGCCCTGTCATGACTGACCCGATTCGCCTCTCCAAACGCCTCATCGAACTGGTCGGTTGCTCCCGCCGGGAGGCCGAGCTGTTCATCGAGGGCGGCTGGGTCACCGTGGACGGCGAAGTGATTGACGAGCCGCAATTCAAGGTCGGCGACCAGAAGGTCGAGCTCGACAAGGACGCCAAGGCCACCGCGCCGGAACCGGTGACCATTCTGCTCAACGCGCCGGCGGGCATGGACGTCGAGACCGCCATGCAATCGCTCAGCGCCGAAACCCTCAGCGAAGAACACCGCTTCAGCAAGCGCCCGTTGCGCGGGCACTTCCTGCGCCTGACCGCCAGCGCTGACCTGCAAGCCAAGGCCAGCGGCCTGCTGGTGTTCACCCAGGATTGGAAGATCCTGCGCAAGCTCACCGCCGACGCCGCGAAGATCGAGCAGGAGTACGTGGTCGAAGTCGAGGGTGACATGGTCGCCCACGGCCTCAATCGCTTGCAGCACGGCCTCACGCACAAGGGCAAAGAGCTGCCGCCGGTCAAGGCCAGCTGGCAGAACGAAAACCGCCTGCGCTTCGCCATGAAAAACCCGCAGCCGGGGATCATCGCCCAGTTCTGCGAAGCGGTCGGCCTGAAGGTCATCGGCATCCGCCGCATCCGCATCGGCGGCGTCTCGATCGGCAAAGTCCCGGTCGGCCAATGGCGCTACCTGTCCGGCAAAGAGAAGTTTTAAGGCTTCCGCTGCCGCCACACATTCCGGCAGTGCGCCCTGCGCGCTGCCCACAACGCTTATCAGGATTACTCACATGATTCATAACGACGTATTGCGCAGCGTGCGCTACATGCTCGACATCAGCGACAAGAAGGTTGTCGAGATCATCAAGCTCGGCGGCATGGAAGTAGCACTCGCCGACGTAGTGACCTGGCTCGACAAGAAAGAAGAAGACGAAGAAGGTTTCGTGCGCTGCCCGGACGAAGTCATCGCGCACTTCCTCGACGGTCTGGTGATCTTCAAGCGTGGCAAGGACGAAAGCCGTCCGCCGCAGCCAATCGAAGTGCCGGTGACCAACAACATCATCCTGAAAAAGCTGCGCGTGGCCTTCGAACTGAAAGAAGACGACATGCACGCGATTCTCAAAGCTGCCGAGTTCCCGGTGTCCAAGCCTGAGCTGAGCGCGCTGTTCCGCAAGGTCGGCCACACCAACTATCGCCCGTGCGGCGACCAGTTGCTGCGCAATTTCCTCAAGGGTCTGACCCTGCGCGTTCGCCCGGCCTGATGCCCTTCTGCGGTGGCGACTGATGGTCGCCGCCGCAGCGCATGACCATTCATTCCCTGCGAAAATAGTGGCTCCGCTTTGTGCGGCTGACGACTAGGGTGTACTGATCCCTAATCCTCAGGACTCGCCATGCACCCGTATTTCTCCCTGCAAGGCCGCACCGCTCTGGTGACCGGCGGCACCCGTGGTATCGGCAAAATGATCGCCAAGGCCTTTGTCGAGGCTGGCGCGCGTGTTTACGTTTGCTCGCGCGACGCCGAAGCCTGTCATCAAACCGCCGAAGAACTCAGTGCCTTGGGCAAATGTCATGGCATCGCCGCAAACCTGGCGACGGAAGAAGGCGTACAGGAACTGGCCGCGCGCCTGGGCGAGCAGATCACGCATCTGGATATTCTGGTGAACAACGCCGGCACCACGTGGGGCGCGCCGCTGGAGAGTTATCCGGTCAAGGGCTGGGAAAAGGTCATGCAGCTCAACGTGACTTCGGTGTTCACCTGCATCCAGCAGTTTTTGCCACTGTTGCGCAAGGCTGGCTCGGCGGCGAATCCGGCGCGGATCATAAACATTGGCTCGGTGGCGGGGATTTCTTCATTTGGTGAGCAGGCGTATGCCTATGGGCCGAGCAAGGCTGCCCTGCATCAGTTGTCGCGGATTCTCGCGCGAGAACTGGTGAGCCAGCACATCAACGTCAATGTGATCGCGCCGGGGCGCTTTCCGAGCAAGATGACGCAGCATATTGGTAATGATCAGAAGGCACTGGCTGAGGATACGGCGTTGATTCCGATGAAGCGTTGGGGGCGCGAAGAGGAGATGGCGGCGTTGGCGATCAGTCTGGCGAGTACGGCTGGGGCTTATATGACCGGGAATATCATTCCGCTGGATGGTGGTTTCAGTCTCTGAGATCGGCGGCGCGGCTATCGCTGGCAAGCCAGCTCCCACAGGTTTTTGTGGTGTACCTGGATTATGTAGCCACTCGAGAACCCTGTGGGAGCTGGCTTGCCAGCGATGGCGTCAGCCCGGCCACCAGCAGACTTGAAGCTCGCCGGGTTATCATGCCCACCCCTGCCCCGCTTCGAATGCAAACCATGACTTACAGCGTTTCCCCCATCGGCTTCGTGCGCTCCTGCTTCAAGGAGAAATTTGCCATCCCCCGCCAGCCCCAACTGGCCCCCGCCGCCCGTGGCGTGCTGGAGCTGGTGGCGCCGTTCGATCAGGGTGACGCCGTGCAGGGCCTGGAACAGGTCAGTCATGTCTGGCTGCTGTTTCTGTTTCATCAGGCACTGGAAGACAAACCTCGCTTGAAAGTCCGCCCACCACGCTTGGGCGGCAACAAGTCCATGGGCGTATTCGCCACCCGCGCCACTCACCGGCCCAACGGCATTGGCCAATCGGTGGTGAAACTGGACAAGGTCGAAGCCAATCGCCTGTTCATTTCCGGGATCGACTTGCTCGACGGCACGCCGGTTCTCGACATCAAGCCCTACGTGCCTTACGCCGACATCATCCCCGACGCCGCCAACAGCATCGCCAGTGCGGCGCCGCAGCTGATTGACGTGCAGTGGACGGACTCGGCGCTGAAACAGGCGCACACACACGCTCAGCGCCTTGGCGAACCCTTGGTTGAGCTGATTGAACAGTGTCTGGCTCAGGATCCACGTCCGGCCTATCAAACCCCGGTGCCTGAGCGCGAGTACGGCGCGCAGTTCTGGGATCTGGACGTGCGCTGGCATTACCCGACCCCCGAGCAAATCCGCGTACTCGAAGTCATCCCCGCCGAGGCGTAAACCCCGGAAACGAAAAAGCCCGCGCTGCCTTCACAGGCAACGCGGGCTGATCGTTCCCACGCTCCGCGTGGGAATGCATCCAGTGACGCTCCGCGTCACCGGCCAAAGGCTTACTTCTCGACGAACGCACGCTCAATCAGGTAATCACCCGGCTCGCGCATCCGCGCCGAGATCTTCAGGCCGAAGCTGTCGAGCACTTCGCTGGTCTCGTCGAGCATGCTCGGGCTGCCGCAGATCATTGCGCGGTCGTCCTGCGGGTTGATCGGTGGCAGACCGATGTCGCTGAACAGCTTGCCGCTGCGCATCAAATCGGTCAGACGGCCCTGATTCTCGAAAGGCTCGCGGGTCACGGTCGGGTAGTAGATCAGCTTGTCACGCAGCGCTTCGCCGAAGAACTCGTTCTGCGGCAGGTGCTCGGTGATGAACTCGCGGTAGGCGACTTCGTTGACGTAGCGTACGCCGTGAACCAGGATCACTTTTTCAAAGCGCTCGTAGGTTTCCGGGTCCTGAATGACGCTCATGAACGGCGCCAGGCCAGTGCCGGTGCTCAGCAGGTACAAGTGCTTGCCCGGGTTCAGGTCGTCGAGCACCAGGGTGCCGGTAGGCTTTTTCGAGATGATGATCTCGTCGCCTTCCTTCAAGTGCTGCAGCTGCGAGGTCAGCGGGCCGTCCTGCACCTTGATGCTGAAGAACTCCAGATGCTCTTCCCAGTTCGGGCTGGCGATCGAGTAAGCGCGCATAAGCGGGCGGCCGTTGGGCTGTTGCAGGCCGATCATCACGAACTGACCGTTCTCGAAGCGCAGGCCCGGATCGCGGGTGCACTTGAAGCTGAACAGAGTGTCGTTCCAGTGATGAACACTGAGGACACGCTCGTGGTTCATGTTGCTCATGTACGTTTGACTCCTGGAGATTGGGTCAGCGCTGGCTTTTGAAGGCGACGGTGCGCAATTGCATCGCATTCTAATAGCGACGACAATATCTGTTAACTGGATTATTAAGATAAGGGTTATCGGTTATATCGATATGCGATTTACTCTCCGTCAACTGCAAGTCTTCGTCGCCGTCGCCCAGCAGGAAAGCGTATCCCGTGCTGCGGGTCTGCTCAACCTCTCGCAGTCGGCCGCCAGCACCTCGATCACCGAACTCGAGCGCCAATCCAGCTGCCAGCTGTTCGATCGCGCCGGTAAACGGCTGAGCCTCAACGCCCTCGGCAAACAACTGTTGCCGCAAGCGGTGGCCCTGCTCGATCAGGCCAAGGAGATCGAAGACCTGCTCAACGGCAAATCCGGTTTCGGCTCGCTGTCGGTGGGCGCCACGCTGACCATCGGCAATTATCTGGCGACGCTGCTGATCGGCAGTTTCATGCAGCGCCACCCCGAGAGTCAGGTGAAGCTGCACGTGCAGAACACCGCCAATATCGTGCAACAAGTCGCCCACTACGAAATTGATCTGGGTCTAATCGAAGGCGATTGCAGCCACCCGGACATCGAAGTGCAGAGCTGGGTCGAAGATGAGTTGGTGGTGTTCTGCGCGCCGCAGCATCCGCTGGCCAAACGCGGCAGCGCGACCATGGAAGAACTGACTCGCGAGGCATGGATTCTGCGCGAACAGGGTTCGGGTACGCGGCTGACCTTCGATCAGGCCATGCGTCACCATCGCAGCTCGCTGAATATCCGTCTGGAACTCGAACACACCGAAGCGATCAAGCGCGCGGTGGAATCGGGGCTTGGGATTGGCTGCATCTCACGCTTGGCGCTGCGTGACGCGTTCCGCCGTGGCAGTCTGGTGCCGGTGGAGACGCCGGACCTGGATCTGGCGCGGCAGTTCTACTTCATCTGGCACAAACAGAAGTACCAGACTTCCGCCATGCGCGAGTTTCTCGAGCTGTGCCGCGCTTTCACAGCCGGGGTGCAGCGCAGCGACGAGATCGTCTTGCCGACAATCGCTTAGAGCAGAATCACTGCCCACACCAGCGCGATCATGCTCAGTGCGACGAATTGTGCGGCGCTGCCCATGTCCTTGGCGTTCTTCGACAGCGGGTGCAGTTCCAGCGAGATGCGATCAATGGCCGCTTCCACCGCCGAATTCAGCAACTCGACGATCAGCGCCAACAGGCACACAGCAATCAACAGCGCCTGTTCGACACGGCTGACATTGAGGAAGAACGTCAGCGGAATCAGCACCACGTTCAGCAGTACCAGTTGGCGGAACGCCGCTTCACCAGTGAAGGCTGCGCGCAGGCCGTCCAGCGAATAACCCGAGGCGTTGAGAATACGTTTCAGGCCGGTCTGGCCCTTGAAAGGTGACATAAAGTAGAAACCAACCAAAAAGGAGTGGGAAAGCTAGAGCAACAAAAGTCAAAAAAGCGTGAAGACGCCAGCCTTTATTGGCTCGGAATTGACTCAAGTTGTTGCAGCAGTAAAGCCGCTTGCGTGCGAGTGCGCACATTCAGCTTGCGAAAAATCGCCGTGACGTGGGCTTTGATCGTCGCTTCCGAGACACTCAGTTCATAGGCAATCTGCTTGTTCAGCAGGCCTTCGCAGACCATGGTCAACACACGGAACTGCTGCGGCGTCAGGCTGGCGAGGCCGTCGCTGGCGGCTTTGGCTTCGTCGGAAACGGCAACTGCTTCGAACGCCTGCGGTGGCCAGAACACATCACCGTCGAGCACTTTGCGCACAGCTTGCTGAATCACGCTGAGGTCGCTGGACTTGGGAATAAAACCACTGGCGCCAAACTCACGGGATTTGACCATCACCGAAGCTTCTTCCTGCGCCGAAACCATCACCACCGGAATCTGCGGGTATTGCCCGCGCAGCAGCACCAACCCGGAAAAACCGTAGGCGCCGGGCATGTTCAGGTCCAGCAGGACCAGATCCCAGTCAGCCTTTTCAGTCAGGCGCGCTTCCAGCTCGGCGATGCTCGCCACTTCCACCAGCCGCACATCCGGGCCAAGGCCCAGCGTCACCGCTTGATGCAGGGCGCTACGAAACAGGGGGTGATCATCGGCAATCAGGATGTCGTATGTGGCCATTTTTCAAATGATCCTGTTTTTGATGGCAGACGCGGTGCATTCCGGTCTGGCCAAAGCAACTCAAGATGCCGCTTGAAAGCGGTATCCACAGGGGCACGTTCAACGCCAATCAACAGCAAACACGGCGTTTCAAACCTTGGCCGCACCCTAATCGGCGCCAAGCATGCCCAGCGAAGACAGGGTGGTCAAGCAGCACGGCCGCCGCTGTGTACAGTATGGGCCACTATTGGGCCAACTCCGGCTGCGGCTTTCGTATATAAGGCAGCAACTCGGCATGAGCGGGGGTGGCTTCATTCATGTCCACCTGTTGTTTGGCGCCGAGATAATGCTGGCTGAACACGTCGAAATAGGCGTCGAGCGCTGAGGCGGCGTCGCTGTCACCGGCCAGTTCCAGGCACAGTGCCGCGACTTCGGCGGTGCACAAGTGCTCGCTGCGGGTCGAGCGGCGCAAGCGATAACGCGAGAGTTTGTCGGGCAGCAGGCTCAAGATCGGCAAGCGATCGAAATACGGGCTCTTGCGGAAAATCTTCCGTGCTTCGGTCCAGGTTGCATCCAGCAGAATGAACAGCGGGCGCTTGCTGCTATCGGCAGCGACCGTGTTGGTCACCCGCGATGGCTCGACGTATTCGCCGGGAAACACCAGGTACGGCTGCCATTGCGGGTCATTGAGCAGTGCGAGCATCTGCGGATCGGGCTCGGTGCGTGACCAGATAAACGCATGGTTATCGCGCACTACATCGGCAATCAGCCATCCGGTGTTGCTCGGTTTGAAAACTTCCTTACCGGTCATGATCAGGCACACGCCCGAACGGGTGTCGACACTCGGACGCCAGGCGCACAGGCAATGGCTGATGATCACCCGACAATCGCGGCAGCGCTCGGAGCGAAAGCCACGGGCCTGAATCGGCTTGATGCCCTCATCTTCGCGTTGATCACGCAGACGGGCAACGGCGTTGGGGGCATGCTTCATCGCGGGCAACGCCGGCAGACAGGGAAACTCGACACGAACAACACTCGGCAGGGCAATAAAGGCCGGCAGTTTACCAGAGCAACGGGCACAAGCCTGTACCCTCCCGACCGGCTCCCCTATAATTCGCCGCCACTGAACGCACAGTCACGTGGCTGGTCGAACCACCAGTCACTGAACCAGGAGAGTTTCATGCTGCGCCTTATCGTTCCCACCGCTGCCATTCTGCTGGCGTCGTCCTTCACCGCTCAGGCTGCCTCCCTGAGTGAGCAGAATCTGAACCGCGAGCTGCGCAACGTCGCCGCCCAAAGCAGCGTCGGCACGCCACGCGCCATCAATGAAGACATTCTTGATCAGGGCTACACCGTTGAAGGCACTCAGTTGATCAACCACCTGAGCGTACAAAAGAGCCACGCCGACAAAATGCGCGCTGACCCCAAAGCCGTGTATTTCCAGTTGGGCGCCTCGGTGTGCAACAACCCGTCGTTCCGCAAGCTGATGGCCAAGGGCGCGATCATGCGTTACGACTTCACTGAAGTAAAAACCAACAAAGCGATCGGCTCCGCCAGCTACCAGGAATCGGATTGCCCGAAAGCCGGCCCGGCGAAGAAGAAGTAATCATCGCGAATTGGCGCGCCGCTGTTCATCCTCGGCGCGCAGTTCGGCCAGCAAGGCCTGTAAATAGTGCGAACGGCGCTCGCCGCCCGCCAACCGCCGGCAGCACTCCTCTTCGAGACTGAGATGATTGGTCTCGGCTGATGCCTTCAACATTCGATACAGCTGCGTATCGATCTCCAGAATCACTCTGGCCATGTGTCCTGCCTCCTTGCCACCCGCTAATCCTTGAATAGCGTGCACCTTGCGTACGCTCATGACGCAAAGTTGTCGTACGGCGCCTGTAACTCAGTTAATCAGAGCGTTTGCCGCCCGGCGCACGTTCAGACGAGCGGTGACGATATCGCGCAACTGTCAGTAAACGGTTGCCAGCCAGGACTTTGCGGCGCAATGATCAAGTCAGCGCGAATGAGCGCAAGGGTCTGGATTCAGAGTATTCCCGATCATTTTTCAGCGGCAGGCAAGGAACTGCCGATCGTGTGTTTTTTGCAGCGCGGCACTGACGCCGCTCGTCAGGGCCATCCGCTCTGTGCAGAAGGAGACGTTGAATGCCTTACCAACCGAATGACCTCTTGAGCCGTCATTTTCAGGAAAGCGGTCCCGACCTCATCAGCCAGGTCGAAGCACAACTCAACCGTGTGTCCCCCAACAGCCCGAATATCCCCATCTACCGCGACATGATTCTGACCGTGCTGCGCATGGCCCAGGAAGACCATAACCGCTGGAACGCCAAGATCACCCTGCAAGCCCTGCGCGAACTGGAGCAGGCGTTCCGGGTGCTGGAACAATTCAAGGGCCGTCGCAAAGTCACGGTATTCGGCTCTGCGCGCACACCGGTTGAACATCCGTTGTATGCCATGGCCCGAGAGCTCGGCGCGGCACTGACACGGTCGGACATGATGGTCATCACCGGTGCAGGAGGCGGCATCATGGCCGCCGCGCATGAAGGTGCCGGCCGCGATCACAGCCTCGGCTTCAACATCACCCTGCCCTTCGAACAGCATGCCAACCCGACCGTCGACGGCACCGGCAATCTGCTGCCGTTCCACTTCTTCTTCACTCGAAAACTGTTCTTCGTCAAAGAAGCTGACGCACTGGTTTTATGCCCCGGCGGGTTCGGCACGCTGGATGAAGCACTGGAAGTGCTGACGCTGATCCAGACCGGCAAAAGCCCGCTGGTGCCGGTGGTACTGCTGGATGCGCCGGGCGGCACATTCTGGCAGGGCGCGATGGATTTCATCCGCCAACAACTGGAAGAAAATCACTACATCCTGCCGACTGACATGAAATTGATGCGACTGGTTTACACCGTTGAGGAAGCGGTGGAACAGATCAACCAGTTCTACAGCAACTTCCACTCCAGCCGCTGGCTCAAGCGGCAATTCGTGATTCGCATGCATCACAAGCTCAGCGATCAGGCACTGGAACACCTGCAGGAAGCCTTCGCGGATCTGTGCCTGAGCGACCAGTTTCATCAACACGCCTACAGCGGTGAGGAACACGATGAAGCGCAGTTCAGTCATCTGGCGCGACTGGCCTTCGCCTTCAATGCACGCACTCACGGGCGCCTGAGGGAGTTGATCGATTACATCAACCTGCCGGAAAACTGGGCCGATTCAAGACCGCAATCAATTGAGCGCTCGCGCGAACCGTCAAAGGCAATTTGAAGGCAAAAAAAAACGGCCCGCTATTTTCATAACGGGCCGTTTTTATTGAATCGGGTTTAATCGTCCATGCCGCGACCGCTGAACAAGCGGTTGATCATCTCCATCGAAAACCCTCGATACGCCAGAAACCGGCCTTGTTTGGCCCGTTCTTTGGCATCAATCGGTAAATGTCCGGAGAACTTGCGCTGCCACGTTTCCTGCAGTTGCTCCTGCCAACGGATGCCGCTTTCGCGCAGGGCGAGTTCGATATCGGCGCGTTGCAAACCGCGCTGGCTCAACTCCTCGCGGATTCGCAGAGGACCGTAGCCGGAACGGGCCCGGTAGGAAACAAAGCTTTCAAGGTAACGGGTTTCGGAAAGCAGCCCTTCTTCCGTCAAACGGTCGAGGGCTGTTTCGATCATCTCCGCCTCGGCGCCGCGCTGACGTAGTTTGCGCGTCAGTTCGACTCGACCGTGCTCGCGGCGTGCGAGCAGGTCCATGGCGGTTCGCCGCACAGCGACGAGGGTATCGAGTACGGCGGTGGTCATCGCAGCGATCAGAGATCAGCGTCGGCCAGGTCGTCTTCAGTCTCTTTGACTGCAGAGGCCTTGGAGTCGATCACTGCCGGCGTCAGCAGCTTGTCACGCAGTTGCTTCTCGAGCTTCGCGGCGATTTCCGGGTTGTCTGCCAGGAACTTGGCCGAGTTGGCCTTGCCCTGACCGATCTTGGTGCCTTCGTAGGCATACCAGGCGCCGGACTTCTCGACGAAACCGTGCAGCACGCCCAGGTCGATCATCTCGCCATTGAGGTAGATGCCTTTGCCGTAAAGAATCTGGAACTCGGCCTGACGGAACGGCGAAGCGACCTTGTTCTTCACAACCTTGACGCGGGTTTCGCTACCCACCACTTCATCGCCTTCCTTCACCGCGCCGGTACGGCGGATGTCGAGACGAACCGAAGCGTAGAACTTCAGCGCGTTACCACCGGTGGTGGTTTCCGGGCTACCGAACATCACGCCGATCTTCATGCGGATCTGGTTGATGAAGATCACCAGGCAGTTGGCGTTCTTGATGTTACCGGTGATTTTACGCAGCGCCTGGGACATCAGACGGGCTTGCAGGCCCACGTGCATGTCACCCATTTCGCCTTCGATTTCAGCCTTCGGTACCAGTGCTGCCACGGAGTCGACGATGATCACGTCAACCGCGTTGGAGCGCACCAGCATGTCGGTGATTTCCAGGGCCTGCTCACCGGTGTCCGGCTGCGACACCAGCAGGTCGTCGACGTTGACGCCCAGCTTGCCGGCGTACTCAGGGTCGAGGGCGTGTTCGGCGTCGACGAATGCGCAGGTCGCGCCGGCTTTTTGCGCCTGAGCGATCACGGACAAGGTCAGTGTGGTTTTACCGGAAGATTCAGGACCGTAGATTTCAACGATACGGCCTTTTGGCAGGCCGCCAATGCCGAGCGCGATGTCCAGACCCAGAGAGCCAGTGGAGATAGCCGGGATCGCCTGACGGTCCTGATCGCCCATACGCATCACGGCACCCTTGCCGAATTGACGTTCGATCTGACCCAGGGCCGCAGCCAAGGCTTTCTTCTTGTTGTCGTCCATTAAAGTCCTCACGTAATCAATAAGGCCTGACGGCCAACACCTGTATAAGTAGCCAGTATTATTCCACAGCGTTCGCGGATCGCCTACCCCTGATTTTCGATTTCTCGTGCCGCTAGTCGCAGGAGCCCCTCTAGCGCGGCCTTCACCGTTTGTCGGCGGACTTCGTCGCGGTTGCCGGGGAAGTGCTGAACCTCGCTGGTGACCGTTTCGCCAACGCCCCACGCCAGCCACACCGTGCCGACCGGTTTGTTTGGCGAGCCACCGTCCGGCCCGGCCACGCCGCTGACCGCCACGGCAAATCGCGCCAGGCTTTTGTCCTGCGCGCCACGCACCATGGCTTCGACCACTTCGCGGCTGACCGCACCGACTGTTTCAAACAACTCGGTCGGCACATTCAATTGCTGGGTTTTCTGCCGGTTGGAGTACGTCACGTAACCCGCCTCGAACCATGCCGAACTGCCCGGAATCCGGGTGATCGCCTCGGCAATCCCGCCACCGGTACAGGATTCGGCGGTAGTGACGTGGGCATTGAGCAGTTGCAGACGTCGGCCCAGTTCGGCGGCCAATTGAGTGATCTCTTTCACGGCGTGCTCCGGATCGTGTGGAATGCCTCCACCGTACACGAGCCGGTTGCGCTTTCAATACACAGACTCATTCAAAATGTTCAGGCGCCAGCGCTCTGACATACGCCTGACACGCCTGCAAGGCGATCAATCCACGGTCGCCGGTGTCGGTGATGGCGATAATTCGTTGAGCATGCGCCGGGTCAAGTCGGGCGCGTACGGTTGCATGATCCACGCCGCCGGGGCTGGCGGTGGCTGGCAGGTTGCAGCCCTTGGCAACGTCGCCGGCGTCGAGAAGGACTGACAGGCGCACATCAGCAGTGGCAAGACGATCGCGCAGGCGATCCTGATCACGTTGGGCATCGCTCAGCGCTCGATAGTGGGTTTGTTCACTGGCGGTGAGCCGTTGCTCCAGCGCCAGGCGTTTATCCTGCTCGACCTGTTGCGCGCTGGCGGCGGCCAGAGTCAGTTGATTGAGGGTTTCGGCGTTTAACCGGGCCTGCTCGGCCAATTGCCGTTCGTAGCGCCACTCCTGAAACTGCCACGCCGCAGCGAAAGCACCAGCAGCCAGTAATACAATCGCGATCATTCGCCAGGGGATTGGCATAGCACCGCCCTCGCCCGTGCCCAGATTTCCAGGCGATCCTGCAAGCCGTTCAACCCGCCGTTGATGCGCCGGGTAATGGTGTTGAACTGATCGCGGTCGGCCAGTTCGTTCAAGCCGTTCTGTTCCCAGAACCATGCCGCAGACTCGGCGGCCCATTGCGGTTGTTCGAGCAGCTCGGGCAACGACAGCAGACGCTCATCGCCGAACAGACCGAGGCTGCACTGACGGTAATTCGAACGGCCGGTAATCTGGATCAACCCGCGCCCCCGATATTTTTGTCCGTCGCCATCGGCCTCCGGGGTGTTGCCCAAACGCAAGGCCAACGTGCCAGTGTCGTATTTGCTCAGGTATTGGTTGTTGCCCAGTTCACGCACATAGCGCAATTGACCCGACTCGTGCCCGACTTGTGCAAGGAACGCCGCGATACGTTTGGGCGAATCGATATGACGGCGAGCCATGGCGCTGTTGAGTGCCGAAACAAAAACGCCCGCTTGGGAGCGGGCGTTGGGCATGATGTCGATCAGGTCTTTTTCAGTAATTTGCATAATGCTTGATCCTCCCTGGATATTGCCTCGATTCAATCACGGTTGACGGACAACAGCCCCCAGCCATTTTTTTGCCAGAGTTGTCATCGGGCTGGCCGGGGCTGCGTTTTCGAGGGTTTCATTCAATGGCAGGACTTGGCCGCCAGATAACAGCCAGGCTTGATAGTCAAGCCAGTCGCGATTGGTTGGATCCTGCGGGATAAACGAAGAATCCTCCGTGCGCAGTACTCCGCAAGTGGTCAGTTGATAGGTCATGGGTTCACTCCTAGATCTCAGCGTCCGCTGTCCATTCAATCTGCAATCCGTTACCGGGCTGACTGTTTACAGGTGTCACGGTACCGATCGCGAAACTACGCTGTGTCACACTTTGCACAAGGGTGCCTGTGCACGGCACTCCCTGCGAATAATTCCAAACCTGATTACTTGCATTTCCAGGGCAATACAGGACAACAGTAGGCTGCACTCTCTTCTGAGTCTGCATGTCTACGACCATCCCGTATTGACCGGAATTTCCAGCCGCCGCCTGAGTAAACGAGACAATGCAGGTGCCCGTGCCGTTGTTTGCACGAATCGGTAAACGGTTGGCAAAAGACTTTTCGAAATAACGCTGACACAACGCCAATTCTTCGCCAAGAATACGGTATTCGAATGGCGTGGAAACCGGTCCCTCTTCCAATTGGACTTGAGTCAGATCCACGGTTTGCAAAACGTTGAGCGGCAAATCAAAAGCCAAGCGCAAATAATCATTGGCACCGAGCATTTTCCCCGCGATCGATGGCATCTGGAACGTTGCGCTGTACTTGCCCCATGCAGTGCTCAATGGAAAAACATCGACCACTTTGACGACGGCTTCCGAACCACCGTTGCCAAAGTACTGGCCGATCGTCACTTTCAATGAGCGCGTGGCATCGGAGCGTGCCCAAAAGGTCACGGTGGCGGTTCGTCCAGCCAGAGTCCTGACTGATTCAACGCTTTGGGAAATCTTGTGCTCGGTAGCGCCGACGCCCGCTGTGGTTTGCTGCCAGCGTAGAAAATAACCCGGCTCACCTGCCACTTCTGTCTGGCCCGGAGCAAAGTCCTGGCGAGAGATGGTCACGGCCGCATTGCCATTCCAGTCGCAGCGAAAACGATCGGCTACATAGCCACCGATATTCGGGCCTTGGTTGGTCGTGCCGCGCTGCCAGATATCGAACCCGCCATTGATCAGTACATTCCTGCGATACACCTGCACAGGAAACTGCTGTAGCGGATCAGGCCTGGACAATTGACGGATCGCCTGTGCCAGTTGATCGGTCTGCTTTTCATCAGGTTTCAGCCCCGCTGCGGTAATCGCGCTGAGAATCTCCTGAGTAACACTGTTGCCCCAACTCGCGGGGATCAACGATCCCGGTGTTCCCGCGAAGGCATCTTCATCGACAAACCTGCCGTCGACCAAGCCTGAGCCTGGGACGTTTTTTGGGTAATCCATGTATATCTATCCTTGATGGAAGGGCGAACCGCTCAGCCATGGGTCCGCAGCAGATCTTCAAGCCAGTCAGGTTCGACCGGGCGCGAGCGGGCATCCGGGAAGTCCGGCTGATTGGGCCAGTCGCGCAGTGCTTGTCGGTAAGCGAGGAGCTGTTTGAGCTCTTCGGCGCGCAGGGTCGTGCCGCCACCAACTTCAAGCTCTTCGGCGTCGCGAAACACCAGCCATTGGGTGTTTTGAAGCACTTGGTTGCGCCATGCGCGCCCATGACTGGCAAGCGCAACCGGGGAACTGAGCGGTTCGGTCAGTACAGGCTGGCCAGAGTGACTGGCGCTGATGACTTTGCCGGCAGCTTGTCCCGCAAACAGCTCGGCGTATTGCGCCTGGGTAATTTCCACCGCCCCGTCAGGCACTTCGGGAAGTGCGCTGTCGACTCGATCAAAGCCAAGGCTTTGTGCATAGAAATAAATCGTCATGATCAATACCCCCAAACCAGAACGCGACCCGAAATGCCCGGATCAGCCTTTACACTTGAAGCTAGGACGCTTCGGACCCGAGCGACCACTGTCGTTGTCGTGGAGCTCCCGCCGTCAAATGCCCAAACGGTAACGTTGGAGGCACTCCATCCGGCCGGGTTAGCTTCATTGGCAACACCGCCGAGGACTGCATTGGGAAATCTGATCGGCAACGACACCGTCATGTTGCCATTCGCATCGGAGCCCCCTGTTACCCATTGCACGATCAAACCGCTGGGAAACTTTTGATATCCCGATGTAGCGAACTGCGCGGCATAACTGACTGAATACTTCAGCGCAGCGGTGCCATACACCACCCACACTCCAGACTCTCTGACGAAGTTCGCACTCTCACCATTATTCAACACGATCGACGCCAGATAGGCCCCTTGCGGACTGATCTGCGTGCCGGTTTTACTGGCCACGGTAACGGGTGCGCTGTTGCGGCAATGCAGGCTGATCGTGGCGCCGTTCGGCACCGCAGCGGCATCCGGAAGCGTCACGGTATAAGCCGCGTTACCGCCCAGACCGATCGAGCAGCCGACATCGGCCTGAGTCAATTGGGTGGCGGCGGATATACTGCGAGCACTGGCATAACTGCCCAGCGCCCGCTGCACAAACTCGGACGTTGCTGCCGAGCGTCCACCATCAAACTGCGGCGCCGTCGTGAACAATGTCGGGCTGCGCAATGCCGCCAACAACTGATTGTTCGACGACTCATTCGGCGTCAGACCAGCCGCCTGAACAACGTTAAGAATCTCTTGCGTGACGCTGTTGCCCCATGTCGCCGGGATCAGCGAGCCGGGTTTACCGGCGATCGGGTCTTCGTCGACAAACTGGCCATTGACCAGGCCGACACTGGGCACACTCTTGGGGTAGTCCAAGGTTTATCTCCTTAATCTGAAAATACATTGGGCGCAGGCCTCAGCCGCTTGAAGCGGCTAGCCACACCGAGGCCGAAGACCGGGAAACGGTCAAAGGAACAAACGTTTCCTTGTGCGGATATCAATCGGTCACGACAGCGCCGGGAATTGCCGGCCAAGTGACGGCCTCGGGATAGCCGCCCTGCTTTTCAATGCGGTTCAGCTCTACGCTGTAGAGCTTCCATTCCATCAGCAAAAGCTGTTCGTCATGGCTGGCATCGCCGATGTCTTCGGCGTATTGCAGAGGTGCGATGCGCAGCACGGCATCGCGTAGCAGTGCGTCGCGCTTAGCGAGAACGATGCGTTTGCAATCCGCCAGTTGCGCAACTTCATCGACCCGCCAGGCGTTATCCACCCAGACGTGAAAGCCACCCGGCCAAGGGAACCGGGTGAAGCCTTCCGGCAACTCGCCCAGTGCGGTCCAGGTTTCCCGGATGCCCGTGTCAGTTCGATAAACATCGCCGCGGCAATCGATCTGCTGTTGCAGCGAGCCGTTGTCATAGGCCCAGGCAAACCCCTCGGGCGCCGGCGACAGTTCGATGCTTAGCGTCACCGCATTGCTGGGCAACTGCAGACCGATTCCCGGCACGAGCGGGAACTCGACAGGGCCGACCAGGGCACCGCTGTCATCTATCAGATAATTGAACATGGGCACCTCAGATCAGTTTGATTCGCGCGGGAAGGGCGATGTTTCGCGGTCGGGTTTCGCCGGCGAAAATGCCGATATTGCCGATGAATGTGTCGGAGTCGAATGCCGGGTTGGGATAGGTCGTCGCAATGGTTCCGCTGGTGGGATAAAAATTGACGTCGCTGGAAACACTCCAGACGGTATCGGGGATAGCAGGCGCAGGACGGTTGGAAGAACCCGTACCGGTCGGCAAGTAGTGGTTGTGGCTTTGCAGTGCATGGTTCTGCAAACTGCCAACGACTCGCCCAACATCCATTCCCCGGTTTTCATCGAGGACTCGCAGAAATTCACCGCGAACCTCGGGAATTCGAAAGGTCGACGCACCGTCGCCAGTGGTCCACGCACCTTCTCGGCTAAATCGAGCCGCTTCGGTCGTCAAGACTCCCGATGCCTGGGCGAAGTCCCACAGCCAAGGCCATTCCGCACGCTTGAAAAAGTTACCGTTGAGCAGGCCATAACCGCCGGGATTCAGCGCCATTGTGGTTTCAAACGACGGTCTGCCCAACGGGGAATTGTCGAAGCGTCCAACCGGCCACCAACTGCCGGCGCCGTCACTGCGCAACTGCCACCAGTCACCACCGCCCATCAGCACCAGAAACGGATAGCCGTTCGCTGACAGATGTGTATGAAACCTAATCCGGTCGCCGCCGGATGCCTGGATTACCAACCGGTTAACCGTGTTATCCACACGGCGAACAATAACGTCGCACACACCAAGACTGGCATCCGCAGCGGGAAGCGTGAGGGTCATCGCGCCCGGGCTGCCATCAACCAGAATCAAGCCCAGCTCCTGCGCCGCAAGTAGTTTGGAAGCCGAAATACGGGTGATTTGCGAGCGCATGGGGCTGGATTTGCCAACAATCGATTGAATGGCTTTGAACAATTGGCTGGTATCCGCCTCGGAAGCCACCAACCCACCACCGGTAATCACACTCAGAATTTCCTGAGTCACACTATTGCCCCACACCGCCGGAATCAACGAACCCGGTGTGCCAGCCACCGGGTTTTCATCGACGAAGCGGCCATCGACCAGGCCGACGCTGGGGACGCTTTTTGGATAATCCATAAATCGCTCGTTCCTTTGAAATGACAAATGACCGGCGTCGACACAGCGTCTTCTGCGTGCCTGGCCACGGTCCGTTTTCTGAAAATAAAAAGCCCACAACAAAGTGGGCTTGGGTGACGCTGAATGAAGGTTTTCGGCTTAGCTGGAAAGGCCGCGGGCCAATTCGCGAATGGCGACCAACGCTTCGTCACCAGCGCTGCGCGCCAGGTCCATGTTGCCCTTGGCAGCCTGTGCGCGAATTTGCGCTTTGGCCTTCAGGCGCAATGTCCGCAGTGTCAGCAAATGGTCGGTCAGTTGATCGGCTTTGCTCAGAATCTGCTCGGCGGCTTGTTTGGCAGTGCGTCCTTTGACCACCCACGCGGCGACTGACAGCGGCACTTCCTTTTTCGGGTAACCGGCGTCCTGATAAGCCTGTGCGTCGGCGGCGGCCTGGGCGTACTCCATGGCTTTTAGGGGGTCGCCAGCCAGCGCGGTGCGGATGTTGTCGGCGGTGGCATCGACTTTGGTACACAGACGTTCAGTTTCCTGCTCGTCCAGCACAGCCTGCTTATCGCCGTTCACGACCCACTTCTCACCGTCCCAGTCATGGGCGGCAGAAGGTTGAGGAAGGCGCATTTCGCCGTCGAACTGATGAAGCTCCTGAATAACGATCATCGAATAAGCTCCCACGACAGTTGGACGTTCACGGCGTCTGCAAAGTTGATTGCAATACCAACGCTGTAGTCGGTGATTGGATGACTCTTGATACCCATACTCAGCAACAACTCATCACTCTCGGCGTTCAACTGACCAAGGTTGTGCTCTGCCTGATAGCACTGCCACAGCGAGCGCAGATTGGCATGGTCGAAACTGGCGGCCAGCGTTGAAACCGTCACGTCGTTAACGATGTTGTTGGTGAACAACACACAAGGGGCAATCGTCGCGGGGTTCCAGCCACCAGCATTATTGGAGCTACCAGCGATCATGGGCGACAGGAAGCAATAGTTGCCTCCCGCCCAGCCGGTTGATGGAAACGCGACCGACGTCACCGCCGTCGAGGACGGTGTCGGGTTGCCGGCAACCAATCGTGCAGAACGAGCATGGGGATCCAGTGGCAGGAAAATTGCGCCCGTTCCGTTGACCGTCTGAGTCCAGGTCAAACGAGCACGGTTGTAGAGGGTTCGAACCGTGGGCACCGAGCCCGGCGCACCGGTCACGATCCAGGCCAGGCACATGTCCAGTGCCGTTGACTGGAAGCCGCCACCGGCGGC
The DNA here is from genome assembly GCF_049300855.1 of Pseudomonas sp. Taxonomy (GTDB): domain Bacteria; phylum Pseudomonadota; class Gammaproteobacteria; order Pseudomonadales; family Pseudomonadaceae; genus Aquipseudomonas. Next base: position 48,491 of record NZ_JBAQKH010000002.1, on the reverse strand, counting down.
ACCGTTTACCGTTCCTTTCAACGATTCGGGCGTCACGTCATGGATGTTGCCGCGCTGCACGTAGAACGTCAGCGCACCGCCAGAGACTTGCGCGCGTAGAAAGTAATGGCTGCTGGGCAACAGATCCGCACTGCTCCAGGCAGACGTCACAAACGTGCGCGAACGACCCAACTGACCATTCACGACTTCCTGACCGAGGCTGATAAACGTGCCTGCCGCAATCGAAACCCTGCCACCACTGGTGGATGCTGCAGCCGGGCTGACCGTCAGCCGACCATCGGCGGTGGCCACCGTCGGCAGCGGCAACGCCACCAGCGGCAACGCCAGATCCTGATTCCAGCCCTTGGCCGTCACCGATTGAATCGCCTGCAACAGCTGATCGTATTTCTTCTCGTCCGGCGTCAGACCCGCCGCATTGATCACGTTGAGAATCTCCAACGTAACCCCGTTACCCCAATCCGCAGGGATCAGCGATCCCGGGGTTCCGGTCATCGGGTTCTCATCGACAAACTTCCCATTCACCAAGCCGGCGCTGGGCACACTGTTCGGATAATCCATGGCTCATTCCTCCCTAGTCATAATTGATGTGCACCTTGGTATGCGCCGGTGCGCTGCGGTGAATCAGGCATTCCAGCGCCGACCCCGGATTGACGCCGAAGCGCTCGCCCCAGTAGCTCGCGCCGAAACGCCGACCGAGCAGCAAGCGCCCGCCGGTGTTGAGCGTCCACATGAACTGCGCTTCCCACGTGCCCCAGTGCGCCGAGCCGAAACGCGAACGGCCCATGCGCGGGGCTTCAAGTTCGGTAATGGTGGCGTTGGGATAGCCCTGGCTTTTGGCGATTTCGAGGTAATAGCCGACGGCCTGGCTGCCGACCGCGAGCAAGCGTCGGCGTACGGCGAGGCGGCGGTCGTCGAACAGTGGCGTGGCGCCCAGACATGGGTCGGGCAGGTTCATCACCTGTTCCCAGTCCGGCACCAGTTCGCTGACGCCGGCCGGGTCCATCTCGTTGAGCAGATCGGCGGCGCGGGCATCGAGGCGCGCCAGTTCGACGGCGACGCCTTGCAGCACTTCTTCCAGTTCCGGAACACGCTCCGGGTCCCACGCCGGGCCACTGGGCAGCAAGGCGCGCAGTTGCGCCTGATATTGCGCGGCGGTTCTTATGCCCCCCATACGCAACCTCCAAAGGTCAGCAGTTCGCTGTCATTGGCCGTGACGTTGGCCACGGGAGCTGTCAGCACGTGGTCGGTTTCACCTGCGGCGCTACTGATCGCTTCGCGGATATGGCTGATCAACAGATCTTCGCCGAGGTCGGCCTCGCGGTTATGCAAGTCGCGCAGTTGGGTTTCGACCGCCGCGCGCACGGCGCTGGTGTCGGGGGTCAACTTCAGGCGATAGGTCACGGGCACCTGAATCGGCGGACGCACATGCACTTCAGCCGTCACCGGACGCAAGGGTTCGATATAAGCCTGAACCTCGGCCAGTTGCTCGTCGTTCGGCACCGGTTGCGGATCGTCGTCACGCATGATGTACACGCCGACGGTGCCCGGGCCGAGGAAGCCACCACGGCACCAGGCGCGCGTCACGCCGGGCACTTCCAGTGCCCAGGTTTCGTAGTCACTGGCCGAGCCGCCATGGGGAATTACGCGGTAGGAACGGATCACCCGCGAACGCAGCGATTCCAGACTTTCCCGCGCCACACCACCGCTGAGTCCCGGCGCCAGCACGACAAAACTGTTGCCGATCACGCCGGCAATCGGCTGCACCGGTGTCAGCGCCAGCCCGGCGTCGGCATTGCCCAGACTGCCGGCATCGAGCGCGGCGATCGTAGTGGTGTTGCTGCCATTGACGGTCGTGCGCGCGGCGGTGACTTTGTAGGTGCGACCGTCATTGGTTTGCAGCAGCGTATCGGCGTCAAGCACCGCGCCGGCAGTGGCGGTAAAACTGACGCTGCCGGTGGCGACTTGCGCCGGTTTGCGCGGCTGGTTCAGACGCAGCGCGGCAATGCGCTCCAGGGTCGACTCGTCGGCCTTGTCCGGCAGAATCTGTTCGGCAATCCAGTCGAGATAACCGTACAAACCATAAGCCGCACCACCGAGGGTACGGGCCAGCACTTGCGCATCGGACTGGCGCAGCGAATCGCCGGCCAGGTCGCTTTGGGTGCGCTTGATCAGCACCGGCAGCGAAGGGGTTTCAAACGGCATAGATCACCTGCCAACTGTTATCGGGGTTGATGTCCAGACGTTCGCCGTCGGCCAGGGTCAGGACCGTGCGCAGGTTCAGGCGCTGGGCGTCGAGGCGTTCGCTGATGATGTCGATGGCGCTGCAGTGGCCGTCGTCGATCAGCCATTGAAGGGCTTCGCGGGCATAGAACTCGGCGTCCATCTGCGTTTGTCGGGTCAGTTTCACCCGGCGCAGCAGCCATAGCCGCGAGCCGATGCGGTCGTCGGCAACGCTGGGAAACGTGTCGCCCCACCAGCCAAAACGCTCGTCGTCGTCGAGGGCGTCGTCATCGGCGGCGCGGCGCCAGGTGAACAGGCTGATCAGTACGGAGCGGGTCAGTGCAGCGTGGAGATTCGGGCTGATCAGCATCACTTGCCTCCTGCCGGCGCGCCGGTCTGGCCGCTGCCGGCCTGTACGCCGACGTGCACGTGTTTGATCTGGCTGATGCCACCGGCAAGCTGATCGCCGGTGGAAACGATCTTGCCGGTCTGATTGATCACCGGCGTGTCGAAGTTCACCGCGCTGCTGGCGCGGATGTTCAGCGTGGCGGTTTCGATGTCGATGATCCGCCCGCGCTTGAAGTGAATTTTGTCGCCTTCGTCGGTGTAGATCGCCACTTCGCCCGACGCCAGCGATTGCAGGCGATAACGGCGATCGGCAATGACCAGGGCGATGGCGTGGGAACGGTCGCCGCCGATGAACGTGACGACCCCTTCGGCGCCGGCCAGCGGGTGGCTGGTGAAACCGTAAGGTTCAAAGTGCTCCATGTCGTCGTTCACTTCGCCGGCGGTGAGGCGCATTTGCAGCGATTGCAGCTTGGTTGCCGAATTGGCGAGCACGACAGTGCCGCGCGCCAGCAGGCGTGTCAGTAGGCTCATGAATTGTCCTCAAGAGGTGAGGTTGATGCTGATCCCTGTGGGAGCGAGCTTGCTCGCGAAAGCGGTGGGTCAGATACACGTATGCTGAGAGTGCCGATGCCTTCGCGAGCAAGCTCGCTCCCACAGGGTTGGGTGTCAGGCCTGGGGTTTTTTCGGGGGGCTCGGATTGGCATCGAAGGTATGCGGCGGCGCCACTTGCAGCGTGGTCACCGTGCCTTGTGCCGACAGCGAATAAGTGACCTTGGAGATCAGCATGTCGCCATCAAACCCCAGCACCGGATCCGTGACTTTGACCAGCGTGTTGTGCCGCCAAAGATCACCGTTGGCCTGGCGCCAGCCCTGCACCTGATACGTGGTGGTCTGCGCCCGCCCCATACGGGTGGCGCACTCCCACTGGGCGCGTTGCTGGGCCAGTTCGAACGTCAGCGCGGTGCCTTCGTTGATGATGGTGGTGCGTCGACGTTTGAAGCTCAGATCGGTCGCGCTGGATTCAACCTCGCTGACTGCCGCCCCGCTCTTCTTGTCCGAACCTTTCTGCTGGCCGATCACCCGGTATTCGGAGAACACCTGACTCTGATCCAGAGGCGCATTGGCCGACAGAATATTCTTGCCCAGTTCCAGCGCATCGCTGGCCCGACCACCGCTGCCGGGTTTGGCCAGCACCAGCCGGCCCTGCTCGTCATCGGTGGAAAACACTCGCAGCAACGAGAGCAAACGGTCGATCGACTGGAACACGGTTTCACCCGGCACGATCGTGTGCTTGGTCAGCCGTGCAGTCTCGGGGATTTCATTGACCACCATCAGCCCGTACTCCATCGCCAGCGCCTGAACGATGCTCAACAGCGGTTGCTCCTGCCACTGGTTCGGCTGGTTTCTGGCAGCGCAATCGACCAGATCCTGGGTCTTGGAGCTGCCCTCGATGCTCAGGCTGATCTGGCGTCCGTCATAGCTGATCGGCGCCTTGAACACATAGCCGGTGAGCACCAGGTCCTGGCCGATTTTCACCTCGCAGGGGTCACCCGGCTTGATCCGCTGGTCCACCGTCTGCCCCGGCCATTGCCAGGTGATGTCGAGTTTGAAGGTGCGGAACTGGCGCTCCAGATCGGCCGTGATCTCCACGCTTTTCCAGCCGCCGTATTCCATGTTGTTGACCGTCAGCGTGACGCGATTGTCCATTTCGCTCATGGTTCACTCCCCGGAGACTTTCACATCGTTGGGCGAGAAACCTGGATGGTTCATCCCGTTGCGCTGGGTGATCTCAGTGACCCGTGTGGCATCGCCCAGATACTTGTAGGCCACCACCACCGCCGGAGCGCTTTCCTGGAAGGTTTTAGTGACCAAGCGCACACCGGACGACGCGACCGACTTGAGGTGCGCGACCGCCGCATCCTGCAGATCACTGATCAGTTGGTGGTGCGCAGGGCCGGCCTTGGTCTTCACCAGATTCAGGGTCTCGATCAGCGTCTTCTGAATCGCCTGCACATCATCGATGGCGGGCACGTCCGGACGATTGATCGGCTGGTTCGCCTGCTGATCGACGGAAGGTGTCGACGGCAATTTCACCGGTTTGGTGGCCACCGGCATGGATGCGATCCACTGCGCCGCTTTCACGATCAGCGTGTCCTGCACCAGATCGGCCATGGCCTGCGCTGCGGCGTTGGTGTCCTTGCCGGTGGTGATCTTCGGCGCATCAGCCTTGCGGATCGCTTCGAGTTGTTGCGACACGTCGGCAATCACGCCACGGTAGCCCTCCTTCGCGAATTCCTTGAGCTCCTTGATATCGCCGAGCAAACCTTTGAACTCCGCCGCCACTTCCTTGGGCAACTCCTTCACTGCTTTCACCAACTCGGTGATCTGCCGGTACTGCTCGATCAGCGGCTTGAGCTGTTCTTTGATCACCTCATAAACACCGGTCAGGCTGTTACGCAGATTGGCAATGCCGATCCGCGCGGCCTTGATCAGCGTCATCGCCTGTTCAAAACGTGCCACCGCAGACCCCAACAGCGTGTCGGCCTTGGCCAGCAGCACTTTCTGTGTGCTGACGGTAGCGGTCGGAAACGGCAACGGTTGGTCTGGATAGAACTTCAGCGTAAAGGTCACCAACCCGCCGTCCTGGCGGGTGTGGGTCATGTCGCATTCGCCGACCTTGACTTGCAGGCGCCCCAGCCACGGATGCACCAGTTCACCACTGCCCGCCTCCAGTGCCTTGAGCAGCTTGTCACGCTGCTCCAGGCAATCGGCGCCGATGATGAACGCCGTGACATCGTGGATCCTGGCCTGTTGGCCGAGATCTTCGAAGTACGGCAGATCGCGTTGCGGATACTCGTGCAACTGACCTTTGCGACCGACCGGGGTTTTCGCCTGATCAATCCAGAAGCCGACACCGCGAAAGGATGCCGGCAATAAACGGTCACGCCAGTTCATTGGAACCTCCCATCGACAGCGAGCGATAGCCGATGCGCGAAGACAGCGCCAGGCCCGGTTGATTGGTTTGCGGTTGATCGGTGCGCAGCCCCGCCGGCGCATTTTCGAAGCGTACGGTCAGGCCGCCTTCGAGTTGCGTGCGGTTATTGATTGCGCTTTGTTGAATCAGCGCGCCGGAAGTTTGTGGCAGTGTGCTGCTCATTCCTGGCGCCCCGGCAGGCGCCGCAGCGCTGGTGCCGGTGATCGTGGCGAAGAACCCGGAGACATTGCCGCCGAGCAGTTCTTTGACCTGTCCGAAAATACCTTGGAGTCTTGTCCACATATCACTGAACCAGTCGAGAACGGGCTGCCACTTCTGCTGGATAGATTCCAGCGGCGACTGACTGAACAAATCAGCCAAGGTTGCTTTCACCGATTGCGCGTCGGTGTTCAGCGTTGCCCACAAACCGGAGAAATATTCCGTGACGCCATTCCACTTCGCCATGACCGCTTCCACGGGAGCGTTGCCAAACAAGTTCTGAAACTCGTTTTTCAATGGCTGGGCACCCGCCCGGAGTACGTCCCACAGCGCTGAAAAAACCGGTGCCAAGGGTTGCCAGGCGCTTTCGACCATAGCGGTCGGAGACCAGGCGAACGTCGATTTGAGTTGCTCCCAACCGCTCGCCGCAATGCTGTGCATGCTGCCAACCGCATCGAAAACCGTGCTTTGCGCAGAACCCCAGACCGTCGACATGTTGGTTGCCAGCGTGCCGTCGAACAGCGATGTGATGCTCGACCAACCGGTTGCAACTCTGTTGCTCATATCGTCGATGGCCGTGAAGACCGCGCTTTGTGCGGAACCCCATACGCCTGACATTTTTGCTGTCATTGTGCCGTCGAACGTTGACTTGACCGACTCCCATCCGGCCTGTGTTGCCGCATGGGTACGATTCCAGTACCCACTGACGACTTCGTCGGCGGAATTCCACAACGCAGTCATTTTTTCCAGTGGCGAGGTGTACAACCGGGCTTTGAGGCTTTGCAATCCAGCCGCAGTACTGGCGGCTGCACTGTCCCAATAAGCGCCGACAGAGGTGCGAGCCGAATCCCAGGTTTGTTCGATAAAAGCGCCGAATGCATGCAAACCTTCGGACGCACCCGCCGCCAGACGGCTGGCACCGGCGATGGCGTCAGCGCGCATCTCCTGCCACTTCAGCGAAGCTGTGGCACTCATCGAGTCGAACCGTTGCCTTGCGCCCGCGACCATCTCATCCCAGCCCTTGCTTACGTCGTCGATGCCGCGACGGGTCGCATCGCTGATCGACTGCCAGTTCCGACTGAAAAAGCCCGAGATAGCCCCCCAGTTGTTGGTGATCAAACGCGCGCCGATGACGATAATCGCCACCGCCGCCGCAATCGCGGCGGCAATCAAACCGATCGGTGATGTCAGAATACCCAACACACCGACCAGTCCCATCGCCCCCACGGTGACTACCGTGAACGCGACAGCTGCAGCGGCCAGCCCTTCAACAAGAGAAGGATTGTTCGCCACAAACTGGCCAATCGAAGTAATCACTGGGGTGATTGCGGTGACGATGCCGTTCACCGCTGGCAACAACGCGTTGCCAATGTTCAGCGAGATCTTGTCCAGCGCTTCGTTGAACTTTGCCAGGTTGGCCGAGGTTTCCCCCTGTACCACTTTGGGCAGTTTCAGGCCCTTGTTCGCCATGACCTTTTTTGCCAGCGCATCCTGCGCCTCGATGGCTTTCTTGATGCCGTCCTGAAACGGCTTGAGCAAACCACCTTCGGAGATGAACCCGGCGACGTCCAGCGGCTCGAGGCCGCTGTCCTCCATGCTTTTCTTGAATGCTGCGACCTTGCCGCGCAGCCCTTTCATTTCGGCTTCCATCTTCTCGGCGCCCTTGAGCACCACGAGCATGTTGACCGTGACAGGAAAGGTCTGCGGAATCAGGCTCAAATTTGTATTCGCCATCACTGCACCTGCTGCATCGCATTGATCCGTTGCGCGTGCTCCAGCGATTCGCGGAGCACATCCAGTGGCCTGGCCATCATCTGTTCGGGGTCAACCTTCCAGAACCAGGCCAGGTCATAGGCGACGGCGATCAGGTCGGTGATGGCGCCGACGCCGCACTCATGAAAAAACTCGCAACGGCCCAGCTCAGCGCATTGAGGTCAGCCAGATCCAACTGGTTGACCGACGACGGCGGAATGCCGGCGCACACGGCGATGTATTTGGCCGCCACGTCCATGTCGAGGCTGACCTCTTCGCTCTTGTCGATCTTGTACGGCAGCGCCTTGATCGCTCGCACCTCCTGCACCGTCGGACGGCGCAGGACGAGTTCGGTCAGGGGCTCGCCGTGAGCTTCGATCGCAACCTGAAGCTTCACGGCGCCGCTCATTGCCAGGTCCCCTTGATGCCCTCGAATTTCAGTTCGATGGTGGCGTCATCGCCTTTGGAGACCGGTTCTTCAACCAGATACGCACCGGCCAGCACGTAGACTTTGCCGTTGCTGAATTCGCAAGTGACGGTGATATCGGTGCCTTCAATCAGCTTCTTCAGCGGGAAGTCGGCGGTGTGCAGCGCGGTCACTTTGAACGACGGCGCGATGTCGGTTTCCTTGTAGAAGCCGGGTACGACGGTTTCGCGTTTGACTGCCATCAGCGGGGCTTCGCAGCCGCCATTGATGGTCAGTTGTGCGCCGTCGACTTTGACGTAGCAGGTGCCTGCAATCAGTTGACCCATGGTGTTACTCCCTTGCATAAAAAAGCCCACGCGAGGTGGGCTGATAATTTGCCGTCAAACGCGCGGATCAAGCCGCGTCGTCGTACTGCAGACGGAACTGGTTGAGCAGTGCGAACACGCGCAGACCGTTGATGTAATCCGGCGGGAACAGCACGTTCACGCGGCTCGGGTCCTGCACGTCACGCTCGACGATCAGGTGCTCGGCGAACAGCTCGGCGTTCTCCACGTGGCCTTCCAGTTCGAGCTTGGCGTACTGAGCGATCAGTTCACCGCGAATGGTCGCCGGGGTGACGATTGGTTGGCCGGCGCCGAAACGAGTGCCGTCCGATGCCAGTTTGTGCCGGCCGTATTTGCTGGTGATCACGCTTTGCAGACGACGCACGATGAACGCCGACTGGTGCATGGTTTCGCTGTCCAGGTAGGAGTTGTCGGCCTGCCCGTAAGCGTTTTTCTGGTAGGTGGTGATCGAACGCTGGATGCGCACGTAACCGCCCTCGTAGTACGCGGTGGCGATGCCGTAGTTGAGCAGCGACTGACGCTCGGTCAGCGTGAAGCGTTCGCTGGCCGGTGCCGGATCAACACCCGGCAGACTGCCGCTTTGGGTCGGACGGCTGGCGTCGGCGGAAATGAATACGGCGGTGCGTGCAGCCAGTGCGGCGGCTTGTACCCAGAACGGTTGCGGAACGCCCGGTTCCAGCGCCTGAATGGTCATGTGCTGATCGTTACGGGCCTGACCTGCTGCGACCAGCGTACCAACGGTGCCGCGTTTGGCGCTGTAGACGTGACCGAACAGTTGCTTGGCCCACGACCAGCGACCGGTGCTGTCGTCCATCACTGCTTGCCAGGTGTTGAGCGTCGACAGATCGGACCACGGCAGTGCGATGAATTCGAACGGCTCGTCGCCCAGTGCGGCAATCGCCGCCACTTGATCCGGCACACCGGCGCCGCCGGTCATGGCGGTGATCGCAGTGGTCAGGCCAGCCGGGGTGTCTTCGCCGTTGCTCTTGCCCAGGCGATTGAATTGCAGGCTGATGTCGTTACCACTGTCGCCAGTCCATTTGGCGTTCAGGGTGACCACACCTTCGGCAGCGGCAGCGCTGACCGGCAGGTCGGCGCTGGCGTTGATTTTCTGCGCCAGTGTGGTGGCCGCTTGTGCAGCAGTGGCACCGTTGACCACGGTGGCTTGCACACGCACGCCGCCGACATACAGATTCAACACGCCAGCCTGAGTAGCGGTGCCGGTCAGGGTCAGCACGCCTTTGGCGATGGCGCCTTCAGCGTTGTGCAGCGGCAGGCACCAGATCTCGCCGATCGGGTCGGCTTTGCGGAAGGTCTCGTACATCGAGGCGAGCATAGAACCCTGGCCGCCGATGCTCTTGGCCAGTGCAACACTGGAGACCAGCACCAGTTTGCCGACTTCGGTGGGCGCGATGTTGTCGTTGACTTGAGCGACGATCAAACGACGCAGAGTCGAGCTCGCGCTATTGGCGGCCGAGTTGTCCATTTCGGCATAGAACAGCGGTACACGAATGTCCGCGGGGATATTGCTGAATCCGATCGCCATTATTTGGCTCCCTGTGGTTTAGCCGCTTTTGCGGTTTTGAGTGTGATATCGCCGTCGGCCAGACGTCGGCGCCACCAGGCGCTGTCCAGCACTTCACGGCCTTCGAGCGGCAGCAGATCGCCCGCCTCCGGGTCAGGTACGGCGCGGCCAGCGACCGGCAGTACGGTGATGCGATTGCTCATGGGGTTACCTCTGCAGAGAAAGTCATTTCCACGCGCCCATCGGGGCCCGGGCGTTTCAGATTGGGATCGGCCGGGTCGATCGCATCGACCCGTACGGTGGCCCCGTTAAAGGACGACAAACCGTCCAGTTCGCGTTCGTGCCAACTCTCCGCAGGCTGACTCGGCAGATTGCGGCCGAGCTGGAACTCGGCAAAAAAGCGCAGCCGGTAGAAGGCGCGGCTGCTGTTGATCGAGACCATTTCGCCGCCGTCATAGACGATGGCGCTGTAGTCGGAAGCGGGTTTGAATCCCACCAGTGCGCGCCACAGTTCGGCGCGCAGGTCGTGCAACAGATCCAGCGCTTTTGTAGCGTCGGTGGCGTCAAGCACGAGGACGATTTCAAAGCGCTCGCGGATCGGTTGGGTGGTGAGGTTTTGGGTGGTGCTGCTGCTGGCCAGATCGGCGATTGGCAGCACGTGGGCCGAGGGCGTCGGCAGATCCGGGTTGCCTTGCAGCAACGCCAGATCGAGGCCCACCGAAATGTGGTTGGCAAGGCCTGGGCATTGCCCACGCAATTGCGTGAGGATCGGGGTGATCTTCATGGGGATACTCCAGAATGAATGCGATCTGCAGCGCACTGCAAAACCTGTGGGAGCGACGGTGCGACGATTCGACTTGCTCGCGAAAGCGGTGTTTCAGTCGATGACTCTTTTGAATGTCAGATTGCATTCGCGAGCAAGCTCGCTCCCACAGGGATCTTCACCGCTGTGAGATTGAGGAATCAGTCTTTGGCTTCGGCTTTCGGGTCGAGGCACGACGCATCGATCAGGCAGCGATAACTGTTCTCGCGATTGCCACTGGCGGTGACCTTGTCGATCGACCAGCGTCCGCGCATGAAGTCCGGCCAGGTCTCATCGAGCAGCACCAGGCCTTCGGCGGCCAGCCGTGGATCGCCGGGGCAGGTGATCTTCACCTTGAACTTTTGCCGGAGCATTTTGCGCACTTCGCCTTCTCCCACGGCGATGGCATCGGCTTCGCTGGGTTGGTGCTGGCGCAGGATCTTGTACGGCGAAAGCCCGGTTTTGACCTCTTGCAAAATACCCGTAGCAGTATCCAGCCAGCGGGTTATGCAGCCCTGATTCTGCGCCCGCGCAGTCTCTTCCAGCGTGGCGCTGACAAAGGCGTGATCACCCGGCCGATTGTTGCTGGTCACCGACAGGATCACGTTCGCCAGCACTTTGCCGGACAGTGATTTGGTCTGACCGGGTCGCGCCAGCACGTAGATCTGATCGTACGGTTTGGCGACCACGTTGTACTTTGCCGCCAACCGCGTCAGAAAGCCCATGTCGGTTTCGTTGGACTGATCGATATGTTCGATCCGTATCAGCGACACATCCGGGGCAACTCGCGGTGAGAAACCATGCCGCGACACCAGTTCGCGAAACAGTCCGCCGAGCGTTGTTGGACCATGACTGGCGGTGCGGCGCTGCTTGAAACCGGTCTCGTCATCCTTGCTGAACGGTGCAGCTGTGGCCACCAGTGTCAGGCGGAACGGGAACAGCGTCGGCGTCAGCCGTGTCACTTTGAACTGGCCCTTGTCGACCATTTCGGTTTCTCGGTAGCCGACCTTCAGTCCGATTCGGCCTCCGAGGTTCGGCAGCCCGTCGAGGCCTTCAAGGTCCACGGTCAGAGTCAGTTGATCAGACTCGATCCCGGCGGCATCGATGTGCTCCCAACTGATCAGGCGTTGATTGAGCAGCGCCGCGTTTGAGCCGTAGATTTCTACCGCAGGGGTAAAACCCAGTGTCATGCAACCTCCTTAATCCCAGGCTGTGAGCGCTTTGATCGCGGCGGGTTTGCTGTCGAGTTCAGGCAGTACGATCCAGATGCCAGCAGGCAGGACCGGACCGTGCTCGGCCAGAGTCGGGTTGAGTTTCCACAGGGCATCTTCAGCGGCATCATCGCTGCGCCCGGTTTCGCGGTAGAGCAGCAGATTCACCGAATCACCGGCCACGCTTCGAACCTTACGCATTATTGAACTCCGCCAGTTCGATGACCCAATCGACGACCATCGCCGTGCCGTCATCGATGATCTGGGTCTGGGTTTCCTGAACGTTGTTGATCCGCCACAAACCCCAGTTGCGACCGATGCCGTCGATCAGCGGCAGCGGTATACGCAGCGCCTGCAAGTCGCGCAATTCATCCAGCCGATCCATGGCCACGGCGTACATCGACTTGCCGGTGATGGTCAGGGTTTCCGACTTCTGGCCGGTCTGGCTGGATTTGGGTTTGCTGGTGAGGATCTGTATTTCGGTCCAGCCGCCATCGGACTTGCGCAACAACTGGTGGTACGCAAAGTTGCGCGACAGGCCGAAGATGAAACTGCCCAGTGCCATTTGTTGTTTCATCAGGCGACTCCATCGGTCAGGGCTGCGTCACGGCGGGTGGCGAGGGGGTTGTTGGTCAACAGCGGCAGGAACTGGCCGTGGAATTGCCCACTCAGTTGCTCCCCGATGATTGTGCGGATTTGTTCAGCCGTGTCCGGAGCCGGACAGGTGACCTGGATCAGCGGTGAAAAGCTCACCTGCTGGTTTTGCGTCTGCGCGCTCGGCAGTTCTTTGGCGACATCTGCCGGCGGGGCAAGTTTGTCGGAGGCTGGTGCCAGTTTTTCACCGAGCCACGAACCGCCCATGCTACCGATCGTGCTGCCGACGATGCCGCCCACCACGCCGCCGATGGCCGTGCCAATGACGGGAATGAAACTGCCGATCATCGCGCCGGTAACCGCTCCGGCATAACCACCGGCCAGACTGCCACCGGCTGAACCCAGCGCACCTCCGACCATTTTGTTATCGCCTTCCTCCAGCCCCATCAACACGTCGGGAGCCGCGGTGGCCACGGTCAGCAGTGCATTGGTTTTGCTGAATCCCTTGGCCAAGGCTTTGGCGTCGGTGAAACGGCTGCGCAATGTCGGGCGTGGTTGCTCAGGTGCTAGCGGCTCGACAGATGGTGGGTTGACGGAGGCTTTGGGTTTGGCCGGTTTTTGGCGCTTTTTGGGCTTGCCGGTTGTTTCGGGTTTGTCAGTTTTTTCAGGCTTGTCGGACTTGTCGGACTTGTCGGGCTTGCCGGTGTCGCCAGCGCTGGCAGGCTGATCCAGAACATCGATAAGTGGACCGGCGCCTGCCGTCGTCAGCAATTTTGTCGCCGCACCGCGAATGACCGAGGTCGTGGCAGCTTTGATTTGCGCGCCCCGGGACAAGGCAATAACGCCACCCAGCGTGAGCAGGGCCGCCGTCGCCCTTGGCTGCTCCTCGGCAAAGCGGGCCATGCCACTGGCGACAGCATCCAGAGAGACCACCACATCATCGAACGCATTGGTGAATGCACCGCCAGCGGCTGTAAACAACCGTGTGACACTCGCGTCCAGCGCATTGACGCGCCCTTGCGAGGTGCCCCCCAATTGCTCAGCGTCTTTGCTGACTGAGCCGGCGTAATCGAGCTTCGACGGGGCTTGCGGATTCGGCGCAGTCAGCAGACCGAACGCCTTGGTCACGTCCTCAGGTTTTTTCAGCAACTTGAGAATGGCGTCGTTGCCACTGAAGAGGGTCTTGGTCAAAGCCTCCTTCTCTTCGGGCTTCTTGTCCTTGAGGGCTTCCATGACCTTGATGATGGTCGCCGACGCATCGGTCTTCATGCCTGTGGCGACTGCCTCCGGCCCCAGTCCATTGCCAAGCGAAGCCCAGGCAGTGCGCTGCTCATCCGTGGCTGTGTCGGCCTTGGCAAGCACCGTCATCAGACTGTTGAGCCCGGCTCCCGCTGCGGACTTTTCAACACCGCTGTTCAAAAACGCTGCGGCCAGTGCCGCGACCTGCTCCGGCGTGAGTCCGCCGGCGACGGCTTTTTCACCAACATTCTGTACAACTGAGCCGATGTCCGCCGATGTCGCGTCCAGCGTGCTGTGCCCCAGATAATTGGTCGCATCGGCCAGGCTTTGGCTTTTGCCGCGATCAAGATTCATCGCTGATTGCCAAGCCAGCATCATCTCGCTGGCTGATTTCACATCAACGCCGAACGCCGAAGCGTTGATCGCCGCATCGCGGGCGAAATCGGTCAAGGCGGCAACTTTAAGCTCGGGTTGAAGGCCTTCACCTACCCCCGACTTGGCCGCAGCCAGTTGCACCTGCAGCAGATCCACGCCGGTGGCGCCACTGGGAGCAACCTGTTTCTCGCTGGTCATCCTCAGGGTTTCTTGTGAAAGCGCCTGAAGTTGATCCTTGTCCAGTTTCAGCACTCGATTGAGTTCAGACAAAGAGGTCTGCTGTGCCATCGTGGCTTGCATGGCTTTAGGCGGTGAGCGCTGCTCGACCTCTGCCTTGAGCTTTGACTTCGGCTCACTATTGGCAGCCGGGGCCGCCGCCACGACCTTGAATAGCGATTGCTGGCTCACCAACAGTTCGCGCAGCTTGATCTGCTCCTGAGTCAACAAACGAATATCCACGCTTGCCAACGCTAGCGTCAGATTCAAATCCTGCAGCGGTTTGCCGAGGTTGTCGGGCAGTGTAAATCCGCCCGTTGTATTGCCGCCCTCACCGGCGTACGTGAGCGCATATTTGCTCTCTGCCATGCCGCTCTACTCCTGTTTCACGCCAAGGCGAGTGATCGCTATGTCGTAGCGGCGCAACGCCTTTTCGGCGTTCCATTCCAGAATCTCCGCTTCACTTACCGGGTAAATGAGCGGGACGATATCGAGGATTACTTCGATGTCGCGTTCCGAAAGTAGGCCGCCGGCTGGTTTAAAAAATCGTCGATGCGCACCTGCAATTGCGTCCAGTCAGGGACGGTCATCAGGGCCAGATCGGGGATCATCAGGCCGGTGCAATGGGCAGTGATGAACTCGGCGCGTTCCTTGGCCGTTTTCAGTTTCTTCATCACTTTGGTGGCGCGCAGCACAGGCATTTCCAGCGACAGCGAGGTCACGGTGCGGCCGGTCACGGCGAGCGGTTGCAGCAGTTGCACTTCGTCGGGATCGGTGGACTTTTCCGCGTCTTCGACCTTCTCGAGAAAGTACGACGCAGGCTGGGTCGACATCTCATGCACGTACTGCGCGATGCTCACGTAGTCCGGGCGCTTGAGCTGGTCGAGTTCCTTGACCGACAGGCCGGTGGCGAGCAGCGCCAGTTCGAAGAACTGATCGTCTTCGTCATCGCCGGCGCGTTCCAGCGCTTCTTTCTGTGCGGCGTAGAACAGCGGCTTGAGCTGGATCTGGTTGATCTGCGAACCGTCATCGCCGGTGATCGGCGACAACAGGTCATGCTGGGGTGGCATCCACGACATGTATGAATTCCTTGGTGATTCGTTTAGATCCACTGTGGGAGCGAGCTTGCTCGCGAAGGCGTCGGGTCAGTCAACATCGATGTTGAACATCAGACCGCTTTCGCGAGCAAGCTCGCTCCCACAGGGTTTTGTCATTGCCTGTAAGCCGTGGATTACGGCATCAGCACCGCACGCCGCGCATCACCGAGGATGTCGACGCCGTTGAGCACGAACTTCTGGGTGCGCACGTCGATGTCGATCACCGGCACGCCGTTTTCCAGGCGGTTATAGGTGCGGCAGGACAGCTCCAGATTGGTCTTGGGTTTTTCACCCATTTTTACGGCGGTTTCTTCGAGGGACTTCAGCTTGCCGCCGACGGTGTGGTAGGTGAACCAGGTGTTGCCATCCTGATCCTGACCGGCTTCACGCACGTTCAGCAGGATGTCGTCGCCCAGCTTCACACCCAGTGCGAGCATGACTTCGGCGCCGAGACCTTGCAGGGTCAGCTTGGCGTTGAGCGCTTTGCCGCCCTTGGCCATTTCCTCGACGATGAAGCGACCGCCACGCATCTCTTCCACATCGAATTCGATCTTCGGCGGAGTGAATTCTTCAACGGTCGCCGACAGCGGCAGGCCTTGCAGGGTGGCCGCGATGGCCTGTCTTACGCGGTTGGTAAACATTAGAGAACGTCCTCCAGGAACTGCTCGATGATTTCATCGCGGGCGTTGAGTTGATAAACCATGTGTTCGTTCGGCGCGTAACGGCCGTAGTCGATGACCACAAACCAGGTGCCGTTCTTGTACTTCTCGACGCTGTTGAGTTCCGGGTGCAGATACACGCTGCCGCCAGGAATGGTTTCGTCGGCAACCAAGGTTTGCAGCCAGTCGTTGATGCGCTTGACCTCTTGATCCATGAAGGATTTGGTGAGGTTCTTGGCCATGGCTTTCTGGCCGGCCTTGACCAGCTTGCGGCTGATCGCATCTTCGAGGCCGACGTAGCTGATGAACTTGCCGGTGATCGAGCGGTTACCCAGCAGCGAGAAGCCGCCGAGCACGGTGCGGGCGTAGTAGCTGACGCCGTAGCGGTTGAGCAGATCGCCTTCGGTGGAGGTGTCGAGAATGTTGTATTCAACGACCCGCGACACGTCTTCGGCGTAGGTCACCTGGTTGCCCGGGCTCTCCCACTGCTTGACCTTGGCCAGTGCGGCAATCGCCAGGCTGGAAGGCGACAGGAACACATTTTTCTTCGCCGCTTTCGAGTACACGGCCGGCATGTTGTGCACCACCAGGCAACGGTCGAAACCGAGATCGGCACCGCCCAATTCCTGGCTGTACAGCACTTGATCAGCGACCGAGGCGTCCTTGCCGTCCAGCACCACACGGGCCTTGATGCGCTTGCCGAACGAAGCGAACTCGCTGGCCACTGCTTTGGTGCCGGTAAAGCCCGGCGCGCCGATGATGGTCAGGTCTTCCGGGACGCTGCCCAGTGCAGCCAGACCGAGCTTGCGGCCGGTCAGCGGATCAACACCGCCGATCACGTTGTTGACGGTGTCGGCCGGGGTCGCGCCCGCTTCGACGATGACCACGTAGACCGGCACCTTGACCACTTTGAGGATCTGGTAAACCGCGTGGTACAGGGTGCCCTCTTCCGAACCGGTCGGATCGAGCAGCGCGTGGGTGGTGAAGCTGTTGATGCGGAACGGCGCGTTACGCGGAATCAGCGGATCGGCTTTCGGCGCAGTGCCGACCAGACCGATGACGTTGTCACCCAGGCCACCCATGGCCTCGGGGGATTCGGTGGCATTGACGGTAATGCCGTTGTGCTCGAAGTTCAGAACCTCAGCCATATTCAGTCAGCCTTCTTGGCAGCGGCCTTTTTGGCCTGGGTGGTTGGGGTTTTCAGTTCCAGTCGACCGGCGAAGTGCAAGGCACTGGCCTCGACGTCGAGCAGATCAAGGTCTTGACCGATGCTCGACCAGTGCCCACCGCCGGTGGGGAATGGAACGAGTACGGTGTAGGTTTGGCGGGTTGCCATTCGGGTTTCTCCAAAGACGAAAAAGCCCCTTGGTTTCAACAAGGGGCTATCAGTTGCTGATCAGCGGATAAGAAAACGCCCCGTCAGTGCGGGGCGTTTTTATTCAGGCAGGCTAGCGAGCCATTCCGGCGCTGCCGGGCGGTGTTCGCTCAAGGGCAACTCACCGCCCTCCGGCCACAGACGAAGCACATGGCGGTACGTTTGCAACTCGATGTATTGCGCCGGGGTCAGCTGGGTTGGCCAACGGTCCACCTCGTCACGGTGACGGTTGACCACGGGATCAGTGAGCGCGATCTGCTGTTTGCGCCAGTAGCGTTCAATGCTCTCAAGTTCCGCAGGCGTTGGCCCCGGCCGATCAACCAGCACCGGATAGTTATTTTCATTCATGACAATCATCTTGCCGGTAGACAGCCCGTTCAATAACTCGAGCCAGTACTCCTGAGAGATCTCAACTGCATCGCTTGGAATTTCGGTATGAAAGGCAGGATCGTAAAAACCGCCCGTGGAGGGTGCGTAAAACATAGGTTCTTCCTTGTTTGATAAGTAACGACTCTAAGCCACCGCCTGGGTGGCCAGATATGGAAACGCCCCACGGTGTGGGGCGTTTATTGAAGTGCTGAGGTGGGTGTAACTGGGGGCTGGTCTGGCCAACCGTCCTTGAGCATGGCATCGGTGTAGGTGCCGGCAACAACGCTTTCCGACAGAGCCCTTTCCCGGTCAAAGCAAGTCTGAACATGCGATCGAACAGCCGTTGCTACAGCAAGAATTTGCGAAGCAGTCAGTTCGACAAAGCCGTCCACAGCTTTGTAACTGCATTGATAAGCAGGGTTCAACATCGCAGAAACGGCCATGCCAGCAATCAGCGACTGGCTGTCTCGGGAAGTATCGATAGCCACACCCTCGACCACGATTCCCGAACCTTCTCGGCGGAATCGTTCTGCAGTAATCAAAGTCAACTGACGGCTTTTTACCAATTCGCCAGAAGCGAAACCAAACGCGTCTTCCAGTTCTTTTTCAGAAGGTTCATGGTCAAAAAGAATTTCTCCCTCTGCCAATGGCCAATCAGGGGCGACACCTCGAAAGGCTGTTCCCTCTTTTGAGTACGCTCTCAACATGGGTATCCCCTAAAACGTGTATTGGGAAATATGGACGGAATTAGCTCGGGACAAAATTGAGTCCAGGATGTAGTGAATCGTTTGTGGCGTGGTCATTACCAGGTCGGAGAATGAACCGAGAACCCCCAACCCCAGCATCCCGCCAATACCGACAGTTTTTAATCCAGTCCCCACCGCATCAGAAGCAAGTCCCAGATAACCACCCCCAGCGCTTTCAGCACTGCTGATGTAGTGAACATACCCGCCGACGGATTTTGCGTTTTTCGGAACAATCGACGCCAGGGAAACAGGAGTCCATGTCAAAGACGCCCCGTTAGACAAGACTTGCGCTCTGGGGATGGATATCAGGCGTTGGTGCTGGACACCGGTAACCATCAATCGATTGGTGTCGGTTTGCCAAACGCTGACCAGCGCGCTTGAGGTGTATCCGGCCGGCATGTAAGCGCCGGAATAAACCTCAGGAATCAACGCCGAGGACGCATTGACGCCGAGTAGCTTGGCAATACGCAGCACTGGGTTATAGATAACGTATATCCCGACACTGCCGAGCGCCGGGGCAACTCCGACATCCATCCCACCAGCACCAATGGTCGTCAAATCTATAGATAGATTGACGCTCGACAATTTGTATTGAGCGATACCGGGTTGCTCAACAATCAACTGATCAGCCGTGAGTGTCGCAACCGAAGCGGCCGCAGGTAGCGACACTCGCAAATTACGAGTCGCTCCGAGCTCAGGGCCGTTGAGCCGCCAGCTTTTGATATCCGCAGCCAATGCAGCAATGTCGATGCTTCCCTGATTGATCGGCGCATTCCAGGCCTTGATGCACCACATGACGGCTAAGTTACGCGGGCGTGTCGCACCAAAAGCTGTCTGGTCATTGTTTGATACAGGGGCGCTTGTGTTTGCGGTGGAGACTGTATATTCGGCTCCCGGGTAATCCGAAGCACTGACAGTGTCGTATCCCATATTAGACAGGGCAGTGACTGGTGACGTAACCGAGTTCCTGTCTGAAACATTCGCTACCGAAGTGCCAGTGTCGAAAATGTGTTCAGACCCCTTCTGCCAACTGCCAATTGCCCGACCAGCATCGGCTCCACGTCCATGATCCCAGCCACGCAAGAATTCACCGCGCGACTCGGGCAACCGAAAGTTGCCTGCGCCTTCATTACCCTTGTTGTAAGTGGTACCGAGAAACGCCGCCAGATCCGGATAGGTCGCAGTGCTTTGCACACTGCCATCCAGTTCCAGAAAACCCGGTGGAACGATACCTGTCGGGAAGGCCATCACCGCACCAACCGGTACGGCAGATCCGAGCCGCGACACTTCCTTGACCAGTGCCGCTACGTCGATGTTTCCCTGATTGACCGGGGCGTTCCAGGCTTTGATGCACCACATGACGGCGATGTTGCGCGGGCGGGTTTCAGCCCCACCAGCCGCGTTTGTTTGCACACTATTCGAAGTTCCGAAATCCTGAACAAAATTGCGAGTCACTGTTCCTGCTGCAAACAAATCTGTGACTAGTTCATAGACGGTTGTATGAGCGTGCGCTTTTATTTCGTCAGATTGCCAGCTGCCTAATGCGCGCCCGACATCGCTGCCACGTCCATGATCCCAACCGCGCAAAAACTCACCACGAGCCTCTGGCAAGCGGAAATTACCAACGCCCTCATTCCCCTTATTGAACTTGCCACCCAGATAGGCGCTAAGGTCAGGGTAGAGTGCGTTGCTCTGGACGCTGTTATCCAGCTCCAGAAAACCCGGCGGAGGTGCATCAACCGGGAACGCGACAATCGAGCCCACCGGCAATGCCGACGCCTTGGCAATCAACGCTTCAACTTCAGCCTTGGTGTACGAATCCTTGATGCCGAATCCGGCCAGCGTCTCAGGATTCGCACCCGCAGTCGCGCGGCCATATTCATCCACCGTGAGACTTTTGTAGGTCCCGGCAGCAATCCCGGTGCGACCGGCGAGCATCTTGAACGTCAGCGACGTGGTGCCGAGAGTAATCGGTGCATTGGTGGTCAGGTGCCACAGCGAATCACCGTTCGCCGTGCCCTCCTCGACCATCACCGTCAGGCCCGGCGTGACCTTGGCGCTGCTGTTGGCATCGGTCGCCCGTACCCAGTCACCATTGGCAACGATCCACAGGCCGTTGTCCTTGGCCAAGGTCTGGTTCGCAACAAGCACGCGGTCGCCAGCAATCACTGCGACACCGTCGATTTGCTGTGCACCGCTCAACAAGATGTTGGTAGATGCGGCAACACGCACCGACTGCTTGCCATCGAGTTTGCCGAGTTCTTCGGCGAGGTAACTCATGACCCAGGCACGCGTGGCTTTCACCACCGTGTCATCAATCAACAACGTCACCAGCGACGCATTACTGGTCTCGAAAATCGAACGAATGTAGAACTCTTTGCCCGAGCCCGAAGTGGCCAGAACCGGTTTGAACGACTCCGGATATTTGACGATGGCGTAGAGAATCCCGGTATCAGTCCACAGCCCCGCTTCTCGCACATACCAGCCACCAACATCCGGCGGGATGGTCACTTCAGCGAGCAGCCAGCTAGGATTCTTCTCGTCCTGGAACAGCGCATTGAGCGGCCCGCGCCAGACTTCGCGCTTCAGCGCAGTGGCGGTCGCGGCCGGGTTGTAGACCGTGCCGCCGCCATCGCCGACGGAAATCTGCGTCAACTTGATCGGCGTGCCCGCGGCCTTGCACGCCGTTTCGTAGGCAATCCCTGCGTTGGTGAGCAGGGTGTAATAGTCAGCCATTCAGGCCCCCTGAGGATAAATAGTGGATGTTTCGACGGTGTACATGCCGGCAGCCATGAATGCCTCTCCCGAGGTTTCGAGCCCTTCGATGAACACTGGATAAATCGTGGTCAGTTCGCCGCAGAACGTCGCGGCGCCGATGACGTGATTGCCGAAAGCGCTCAAGCCAACGGAGACCGTCAGCACATCGCGTTCGCTTTTGGCATCAGCCAGGCGTCGGTCGAGACGCGCATCAATTTCTTCGCTGTAGGGTTGCTCGCTGAAAGCTCGTACCGAAAAGCTGTAAGGCGCGCCGGGCGGCGTCTGTTCGTACCAGGCGCGGATCTCGGGACGCAACTGCAAACCCTTGGCGGCGTTTTCCAGCGCCTTGCGAGTGCCGGCCTGGCGCGCGGTGGGCCAGGCGAGTTCGACGGTCAGGCGCTTTTCCGCCTCCGGCGCAGCGGTGCTCCATTCAGCCACGCCGCGATCCGCTGCCAGATACGGCAGAAAGGCAACCGGTGTTTCTGCGGGATTCATCAGTTCGGGGAACGGCGGCGCGATGCGATCAAGCAACGCGCCGAAGCCCAGATCCAGACCTCGCTCAAGTGCAGAGCTGTTCGCAGGCAACAGTGTCGGGCGCTGAGTTTGCTCACTCATAGCGTCAGCACCTCAACCTCGACCGCTGTGCAGTACGGCGCTTGAAACGCTGTGGTCACGATCGGTGCCAGCGGTTCGAGAATCTGCAGTTGCACGGCGCCGGCGCTGTGCAGCGTGAAGTCGATCCAGCTCGGATCGACCCGGCCTTCGAGGCGATGACAACTGTCGGCGTAGGCCTGCAGTTGCTGTTGCGCGGCGACTTTGGTCAGGCCCGAATCGGGGCCGGAATTGATCTTGGCGACGACACGAATTTTATAGCGCTGAATGTCGGCAGCCTTGACGGTGACGAGGTCGGTTTCCGGGCACACATCCGGCCGCGCGAAGTGCTGACGAACGCCCTCAAGCAATGTCGCGGAAGGCGTGCCATCACCGTCGCGGGACAGCACCGTGACCTGCACTTCACCGGGCGCGGTGCGTCGCCCATTGCCATCCTTGACCTGCGCGGCGAGACCATCGGGGTTGAAGGTGTAAGTGACATTCACCACACCCGCCTCGGTGGATTCGACCTGCACCGTCGGACGCTCGCCGAGGGTGAAAACTTCGCGGCGATACTGCATCCGCGAACCTGCTGCCGGTGCATGCGGCGCGAGGTAATAACGCAGGCGAGCGTCGTCGTCGCTTTCATAAATCGCCGGCACCGGCGGGAATGCCGCTGGATCGCCGGGTTCGAGCAATTGTCGCTCAAGGCCCATGTCGGCCAGCCGCGCATCGAGGTTGCTGCCGGTCGCCCACCACGCCAGCATCTGCTTGATGCGAGCGTTGTATTTGCGTTCGTGGGTTTGCAGTCGGACGCAGAAAGCTTCCAGCGCCAGCGTCAGCAGTTCGCTTTCGTTGTCGAGGCTGGTCTTGAGTTTCGCGGCGCTGTCCGGCGAACGCGCCCCGACGTACTCGACGACGAACGTCTTGAACTCGGCGAGCAGATCTTCGAAGGCTTCAACGGTGATCAGTGCGGGTTCGGCCAATTGGTTCTGGCCGGGGATCAACATGCTCATGTCACGACCTCGAATGTCTGTTGACGGTTTTTCCAGGTGCCGGCGAAACGCAACAACAGACCGGCGCCCTGACGGCTGGCGACGATCACTTGTGGCTGAAAATCGTCGATGCCGTTTTGCTTGTTGTAGAACGCTTGCGCGGCGTGGCTCTGCGCCAGGAGCAGCACGTCGTCACCGAGGTTCTGCCCCAACAGCGTGGGGATCAACGATCCGTACAACGGGCGTTTTTGCCGGGTGCCCAGCGGCGTGGTCAGGGCCCGGGTCGCGCGCTGCACAAATTGCAGCCAGTCGTCGACCGTGGCCCCGCTGTCTCTATCGATTCCGATCATGTGGAGGCTCTTGAATCAGGGGCTGATGACACGGCCCTGGTGATCGACCAAGGGACCGCTGAAGTGCACACCCGAAGGGTCGATGGTCAGGCCGACGGCACCCAGTTGCAGGGTGATCAGTTGTGGTGTCATCGCCAGTCGTGCCGGGCCGATGCTCAGTTCCAGCGCCTGGCGAGAACCGCTGAAGGCGGCCGGTCCGTTCTGCCAGTGCAGGGTGTGCGTGGCGTCGTCGTAACCGCTTTCGCTGCCGTCGACATGAACCCGTCGCGTCAGCGTGGGGACAGTCGAAACGGGTGGAAAGCGGTCACTGTTCAGGCCGAACAGGGCGACACTTTGTGCGCCGCTTTCGCCGCTGCCGTAGTTGAACAGCAGACACTGCTCACCCACGGTTGGAATCCGCGACTCACTCTGTGCGCCGGCGCTGGGGTTGAAAAACTTGATCGCCGGCGTCAGTAAGCCACCGTGGCTGACCTGGCAGGTATTGCTTGCCGCATCGACTGTCTGGCAAATGCCGATGCGACAGAAGCTTTCGGCGCGACGGTGCAGGTCGTCGATTTCCGCTTCCATTTCGGCCAGGCGTTCGATGATCGGGCCCAGTTGCATACGCAGTAATGCGTCGAACATCGGTCAGGCCTCCAGCGCGGTGTATTGATCCGGGTCGTCGATGTTGCTGACTTCCCAGGTACGGGCGAATTTCGGTGTGCCGAGCGGGTCGTCAAGCAAGGTCGGACCGAGGTAGAGGGTCTGCTCGAACGCCAGATTCCAGGCCTTGTATTGCTGATCGGCGCGGATCAGCAGCGACGGCAGGCCATCGATGTTCATTGGCAAATCGCATTGATCGCCAGGCAAATTCCAGCGGTTGTCGGTGATCAGGTTTTTCAGCACAGCAATCAGATCGCATGCTGCAAATGCGCTGGCGGAAAGGGCCGGGATGACTTGCAGGGACACCGTCATGACATGCGCAATTCGCCCGTCAGCGCCACGTACTCCCGCCCCATTCCGGTCGAAGTCGATCAACACCCAGGCCTGATCGCCCGGTGCAGTGAAATCATCGTGATTGCCGACATTGATGTTGAGCCCGGCAGTGTTGCGCAGCGTCGTCGCGATGGCTGTGAACAGTTGCGACGGCTGCTGGATCGGTGTGGGCATACATGACCTCCTTTTCAATCGTCCACGCGCAGCCCTGCCGCCCAAAGGGCGGCACGAATAACATTTGAGGTTAAGGCTGGTCGCGGGGCGGGACTTCGCAGACGCCGATGCGCTTTGCGGCCCAGCGTTCGTACAAGCCGATGGCGACGTCGGCGCCAGCCATCGCTGTCAGGCAACCAAACGCGCCAGCCACCCAGACCGACATGCCAGCGGCGTACAGCAGCATGATCGCCGACACGCCGCAGATCATGCAGGCGCCGGAGCGCAGGGCCAGACGGCGCAGCAGCGGCCAGCCACGTGCGCCCTCCTTGTCGGCGCGCCACATTTCGCCGGACACCCCGCCGACAACGGCGAGGAGGATGACCAGCCAGATTGGCATATCGGCCAATGCTTGTTGCTCGGTTGTCATGTCACGCCTCCTGAGAGCGTTGATGAATAAAGGGGTTGTGAGGAAGCGACACCGTAACGGTGTCGCCTTTCACGCTTGGATAAAACGCCTTCGATCCGCGGCGGTCAGAATTACAGACGCTCAACAATGACGTTGTCGATAAAGGCAAAGTTGGCATACGGATTCTGCTCGTTGAAAAACGCCAACGTCGTCTGTGGAGTGATTGCGGTGAAATCATAAGTGACGGTGTTCCACTCAACCGCGACGCCTTTGGCAGACGGCGTGTTGAAGGTGGCGGTCTGGCCGGCCACTTTCACTTGAATGACACCATCACCGGAGCGGCTGGCGTAACGCGAGTTACCCGCGCTAAAGGTCAATCGGTACTTGGCGCCCACGGTGGTGGCGAAGTTCTGCTGAATCCCTCCCCCATTGCCGTAAACGTAGTTGGCCAGGTCAACGATCACCACGCCGTCTGCGGCCGCGGAACCACCGATCGAGGCCGGCATGTTGAAGTATTCGGCACCGGACAGAAACGTCGTCCAGCCGGTGATGAAATTAGCTTTCGCCGGGGTGTCCAGAATGCAGCTGCCGGCGCAGCCGGGCTGTTCAAAGCTGCCGTTGACCAACAGGTTAGCGGCAACCGCGCTACCGCCATTACCCAGCAGTGCAGCAGCGATCAGAAACGGTGCTGCGTATTTCTTCAAAGTATTCATGTCTCTACCTATGAGTGGATTGATCAGGGTGTGCTGGCGATGCAGCACTCAAGTCGCTCACAGGCGATCGTTCGGGGCTCCCGGCCCTCACATGATTCAATGTTCCACATCGGGAACATTTGATCTGGAACTCTGTGTACTCGCCCATCCTGGCGAGCAGTCTTTTACACTTTCCACATCTGCAATCTTTCAACATCTGCAATGCCTTTTTGATGTCTGCCGGCAACTTCCGTTGTGGGCGGGTCAAGCGATGAATCTGCAGACAGGTTCGATCTGCAAGCTGGAGGCAGGCATTCCAAAAAGCCCGGCACCAATGCCGGGCTTTTCAGTAATGCGCTCCTTCGCCTTCCTTCCAATCCTGTGTTCGTGAAGGAAGCTGACTTTTCGGCGCTACTGGCGCGGTACGAGTCCATTCAAATTGTTTTTCCGACCGCGGTCCCTGCCCGCCGGATAACTGCTTCTGGTGCTTTACGCTGCACACCCGGGTCAGTTGCCAACCCTCTGAACCGTTGAGGCCGGTTCATCGCTGCCTGTTCTTGTGGAACTAAAGAGCTTTCTTGCCAGCCGCTTTGTCGAGCGGCTTGGTGGCAAGGATATGCATGTATGCATATCCAGTCAATGCGTAAATGCATTTATTTATGCACATGAAATGCGCAGATGCATGGAAGCCCCGCAACTCAAGGGTTTGGCGGTTTCATCAAGGCGAAAAAAAACCCGCCGATTGGCAGGCTTATCTGAAGTCGGCGTGGTTAGCGGGCGTACATGCCCCACCAGAAGACGTGACCGAGAATGACGATCTGCTCTTCCTGGATTTCCTGGAAGCTGTAGTCCTCGTCCGGGTGTTCATCGCGATTGAAGCTGCGCAGACGAATGCCGGTGGGCAAGCGATAGAGTTGCTTCACGCGCAACTGGCCATTGTGGTTGATTGCGTAAAGGTCAC
Organism: Pseudomonas sp.; assembly: GCF_049300855.1. Lineage (GTDB taxonomy): Bacteria > Pseudomonadota > Gammaproteobacteria > Pseudomonadales > Pseudomonadaceae > Aquipseudomonas. The sequence goes on along the minus strand of NZ_JBAQKH010000002.1, from coordinate 22,116 downwards.
CATCAATGATGTCGCCAATGCCGCACTTGCCCGCATTGACGCCGACGGTGGCGCCATCGCGCAATACCGGCAACATGCTGTTGCCGCGCACTGTCACGCATTTGGCCTGGTCGAACTGCACACCGTTATGGCGCAGGCTGCGCTTGCCGAAGCGCAGGCTAGAGCGCTCGCTCTCTTCGATGACGAATCTTCCTGATCCAGCAGCCAATTCAACCTCGCGAAGGAACGGCACCGATACTTCGTCATCATCGACAGGCGTATCGTCGTCCCACAGCATTATGTCCTTGAGCTCCGCGTGAACGTCAGCGCGCGCACCGCCGGCCGTCTGTGCGACGTCGGCGCGCCCGCGCAACTGATCAGTGCTCACGTTGAAGTATTCGGCAATCTTCGAAATGTGTTTATCCGAGGGATCGACGATCTTCCCGCTGAGAATCCGCGAGAGAGTGGATTGAGGCACGCCGGTGCGACGGTGGAGCTCCGTGGGGGAGATCCCGTGCTGGTCGAGCAGTGCTCTTAAGACGGAGGATACGTTGCGTTTTTGCATAACGCGCATAGTGCTTGAAGTTTTTCGCGAAGACAAATGCTGTTTTGCATAATTAACGCATAAATATGAATTCAGCCTCAAAATGATATTGCCGAGCCATCATTTTGAATTGAATAACGGCCCGGCTCCAACTAGTGGTCAGCCTTTGACGCGACGCGCGGCAGCATTGGCTTTTTTAAGTCGATCGGTTCTGGCTTTCCTGTCGTAATCGTCCTTGGCGCCCATGATCCCGCCGGCAGCATGCACCCAGTCGGTGGCGGTGCAGCCAGAGATCAGCACAGCAGAAGTAAAGACTGAAGCAAAGATAAGGATGTTTTTCATATTCGATTTCCAGGCGTCACTGATGAGCACGTTGAATTGCGGAGTTGAGAAAAGAAAACCAGCTGCGGTTCGTTGGCGGTGGGTGAACCTTTACTCATCCATGAGTTTTTGCAGTTTTGTCTGAGCCCGTTCGAGCCTGGCTTCCTGTTTCTTGATGACTTTCACATCGCCGTACTGACGGGCGGCCTCCAGATAGTTCTGTCTGCGTCGCACTTCGGCTTCGGCCTTTTGGATGGAGCTTGAACGGTCATCTTGCGCGGAGGGTTCTTGGCAATAACGCTCGACATTGGCCTGCGCCCGCTCCAGACCGGACTTGCGATATACATTGTCCGCCTTATCAGCGCGCTCAATTTGCAACACAAGTTCAGCGCGGCGCTGCGCGCAACTTTCCCGCGAGTCAGCCCTTGAATTATCGATGATCAAAACGCTGCCAATCAGCAGGGACAGATTCCACAACAGACTTGATCTCATCAGACGAACCCCAGATAGTTTTTTTCTCCAGCGCGCCCATGAAAGTAGCTCACCCGAGACCATGCCTCGCGACTAACTAACGTTTCCCGTATAGCAAAAAGTGCTGCCATCATCATTTCGCTACAGCGAGCTCTACACATTGGGAAGTGTTCAACCATCCACACCACCGGTACGTAAACATGATCGAAGCACAGCAACACCGGAGTACGATCAGACAACGTGGAAATACTGATGTCCTTTTCTTTTCCCCCAATAACCGCCGGCACAAACACGATACCGTCCCTGTTTATTGCAATTGATCGCTTCCAGACGGGAGACTTGGCCCCATGAGCACTGCGCACGCAAAACCAGAGCATCTATAACGTTCCTCAACAGCTTAAACATCGCCATATAATTCAAGGCAGAAAATAGCCGCACTGCGCTGACTCTCGGGTAGTCGCAGGGGCTGTTGGCTTGACTCGAATCATATTAACGACCCGTGGCCGTCAAGGCCTTACAGGCCTCTTACTCAGTCTTACTTAATCGCCCAGAGGCCTTGCACCCCGGGTTTTTCGCTAGCGAGGGACGTGGCATACGCCATTGATCAAGTTATTGATGTTGTAGTAGTACTCGGTATCGGAGAAGTAATTGAACGTCACCATACCGCCTTGAAAACCTCTTTCCATAAACGGAAGTTCATCGCCGGCGGTGTCCGCATCAAACTTTACAATCGAACGCGTCTTGAACAGAAACCTGGAAGTGTCCAGATACGTCAACGCAATCTCGAACTTTCGATCATAGGTATAAATTTTGCCTTCAGGGGTTTTGACGACGTAGTACACATAGAGAGCGCCCTCCTTTGGATCGATCGTCATATCACCAACGCCATGCCAACGGACTTTGTGATCTTGAGTATGCACAAAATCGATGGATGCAAAACAGGGTGCGCGTGGAATATCGCGATTAATAAAATAGAAATACTTGATAATCAGAGCACCAAAGATGCATACAGACAAGATGCCAAACAGTGCGATTACTTTTTTCCAACGAGTTGATAGTTCACGCATATGGCCTCCCCCTTACTTTCCGGCTTGATACACTTGACCAGTAATTGGGAGAGCGGCTTTCGCACATAGTAGTTAACATCGGACAATACAATGGGTGGTTCGAACTCGCTGAGCGCCTTGACAATTTCTTCTTTGGACATTCTTTCACTTTCTTCTACATACAACTTCGCCTCGCCTTCTTGCCAGATGAGTTTCCACTCCTCCAGATCAGCAGGTTTTTTAAACACCAGATAAGCGTAAAAGACCGGAAGAGCAATCGCCGGCACCAGGATTGCTGGTAAAAGGAAGCGCCAGTAACGATTGAATGGCTTTTTCATCGAGGGAGAGTCGACGATGAATGGTTCAGCATCGTTTACCACCGCAGGCGACGACTCAGAGGCTTGAGTCTGTGCGCTGACCAACCGGATTTCACACAACAGCACCACGCCACGGCGAGGCAACGTCTTAAGACTGTCCCGAGGTAACCCGACGTCAGCGAAATGCGCGCGGAGCATGTGCAGCGTTTTGTAATAACTGCTGTCGGAAATCACCAGGCCGCGCTCCCCCCAGACTCGGGAGATAAGCTGTTCCTTGTCGGTCACGCCGGCTATCAGGGCCAGCAGCAGGTCACTTTCATTGCTGCCCAGCACCGCCGACTGCCGCGCCCGGCTGAGGGTCATTTTTTCCGCATCGTAGTAACAATTGCTCGCTGATGCTCCTGAGCCGATGCCCTCTGACTGTTCCAAGCTGCGTCCTCAACTGATCTGCAATCCTCGAATTCCGATCATTCGATAGCTTTTCGGCACTATAGGACACAATGCCAACCCAAGCGGCGGTGCGTTGCTGCATCCACCTCAAAAAAACTTCATACTCGCCCCACTGAATCAATCCACGGGCCGCATCACTGGCAACACACTCGCCATTTTAAGCTGCGATTTACCCGTTGTTTGCCTCGTCACTTTTTCCGGTAAAGCTAAACCCCTGATGAATAAAGCTATTTCAGACCTGTCCTCCCACACCCCGATGATGCAGCAGTACTGGCGCCTGAAGAATCAGCACCCGGATCAGCTGATGTTCTACCGCATGGGCGACTTCTACGAGATCTTCTATGAAGACGCGAAGAAGGCCGCCAAGCTGCTCGACATCACCCTGACCGCCCGTGGGCAGTCGGCAGGACAGGCGATTCCGATGTGTGGGATTCCTTACCACGCAGCGGAAGGCTACCTGGCGAAACTGGTCAAGCTCGGCGAGTCGGTGGTGATTTGCGAACAGGTCGGCGACCCGGCGACCAGCAAAGGCCCGGTCGAACGTCAGGTGGTGCGCATCCTCACGCCGGGTACGGTCAGTGATGAGGCGCTGCTCGATGAGCGTCGCGACAACCTGATCGCAGCGCTGCTGGGTGACGAGCGTCTGTTCGGCCTCGCCGTGCTGGATATCACCAGCGGCAGTTTCAGCGTCTCGGAAATCAAGGGCTGGGAGAACCTGCTGGCGGAACTGGAGCGGATCAACCCGGTTGAGTTGCTGATTCCGGATGACTGGCCACGAGACCTGCCAGCGGAAAAACGTCGTGGCGTCAGTCGTCGCGCACCGTGGGATTTCGAGCGCGACTCGGCGCTGAAAAGTCTCTGCCAACAGTTTTCCACCCAGGACCTGAAAGGCTTCGGCTGTGAAAATCTGACCCTGGCCATCGGCGCCGCCGGTTGCCTGCTGGCCTATGCCAAGGAAACCCAGCGCACCGCCCTGCCGCACTTGCGCAGCCTGCGCCACGAACGTCTCGACGACACTGTGGTGCTCGATGGTGCCACCCGGCGCAACCTGGAACTGGACACCAACCTGGCCGGTGGTCGCGACAACACCCTGCAGTCGGTCGTCGACCGTTGCCAGACCGCCATGGGCAGCCGTTTGCTGACCCGCTGGCTGAATCGTCCGTTGCGCGACTTGACCGTTTTGCTGGCGCGCCAGACTTCGATCACCTGCCTGCTTGATCGCTATCGCTTCGAGAAACTGCAACCGCAGCTCAAGGAAATCGGCGACATCGAACGGATTCTGGCGCGGATCGGTCTGCGCAATGCCCGCCCTCGCGACCTCGCACGTCTGCGTGATGCGCTCGGCGCCCTGCCAGAGTTGCAAGTGGCAATGACCGACCTGGAAGCGCCGCACCTGCAAGGCCTGGCGACCACCACCGGCACCTATCCGGAACTCGCGGCCCTGCTGGAAAAAGCCATTATCGACAACCCGCCCGCGGTGATTCGCGATGGCGGCGTGTTGAAAACCGGCTATGACAACGAACTCGACGAACTGCAATCGCTGAGCGAAAACGCCGGCCAGTTCCTCATCGACCTGGAAGCCCGGGAGAAGGCGCGCACCGGCCTCAGCCACCTGAAAGTTGGCTACAACCGCATTCACGGCTACTTCATCGAGTTGCCGAGCAAGCAGGCCGAATCAGCCCCGGCGGACTACATCCGTCGTCAAACGCTGAAAGGCGCCGAACGCTTCATCACGCCGGAACTTAAAGAATTCGAAGACAAGGCCCTGTCGGCCAAGAGCCGCGCCCTCGCCCGCGAGAAGATGCTTTACGAAGCGCTGCTGGAAGACCTGATCAGCCAACTGCCACCGTTGCAGGACACCGCTGGCGCGCTGGCCGAACTCGACGTGCTGAGCAACCTCGCCGAACGTGCGCTGAACCTTGACCTGAACTGCCCGCGCTTCGTCACCGAACCGTGCATGCGCATTACTCAGGGTCGTCACCCGGTGGTCGAGCAAGTGCTGACCACGCCGTTCGTGGCCAACGACCTGAGCCTGGATGACAACACCCGCATGCTGGTGATCACCGGTCCGAACATGGGCGGTAAATCCACCTACATGCGTCAGACGGCATTGATCGTGCTGCTGGCGCACATTGGCAGCTTCGTGCCGGCGGCGAGCTGCGAGCTGTCGCTGGTCGACCGGATCTTCACCCGGATCGGTTCCAGCGATGACCTCGCCGGTGGCCGTTCGACCTTCATGGTCGAAATGAGCGAAACCGCCAACATCTTGCACAACGCCACTGAGCGCAGCCTGGTGCTGATGGACGAAGTCGGTCGCGGCACCAGCACGTTCGACGGTCTTTCGTTGGCGTGGGCCGCGGCCGAGCGTCTGGCGCATCTGCGCGCCTATACTCTGTTTGCGACTCACTACTTTGAACTGACGGTGTTGCCGGAAGCCGAGCCGCTGGTGGCCAACGTGCACCTCAACGCCACCGAGCACAACGAGCGCATCGTATTCCTGCACCACGTGCTGCCGGGGCCGGCCAGCCAGAGTTATGGCCTGGCAGTGGCGCAACTGGCGGGTGTGCCAAGCGAAGTGATCGTACGGGCCCGTGAGCATTTGAGCCGACTGGAAGACACCGCATTGCCGCATGAAGCGCCAAAACCGGCCGCCAAGGGCAAACCGGCGACACCGCAGCAGAGCGACATGTTTGCCAGCCTGCCGCATCCGGTACTGGATGAGTTGGCCAAGCTGGATATCGACGACCTGACGCCGCGTCGTGCGCTCGAAATGCTCTATGCACTGAAGAACCGGATATAAGCACTGAAGAAGCGGATATAACGCAAACGGCTTCAAGCTGTTAGAATCTCGCGCGGTTTGGGATGCTGCTGGCTAATAGCCTGGCCAGCAGGTATCGCTCCCGAACCTGGCGACCCCAACCGTGAAGGGGCAACGCTGCCGCCGCCTGAGGAGAAAATTAGAAATGACCTTCGTCGTCACCGACAACTGCATCAAGTGCAAGTACACCGACTGCGTAGAAGTCTGTCCGGTGGACTGCTTTTACGAAGGCCCGAACTTCCTGGTGATTCACCCGGATGAGTGCATCGACTGCGCCCTGTGCGAACCAGAATGCCCGGCCGTGGCGATTTTCTCCGAGGACGAAGTTCCAGAGGAAATGCAGGAATTCATCCAGCTGAACGTTGAGCTGGCGGAAATCTGGCCGAACATCACCGAGAAGAAAGAATCGCTGCCGGATGCCGAAGAGTGGGATGGCGTCAAAGGCAAGATCAAAGACCTCGAACGCTGATTCGCCCCGCGCTCGAATGAAAAGGCCCCTCGCGGGCCTTTTTGCTTTTCTGGGCTTTACCTTTTTGCAGGCAAAAAAAAGGGGCGGTATGACCCGCCCACATTTTTTCCCTATTCCCTGTATTCCTTTTCATCGTCCTGATGAATCGCGTCCTGCGATGTCCATTCCCCTCCTCCGTGAAGGGCGTGTCTGTCCGTCGACACAACCCAGATACTAGAGAGTTCCCTGCCAAGAGCAATCGGCTGTGGGCGCCGAAAAATATTGTCATAAGCGCTTCATGTTAAAAAATAAACATATAAAACAATAAGTTAAATTGCGACGATGACCGTAATCGACGTCTGCCGTCTTGTAAAAATAGGGAACACTTACGAGAGAGTAAGCCACGGCTTACACCGCGAGACTACAAAGGATGGAAATGCCAACCGTACGTCTGACACTGAAAAAGAGCGGCCGAATGCCCATCAAATCCAGGCCAACAAAAAACCCCGAACCAGTCGGGGCTTCTTGCGGGCGAGCGTGTGAAGCGCTTATTGGAACAGCGACTCGCTCGACAGGCCATTCTTCTCAAGGATTTCACGGAGGCGCTTGAGGCCTTCCACCTGGATCTGCCGCACCCGTTCCCGGGTCAGGCCGATCTCCAGGCCTACATCTTCCAGCGTGCTGCTCTCGTGACCGCGCAGGCCGAAGCGACGTACCACCACTTCGCGCTGCTTGTCGGTCAGTTCCGACAGCCATTGATCGATGCTCTGCGAAAGGTCGTCATCCTGCAGCAGTTCACAAGGATCGGTCGGACGATCATCGGTGAGGGTGTCGAGCAGGGTTTTATCCGAATCCGGACCCAGCGAGACGTCGACCGAGGAAACCCGTTCGTTCAAGCCAAGCATGCGCTTGACCTCACCCACCGGTTTTTCCAGCAGGTTGGCGATTTCTTCGGGTGAAGGTTCGTGATCGAGCTTTTGCGTCAGCTCCCGTGCAGCCCGCAGGTACACGTTGAGTTCCTTGACCACATGAATCGGCAACCGGATGGTCCGGGTCTGATTCATGATCGCGCGCTCGATGGTTTGACGAATCCACCAGGTTGCGTAGGTCGAGAAGCGGAAGCCACGCTCAGGATCGAACTTTTCCACCGCCCGGATCAGCCCGAGGTTGCCCTCTTCGATCAGGTCCAGCAGCGACAGCCCCCGATTGACGTAACGCCGGGCGATTTTGACCACCAGCCGCAGGTTACTTTCAATCATGCGCTTGCGCCCCGCCGGATCGCCACTTTGCGACAGTCGCGCAAAATGAACTTCTTCCTCGGGAGAGAGCAATGGGGAAAAGCCGATTTCGTTGAGATACAACTGCGTGGCATCAAGTGCCCGCGTGTAATCGATGTACTTATGTTGTTTAAGTGAAGCGGAGTGTTTGGATTTGGAACGAACGGAAGGTGGAGCAGCCCCTTCATCATTCGACATCGAAGATTCCGAATCGATGCCGGTCTCCATAAGGAGAACCTCATCGTCGATGTCAAACTCCGGCACTTCTTTACTGAGAGCCATTGTTATAGTCCTTTGGTGAGTTCGACCCCAAGCTCAAGCGACGCCTTTATCCTTGGCAGCGCTGGAGCCTGTCCCCTCTACGTGACGGAACAGGCTGACTTACAAATCAACGTCGTGGCAGGAACTGCAGCGGATCTACAGGTTTACCTTGGCGGCGAATCTCAAAATGCAGTTTCACCCGGTCTGTACCCGTTGACCCCATTTCGGCAATTGTCTGTCCGACCTTGACCTGCTGTCCCTCCCGAACCAACAGCCTGCGGTTATGGCCGTAGGCACTGACGTAGGTTTCGCTGTGTTTGATGATGACTAATTCGCCGTAGCCCCTTAAGCCACTCCCGGCGTAAACCACTGTCCCATCAGACGCAGCTAAAACAGGCTGTCCCAAATCTCCGGCGATATCAATTCCTTTATTCAAACTACCGTTTGAAGAGAATTTTCCAATCAGAATGCCATTAGATGGCCATCCCCAGCCGGTCGGGGCCGGGCCCGCTGGAGGCAGTGGAGTGGGGGCGGGTTTGTTGGCGACGGACGGTACAGCCCCCGCAGAACCGGTAGTTGTGGTGGTTGTCGTGCCATTTGCCTGACGCCGGATTACCGTGGTTTTACTCGACGAAGAAGGCGAAGAACTGCTGTTGCTGACCACCGCCGTCGGCGTTGAACCGGTGCGGCCGTCAAAGCGAATTGTCTGACCCGGATGGATCGTGTACGGCGTAGGAATATTGTTCCGGGCCGCGAGGGCTTTGTAATCCCAGCCGTAGCGAAATGCGATCGAAAACATCGTATCGCCCGGACGGACTACATACTGCCCGGTCGTCACAGCAGGACGTTGGGCCACCGCGTTGTTGCGATCGACCACGCGCACGTTGTTCGATTTGGTGCTGGAGCAACCGACCAGCAAGGTGCTCAAGACAAGGCCAGTCACCAGGCGCTGAAAGCTCGTGTTACCCATACGCTGCGCAATGACTGTGAGACTCACCCGCCGCTCCCTTTGTGGTGGCTGAAAAATTTGGAATGCCGGATTTCGGCATGAAGTGTCGCAAGTATAACGGGCCGAATCGGCTTTACCTTTAATGAAGCGAAATCGCTTCGCGCACACGTTTGCAAGTGCACACTCTGCTGCGTTTAAACCCTCGCTGCCGGTGTAAGACCGAGGCGAACGAAAGGAATTCAGCGCCGGTAAACAAATGCTCAGGCCAGCGGCCCGTTGAGCAAAGGCACGAAACGCACAGCGCCCAGAACATGGCGGGAAAAGCCGTGTTCTTCACGCACGATCAGCATCAGTTGCTGCACTTCTCCCGAGCCGACCGGAATGACCATGCGTCCGCCGGGTGCCAGTTGATCGAGCAAGGCTTGCGGCACATCAGTGGCCACGGCAGTGACGATGATGCCGTTATACGGCGCCAGTGCTGGCCAGCCTTCCCAGCCATCGCCCCAGCGAAATACCACGTTGCGCAGGTTCAGTTCGACCAGGCGCTCCTTGGCCCGATCCTGCAGAACCTTGATGCGCTCAACCGAGAACACGCGCTCGACCAGTTGCGACAACACCGCTGTCTGGTAACCCGAACCGGTACCGATCTCCAACACTTTATCCAGTGGGCCAGCCTCCAGCAGCAGCTCGCTCATGCGCGCCACCATATAAGGCTGGGAAATGGTCTGGTTGTTGCCGATCGGCAGCGCTGTGTCTTCATAAGCGCGGTGTGCCAGCGCCTCGTCGACGAACAGATGACGCGGTGTGCGCCGGATCACTTCGAGAACCTTGGCGTTGGACACGCCTTCTTCATACAGGCGCTGGATCAGACGCTCACGGGTACGCTGGGAAGTCATGCCGATGCCGCTACGCAATCGGTCTTCGTGTTCACGGGCCATCAGCGCAGTCCCTCCAGCCAGCCATCGAGGCTTCTAAAGACTTCATTGAAGGTCCGATCGAGCTGCAACGGGGTGATGGAAACGTAGCCCTGCATCACCGCGTGAAAGTCCGTACCCGGGCCGCCATCTTCGGCGTCGCCCGCGGCGGCAATCCAGTAACCGGCCTTGCCACGCGGATCGACCACTTTCATCGGCGCCGCCGCCCGGGCGCGATGGCCGAGTCGGGTCAACTGGATGCCGCGAATGTGGTCGATGGGCAAGTTGGGAATGTTCACGTTGAGCACCGTGCGCGGCGGCAGATCGAGCCCGGCATGGGCTTCGACCAGTTTGCGCGCAAAGTACGCCGCCGTCGGCAGGTTATCCACCTGCCGCGACACCAGCGAAAAAGCGAACGAAGGACGCTCGAGAAAACGTCCCTCGAGGGCAGCCGCCACCGTCCCGGAATACAACACGTCATCGCCAAGGTTGGCGCCAAGGTTGATACCGGACACCACCATGTCCGCCTCGCGCTCCAGCAAGCCGTTCAGGCCCAGGTGCACGCAGTCGGTCGGTGTGCCGTTGAGGCTGATAAAGCCGTTGGCCAGGTATTGCGGGTGCAACGGACGGTCGAGCGTCAGCGAACTGCTGGCGCCGCTTTTGTCCTGCTCCGGGGCGATAACCACGCATTCGGTGTAATCCGCCAGCGCAGCATAAAGCGCGGCGAGACCGGGTGCGGTTACCCCATCGTCGTTAGAAATCAGAATACGCATGGGCTGTCCGTCTGCCCCACCGGCACCAGATCAACGAGCTCGCGCACCAATACGGTGGCGAAGCATCCGGCCGGGAGGACGAATTCCAGTTGCAGAATGTCAGGCTGGGGATAATGCCACGTCAAACCGCCAATGGGCAGCCGCAGGATGCGACGTTCATGGCTCATGCCGGCATGAACCAACCAATCGCGCAGCTCTGCTTCATCGGCGGCAATCCCCTGCTCCAGATCATGGACAGCGCCTGCGGTCGGCGAGTCACCTTCGCCCCACTGCGGGCCGGTCGGATGCAGGTCGAGAATGGCCAGACGCGGGTCACTGCACTCGGCTTCACCGGCCGGAAAAAAGCTGCGGCTGTCGGTGAAGGCCAGCAGATCGCCGACCTGGGCTTTTTGCCAGGTGCCATCGGCAACACGCGCCGCCAGCACCTTGTTGAAGAGGAAGCTGCGCGCGGTCGAGAGCAGGCGCGAGCGCACATTGCGTTGTTCCGGCAACGCCTTGCGCGCCGCCCACGCACGCGCATCAACGACGTTGCCGCCGTCATGGCCGAAACGCTGGGCGCCGAAATAATTGGGAATGCCTTGCTGGGCGATCTGTTGCAGGCGCTGTTCAATCGCGGCCTTGTCGCCAGCGAACTGAGTCAGGCGCAGGGTGAAACCGTTGGCCGAATGCGCGCCACGTTGCAGCTTGCGCTTGTGGCGGGTGGTCTTGAGGATCTTCAGCGTGTCGTTTTCCGCCGCCGACAGATCCGGATCGGCCTTGCCCGGCAATTGCACGCTGAACCACTGGCGGGTCAGCGCCTGACGATCCTTGAGGCCGGCATAGCTGACCGTGCGCAACGGCACGCCGGCAGCCTTGGCGATACGCCGCGCGGCCTCTTCAGTGTTGAGGCCGCGTTTTTCAACCCAGATCCACAGGTGCTCGCCATCGCCGCTGAACGGGATATCGAGGACTTCATCAACCTGAAAATCTTCAGCGATGGCTTTCAGTACCGCAGTGCCAAGGGCTTCGCCATAGGCACGCGGGCCGAGCAATTGCAGTTCATTCATGCGCGCAGCAACAAGGCAACGGAGTGCACGGCGATGCCTTCTTCGCGACCGACAAAGCCAAGCTTTTCGGTGGTGGTAGCTTTCACGTTCACTTGATCCAACTCAACTTGTAGATCCGCCGCGATCAGCGCGCGCATCGATTCGATATGCGGGGCCATTTTTGGCGCCTGGGCAACGATGGTGTTGTCGACGTTGCCGACTTTCCAGCCTTTGGCGTGGATCAGCGCGACCACATGACGCAAGAGCGCACGGCTGTCGGCGCCCTTGAATTGCGGGTCGGTGTCCGGGAAGTGTTTGCCGATATCGCCCAGCGCTGCGGCGCCGAGCAAGGCATCGCTCAAGGCATGCAGCAGGACGTCACCGTCGGAATGAGCGAGCAGCCCGAAGCTGTGTGCAATGCGCACGCCGCCCAGAGTAATGAAATCGCCTTCTGCGAAACGGTGCACATCATAGCCGTGGCCAATACGCATAAAAAAAACGCCCCGATTTTTGTCAGGGCGTGATTCTACCTGCATTAGGCCTCAAGGGCGCGTGCGTGATGCTGCAAGTGGTCGTCTATAAAGCTCGATATGAAGAAATAGCTGTGGTCGTAGCCCGGTTGCAGGCGCAGCGTCAGCGGATGGCCCGCCTGTTTTGCTGCTTGTTGCAGGACTTCGGGTTTGAGCTGGGTGGCGAGGAAGTCGTCGCGATCACCTTGATCGACCAGCAGCGGCAGTTTTTCATCCGCCTCGGCGATCAGTGCGCAAGCATCCCACTCCTTCCACTTCGAACGGTCTTCGCCGAGGAAACGCGAAAACGCTTTTTGGCCCCATGGGCAATCCATCGGGTTGTTGATTGGCGAGAACGCCGACACCGATTGATAGCGTCCCGGGTTTCGCAAAGCGCAGACCAATGCACCGTGCCCACCCATGGAGTGGCCGCTGACGCTGCGTTTGTCCGAGGCGGGGAAATGTGCCTCCACCAGTGCAGGCAATTCCTGCACGACGTAGTCATGCATCCGATAGTGCCGCGACCAAGGTTCCTGCGTGGCATTCAGATAGAAACCGGCGCCGAGGCCGAAATCCCACGCACCATCCGGATCAGCCGGCACATCAGGGCCGCGCGGACTGGTGTCCGGCGCGACAATGATCAACCCAAGCTCGGCAGCCATGCGCATCGCGCCGGCCTTCTGCATGAAGTTCTCGTCGGTGCAGGTCAGGCCGGACAACCAATACAAAACCGGCAGCTTGCCGCCCTGCTCTGCCTGCGGCGGCAAGTACACGGCAAACACCATGTCACAGCCGAGCACATCGGAGCGATGACGATAGCGCTTGTGCCAGCCGCCGAAACTTTTCTGACAGGAGATGTTTTCCAGACTCATGTAAAGACTCCTACGCGGTCACAGCCGCAAGCCTTCAAGACTTGCAGCCATGTCGCCACGATTGATCAGAAATGAATGACAGTACGGATGCTCTTGCCTTCGTGCATCAGGTCGAACGCCTTGTTGATGTCTTCCAGGCCCATGGTGTGGGTGATGAAAGTGTCCAGCGGGATCTCGCCGCTCTGGGCCATGTCGACGTAGCTCGGCAACTCGGTACGGCCGCGAACGCCGCCGAACGCCGAACCGCGCCAGACGCGACCGGTGACCAACTGGAACGGACGGGTAGCGATTTCCTGGCCGGCACCGGCCACACCGATGATCACGGACTCGCCCCAACCTTTGTGGCAGCACTCAAGTGCGGCGCGCATCAATTGCACATTGCCGATGCATTCAAAAGAGAAGTCGACGCCGCCATCGGTCATGTCGACGATCACTTCCTGAATCGGACGATCGAAGTCTTTCGGGTTCACGCAGTCGGTGGCGCCGAGTTGCCTGGCAATCTCGAACTTGGCCGGATTGATGTCGATGGCGATGATGCGCGCAGCCTTGGCCTTCACGGCACCGATCACCGCCGACAGACCAATGCCACCCAAGCCGAAGATCGCCACGGTGTCACCCGGCTTGACCTTGGCGGTGTTGAGCACGGCACCGATGCCGGTGGTGACGCCGCAACCCAGCAGGCAAACCTTCTCCAGTGGCGCATCTTTGGAGATCTTGGCCACGGAGATTTCCGGCAACACGGTGTATTCCGAGAACGTGGAAGTACCCATGTAGTGGAAAATCGTTTCGCCCTTGTAGGAGAAACGCGAAGTGCCGTCCGGCATCAACCCTTTGCCCTGGGTCGCGCGAATTGCCTGACACAGGTTGGTCTTGCCCGACTTGCAGAATTTGCACTGGCCGCATTCCGGGGTGTACAGCGGAATCACGTGATCGCCAACGGCAACCGAGGTCACGCCTTCGCCGATCGCTTCAACGATGGCGCCACCTTCGTGACCGAGGATCGACGGGAAGATGCCTTCCGGATCCGCGCCGGACAGAGTGTAGGCGTCGGTGTGGCAGACACCGGAAGCGACAACGCGCAGCAGGACTTCGCCAGCCTTGGGCATGGCGACATCGACTTCTACGATTTCCAGCGGCTTCTTGGCCTCGAAGGCAACGGCGGCGCGCGACTTGATCATGCTGACTCTCCAGTGAATCCATTGAATAAAAAAACCAGACAAGGAGTGTAATACATAGCTTTACGATGAATAATCGGGACAAAAGCAAAATATTATTGCTACACAGGGATAATCCAGATGTCCGAAAATCGCTGGGAAGGCATCGACGAGTTCGTCGCCGTTGCCGAATGCAGCCAGTTCACCGCCGCAGCCGAGCGTCTTGGGGTTTCTTCCTCGCATGTCAGTCGACAAATCGTACGGTTGGAGGAGCGGCTTCAGACGCGCCTGCTTTATCGCAGCACGCGGCGAGTGACACTGACCGAAGCCGGTCAGACGTTCCTGCAACACTGCCAGCGCTTGCAGGACGGTCGCGAAGAAGCGCTGCGAGCGGTTGGCGATCTGACCAGTGAACCGAAAGGCATGCTGCGCATGACCTGCGCCGTCGCGTACGGCGAACGTTTTATCGTGCCGCTGGTGACGCGATTCATGGGGCTGTATCCGCAATTGCGCATTGATATCGAGCTGAGCAATCGCCAGCTCGATCTGGTGCATGAAGGGCTGGATCTGGCGATTCGACTCGGCCGCTTGCAGGATTCGGGTTTGGTCGCAACACGCCTGGCGCCGCGACGAATGTATCTGTGCGCGTCACCTTCCTACCTTGAGCGGTACGGTCGCCCACACAGTTTGTCGGAACTGAGCCGGCACAATTGCCTGATCGGCAGCTCGGATATTTGGCAGCTTGAGCAAAATGGCCGGGAGTTTTCCCAGCGAGTGCAGGGAAACTGGCGTTGTAACAGCGGGCAGGCGGTGCTGGACGCAGCGCTTCAGGGGGTTGGGCTGTGCCAGTTGCCGGATTATTACGTGCTCGAACATTTACACAGTGGCGCGCTGATTTCATTGCTGGAGGCGCATCAGCCGCCGAATACGGCGGTGTGGGCGCTGTATCCGCAGCAACGGCATTTGTCGCCCAAGGTGCGCAAGTTGGTGGATTTTTTGAAGGTGGGGTTGGCTGAGCGGCCGGAGTATCGAAGCTGAGTGATGGGTTGTTCGTGCGGCCGCCTTCGCGAGCAAGCTCGCTCCCACAGGGGAACCGCAGTAAATGCAAATTTGGTGTCAGGCGCAAATCAAATGTGGGAGCGAGCTTGCTCGCGAAGGCGGCGCAATGGGCGCCAAAGCAATCAGCGGCGGTTAGCCCAACGCTGACGCAACCACTCCAGATCTTCTGGCCGGGTCACCTTGAGGTTATCCGCCCGCCCTTCAATCAGTCGCGGCGCCAGGCCAGCCCACTCCATCGCCGAAGCTTCATCGGTAACCAGCGCATCCGCGACCAGACTGTCGGCCAACGCCCGATGCAACGCACCGAGGCGGAACATCTGCGGGGTGTACGCCTGCCAGATCACGCTGCGATCCACGGTTTCAACCACGCGCCCGTGCTTGTCGACCCGCTTCAACGTGTCGCGCGCAGGCACCGCGAGCAAACCACCGACCGGATCATCCGCCAGTTCATCGAGTAACTGGTCGAGATCTTCGCGACTCAGATTCGGCCGTGCCGCATCGTGCACCAGCACCCAATCTTCATCGTCGGCACCTTGCGCGTGCAGGTGCAGCAAAGCATTGAGCACCGAGCCGGAACGCTCCGCGCCGCCTTCAACGCGCTGAATGCGCGAGTCGCCCGCGCACGCCAGGTTCGGCCAGTAAGGATCATCAACCGCAAGACTGACCACCAGCCCCTTGAGGCTTGGATGGTCGAGGAAACAGCCGAGGCTGTGTTCGAGAATTGTGCGCCCGCCCAGTTGCAAATATTGCTTGGGACGGTCCGCGGCCATTCGGGCACCGACGCCCGCGGCAGGAATCACGGCCCAGAAGGCCGGCAGGGAATTGATCATTGGGCCAACTGGTAAAGGGTTTCGCCGTCCTTGACCATGCCCAGTTCGTGACGAGCCCGCTCTTCAACGGTCTCCATGCCCTTTTTCAACTCGCTGACTTCAGCGTCCATCACTCGGTTGCGCTCCAGCAAACCTTCGTTCTCGGCGTGTTGATCAGCAATCTGCTGATTCAGCTCGGCGACCTGCGCCAGACTGCCATTGCCCACCCACAGGCGGTACTGCAGACCGGCCAGCAGCAAGAGCAAAACGAGAAACAACCAGTAAGGACTGCGCATCGAATATCAGGTATCCAGTGAAAAAAGACAGCCACGCCAAAAACTTTGAAGCATCTGATAGCACGAAGCCTGGAAGACCCAGGCTTGTGCTGTTAAGGCATCAGATTAGTGGCAAATCCATCGCTGTCACGACTTTTTCGACACTATCCGGTGTCCTTCCATCGATTTGTACTTAGCCGCGGAACTCGCTGCGACCGTTGTACTTGGCCTTGCCATTCAACTGCTCTTCGATACGCAGCAGTTGGTTGTACTTGGAAACGCGGTCGGAACGGCACAGCGAACCGGTCTTGATCTGGCCAGCCGAAGTGCCCACAGCCAGGTCGGCAATGGTCGAATCTTCGGTTTCGCCCGAACGGTGCGAGATCACTGCGGTGTAACCGGCAGCCTTGGCCATCTGGATGGCTTCCAGGGTTTCGGTCAGGGTGCCGATCTGGTTGAACTTGATCAGGATCGAGTTGGCGATGTTTTTATCGATGCCCTCTTTCAGGATCTTGGTGTTGGTCACGAACAGGTCGTCGCCCACCAGTTGAACCTTCTCGCCGATCTTGTCGGTGAGGATCTTCCAGCCAGCCCAGTCAGACTCGTCCAGACCGTCTTCGATCGAGATGATCGGATAACGTTCGGTCAGGCCTTTCAGGTAGTCAGCAAAACCTTCGGCAGTGAACACCTGGCCTTCGCCGGACAGGTTGTACTTGCCGTCTTCGTAGAATTCGCTGGCCGCGCAGTCCAGCGCCAGGGTCACGTCGGTGCCCAGCTTGTAACCGGCGTTGGCCACCGCTTCGGAGATCACTTTCAGCGCGTCTTCGTTGGACGCCAGGTTCGGTGCGAAACCGCCTTCGTCGCCAACGGCAGTGCTCAGGCCACGGGCCTTCAGCACGGCTTTCAAGTGATGGAAAATCTCGGTGCCCATGCGCAGACCTTCCGAGAACGACTTGGCGCCAACCGGCTGCACCATGAATTCCTGGATGTCGACGTTGTTATCGGCGTGTTCGCCACCGTTGATGATGTTCATCATCGGTACCGGCATCGAGTAAACACCCGGAGTACCGTTGAGGTTGGCGATGTGTGCGTACAGCGGCAGGTCCTGATCCTGAGCAGCTGCCTTGGCCGCAGCCAGGGACACGGCAAGGATGGCGTTGGCGCCCAGGGTCGCTTTGTTTTCAGTACCGTCGAGCTTGATCATCGCGTGATCCAGAGCTTTCTGGTCGCTTGGGTCGGTGCCCAGCAGCAGATCGCGGATCGGACCGTTGATGTTGGCTACCGCTTTGAGCACGCCCTTGCCCAGGTAACGGCTCTTGTCGCCATCACGCAGCTCGAGCGCTTCACGCGAGCCAGTGGATGCACCGGACGGCGCGCACGCGCTGCCGATGATGCCGTTGTCGAGAAGCACGTCCGCTTCCACGGTGGGATTGCCACGGGAGTCGAGAACTTCACGACCTTTGATGTCGACGATTTTTGCCATTGTTGTAAACACTCCAAAGTTGACGAAAACGACGCAGCTAGAGGAAATCTTTTTACCGTCGGCAAGGGGTGTGCAGCGGGCAGACTTGCAGACGATAACGCTCATGCCCGAGGGCATGAGCGACAAATCGTGCGGTACTTTACCGGAGAAATGAGTGTTACGCGGTTTCTACCGTCGGAAAACTCTTAACCAGTTCGTCCAACGCTTTGAGCTGGGCCAGGAATGGCTCCAGTTTGTCCAGACGCAAGGCGCAAGGGCCGTCGCATTTGGCGTTGTCCGGATCCGGGTGCGCTTCGAGGAACAAACCCGCCAACGACTGGCTCATGCCGGCCTTGGCCAGATCCAGAACCTGGGCACGGCGACCGCCAGCGGAGTCGGCACGACCACCGGGCATCTGCAGCGCGTGGGTCACGTCGAAAAATACCGGGTACTCGAACTGCTTCATGATGCCGAAGCCGAGCATGTCGACCACGAGGTTGTTGTAGCCGAAGCTCGAACCACGCTCGCAGAGGATCAATTGATCGTTACCCGCTTCCACGCACTTGTTCAGGATGTGTTTCATTTCCTGAGGGGCGAGGAACTGGGCTTTCTTGATGTTGATCACTGCATTGGTCTTGGCCATCGCGACGACCAGATCGGTCTGGCGCGACAGGAAGGCCGGCAGTTGAATGATGTCGCAGACCTCAGCGACGACCGCGGCCTGATCAGGCTCGTGGACGTCGGTGATGATCGGTACGCCGAAGGCTTGTTTGATGTCCTGGAAGATGCGCATGCCCTCTTCCAGGCCAGGACCGCGATAAGAGGTCACAGAAGAACGGTTGGCCTTGTCGAAACTGGCCTTGAACACGTAAGGGATACCGAGCTTTTCGGTGACCTTCACGTACTCTTCGCAAACCTGCATGGCCATGTCACGGCTTTCCAGCACGTTCATGCCGCCGAACAGCACCATGGGTTTGTCGTTGGCAATCTCGATGTCGCCGACGCGGATGATCTTCTGTGCCATCGGGGTTACGCCTTCTTCTGGTGTTGAGCCAATGCTGCTTTGACAAAACCGCTGAACAGCGGATGGCCATCACGTGGTGTCGAGGTGAACTCTGGGTGGAACTGGCAAGCGACGAACCATGGATGATCCGCAGCTTCAACCACTTCAACCAACGCTGCGTCAGCGGAGCGGCCGGAGATTTTCAGGCCGGCTTCGATGATTTGCGGCAGCAGGTTGTTGTTCACTTCGTAACGGTGACGGTGACGCTCGACGATCACGTCCTTGCCGTAGCAATCGTGCACCTTGGAACCGGCTTCGAGCAGGCATTCCTGAGCGCCGAGGCGCATGGTGCCGCCCAGATCGGAAGCTTCGGTACGCACTTCAACAGCACCGGTAGCGTCTTCCCACTCGGTGATCAGACCGACCACCGGATGGCCGCTGGCGCGATCGAATTCAGTGGAGTTGGCGTCTTTCCAGCCCATCACGTTACGGGCGAACTCGATGACCGCCACTTGCATACCGAGGCAGATACCCAGATAAGGAACCTTGTTTTCGCGAGCGTACTGAACGGCCGTAATCTTGCCTTCCACGCCGCGCAGACCGAAGCCGCCCGGTACGAGGATCGCGTCGACACCTTCGAGCAGCGCAGTGCCCTGGTTCTCGATGTCTTCGGAATCGATGTAGCGCAGGTTGACCTTGGTGCGGTTGCTGATGCCGGCATGGCTCATCGCTTCGATCAGCGACTTGTAGGCGTCCAGCAGTTCCATGTACTTGCCGACCATGGCGATGGTCACTTCGTGTTCCGGGTTCAGCTTGGCGTCAACCACCGCTTCCCACTCGGACAGGTCAGCGCTGCCGCATTGCAGGCCGAAACGCTCGACGACAAAATCGTCCAGACCCTGCGAGTGCAGGATGCCCGGGATCTTGTAGATGGTGTCGGCGTCTTCCAGCGCGATCACCGCACGTTCTTCAACGTTGGTGAACTGGGCGATCTTGCGACGCGACGAGATGTCGATCGGATGATCGGAACGGCACACCAGCACGTCTGGCTGCAGGCCGATCGAACGCAGTTCCTTGACGGAGTGCTGAGTCGGTTTGGTTTTGGTTTCGCCAGCGGTGGCGATGTACGGCACCAGCGTCAGGTGCATCAGCATCGCGCGTTTGGCGCCGACTTCGAAACGCAGTTGACGGATCGCTTCGAGGAACGGTTGCGACTCGATGTCACCGACGGTGCCACCGATCTCGACCATTGCCACGTCAGCGTCACCGGCACCCTTGATGATGCGGCGCTTGATTTCGTCGGTGATGTGCGGGATCACCTGGATGGTTGCACCCAGGTAGTCACCACGGCGCTCTTTGCGCAGCACGTGCTCGTAGACACGGCCGGTGGTGAAGTTGTTGTTCTGGGTCATGGTCGTGCGGATAAACCGCTCGTAGTGGCCCAGGTCCAGGTCGGTTTCGGCGCCGTCGTGGGTGACGAACACTTCACCGTGCTGGAACGGGCTCATCGTGCCCGGGTCGACGTTGATGTACGGGTCCAGCTTCAGCATGGTGACCTTAAGTCCCCGCGCCTCCAGGATGGCCGCCAATGAAGCCGATGCAATGCCTTTCCCCAATGAAGAAACAACACCGCCCGTGACGAATATGTAGCGCGTCATGAAAAACCCTAGAAGTCTGCGTTAAAGCGGTACGAGCCGCCGGGGAAAGCGAAGGAAGGCCGAAGCCCCCGATCACCTGCATTAATCACAGTGCACCTTTCAAAAAAACCGCCGCGTTGGGACAGACCGGCAGGTGAAACACCGGTACGTTGCTCGCTACACATTTTTTGGAATCGCCCAGCAAAGACTGCTTGGTAATCGGCAACTCCTGCAATTCAGGCGAATCCACAGAAGTTGTATCAAGAAGGGAGCGTAGTCTACCGGAATGCTCCTTTCAGCTCAAACCTTGATCTTCGTCTGTTGGCTGCCAATGCAATTTCCAGCCGTCCTGCACAGGGCCATCAAGTCCCGGCAGGTTCGCCACCGCGAGCAATTCGTCGCCGCGAAACAGCAGCGGCAATCTGCCACGCACAAAGCCCGGCACCGCGCGCTCATTGAGCAGGCGCTTGAGATCTCGGTGACCGCGATCGGCCAGTTGCATCACTTCGCCGCCCTGACGATAAGCAATGCGCAACCGTCCGCAAGGCGTCTGCCCGCTGAACCTGACGCGGCCGTTATTGGCCAAGCGTAGCGCTGACGCGGGGCTCTGCCACTCGCCGCCGATCATCGGCGCATGCAACCAGTCGCCACTGAGCCACCACAGCCGACCGGCGCTGCGCTGCAGTTCGCCATCGGCCAGGCGCCAGACGGGGGATGCATCGGGAGCCGCTTCGCAGAGATCCTTCCAACCCGACCAATGGTCGCTATCGGGGAGTTGAGTGAAGGGTTCCAGCCAATGACTGATCGCATTGCGTTGGCGCGCGGCAGACAGGGCGGCGATTGGCGCCAGTTCCAGCGACGGTAAACCCAGCCATTCGAAATCGTGAGAGGTGTTCGCCTGTGCGAGATCGATCTGCGCCAACTCATCGAGCAGCCCCTGCGCCTCACGCAGATGAGCGGCACTGCGGGCCATGCTCGCCTGCGCTTGCGGCCAGCGCCCGGTCAGCAGCGGCATGACTTGATGGCGCAGATAATTGCGCGAGAATTGTCGATCCTGGTTGGACGGGTCTTCGATCCAGTTCAATTGATGAGCCTGCGCATACGCCTCCAGTTCGGCGCGGGAGATGTCCAGCATCGGACGAATCAGCATGCCCTGCCCCACTGATCGCTGCGCCGGCATCCCGGACAATCCGCGCACACCGGCGCCACGCAACAATCGGAATAACAGCGTTTCCGCCTGATCATCGCGATGTTGCCCGGTCAGCAATACATCAGTGGTCTGCGTCAGCGCACTGAACGCCGCGTAACGCGCATCCCGTGCCGCCCGCTCCAGACTCGCGCCAGGTTGCACCTTCACACGTTCGATCAGCAACGGCACGCCCAGCGCATCGCATACGGATTGGCAATGTTGCGGCCACGCATCAGCCACAACCTGAAGGCCGTGGTGAATATGAATAGCGCTGAGTGGAGGGAGGGAGTCGGATTTTGCCAGAGAGGCAAGCAGGTGCAGCAGGACGGTGGAGTCGAGACCACCGGAGAAGGCGATACGCCAATGACTGGCGTTGCGCCAAGGCTCAAGGTTCAGTAATAGCCGGGAAGGCAAATCAATCGAGAGATGACTCATTTTTTACCTTCACCGAAAACCAATGTGGGAGCGAGCTTGCTCGCGAAAGCGGTTTAACATTCAACATTTCCGTTGTCAGTTATAACGCTTTCGCGATCAAGCTCGCTCCCACAGTGTTT
>NZ_JBAQKH010000001.1:0-27358 GCF_049300855.1 Pseudomonas sp. | reverse complement strand
CCGAGCCCCAGCGAGCGGGCCGCACGTAGGAGCAAGCGTTTTTTTGCTTACTTTTTTGAGGCGTTTGTCAAAAAAGTGAGTCGCCGTCAGGGCGAAACCGCCAGTGGCAACACCCGAAAAAACGGATATACACACAAAACCACCCAAAGCCTGGTCGGCCCAAAGGCCGCCAAGCCAAAAAAAAGGGGCAACCGAAGTCGCCCCAAAATGCCTTGCGTGCTCATCAATCCAGAAGAATCACTTCTTGCGCTTATTCGCATCCTTCCAGATAAAAAATCCAAACCCTGCAAAAAACAGAACCATGAGACCTACAGTCAGGACCCCGGCAAACACCACGTTATCGAAAAACATGACTGGCCTCCTGGCCCCTGCTCTGCTGCGATGGGACTAAGTTACCAAACACACAGGCGCACAAATTGACCGGGATCAATACCAGCAACGAAGGGAGACAAAGGAGGGAAACTAAATGACCTGCATCAACGGATGCAGGGGGAGATCAACGCTTTTTCGGCTTGTTCTTCGACTTTTTCTTGGCTTTTCCCAACGGCATCGCTTGCTCGAAGGCCTGGCGCACTTCGTTCAGGCGCTTCTCATTAAGGTCATGCACACGCTTGGCGCGCTCAGTGCTGAGGTCGATCAGTTTGTCGTCTTGGCTCATGGCGTTCAGTACATCGCAATAAAGGATCACAACTGCCACGTCACCGGCAGGACCGCGTCAATAATGCAGCGTCACACCAGCGCTGACCAGCCGAAGATCAGATCTCGATATCAACCCACAAACCCTGACGCGGCTGATCTTCCATCAACGGCACCACCGGCACGGTGTTGTCGGCATTGAGTTCGGTGCCGGGCACCGCCAGGTGTTCTTCCGGGTCTTCGTCGGCCTCGCGGCGGCGACGATCACGCTCCTGTTGGCGACGCTGTTCTTCGCGCGCCAGTAGCCGATCCTCTTCCGGATCGCGCTTTTGCAGATCGATCGTGCTTTCGTTGGAGCTTTCCTGCACCGGCACCACCGGAGGAATGTCCGGCCGCTGGCGGATCGGATCCTGCTGGGAAGTGATCGGCACAGCGCTCAGGGGGAGCATCGGTGGCAACATATAGGGGGTCTCCTGTCAGCAGGCTATCGGCGTGGGCGATGATGGCTTGAGCCGCCGGTCGCAAACTTGTGACCGGGTTGGCACTCACAGGTGCCCTGCTCCTTGGTAAAACCGACGTATGACCTAATCTTCCCTGTGCAGTTAAAAGCCGGGTGCGACTCCTAATCCTTTGGCCTCGAGCCCTCATTCCGTTAAGATAGCCCGCTTTTTCAAGGTGGGAGTCAGGCAGCATGGCGCAGCAGTATCAACCGGGGCAACGCTGGATCAGTGACAGCGAAGCAGAGCTTGGTTTAGGCACCGTTCTGGCACAGGACGGCCGCTTGTTGACCGTGCTTTACCCGGCCACTGGCGAAACCCGCCAGTACGCGCTACGGAATGCGCCCCTGACCCGCGTGCGGTTCTCGCCGGGTGACAGCATTACCCACTTCGAAGGCTGGAAGATGACCGTGCAGCAAGTCGACGATGTCGACGGGCTGATGGTCTATCACGGTCTCAACGGGCAGAACGAAGCCGTCACCCTGCCGGAAACCCAGCTGTCGAACTTCATCCAGTTCCGTCTGGCCAGCGACCGTCTATTTGCCGGGCAGATCGACCCGCTGGCGTGGTTTGCGCTGCGTTACAACACTCTCGAACACACCAGCCGCCAGTTGCAATCGTCGCTCTGGGGCCTGGGTGGCGTGCGTGCGCAACCGATCGCGCACCAATTGCACATCGCCCGTGAAGTCGCCGACCGTATCGCGCCGCGCGTACTGCTGGCGGACGAGGTGGGTCTGGGTAAAACCATCGAAGCCGGTCTGGTGATCCATCGCCAACTGCTCTCGGGCCGCGCCAACCGCGTGCTGATCCTCGTCCCGGAAAACCTCCAGCACCAGTGGCTGGTAGAGATGCGCCGCCGCTTCAACCTGCAAGTTGCGCTGTTCGACGAAGAGCGCTTCATCGAAAGCGATGCCGCCAACCCGTTCGAAGACACCCAACTGGCGCTGGTAGCGCTGGAATGGCTGGTCGACGACGAGAAAGCGCAGGACGCACTGTTCGCTGCCGGCTGGGATCTGCTGGTGGTCGACGAAGCGCACCACCTGGTCTGGCACGAAGAAAAGGCCAGCCCGGAATACACCCTGGTCGAGCAACTGGCGGAAACCATCCCGGGTGTGTTGCTGCTCACCGCGACCCCGGAACAACTCGGTCAGGACAGCCACTTCGCCCGTCTGCGCCTGCTCGACCCGAACCGTTTTCATGACCTGGCGGCCTTCCGCGCCGAGAGCGACAACTATCGCCCGGTGGCCGAAGCCGTGCAGGAACTGCTCGACAAGGGCCGTCTCTCGGCCAAGGCACACAAGACCATTCAGGGTTTCCTTGGCAACGAAGGCGAAGCCTTGCTCACTGCGGTCAACGATGGCGACACCGAAGCCAGTGCCCGCCTTGTGCGTGAACTGCTCGATCGCCATGGCACTGGCCGCGTGCTGTTCCGTAATACCCGCGCCGCCGTGCAGGGTTTCCCGGAGCGCAAACTGCACCCGTACCCGCTGCCGTGCCCGGACGAATACCTCGAACTGCCGCTGGGCGAACACGCCGAGCTGTACCCGGAAGTCAGCTTCCAGGCGCAGCCGGACGCCAGCGAAGAAGAACGCTGGTGGAAATTCGACCCGCGTGTGGAATGGCTGATCGATCAGCTGAAAATGCTCAAGCGCACCAAAGTGCTGGTGATCTGCGCCCACGCCGAAACCGCGATGGACCTGGAAGATGCCCTGCGCGTGCGCTCCGGCATCCCGGCCACGGTGTTCCACGAAGGCATGAACATCCTTGAGCGTGACCGCGCCGCCGCTTACTTCGCCGATGAAGAGTTCGGCGCACAAGTGCTGATCTGCTCGGAAATCGGCAGTGAAGGTCGCAACTTCCAGTTCGCTCATCACCTGGTGCTGTTCGATCTGCCGTCGCACCCGGACCTGCTCGAGCAGCGGATCGGTCGTCTCGACCGGATCGGCCAGAAGCACATCATCGAACTGCACGTGCCGTACCTGGAAACCAGCCCGCAAGAGCGTCTGTTCCAGTGGTACCACGAAGCGCTGAACGCGTTTTTCAACACCTGCCCGACCGGCAACGCCTTGCAGCATCAGTTCGGCCCGCGCCTGCTGCCGCTGCTCGAAGAAGCCGACGACAGCGAGTGGCAAGCGCTGATCGACGAAGCGCGCGGTGAGCGCGAACGTCTGGAAGCCGAGTTGCACACCGGTCGCGACCGTCTGCTGGAACTCAACTCCGGTGGCGCTGGCGAAGGTGAAGCGCTGGTTGAGGACATCCTTGAGCAAGACGATCAGTTCGCCCTGCCGATCTACATGGAAACCCTGTTCGACGCGTTCGGCATCGACAGCGAAGACCATTCGGAAAACGCCCTGATCCTCAAGCCGAGCGAGAAGATGCTCGACGCCAGCTTCCCGCTGGGTGACGACGAAGGCGTGACCATCACCTACGACCGCAACCAGGCGCTGTCGCGCGAAGACATGCAGTTCATCACCTGGGAACACCCGATGGTGCAGGGCGGCATGGACCTGGTGCTGTCCGGTTCGATGGGCAACACCGCCGTCGCGCTGATCAAGAACAAAGCGCTGAAGCCGGGCACCGTGTTGCTGGAATTGCTGTATGTCAGCGAAGTGGTGGCACCGCGCTCGCTGCAACTGGGCCGTTACCTGCCGCCGGCCGCCCTGCGCTGCCTGCTCGATGCCAACGGCAACGACCTGTCGGCTCGCGTCTCGTTTGAAACCCTGAACGACCAGCTGGAAAGCGTGCCGCGTGCCAGCGCCAACAAGTTCATCCAGGCCCAGCGCGATCAGCTGACGCCACGGATCAACGCCGGTGAAGACAAGATCGCCCCACGTCACGCCGAGCGCGTGGCCGAGGCCCGTCGCCGTCTGGCGGCCGACACCGACGAAGAACTGGCGCGGCTGACCGCGTTGCAAGCGGTCAACCCGACCGTACGTGACAGCGAACTGGATGCGCTGCGCACGCAACGTGAGCAGGGTCTGGCGATGCTGGATAAAGCGGCGTTGCGTCTGGAAGCGATTCGGGTGTTGGTGGCGGGTTAAACCGCCCTGCTCCAGCGCTGAAAACAACAAGGCCCGCAGTGATGCGGGCCTTTTTTGTTGCCTGTTATTTATTAGTTGATGCTGATGGCCCCTTCGCGAGCAAGCTCGCTCCCACAGTTTGGAATGCGTTCCCATGTGGGAGCGAGCTTGCTCGCGAAGGCGGCTATGCAGTCGCTACTGCAACTTCTGGCTCAACGACAGCTACCAACCCCTCCTTCATCCGCTGCGCATCGCGCACAAAACACCGCGCCGCCAGAAACAGAAACACCATCGTCAAAAACAGCGCCACCGGAATCAAATACATCGCGTCATGCAGCCCCACAGCCTTGAACGCCTCGGTCATCTGCTCGGCGCCTGCCGACAACATCGCCGTGTGCGCGAAATGATCGGACAAGCCACCGACCACCACCGGCCCCAAACCACCACCGAGCAAATACAACCCGGCAAAGAACAACGCCATCGCCGTCGCCCGCAAACGCGGTTCGACCACGTCCTGAATCGCCGTGTAAACACAGGTGTAGAAGTTGTAGGCAAACAGCCAACCGACACTGAACACTGCGACAAACACACCGATCTCGATACGCCCGGCATGCAGCGCCCACGCCGTGCACAGCGTCGAAATAATCAGGCTGAACGCCGCGAACAACAGCCGCCCATTGGCCACTCGCTGGTGAATCTTGTCGGCAATCCAGCCGCCCAACGTCAACCCGACCAGCCCGGTCACACCGACGATCATCCCGGTGGCCACCGCCGCTTCCTGCAACGGCATGAGGAAATAGCGCTGCAGCATCGGCACCAGAAACGAGTTGCAGGCATAGGTGGCGAAGTTGAAGCACAAGCCGGCCAGCACCAGCCAGAGAAAGGTCGGTACCGCCAGAATCCGCCGGATCGGCTTGTCGACCTTCTCCTGGGAAACCTGCACGGTTTCCGCCGCGCCGCGCTTCGGTTCCTTAATGAAGAACATGAAAATCGCCAGAATCAGCCCTGGCACCGCAGCAATAAAGAACGGCGCCCGCCAGCTATCGAATGCCTTGACCATCGCGCCAATGGTGAAGAACGCCAGCAACAGCCCCAGCGGCAAACCGAGCATGAAAATGCCCATCGCCCGTGCCCGCCGGTGCGCCGGGAACAAATCACCGATCAGCGAGTTGGCCGCCGGCGCATAACTGGCCTCGCCGATGCCGATGCCCATGCGCACGATCAGAAAGCTCCAGAAACTGCCGACCAGACCGTTGACGGCAGTCAGCGCGCTCCAGGTCGCCAGGCCCCATCCCATCAGTTTGCTGCGCGAGCCGGTGTCGGCCATTCGCCCCAACGGCAGGCCGGCGATGGCGTAAACAATGGTGAACGCGGTGCCGACGATCCCCAGTTGAAAATCACTGAGATGCCATTCCATGCGGATCGGCTCGATGATGATTGCCGGAATGGTGCGATCAAAGAAGTTGAACAGGTTGGCGAGGAACAGCAGGAACAGAATGCGCCAGGCATTCGCCGCTTGGGTCGAGTTCTGCATGGGTCCGTCTCTTTATTGTTATAGGGCTTCACTGCCAACGCATCCGAGCCCGGAACCTGCAATCTAGTCAGCCCGTCGGAAGCTGTCTGTGATCATTCGTCTGCCTGATATCGGCTCATGCCACTGTAACGAAACGTAAGCCTTTGATAAGTCTGCAATCCCCGCAAAACCGGGGCTTGTGCAGCAAAATCCTGCCACAAAAAAATACTTTCGCGCCCCCCTTCCCAAGTCCGTGGCGAAGCCTAGAATAGCCGCCGGATCCGTCCGGATCTCCCGATCAATCCCTTTGATACCCCCGTCCATGTCCGAAGCCAGTCCGTGTCTGAATTGCGGTGCCTGCTGTTCCCATTTTCGCGTGTCGTTCTTTTGGGGTGAGTGCGCCTCCTCCGGCGGCACAGTGCCGGATGAACTGGTCACACAGATCAGCCCGAGCCGCGTGGCGATGAACGGCACCGACTGCAAATCGCCGCGCTGCACGGCGTTGGAAGGCGAAGTCGGCAGCGAGGTGAAGTGCTCGATTTATGAATTGCGCTCCAGCCCCTGCCGCGAATTCGAATCGTCATGGGAAAACGGCGAACAGAACGTCGATTGCGATAAGGCCCGCGCGCGTTTCGGCTTGCCGCCCCTGCAACCGGACTGGGCGCAAATCCCTTTCGAACAGATCGCTTGAGCCTTTAGCGCCAATCGCTATGACGCTAATGCCGAAATCATTAGCGCCAATGTGCCACTACCGCTTCCACGGCAAAAACCGCCTCTATACTCCAGTCATTCGCCTGCGTTGACGCGCAGTAAGGACGACTTCAGAGATGGGGCATGCTATGGAGTGGCTTGGTTTGCAGTTTGTTACCGAGCTGCCGGAGAGCGGGCAGGTCATTCTCGATTGCACACATAATCCCTTGCTGGTGCTGGTGGCCTATCTGGTCGCCTGCGCCGCGAGTTTTGCCACCCTGGATATGGCTGAGCGAGTGGGCCACGCCGAAGACCCGCGCTCGCAGCGACTGTGGCGCTGGATCGGCGCGACCTGTCTGGCCGGCGGCATCTGGGCCATGCATTTCATCGGCATGCTGGCATTCCAGGCACCGATTGAAATCCACTACGACCTGCCCATCACCCTGTTTTCCCTGCTGATCGCCCTGCTCGCCTCGTGGCTGGCCATGCACACGTTGAGCGAAGCGCAACCGAGCCTGATGCAGTACCTCAAGACCGCCATCGTCATTGGCCTGGGCATCGCCGGCATGCATTACGTTGGCATGGCCGCCATGCAATCAAGCGCCACCGCGTACTACCAACCGTCGCTGTTCGTGCTGTCGATTGCGATCGCCATCGGCGCCAGTTTCGCCGCGTTGTGGGTGGCGGGTTATCTGCGCGAAGGCAGCGGCCTGGTGCATCAGATGCTCAAGTACGCCGCAGCACTGATCCTCGGTGCCGGCATTTTCAGCATGCATTTCACCGGCATGGCCGCCCTGCGTCTGATACTGCCCGAAGGCAGCGTGCCGACGCTGGCGGTCAAGGCCAGCCACATGCAGTTGGGCCTGACTGTCGCGCTGATCGCCTTGCTGATTCTGGGCAGTGCAATCAGCGCGGCGCTGGCCGACAAGAAACTGCAGAACAAGGAGCACGACCTGCGTCGGGTCAACGCCCTGCTCAGCCAACTCGATCAGGCGCGCATGTCACTGCAGCAAGTGGCCAACTATGACGCGTTGACCAATCTGATCAACCGGCGCGGTTTCAACCAGATCTTTGCCGAGAAACTCAGCCAGAAAACCAGCGAGGGCGGCAAGCTGGCGGTGATGTTTCTCGACATCGATCACTTCAAGCGGATCAACGACAGCCTCGGCCATGACGCCGGTGACGAGCTGCTCAAGGTGATCGCCCAGCACATCAAAGGCTCGGTGCGCAGCCACGAAGACGTGGTCGCGCGTTTCGGCGGCGACGAGTTCTGCATCCTCATCAGCCTGCGTGAGCGTGAGGAAGCGCGCAACATGGCCCAGCGCATCATGCTCAAGATGAAAGAGCCGATCGAACTGGCCGGACGCCGCATGGTGATGACCACCAGCATCGGCATCAGCCTGTTTCCGGAAGACGGCACGACGTGCGAAGAGCTGCTCAAACACGCCGACCTGGCGCTGTATCAGTCCAAGGGCGCCGGCCGTAACGGCTTGCACTTTTTCAGCTCCAACCTCAAGACCCGCGCCAGTTTCGAGCTGCAACTGGAGGAAGAACTGCGCCACGCCTTGCGCGAAGAAAACGGCTTGACCCTCTATTACCAACCGATCTTCGAACTGAAAACCGGCCGCGTGACCAAGCTTGAAGCGCTGATTCGCTGGCAGCACCCGCTGCATGGCTTACTGACCCCGGACCGCTTTATCAGCATCGCCGAAAACAACGGCCTGATTGCCGAGTTGGATAACTGGGTGCTGCGCCGGGCCTGCAAGGACCTCGGCGAACTGTCGCGGCATGGCTGCGAAGAACTGAAAATCGCCTGGAACTGCTCGCCGCTCAATCTCGCCCGGGAAGAACTGGCCACTGAAATCGAAAGTGCCTTGCGCAGCGCCGGGGTAGCGCCGGAACGGCTGGAACTGGAGGTCACCGAAAACGCCTTGATGGGCAACATCGCCAACACGCTGGTGCTGCTGCGGCAGATTCGCGCCCTCGGCGTCTCACTGTCGATCGATGATTTCGGCACCGGCTATTCGTCGCTGGCCTACCTCAAGCGTCTGCCGCTCAACACGCTGAAAATCGACCGCTCGTTCATCCTCGACATCCCTAAAGCCACCGCCGACATGGAGATCGTCCAGGCGATCATCGTCATGGCCCACACCCTGCATTTGCAGGTGGTGACCGAAGGCGTGGAAAGCCTGGAGCAGTACGAGTTTCTGGAACGCTCCGGCTGCGATTTCATCCAGGGTTATTTGCTCAGCCGCCCGGTGCCGCTGGACGAGCTGCGCCCGGTGCTGGAAGAAATCAATCAGCGCAAGCATTCACACGCGGTCAATCCGCTGATGCTGGCGCGCGGTACATTTGCACCAGTGTCGCTGGATCCTGCGCCAAATAACCTTGCGCCCCATGCAGGCGCATCAATTGTGCGGCCAATCCGCTGATCGGCGTCGCCGAACCCTGTTCGCGAGAGAATTTGACGGCGGTATCGAGGTCCTTGAGCAGCGTGCGCACGTGCCATTTGATCGGCTCGAAACGGCTTTCGGCCATTTGCGGGGCGAGGATCTGCAACGGTTTCGAATCGGCAAAACCACCGGCCAACGCTTCGGCGATCAGGCTCGCATCGACGCCGGCCTGCTCGGCCAGCGCCACCACTTCAGCGATGACCAGCGCATTGCAGGCAACGATCATCTGGTTACAGGCCTTGGTCACTTGCCCGGCACCGACACCGCCCATGTGCGTGACGCGCTGACCGAGATTGAGCAGCACCGGATGCACGCGCTGAAGATCTGCCACCGCGCCACCGACCATGATCGCCAGGCTGCCGGCCTCGGCACCGACCACGCCACCGGACACCGGTGAATCCAGCCAGGACATGCCGGTTTTCTCCAGCAGTTCGGCGGCCATTTCGCGAGTGGCCGTCGGTTCCAGGCTGGAAAAATCCACCAGCAACTGGCCGTTTTTCGCCCCTTCGGCGATACCGCCAGCGCCAAACACCACCTCGCGTACCACTGCAGTATCGGCCAGACACAACATCAGCACATCGGCGTGTTTGCACAGTTCGGCGGGGCTCGCTACCTGCCGGGCGCCGGCGTCGACCAGTGGCGCGCACTTGTCCGGGTTGCGATTCCACACGGTCAGCGGATAACCCGCCGCCAACAGACGCCGGCACATGGGCAGGCCCATCAGACCGATTCCGGCGAACCCCAACGAAGGTAGCGTTGACATCATTTTGCCTCTTTTCGATTAAAGATCGCCGAATAATGGCCGATTCAACAACGATCAGGAAAGGATTCCCCCCAGCGACAGTCAGGCCAAAACCCTGACGCTCGGGCTCAATACGCGCAAATAAAAGACGCGAGATCTTATTCCGTGAGGTTCGCAGGCAAAAGGCTCGCGAGCCAACCAGTCCAGGTATATGGCGCACAATGACTTCTAAAAACAATCCCGCCACTGCGGTATCCGATCTGACTTTGAGCCCCGCCGCCAACAGCCCGTCATCGTCCAAGCCATTGGTCCCGTCACGCCCGCTGTCGACCCAGCAATACCTGTACTTCACCGAAACCAATACCGACCGCATCCTCGATAACCTCGACGGCCTGCGTGATCTGGTGTTCCCGCGCCCGCCGCACCTGGAAGGCGACAACGAACAGCACAACGACCAGGAATTCCCCTCGGTGTGCCTGATCGGCCTCGGTCGCTGCGGCTCCAACATCGCCCTCGATGTCGCGGAGCTGGTGTACAACGCGCGCAAGTTCTACCTCAACGAATTCAACAACGAAGACCGTGCGGCGGATCGCCGACTGGCCGACAAGGGTTACAGCCCGGCGCAGTGGATCAAGAACAACCTGCGCATCGGCCCGAACAAATCGACCAAACCGGTGTTTCTGGTCGAGCCACTGGTGATGCTCGGCGACCTCGACAAGGACATCGCCGGGCGCATCCGTTTCTCGCGCAAAGGCGAGAAAAGCGGCTTCCTGCGCGACTACAGCAAAATGAAGATCATGGACTTGTCCGAAGTCCACGCCGGCGGCGCCGGTAACGCGCCGATTCTCGGCCAGTACCTGGCGAAGATCATCCTCAACAAGGACACCCAGCGCTTCTCCAGCCCGGACTGGAAAATGATCCACTCGTACCTGATCGACAGCTGCGGCATCAAGGCCAACCAGTCGCGCCTGTACTTCTCGATCTTCAGTGCCGGCGGCGGTACCGGTTCCGGCATGGCTTCGGAATTCGGTCTGGCCCAGCAGCACTCGTACATGAACAAGACCTTCGACACCAAGCCGATGGACGAGCATGACGGCAAGAGCGGTCATTCGTTCGTGTTCGAGCCGATCTTCACCAGCGGCATCTGCGTGTTGCCGAACATTTCCGATCACCGCAGCGAAATGTCCGAGGCGCTGCACATCAACGCCGGTCGCCTGCTGTGCAAATACCTTTCGGAAGAATGGGATTTCTCTTACAACTTCGCCAATGAAGACAGCAGCGAAGCCAGCGTCATGGGCCGTATCCGCCCATGGAACGCGATGATGCTGATCTCCAACGACATCATGCGTTACGCCGAAGAAAGCGATGACGGCAACATCCAGAACATTGATGTCAATGCGATGGAAAAACACGCCAACCAGTACATCTCGCAGCAGATCTTCAACATTCTGACGGCGCAGGCAGTCACCACTGACTACGACCAGAACTACTTCCGCCGCGCCGGCATCGACATCGGCGAAACCATTCGCCTCGACGCCAACGACCTGTTCATGAGTCTGGCCGGCCCGGTGGCGATTGCCTACGCCGAATCGGTGGTGCCGGAAACCCCGCCGCCGAGCAGCGACAAATTCAAGGTGTTCGACAAAGAACCGCAGCGCCTGAACATCGACGACCTGTTCTTCCGCTCGATCGACCTGCCGCACTTCAACAAGGTCACGCAAGCGATTGAAGGCATCAGCCTGTTGCCGATCGAATCCAAGCGTTATCGCGCTTCGCTTGAGCAGTACAAGAATTCCGGCTACGACGCTGCGGCACTGCACGACCTGCACTTCTTCAAGAACTGCTCGTCGGTGGTCTCGATCGTTTCGCTGCCAAAAGACTACAAACTGTCGTACATGGACCTGAACCGGTTGAAGACTCACCTCAACAGCCTGTTCCCCAACACCACGCTCAAGCGTTACGCGCTGGTGATCGGCGCTTCGGCCAACCTGTCGCTGACCACGCTGATCGCCAAGAGCCCGTGCCTGTCGGACGACTTCCTGACCCTGATCGTGGCGTTCATCAAGCGCTGCTTCGCGAAGAACCCGTACCGTTTCGACGAGACCCTGGACAACTCGATCCTCGATTTCATCATCAACGAAGAGTTCGACGAAGACCGTATCGACGACCTGCTCAACGAGTTCGAAAACCCGGCGAAAATCCTCGACACCAACTGGTACGCGATCAAGCCGATGTACGAGAAGAAGTACCGCGAGCTGATCAACGACAAAGAGAAGTTTGTCTCGATCAACGACATTCGCCTGTCGCGCGATTGCGTGAAGAAGTCGATCAAATACCTGCGCGAGATCTATCGTCACCGGATTGGCAAGACCAAGGTTATTTCGCTGAATAACCATACCGGCAAGTCGTTCACGGTCTGACGCCAGACCGAGTCGCCGCCTTCGCGAGCAGGCTCGCTCCCACGATCGTTCCCACGCTCTGCGTAGGAATGCAGCCCGGGACGCTCCGCGTCCCAAAGCGGACGCAGAGCGTCCATTGATGCATTCCCACGCGGAGCGTGGGAACGATCATATCCAGAAACAATTAAGCAGCCGTCAGGCTGCTTACTGAACTGTTCCCGTTACGTTTACGTCACCGTGATGCCACCCTCGCTTGTGGCCTTTCTTCACGGCAACGTGCCATCACGCTACTCGGCTACACACTTTTCGCCGCCCAGCGGCCGCACCATCAGAGTGCAGCGTCAGCAGCGCCTGCCCTTTCCTGGATCAGAATCCACGGCGAAACCACCACTGCCCAGAGCTGCGGATCGCGTTCGAAAAGATCCAGCGCCCGCGTTTCAGACAGCTTGGCGACCTTGTCTTCGGCCAGCCAGGCAGCGACTTTCTCCCCTTCATCCGAGGCCACGGCCTCAGCAGCAGCAATCAAATCCAGCGTTGGGTCGACCCACAATAGGGCACCCTTGGCGAAGAACGGCTCCAACTCTTTCCAGGTAATAGATGCGGTTTCACCAAGCAGCTTGGCATAGAGGGTGCTAGGTTCTTGATTCATGGGAACTGTCCGGAAAAGAAATCGACGCGAATGATAACGTCGGTGGTCCGCCAGAAAAACCCGGTTGCAAATGGCTTCACCGAACGAAAAGAGCAGGAACGCCAGGGAATGCTGCTGATTGGGATAT
Source organism: Pseudomonas sp. (assembly GCF_049300855.1). Classification (GTDB taxonomy): domain Bacteria; phylum Pseudomonadota; class Gammaproteobacteria; order Pseudomonadales; family Pseudomonadaceae; genus Aquipseudomonas. The sequence goes on along the minus strand of NZ_JBAQKH010000001.1, from coordinate 14,632 downwards.
ATGCCCACGAACGCCCCGCCGCAATTCTGTCTTTTTCATTCAAAAATGCGACACCCACAAGTTTTGTCCCTCGGCGCCTGCTTCCCAGGCTGACAACCGGCGCTCTACACTGTACCGGTACAGTTGCCGGGGGCATTTCCGGAGGGTATCGCAAAGATATCTGACCCGGTTCTGCTGCTACGGCGCCAGAACTCAAAAAAATTACAACAGTAAGAGTGGAGCACTATGACTAAGGCTACTAAGCAGATTTCCAAACTGTTTGCCGCTATGGTTCTGGCCGGGGTTGCCAGCCATTCGTTCGCAGCTGACACCATCAAAATCGGTATCGCCGGTCCTAAAACCGGTCCAGTAGCCCAGTACGGCGACATGCAGTTCAGTGGCGCAAAAATGGCCATCGAACAAATCAACGCCAAGGGCGGCGTCGACGGCAAGAAACTCGAAGCCGTTGAATACGACGATGCCTGCGATCCGAAACAAGCGGTAGCGGTGGCGAACAAGGTCGTCAACGACGGCGTCAAGTTCGTGGTCGGTCACCTGTGCTCCAGCTCCACTCAACCGGCTTCGGACATCTACGAAGACGAAGGCGTGATCATGATCACCCCGGCTGCCACCAGCCCGGACATCACCGCCCGTGGTTACAAAATGGTCTTCCGTACCATCGGTCTGGACAGCGCCCAGGGCCCTGCCGCCGGTAACTACATTGCCGATCACGTGAAACCGAAAATCGTTGCTGTGCTGCACGACAAGCAGCAATACGGTGAAGGCATCGCCACCGCCGTCAAATCGACCCTTGAGAAGAAAGGCGTGAAAGTTGCCGTGTTCGAAGGCGTCAACGCCGGCGACAAGGACTTCTCCTCGATCATCGCCAAACTCAAGCAAGCCAACGTCGACTTCGTTTACTACGGCGGCTACCACCCGGAGCTGGGCCTGATCCTGCGTCAGTCGGCTGAAAAAGGCCTGAAAGCCAAGTTCATGGGTCCGGAAGGCGTGGGTAACGACTCCATTTCGCAGATCGCCAAAGACGCTTCCGAAGGTCTGCTGGTGACCCTGCCGAAATCCTTCGACCAGGATCCGGCCAACATCGCCCTGGCTGATGCATTCAAAGCGAAGAAAGAAGACCCGAGCGGCCCGTTCGTGTTCCCTTCCTACTCGGCGGTTGAAGTGATTGCCGGCGGTATCACCGCAGCCAAATCCGAAGACCCGGCCAAAGTGGCCGAAGCCATTCACGCCGGCACCTTCAAAACCCCTACCGGCGACCTGAGCTTCGATGCCAAGGGCGACCTGAAGGACTTCAAATTTGTGGTTTACGAGTGGCACTTCGGCAAACCGAAAACTGAAGTATCCCCTCAGTAAGGCGCGCCCTGACTGACTGCCAATAAAGCCCACGGCGTGCCGTGGGCTTTGTTTTACGAATGTATGGGCCGCGCTGGCGTGATCCGCCAGTCTCCCCACCTGAAAATCTCAAAACCGTCATCAGCGGTTCGCTGGCAAAACCCGGATTCGAAGTGGATAGAGATCCACGGGGCCGGGCGGGAAAATGACTCCACCAGTGAAATGCGTATCAGGTTTTTAGGAGCGTTGTAATGCCTGACCTCTATCACTTCTTCCAGCAGCTGGTTAATGGCCTGACCATTGGCAGCACGTATGCCCTGATTGCCATCGGCTATACGATGGTTTACGGCATCATTGGAATGATCAACTTCGCCCACGGCGAGGTGTACATGATCGGTTCCTACGTGGCGTTCATCGCCATCGCCGGACTGGCCATGATGGGAATCGACAACGTCCCGCTGTTGATGACCGCCGCCTTCATCGCGAGCATCGTCGTCACCAGTTCCTATGGTTACAGCATCGAACGGATCGCCTACCGCCCCCTGCGCGGCAGCAACCGTCTGATCCCGCTGATCTCCGCCATCGGTATGTCGATCTTCCTGCAGAACACGGTTCTGCTGGCGCAAGACTCCAAGGACAAATCCATCCCCAACCTGATCCCCGGGAACATTTCCTTCGGGCCAGGTGGCGCACATGAAGTGCTGATTTCCTACATGCAAATCGTGGTGTTCGTAGTGACCCTGGTCGCCATGCTCGGCCTGACGCTGTTCATCTCCCGCTCTCGCCTGGGTCGCGCCTGCCGCGCCTGCGCCGAAGACATCAAGATGGCCAACCTGCTCGGCATCAACACCAACAACATCATCGCCCTGACCTTCGTCATTGGTGCTGCGCTGGCGGCCATCGCGGCCGTGCTGCTGAGCATGCAATACGGCGTGATCAACCCGAACGCCGGTTTCCTCGTCGGCCTCAAAGCCTTCACCGCTGCGGTACTCGGCGGCATCGGCAGCATCCCCGGCGCCATGCTCGGCGGGTTGGTGCTTGGGGTGGCGGAAGCCTTTGGTGCCGATATCTTCGGCGACCAGTACAAGGACGTCGTGGCTTTCGGCTTGTTGGTTCTGGTGCTGTTGTTCCGTCCGACCGGCATTCTGGGCCGTCCGGAGGTTGAGAAAGTATGACTAGGAATCTTAAACAGGCACTCTTCAGTGCCTTGCTGGTGTGGGCCGTGGCCTACCCGGTACTCGGTCTGAAACTGACCATCGTCGGCATCAACCTCGAAGTGCATAACACCAGCCCGATGATTCTGGCGACCATCGCCATCTGCTCGGTGCTGATGTTCCTGCGGGTGCTGTTCAACCAGCAGATCAGCAAGGCGTGGAATTCCTCGCCGGGCCTGCCATTGATCCCGGCGAAGGCGAGCAACTTCCTGACCCTGCCGACCACGCAGCGCTACTTCATCATTGCGTTGATCATCGGTGCGCTGGTGTGGCCGTTCTTCGGCTCGCGGGGCGCAGTGGATATCGCGACGCTGATCCTCATCTACGTGATGCTTGGCCTCGGTCTGAACATCGTCGTCGGTCTGGCCGGTCTGCTCGACCTCGGTTACGTCGGCTTCTACGCCGTCGGCGCCTACAGCTACGCGCTGCTGTCGCACTACTACGGCTTGAGCTTCTGGATCTGCCTGCCGATTGCCGGCCTGATGGCGGCGACGTTCGGCTTCCTGCTGGGCTTCCCGGTGTTGCGTTTGCGCGGTGACTATCTGGCGATCGTGACCCTCGGCTTCGGCGAGATCATCCGTCTGTTCCTGCGTAACCTGACCGACATCACTGGCGGTCCGAACGGCATCAGCAACATCGAGAAACCGACGTTCTTCGGCCTGACCTTCGAGCGTAAAGCGGCGGAAGGCATGCAGACTTTCCACGAATACTTCGGCCTCGAATACAACTCGATCAACAAGGTGATTTTCCTTTACCTGGTTGCTCTGTTGCTGGCGCTGGCGGCGCTGTTCATCATCAACCGTCTGCTGCGCATGCCGATCGGCCGTGCGTGGGAAGCGCTGCGTGAGGATGAAATCGCCTGCCGGGCACTGGGTCTGAATCCGACGATCATCAAGCTGTCGGCGTTCACCCTCGGTGCGAGCTTCGCCGGTTTCGCCGGTAGCTTCTTCGCTGCCCGTCAGGGTCTGGTGACCCCGGAGTCGTTCACCTTCATCGAGTCGGCGATCATCCTCGCCATCGTCGTGCTGGGTGGCATGGGCTCGCAGTTGGGTGTGATCCTGGCGGCCGTGGTGATGATCCTGTTGCCGGAAATGATGCGTGAGTTCAGCGAGTACCGCATGTTGATGTTCGGTGCGCTGATGGTGTTGATGATGATCTGGCGTCCACAAGGTCTGCTGCCGATGCAACGCCCACACATGGAGTTGCGAAAATGAGCCGCGAGATTCTTAAAGTCGAAAACCTGAGCATGCGCTTCGGCGGCTTGCTGGCGGTCAACGGCGTGGCCCTGACCGTCAAGGAAAAACAGGTGGTTGCACTGATCGGGCCGAACGGCGCGGGCAAGACCACCGTGTTCAACTGCCTGACCGGTTTCTATCAGCCAACTGGCGGTAGCATCCTTTTGGACGGCGAGCCGATTCAAGGCCTGCCGGGCCACAAGATCGCCCTCAAAGGCGTGGTGCGCACCTTCCAGAACGTGCGTTTGTTCAAGGACATGACGGCGGTCGAGAACCTGTTGATCGCCCAGCACCGTCACCTGAACACCAACTTCCTGGCCGGCCTGTTCAAGACCCCGGCGTTCCGCAAAAGCGAGCGCGAGGCCATGGAGTTTGCCGAGTACTGGCTGGAAAAGGTCAACCTCAAAGAGTTCGCCAACCGTACCGCCGGCACGCTGGCGTACGGTCAGCAACGGCGTCTGGAAATCGCCCGCTGCATGATGACCCGTCCACGGATCCTCATGCTCGACGAACCGGCTGCCGGCCTGAACCCGAAGGAAACCGAAGACCTCAAGGCGCTGATCAGCGTGCTGCGTGAAGAGCACAACGTCACCGTGCTGCTGATCGAACACGACATGAAACTGGTCATGAGCATTTCCGACCACATCGTCGTGATCAACCAGGGCACGCCTCTGGCCGACGGCACACCGGAACAGATCCGCGACAATCCTGAAGTGATCAAAGCCTACCTGGGGGAAGCGTAAATGCTGCAGTTCGAAAACGTTTCCACCTTCTACGGCAAGATCCAGGCCCTGCACAGCGTCAACGTCGAAGTCCGTCAGGGCGAGATCGTGACCCTGATCGGCGCCAACGGTGCCGGCAAGTCGACGCTGCTGATGACGCTCTGCGGTTCGCCGCAGGCGCACAGCGGCAGCATCCGCTACATGGGTGAGGAACTGGTCGGCCAGGACTCGTCGCAGATCATGCGCAAAAGCATCGCGGTGGTGCCGGAAGGTCGTCGGGTGTTTGCCCGTCTGACCGTTGAAGAAAACCTCTCCATGGGCGGTTTCTTCACCGACAAGGGCGACTATCAGGAGCAAATGGACAAGGTCCTCGGCCTGTTCCCGCGCCTGAAAGAACGCTTCAACCAGCGCGGCGGCACCATGTCCGGCGGCGAACAGCAAATGCTCGCCATCGGCCGGGCGCTGATGAGCAAGCCCAAGCTGCTGCTGCTCGACGAGCCGTCGCTGGGTCTGGCACCGATCATCATCCAGCAGATTTTCGACATCATCGAAATGCTGCGCAAGGACGGTGTAACGGTGTTCCTGGTCGAGCAGAACGCCAACCAGGCGCTGAAAATCGCTGACCGCGCCTACGTTCTGGAGAACGGCCGCGTGGTCATGCAAGGCACCGGCGAAGCACTGCTGACCGACCCGAAAGTACGCGAGGCGTACCTCGGCGGTTGATGCATTTCACACCCCACAAAAAAAACGGCCTTCGGGCCGTTTTTTTATGCTCACCATAAACCTCCAACCCATCGCGAGCAGGCTCACTCCTGCATGGGGACAGCGGTGTCAGGAAAAATTCTGGAAAAGATTTGAGCCCCGCTGTAACGCATCGCCATGAGCTTTCTCTAGTGGGGTAAGCAAGCACAAACCGCTTGTAAAAACCCTGACCAAGACTGGAGAAACATCATGACTGCTACCACTCGCACCCTGTCCGCAACTGCCCTGGTTCTGGCCCTCGGCTCGGCCTTGAGCATCGGCGCCGTCTCCACCGCCCACGCCGCTGACGCCGACATGGAGAAATGCTTCGGCGTGGCCATGAAAGGTCACAACGATTGCGCCGCCGGTGCAGGCACTACCTGTGCCGGCACGGCGAAAATGGACTATCAGGCCAACGCCTGGAAACTCGTTCCGAAAGGCACCTGCGCTACCACTGAGAGCAAAACCTCGCCGACCGGTTTCGGCCAGATGGAAGCGTTCAAAGCCAAGTCCTGATCCGCAATCTGCCTGAGTGACGATCATGTTCACAATCAATGACCATGCCCCCTCCTGCACTCAGGCAGCCCTCACCGGGCTTGCGCCCCGTGCCGGGCTGGGGCTCAAGACCGGGCACTTCCGTGAAGTGCTCGGTTCACAACCGGACATCGGTTTCTTTGAAGTCCACGCCGAAAACTACATGGTCGCCGGCGGTCCGTTTCATCATTTTCTCGGTTTGATCCGCGAGCAGTATCCGCTGTCGCTACACGGTGTCGGCTTGTCCATCGGCGCTGAAAGGCCGCTGGATCAGCAGCATCTCAAGCGCCTTGCCGAGTTGATCGAACGCTATCAACCACAATCCTTTTCCGAACACCTGGCGTGGTCGAGCCACGGCCCGGTATTTCTCAATGACCTGCTGCCGCTGGCCTATGACATGCCGACGCTGAAGCGCGTCTGTGAGCATATCGATCAGGTGCAGAACAGCCTCAAGCGCCCCATGCTGCTGGAGAACCCGGCAACCTATCTGGCGTTTCAGCGCTCGACCATCGATGAGCCTGAATTCATCGCCGAGGTCGTCCGCCGCAGCGGCTGCGGTTTGCTGCTGGACGTCAACAATGTCTACGTTTCTTGCGTGAATCATCAGCGTGATCCGCTGACTTACCTCGATGAGTTACCGCTGCACGCAGTAGGCGAAATTCACCTGGCCGGGTTTGCCGAAGATTCCGACAGCCTCGGTGATCGTTTGCTCATTGACGACCACGGGGCGCCGATTGATCAGGCCGTGTGGAATTTGTACCGACAGGCACTGGCGCGCATCGGCCCGGTGGCGACGTTGATCGAACGCGACAATCAGGTGCCTTCATTCGAGGTGTTGCTGGCCGAAGCACAGCAGGCCGATGCGTTGCTGATGGGCGCCGGGAGTCGGTCATGAGTACTCAAGCCGCGTTCAGCGCTGCGCTGCTCGATGTGCGGCTGCCCTGCCCCGATGGCCTCTGCAGCCCCAACGGGGCAGATCCCGCGAGCCGTTTTTCGGTGTATCGCAACAACGTGCAGGGCTCACTGATCAATGCGCTGGCGGACAGTTACCCGGTGGTTGTGCAATTGACAGGCGAGGAATTTTTCCGCGCCATGGCCGCCGTTTTCGTACAGCAACAACCGCCCCAAAATCCGTTGATGAACCGTTATGGCGAAGCGTTCGCGGACTTCATTGCCGCGTTTGAACCGGCCGCCAGCGTGCCATATCTGGCAGACGTGGCACGCCTTGAACACCTGCGCACTTGCGCCTATCACGCCGCTGACGCAACTGCGGTGCGGCCGGAGCACATCACCGCCGCACTGACCGCCCCTCAGGCCTTGATTGACCTGCGCCTGCACCTTCACCCCTCTTTGCATCTGCTCGACTCAGCCTACGCCGTGGTTGCGATCTGGGCCGCTCATCAGCGGGACCTAACGCTGGAGCACATCGACGTCAACCACGGGCAGCACGCACTGGTGCTGCGCAACGGTCTGGAGGTCGAGGTATTTGCGTTGGAACCCGGTGCCAGCGTGTTTATTCGTCACCTGATTGCTGGCCAGCCCTTGTTGGCAGCAGCGGAAAACAGCCCGGAATTCGATCTCGGCCAAACCCTCGGCTTGCTGATCGCTCGCAACGTCATCACTCACCTGCACAACAAGGAACTGCCATGAACAACCTCATCACCCGCGCCATCGCGCTGCTGGGGAAAATCCCCCACAGCCTGATCGCCTTCATTGCCCGTTTCTCGATTGCGGCGGTGTTCTGGAAGTCCGGGCAGACCAAGGTCGAAGGGCTGGCCATCGACTTGATCGACGGCACCTTTCAGCTTGGTTGGCCACGTCTGGCCGACTCGACGATTCCACTGTTCAAAAGCGAATACCACGTGCCCCTGCTGTCGCCAGAGATTGCCGCGCACATGGCCGCTTTTGCCGAGCACTTTTTTCCGCTGCTGATCCTGATCGGCTTCGCCACACGGTTTTCGGCATTGGCGTTGTTGGGCATGACGCTGACCATTCAGCTGTTTGTGTACCCCGATGCCTATCCGACTCACGGCACCTGGGCGGCGGTGTTGCTGTATCTGATGGCGACCGGCCCGGGCAAGTTGTCGATCGATCACCTGATCGCCCGCCGATTCGCAAAATAAGCAAAACCCTTTTGGGCTCAGCGCTGGAGGCGATCCAGCGCCTCGCCGCTGCGCTTGAACCAGCCGATCAAGTAATCCGCCAACACCTGCGTGCGTTTCGGCAGTCCGCCCTGATACGGATGCACCAGGTACATCGGCATGCGTCGGGTCTGAAAATCGCGCAGCAACCAGCGCAAGCGTCCGTCCGCCAATTCTGCTTGCAGCAGATACGAAGGCAACCGCGCAATTCCGGCACCCGCCAGCGCGGCTTTCTTGAGCAAGCTGTAATGGTTGCTGGCAAACGGCCCCGACACCCGCACCCGCAGCAATTCGTGTTGCTGGTGATACAGCCATTCTTCGCGACCGCTGTAGTGGCTGTTGAGTAGGCACCGATGTTCGGCCAGTGCCTGTGGCGTCAGCGGCTCACCGAAGCGCTCGAGATAGGCCGGGCTGGCGCAGGTCATTTCCTGCCAGGCCAGCAACGGTTTGGCCACCAGGCGCTCATCATTGGCCACCTCGCTACGGATCGCCAGATCAAAACCGTCCCGTGACAGCTCGCGGTAACTGTTATTCAACTCAAGCTCGATCTGCACCTCGGGGTATTGCTGCGAAAACTCCAGCAGCAGCCCCTCGAAGAAGGTTTCCCCCAGCGACACCGGCACCGTCATTCGCACCGGCCCTGCCATATCGTCTTTCAGCCGCGCCAAGGCCTGACGCGCCCGTTCCACCTGGACGACCAGCGCTTGGGCTTGCGGCAGCAATGCCGCGCCGGCGGCAGTCAGGCTCAAGCGCCGGGTGGTGCGTTGCAGCAGCACCACGGCAAATCGCGCTTCCAGTTGGCTGATGCGTTTAGACAACTGCCCCTTGCTGCAGCCCAATTGCTGCGCGGCCAAGGTGAAACTCCCCGCTTCGATCAACACCGCGAACGCCGCCAGATCATCCATTTCGCTCATGGATTGTTTCCATTTGAAAACCAAAGGTTGCCCATTAGCGCGCTTATCCGCAGAAAAAACCACTCTAGACTGAAACCTCGTTCAATCACTTGAGGCACAGCACGATGAAGATTCTGTTGATAGGCGCTGGTGGCACCATCGGTTCGGCCGTGGACAAAGAGCTGTCGCAACGCCATGAAGTCATTCGTATCGGTCGCAAAAGCGGCGATTTCAACGTCGATATCAGTGACAGCGCATCGATCCGCAAGCTGTTCGAACAGACCGGCAAGTTCGATGCACTGGTCTGCGCTGCCGGCAACGTCACCTTCGCACCGCTGGGCGAAATGACTGAAGACAGTTTCGCCCTCGGCCTCAAAGACAAACTGATGGGCCAGGTCAATCTGCTGTTGATCGGCCGCGAGTTCGCCAACGACGGCGCCTCGTTCACCTTCACCACCGGCGTGCTCAGCCACGATCCGATTCGCAGCGGTGCCTCGGCAGCGCTGGTCAACGGTGCGCTGGACAGCTTCGTGCGCGCCGCCGCCATCGAACTGCCGCGCGGCTTGCGCGTGAACTCGATCAGCCCGACTGTACTGCTCGAAGCCATGGGCAGTTACGCCCCGTATTTCCGTGGCTACAAGCCGGTTCCTGCGGCGGATGTGGCATTGGCCTACGCGAAAAGTGTCGAAGGCTTGCAGACAGGTCAGACATTTCACGTGGGCTAAACCCTTGTGATGAACGGTCAGGCTGCGTAACGTGGCGGCACTTGTCTGGAGAGCCGAAGATGCGTGTTGCCCGTTCGTTAGTCGTTGTTGTCCTACTGCCGTTGTTTGCCGCTTGCCAGTTGTTCGACGGCCAGCGAGAAAGCGCCTCGCACGTCGGGCAGACGCGGATGCAGGGGCAACTGACCGCCGCTGAAGGCAAACTGGTGTTCCAGCCATGCCAGGATCAGCGCCAACTCATCGTCAATGACATCGGTGGCACCAGCATCCTGCAAGAAGCCGCGACCCTCGCCGACGAGCAAGGCAAACTGTTCGCCGATGTGCGCGGCAAGGTCGCCGGTGACCGCCTCGACCTGACTCAGCTGTACCGAGTCGAGCGTTCCGGCACAGCCTGCGACGACCCCAATTTCAAACTGCTGATCCTGCGCGCCGCCGGCCATGGCCCGGAATGGAACGTCAAGGTCAGCGGCAAAGGCATGGTCATCGACCGCGACGGCCAGCCACCACTCGCTGTGCCGTATGTTGAAGAACAACTGGGCGATGGCCGTTTCAATCTGAGCAGCGAAGCCAACAACCAGCGCATCGAACTGTGGGTCGCGCCACAGCGCTGCGTCGACAGCAGCACCGGTAGCGTGCAACACATGAGCGCCGAGTTGCGCATCGACGGTCAGGTGCAGCGTGGTTGCGGGTATTTCGGCGGATCGCGTAACGACTGAGCGTTTTAGCCTCACCGGATCCGGCCTTTGCGGCTTATAATCGCGGCCTTCAAACGCCCTGGCGCAGTTGTGCGCCCCGCGAATCCGGATCCTCGCCATGTTACGAATCACTGAACTCAAGCTGCCAATCGACCATCCCGAAGAAGACCTGCGCCCTGCCATCGTGCAGCGCCTGGGCATCGCCAGCGATGACTTGCTCGATTTCACCTTGTTCAAGCGCAGCTACGATGCGCGAAAAAAGTCCTCCGAACTGTGCTTCATCTACACCATCGACCTCCAGGTGCGCGATGAGGCCAAGGTGTTGGGCAAGTTCGCCGACGACCGTAACGTCAACGTGGCGCCGGATGTCAGCTACAAATTCGTCGGTCAAGCGCCGAGCGACCTGAGCCAGCGCCCGATCGTCGTCGGTTTCGGCCCGTGCGGAATCTTCGCTGGCCTGCTGCTGGCACAAATGGGCTTCAAGCCAATCGTCCTCGAACGCGGCACCGAAGTCCGTCAACGCACCAAAGACACTTGGGGCCTGTGGCGTAAAAGCGTGCTCAACCCCGAGTCCAACGTGCAGTTCGGCGAAGGCGGCGCGGGCACGTTCTCCGACGGCAAACTCTATAGCCAGATCAAGGATCCGAAGTTCCTTGGCCGTAAAGTCCTGCACGAGTTCGTCAAGGCCGGCGCCCCGGAAGAAATCCTCTACGTCAGCAAACCGCACATCGGTACGTTCCGTCTGACCGGCATGGTCGAAAACATGCGCGAGCAGATCCGTGAACTGGGCGGCGAAGTACGCTTCCAGGAACGCGTCACCGACGTGCTGATCGAAGACGGCCAACTGGTCGGCGTGCAATTGGCCAGCGGCGAAACCCTGCATTCGAAACACGTGGTTCTGGCCCTCGGCCACAGCGCCCGTGACACGTTCCGCATGCTCCACAGCCGTGGCGTGTTCATGGAAGCCAAGCCGTTTTCGGTGGGTTTCCGCATCGAACACCCGCAATCGCTGATCGACCGTGCGCGTCTGGGCAAGTACGCCGGCCACCCGAAACTGGGTGCCGCCGACTACAAACTGGTGCACCACGCCAAGAACGGCCGCTCGGTCTACAGCTTCTGCATGTGCCCGGGCGGTACCGTGGTCGCGGCGACCTCCGAGCCGAATCGCGTGGTTACCAACGGCATGAGTCAGTACTCGCGTAACGAGCGCAACGCCAACTCCGGCATCGTCGTTGGCATTACCCCGGAAGTCGATTATCCGGGGGGGCCGCTGGCCGGCATCGAGTTGCAGGAACGCCTGGAATCCCACGCCTTTATTCTCGGCGGCAGCGATTACAAAGCCCCGGCGCAACTGGTTGGCGACTTCATCAACGACATTCCTTCGACCGAACTGGGCGAAGTCGAGCCGTCGTACAAACCGGGCGTGGCCCTGGGCGACTTGGCCCTGGCGCTGCCGGACTTTGCGATTGAAGCGATTCGTGAAGCGTTGCCGGCGTTCGAGAAGCAGATTCGCGGCTACTCGCTGCATGATGCGGTGTTGACCGGCATTGAGACGCGCACCTCTTCGCCATTGCGGATTACCCGTAACGAAACGCTGCAAAGCATGAACGTGAAGGGCTTGTTCCCGGCCGGTGAAGGCGCGGGTTATGCGGGCGGGATTCTGTCGGCGGGTGTTGACGGGATTCGCATTGCTGAAGCCGTGGCGCGCGATATTCTCGGCCTCGAAGCTTGATCAGCACTCGCTGACCCAACACAAAACCCTGTGGGAGCGAGCTTGCTCGCGAAAGCGCTATTTCAGTCAATGATGATGTTGAATGAGATGACGCCTTCGCGAGCAAGCTCGCTCCCACATTGGTTTTTGCGTTCCTTCAGATATTGGCGCGCAGGACTGAAGTCGGCAGCGGCTCGCCGCGCTCGGCACTCGCCGCCACCGCCTCGATCAACCCGGCCAACTCATACCCCTGCGCCTTCAGCCAATCCTGATCGTAATAGGTGTCGGCATACCGCTCGCCGCCATCGCACAGAATCGCCACGATTGACCCCGACTCCCCCGCCGCTTTCATCTGCTGCGCCGCCATCAAGGCGCCGATCAGATTGGTCCCGCTCGACCCGCCGACATGCCGTCCCAGCCGCTGCGCCAGATAATGCATGGCCGCCAGCGACAAGGCGTCTGGCACCTTGACCATCGCATCGATCACCTTGGGCAGGAACGACGCCTCGACGCGCGGCCGGCCAATGCCTTCAATCCGCGAGCCGCACTCCAGGCGCAAACTGGCGTCGCCAGTCTGGTAGTAATCGAAGAACACCGAACGCTCGGCATCCGCGCACAGCACGCGCGTGCAATGCTGGCGATAGCGCACGTAACGACCGAGCGTCGCGGTGGTGCCGCCGGTACCGGGGCTGGAAATCAGCCAGCTCGGTTCCGGGTGCTTTTCATAACGCATCTGCTGGAAGATCGACTCGGCGATGTTGTTGTTCGCGCGCCAGTCGGTGGCGCGTTCAGCGTAGGTGAACTGGTCGATGAAGTGGCCGCCATGCTCGCGGGCCAGACGCTCGGATTCGGCGTAGATCTGCGTGGGATCTTTCACCAGATGGCTTTGGCCACCGTAGAAGGCGATCTGCGCGATCTTCTCTTTGGAGGTGGTCGCCGGCATCACCGCAATAAACGGCAGGCCGAGCATCCGCGCGAAGTACGCTTCGGAAATCGCCGTCGAACCGCTGGACGCCTCGATCACCGGCGCGCCGGGTTTCAGCCAGCCGTTACACAGCGCATAGAGAAACAGCGAGCGGGCCAGACGATGTTTGAGGCTGCCGGTCGGATGACTGGACTCATCCTTGAAATACAACTCGATGCCCGCAAAACCCGGCAACGGCAAAGGAATCAGGTGGGTGTCGGCGCTGCGCTGGAAATCCGCCTCGATAATGCGGATGGCTTCGCGGGCCCACTGTCGGTTGTCGCTCATGGTGAGGGTTCTCGTTGAATCGGGCAGGAGAAGAATCTGTTCAAAGGGCTCACTCATCAGCTTAGGAAAAAACCTACAGCCCGCACAGATACAGCTGAGTCTCAATATGTCAGGCAACTGCTAGGCTCAGCGTGACTTGAGCCAGACACCTTGTAACGACATATAACAAAAAAGAATATAACTTTTGTTTTAACAACTAACGGTACGGGTTAGGGTGTCCCACCTTTTTGACGATTCGATGGAGAGCGACCTTGCCTCTGCGTAGCACTTTCACGCGTTTCTTTCAGTTGGAAGCTGCCAGCGGTCTGTTATTGATCGCCGCGGCTGTCCTCGCCCTGATTATCAACAACTCGCCACTGTCGTGGCTGTACACCGGCCTGCTCGACACCCCGGTGGTGGCGCAGATCGGTGCGTTGAAAATCGCTAAACCCCTGCTGCTGTGGATCAACGACGGTCTGATGGCGATGTTCTTCCTGCTCATCGGCCTGGAAGTGAAGCGCGAAGTGCTCGACGGCCAACTGTCGAAGCCCTCGCAAATCGTCCTGCCCGGCGCGGCCGCGATCGGCGGCATGCTGGTGCCGGCGCTGATCTACTGGTTCCTCAACCGTGACAACCCGGCAGCCCTCGATGGCTGGGCGATCCCGACCGCCACCGACATTGCCTTCGCCCTCGGCGTGCTGGCCCTGCTCGGCAAGCGCGTGCCGGTGTCGCTGAAGCTGTTCCTGATGACCCTGGCGATCATCGATGACCTCGGCGCCATCGTGATCATCGCGATCTTCTATTCCGGCGAACTCTCGACCCTGTCGCTGGGTCTGGCGGCGGCGTGCATCGCGGCGCTGGTGGCGATGAACCGGCTTGGAGTGGTCAAGCTCGGTCCGTATATGATCATTGGTTTGATCCTCTGGGTTTGCGTACTCAAGAGCGGTGTCCATGCAACGCTGGCGGGCGTGACGTTGGCCTTCTGCATCCCGTTGCGCACGAAAAACGCCGAGCCGTCGCCGCTGCTGACTCTCGAACATGCGCTGCACCCGTGGGTGGCCTACGGCATTCTGCCGCTGTTCGCTTTCGCCAACGCTGGCCTTTCACTGAGCGGTGTCACTGTCGAAAGCTTCACTCACCACGTGCCAATGGGGATTGCGGTAGGCCTGCTGCTGGGCAAGACCGTCGGTGTGTTCGGCCTGACCTGGCTGGCCGTGAAGATCGGCATCGCCACCCTGCCCCAAGGCGCCAACTGGGGTCAGGTCATGGGCGTAGCGATCCTTTGCGGTATCGGCTTCACCATGAGCCTGTTTGTCGGCTCGCTGGCGTTTGAACCGGGCGTGAGCGATTACGCCGGGATGGACCGGATGGGCATTTTGACCGGCTCGATTCTGGCGGCGTTGATTGGTTATGCGGTGACGGCGGCGGCGAGTCGCAAGAACGCCCAACCGATATAACCTC